>NZ_JANUXN010000009.1 GCF_025699485.1 Thauera carbonicopians | reverse complement strand
ATCGAAGCCGGTGGCGTCGTAGATCGACTTGATCGTCGCCGCGCCCACGCGCGATTCCATCTTCTTGTGCACCGGCACCAGCGCCTTGATGAAGGCCGCACGCTCTTCGTCGCTCAGCTCGCGGATCTCGGTCTTGCCCGCGGCCCGCACCGCTTCCAGCGACTTGTCGTTCTCTTCCTTGGCGATCCGGTTGGCGTAGTCGGTGGCCTCGTCCATCGCCTTGTCGAGCTGGCTGCGCACCTCGGCGGGCAGACCGTCCCAGAACTTCTTGTTGGTGATCACCGCATAGCCCAGATAGCCGTGGTCGGTCAGCGCCAGGTGTTTCTGCACTTCATGCATCTTCTGCGTGTACAGGTTGGAGTGCGGATTCTCGGTGCCGTCCACCACGCCGGTCTGCAAGGCCTGGTAGGTTTCCGAGAAGGCCATCACCTGCGGCAGCGCCCTGATCTGGCGCATCTGCTCCTCGAGCACCTTGGACGACTGGATGCGCATCTTCTTGCCGCGCAGATCTTCCGGCTTGGCGATCGGGGTGTTGGCCGAGAAGGACTTGAAGCCGTTGTCCCAGTAGGCCAGGCCCTTGATGCCGCGCGGCTCCAGCTTGTCCAGCAGTTGCTGGCCGACCGGACCCTTGGTGACCTTGTGCAGGGCATCGTAGCCATCGAAGATGTAGGGCAGGTCGAAGGCTTCGAACTCGCGCACGCCCAGTGGGCCGAACTTGGCCAGCGACGGCGCCAGCATCTGCACCGCGCCCAGCTGCAGCGCTTCCATTTCTTCCTTGTCCTTGTACAGCGTGCTGTTCGGGTACACCTCGACCTTGACCGCACCGCTGGTGTATTTCTCGGCCAGTTCCTTGAACTTTTCGGCAGCCTTGCCCTTGGGCGTGTCCTGCGCGACGACGTGGCTGAACTTGATGACGATCGGGTCTGCAGCGACAGCGGCAGCCGACAGGCCGACAGCGACCAAACCCACCAGAAGTGCACGGATCTTCATGGTTTTCTCTCCTCCGAATGAACAGCGTTCATATTGACGTTTGCATTCCCCCGCCGGACGATGGTGCCCAACGTGGTTGACTGCACCGATAAGTTTTTCTGCACAGCCCCATCAGTATCCTTTGTACCTGCCAACAGGTTCTATTGTGGAAATCCGCAGTTCCAGCCGGGTACCATCCGCACACAGACCCCATGACCCAGGCCTCATGACCCACGCCGACGACACTCTCCCCCCCGCCACGGCCGGACGCGCCCGCTGGGTAGGCCGGGTCTCCTACTTCGCCCTGCCGCTGTTCCTGGCAGCGATCGCCGCACTCGTGTGGCTGACACGCCAGTACGACGCCGACGAGCAACGATCGACACTGATCAGCGACGTACTGTGGATGGAGCAGAATCTCCGTTTCGAGCTTGACCGCAACGAAGCGGATCTCCAGCAGCTCGGCCCGGATCTGTTCGTCTCCCAGCGGCACCAACAGACCGAAGCCCGGCTGGCACACCTGCTGACCCAGGGGCGGGGGCTGGTGCGCATCCTCTGGCGCGCACCGGACGGCACGCTGGTCGGTGCCATGCCGCCGCTCCCCGCCCCGAATCCGGACGAGGCGGCCGAGCTTTCCCTCGCCGACACGCCCTTCGAGCTCGCACGCAACATCGGCCGCCCCACTTACGGCCCGCCCTATCCGGGCAGCAACGGCAAGCATCGCTTCGAAGTGCACATCCCGGTCTGGTCCGACAACGCGCTGAAAGGCCTGGTGACCGGCGTTTATTCGCTGAACGACATCGTCGTCCGCGATCTGCCCTGGTGGTTCTCCACGCGCTACCGGGTCGCGGTACTCGATGGCGACGGGCGTGAGATCGCCGCCAAATCGAAGGTCGCGCCGCTGTCGTCGCAGCTCGACTACCAGATTCCCTTCGAGCCGCCCGGCCACGGCCTGAGCCTGCAGATCACCGCGTACCGGCCCGAGACGCGCTGGATCCCGGTGCTGCTGGCTGCTTCGATCGTGCTCCTCGGCGGCGTCATCGTCTGGAGCGTGGCCCAGCTCAGGCGCCAGCTCGCCCGCCGCCAGCAGGCCGAGATCGCGCTGCGCGCCGAATCGGCCTTCCGCAAGGCGATGGAGGATTCGATGCTGACCGGCATGCGGGCCCGCGACCTCGACGGCCGCCTCACTTACGTGAACTCCGCCTTCTGCCGCATGACCGGCTACAGCGCCGACGAACTGGTCGGCCTCGAACCCCCGCTGCCCTACTGGCTGCCGAACCACACCGAACAGCGCCAGCAATTGCTCGACCGCCTGGAAGACACCGGCTCGACGCCCGAAGGCATCGAACTGCGCTTCCGCCGCAAGAATGGCGAGATGGTCGACGTGCTGCTGTTCGAAGCGCCGCTGATCGATGCCGCCGGCCGCCACACCGGCTGGATGGGATCGGTGCTCGACATCACCGAACAGAAACAGGCCCAGGAACTGGCACGCCAGCAGAACGAGCGGCTGCAGGCCACCTCACGCCTGGTCACGATGGGCGAGATGGCCTCCACCCTCGCGCATGAACTCAACCAGCCCCTCACCGCCATCGCAAGCTATGCCGACGGCTGCCTGAACCACCTGCAGACGACCGACACCGACCGCGACGAGCTACTCGACATCCAGCGCAAGATCGGGCGCCAGGCCCGCCGCGCCGGCGAGATCATCCGCCGGGTGCACGACTTCGTGCGCCGCTCGGAGCCGCGGCTCGACCCGCTCGATCTCAATGCCGTCGTGCGCGATGCCGCCGGCCTGACCGAAGCGGATGTCCGCAAGCGGCGGATGCAGCTCATCCTCGATCTGGCCCCGGACCTTCCCCAGGTCACGGCCGACGCGGTGATGATCGAGCAGATCATCGTCAATCTGGTGCGCAACGGCATGGACGCAATGCGCGACACCCCGGCCGCCAAGCGGAAGATTCTCGTCACCACCCGGCTCGAAGGCCGATCGGTCGCGGTCCGCGTCACCGACCACGGCTGCGGCATCCCCGCCGACACTGCCGCCCGCCTGTTCGAACCCTTCTTCACCACCAAGAGCGAAGGCATGGGCATGGGGCTCAACATCTGCCGCTCGATCGCCGAACTCCACCGCGGCCGCCTCACTTTCGACACGAAGCCCGGCAGCGGTACCATCTTCACCCTGACGCTTCCCGTGGAAAACGCATGAACCCGGCTTTCGCGCACATCATCGACGACGACGACGCCATCCGCGACGCCCTTCAGTGGCTGTTCAAGACGCGCAACGTCGCCTGCCGGGCCTGGGAAGGCGGCGAACAGTTCCTCGCCGCCTGGCAGGCGGAATGGCAGGGCTGCATCGTCCTCGACATCCGCATGGCGGGCATGAGCGGGCTCGAATGCTTCGACGCCCTGCTGGCGCGCGGCTGCCGCCTGCCGGTGATCTTCATCACCGGCCACGGCGACGTGCCGATGGCGGTGGCGGCGCTGAAGAAGGGCGCGTTCCATTTCATCGAGAAGCCCTTCAACGACCACGACCTGGTCGAACTGGTGGAAAAGGCGCTCGCGCTCGATGCCGAACGCCAGCGCGCCGCGGCCAACCGCGAGGCGATCGAAGCCCGGCTGGCGACGCTGACGCAGCGCGAACGCGAAGTCATGGAGCTGATCCTGGAAGGCAAATACAACAAGGTCATCGCCGACGAGCTGTCGATCTCGATGCGCACCGTCGAAGCGCACCGCTCCCGCATCTTCGACAAGATGGCCGTTCGCTCGGCGGTGGAACTGGCGCAGATCCTGACCGACCTGCGCGGCTGAAGCTGCTGCGGGCCGGTCGTCACCGGCTTTCCTCCCCCCCCGGCCTCCACTCCGGCACCAGGCCGGCGCCGCCGGCCTCGCAGGCGAAATCCGCGGCGACGCCGATGCCGCCGATCCAGGCCGCTTCGCCGCCGATCCACAGCACGGGCAGGCGTTCGCGCATCCAGGCCGCAACCCCCGCTTCCTGGCACAGCTTCCTGAAGCTGCGCCGCGGCCGCCCCACGCCCAGGCGCATTTTCAGGCCGGGCCGATACGCATCCAGCACCACCGGCGCCAGGCCGTCGATTGCGGCACGGGCGATGCCTGCACCGACGGTGGGACGGAAATCGACGCTGCCCGCCCCCCACGGCAGACGTGCCCCGCCCTGCCAGGGCTGCGGCTGCGGGTCTTCGACGAGGCTCGCCTCCAGCCACAGTTCACCCCGGTAGATGCAGCAGGCCAGATCGCCCAGTTCGAGGCGCAATGGACGGGAAGCCGGCACCGCACGCATCTGGCGCAGCGCCTCGCCCAGCCGAACCCGACCGGGCGCGCGGAAGCCCTGCCGCCGCGCCAGCCAGCGCAGCAGATTGGCGATGCGGGCGTCGGGCAAGGCCAGCAGGCGCTCGCGCTTCAGCGCCTGCCTGCCGCAGGCGGCATGATCCAGTTCGGCGAGCTCGTCGAGCAGATCGCTCGCTTCGCGGAAATGCCCTGCCGCCCGTGCCAAGGTCACAGCTGCCGCCGGAAAGCGCTCGCCGATCACCGGCAGCACGCGATGGCGCAGATGATTGCGGCGGTAATCCAGCACCGCGTTGCTTTCGTCCTCGACCCAGCACAGCCCGTGGCGGCGCGCCCAGGCTTCGATCCCGGCGCGGCGGCAATCGAGCAGCAGCCGCAGCCGCCCCGGCCGGCCGGCCTGCGGCGGCTCGCATGCCGCCATCGCCGCCGCACCGCGCACGCCGCTGCCCCGCAGCAGCCGGAACAGCAAGGTTTCGGCCTGGTCGTCGAGATGGTGGCCCAGCACCAGCCAGTCGCAATCGACGCCATCGAGCGCCGCATGGCGCTCGCGGCGGGCGGCGGCTTCGAGCCCGGCGGCATCGTCGCGCGGCACGGTCACGCGGAACAAGGAGAAGGGAACCTGCAACTGCGCACAGAGCCGCCCGCAGGCTTCGGCCCACGCATCCGCGTTCGGGCTGAGGCCATGATGGACGTGGGCGGCCTGAAGGGAAAACCCCAGGCGCGGCGCCAGGTCATGCAGGACATGGAGCAGCACGACCGAATCGACGCCGCCCGACAGCGCGCAGCACAGGCGCGCGCCCGGGCCGACTCCCGCCGCCTTCAAGCTGCGGGAAGCGGCCTCCGGCAACATGGCTTCAGGCCGCCTGTTCCTTGAAGCGGCCGTAGCTCATCAGCTTCTCGTAGCGTTGCGCCACGAGTTCGGAAGGCGACAGATGCTCCAGCTGGCGCAGCGATTCGGCCAGCGCCAGCTTCAGCGACGCCGCCATCGCGCGGTGATCGCGATGGGCACCGCCAATCGGCTCATTGACGACCCTGTCGACCAGGCCGAGCGACTTCAGCCGCGCCGCGGTGATGCCCATGGTCTCGGCCGCCTCGGCCGCCTTGTCGGCACTCTTCCACAGGATCGACGCGCAGCCTTCGGGCGAGATCACCGAATAAGTGGAGTATTGCAGCATCAGCACCTGGTCGCCGACCGCGATCGCCAGCGCACCGCCGGAGCCGCCTTCGCCGATGATGGTGGCGATGATGGGCACGCGCAGTTCGGCCATCAGGTAGAGGCTGTGGCCGATCGCTTCGGACTGGCCGCGCTCCTCGGCGCCGATGCCGGGATAGGCGCCCGGCGTATCGACGAAGGTAAACACCGGCAGGCCGAACTTCTCGGCCAGCTTCATCAGCCGCATCGCCTTGCGATAGCCCTCGGGCCGCGGCATGCCGAAGTTGCGCGCGATCTTTTCCTTGGTGTCGCGGCCCTTCTGGTGGCCGATGACGACGCAGCTCTCGCCGTTGAAACGCGCCAGGCCGCCGACGATGGCCTTGTCGTCGGCATATGCGCGGTCGCCGTGCAGCTCCTCGAAGTCGGTGAAGATGTGCCGGGCGTAGTCGAGCGTGTAAGGCCGCTGCGGGTGGCGCGCGACCTGCGCGATCTGCCACGGCGTCAGCTTGGCGTAGATGTCCTTGGTCAGCGACTGGCTCTTGGCTTCGAGGCGGGCGATCTCCTCGGAGATGTCCACGGCGGGGTCGTCCGCCACGAAACGCAACTGGTCGATCTTCGCTTCCAGTTCGGCAACCGCCTGTTCGAAATCCAGAAAAGTGGTCTTCATCCAACCGTTCCCACTGAGAAATGTGCGCCATTGTAGCGCCACACGGACCGGTCCGTGCCCATCACATTCGGGCGAACATGCCCGGGAAGCCGGCCTGAACGCCTAAAACAAGCGGGGTGGCCGCCTTCCGGCAACCACCCCGCACACGGCACCGGCAGTGCCGGCGGTCAGTCGTTGTTCATGAAGCCCAGCAGGTGCAGCAGGCTGGTGAAGAGGTTGAAGATCGACACGAACAGCGTCACCGTCGCCATCACGTAGTTGGTCTCGCCGCCATGGATGATGTTGCTGGTCTCGTAAAGGATCAGGCCCGACATCAGCAGCACGAAAGCGGCGGAAACGGTCAGCGACAGCGCCGGGATCTCGAAGAAGATCGCGCCCAGGCCGGCCAGGAAGGCCACCAGGATGCCGACCATCAGGAAGCCGCCCATGAAGGAGAAGTCCTTCCTGGTGGTCACCGCGTAGGCCGACAGGCCGAGGAAGATCGCCGCAGTGCCGGCCATCGCCTGCATCACGATGGAATCACCGTTGGGCAGCGACATGTAGGCCGAGATGATCGGGCCGAGCGTGAAGCCCATGAAGCCCGTCAGCGCGAACACGAACAGGATGCCCAGGCCGCTGTTGCGGAACTTCGTCGTCAGGAACAGCAGGCCGAAATAGCCGACCAGGGTGATGATCAGCCCCGGGTGCGGCAGCCCCATCGCCATCGACAGCCCGGCCGTCAGTGCGGAGAAGGCCAGCGTCAGCGACAGCAGCATGTAGGTGTTGCGGATGACCTTGTTGGTCGACAGCACCGATGCTTCGGAGCGGGTCGTCGTCGAAAGGCGGTTTTCCATGGTCTTGCTTCCTCCGGTCAGTGGGTTTTGTTTTGGATGTATCGGATTGCCCCGGCGTCAGCGCTCTGACGTCAGGCCGGCTGCGCCTGCATCGACGCGATGCGGGCCCGGTTCGGTCGCTGGACACGGCGCACGCGCTGGGCAAGCACACGCGCGACACGTTCGGCAGCCTGGTCGATCGCAGCGCGAACGTCGAGCTGCGTGATGGCGAACACCACGTCGGGCAGGTTGCGCAGGCGCAGTTGTACCACGCAACGCTTGTCCTGGCCGCCGCGCGGGCCATTGACGTCGGCCACTTTCACGCGCGCCCACTGGATGTGGTCACGAAAACGTCCGATTGCGAAGCCCATCCGGCGGGTCACGTAATCACGCAGGACGGGCGCGGCTTCGACGCCCTCACAATGCAGGTCGATTCGCATCTCGAGTCTCCTTATTGGTAGTTGCGCATCACCGCCAGGCTGCACGCCTGCCGGATACTAAACCTCAGACGCTTCGATAGAATCTCGGTTCAACAGAATATGCATCCGATTTTTTCGAAGTATTCACGATACCCGGGAGCCGGCCATGATCAACTACAAGCAGCTGCATCACTTCTGGACCGTCGCCCGAGCAGGTGGGATCGTGCGTGGAGCAGAACGTTCCGGACTTGCGCCACAAACCTTGTCGGGCCAGATCGCCACGCTCGAAGCCGAACTCGGCGTCAGCCTGTTCAAGCGCCAGGGGCGCGGGCTGGCACTGACCGACACCGGGCGCGTCGCCCTCGATTATGCCGAAGAAATTTTCCGTCTTGGCGACGAACTGGAAGAAGCGATCCGCAGCCGCGCCAGCGGCCCTGCGGTTCCCTTTCGCGTCGGCGTCGCCGACGTGGTGCCGAAGACGATCGCCTGGCTGCTGCTGGCGCCGTCGATGACACTGGCCGAGCCGATGCGCATCGTCTGCCGCGAAGGCAAGTTCGACGCCCTGCTCGGAGAACTGGCGATCCACAAACTCGACGTCGTACTCGCCGACGGCCCGATGCCGCCGAACACGGACGTGCGCGGCTACAGCCACAAGCTGAGCGAATCGACCATCGGCTTCTTCGCCGCTCCCAGCCTGGCCGAGGCCCTGAACAGCGACTTTCCGCACAGCCTGAACGGCGCGCCGCTGCTGCTGCCGGGCAGCGAAGCCGCGGTGCGCGGCCCGCTGCTGCGCTGGCTCGACACCGCCGGGCTGAAGCCACACATCGTCGGCGAGTTCGACGACAGCGCGCTGATGCGCGCCTTCGCCGAAGCCGGTGCCGGCATCTTCCCCAGCGCCCTGGCGGTCGGCGAACAGCTCTGCCGCCAGGATGCGATGGTTCATCTGGGCACGGCCGACGGCGTCGTCGAAACCTATTACGCCATCTCGGTGGAGCGCCGGCTGACCCATCCTGCGGTACGCGCGATCAGCGCCGCGGCGAACGAAGGCCAGCAGCCGGCGTAAGCCGCGCGGACAGAAACCCTCATCCATCCGCCGGCTCAATGCCGCCCCGCGTCGATGCAGAACACGAGCGCCACCACGAGCAACGCCAGCACGATCGACAGGCACTTCCAGAACAGCACCGGATCGCGCTCCGCCAACGGCGTCCGCCGTGATCGCAGGAAACTCGCACCTGGCGCGCTCAGGTCGTGCACGAACTCCGAAATCACTTGCTGCCGCTTCGTCGGCACCGGATGCAGCGCCTTGCCGAGCACCGCATCCAGCCACGGCGGCAATTCGGGCCGGAAGTGGCGCAGCGGCACGTAGCGCAGCTTGCGCAGATCATGCTGCGTCCGTACGCGCGCTGCGCTCAGGCCGTAAGGTAGCTGGCCACAGAGCATCTGGTAGGAGATGGCGGCCAGCGAGAACAGATCCGCCTCCACGCCGGCCGCCTGGCCGAGCAGGCATTCCGGCGCCATGTACTGCAGGGTGCCGGGCGGGATGGCATGCGCCGGCTCGCGCCACCCCTCGGCCAGTCCGGCGACATGCACGTTCGCCAGGTCGATCAGCTTGACCGTACCGTTGCGGTCGATCATCACGTTCTCGGGGCGCAGATCGCGATGCAGCATGTCGCGGCCGTGCAATGCCTGCAGGCCCTGCGCCAGTTGCCCGACGATACCGCGCACGACGTCGAGCGGCGGCTTCGGATGGTCGATCATCCATTGCGCCAGCGTCTGCCCCTCGATGTACTCCATCGCCACGTAGAGATGAGCACGCCGGCGCTCGCCCGGCCAGGCCTTGATGACGTGCGGACTATCGACGCGCCGCGCCACCCACTCCTCCAGCACGAAACTGTCGAGATAGTCCGCATCCCCGCGCAGATCGACCGATGGCGTCTTCAGCACCAGTTGCCGGCCGCTGTCCTCATCCACCGCGAGGAAGACGTGGCTGCGCGCGCTCACCTGCAACTCGCGCACGATGGTGAAGCCTTCGAACACCGTGCGCGGCGTCAGCACCGACGGCAGGGCCAGCCCTTCCCGCCGCAGCTGTGCCTTTGGCGCTTCGTCCTGTGGCAGTTCGTCGATCCGCAGCAATTGCAGCGTGGCGTCGTCCTCGCTGCCGGCCGCGCGCGCCTGCGCCACCAGCCACGCGGCCGCTGCATCGAGATCGTCGGGATGGCGGGCGATACCGCAATGGACGAGTGTGGCGTCGAGGTATTCATAGGCCCCGTCCGTCGCCAGCACATAGATTTCTCCACGCTCGGCCTCCCAGCAAGCGTAGTCGATCTCGACGTGCGAGCTGGTGCCGAGCGCGCGGGCGAGATAGCTCTCGACCGACGAATGGCGGATCCGGTGGTCCTCCGTCAATTGCTCCAGCGACTGCGGATGCAGCCGGTAGATACGCGAGTCGCCGACGTGCAGCAGGTGCAGATCACGCCCTTTCAGCACCAGCGCGCTGAAGGTGCACACATGGCCGCGGTCCTTGTCGAAACAGCCCTCGCCGCGCTGCGTCTGGCCATGCAGCCAGGCGTTGGTCGCGCCCAGCACACACTGAGCCGCGCGGCGCACCGTCCAGGCTTCGGAAGTGGCGTAGTAGTCCTCCAGAAAGGAGTGGACTGCGGTCTGGCTAGCCAGATGGCTGACGCGGCTCGAGCTGATGCCGTCGGCCAGTGCCAGCACGATGCCCTTGGTGGCCAGCAGGTTTCCGCCCGGCAGCATGGCGCCGTGGAAATCCTGGTTGGTCGGATGGGCGCCGGCCAGCGAATGCTGGCCGACGGATACGCGTGGCGGCTTGCGCATCGGGAGCCGGCAGCGCTCAGGCAATCTTGCGCTTGGGCGCGGTCTTGTAATGTGTGGAGTACAACGTGGCGCCGACGAAGGTGAGACCACCAACCAGATTTCCCAGCACCGTCGGGATCTCGTTCCACAACATGTAATCCATGAAGGTGAACTGGCCGCCGAGCATCAGGCCGGAGGGGAACAGGTACATGTTCACGATGCTGTGCTCGAAACCCATGTAGAAGAACACCAGGATCGGCATCCACATCGCAATCACCTTGCCCGACACGCTGGTGGACATCATCGCCGCGACCACACCGGTCGACACCATCCAGTTGCACATCACCGCCCGCACGAACAGGGTCAGCATGCCGGCCGCGCCGTGCTCGGCGTAGCCGATGGTGCGGCCTTCACCGATGTGGCCGATCTTCTGGCCGATGGCATTGGGCGCCTCGGTGAAGCCGTTAGTAAAGATGATGGCCATGAACACCGCCACCGTGATCGCACCGGCGAAGTTGCCGACGAACACCAGCGACCAGTTGCGCATCACTCCGCCCCAGGTGGCGCCGGGCCGGCGGTCGAAGACCGCCAGCGGAGCCAGCGTGAACACGCCAGTGAGCAGGTCGAAGCCGAGCAGGTAGAGCATGCAGAAACCGACCGGGAAGAGCAGCGCACCAAGCAGCGGGTTGCCGGTGTTGACCGTCACCGACACGGCGAAGGCTGCAGCCAGCGCCAGGATGGCACCGGCCATGTAGGCACGGATCAGGGTGTCGCGGGTGGACATCAGGAGCTTGGATTCGCCGGCGTCGATCATCTTGGTGACGAATTCGGCAGGAGCCAGGTATGCCATGGGGGACCTCTCGGAAAATGGCCTTGGATCAGGAAAGGGGGGAAAGGGAAACGAAGACCGCTTCACCGCGCACCTGCACCCGGTGCGCACGCACCGAATGCTCCGGCATCTCGAGGCAGGCTCCGGTGCGCAGATCGAAATGGTTCTTGTACAGCGGCGAAGCGACGACGAGATGCTCGCCGAGATTGCCGACCAGTCCGCGCGACAGCACGCTGGCGCCGGAGCGGGGGTCGATGTTGTCGATGGCGTAGAAGCCGTCCTCGCCCAGGCGGAAGACGGCAACGTGGCAGTCCTCCACCAGCGCGCAGACGCCGGTGCCGGGCAAGATGTCGCCGATTTTGCAGACGGCGGTCCAGCGCGGTTTCTTGGTACTCATGGGGTGGTCCTCGGTGGATTCAGGTGCTCAGTTCGGGAGTTGCCACCAGCGCCGGGTCGCGCTCGTCGGTGCGGGCGGGCCGGATCTGGCCGCGCTCCTCGACGAAGACGATGCGCGCGTCGGGCTGCGGGTCGTTCACGAAACTACGGAAGCGCCTGCGCACGCCGGGGTCGGTGACCGCGGTCTTCCACTCGCACTGGTAGGTATCGACCACGTGCTGCATCTGGCGCTCGAGTTCGTCGCCGATGCCCAGCGAATCGTCGATCAGCACCGCCTTCAGGTAATCCAGCCCGCCTTCGAGGTTGTCGCGCCAGGTGCTGGTGCGCTGCAGGCGGTCGGCGGTGCGCACGTAGAACATCAGGAAGCGGTCGATCAGACGCACCAGGGCTGCCTTGTCGAGATCGCTGGCGATCAGCTCGGCGTGGCGCGGCTTCATGCCGCCGTTGCCGCAGACGTAGAGGTTCCAGCCGCGCTCGGTGGCAATGATGCCGACGTCCTTGCCCTGCGCCTCTGCGCATTCGCGGGTGCAGCCGGAGACGCCGAACTTGATCTTGTGCGGTGCGCGCAGGCCCTTGTAGCGGTTCTCCAGTTCGACCGCCAAGCCCACCGAGTCCTGCACGCCGTAGCGGCACCAGGTCGAGCCGACACAGCTCTTCACCGTGCGCAGCGACTTGCCGTAGGCATGGCCGGATTCGAAGCCGGCGGCGATCAGCTCTTCCCAGATCAGCGGCAACTGCTCGACACGGGCGCCGAACAGGTCCACCCGCTGGCCACCGGTGATCTTGGTGTAGAGGCCGTACTTCTTCGCCACCTGGGCGACTGCGATCAAGCCGTCGGGCGTCACCTCGCCACCGGGCATGCGCGGCACCACCGAGTAGCTGCCGTCCTTCTGGATGTTGCCGAGGAAGTAGTCGTTGCTGTCCTGCAGGCTGGCAAGCTCGCCCTTGAGCACGAAGTCGTTCCAGCACGAGGCGAAGATCGAGGCCGCGGTCGGCTTGCAGATGTCGCAGCCCAGACCGCGGCCGTGGCGGGCGAGCAGTTCATCGAAGCTGCGGATCCCGCCGACGCGCACCAGGTGATACAGCTCCTGGCGCGAATGAGGGAAATGCTCGCACAGGTGGTCGGTTACCGCCATGCCGAGCTTGGCCATTTCGGCCTTCATGATCTGCGTCACCAGCGGCACGCAGCCGCCGCAGGTGGCGCCGGCCTTGGTGCAGGCCTTGATCTCGCCGATGCTGGTTGCGCCCTCGGCCACCGCGGTGCAGATCTGCCCCTTGCTGACGTTGTTGCACGAGCAGATCTGCGCACTGTCGGGCAGCTCATGCGCACCGAGGCCGGGCCGGGCCTTGCCGTCACCTGCCGGCAGGATCAGGAACTCCGGAGCCTCCGGCAGCGCGATGCCGTTCAGGGCCATCTGCAGCAGGGTGCCATATTCGTCGGCATTGCCCACCAGCACTGCGCCGAGCAGGTGCTTGCCGTCGGCGCTGACGACGATCTTCTTGTAGATCTGCTTGCATTCGTCGGTATAACGGAAGCTGCGACAGCCCGGCGTCCGGCCGTGGGCGTCGCCGATGCTGGCCACATCGACACCCATCAGCTTGAGCTTGGTGCTCATGTCGGCGCCGGCGAAAACCACCCCGGCCTCGCCCGCAAGCTGGCGCGCGGCAATACGCGCCATCTCGTAGCCTGGCGCGACCAGGCCGAAAGTCTGGTCGCGCCAGGCCGCGCATTCGCCGATGGCGTAGATGTCCGGATCGCTGGTGCGACACTGGTCGTCGATCGCGATGCCGCCGCGGGCGCCGACCGCGAGCGCATTCTGGCGCGCCAGTTCGTCGCGCGGGCGAATGCCGGCGGAGAACACGATCATGTCGGTTTCCAGATGGCTGCCATCGGCGAACACCATCCGGTGGCGGGCCTGGCGGCCGTCGGTGATCTCCAGAGTGTTGCGCTCGGTATGCACCTGCACGCCCAGCGCCTCGATCTTGCTGCGCAGGATGCGCCCGCCATCGTCGTCGACCTGCACCGCCATCAGTCGCGGCGCAAACTCGACCACATGGGTCTCCAGGCCGAGGTCGCGCAAGGCCTTGGCACACTCCAGGCCAAGCAGCCCACCGCCCACCACGACGCCCTTGCGCGAGATCGCGCTGGCCTCCTTCATCGCCTCGAGGTCCTCGATCGTGCGATAGACGAAACATTGCCCACGGTCGCTACCCTTGACCGGCGGCACGAAGGGATAGGACCCGGTGGCCAGCACCAGCTTGTCGTAGGACAGGGTGACGCCGTCCTGCGTCGTCACCGTCTTCGCGCGGCGGTCGATGGCAGCCACGCGGTTGTTCAAACGCAGGTCGAAACCGGTATCGGCAAAAAAACCCGGCTCGACCAGCGACAGGTCTTCCGCCGTCTTGCCGGCGAAGAATTCCGACAGATGCACGCGGTCGTAGGCCGTACGCGGCTCCTCGCACAACACGGTGACGTCGGCCGCCGGAAACTGCAACTGCCGGAGCGCTTCGAGGAACTTGTGGCCGACCATGCCGTGGCCGACGAGAACGATCTTCATGCTGGTATCACTCATTCGGGCCCCGAGAGGCTGCCGATACCGGCGCAGCGGGCCTGGCCCGGCGCAAGCATGAAGACCTCCGCGGAACGCGGTTCGAAATCAGATGGATTCAGTGGCCGACATGGACCGAGACAGGGCCATGACTACCAACGTCCACCCTCATTGGCGGAGGTTCTTGCTCGCAGCACCGTTGCGGCGAGCAATGAGCACACAGCAGATTTCGTGCCAGCACGAAAACAGGGCGAAACTCGCCTGTTTCCGGGGAAACGGAATGCGGTATCCACGAATGATGCACTGCAACAGTGCCCGGATCACCAGAATGGTGCCTGACGGCGCACCTTGCCGGACGCGTAGAAGACTTGCACCTTCAGCCAGGAAGCAGCGAAGACGGCAGCAATGGCAATCGCCAGGGAAACCGCTCTTTGCGGCACGCACCACGGACAGGGTTGCATGCCGCATGGATGCTGAGAAACCGGCGCAACCGCAAGGGCGACAAGGCAGCACTCCAGGATGGCCAAGGGAATCCATCGGCCGGAGCTCAGCGTTTTTCTCTGGACTGGCGACGGTCCATGCTCGACGAATCTTTCACGCAGCCGCCGCCGCGCGCATCGGCGTTCCCCGTCGTGGTGGCGCTGCGGCAATGGGGCGAGCAGGCCGGGCGCGGCATGGCACTGAATCTGCGCAGGATGCGGCAGGCATGGAGGGAAGGAGGGACGCATGCCCGGCTCCATCCAGCCCCCTCACATCGTGGCTCGAAGGCCGTCCATGGAGGCTGATGCGCCACCAATGCCTGAGCGGGGCCGTCGAAGCCCAGGCTCCTGGGATAGGCAAGCGGAGAGGGGATGAACGGGCCTGATGCTGCAAAATTGCAGCAAAAACCCTAAAATGGCGGGCCTCCGCCACTCCATGCTTACGTAACCCATTGATTTCATGTGGTGCCGGGAGTGGGACTCGAACCCACACACCTTGCGGCGGCGGATTTTGAATCCGCTGCGTCTACCGATTCCGCCATCCCGGCTGGGAAGCCGCGCATTATCCACGAATACCGCTCGCCGCGGCAAGCAGGACACCCAGGGCATGCCGACGGGCCGTGCCTGCTTCCATCCACCCGACTCCATTCACCTGATTACATGCAGCTCACGCTGAACGATTTCGACTACCCCCTGCCGCCGGATCTGATCGCCCAGGCGCCACTCGCCGAACGCAGTGCAAGCCGCTTGCTGGTCGTGCCGGCAGACAGGGACGGCACCCTGCTCGACCGCCATTTTGCCGACCTGCCCGAACTGATCGGCCCGAACGACCTGCTGGTGTTCAACGACACCCGCGTGATCCATGCCCGCCTTCACGGCGTCAAGGCCAGCGGCGGCCAGGTCGAAGTGCTGATCGAGCGTGCCGTCGGCCCGCACGAAGCGCTCGCCCAGGTACGCGCGAGCAAGTCGCCCAAAACCGGCAGCACGCTGCGCCTGGCCGATGCCTTCGAGGTCGAGGTGCTCGGCCGCGCCGGCGAGTTCTACCACCTGCGCTTTCCCGCCGGCGAAGACCTGTTCGAACTGCTGGAACGCCACGGCAAGCTGCCGCTGCCGCCCTACATCCAGCGCGCCGCCGGCGACGACGACGAAAGCCGCTACCAGACCGTGTTCGCGCGCGAGCCCGGCTCGGTCGCCGCACCGACCGCCGGCCTGCATTTCGACGAAGCCACCCTCGCCCGCATCGCGGCAAAGGGTGCACGCTGCGCCTGGCTGACGCTGCATGTCGGCGCCGGCACCTTCCAGCCGGTACGGGTCGACGACCTCGGTGAACATCGCATGCACCGCGAGCGCTACGTGATCCCGCAGCAGACGGTCGATGCCATCGCGACCACCCGCGCCGCCGGCGGCCGCGTCATCGCCGTCGGCACCACCAGCATGCGGGCGCTGGAAGCCGCTGCGCAGGACGGCCCGCTCTCCGCCGGCAGCGGCGAGACCGAGATCTTCATCCTGCCCGGCTTCCACTTCCAGGTCGTCGATGCGCTGGTCACCAACTTCCACCTGCCCAAATCCACGCTGCTGATGCTCGTCTCCGCCTTCGCCGGCATGGACGAGATCCGCCGCGCCTACGCCCACGCCATCGCCCGGCGCTACCGCTTCTTCAGCTACGGCGACGCGATGTTCCTCACCCGCAACGAAAACGCCGAACACGATGCAGTTTGAACTCCTCACCACCGACGGCGGCGCCCGCCGCGGCCGCCTGACGCTGAACCACGGCACGGTCGAAACACCGGTCTTCATGCCGGTCGGCACCTATGGCACGGTCAAGGCGATGACGCCGGACATGCTCGCCGGCATCGGCGCGCAGATCTGCCTGGGCAACACCTTCCACCTGTGGCTGCGCCCGGGGCTGGACATCATCCGTGCCCACGAAGGCCTGCACCGCTTCATGGCCTGGGACAAGCCCATCCTCACCGACTCGGGCGGCTTCCAGGTCTTCAGCCTGGGCGCGCTGCGCAAGATCAGCGAGGAAGGCGTCAAGTTCGCCAGCCCGATCGACGGCGCCCGGCTGTTCCTGACGCCCGAGATCTCGATGCAGATCCAGGCCGTGCTGAACTCCGACAGCGTCATGATCTTCGACGAATGCACGCCCTACCCCGCCAGCCGCGACGAAGCGGCGAAGTCGATGCGGCTGTCGCAGCGCTGGGCGCGCCGTTCGCGCGACGAGTTCGACAAACTGGGCAACCCCAACGCCCTGTTCGGCATCGTCCAGGGCGGCATGTACGAGGACCTGCGCGACGAATCGCTCGGCGCGCTGGAAGAGATCGGCTTCCACGGCTTCGCCATCGGCGGGCTGTCGGTCGGCGAACCCAAGGAAGACATGGCGCGCATCCTCGCCCACACCGCGCCGCGCCTGCCGCAGCACAAGCCGCGCTACCTGATGGGCGTCGGCACGCCCGAGGACATCGTCGAAGGCGTGGCCGCCGGCATCGACATGTTCGACTGCGTGATGCCGACCCGCAACGCGCGCAACGGCTGGCTGTTCACCCGCTACGGCGACATCAAGATCAAGAACGCGGTGCACAAGGCCGACACCCGCCCGCTCGACCCGTCCTGCGACTGCTACACCTGCCGCAACTTCAGCCGCGCCTACCTGCACCACCTGCACCGTACCGGCGAGATCCTCGGCAGCATGCTCAACACCGTGCACAACCTGCGCTACTACCAGACCCTGACGGCCGAGTTGCGCGAAGCCGTCGCCAGCCAGCGCTTCGAGGCCTATGTGCGCCGCTTCCGCGAGGAACGCGCGACCGGCACGCATTGAACCCCCGGCACCACACAACGTCTCACCCGGCCGGAGCACTCGCCGGCAACTGCTATAATCGAGCGCTTTTTCGCTAACCCGGAGTAACCAACGTGCTGATTTCCAATGCCTATGCCCAAGCTGCGGGCAGCGACCCGACCGGCGGCCTGATGGGCCTGCTGCCCCTGATCCTGATGTTCGTGGTGCTGTGGTTCCTGATGATCCGCCCGCAGATGAAGCGCGCCAAGGAACACAAGGCCATGGTCGAAGCCCTGGCCAAGGGCGACGAAGTCATCACCGGCGGCGGCATCGCCGGCCGCGTGACCGAAGTCGGCGACAGCTTCGTGCAGGTCGAAGTGGCTGCCAACACCGTGATCGCGGTGCAGAAGCAGGCCGTCGCCTCCGTGCTGCCCAAGGGCACCCTGAAGTCCCTTTGATCCCCTTTGCCGTGGAGCCGGGCAAGCCCCCCGGGGGCCTGTCCGGTTTTGCGCAATCCCGGCTGCCCCGCCCGCCGCCGTCCCAGGCAGTGGTCGTGGCCCGGCACCATACTGTCTGCCGCCGACGATGAATCGCTACCCCCTCTGGAAGAACCTCATGATCGGCCTCGTGCTGCTCTGGGGTCTGATCTACACCTTGCCCAACTTCTACGGCGAGGTTCCCGCAGTCCAGCTGTCCAGTGCCAAGGCCACGCTCAGGCTCGACACCGCTGCCGCCTCCGATCGCGTCGCCAATGCACTGAAGGACGCCGGCATCGAACACGACGGCATCTTCTCCGACGCCGGCAGCGTGCGTGCCCGCTTCGCCAGCACCGACATCCAGCTGCGCGCCAAGGACGTCATCGAGCGCGCCTTCAACCCGGATGCCGAAGACCCGTCCTACGTCGTCGCACTCAACCTGCTGCCGGCCTCGCCCGCCTGGCTGACCGCGATCCACGCGCTGCCGATGTACCTCGGCCTCGACCTGCGCGGCGGCGTGCATTTCCTGCTCGAAGTGGACATGCCCGGTGCGCTGACCAAGCGCCTCGACTCCACCACCGGCGACCTGCGCACGCTGATGCGCGACAAGAACGTCCGCCACGCCGGCATCAGCCGCGAAGGCAACACCGTCGTCATCCGCTTCCGCGATGCCGCCCAGCGCGACGCCGGCCGCCGCGCCATCCAGGACAGCAGCAACGACCTGCAGTTGAGCGAACGCGACGCCGGCGCCGACGACCTCCGCCTGGTCGCCACGCTGACGCCGCAGGCGCAGCAGACGATGCGCGATTTCGCCATCAAGCAGAACATCACCACGCTGCACAACCGCATCAACGAGCTCGGCGTCGCCGAGCCGGTGATCCAGCAGCAGGGCGCCGATCGCATCGTCGTGCAGTTGCCGGGGGTGCAGGACGTGGCCAAGGCCAAGGACATCCTCGGCCGCACCGCGACGCTGGAAGTGCGCATGGTGGACGACACCCCCGGCGCGCTCGAAGCCGCGCTGGGCGGCAGCATCCCCTTCGGCACCGAGCTGTATTCCGAGCGCGGCGGCGGCCCGCTGCTGGTCAGGAAGCAGGTCGTGCTGACCGGCGACCGCCTCACCGACGCCCAGCCCGGCTTCGACGGCCAGACCAACGAACCCGCGGTGCACCTGACCCTGGACGCCGCCGGCGCCCGCATCTTCCGCGACGTCACGCGCGAGAGCGTCGGCAAGCGCATGGCCATCCTGCTGATCGAGAAAGGCAAGGGCGAAGTCGTCACCGCGCCGGTGATCCGCACCGAGATCGGCGGCGGCCGCGTGCAGATCTCCGGCCGCATGACCACCACCGAAGCCAACGACGTCGCCCTGCTGCTGCGCGCCGGCTCGCTCGCCGCGCCGATGGAGATCATCGAGGAGCGCACCGTCGGCCCCAGCCTCGGCGCCGACAACATCTCCAAGGGCTTCCACTCGACGCTGTGGGGCTTCATCGCCATCGCCGTGTTCATGTGCCTCTACTACGCCCTGTTCGGCATCGTGTCGTCGATCGCGCTGGCCGCCAACCTGCTGCTGCTGGTGGCGCTGCTGTCATTGCTGCAGGCCACGCTGACGCTGCCCGGCATCGCCGCGATGGCGCTGACGCTGGGCATGGCGATCGACGCCAACGTGCTGATCAACGAGCGCATCCGCGAGGAACTGCGCAACGGCTCGAGCCCGCAGGCCGCGATCGCCGCCGGCTATGAGCGCGCCTGGAACACCATCCTCGACTCCAACGTCACCAGCCTGATCGCCGGTATCGCGCTGCTGGTGTTCGGTTCGGGGCCGGTGCGCGGCTTCGCCGTGGTGCACTGCCTCGGCATCCTGACCTCGATGTTCAGCGCCATCCTGGTGTCGCGGATGCTGATCAACTTCATCTACGGCCGCCGGCGCAAGATCGACAGCCTGTCCATCGGCCAGGTCTGGAAGCCGGACAGCAACTGAGCGCGGACCAAGGGAACGCACAATCATGGAATTCTTCCGCATCAAGAAAGACATCCCGTTCATGCGCCACTCGCTGGTGTTCAACGCGATCTCTTTCGCCACCTTCCTGCTCGCGGTGTTCTTCATCGCCACCCGCGGCCTGCACCTGTCGGTGGAGTTCACCGGCGGCACGCTGGTCGAAGTCACCTACGCCGAAGCCCAGCAACTGGAACCGATCCGCAGCGCACTCGCGGCCGACGGCAACACCGACATCCTGGTGCAGCACTTCGGCAGCGCGCGCGACGTGCTGATCCGCCTGCCCAACCGCGACGACGTCGACAGCAACGGCATCGCCGACCGCGTCATGGCCACGCTGCACAAGATGGACACCCCGGCACCGGAGCTACGACGCGTCGAGTTCGTCGGCCCCCAGGTCGGCAAGGAGCTCGCCAGCGACGGCGCGATGGCGCTGCTGCTGGTGATCATCGGCATCGTCGTCTACCTGGCGCTGCGCTTCGAGTGGCGCCTGGGCGTCGCCACCATCATCGCCAACCTCCACGACGTCATCATCATCCTGGGCTTCTTCGCCTTCTTCCAGTGGGAATTCTCGCTGGCGGTGCTGGCGGCGACGCTGGCGGTGCTGGGTTACTCGGTGAACGAATCGGTGGTCATCTTCGACCGCGTGCGCGAGACCTTCCGCAAGAAGCGCGGCTACACCACCGAACAGGTGGTCGACCACGCCATCACCAGCACCATCTCGCGTACCGTCATCACCCACGGCAGCACGCAGATGATGGTGTTGTCGATGCTGATCTTCGGCGGCGAGACGCTGTTCTACTTCTCGCTGGCGCTGACCATCGGCATCTGCTTCGGCATCTACTCCTCGGTGCTGGTCGCCAGCCCGCTGGCGATCTGGCTCGGCATGAAGCGCGAGCAGTTCGTGAAGGTGAAGAAGGAAAAGGAAGAAGCCGTGGTCTGATACGGCCCGGCCACGCCGAAGAAAAGGCGCCCCACGCGGGCGCCTTTTTCATCGCCGGGCCGCCCCAAGATGAAAAGCGCCCCCTTGGGGGGCAGCGACCGCACGCAGTGGGGGAGCGTGGGGGTTATTTTTTCATTTCATCGGGATTCCGGCACCGGACTACTCCGAATCCCGGATGGCAGGCTCGTCACCGCGACGAAACGCCCGGATATGGCGCACAGATCAGGCGTTGTGCGAAGCAGCAGGGTCGGCAGGCAGACGGAAAGACGCCAGCTCCTGCTCATCGAGCTGGCCGACCAGCCCTGTCTCCCAGGCCAGGTAGCGCCGCGCAGCTTCCTTGTTGCCGTCGTGCCGGTCATGCACGAAGAAGAGATGGTCGATGCAGTCCGCATCGCCGGGAACGTCGGGCGTGGCCACCTCGGCCAAGCCCGCTGCACGCCAGGCGGCCATGCCGCCTTCCAGCAGCAGCGGCGGCTGCGCCAGCCGGCATTCGGTCACGGCCCAGGCTGCCAGTGCGGATTCGTCGGCAATCACTACAACCTGGCGCCTTTCCCCCGCGAGATCGGCCTCAAGCCGGGGCCGGATGGACCAGCGAGCGCCATCGATGTGTCCGGCGCGGTAAGCCATGCCGGGGCGGAGGTCGACGACGGCGATGTCGCCACGCTCCAGCCTCGCCGCCAGCGCCTGAACGGAGATGCTTCCCAGCATGGGCGGCACAGGCGCGGCAGGGACCTGCAGCGACAGGCCGCTGGACAGGCCTCCTTCGAGCACGCAGGCGTCGTGCCCCATCTGACGCAGCCAGCCGGCGACCGCGGGCGCCCGTACGCCGTCGTCGTCGAACAGCACCAGCCGGGCGCCGCGCACGCCGACGTACTGATCGAAAGCCTGCATCAGTTGCCCGCCCGGGGTGTGCTGCGCACCGGGCAGGCTGCCGCGGGCGAATTCCTCCGGCGTGCGCACGTCGCACAGAAACAGCGTCCGGCCGGCGTCCGCAGCCCAGGCCTGCACGGTCGAGGCGCTCACGCTCGGCACCTCGAAGCGCGCGGCCAGCCGGTGCGCCGCATCCCGCAGGGCCGGACTGCCGGAATCGTCGGGGTAACGCCGGCTGCCGCCGTGCTCCAGCACCTGGTCGGCGAGGAACCAGCCCTGGGTGCCGTTCTCCAGCGCATAGACGGGATTGGGGATGCCGAGGTTGATCAGCGTCTGAGCACCGATGATCGAGCGGGTGCGGCCGGCGCAGTTGATCACGATTGGCGTACTGTCGTCGGGCACGAGGGATCGCACCCGGTAGGCCAGTTCGCCGTTGGGGCAACAGACGGCCGTCGGGATGTTCATCTTGCGGAACTCCGAGACGGGGCGGCCGTCCAGCACCACCACCGGCGTGGGCCCGGCGATCATTGCCGCCAGTTGCGCTGCCGTCACCCGAGGGGTGTGATAGACCTTCTCGGCCAGTTCGCCGAACGTCTTGGAAGGCAGGTTGACGCCGGCGAACAGCACATGGCCGGCAGCCTGCCAGGCGCGCGTCCCGCCATCCAGCACGCAGACGCGGCGATAACCCAGCGCCGCCAGCCGTGCCGCTGCGCGCGAGGCGACGCCATGATCCCCCTCAGCACCGTCGTCATACACCACGACCCGCACATCCAGCCGCGGCACCAGGCGCCGGACCTCCAGCTCCAGCCGGCTGTAGGGCAGCGGCGTGGCATGGAACAGATGAGCCTCGCCGTACTGGCCGTGCTCCCGGACGTCGAGCACGGCGATCTCGCCGTCGTCGTGCAGCCAGATCTTGAGCAGGGAGGGGCTTATGCGATCGATGGTCATGAAAGGCGGGGTCGGCAGTGCCCGGCAGCGTGGCCGCCGAATCACGGAAGAGAACGGAGAAGCCTGCGGCGCAGCGTGGTCAGCGGCGGGTCTGCACGCCGATGCCCATGGTCTGACAAGTCCCCTGCTCCAGGTCGTAGGCGGTACGTTGATCCAGGGTCTCCAGCGCGCGGCCGTACATGTGCAGGTGGCGGATGATCTGCTCGCCCTCGATCTGCACCGAATGGATGTCGTCGGGCATCAAGGCAACGCCGTGGCCGGGCTCCACCAGGATGCGGGCCGTCTCGCGCAGCCTGCCCACGCCCGGTACTGAGCCGTCGTCGATGCGCTCGTAAAGACGATTGACCTCGGTGCCTTCGACCGCCGCGATACAGGCCCAGGTCGTGTGGTTGTGCGGCACGATCTTCTTGCCCGGGCGCATCACGTTCAGGTAGAGCGCATAGCTCTGGTCCGGATCCTCGGCGATGAGATAGCGGGCCTGATGTTCGCCGGCCTCGGGCGGGGGAAAGTCGGTGGCCTGCCACAGCTCGGCCCTGGCGGCGATCGCCTCCAGCGAAGCCAGCACGGTGGCGAGGGCCGCGCGCGTGGGCCCGGTATCGCCGATGGCGTGTTTCATCCGGGCAATGGCCTCACCGACGGCCTGCTGGCGTTGCTCACTCACAGTATTCACAGCAATCTCCTTGTCTCCGGCACCGATGCGGGGATGGGATGATCGGCACGCCTCAGCGCCACTCTAATGGCGGCGCCATGTCGGAACAACGCCATTCCAGAGCAAAAAACATCAGTATCATTAATGAATGAGCACACTCGACCTCGAGCAACTGCGTACCCTGGCGGCAATCGTCAAGCACGAGAGTTTCGCCGCGGCGGCGGTGCAGCTGGGCAGGACACAATCGGCCGTCACGCAGCAGATGCAGCGGCTGGAGGCACACATCGGCCATCCGCTGTTCGAGAAGCGCGGGCGCCAGAAGCGGCTGACCGAACACGGCGAAAGGCTGCTGGCCTATGCCCGCCACATGCTGGCGATCAACGACGAAGCATTACGCCAGCTGCAGCAGGGACGGCTGGAGGGCACGCTTCGCATCGGTGCGCCGCACGACGTCGCCGACACCATGCTGCCCAGCCTGCTGTCGGAGGTGGTTCGCAGCTCCCCGATGCTGCAACTGGACATCCACGTCGGCCGCAGTCCTTTCCTGATGGACTCGCTGAAGCGCGGCGAACTCGACATGGCGATCTCCAACCGCCCCGACGCCGAGCTCGAAGGCGTGGTGCTGCGCACTTCGCCCACAGTATGGCTATGCGGTGCGGGCTATGTGCACGATCCGTCCCGGCCCATCCCGATGATCATGGCCGACGGCCCGAGCATCTTCCGCCGCCTGGCGCAGGAAGCGCTCGACAACGCCGGCCTGTCCTGGACCACCCACTACACTTCCAGCAGCCTGATCGGCATCCGCGCCGCGCTGCGTGCCGGACTCGGCGTGAGCGCGCGGGGCGTGGAGCAGCTGGACAGCGGCCTGCGCGTGCTGGGTCCGGCGGAGGGGCTGCCTCCGCTGCCGGACCTCGTCTATCGCCTCTATGTGCGCCGCCACGTGGTCAATCCGCTGACGCGCCAGGTCTTCGAGCAGATCAGGACGCGGCTGCATCGGGCCGGCGAGCCCTGATGGTGCATTCGCCGTCGCTCGACGGCCAGTTCATCAGCACCCTCACTCGGCCCGCCACCTCAAGCCCGATCGCCGCGCAAGGCCGCCACCCGCTGGTACAAGGCTTCGGGCGAAACCTCGGCGGCTTCGATCGGCGCATCCGCCACCAGCTCGATGCGGCTGAAGGCACCGCGGCGGAAAGGCCGCGTCATCGCCGCGCCGCCCTTGCGGCTGAAGAAGCTGCCCCACAGCCCGCGCAAGGCCATCGGCACCACCGGCACCGGCGTGCGGGCGACGATGCGCGCGATGCCGGGGCGGAAAGGCGACATCTCACCGTCGCCGCTGATCTTCCCTTCCGGAAACAGGCCCACCAGTTCACCGGCTTCCAGCGCCCGCGCCACTTCGTCGAAGGCGCGCTCCATCATTGCCCGGTCTTCACTGGCCGGCGCGATCGGGATCGCGCGGCTGGTGCGGAAGATGAAGGACAGGATCGGTAAACGGAAGATGCGGTGATCCATGACGAAGCGGATCGGCCGCCGGCAGCCCGCCATGATGATCAGCGCATCGACGAAGCTGACGTGGTTGGCGACGATGACCGCGCCGCCCTTTTCCGGCACCTGCTCGATGCCCTCGACGCGCAGCCGGTACACCGTATGCACTAGCAGCCAGACGATGAAGCGCAGCAGGAACTCCGGCACCAGGGTGTAGATGTAGATCGCCACCGCGGCATTGAGCAGCGCCGTCGCCAGGAACAGCTGCGGCACGCTGGCGCCGGCCACCAGCAGCCCTGCGCCCAGACCGGCCGCCGCGACCATGAACAGCGCATTGAGAATGTTGTTGGCGGCGATGATGCGCGAACGGTGCGAGGGCGCGGAGCGGCTCTGCACCAGCGCGTACAGCGGCACGATGTAGAAGCCGCCGCACAGCGACAGCATCACCAGATCGAACAGGATGCGCCACACCACCGGCTCGGCCAGCAGTTCGGCGAGCGGGCGCATCGCCGCGCCAGCTTCCAGTCCCGCCGCGCCCGAGCCAGCCGCGCCCAGGCCGGCCGCACCTAGGCCGGCCGCACCGAACCCAGCTGCTTCCAGCCCCGCGCTCGCCCACCACAGATCCAGGCCGAACAGGGTCAGGCCGATCGAACCGAAAGGCACCAGGCCGATCTCGACCTGCTTGCCCGACAGCCGCTCGCACAGCAGCGAGCCGAGCGCGATGCCGAGCGAGAACACCGCCAGCAACAGGGTGACCGCCTTTTCGTCGCCGCCCAGCACGGTGGCGGCGAAACCGGGAAACTGCGACAGGAACATCGCGCCGTAGAACCAGAACCACGAGATGCCGAGGATGGACAGGAACACCGTGCGCTCGTCGGCGGCGAAGCGGATCATCTGCCAGGTCTGGCGGACCGGGCTCCAGGCTATCTTCATCTGCGGATCGACCGCTGCCGCAGGCGGAATCGCGCGGCTGCTGAGGTAGCCCAGCACCGCCACCGCCAGCGTGCCGGCCGACACCCAGGCCACGCCGTTCGGCGCCTCGATCAGCAGGCCGCCGACGATGGTACCGAGCAGGATCGCCAGGAAAGTGCCCGATTCCACCAGCGCATTGCCGCCGACCAGTTCGGTTTCGTCCAGCATCTGCGGCAGGATCGCGTACTTCACCGGACCGAAGATCGCCGACTGCGTGCCCATCAGGAACAGCGTCGCCAGCAGCAGCGGCAGCGACATCAGCGCGAAGCCGAGCGCGGCGAGCAGCATCAGGCCGATTTCCAGCAGCTTGGTCCAGCGGATCAGCCGGCTCTTCTCGAACTTGTCGGCAAACTGCCCGGCAATCGCGGAAAACAGCAGGAAAGGCAGGATGAACAGCCCCGCCGCCAGATTCACCAGCACGCCGGGCGACAGTTCGGTGAGCCGGGCGGCCTGGAAAGTGATCAGCACCACCAGCGCATTCTTGTAGAAATTGTCGTTGAAGGCGCCGAGGAACTGGGTCAGGAAGAAAGGCAGGAAGCGGCGCTGCTCCATCAGCTTGAACTGGCTGCTCATACAGGATTCCGGTCGAAGAAACGGCGGGTTTCGAACACTGCTGCCGAAAAACGGCTGCCCTTGCTGTGCAGCAGGCGCTTCAGCACGAAACTGAACAGCAGCGGATTGTGCTCGCGAATCGTTTCGAGCAAGGGTACGGCGTCCTCGTCCAGCATGTCCTCGCGCGCCAGCGCGGCGGGCGAGATCAGCGGCAGGATGCCGGGTAGTGGGTAGTCGGTGCCGTACAGCAGGCGCGGATGCCAGTCCTCGCGCTCGATCAGCACACGCAGGCGTTCAGGCTCACGATTACGCAGCACGACGGCGGAGATGTCGCCGAACAGCAGGCTCCGCCAGGCCGGTTCCGCCATCAAACGCTCGAACAATGCAAAGCTCGGCACACGCGGGCCATTGTCGCCCCGGTCCAGATCGACATCCTCGCCCACCGTCGCGCAATGCGCCATCACCACCCGCACCCCCAGGTCCAGCGCGCGGCGCAGGCGCAGCGGATTGCCCCATTCCGGCCGGCCGACGCCATGCACCGCCTTTTCCTCGCCCACGTGGGTGATCAGTGGCAGCCCCAGCCGTGCCAGCGTCCGGTAGACACGGTCGCAGGCCGGATCGGCAGGGTCGATGCCCATCGCCGGCGGCAGCCATTTAACTGCGCGGGCGCCCTGCTCCGCCGCCTGCTGCAAGGCGTCCTCGGCATCGGCGCGGTAGGGATGCACCGAGCACACCCATTCGAAACGCTCCGGCATCGCCTGCGCCAGCTTGCGGGCATAGGCGTCCGGCACGTACAGCGCGCTGCGCTCGGGCATCGGCGTACCGTCGGCCGCATGGGCGCGGTCGAAGGCGAACAGCATGCTCTTGTAGCCGGGCGCCATGCCGTCGCTCAGGTTCAGCAGGCGCTCGACATAGCTGTCGTCCACCCGGCCCGGCGCCTGATGCACGCAGCCGGCATTGAGGTAGAACAGGCGCTGCAGGTATTGCAGCGGATTCAGCGGGCTCAGCATGTCCGGCGACATCTCGATGCCGTGGCCGCCATCGCCGGTGCCGGCCAGATGCACATGGCAGTCCCACACCTGTGCCGGATCCAGCCCTTGCCACGCAGCCGCCACCAGCGGATGCTCGGCCCATTCCGGCGGCAATGCCGCAAGGCAGGGATTCAGCAGCCGGGACTGGGCCAGCCTGGCAGCCACGCCGCCGCCCGCTGCCAGCACGCCGGCGGCCAGTCCTGCGCGCAGCCAGCGTCGGCGTGCGGGTGAAGCAATGTTCGAAGCAGGTTTCATCACACGGCCTCCGCCTGTTGCTTCAGGGATACGTAGTCGATCTTGCCGGTGCCCACCAGCGGCAGCATAGGCGTCAGGCCGCCGCTGGTGGTGATGCGGCCGTCCGGGCGACGTCGTCGCGCTTGAGATCGCGGAATGCCGACATCGTCCAGGAGCGCATCGCGATCATCAGGGTGTAGGGGCGCCGCCGGGCGGGCGGCAGCTTCTGGTCGGCAACGTGCTGGCGGGAAAAATCCTCGCCGATGCGCATCAGCCGTTCGCGGAAGCCTTCGGCCACGCTGACGCCGAGCTGGCCGTGGACCACGCTCAGCATCTCGGCTTCGCCGTCGAAGCCGCCGGCAAAGTACTCGTCCAGCACTTCGCTGCGGAAATAACTCATCACCGGGCCGTGCGGACGCCAGCGAAAGCCTTTCGCCACGCGCAGGCGGTAGTGGTTGAGCGGCCGCAGCTCGATGATGCCGAGGCGGTCCAGCCGCAGCAGATGGGCAGTGCATTCGGCCGCGTCGATGCGGTAGGTGGCGACGATCTGCTCGGCGCTCCACTGGCTCATGCAGCAGGTCGCCACCAGCAGCAGGCGCCGATCCGCCACCACCGCCTGTTCCTGTTCCAGCGTCAGTTCGGCAAGCAGCGGCTGGCGCTCCGCCACGCGGCGGGCGAGATCGGCGAAGTCCAGCCGCAGCACACGGCAGATCTCATCGACGCGCGACAAGGGCATGTCGCCGCCCTGGGCGAACATGCGCTTGATACTGGATTCGGCCAGGCCGATGCGCTCGGCCAGCTCGGCATAGGTGATGCGGGCCTCGCGCAGTTCGGCTTTCAGCGCGGCGACGAGATCGGCGGAAGTGCTCATGGCGTAGAAATTCGGGAAGCGATGACAGGGTTCGCAGCGTAGCCCTGAACACACCTTCCATCTTTAGCTCCATCGAAAGTACCGCATGGAGATACTTTCGAGTGCGCTGCACAGCACGCCTTGCTGAAGCGGCCGTGCTTTCGGCTCCGAACCTTCGGGCCTCCCGCAGCCCTTTCCTTACGCCTGGCTCAGGCACGGCCGGCGCCGCCGATGCGGCGCGGCTTCGGCGCTTCTTCAGGCAGGAGCAAGGCAAGGCGTCAGGCAGCTCAGCTTCACCTCCGGATGCGACGCGAGCAGGAAGCTCGCCTGGAAGAACTTCAGTTTCCCCCGCACCGGATGCGAGAACAGCCGCTCCCCGCCTTCGCGGTTGAGCACGTCCTGGCATTGCCACCAGTGCGCGAACTCGGTACTGAGCCCGGACAGCCGCTCGACCAGTGCCTGCATGCGTGCATCCGTCGGACGCCGATTGAAATCGGCGCGGAATTCGGCGACCAGGCGGCGGACGCGCTCGGCCCGGTCGACCAGCAAGCCTCGCGCCGCATCCGCCAGCAGCACGTATTCGAGCAGGTTGCGCGACGACGCACCTTCATCCAGCCAGCCGACGAACAGCTCGGCCGCAGGTTCGTTCCAGGCGATCGCAGTGAAGCTGCCGTCGAGCAGATAGGCGGGCGCCGAGAACCGGGAAGGCATCGCCAGCAACTCGGCCGGCAGTTCCTCGGCCTCTTCCCGGCTTCGCACCGGATCGCGCTTGCCGGCCAGGTCGAACAGCGAGGCCCGTTCGGCCGGCGTCAACGCCAGTGCCTCGGCCAGGCGGCACAGCGCCGGCACCGAGGCACTGACCTGCCTGCCCTGCTCCAGCCAGGTGATCCAGGTCACGCCCAGGCCGGCGGCTTCCGCCAGTTCCTCCCGCCGCAGGCCCGGCGTGCGCCGCCGTCCGCCGGTTTTCGGCGACGGCAGGCGCTCGCGGTGGGCGCGAATGAAGGCACCGCGCAGGCGGCGCGAGTCCGATTCGATCATGGCTGGATTTATACCAGGATAACCAGGCTCCTTGTACCCGTAGCAAGCCTGCGTGAGACTGCGTTTCCCATCCCCTGGAGCCGAACATGGATACCGCCAGCCACAACTCCGTCGTCCTCAAGCAATACGAACCCCGGGCAGCCGCCTACGTGCAGAGCGCCGTGCATGCTGCAGGCGAAGATCTCGAACGGCTCGCCGCCGTGGTCGGCAGCCGGCCGGATGGACTCGCGCTCGATCTCGGCTGTGGCGGCGGGCATGTGTCGTACCGGCTTGCGCCGCTGGTCGGCAAGGTCGTCGCCTGCGACCTGTCAGAAGCGATGCTCGGCGCGGTGCGCGAGGAAGCCCGCGCACGCGGATTCGGCAACCTGGAAACCCGCCAGGCCAGCGCCGATGCGCTCCCCTTCGACGACGCTGCATTCGACCTCGTGGCGACGCGCTTCAGCGCCCACCACTGGCATGACTTCGACGGCGGGCTGGCCGAAATGCAGCGCGTCCTCGAGCCCGGCGGCACGGCCGTCTTCATGGACGTGATATCGCCCGGCAGCTTCCTGCTCGACACCTGGCTGCAAAGCCTCGAACTGCTGCGCGACCCTTCCCACGTGCGCAACGCCTCGGCCGCCGAATGGCTGGCGGCATTGGCGCGCGCGGGCTTCACCATCGAGGAATGCAGGACCTTCCGCCTGCGCCTCGCCTTTCCCACCTGGATCGCGCGCATGAACACGCCGGCACCGCATGTCGCCGCGATCCGCTCGCTGCAGGAACAGGCTGCGCCTGCCGTGAAGGAATATTTCGAGATCGAGGAAGACGGCAGCTTCACTGTGGACACCGCCTTCTTCCTCGCCCGAAAAGCCTGAACATGCCCTCGCCCACAGGCGAGGGCCACAGGCGATCAGACGGCGAACACCTGCTTCACGCGCAGGGTCTCGCCCCGCTCCATCAGCCCGATCAGGCGGTCGATGTTGGGATGCTTGCCGGGGCTGGTACGGGCGTCCTCGGTGTGCTCGGCGTAGAGCTCCAGGCCCTTCTTCGCCGCTTCGGGGGTGATGGCACCGTAGAGCTGGGCGAGGTGGTTATAGACCACCAGCGAGCCCGCCTGGCCCGGCTTGTTCTCGATGGTGGCGACCGTGCTGTCGGCAGCGTCGATCAGGTTCAGGGCGGAAAGATGCGACACGCCGGGCATCGCTTTCAGGTTGTCGGCAAAAGCCATGTACTTGCTCCTCGATCAAGGCAAAACGCCACCCTCGGGTGGCGTTCGTTTTCATTGCCAGGACAGGGCCGGCAGACAGCCGGCCACTGTCCTGCGGCTGCTCAGATGCGGCGCGCCAGTTCGGCGGCCTTGCCGACGTAGCTGGCCGGCGTCATGACCAGCAGGCGCTCGCGCTCTTCGGCGGGAATCGCCAGCGTGCGGATGAAGTCCTGCAGCGCTTCGCGGGTGATGCCCTTGCCGCGCGTCATCGCCTTGAGCTGCTCGTAGGGGTTCTCGATGCCGAAGCGGCGCATCACCGTCTGCACCGGCTCGGCCAGCACTTCCCAGCATTCGTCGAGGTCGGTCGCGAGGCGGGCCGGGTCGGCTTCGAGCTTGCCCAGGCCGCGCAGGCAGCTGTCCAGCGCCAGCACGGTGTGGCCGAAGCCGACGCCCATGTTGCGCAGCACGGTGGAGTCGGTCAGGTCGCGCTGCATGCGCGAGATCGGCAGCTTCTCGGAGAAGTGCTTCAGCACCGCGTTGGCGATGCCGAAGTTGCCTTCGGCGTTCTCGAAGTCGATCGGGTTGACCTTGTGCGGCATCGTCGACGAGCCGACTTCGCCTTCCTTCAGCTTCTGCTTGAAGTAGCCGAGCGAGATGTACATCCAGATGTCGCGGCAGGCATCGATCAGCATCGTGTTGGCGCGGGCGACGGCGTCGAACAGTTCGGCCATGGCGTCGTGCGGTTCGATCTGGATGGTGTATTCGTTGAAGGCGAGGCCGAGCGACTCGATGAAGCGGCGGTTGAAGCCTTCCCAGTCGAAGGCCGGCCAGGCCGACAGGTGGGCGTTGTAGTTGCCCACCGCGCCGTTGAACTTGGCAGTCATCGCCACGCCGGCAATCGCCGCGCGGGCGCGCATCAGGCGGGCGGCGATGTTGGCCATTTCCTTGCCCAGTGTGGTCGGGCTGGCAGGCTGGCCGTGGGTGCGCGACAGCATCGGCAAGTCGGCCAGCGCATGGGCCAGTTCGCGGAAGCGGGCGATGACGGCATCGAGCGCCGGCAGCAGCACCCGGTCGCGGCCTTCGGCCAGCATCAGCGCGTGCGAAGTGTTGTTGATGTCTTCCGAGGTGCAGGCGAAGTGGATGAATTCCGACACCTTCATCACTTCGGCGTTGTGGCCGAGGCGCTTCTTCAGCCAGTACTCCATCGCCTTGACGTCGTGGTTGGTGGTGGCCTCGATCGCCTTCACCGCTTCGCCGTCCGCGGTCGAGAAGGCGGCGACGACACCATCCAGTTCCACGACCGTGGCCGGCGAAAAGGGCGCGATCTCCGCCAGCGCCGGCTCGGCAGCCAGCGCCTTCAACCATTCGACTTCCACCCTCACGCGATTGCGGATCAGGCCGTGTTCGGAGAAGTGGTCGCGCAGGCCCGCGACCTTGCCGTGGTAGCGGCCATCGAGCGGAGACAGGGCGGTGAGCGGGGACGGTACGGCTTGGGACATGGCGGCGGTTCCGGGCAAAAGTGCTATTTTACCGCTTCGCCCCGGCGAAACAGAGCACAACAAGACCAAGGAGAGGCCGAGACCGTGAACACACCAGACACCCCAGCGTCCCCCTATCGCATCGAGATATCGGCCAGGGCCGAATACATCGCCGCGCAATCCCGCCCGGACGAAGGGCATTACGTGTTCGCCTACCACATCAGCCTGCGCAATACCGGCAGCCTGCCCGCGCAGTTGATCAGCCGGCACTGGATCATCACCGACGGCAACAGCAAGGTGCAGGACGTGCGCGGCAAGGGCGTGGTCGGCGAGCAGCCGCTGCTGGCGCCCGGCGAGAGCTTCGGCTACACCAGCGGCTGTGTGCTGGAAACGCCGGTCGGCACGATGCACGGCAGCTACCAGATGGTGGCGGGCGACGGCCATCGCTTCGATGCGGCGATTCCGCCCTTCATGCTGGCGATGCCGCATGTGCTGCATTGAAGCCATGACACCTTACCGACGGCCCGGCCATTGCAGGAGCGGCCTGACCCGGAGCGCCTAGCCGCGAACGGGGCTGCGCTTTGCTTCCACGGCTGCTTTCGCGGCCAAGCGCCCCCGGCTGAGGCGCCCCCGGCTGAAGCCGCCACTACGGATACGGTATGTACAGCGTCGGACCGAATCGGCCGAAGACGGCATCGGTGACGGCTCAGGCGCCCGCCGCACTCTTTTCTACCGCCCCGAGTTCCCGCGAGCGGCGCGGATCGCGGAAGATCAGCGGCTTCGCACCGCCCTTCCAGCCCGGATCGCTGGCCTGCTCCACCGCCTTAACGACCTTGCCGTGGTGGGGTGACTTGTCGCAGACCGGATCGGCCGCAGCCGGATCGCCGGCCAGCATCCAGGCCTGGCAGCGGCAGCCGCCTCTATCCTTTTCCTTGTCGGGACAGCTTCGGCACGGCTCCTTCATCCAGGCGTCGCCGCGATAGCGGTTGAAGCCTTCCGAGCCGTACCAGATCGACTTCACGTCCATGTCGCGGACGTTGGGAAAATCCAGCCCGGGCAGCATGCGCGCGGTATGGCAAGGCAAGGCCGTGCCGTCCGGCGTCACCGTCAGGAAGACTTCGCCCCAGCCATTCATGCACTTCTTGGGCCGCGTCTCGTAGTAGTCGGGCACGACGAAGAAGATGCGGATGCGGTCGCCGAGGCGCTGCCGGCATTCGTTGACGATACGCTCGGCGCGCTCGAGCTGGGCGCGCGAGGGCATCAACTGGTCGCGGTTGAGCAGCGCCCAGGAGTAGTACTGGCTGTTGGCGAGTTCCAGGTATTCGGCGCCGAGCGCGACCGCCATGTCGATGATGTTCTCGACGTAGTCGATATTCAGGCGATGGATCACGCAGTTCATCACCATCGGCCAGCCGTTGTCCTTGATCAGGCCGGCAACGCGCTGCTTGAGGTCGAAAGTGCGGGTGTGCGAGAGGAAATCGTTGAGTTCGCGGGTCGAGTCCTGGAAGGACAACTGGATGTGATCCAACCCGGCTTCGCGCAAGGCCTGGGCGCGCCTGGCATCGAGGCCGACGCCCGAAGTCAGCAGGTTGGTGTAGAAGCCGAGGCGGTGCGCTTCCGCCACCAGGACTTCGAGGTCGTCGCGCATCAGCGGCTCGCCGCCGGAAAAGCCGCACTGCACACTGCCGGCGGCGCGCGCTTCGCGCAGCACCCGCAGCCAGTCCTCGGTGGCCAGCTCGCCGTCGTGGCGGGCGAAATCGACCGGGTTGTAGCAGAAGGCACAATGCAGCGGGCAGCGATAAGTCACTTCGGCCAGCAGCCACAGCGGCGGGCCGGGCGTGGCAAGCGGCGGAGCTGGCAGCGGCGCGTTCATGGCCGGCCTGCCCCGGCTTCGAGCCACTGCTGCTGGCGCGCCATGTCGATGAAGGCACCGACGTCGGCGGCCAGGTCGCTGGCACCGAAGCTCTGCTCCAGCTCGCCGACGATGGTCTCCAGCGTGCGCGTGCCGTCGCAGCGCCGCAGGATCTCGCCGGCGCTCCGGTTGAGCCTGACCATGCCTTCCGGGTAGAGCAGCACCCAGGACTGCTGCGCCTCCTCCCATTGCAGGCGGAAGCGGCGCGATACCTTCGGGCAGGCGCCGGCGAGCGGCGCGGCAGTTTCCGCGATATTTTCCCGGTTCATGCCTTCGCCCCCCGGATCTCGATCTCGCACTGGTCGAGCATGATCGCGTCGGCCAGCGCCCACAGCACGTCCAGCTTGAACTGCAGGATTTCCAGCGCACGCTGCTGCAAGGCTCGGCTGCGGCTGAAGTGCTCGAGCGTGAAGCGCAGGCCGTGGTCGACGTCGCGCCTGGCCTGGGTGAGGCGGTTGCGGAAATACTGCAGCCCCGCCGGATCGACCCAGGGGTAGACCTGCGGCCAGGTGTCGATGCGCTGCTGGTGGATGTGCGGCGCGAACAGCTCGGTGAGGCTGGACGCGACCGCTTCCTCCCAAGGCTGCCGGCGGGCGAAATTGACGTAGGCATCGACCGCGAAGCGCGCCGCCGGCGCCACCAGGCGCAGCGAAGTGACATCCTCCCTCGTCAGCCCGACCGCTTCGCCGAGCCGGATCCAGGCTTCGATGCCGCCGGGATCGTCGGCGCCGCGGCCGTCATGGTCGAGGATGCGCTGGATCCACTCGCGGCGGATCTCGCGCTCCGGGCAGTTGGCGAGAATCGCGGCGTCCTTCAGCGGGATCGACACCTGGTAGTAGAAGCGGTTGGCGACCCAGCCGCGAAGCTGCGCCGGCGTCAGCCGCCCTTCGGCCATCATCACGTGGAAGGGATGGTGGATGTGGTAGCGCGTGCTCTTGCCGCGCAGCCGCGCTTCGAATTCCTCGCGCGACAGCGGCGCGACCCCATCATCGACAGCGGACGCAGCAGGCGGCGGGGCAATCAGTTCAGCGTCCATCAGTCGCTCCCATCGGGCAATCCTCGGCAGGCAGCAGCACAGCCGCTCAGAGTTCGATCACCATGCCATCCCAGGCGACTTCCACGCCGCGTGCATCCAGCTCGGCACGCTCGGGACTGTCCTCGTCCAGGATCGGATTGGTGTTGTTGATGTGGATCAGGATCTTGCGGGTCGTGGCCGGCAGTTGCTCCAGCCACTCCAGCATGCCGCCGGGGCCGCTCTGCGGCAGGTGCCCCATCGAGCGTGAGGTCTTGCCGGAAGCGCCGAGACGGATCATCTCGTCGTCGGTCCACAAGGTGCCATCGACCAGCACGCAGTCGGCGGCCTGCATCGCCGCCCAGACGTCGGGCGTCATCTCGCCGAGGCCGGGCGCGTAGAACAGGCGGCGGCCGCTGTCCGTACAACTCAGCGTGACGCCGATGTTGTCGCCCGGCTGCGGCCGGTCGCGCCGCGGCGAATACGGCGGCGCATTGCTGCTGATCGGCAGCGCGGCGAAACCGATGCCGGGCACTTCGGGAATGCTGAAGCCGCCCTGCAGCGGAATCTCGTGCAGATCCAGCCCGCAGTAATGGCCGAGCACGCCGAACAGCGGGTTGCCGGTGCTCAGGTCCTCGCGCACCGGCGCGGTACACCACAGCACCTGCGGCTGGCGGTGCTCGCGCAGCATCAGCAGGCCGGTGGTATGGTCGATCTGCGCATCGATCAGCACGATGGCGCGGATCGCGGTGTCGCGCAGCGAACGTGCCGGCTGCAATTCCGGCGTCTCGCGCAACTGCTGCAGGATGTCGGGCGAGGCATTGAACAGCACCCAGTTCTCGCCGTCGCCGCTCGCCGCGATCGACGACTGGGTGCGGGCACGGGCACGCACGCTGCCGCGGCGCAGGCCGTCGCAGTTGCGGCAGTTGCAGTTCCACTGCGGGAATCCGCCGCCGGCAGCCGAGCCGAGAACACGTACTTTCACCTGCAGCCCTCCATCCCTGCCTGGCCGGGAGCTGCCGCGCAGCTCCCGGGCGACGGCATCAGCGGTTCGCGATGTACATGGTGATTTCGAAGCCGAAACGCATGTCGGTGGCAGTCGGGGTTTCCCATTTCATGGTGTGTCTCCTGTCGTGGTCGGGGGTTTGCCGGTTCGCCCGGTGCGGTGCGGGACGAAGCGTCCGGAGCACGGTGCATAGCCTGCGCCTGGCAGCGATCGCGGGCATCGGCAAAGCCCTGAAGCCGGCCTCAAGATTTTCATGAAGCTGGTGTGCCGCCGGCGCGGGCCTCGCCGTGCAGCAGTAGCATGACCGCCATGAACGACAGCCCAGCCCCCGACGAAGTCCGTTCCGGAGCCTCTTTCGCAGACCACTCGCAGCCCTGGCAGCAGGGCATGCTGGAAGTCGGCGACGGCCACGCGATCTGGTTCGGGCAATACGGCAACCCGGACGGCACGCCGCTGCTGTTCCTGCACGGCGGCCCGGGCAGCGGCTGCAGTCCGCGCCACCCCGCCCTGTTCGACGCCAAGCGCTTCCGCATCGTGATGTTCGACCAGCGCGGCTGCGGCCGCAGCACGCCGCGCGGCGCACTGGCCGCCAATACCACGACCGGCTTGGTGGCCGACATCGAGCGCCTGCGCCGCCATCTCGGCATCGAACGCTGGCTGGTCAGCGGCGGCTCATGGGGGTCGACGCTGGCGCTAGCCTGGAGCGCGCAGCATCGCGCCGCCTGCCTCGGCGCCGTACTGCGCGGCATCTTCCTCGCCCGCCGCAGCGACATCGACTGGTTCTTCGACGGCGCGGCCGCGCTGCAGCCGACGGCGCATGCCCGGCTCGCCGCCTGCGTGCCGGGCAATGGGCGGCTGGCGGAACGGACCTGCGACGCGGCGCTCGGGAACGACCACGACCTGGCGCTGGACGTCGTCCGCCACTGGATGCAATGGGAAGACAGTCTCACCCGCGGCCGGCCGGTGCCGCTGCCGCAACTCGACGAGACAGGCGCCGCACGTATGCTGGACAAATACCGGGTGCAGGCCCACTACCTCCGCCACGACTGCTTCCTGGCCGAGGGCGAATGGCAGCGCCAGGCCGCCGCGCTCGCCGGCCTGCCGATCGTCCTGCTGCACGGCCGCCGGGATGCGGTCTGCCGCTCGGAAGGCGCGCTCGCGCTGCACCGGCGCCTGCCCGGCGGCCGACTGGCGTGGGTGGACGACGCGGGGCACGATCCCTTCGAACCGGCGATGCGAGCGGCCCTGCGCGATGCCTGCGCGAGCTTCGGATGAATCGCTGCCGCCGCCAGGCACGGCCGGAACCGGCATAATCGAATGCCTTGCGGCCGGAAACCCAAGCTATCGTTTCCATGCCGGCAAAGGTAGGCGCTGGAATACCGCCTGTTTGCCGGCCTCATCCCGGGAGCATGCCATGCCGGAAAGAACCTCCCCTTCACATCCCGCCGAGCCGCCGCTCCGGCCGATCGCAGCGACCATCGCCGCCGTGTTTCTCGACGGCCGCATACTCCTGGTGCGGCGAGCCAATCCGCCCGATGCCGGACGCTGGGGTTTCCCGGGCGGCAAGATCGACGCCGGAGAAACGATCGAGAATGCGGCGGTCCGCGAACTGCTCGAAGAAACCGGCGTTCACGCCGAAGCGCATCGGGTCTTCACCGCGGTCGATGTCTTCGACCGCGATGACGGCGGCGGGCTGCGCCGGCACTTCATCCTGATTGCAGTGCTGTGCAAGTGGCGGTCGGGCCAGCCGATCGCCGGAGACGACGCACTCGAAGCAAGGTGGTTCGAACTCGACGAGCTGGATGAATCGGGACTCGCGCTCAGCCTCGATGTCGCGCGAGTGGCACGCCAGGCGGCGGTCGTTTTCGAGCAGGAGATCGCACGGGAATAGGAGCCAATGCCCTCGGCATCGTCGGCGCCGGTGCTGCCGGGGCCGCCAAGGAAATCGCCGCGCGGCTCACGCTGCGAGCCGCAGCCGGCAGCGTGGGCCGGGCCGCGGAGACAGCGCCGCAGGCGAAACCCGCCTCATCGAGGCAGACCAGCGCGATCGACGGGTTCCGTTTCGCTGGCTGCGCGGCCCCCGCCCACTCCAGCGGGATCTCAGGAACGGTAATCCGCGTTGATCCTGACGTAGTCGTACGAGAAGTCGCAGGTCCACACCGTCGCGGCAGCCTGGCCGCGAGCGAGGTCGATGCGCACCGACAGTTCGGCGTGCTCCATGATGCGCGCGCCCGCCTCTTCGACGTAGGACGCCGCCCGGCCGCCGTGCTCGGCGACCAGCACGGCTTCGTCCGGATTGCCGAGCCACACGCGCAGCTTCGACACCTCCAGGTCGTCGATGCCGGCATAGCCGATCGCAGCCAGGATGCGGCCGAGGTTGGGATCCGAGGCAAAGAAGGCCGTCTTCACCAGCGGCGAATGCGCCACCGCATAGCCGACCTTGCGGCACTCGTCGCGATCACGGCCGCCTTCGACCGCGACCGTCATGAACTTGGTCGCGCCCTCGCCGTCGCGCACGATGGCCTGCGCCAGCGCGATCGACACCTCGACTACCGCATCGCGCAGCGCCTGGTAGTCGGCGCCGCTGGCGGCGGTGATTTCGGCGTTGCCGGCCCGGCCGGTGGCGATCAGGATGAAGGAATCGTTGGTCGAAGTGTCGCCATCGACTGTGATGCTGTTGAAGGACAGATCGGCCGCTTCCCGGATCAGCGCATCGAGCACCGGCTGGGCGACGGCGGCGTCGCAGGCGAGGAAGCCGAGCATCGTCGCCATGTTCGGCCGGATCATGCCGGCGCCCTTGCTGATGCCGGTCAGCGTCACAGTGCTGCCGCCGATCTGCACCTGCTTCGACACCGCCTTGGCCAGCGTGTCGGTGGTCATGATCGCGTGCGCGGCATCGAACCAGCCGTCGGTCCGCAGATCGGCGATCGCGCGCGGCAGGGCGGCGATCAGCCGGTCGACCGGCAGCGGCTCCAGGATCACGCCGGTCGAGAACGGCAGCACCTGCCCGGCAGCGATGTTCATTTCCTTCGCCAGCGCCGCGCAGGTACTGCGCGCCGCGGCCAGGCCGGGCTCGCCGGTACCGGCATTGGCGTTGCCGGTGTTGATCACCATCGCCCGGATCGCCCCGGATGGCAGATGTTCACGGCACACCTGCACCGGGGCCGCGCAGAAGCGGTTGCGGGTGAACACGCCCGCCGCGCGGCTGCCTTCGGCGAGTTCGATCACGGTCAGGTCGCGGCGGGCGGCCTTGCGGATGCCGGCTTCGGCAACACCCAGACGGACGCCGGCAACCGGCAGCAGATCGACGGGATTCGGAGTATTCAGATTGACGGCCACGCGAGGCTCCTTGCAGGCTTGCCGGGCAGAGGTGCCCGACGCGAAATAAGGTCGAATGATAGCGGATCAGCCCTTCATCGACGCTGTCGCAGCCTGGCACGCAGGGCCAGGGCGATATCCCTGACGTGTATCACCAGCGTTACAGCAACGGACTCCGGCCCTTTCGCCCCTTTCAAAGCGACAAGCCGCGCCACGACACGCGTTCCGGCGGCCGGACCATGCGGCACCGTCCGGCACCGCTGTACAGAAAATGGACAATCGGCCCCTCCCGCAGGCTTCTCACCTGCACCGCCCGTTCGCCGAAACAACTCCGTACATCTCGCATCCAGCCACTTTGGCATGCCTGGCACAGCGTTTGCTGACGCCACTCTGCAGGGGTTCTGCATCATGCACGGGCCCTGCCGACAACCAGTGGAGGACGCCATGAAACACAGTCTGCTCGCAAGCGCGATTGCTCTCGCATTCGGTCTTTCCTCGCCAGCCATGGCGAACCCCACCAACAACCTGGCGCAACACGACGGCGACGTACAGCAGAACGCCGAGGCACATTCGAACCAGAGCGGTGGCACTGGCGCACTCGCCAACGAGTACTCGAGTGCCACATGGTCGACCGACAACAGCAACAACTCCGACAATCGAGTCAAGAACGTCTCGATCAGCAATGCGGACAGCAGGGATCAGTCGGACAATCGAGTGAGAAACACGTCGATCGACAGATCCGACAACAGCACGACCTCGATCGACAAGTCCGACAACAGTACGACCTCGATCTCGAAGAGCAGCAGCAAGAGCACCAATCTGAGCAGAAGCGACACGTCTGCCAGGGCGGCGGCCAACGCCGCCGGTTCGGCCGCGGCAGGCATCGGCAATGCGACATCGAATCTGGCCGACTCCTTCAACAGGACCTCGGTCGTAGCGCTGTCCAGGCTCGACGGCACGGTGACCCGAATCAGCGTGCATGGCCTCGGCAACAGCGCCGGCAACCTCGGCAGCGCCAATGGCGGCAACGGCGGCAAGGCCTACGGCGGCAATGGTGGCGTGGGCCTGGGCGGCAATGCCAAGGGTGCAGCCGGCGGTGACGGTGGCAAGGCCTTCGGCGGCAACGGCGGCAGCGGCGCCGCTGGCGGCAGCGCATACGGTGGAAATGCCATCGGCGGCGATTCGGATTCCCTGTCCGCTGGAGGCATGAGCAGCGGCGGCGGTGCACGCAACGGTTCGGCCATCGCTGGCGGCGGCGGCACAGGCATCGGTGGTGATGCGGGCAGCGGCGGCGCCCGTGGTGCCAATGGCGGCGACGGTGGTGGCGCCATGGGCGCGCTGGCAGGCGGCGGTGGCGACGCCAGCTCGAGCGGCGGCGGTGCCAAGGCGTACGACAGCGCCAGTGGCGGCGGAGCCTTCGGCGCCGGCGGCGGCGCCAGAGGCGGTAGCTCGGCAGGCGGCAGCGGCGCAAGCGGAGGCAGCGCCGACGGTGCCGGCAGCTTCGCCAAGGCTGGCTCGGCCACGGCCGGGGCGAATGGCCGCGGCAACGATGCAGCCAATGCCTCGAACAGCCCCAGCGCCGCGGGTGGAGCTGGCGGCGCAGGTGGCAGTGCCACCTCCTCTGGCGGCATGACCGGGGCAGTCTCGGTGGCCGGAGGCGAGGGCAGCGGCACGGGCGGTGCAGGCAGCTCCGGCGGCGCCAGCGCGGCGGCCGGCAACAGCGCGGCCAATGGCGGTCAGGCAGGCTCGGCCACCAATACTGCCGGCTACGGCGGCAATGGCGGCACGGCGACCAGTGGCACCGCGAACGCCGGTTCGGCCAGCGGCGGCGCAGGCGGCACGGCGGCCGGCGGCACGGCGACCGCAGGTAGCGGCACTGGCGGCGATGCCACCAGCACTGCGTCGAGCGGAGATGCGAGCGGCGGTGCGGCCACGGCTGCTGCCGGCGGCGCAGGCGGCTCCGGCCAGGGCGGCCAGGGCGGCGCAGGCGGTGCAGGCGGTGCGGCCTATGCCGGTGCCGGCACCGGTGGTTCGGGCGTGGGGGGCACCGGTGGATCCGGCGGCGCAGGCGGTTCCGTGGCAGTCAATGCGGGGACGTTCGACATGTCCAACACCATCGCGGGCAGCGCCCTTGCCAACTCTGCGGGCATCACCGTCGCAGCCCAGAACACGGGCATCGGTGCGCTGGTGCAACAGAGCGTCAATGTGCAGGCGAACATGACGCTGCGGTAAGCGAGAGGGGCTTGGCGGCGGCATCGCTGCCAAGCCCTGCTGCACACTTCATGGAGGGGCAGCATCATGCAATCCGCTTTGCAAATCATGGTCGCACTAGGAATCGCCCTGGCCTTCTCATGCTCTGCGCCAGACAGCGCGCACGCCAGCGAACCCGAGGGTTCACCTGCATCGCTGACCGGCTTCGGACGGATCATCGATACGGAAGTGCTGGATACCCAGCGCGGCGGCAGCGACGTGCATCTGAGCGAAATTCACGCTTCGGGTGCGGTCAGCGAAGTTCAAGCGTACGACCTCGTCACCGGCCACAACATCGTGTCCGACAATGCGCTCGCAGGCGCAGCCGGACTGCCCATGGTGATCCAGAATTCGGGCAACGGCGTGCTGATCCAGAACGCCGTGATCCTCAACGTCCAGGTGCAGTGAGGTCCGCTGCCATGTTCGCCGGCTCCCTGCGCCATACTCTGATGCCCTGCGCGATGCTGGCGGTTCTGCTCGGTGGCACCGCTGCTCATGCCGAACGCCTGCAGATGACGGCACCGCTGGGCGGGACGCTTTCGGTCCCCACCGTGAGCATGAAGGGCAACCGCTTTCTCGCGACGCTTCGCCAGCAATACGATTTCAGTTGCGGCTCGGCGGCCGTTGCCACGCTGCTGACGCATCACTACGGCTGGGAGGTCGATGAATCGTCCGTCTTCCAGGTCATGTTCGAGCACGGCGACCAGGAGAAGATCCGCCACGACGGCTTCTCGATGCTGGACATGAAGCGCTATCTCGACAGCCGCGGCTTCGAAACCAATGGCGTCGAGGCGAGCCTGGACGAGCTCGCCGGCGTGGGCATTCCCGCGATTGCCCTGATCAACGAAAACGGCTACGCCCACTTCGTCGTCATCAAGGGCGTGCGCGACGGCGACGTCCTGCTCGGCGATCCGGCGATGGGTACGCGCGTGGTCGCACGCACCGACTTCGAGCGCCACTGGACCAACGGCATCCTGCTGGTCGTGACCAGTCACATGGAGCTGGCGCGCTTCAACCACGCAGACGACTGGAGCGTCCGGCCGCACGCTCCGGTGCGCTCCCATCAGGACAACATCGTGCGACACAGCCTGACCCGGCCCAGCATGGTGGATTTCTGAGCGACGGAGCACACACCATGCCCAGCCGGCCCCTCCACCACACACGAACGCCCCTGCTGGCCATGATCGCTGCCGGCCTGTGCGCGTACGCGGCGAGCCAGCCCGCCAGCGGAGCGGATTTCGCCGAAACGGGGGCAACGGCGCGGCAGGACCGGCTGGATCATCTGCTGGCCGCGGCGACGATCGCCGACGCCCGCCTCGACACCCTGCGCGGCGGCTTCGAAACCCCCGGCGGCCTGCAGATGCGTTTCGGCATCGAACGCGTCGTGCTGATCAACGGCGTCCTGCACAGCACCACGAGCCTGCGCCTGGACGGCCCGAATCCGGCTGGCGGCCAGTCCGCCGCCGGCATCCCCCTGTCGCCCGGCAGCGCTCTGGCATTGATACAGAGCGGGCCGAACAACATTTCACACCTTCTACCGGCCAACTCGCTTGCCACGATCGTCCAGAATTCGCTCGACAACCAGAAGCTGCAGACCATCACGACGATCAGCGCAACGGTCAATAGCCTGGAAGTCATGCAGGGCGTGCGCATGGAGCAGGCGATGCAGGAAGCCGTGACGCGCGCGGCGCAGATGCGCTGATTTCGCCGTTCCAGGCCGACCGGACGAGGCTTGCCCTGCCGGCTGCAGCACGGGCCGGCTCATGCCCGATGAGCCGGCCCGTTTCGCTTGCGCCCTACAGCGAGAAAGGCATGCGCAGCGTCATCTGCACGTCGGGCGTGTCGCGTGTGACGCCGACGCCGAGCGACAGATTGACGGTCCGCATCGAATCGAGCTTGTAGGAATAACCCAGCAGTAGCGTGCCGAGCTGGACGCGCACGCCTTCGGCACGCTGGCCGTCGGCATACCTGGCGTCGGTCTTGCCGACCGACAGATGGTCGTAACCGATGCTGAACGACGAACGTTCGTTCAGTGCCAGCCCCATGCCGAAGTTGAAGCCGAGCACGCCGCCGGGCTGGATCGAGGAATAGGCATAATCGGCCGGATCGACATCGCCGACCAGGTTCGGCGTCACGTTCTTGCGCTTGAAGCTGTACTGATAGCTGATCCCGCCAAAAAAAACGGCCGGGTCGGACGGAATGAGCACGGTCAGCCCGGGTGTCAGCGAGTAGAAGCCGGAGCCGGTCGGCAGATCACGCTGCATGCCCGTCCTCGCGCCGGTATTCGGGTCGGACGGGTCGACCGTCAGGCTGGTCGGCACCTCGAAGGGATCCTTGCCGGTGCGGGCCTTGAAGCGCAGCGAAGCGATGTAATACGGCGAATCGCTGCCGCCGTCGTTGAGCTGGTAGCGACCGATCAGTTCGACGTCACCGATCCCCTGCCCTTTCTGATCGGAATAGAACTCGCGTACCCGTTCGGGATCCAGGATCTCCCGTCCGCGCGTATTGTCGTAGCGGTAAACATATGGAATACGCGCCTCGAGCTCGAAACGGTTGGTGATGCCCCGGCGCACCGAAAGCGTCGCCGTGAAGGAGTTCGATTTGACGTTGCGCACGTCGATCAAGCCGATCAGGATCGCCGGAATGATCGTGTAGCCGACCAGGGCGATCCTGTCGCTGGACGAGTACGAGTACTGCAACGAGGGCTCGACGATCCACTTTCCGGGCGGTGTCAGCACTCCGGGCTGCTCGAAGATGGGCGCGACCTCCGGCGGCCGCTCGGGCGCCTCCGGCGCTTGTCCGACAGGCTCCACTGGTGCTGCATCCGCCTGGGCGACGGCAATCGGCGCCGCCCGGGCAGGGGCCCCATCCTGCCCTCGAGCTCGCTGCCGCAGATCGACTTCCCGGCGCAAGGCCTTGAGTGCCGCCTCCTGCCTGGCCAGTTCGCGCTTCAGGATCTCGATCTGCTGGAGTTGGGCTTCGAAGCGCTCGGCGATGCTGCCGACGTCCTCTTCCGCATCCTCGGCAAGCACCGGCTGCCCCAGCACAGCGACGAGCACGCCGAGAAGTGGACGGGCAAATCTGCTTCGGTACGACTGTGTCTTCTTCATCGCAGTTGCTCCCAGTAAAACTACTGCGTCGAGACCTCCGCCCACGGGCCGGCTAGAGGACGATCTTCAGACGGTCGATCATGCGGTACAAGGTGACCCGGGAAATACCCAGACGGCGAGCCGTCTCCGAAACGTTGTTGCCGTGCGTCTTCAGGCTGGTTTCGATCAGTTCGCGCTCGACCCTGGTACGGATTTCGTCCAGGGTCGGCATGCCCTGCTCCGGTTCCGACGACAGCCCGAGGTCGGTTGGACCGATCAGGCGGCTCTCGGTCATGATCATCGCGCGCTGAACCCGGTTGACCAGCTCTCTGACGTTGCCGGGCCAGTCGTAGCGCATCATGGCCTGGAGTGCCACGCTGCTGAAGCCGCGCACCTGGGGAGCCGCCTGCTCCCGGTGCTCGGCGAAGATGCACTCGGCAAGCAGGGGAATGTCCTCGCGTCGTTCGCGCAAGGCGGGCAGCCCGAGATGCAGGACATTGAGGCGATAGTACAGATCCTCGCGGAAACGGCCTTGGGTGACCGCGCGCACCAGGTCGACATGCGTCGCCGCGATGACCCGGACATCGACTTTCACCCGCTCGGTCGAACCGACCCGGGTGATGCATTTCTCCTGCAGGAAACGCAGCAGATTCGCCTGCATTTCCAGCGGCAGATCGCCGATCTCATCGAGAAACAGAATCCCGCCGTTGGCCGCCTCGATGTTGCCGATCTTGCGCTGGGCGGCACCGGTGAACGCGCCCCGCTCGTGGCCGAACAGTTCGGACTGGATCAGGCTGGGCGCGATCGCCCCGCAGTTCATGGCGATGAAGGGCCCCCGTGCGCGCACCGAATACTGATGAATGGCATGCGCAACCAGCTCCTTGCCGGTGCCGGATTCGCCACCGATCAGTACCGGTGCATCGACCGTCAGGATCTTGTCGATCTGACGATACAGCTGGCGCATTCCGGAGCTCGTCCCCGTCATGCCGTATGCGCCGCACTCGCGGCGGGGTGCCAAGGCATGCCGGCACAGCTCGACCTTGCCATGGGCATGGCCCAGCGTGCACGACAGCCGCTCCCTGTCCAGGGGCCGGGAGTGGAAATCATGGAAACTGCGCAGCAGCTCCGGCTCCAGTCGGTCGCTGTTCAGCAGATCCGGGCCGAGCAGCGCGATCCATTCGATGTCGGGGCGCCGGAGCACGCTCTCCAGCTCACCGAGGGACCAGGGCCGCCCGGAATCGAAGGCCACGAGGCCGATCGGTGGCGGATCGCAACTCAGGGCCTTGCGTGCGGCATCCATCGTCGCCACTCGCTGGAACATCCAGCCGGACAGGTGAAGCGCTTCGAGCTCGGCTATGGCATAGCCAGTACGGTCGAGCACGATCGCCCGCCTCGACGCCTTTACGCACGTCCTGTCGGACATGCCCGCCCTTCCATCGCGCCAGATCGAACAGCATGCTCCGCCATCTGTCTCTCCCGAATCGAGATTCACGGCCGTGACACACACTCGCCTGCCCCGCACAGCTCATGAAGCCATCGCACCGAATTCGCCGGGCAAGGCATCACGTCCCGCCCTCATGCATGGGGCGGGCATGGGGGCGACAAGACGGCAGGCGCGGGCCTTGCGCCCACAGCCATCCGACGAACCTGAAGCCAGATCCGTCTCATGCCATCTTGCAATTCAGTTATGGAATATCGTGATGGAGAGCGTCAAGCAATCAGCAGGCCAGATCATACAAACCGCTGATTCTCATATTTGTTTTTCTTCGTATTGAAGCCGGCGGCGTCGAAAACGTAAAAGAATCCGACACAAAGCCCCTGCAGCCGCCTCGACATCAAGGACTACGGGCGGCGAACACCATGCCCGCCGCACTTGCAGTCTCGTGCATGTGAGTCACCCCAGCCTGAAAACCGGGGCTTCCTCGCCGCGGGCTTGTGAAGCCTTCGGCTCCACGAACGCTTGTCTCGCCGACCCCGCCATGAACGGCAGGGCTTGCGCTCGACCCGTGGTCAGTTCAACTGGCCGTGGCAGTGCTTGAACTTCTTGCCCGAGCCGCAGGGGCAGGGATCGTTGCGGCCGACACGCGGCCCGGCCTGTGCAGGCTGCGGCCCCTTCGCCGCCTGCGCGGCATTGGCGGCAGCCAGCACTTCATCCTGGTCGGCGTGGTGGTATTGCACGTTTTCCAGCGCGGGCGGCGTTTCGGCCTCGTCGAGCTGGGCTTCGGTGCGCACCTGGACCGTCATCAGGATCTTGGTGACGTCGGCGCGGATCGCGTCGAGCAGGGTCTCGAACAGCTCGAAGGCTTCGCGCTTGTATTCCTGCTTGGGGTTCTTCTGCGCATAACCGCGCAGGTGGATGCCCTGGCGCAGGTGGTCGAGCGCGGCGAGGTGCTCGCGCCAGTGCGTGTCGAGGCTCTGCAGCATCACGTTGCGCTCGAACTGATGCCAGGCCGAGACATCCACCAGCGAGGTCTTGGCGGCGTAGGCTTCCTCGCCCGCGGCGACGATGCGTTCGAGCATCTGCTCGTCGTCCAGGCTCGGCTCGACCTTGATCCACTCGCCCACCGGCAGCTTCAGCGCCAGCTCGGAGGCCAGCGCCATCTCCAGGGCGGGGATATCCCATTGCTCTTCGACGCTGTCCAGCGGCACATAGCGGCGGAAGACGTCGTGCAGCACGCCCTGGCGCATCGCCTTGACGGTGTCGGAGATGTCCTCGGTCTCGAGCAGCTCGTTGCGCTGCTGGTAGATGACCTTGCGCTGGTCGTTGGCGACGTCGTCGTATTCCAGCAACTGCTTGCGGATGTCGAAGTTGCGCTGCTCGACCTTGCGCTGCGCCGATTCGAGCGAGCGGGTGACCATGCCGTGCTCGATCGCCTCGCCTTCGGGCATCTTCAGCCGCACCATGATCGCGTTCAGGCGCTCGCCGGCGAAGATCTTCATCAGCGGATCTTCCAGCGACAGGTAGAAGCGGCTGGAGCCCGGGTCGCCCTGGCGGCCCGAACGGCCGCGCAGCTGGTTGTCGATGCGGCGCGACTCGTGGCGCTCGGTGCCGATGATGTGCAGGCCGCCGGCGGCGATCACCTGCTCATGCACCTTGGCCCAGTCCTCGCGCATCGCGGCGATCTTCGCTTCCTTCTCTTCGGCCGGCAGCCCGTCGTCGTCGCGGACCGCGGCGACGGGGCGCTCGATGTTGCCGCCGAGCACGATGTCGGTACCGCGGCCGGCCATGTTGGTGGCGATCGTCACCACCCCCGGGCGGCCCGCCTGGGCGACGATCTGCGCTTCGCTGTCGTGCTGCTTGGCGTTGAGCAGCTGGTGCTCGATGCCGGCCTTCTTCAGCAGGCTGGAGAGGAATTCGTTGGTCTCGATCGAGGTCGTGCCCACCAGCACCGGCTGGCCGCGCTGCACGCAGTCGCGGATGTCCTCGATCACCGCGTCCCATTTCTCCTTCGCGGTGCGATAGACCTTGTCGTTCTCGTCCCTGCGCTGGGTGGGCTTGTTGGTCGGGATCACCACCGTTTCGAGGCCGTAGATCGAGTGGAACTCGAAGGCTTCGGTATCGGCGGTACCGGTCATGCCGGCCAGCTTGCCGTACATGCGGAAGTAGTTCTGGAAGGTGATCGAGGCCAGGGTCTGGTTCTCGGCCTGGATGCGCACGCCTTCCTTGGCCTCGACCGCCTGGTGCAGGCCGTCGGACCAGCGCCGGCCGGCCATCAGGCGGCCGGTGAATTCGTCGACGATGACCACTTCGCCGTTCTGCACCACGTAGTGCTGGTCCTTGTGGTACAGCGCATGCGCGCGCAGCGACGCGTACAGGTGATGCACCAGCAGGATGTTGCCCGGATCGTAGAGGCTGGTGCCTTCGGCCAGCAGGCCCATGCGCATCAGGATCTGCTCGGCGTTCTCGTGGCCGTCCTCGGTCAGCAGCACCTGGTGCGACTTCAGGTCGACCGTGTAGTCGCCCGGCTCGGTGATGTTGTCGCCTTCGCCTTCCTGCCTTTTCAGCAGCGGCGCGACCTGGTTCATCTTCAGGTAGAGCTCAGTGTGGTCCTCGGCCTGGCCGGAGATGATCAGCGGCGTGCGCGCTTCGTCGATCAGGATGGAGTCCACCTCGTCGACGATGGCGAAATTCAAGGCGCGCTGCACCCGCTCGCTGGCCGCATAGACCATGTTGTCGCGCAGGTAGTCGAAACCGAACTCGTTGTTGGTGCCATAGGTGATGTCGGCCGCGTAGGCCGCCTGCTTCTGGTCGTGCGACATGCGCGACAGGTTGCAGCCGGTGGAGAGGCCGAGGAAGCCGTAGATCCGTCCCATCCACTCGGCGTCGCGGCTGGCGAGGTAGTCGTTCACCGTGATCACATGCACGCCCTTGCCGGACAGCGCGTTCAGGTAGGCGGGCAGCGTGGCGACCAGGGTCTTGCCCTCGCCGGTGCGCATTTCGGCGATCTTGCCGTTGTGCAGCACCATGCCGCCGACGAGCTGGACGTCGAAGTGGCGCATGCCATGCACGCGCTTGCCGGCCTCCCGCACTACCGCGAAAGCCTCGGGCAGCAGCATGTCGAGCGCCTCGCCGTTCGCCACGCGTTGCTTGAACTCGGCGGTCTTGCCGCGCAGTTCCTCGTCGGACAGTGCGGAGATCGTCGGCTCGAGCGCATTGATCTTGCGCACGGTCTGGGAATACTGGCGGACGAGGCGGTCGTTGCGACTACCGAAGATTTTCTTGAGCAGGCCGGAGATCATGTTGGAGGTGGACGTCGATTCGGCAAAGGCGCGAGTTTATCATGCCGTACAGGGTGCCCCACTGCGCACCACGGCACGACCTCCCGCATTCCTCTTTCCCACGCCCCATGAGCCGCCCCCTCCATCGTTTTCTCGGCAGCGTCGAATCCCTCGCCCGCCTGCAGGACCACGCCGCCCGCCTGCGGCGGCTGCAGGGCACGCTGGAAGCCGTGCTGCCCCTGCAACTAGCCGAGCAGTGCCACGTCGCCAACCTGAAGGACGACGTGCTGGTCATCACCACGCGCAACGGCGCCACCGCAGTGCGGCTCAAGCAGATGCTGCCCAGCCTGCAGGAGCACTTCCTGCGTGCCGGCCACGCGCTGGGTACGATCAGGGTCAAGGTCGGGACGCCGGAGCAGCGGGCCTGGCGTCCGCCGGCGACGGAGCGTCACATATCGGCCGACGCCAAGGCCAGTCTGTCGGAATTCGCCGCCTCGCTGCCGCCGGATTCACCCTTGCGCGAATCTCTCGAGCGCCTGGTCAGGCGCGGGCGCGAGTAGCGGCAGGGAAAGTGGCGGCCCAAGGCCGCCAGGGCCGTTCAGATCATCGGCACCAGCACACGCTCGATGGCGAACAAGGCCAGCACGGCCAGCAGCAACACGACGACGATGCGGAAAGCCTTCCACGCCCACAGCTTGTAGCGCGGATTGCCGGTGAGCAGCCACAGGATCACCGAGCCGCCGATGCCGAGCACCGCCAGCAACAGCAGCAGACGCATGATTAGCATCGGCGCTGCTCCGTGATCGTGGCCGGCATCAGGCCTGGGCCGGCAGGACGTCGCCGAACTGGTGGACGACGGCCGGCGGCGTGGCCTTGGGCTGCTCGAAGCTGACGATTTCCCAGGCTTCGCGGTCTTCGAGCAGCACGCGCAGGATCTGGTTGTTCAGCGCGTGGCCGGCCTTGTGTGCCGCATAGGAGGCCAGCAGCGGATGGCCGCACAGGTAGAGGTCGCCGATGGCATCGAGCACCTTGTGCTTGACGAACTCGTCGGCGTAGCGCAGGCCCTCGGCGTTGAGCACGCGGTACTCGTCCATCACGATCGCGTTGTCGAGGCTGCCGCCGAGCGCGAGGCCGTTGGACTGCATGAACTCGACGTCCTGCATGAAGCCGAAGGTGCGCGCGCGGGCGACGTCGCGGATGTAGGAGTGGGTGGCGAAATCGACCTTGACCGACGTCGCCGTGCGGTCGATCGCGGGATGGTCGAAGACGATGGAGAATTCGAGGCTGAAGCCGTCGTAGGGATCGAGGCGCACCCACTTGTCGCCTTCGCGGTATTCGACCGGCTTCTTCACGCGCAGGAACTTCTTCGGCGCCTTCTGCTCCTCGATGCCCGCCGACTGCAGCAGGAACACGAAGGGCGCGGAGCTGCCGTCGAGGATGGGGATCTCGGGCGCATCGACGTCGACGTGCAGGTTGTCGATGCCGAGGCCGGCCAGCGCCGACATCAGATGCTCGACGGTGCCGACCTTCTCGCCGTTCTTCTCCAGCCCCGAGCACATCCGCGTGTCGCAGACGGCGTAGGGATCGGCCGGCAGGGTCAGCGGCGGATCGAGATCGACGCGGTGGAAGACGATGCCGGTGTCCGGTGCCGCCGGACGCAGCACCAGCGTCACCTTGCGCCCGCCGTGCAGACCGACGCCGGTGGCCTTGACGATGGATTTGAGGGTGCGCTGCCTGATCATTGTTAAATTCCTTATATCGGCCAGCAGTTTAGCACGCACCCGCCGACGGTACGGACTATGGGTGCAATGCAGCAAAGCTGTTGCACGGACATACCTGCCGCCGTTCAGCGCCTCTCCCCGTTCGCGGGATGGGCTGTGGAAACGGGGAACAGGCATGCGACCACCTGCCGCCCCAAGACGAAACGGGCATCTGCCGCGAACCGGAGGCGGCGGTTCGCGGCAGATGCCCGTCGGACGCCGGACGCTGCAGAGCAGCGCCCGGCACCGGCGCAGACGGCGCTCAGTCGGCCTGGCGGCGCAGGAAAGCCGGGATGTCGTAGGTGCCGACGCCGCTGGTGCTCATCGCTTCGACCGTGGTGCGGCGGCCGGTGCGCATCACCGCCGGCACGTCGAGGCTGTTCATGTCGACCGCGCCGCTGCCGCCCATCGCCGGACCGTAGGTACCGGTGCCCTTCACCACTTCCATGATCGGCTGGCGGGCCGAACGCGGCGCGCCGAGGCCGGTGGCGACGACAGTGATGCGGATGCGGTCTTCCATGCTCTCTTCGAACACCGTGCCGTACTTGACGAAGGCTTCCGGCGCGGCGAAGGCCTGCACGGTCTTCACCGCGTCACGCACTTCGGACATCTTCAGCGACTTGCTGGCGGTAATGTTGATCAGCACGCAGCGCGCGCCCGACAGCTCGGTACCTTCGAGCAGCGGCGACACCGCGGCCTGTTCGGCGGCGATGCGGGCGCGGTCCATGCCGGCGGCTTCGGCCGAACCCATCATCGCGCGGCCCATTTCGGCCATCGCGGTGCGCACGTCCTGGAAGTCGACGTTGACCAGGCCGGGCACGTTGATGATCTCGGCAATTCCGCCGACCGCCGAGCGCAGCACGTTGTCGGCCGAACGGAAGCACTCCTCGAAGCCGGCATCGTCGCCATAGACGTCGAGCAGCTTGTCGTTGAGCACGACGATCAGCGAATCGACGTGGCGGGTCAGCTCCTCGACGCCGCTTTCGGCGACGCGGATGCGGTTCTCGAAGTCGAAGGGCTTGGTCACCACGGCGACGGTCAGGATGCCCATCTCCTTGGCAATCTCGGCCACCACCGGAGCAGCGCCGGTGCCGGTGCCGCCGCCCATGCCGCCGGTGATGAACACCATGTGCGCGCCTTCCAGCGCGGCGGCGATCTCCTCGCGCGACTCCTGCGCCGCAGCACGTCCGGCTTCCGGCTTGGAGCCGGCGCCGAGGCCGGTGCCGCCGAGCTGGACCTTGTGCGACGCCAGGCAGCGGTTCAGCGCCTGCGCGTCGGTGTTGGCGGTGATGAAATGCACCCCCTTCACCCCTTCACGGATCATGTGGTCGACGGCATTGCCACCCGCGCCACCGACACCGATCACCTTGATGACCGTACCGGACGGTTCCTTCTCAACGATTTCAAACATTTGCCTCGCCTCCTGGATTAACGGCCCTGCTCAACAACGAATACCGATCCGCCTGCATCTAGTAAATTCCGGAAAGTGTAATACTAAATACGGGCTGCCAAATCGGCCTTAATACAAAATGACACCATGACAAAATTCCTGGACTTTTCGCATCCGTTCAGAAATTGCGTTCGAACCACGACTTCATGCGGCCGAAAAACTGTTTCACGCTGCGCGTGTCGCGTGCCTGGAAACCCCGCCGGCGCTGCGCCGCGCCTTCCATGACCAGACCCATCGCGGTGGAGTAGCGCGGCTGGCAGACCACGTCCGCCAGGCCGCCGTCGTACTGCGGCGCGCCCACGCGCACCGGCATGTGGAACACGTCCTCGCCCAGCTCGGCCATGCCGCGCATCACCGCCGAACCGCCGGTCAGAACGATGCCGGACGACAGCAGTTCCTCGTAGCCGCTGCGGCGCAGCTCGGCCTGGACCAGTTCGAACAGCTCGGACACGCGCGGCTCGATGACGTCGGCCAGCGCCTGGCGCGACAATTTGCGCGGCGGCCGGTCGCCCACCCCGGGCACTTCGATCATCTCTTCCGGGTCGGCCATCTGGTGCATCGCCACGCCGTGGCGAATCTTGATCTCCTCGGCCTCGGCGGTCGGCGTGCGCAGCGCCATGGCGATGTCGTTGGTGATCTGGTCGCCCGCCACCGGAATCACCGCGGTGTGCCGGATCGCGCCCTGGGTGAACACCGCGATGTCGGTCGTGCCGCCGCCGATATCCACCATGCACACCCCCAGCTCCTTCTCGTCCTCGGTCAGCACCGCATAGCTGGAGGCGAGCGGCTGCAGGCTCAGGTCCATGACTTCCAGGCCGCAGCGGCGCACGCACTTGATCACGTTCTGCGCCGCCGACACCGCGCCGGTGACGATATGCACCTTCACTTCCAGGCGCACGCCGCTCATACCGATCGGCTCGCGCACGCCGCCCTGGCCGTCGATAATGAATTCCTGGGTCAGGATGTGCAGGATCTGCTGCTCGGCCGGAATCGGCATCGCCCGCGCGACCTCGATCACCCGATCGACGTCGGTCGGCGTGACTTCCTTCTCCTTGATCGCCACCGTGCCGCTGGAGTTGAAGCTCTTGATGTGGCTGCCGGCGATGCCGGTATAGACGTCGTGGATCTTGCATTCGGCCATCAGCTCGACCTCCTGCAGCACGCGCGAGATCGCATCCACCGTGGCTTCGATATTGACCACCACGCCGCGCTTGAGGCCGTTGGTGGGCTGGGTGCCCAGGCCGACGACGTTGAGCCGGCCGTCGGGCCGCACCTCGGCGACCATGCAGGTCACCTTGGTCGTGCCGATGTCGAGTCCGACGATCAGTTCCTTGTATTCCTTGCTCATTACCTGCCCTTTCTGCCACTTTGCGGCGCGGCCTGCAGCAGCACCGTACCGTCGGCCGGCGTCAGCGCAAATCCGCTCGGGTAGCGCAGATCCGCTACCTTGATGTCGATGTCGACCTGCTCGCGCACCCGCGGCCACACCGCGATGAAGCGCTTGAGCCGGTCGGCGAGTAGAGACCTTTCCTGCTCGCGGCCGAGCATGATCACTAGGCCGTTGTCGAGCTTGAGCTGCCATGCTTGACGCGCCGACAGCACCAGTCCGACCAGTTGCACGCCCATCGGCTGTAGCAGTTCGGAAAATTCGCCGTAACGTGCCAGCAGCCAGCCCGACGTGCCCTGTGGGCCGTCGAAATGCGGCATGTCGGCGTCGCTGGCGGCAACGAAGACTTCGCCCTGTACATTCACCAGCCGCGCGTCGCCGCTGTCGGACACCGTCCAGTAGGCCACCGCCTGATGCTCCTCGATGCGCAGTTCGAGCGCATCGGGCCAGCGCCGGCGCACTTCGGCCTTGCGCACCCAGGGCAGCTTCTCGAACGTCGCTTTCACCGCCTCCAGATCGACGGTGAAGAAGTTGCCGTCGATCGCGGTGCGCGCGGCGTACTCGAGTTGCTCCTCGGTGACCTGCGTCGGCGGCGTCAGCACCACGACCTCGCCGATCGGGAACAGCGGCCGCGACACGAACCAGATCACCAGCGCCCAGCCCAGGCCGACCGCCCCCAGCAGGGTCAGCAGGTCGGAGATCAGGTTCAGCAGCGCCGGCCTGTGCCACAGCCCCTTGCCGTCGCGCGCCGCGGCCGCCCGCGCCGCCGGTCGGGCGGAACGGATGGCGGCAGGACGAACGGCCGCGGGCCGGGCACCGACTTCAGCCAAGACGGGCTCCTTCGAGAATCTTCAGGCACAGGGCGTCGAACTCCAGCCCGGCCACGCGCGCCGACATCGGCACCAGCGAATGGCTGGTCATGCCGGGCGAAGTGTTCATTTCCAGCAGGTAGGGCTTGCCTTCGGCGGTCAGGATCAGGTCGCCGCGGCCCCAGCCGCGGCAGCCGAGCACGCGCGCGGACTTCATCACCAGTGCCCGCAGTTCGGCCTCCTGCCCGGCCGGCAGGCCGCAGGGGCAGTCGTAGCGGGTGTCGTCGGTGAAATACTTGTGCTGGTAATCGTAGTTGCCGTTCGGCGCGACGATGCGCACCAGCGGCAGTGCCTGGTCTTCGAGGAAGGGCGCGGTCAACTCCTGGCCCTCGATGAATTCCTCGGCGATCACCAGGCTGTCGTAGCGCGCCGCCAGCTCCCAGGCCGCCTGCAACTGCTCCGCGACGACGACCTTGGTCGCGCCCATGCTCGAGCCTTCATGCACCGGCTTGACGTAGATCGGCAGGCCGAGCTCGGCCACCACCGCATCCCAGTCGGTGCCGGCATCCAGAATCGCGTAGCGCGGCGTCGGCAGGCCGCAGGCCAGCCACACCATCTTGGTGCGCCACTTGTCCATCGACAGCGCCGAAGCCATCACGCCGCTGCCGGTGTAGGGAATGCCCATCAGCTCCAGCGCACCCTGTACCGTGCCGTCCTCGCCGCCGCGGCCGTGCAGGGCGATGAAGGCGCGCTCGAAGCCTTCGTCCTTCAGCGCGTGCAGGTCGCGTTCGGCCGGATCGAAGGCATGCGCATCCACGCCGGCGCCCTGCAGCGCGGCCAGCACCGCCCGGCCGGACATCAACGACACCTCGCGCTCGGCCGACGTTCCGCCGAACAACACCGCCACCTTGCCGAACCGCGCCTTCACGTCACGTCCTCGATCGATGCGAGCTTGCCCGGCACTGCGCCGATGCTGCCCGCGCCCATGGTGATCACCACGTCGCCGTCGCGCGCGGTGGACAGAATCATCTTCGGCATGTCGGCGATGTCCTCGACGAACACCGGCTCGACACTGCCGGCGACGCGTATCGCACGCGCCAGCGAGCGCCCGTCGGCGGCGACGATCGGCGCCTCGCCGGCGGCATAGACTTCGGCCAGCAGCAGGCCGTCGACCGAGGACAGCACCTTGACGAAGTCCTCGAAGCAGTCGCGCGTGCGGGTGTAGCGATGGGGCTGGAAGGCCAGCACCAGGCGCCGGTCCGGAAAAGCGCCGCGTGCCGCGGCGATCGTCGCCGCCATTTCCACCGGGTGATGGCCGTAGTCGTCCACCAGCGTGAAGCTGCCGGCCTCGTCGCCGTCCAGATCGACCAACTGCACTTCACCGTAGCGCTGGAAGCGGCGGCCGACGCCGCTGAAATCCGCCAGCGCCTTGACGATGGCCTCGTCCGGCACCTGCACTTCGGTCGCCACCGCGATCGCCGCCAGCGCATTGAGCACGTTGTGCATGCCGGGCAGGTTGAGCTCGATCGGCAAGCGCGTGGTCGTGCCATTGACCCGTACGCAGTCGAACAGCATCCGGCCGCCGTCGGCACGCACGTTCTCGGCGCGGATGTTGGCGCTCGGCGACAGGCCGTAGCGCACGATCTGCTTCGACACCTGAGGCATGATCTCGCGCACGTTGGCGTCGTCCTCGCACAGCACGGCGACGCCGTAGAACGGCAGCCGCTGCAGGAAATCGACGAAAGCCTGCTTGACCCGGCCGAAATCGTGGCCGTAGGTGTCCATGTGGTCGGCGTCGATATTGGTGACGACCGCGACCATCGGGCTCAGCAGCAGGAAGGAGGCATCGGACTCGTCGGCCTCGGCCACCAGGTATTCGCCCTTGCCGAGGCGCGCGTTGGCGCCGGCGGCGTTGAGCCGGCCGCCGATGACGAAAGTCGGGTCGATGCCGCCTTCGGCGAGGATGCTCGCCACTAGCGAGGTGGTGGTGGTCTTGCCGTGGGTGCCGGCGATGGCGATGCCCTGCTTGAAGCGCATCAGTTCGGCCAGCATCAGCGCGCGCGGCACGATCGGGATATTGCGCTCGCGCGCCGCCACCACTTCCGGGTTGTCCGCCTTGACCGCGGTGGAAGCCACTAGCACGTCGGCGCCGGCGACGTTGTCGGCCGAATGGCCGCGCATGACGCGGGCGCCCATCTTCTGCAGCCGGCGCGTCGCGGCGTTGTCGCCGAGATCGGAGCCGCTCACCGCATAGCCCTGGTTCACCAGCACTTCAGCGATGCCGCTCATGCCGGAGCCGCCGATGCCGACGAAGTGGATGTTCCTGACCTTATGCTTCACGGCCATTACCCTCATGGCGATCGAGCGGCGCCCCGAACAAGGCCTTGGCGTCGCGAGCCGACACTCCGGCGAAATGGATATTCCTGAGCTTGTGCTTCATGTTTTGTCTCCGCCGGCCAGCTCCTCGCAGACACGCGCCACTTCGGCAGCCGCCTGCGGGCGGGCCAGGGCACGGGCGTTCTCCGCCATCTGCAGCAGGCGCGGGCGGTCGATGCTGGCGAGGATGCCGGCCAGCCGTTCGGCGTTGAGTTCGGTTTGCGGCAGCAGATAGGCCGCGCCACGATCGGCGAGGAAGCGGGCGTTGCCGGTCTGGTGGTCGTCCACCGCGTGCGGGAAAGGCACCAGCAGGCTGGCCGCTCCCACCGCGGCGAGTTCGGACACCGTCAGCGCGCCGGCGCGGCAGATCACCAGATCGGCCTGCGCGTAGGCGCTCGCCATGTCATCGATGAAGGGACGCAGCTCGCCCTCCACCTGCGCGCGCGCATAGGCGGTGCGCAAGGCCTCGATCTGCTTCTCGCCCGCCTGGTGCAGCACCTGCGGCCGGCCGTCGGCCGGCAGGCGGGCGAGCGCCGCCGGCACCGCGTCGTTGAGCGCCGCCGCGCCGAGGCTGCCGCCGACGACGAGCAGCTTCAGCGGACCTTCGCGGCCGGCGAAGCGCTCGCCCGGCGGCGCCACGGCGGCGATCTCCGCACGCACCGGATTGCCGACCCAGCGGCCTTTCTTCAGCACCTCGGGGAAGCCCGTCAGCACCCGCTCGGCGACGCCGGCGAGCACGCGGTTGGCCAGCCCCGCCACCGAGTTCTGCTCGTGCAGCACCAGCGGACGGCCGAGCAGCGCCGCCATCATGCCGCCCGGGAAGGTGATGTAGCCGCCCATGCCCAGCACCACGTCGGGCCGGCTGCGGCGCAGCGCGCGCAGCGCCTGCCAGAAGCCCGACAGCAGGTTCAGCGGCAGCATCAGCTTGCGCACCAGGCCCTTGCCGCGCAGCGCGCCGAAGCGCACCCAGGCGGTGTCGTAGCCGCGCGCCGGCACGATGCGGGCTTCCATGCCGTCCGGGTTGCCCATCCAGACGATGCGCCAGCCGTGCGCGCGCAGGGCTTCGGCCACCGCGATGCCGGGGAAGATGTGGCCGCCGGTGCCGCCGGCCATGACCATCAGCGTCTTCATGGCTGGACCCCGCGCTTCAGTTGCCGCACTTCCCAGTCGCAGCGCAGCAGGATCGCCAGCGCGATGCAGTTGGCGACGATGCTCGAGCCGCCGAAGCTCATCAGCGGCAGGGTCAGGCCCTTGGTCGGCAGCAGGCCCATGTTGACGCCCATGTTGATGAAGGACTGCACGCCGATCCACAGGCCGATGCCCTGGGCCACCAGGCCGGCGAAGTAGCGTTCGAGCCGGATCGCCTCGCGGCCGATCACGAAGGCGCGCTGCACCAGCAGCGCGAACATGGCGATGACCGCGATGATGCCGACGAAGCCGAGTTCCTCGGCGATGACCGCGAGCAGGAAATCGGTATGCGCCTCGGGCAGGTAGAACAGCTTCTCCACGCTCGCGCCCAGGCCGACGCCGAACCATTCGCCGCGGCCGAAGGCGATCAGCGCATGCGACAGCTGGTAGCCCTTGCCGAAGGCATCCTTCCACGGGTCCATGAAGCCGAGCACGCGTTCCAGGCGGTAGGGCGAAATCAGGATCAGGGTGACGAAACCGATCACCGCGGCGATCGCCAGCAGCGCGAACACCCGGCCATTGACGCCGCCGAGGAAGAGCACGCCGAAGGCGATCGTGGTGATGACGACGAAGGCGCCGAAGTCCGGCTCGCGCAGCAGCAGGAAGCCGACGAACAGGATCACCGCCATCATCGGCAGGAAGCCGCGCTTGAAGCTGCTCATGGCGTCGAGCTTGCGCACCGTGTAGTCGGCGGCATACAGCGCGGCGAAGATCTTCATCAGCTCCGACGGCTGCAGGTTGACCGGCCCGAGCGACAGCCAGCGCTGCGCGCCATTGACTTCGCGCCCCACGCCCGGAATCAGCACCACGATCAGCAGCACCACGCCGGCGACGAACAAGGGCATCGCCAGTTGCTGCCAGCGCGCCATCGGCAGCTGGAAGGCGAGCAGCCCGCAGCCGACGCCGATGGCCATGAACACCGCGTGGCGCGCGACGAAGTAATAAGGCTGGTAGTTGGTGAAACGGCTGCCTTCGGCGATCGCGATCGAAGCCGAATACACCATCACCAGTCCGAGCAGCAGCAGGCCGACGGCCGACCAGATCAGCAGCGGATCGAGTTCGCGCATGAAGCTGCCGCCGCGCGCGAAGCGATCGCCCGCCCTCGGTGCTGCGGACTTGCCCGAGACGGTGGCGAACATGTTCGTCAGGCTGGAACCGAGCTTCATCGCGCATCGACCTCCGGCAGGCGCCGCACCGCGGCAATGAACACTTCGGCGCGATGGGCATAACCGCGGAACATGTCGAAGCTGGCGCAGGCGGGAGACAGCAGCACCGCATCCCCTTGCTGCGCCAGTTCGGCGGCGCGGCCGACCGCGGCATCCAGATCGGCCGCATGCTCCAGCGGTACGCCGGCGCCGGCCAGCGCAGCTTCGATGCGCGCCGCATCGCGGCCGATCAGCAGCACCGCTCGCGCCCTGCCGGCGACCGCGGGTGCGAGCGGCGAGAAATCCTGGCCCTTGCCGTCGCCACCGGCGATCAGCACCACCGGACGGTCGAAGCCGTCCAGCGCGGCGACCGTCGCACCGACGTTGGTGCCTTTGGAGTCGTCGTAGAAGCGCACGCCGTCGGCGCGCTCGGCGACAAGTTCGACGCGGTGCGGCAGGCCGCAGAAGGCGCGCAGGCCGGCAATCAGTTGCACGGGTGCCATGCCCAGCCCGGCTTCGCACAGCGCCAGCGCGGCCAGCGCGTTGGCGGCGTTGTGGCGCCCGGCCAGCGGCAGTTCGGCCACCGCCAGCAGCGGCTGGCCGCCGCGCACCAGCCAGTCGGCGCCGTCGTGGCAGGCGATGCCGTAATCCGTCTCGGCGCCGGGCATGTCGACGCCGAAGCGGATCACCCGGCGGCCCGGCAGGACCATCGCCGCGACGCGCGCATCCTGGCGGTTCAGCACCTGCACGCCCTGTCCCCGGAAGACCGCGGCCTTGGTCGCGGCATAGGCCTCGACGTCGGCATAGCGGTCGAGGTGGTCGTCGCTGACGTTCAGCACCGTCGCCGCCTCGGCATCCAAGCCGTCGAGGGTCTCGAGCTGGAAGCTGGACAGTTCCAGCACCCAGCAGGCGGGCAGCTCGATGCCCAGCTCGAGGCGCTCCATCAGCACGTCGAGCGCAGCCGGGCTGATGTTGCCGGCGGCGACCGCGTCGACGCCGACCGACTGCGCCAGCGCGGCGGTCAGCGCGGTGGTGGTGGTCTTGCCGTTGGTGCCGGTGATGGCGAGGATGCGGCTGCGCTCGCGCACGCCGAGTTCGGCCAACGCCTGCGCCAACAGGCTCATCTCGCCGGTGACGGGCAGGCCGCGGCGATAGGCTTCGGCGGCGACGCCGGTGCGCGGATCCAGCCCGGGGCTGAGGGCGACGAGATCGATGCCATCGAGCACTTCGGCGCCGAAGCTGCCGCTGACGATTTCGGCCAGCGGCGCGTCCTCGTGCAGCGCGTCCAGGCCGGGCGGCACGGCACGGCTGTCGGCGACGCGCAGGCGCGCGCCGCGCAGTGCGCACCAGCGCGCCATCGCCAGGCCCGATTCGCCGAGCCCGAGCACCAGAACGTGTTTGCCCGTCAGCTCGCTCATCTCAGTTTCAGCGTCGACAATCCGAACAGCACCAGCATGATGGTGATGATCCAGAAGCGGACCACCACTTGCGTTTCCTTCCAGCCGCCCAGCTCGTAGTGGTGGTGCAGCGGCGCCATGCGGAAGATGCGCTTGCCGCCGCTGGCCTTGAAGTACAGCACCTGCACCATCACCGACAGGGTCTCGGCGACGAACAGCCCGCCCATGATGAAGAGCACGATTTCCTGGCGCACGATGACGGCGATGGTGCCCAGCGCCGCGCCCAGCGCCAGCGCGCCGACGTCGCCCATGAAGACTTCCGCCGGGTAGGCGTTGAACCACAGGAAGCCGAGCCCGGCGCCGCAGATCGCGCCGCAGAACACCGCCAGCTCGCCGGCGCCGGCGATGTAGGGCACGCCGAGGTAGTTCGAGAAGCCGGCGTGGCCGGCGACGTAGGCGAAGATGGCGAGCGCGCCGGCCACCATCACCGTCGGCATGATCGCCAGGCCGTCGAGACCGTCGGTCAGGTTGACCGCGTGGCTGGTGCCGTTGATGACGAAATAGGTCAGCGCGATGAAGCCGAAGATGCCCAGCGGATAAGCCACGGCCTTGAAGAAGGGCACGATCAGTTCGGTCTGCGCCGGCGTGTCGGCGCTGAGGCCGAGGTAGATCGCCGCCGCCAGCGCGATCGCCGAAGTCCACAAATACTTCCAGCGGCTCGCCAGCCCCTTCGGGTCACGGTGCACGACCTTGCGCCAGTCATCCACCCAGCCGACGGCGCCGAAGCCGAGGGTGACGAACAGCGTCACCCACACGTAGTCGTTCTTCAGGTCGCCCCACAGCAGCACGGTGATGCCGATCGAGATCAGGATCAGCGCGCCGCCCATGGTCGGCGTGCCGGCCTTGGTCAGGTGCGACTTGGGACCGTCGTCGCGCACCGCCTGGCCGATCTTCTTGGCCGCCAGCCAGCGGATGACGCCGGGGCCGGCGATCAGCGAGATCGCCAGCGCGGTCAGCGCGGCCAGCACCGTCCTCAGCGTGATGTAGCCGAAGACGTTGAAGCCACGAATGTCCTGGCTGAGCCAGAGTGCGATTTCCAACAGCATGTCAGGAGCCGGTTCCGTTCGAAGGGGCGGAATTGTGCACTGCCGCAAGCGCATCCGCCACTCTTTCCATGCGCATGAAGCGCGAGCCTTTCACCAACACCACCGAGTCCGCATCGAGCCGCGCCGACAGCGCCCGGGCCAGCGCCTCGGGCGAGTTGAAGTGACGCCCGCCCTCGCCGAAATTGCGCACCGCCACCGCCGTCATGTCGCCCAGTGCGAACAGGCCGTCGATGCCCTTGCTCTTGGCGTAGCCGCCGATCTCGTCGTGCACCTGGGCGCTGGTTTCACCCACTTCGCCCATGTCGCCCAGCACCAGCCAGGTATGGCCCGGCATCGCCGCCAGCACGTCGATCCCGGCACGCACGGAGTCGGGATTGGCGTTGTAGGAATCGTCCAGGATCACCGCGCCGTTCACGCCCTCGCGCCGCTGCAGGCGGCCGCGGCTGCCGGCGAAGGCAGCCAGACCTTCGGCCACCGCTTCGAGCGTCGCCCCCGCCGCCAGGCAGGCCGCGGCGGCGCCGACGGCGTTGCGCACGTTGTGCAGGCCGGGCACCTGCAGCGCGAATTCGATGCGGCCCTGCGGCGTGTCGAGTTCCACCCGCGAGCCGAGGCCGCGAAGGCTAGCTTGTCCGCGCACGTCGGCAGCGCGGTCGATACCGAATGTCACAATCCGGCGCCCGTCGTTGAGACGGCGCCAGCCGTCCGCATGCGGATCGTCGGCATTGATCACGGCAGCGCCGGCTGCGCCGAGCCCGCCGTAGATCGCGCCCTTCTCCTGCGCGACTTCGTCCAGCGTGCCCATGCCCTGCAGGTGCGCCCGCTGGGCGTTATTGACGATCGCCACCGTCGGCTGCGCCAGGCCGGTGAGATAGGCGATCTCGCCTGGCTGGTTCATGCCCATCTCGATCACCGCGGCGCGGTGGAAATCGCGCAGGCCGAGCAGGCTCAGCGGCAGGCCGATGTCGTTGTTCAGATTGCCCTGCGTCGCCAGCACCGACTCGTCGCCGAAGCCTTCGCGGCGGGCCTGGGCGCGCAGGATGGCGGCGCACATTTCCTTGACCGTGGTCTTGCCGTTGCTGCCGGTGATGCCGACCAGCGGCAGCGCGAAGCGCGCGCGCCAGGCCGCGGCCAGCGTGCCGAGCGCGCGCCGGGTGTCGTCGACCACCACCACCGGCAGCACCGGTGCGGGGTTTTCGGCGAACCAGCGCGCATCCACCAGCGCCGCCGCGGCGCCGGCCTCGGCCGCGGTGCCGACGAAAGCATGGCCGTCGAAACGCTCGCCGCGCAGGGCGACGAACAGCTGGCCCGGCACCAGCGCCCGGCTGTCGGAGCCGACGCTGCCGAAGCGCACCGTAGCGGTGGCGTGCGCGCCGTGTGCGGCGAGTGCGCGGGCCGCGTCCTGCAGGCTCATCATCGCTGCGCACCTCGGGCATGCCAGGCGCGCAGGGCGAGATCGGCCTGTTCGAGATCGGAGAACGGCAGGCGCCGGCCGTGGATTTCCTGGTAAGGCTCGTGGCCCTTGCCGGCGATCACCACGACGTCGTCCGCTGCCGCCTCGGCAACGGCGAAGCCGATCGCCCGGGCACGATCGACGATGTGCTCGGCCGCCGGCCCTGCCCCGGCCGCAACCGCTTCGAGGATCTTCTGCGGGTCCTCGGTGCGCGGATTGTCGCTGGTGACGATGACGCGATCGGCCAACTGGCGTGCCACCTCGCCCATCAGCGGCCGCTTGCCGGGGTCGCGGTCACCGCCGCAGCCGAACACGCAGACCAGCCTGCCCTGGCGCGACCTCACCGTCGGCCGCAGGGATTCGAGCACCTGGGCGAGCGCATCCGGGGTATGCGCATAGTCGATCACGATCAGCGGTTCGCAGACGCCGCCCACCAGTTGCATGCGTCCTTCCGGCGGCTGCAGGCGCGCCAGATGGGGAGCCAGTTCGTCGAACGGAAGACCGTGGACGAGCAGGGCCGCGGCGACCAGCAACAGGTTGGAGACGTTGAAATGCCCGACCACGCGCACCTGGACGTCCGCAGTGCGCCCGTCCCACTGCAGCGCGAAGCGGAAGCCGGTGGCGGACGACTGCAGCCGGTCGGCGAACAGCACGCGCGCACCGGGTACGGCATCGACATTGGCCTGGTACAGCGTGCAGGCGATCACCTCGCGGCCTTCGCCGGCCAGGCGCCGCGCCAGCATCAGCCCGAACGGATCGTCGATGTTGATGATCGCGGTCGCGCTGCTGCCGAGCGCGAACAGGCGGGCCTTCGCGTCGCCATAGACTTCCATCGAACCGTGGTAATCGAGGTGGTCGCGGCTCAGGTTGGTGAAGATCACCGCGTCGAAGCAGGCGCCGTTCACCCTGCCCTGGTCGAGGCCGATCGACGACACTTCCATCACTGCCGCGCCCGCGCCGGCCGCAACGAAGCCGGCCAGCAGCCGATGCAGTTCCAGCGCGTCGGGCGTGGTGTTGAGCGCGCTCTCCAATTCCCCCGGAAAGCCGTTGCCGAGGGTGCCGACGATGCCGCAGCGCGTTCCCAGGCCCTGCAGCGCGGCAGCGAGCATCTGGCTCACCGTGGTCTTGCCGTTGGTCCCGGTCACTCCCGCCAGCCAGAGCTGCTCGGACGGATGGCCGTAGATCTCGTGGGCGAGATGTCCGGCAAGCTCGCGCAGACCTTCGACCGGCAGCGACGGCACCGGCAAGTGCCCCGGGTTGAAACCATCGACGCTTTCCCACAGCACGGCCGCGGCCCCCCCCTCGATCGCCGAAGCCAGGTAGCGGCGGCCATCGGTACGAAAACCCGGCCATGCCGCGAACACCTCGCCGACGCCGAGCTTGCGCGAGTCGGCGGTGATGCCGGCAGGCTGCACGCCCGCCGCACGCAGGCAGGCCAGGATCGACGCGACCTTGCCCATTTACATGCTCTCCCGCACCGCACCGGTGGCGGCTTCGCCTTCTTCGCTCTGCCGGCGGGCAAGATGCAGCGGCGTCAGCGGTGCGTCCGGCGCCACGCCCAGCGAGCGCAGCGAGCCTTCCATGATGCGCGAGAACAGCGGCCCGACCACGGTGCCAGCGTAGTAGCTGCCGGCACCCGGCTCGTCGATCATCACGGCAACGACGAGGCGTGGGTTCGACACCGGTGCGAAACCGACGAAGGAGGCGATGTAGCGCTTGACGTAGCGGCCGTTCTCGATCTTCAGCGCAGTACCGGTCTTGCCGGCGACACGGTAGCCGGCCACCTGGGCCTTGGTCGCGGTACCGCCGGTCTGGGTCACCGACTCGAGCATCGTGCGCATCACCCGGGCAGTCTCGACCGAGAAGATCCGCCGTCCATTGCTGGGCGTGCCTTCGAGACGGGTCAGCGACAGCGGCACGAGTTCGCCATCGCGCGCGAAGGCGAGATAGGCGCGCGCCATCTGGATCAGGCTGACCGAAATGCCGTGGCCGTAGGACATCGTCGCCTGCTCGATCGGCTTCCAGCTCTTGGCCGGGCGCAGCCGTCCGCCGCTTTCGCCCGGGAAGCCGAGATTGAGCGGCTTGCCGAAGCCCAGGTCGTCGAACAGCTGCCACATCTCGGTCGGCGTGAAATGCTGGGCAAGCTTGACCGTGCCGATGTTGGAGGATTTCTGGATCACTTCGGCGACGGTCATCGGCTTGTCGTGGCGATGCGAATCCGAAATCGTCGCCGTGCCGATGGTCATGCGGCCGGCGGTCGCGTCGATCATCGTCGTCGGCCTGACCTTGCCGCGATCGAGCGCGAGCCCGGCGACGAAGGGCTTCATCACCGAGCCCGGCTCGAAGCTGTCGGTGAACACCCGGTTGCGCAACTGCTCGCCGGTCAGGTTGCGGCGGTTGTTGGGGTTGAAGGTCGGCGCATTCACCATCGCGAGGATCTCGCCGCTGCGCGAATCGATGACCACCGCCGCGCCCGCCTTGGCCTTGTGCTCCTTCATCGTGTCGCGCAGCGCCGACCAGGCGAGGTACTGGATCTTGCCGTCGATCGACAGCGCCACCTCCTCGCCTTCGCGCGGTGGGCGGACGGCCTCGGCGCCTTCGATGATCTGGCCACGGCGGTCCTTGATCACGCGGCGCAGGCCGGGCTCACCGGCGAGCTGCTTGTCGAAGGCCAGTTCGATGCCTTCCTGGCCGCGGTCCTCGACGTTGGTGAAACCGAGAATGTGCGCCATCACCTCGCCGCCCGGGTAGTAGCGGCGGAACTCGCGCTGCTGGTGGATGCCGGGCAGCTCGAGATCGGCGATGCGCTGGGCTGCTTCCGGCGACAACTGGCGCTTCAGGTAGACGAAATCACGCTGGCTGGCGAGCTTCTCGTTGAGCTCGCGCACGTCCATTTCCAGCATCCGCGCCAGTTCGCGCGCCTGCGCGGGCTCGAGCTTGGCATCGGCTGGCATCGCCCACACCGAGCGCACCGGCGTGCTGACCGCCAGCATGTCGCCGTGGCGGTCGGTGATGCGGCCACGCGTGGCCGGAATCTCGATCGTGCGCGCGTAGCGCGACTCGCCCTTGGCCTGGAGGAAATCGTTATTGACGCCTTGCAGATACAGGGCGCGCCCGGCCAGCGTCATCGATCCCGCCAGCAGCGCGAGCAGCAGAAAGCGCGGGCGCCACATCGGCAGCTCGCGCTTGAGCAAGGGGTTGTGATTGAAGGTGACCGCACGTTGGCTCTTCTTCATGATGACGGCTCCACCACCAGGACCTGGCCCGGCACGGGCGGGCGCATGCCCAGCCTTTCCCGCGCGAGCTTTTCCACCCGGGCATGCGCGGCCCAGGTGCTTTGTTCAAGTTGCAATTGACCCCATTCCACTTCGAGACTGTGCGCCCGCGCCTGCTCGCGCTCGAACTCGGCATACAGCTTGCGAGCCTGGTGCTGGGCGGAGATCACCCCCAGCGCACTCGCCACCGTCAGCGCCACCAGCACGGCATCGAAGCGCATCTTCATGCTTCGCCCCCGGCGCGTTCGGCCACCCGCATCACCGCGCTGCGCGAACGGGGATTGGCCGCCACTTCCGCGGCAACCGGCCGCAGCGCCCTGCCGACCAGGCGCAGGCGGGGCGGCGGCAGCTCGGCGGCACGGATCGGCAGCCGGGCCGGCAGCACCGGCGGACGGGATTCGTCACGCATGAAACGCTTGACGATGCGGTCTTCGAGGGAATGGAAGCTGATCACCACCAGCCGGCCGCCCGTACCGAGACGGTTCACGCAGGCCGGCAGCACGCGCGTCAGCTCCTCGAGCTCCTGATTGATGAAAATCCGTAGAGCCTGGAAGGTGCGTGTCGCCGGGTGCTGCCCCGGCTCGCGTGTACGGACCGCTTTTTCCACGATCGCGGCAAGTTGTCCAGTGGTTGCAACAGCCCCCCCTGTCCGAGCAGTTGCAATCGCCTTTGCAATCGCATGAGCAAACCGTTCCTCGCCATAATCCCTGATCACCTCCGTCATCCGGCCGACGGACGCTTCCGCCAGCCAGTCCGCCACGGTCTGCCCGCGGCTGGTATCCATACGCATGTCCAGCGGCGCATCGAAGCGAAAGCTCATGCCTCGCGCCGCCTCGTCGAGCTGGGGTGAAGACACCCCGAGATCCAGCAACACCCCATCCACCTGCACCACACCCAGCTCGTCCAGCACTTCGTCCAGCGAGCTGAAAGCCTCATGCACCAGCGTCAGCCGCGCATCGCCCAGTGCCCGGCCCGCCGCGATCGCCGCCGGATCGCGGTCGAAGGCGATCAGCCGCCCCTCCGGCCCGAGACGTTCGAGCACGGCGCGGCTATGTCCGCCACGGCCGAAAGTGCCGTCGACGTACACCCCGCCCGGCTTGACGTCGAGCGCATCGACCGCCTCTTTCAGCAGCACGGTGACGTGAACAACAGCAGGCGCTTCGGCGGCAGGCATCGCGGTACTCACAGCGCCAGACTCTCGAAGCCGGGCGGCAGGCCCGCGTTCATCAGCGCCAGCATGGCTTCCTGCTGCTTCTGCCAGCCTTCGTCGGACCACAGTTCGAAGTGGCTGCCCTGGCCCACCAGCCAGACCTGCTTGTCGAGCTTGGCGAACTGGCGCAGCGACGGCGCCACCAGCACGCGGCCGGCGGCATCGAGGGATTCCTCCTGGGCGAAGCCCACGAGCAGGCGTTTGAGCATGGCGGAAGTCGGATCCAGGCCGGGCGCGGCCAGCACCGTGTCGCGAATCGGCACCCAGGCGGGCACCGGGTAGACGAGCAGGCAGCCATGGGGATGGGCGGTCAGCACCACCTGGCCGTTTTCGACGGCCAGGGCATCACGATGCCGGGCAGGGATCGCGAGGCGACCCTTGGCATCGAGATTGAGCGCAGCGGCTCCCTGGAACATTGACCCCCCTGACTGGATTGGGGCAGCGTCTGATCGACACTTTTCCCCACTTTTTTCCACTTAACCCCACTTTAGTGGAAAGGCTCTACCCGGTCAAGCTGACGGATCAGGAATTTCTTTGTGACACAATGACTTATGCCGCATCCACAAAGATCGGATAAACCCTGAAAAATCAAGGAAGATCATGTATCGACATGCGAAAACGGGTGAACTCGTGCCCGGACCGGGGACAAGTGGGAGAAAGTGGGGAAGAACGTCCGCGGCAAAGGCCGGACGGGCCCTGCGGACACGCCCGCGAGCGAGAAAGAGGCAGGCGCTGCGGCGACGCTGCCTGCCAGGCATCTGAGTCAGGCCAGGGCTTCCTCGCCACGAGCCTGTGGAGCCTTCGGTTCCAGGGACGCTCGCCTCGCCGACTCCGCCATGAATGGCGGAGCTTGTATTCGAGCCGTGGCCGTGCCTGCCCGAATCGGGGAACGAAAGGAAAAAAGGGAAAGGGAAGTTCGCCGATAAGCCGGGTTCTGTCGAACGCCGCCGGCAAGCCGGTGGCGTCGGGCAGTCATTCCTCTGGGCGCCACGTTGCCATGGCGCTCTAGCAGCCTACCCGGGAGCGACGCGAGCCACGCCGATGCTCCCCTATTTGGCCTTGCCCCGGATGGGGTTTGCCGTGCCAGTCCTGTTGCCAGTCCTGCGGTGGGCTCTTACCCGCCGACGCTTTCGCATCGGCCCGCAGCCCGCTTGCGCGGGCCATGGCACCGTTTCACCCTTGCCTGTGCGCCGTCGAAGAGCAAGCTCCCCGGCATGCGCCATCGGCGGTCTGTTCTCTGTTGCACTTTCCGTCGCCTCACGGCGCCCGGCCGTTAGCCGGCATCCTGCTCTGCGGGGCCCGGACTTTCCTCCACGCACGACGAGGTGCGCAGCGACTGCCTGGCGAACTTCCCGCGGCGGATTATACGCCGGGTCTTCAGTCCTGGCCGGCCGGCGCGGCAACGAAAGCCGGTGCGCCGTCCTTGAGCACGAAACTGCCGACCCAGGGACCCGGCGGCTTGCCGTCGGCGTTGTCCCAGTCCTGCACCCGGCACACTTCGGTGCTGGCGAGATACCAGCGCGGCCCCTGCTGCAGCGCCCACAACTGGTCGCCCGCCTCATACACCCGCATCTCGACCAGCGTGGTCGAACCCGGGTGGATGGACACGCGCTTCTGGCACTTGGGCAGGCGCGAGGCGATCACCGCCTGCTTGAGCTCGTCGTCCCAGAAGAATTTCTGCTCCCGCACCAGGATCAGCGCATGATCCTTGCCGTCGATCATGTAGGCGGTCGCGCTGTTCTCGCAAGCCGCCAGCACCGGCAGCACGCCGAGCACAGCCAGCGCTCGGCCGAATCGGGCGATACGCGTCACCATGAATGCTCCCTCAGGCAAGCAGTTTCCACGCGATCGTCTCGCCGGCGCGCAGCGGCACCAGCGGATCTTCGCCGAGATAGGGGTAGGACGCCGGCACCGCCCAGTCCTCGCGCTGCAGCGTGATGGTGTCGGCATTGGCCGGCAGGCCGTAGAAGGCCGGGCCGTTGAGGCTGGCGAAGGCCTCCAGCTTGTCGAGCGCGCCGACCGCATCGAACGCTTCGGCATAAAGCTCGATGCCGGCGTGGGCGGTATAGCAGCCCGCGCAGCCACAGGCGTTTTCCTTGGCGCTGCGCGCATGCGGCGCCGAATCGGTGCCGAGGAAGAAGCGCGCGCTGCCCGAAGTGACGGCCGCGAGCAGCGCCTCGCGGTGGGATTCGCGCTTGAGCACCGGCAGGCAGTAGTGGTGCGGACGGATGCCGCCCTGGAAGATGGCGTTGCGATTGAGCAGCAGGTGGTGCGCGGTGACGGTGGCGGCGACGTGGCTGCCCGCCGCACGCACGAACTGCGCCGCCTCGGCGGTGGTGATGTGCTCGAAGACGATCTTCAGCCCCGGGAAGCGCCGCACCAGCGGCGACAGCGTGCGCTCGATGAAAACCCGTTCGCGGTCGAACACATCGACGTCGGCGCCGGTCGCCTCGCCATGCACGCACAGCACCAGGCCGCGCTTTTCCATGCGCTCGAGCACCGGATAGATCTTGTCGACCGCGGTCACGCCGGCGTCGGAGTTGGTCGTGGCGCCGGCCGGATAGAGCTTGGCGGCGACGACATGGCCGGACGCGACGGCGCGGTCGATCTCGTCGGGCGGCAGGTTGTCGGTCAGGTACAGGCTCATCAGCGGATCGAAGCGCGTGCCGGACGCTGCGGCGAGGATGCGCTCGCGATAGGCCAGGGCCTGCTCGGTGGTCGTCACCGGCGGCTTCAGGTTCGGCATGATCAGCGCCCGGCCGAAGCGCTCGGCCGTATGCGGAACCACGGCGGCGAGCGCCGCATCGTCGCGCACGTGGAGATGCCAGTCATCGGGACGAACCAGGGTGATCGATTGCATTGTGCGAATCCTTGAAGCCGGAGCGCCGATTATAGGCTCTCGCATCAGGCTTGGGCGCGGGTGGAATCGCATGCTGCGGCCATGCGTCACGCTGCGCCGCCGATTATTCGTTTCCGCTCCCTTCGCGCATGGCCAGCGCCCGCGCATACAGCGTGTTCCTCGATGCTCCGGTGATGTCGGCGGCAAGCCGGGCGGCGCGCTTCAGCGGCAGTTCGCCGAGCAGCAGCGCCAGCACCCGCTCGGCTTCGGCGTCCAGCTCCGCGCCCGCCGGCTTGCCTGCCAGCACCAGCACGAACTCGCCGCGGCTGCGGTTCGGATCGGCGGCGAACCATGCCTCGGTTTCGGCCAGCGGCATGCGCACGATCTGCTCGTGCAGCTTGGTCATCTCCCGCGCGATCAGCAGCTCGCGCTCGCCGCCGAAGATCAGCTCGAAGTCGGCCACGCATTCGGCGATGCGATGCGGCGCTTCGTAGAACACCATCGCCGCAGCCTCGTCGCGCAGCGGCTGCAAGACCGCCTGCCGCGCCGCCGACTTCGCCGGCAGGAAGCCGACGAAGCGAAAGCCGCCTTCGGCCAGCCCCGCCACCGACAGTGCCGCGATCGCCGCGCAGGCCCCGGGCACCGGCACCACCGGAAAGCCCGCCTCGCGCACCCGCGCCACCAGCCGCGCGCCGGGATCGGACACCGCCGGCGTGCCGGCGTCGGTGATGAATGCCACCTGCTGCCCGGCCTCGAGCAGCGCGATCAGGCGCCCGGCCGCCTCCTGCTCGTTGTGCTGATGCACCGCGAGCATGCGCGTATCGACGCCGAAGGCATCGAGCAGGCGCTGGCTGTGGCGGGTATCCTCGGCGGCGATGAGGTCGACCGCCTTCAGCACGGCAATCGCGCGCAGGCCCATGTCGCCGATGTTCCCGAGCGGCGTCGCCACCACATACAATGACGGCGTACTGGACAGCGGACTTTCGGGCAGCGCGACGCTGGAGCGGGGAATGATGATATTCATGGCGATGGCTGCGGCGCGCGAGCGCCGCCTGGCGAGGACTCCGGAATGACGGCGGGCAGTCGCACAAGCCGCGCGCCCGCCGCGACGGACGACATTGTCGGCGCCCGTGCGACGCCGGCGCAAGTGCGCGGCCGGCTCGCCGAGGAACTGGCCGCGCGCCATCTCGAAGCGCAGGGCCTGCGCATCCTCGCCCGCAACGTCCGCTGCCGCGGCGGCGAAGTGGACCTGATCTGCCTGGAGCGCGGCAGCGTCGTCTTCGTCGAAGTGCGGCTGCGTACCAACGCCAGATTCGGCGGTGCCGGCGAGAGCATCACCGCCGCCAAGCAGCGCCGCGTGCTGCTGGCGGCGCGCTGGTGGCTCAACGATCCGGGCCGCCGCTTCCAGACCGCCCCCTGCCGCTTCGACGCCGTGCTGCTCGACGACCTCGACGAAGCCCGCATCACCTGGCTGCGCGGCGCCTTCGATGCCGGCTGAGCCGGCATGCTAGACTTCCCAGCCCAGCGGACGACTCTTGCGACATGGATCTCATCGCGCGCATCTCACGCCAGTTCCAGGACAACACACGCACCACGCTCGATGCGCTCGAAATGCTGGCCGCGCCGATCGCCGGCGCGATCGAGACCATCACCACCAGCCTGCTCGACAACGGCAAGATCCTGATCTGCGGCGGCAGCGGCTCGTCCGGCGACGCACGGCGCTTCGCTGCCCAACTGGTCAATGGCTTCGAACTCGAACGCCCCTCGCTGGCCGCGTTCGCGCTCAGCGCCGACGCCTCGACGCTGGCCCCCATCGCCGGCGACCCCTCGCCCGAAGGCTTGCTGTCGCGCCAGATCCTCGCCCTCGGCCAGCCGAGCGACATCCTGCTGACGCTGTCGGCACACGGCGATTCGCCCCGCATTCTCGAAGCCATCGGCGCCGCGCACGAGCGCGACATGCGGGTCATCGCCCTGACCGGCGCCAACAGCAGCGCCACTGCCGAACTTCTCGGCCCCGAAGACATCCACCTTTGCGCCCCCGCCGAGCGCACGGCGCGCATTCAGGAACTGCATCTGCTGATCCTGCATTGCCTGTGCGACGGCATCGATTGTCTATTACTTGGAGTGGAAGACTGATGCGCCCTACGCATGACACCCCCAGCCCGTCCCGCCGCCGTCTCCTGCTCGGCCTCGCCGCTGCGGGCACCCTGCCCTTGCTGCAAGGCTGCTTCCCGGTGGTCGCCACCGGCGTCGGCGCCGGCGCCGCGATGGTCGCCGACCGGCGCACCAGCGGCGCCTACGTCGAGGACGAGGGCATCGAATGGAAAGTCGCCAGCCGCATCCGCGAACGCTTCGGCGACACCGTCCATATCAACGTCACGTCCTACAACCGCAACGTGCTGTTGACGGGCGAAGCCCCGAACGACACCGTGCGCAGCCAGCTCGACGGCCTCGTTGCCGGCGTCGAGAACGTCCGCGGCGTGATCAACGAAGTGGCAGTCGGCCCCAACTCGACGCTGACCGCGCGCGGCAACGACACCCTGATCACGTCCAACGTCAAGGCGCGCTTCCTCGACGCCGGGCGTTTCTCGGCGCACAACATCAAGGTCGTGACCGAAGCCAACGTCGTCTTCCTGCTCGGCATCGTCACCCGCGCCGAAGCCGACGCCGCCGCCGAGATCGCCCGCACCAGCAAGGGCGTCAGCAAGGTGGTGCGCGTGTTCGAGTACGTCAGCGACGAAGAAGCGCGCCGGCTCGACAATCCGACCAACGCACGCAAGTAAGCCCTCCGGGCAACCCCGCGGACAGTTCCTTCAGGCAGCGGCGGCAAGCGCATCCAGCAGTTTCTGGTGCACGCCGCCAAAGCCGCCGTTGCTCATCACCAGCACGTGATCGCCCGGCCGAGCGGCCGCAGCCACGTCCGCCACCAGGCGATCCAGCGATTCATGCACCCGCGCCCGCTCGCCCAGCGGCGACAGCGCCGCCGCCGCATCCCAGCCCAGATCGCCCGCATAGCAGAACACCGCGTCGGCCTCGGCCAGGCTGGCCGGCAGTTGCGCCTTCATCACGCCCAGCTTCATCGTGTTCGAGCGCGGTTCCAGCACCGCCAGGATGCGCCCCTGCGGCTCCCGCCGCCGCAGGCCGCCCACGGTCAGCGCGATCGCCGTCGGGTGGTGGGCGAAATCGTCATAGACACGGACCCCTCGTTCCGTGCCGCGCAGCTCCAGCCTGCGCTTGATGCCGCCGAAGCGCGCCAGGCTGGCGATCGCCTGCGCCGGCGTGACGCCGACGTGGCGCGCCGCCGCGATCGCCGCCAGCGCGTTCTCGCGGTTGTGGCTGCCCGCCAGCGGCATCTCCGCCCGGCCCAGTTCCTTGCCGCCCAGGCTGAACACTGCCTCGGCCTCCGACATACCCGCGTCGGCCTGCCATTGCGCGGCGTCGTTGAACCATTCCAGCTCGGACCAGCAGCCGCGCTCGATCACCCGCCTCAGGCTGTCCTCACGGCCGTTGGCGATCACCCTGCCGCTGGCCGGGATCGTACGCACCAGGTGGTGGAACTGCGTCTCGATCGCCGCCAGGTCGGCAAAGATATCGGCATGGTCGAATTCGAGGTTGTTCAGGATCGCGGTGCGCGGCCGGTAATGGACGAACTTCGAGCGCTTGTCGCAGAAGGCGGTGTCGTACTCGTCGGCCTCGATGACGAAGAACGGCGACTCGGTCAGCCGCGCCGACACGCCGAAGTTCTGCGGCACGCCGCCGACCAGGAAGCCGGGGTTCAGGCCGGCATCCTCCAGCATCCAGGCCAGCAGCGAGGTCGTCGTGGTCTTGCCGTGGGTGCCCGCCACCGCCAGCACCCAGCGCCCCGCCAGCACGTGCTCGGCCAGCCACTGCGGCCCCGACACATAGAGCAGGCCGCGATCCAGGATCGCTTCGAGCAGGGGGTTGCCGCGCGACACCGCATTGCCGACGACGAACACGTCCGGCGCCAGATCGAGCTGCGCAGCATCGTAGCCTTCGACCAGGCGGATGCCCTGCTCTTCGAGCTGGGTGCTCATCGGCGGATAGACGTTGGCATCGCAGCCGGTGACGACGTGGCCGGCCGCGCGCGCGAGCAGCGCCACGCCGCCCATGAAAGTGCCGCAGATGCCGAGGATGTGGATGTGCATGACGAAGAAGCTCCGGGAGGCCGTCATCCGGATGAAACCGGCCCGTGTAGAATGGGCCCGCATTCTACCCGACCCCCATCATGCACTCACACGCGACCCCCAACGGCACCCTGCGGCGCGAGATCGCCGCGCTGGCAGCCCGCATGATGGCCGAAGACGGCATCAGCGACTTCGGCTTCGCCAAGCGCAAGGCAGCCAAGCAGCTCGGCGGCGCCGACTCCGACGCCCTGCCGACCAATGCCGAGATCGAGGCCGAACTGCGTGCCTGGCAGGCGCTGTACCAGGACGAGGAGCAGCCCGAGCGCCTGCATGAAATGCGCAGCGCCGCGGTCGAGGTCATGCGCCTGCTGGCCGATTTCCGCCCCTATCTGACCGGCGGCGCGCTGGACGGCACCGCAGGGCGCTATTCCGAACTGGAGATCGAACTCTTCCCCGAAAGCGCCAAGGAAGTCGAGATCTTCTTCCTCAACCAGGACTTCCACTACGAGCACCGCGAACCGCGCCGCCCGGCGCCGAACAGCCCTGAAGCGATACTGAGCTTCGACTGGGACGAAGTCCCGGTGCGGCTGTCGATCTACCCGGCCGGCGCCGAACGCAACGGCCGGCGCGGCCAGGAACGGGCGCGGCTGGCCCAGGTCGAAGCCCTGCTCGAAGCCGAGGACGAGGGCGCCTCTCCCGCCGCGGACGCCTGAAGGACACGCCGATGAGCCGCACTTTCCAGACCCTGCTGATCCTCGCCGTCGCCATCCTCGCCGGCGTCGCCGGCTACTTCGCCAATCGCGGCGCCTCCCCCGCCGGCCAGACCCATGTCGTGCCCGACGCGGCGATCGATGCCCTGTTCGCGCTCACGCTGCCGGACACCGAAGAACGGCCGCAGGCGCTGGAGCAGTGGCGCGGCAAGGTCGTCGTCGCCAATTTCTGGGCGACATGGTGTCCGCCCTGCCGCGAGGAGATTCCGGACTTCGCCGCCGCCAGCCAGGCGTTTGCCGGCCGGCCGGTCCAGTTCGTCGGCATCAGCATCGACAGCCTCGACAAGGTTCGCGCCTTCGGTGAGGAATTCGACGTCCCCTATCCGCTGCTGATCGCCGGCCCCGAAACCCTCAGCCTGGCGAAGGACTTCGGCAACACTGCCCGTGCGCTGCCCTTCACCATCATCATCGATCGCGACGGCAAGGCCCGCCACATCAAGCTGGGCACCTTGAAACGGGACGAACTCGAGAGCAGAATCCGCGCACTGCTGCCATCCTGAGACAGCGGCCGGGCCAACGTCGATGTGGACAATTTGCATCGATTTGCTGCAAACTTGCCGTCATGAAGCGCAGAAAACGCGGCCCCACGGCACTTCGCGGTCCCGCAGGCGACTGTCTGCAAGCACCCGCTGCACCACTTTCCAAAGCGTCTGAGCGGCCGCTGCGGCCCCGTTTTGCCGTACCGGCCAGGCCCCTCTGCCCGTCCGCCTGCGGCCCGTCCGTCCGCTGCGCCACCACATTCGCAAGGCGCGCCCTTGCACCATCCTCGCCCCATCGAAGCACCGCAGCCTGCCGGCCCAGCGGCCCGCGCATGCCTGCGGGAACGAGAACATTGACGCCGACGAGCACCGCCCGCGGGGCGGCATCGTCAAGCATGGAGAAATAGCATGGATCTGCGCAAGCTGAAGAAACTCATCGACCTCGTCCAGGAGTCCGGAATTTCCGAGCTGGAAGTCACCGAAGGCGAGGAGAAGGTCCGCATCGCCAAACACATGGGCGTGGCCGCGCCGGCCACCTACGTCGCCCCCGCCCCGGTTGCCGCACCGGCGCCGGTCGCCGCGGCCCCTGCGCCGGCAGCGGCCGAAGCCGCAGCGGACGCGCTGCCCGAAGGCGACATCGTCAAGTCGCCGATGGTCGGCACCTTCTACCGCGCCTCGGCGCCCGGTGCCAAGCCCCTGGTCGACATCGGCCAGACCGTCGCCGAAGGCGACCGCCTGTGCATCATCGAAGCGATGAAGCTGATGAACGAGATCGAGTCGGAGTTCTCCGGCGTGGTCAAGGCCATCCTGGTCGAGAATGGCCAGCCGGTCGAATACGGCCAACCGCTCTTCGTCATCGGCTGATCGCGCCATGTTCGAGAAGATCCTCATCGCCAACCGCGGAGAGATCGCCCTCCGCATCCTGCGCGCCTGCCGCGAACTGGGCATCAAGACGGTCGCGGTGCATTCCGAGGCCGACACCGAAGCCAAGTACGTCCGCCTCGCCGACGAATCGGTCTGCATCGGTCCCGCCTCATCCACGCTGAGCTACCTCAACGTGCCGGCGATCATCTCGGCCGCCGAAGTCACCGATGCCGAGGCCATCCACCCCGGCTACGGCTTCCTGTCCGAGAACGCCGACTTCGCCGAGCGCGTCGAGCAGTCGGGTTTCGTCTTCATCGGCCCGCGCCCCGAGACCATTCGCCTGATGGGCGACAAGGTCTCCGCCAAGGACGCGATGAAAGCCGCCGGCGTACCCTGCGTGCCCGGCTCCGACGGTGCGCTGCCCGAAGAGCCGAAGGAAATCATCAGGATCGCGCGCGCCATCGGCTATCCGATCATCATCAAGGCCGCCGGTGGCGGCGGCGGGCGCGGCATGCGCGTGGTGCATACCGAAGCCGCGCTGCTCAACGCCGTCACCACCACCCGCGCCGAAGCCCAGGCAGCTTTCGGCAACCCGGTGGTGTACATGGAGAAGTACCTCGAGAATCCGCGCCACGTCGAAATCCAGATCCTCGCCGACCAGCACGGCAACGCCGTCTATCTGGGCGAGCGCGACTGCTCGATGCAGCGCCGCCACCAGAAGGTCATCGAGGAAGCGCCCGCGCCCGGCATCGACCGCAAGCTGATCGCCAAGATCGGCGAACGCTGCGCCGAAGCCTGCCGCAAGATCGGCTACCGCGGCGCCGGCACCTTCGAATTCCTGTACGAGAACGGCGAGTTCTACTTCATCGAGATGAACACCCGCCTGCAGGTCGAGCACCCGGTCACCGAATACATCACCGGCATCGACCTGGTGCAGGCACAGATCCGCGTCGCCGCCGGCGAGAAGCTGTGGTTCGGCCAGCGCGACATCAGCTTCCGCGGCCACGCCATCGAATGCCGCATCAACGCCGAGGACCCGTTCAAGTTCACCCCCTCGCCCGGCCGCATCACCAACTGGCATACGCCCGGCGGCCCCGGCATCCGCGTCGATTCGCACGTCTATAACGGCTACACCGTGCCGCCGCACTACGACTCGATGATCGGCAAGCTGATCGCCTACGGCGACACCCGCGACCAGGCCATCCGCCGCATGCGCATCGCCCTGTCCGAGATGATGGTCGAAGGCATCAAGACCAACGTGCCGCTGCACCAGACCCTGATGCTCGACCCGCGCTTCATCGAAGGCGGCACCAGCATCCACTACCTGGAACACAAGCTGGCCTACCGCAACGAAGTGAAGAGCTGAGCCGATGTGGATCTCGGTCACCCTGCAGGCTGACGCCGCCCGCGCCGAGGCCCTGTCCGACGCCCTGATGGAGGCCGGCGCGCTGTCGGTATCCATCGAGGACGCCGACGCCGGCACCGACGCGGAAACGCCGCAGTTCGGCGAGCCGGGCCACCTGCCGACCGCGCTGTGGGACCACAGCCGGGTGATCGCGCTGATCGACGGCAGCACCGGCGGCGACGCGCTCGAGTCGCTGCTGGCCGAAGCCGCGCAGGCCGCGGGGCTGGACGGCGTCCCGCCGTACACCGTCGAGGAAGTCGCCGAGCAGAACTGGGTCCAGCTCACGCAGAGCCAGTTCGACCCCATCCGCATCACCGAGCGGCTGTGGATCGTGCCCTCGTGGCACCAGGCGCCGGACGGCGGCGCGATCAACATCGAGCTCGACCCCGGCATGGCCTTCGGCACCGGCTCGCACCCGACCACCCGGCTGTGCCTGGAATGGCTGTGCGACGCCGTCACCCCCGGCTGCAGCCTGCTCGACTACGGCTGCGGCTCCGGCATCCTCGCCATCGCCGCCGCCAAGCTGGGCGCGGCCGAAGTGCTGGGCATCGACATCGACGACAAGGCCGTCGACGCCGCGCGCGACAATGCCGAGCGCAACGCCGTGGCAATCCGCCTGCAGCACTCCGGCGTGCCGCTGGGCGACACCTTCGACCTCGTCGTCGCCAACATCCTGACCAACCCGCTGTGCGTGCTTGCCCCCGCCATCGCCGCGCGCGTCGCGCCGGGCGGCCGCGTGGCCCTGTCCGGCGTGCTCGAAACCCAGGCCGGCCAGGTCATCGAAGCCTGGGCGCCGTTCATCGCGCTGCAGGTCGGTGCGACGCACGACGGCTGGATCCGGCTGGAGGGGCAACGCTCCGCAGCATGATGCTGACACGCTGCCCCGCCTGCCAGACGACGTTCCGGCTCGGCCCGGAGCAACTACGCGCGCGCCAGGGCGAAGTCCGCTGCGGCCATTGCTTCCACCCCTTCAACGCACTCGAACACGAGATCGTCCCGCCCTCCAGCACCGCTCACACAGCCCGGGTGACGCAGGACGCATATCCGGCACCATCGCCCGCTTCATACCGGGCTTGGCCGCATCAGGCCACGCCGGAGCCCGAGCCGCATCAGGCCCCGCATGGTTCGGCCGCTCATGGTCTTGCCGAGCCGCGAGAGGCAGAACCCCAGGAGGTCGCCCCTCAGGAGGCCGATCCTCAGGACGGGCTCCCGGCGGATGAGCATCCGCGGGGCGGCCGTCCGCAAGACGCCGGCTTCATCGTGCTGGAAGAAAAGTCGGCAGCAGCGCCGGCCGCCGAAGATCCAGTCCTCGACGATCCGCACGAACTTCCTGCCCATGCCCCCATGCCCCGCGGTTCGGACACGGCCGAGGAGGAGGCGACAGCGGAAGACGCGCCTCCAGTACTGCCCGAAGTGCTTCGAAGCGGCCGGCGAGCAGCAGCCGACGCGGCGCCCGATACCCGGCCCAGCCTCTCGCAGCCCGGCCAGGAAGACAGCTTCGCCGGTTCACACGCCATTGGGGACAGCGCCGATATCGGCGCCGCTTCCGACGATGCGGAGCGGCCTGAAGCTGAGCGCCCTGCCTCAAGCACGCCGACCTCGGACACCACCGGAACCGCGAACACAGGCACCGGCGAGCAGGACGACACCTCGCTGCTCAGGCCGGCCGCGCCTCAGCCCGCCCATCGGGCAGCTGCCAGAGAAGCCCCCGAAGCGGCCCACATCGACATCGAACAGCTCGATGCGAAATACGGCCGCCCCAAGGCACCCGCCAGCTCGCGCCAGCGCGCCCTGGCCAGCCTGACGGTCGGCCTGCTCGGCGGCCTGCTGGCTGCGCAGTGCGTCTATCTCTACCGCATGGAAATCGCGCGTGATCTGCCGGGGCTGCGCCCGCTGCTGGAGACGGCGTGCGCCGCACTCAAGTGCACGGTCCCCTTTCCGCGCGACGTGGAACTGATCAGCGTCGACAGCTCAGATCTACAGTCGGAACCCGGCAAGCCCGGCCAGTACATCCTGTATGCCACGATCAGCAACCGCGCCGAATACGCACAGGCGTGGCCCCATTTTGAACTGACGCTGACCGACGCACGCGACACGCCGGTCGCGCGCCGCGTGCTCGCTCCCCACGAATGGATTCCGCCCGCACAGCATGGCGACACTTTCGCCAGCCGCCGCGCGGTCAATTCCCGCATCGCTTTCGCCGCCCCCGATCTCGCCCCGACGGGCTATCGGGTCGGTGTGTTCTACCCCTGATCCTCCGCCCGCATCGAAGCCGGCGCCTAGCGCGACACCCGCACCGTGCCGGCGTCGCGCAGCACGCGTACCCGCTCACCCGCGCGGAAAGCCTCGCCTTCATCCGCCTGCACGACCGCCAGGAACTGGCCGTTGTCGAGCCGCACGGTCACTTCCACACCGCGCGTCCGCGTCGCGCCTTCCTCGATCGCGGCACCGGCGACGCCGCCGGCCACTGCGCCGATGACCGCTGCCGCAGCGGCACCGCGGCCGCCGCCGACCGAGCTGCCGGCAATGCCGCCGACCGCGGCGCCGGCGACCGAGCCGATCGGCGTCTTGGTGCCTTCGAGCTGTACCGCGCGCACCGACTCGACAGTGCCGAACTGCACGGTCATCGCCCGCCGCGCCTCGGTGCGCGAATACGCCCCGCCGCCCAGCCCCTGGGCGCAGCCGCCCAGCAGCAGCAATGCGGCGAGCGCAGCGGTGACGGCACGCAGATTCATCGACTTCCCATTCACCATGCATCTTCTCCGAATGCCTGCCGATAGCGCGCGGCGATGCCGTCGCGCGTCGGCACGTGATTCTGTCCGCCGCGATGCGCGATCTTGAATGCGCCCATCACCGCGGCAAGGCGGCCCGCCTTCAGCATGTCCCAGCCATTCGCGAGTCCGTACAGCAAACCGGCGCGGTAGGCATCTCCGCAGCCGGTGGGGTCGACGATCGCGTCGGGCTCCACCGCCGGCAGGTTCTGCACTTCGCCGCCGCGGTGGATGCGCGAACCCTCCGCACCCAGCGTGACGACGAAACCTTCCACCATCGCCGCCAGTTCGGCCTCGCTACGGCCGGTCTTGTCGCACATCAGGCGGGCCTCGTAGTCATTGACCGTGCAGTAGCGAGCCAGTTGCAGGCATTCCAGTAACGCTTCGCTACCGAGCACGGGCAGAGCCTGGCCCGGATCGAAGACGAAAGGCACGCCGAGCCGGGCGAATCCCCGCGCATGGCGCAGCATGCCCTCGGGTCCGTCGGGCGAGACGATGCCCAGCCTCACCCCCTCGGCGTCGCCGACGTCGTTCAGATGCGAATGCAGCATCGCGCCCGGATGGAAGGCGGTGATCTGGTTGTCGTCCAGGTCTGTGGTGATGAAGCACTGCGCAGTGAAGGTGCCCGGCACCTCGCGCACGTGATCCTGGCGCAAGCCGAGCTTCTGCAACTGGTAGCGGTAAGGCGCGGCATCCTCGCCGACCGTCGCCATGATCAGCGGATCGCCGCCCAGCAGCTTCAGCGAATAGGCGATGTTGCCGGCGCAGCCGCCGAACTCCCGGCGCATGTCGGGTACCAGGAAGGACACGTTCAGGATGTGGATCTGCTCGGGCAGGATGTGGTTCTTGAAACGATCCGGGAACACCATGATCGAGTCGTAGGCGATCGACCCGCAGACGAGAATGGACATAGGGAATGGCCCGACAAGGAAGGGAAAAGGCCGTCATTATACGAGGCCGCCATTCCCCGCCCGCGGCCTTCCATCCTGCCCTGGCAGTGCCCGGTCATGCGGCCGTAACCCGCCCGTCACCGCAGCGCAACACGGAGTTTCGAGAATGCATCCGTCCCAACGGAACGGAGCCAGACCATGCTCGAGAACCGCCAGCCACGCCAGGAGGCCGCCGCCCGCAAGAGCCGCAGGCTCCACGTCGGCCTCGCCAGTTGCGAAACCGAGATCCTCGAAGCGCAGAAGCTGCGCTACCGCGTCTTCGCCGACGAAATGGGAGCCCGCCTGGCCACCCGCAGCCCCGGCGTCGATCGCGACCTCTACGACCCCTTCTGCGAACACCTCATCGTCCGCGACGAAGACGCCGGCCGCATCGTCGGCACTTACCGCATCCTGTCGCCGAGCGCCGCGCGCAGGGTCGGCGGCTACTACTCCGAGAACGAATTCGACCTTACCCGCCTGCAGCACCTGCGCCCCCGCCTGGTGGAGATCGGCCGCTCGTGCATCGACGCGGAATACCGCAGCGGCGCCGTCATCGCCCTGCTCTGGGGCGGCCTGGCGCGCTACATGAAGGACAACGGCTACGACTACCTCGTCGGCTGCGCCTCGATCAGCATGGCCGACGGCGGGCACGCCGCGGCCAGTCTGTATAATCGCCTGCGCGACCGGCACCTGGCGCCGGCGGAATATCACGTCTTCCCGCGCTGCCCGCTGCCGTTGGCAGCACTGCGCGCCGACCTCACCGCCGAAGCGCCGCCGCTGATCAAGGGCTACCTGCGCGCCGGCGCGTGGATCTGCGGCGCCCCGGCGTGGGACCCCGACTTCAACACCGCCGACCTGCCCATCCTGATGCCGATGAGCAAGGTCGACGACCGCTACGCGCGGCACTTCATGGAACGCAAGGACTGATGGATCGATCGGGGCAGGCCATGGAACATGCCAGTCATCCCGGCGACTGCACTGGGCCGGCCCCCGATCCTTTCGCTCCGGCGCTCACTCCCTCCTCGGTTGCAAGCAGGGCGCAGCACCCTGCCCCTGCCGCGCTGTGTGCCTGGCGCTACCTGCGCCTGGCCCTGCACCTGCTGGGCGGCGTGCTGACGCTGCTGCTGGCCGCCCCCTTCTGCGCCCGTCCCACCCTGCTCGGCCTGCGCCGGCGCTGGTCGCGGCGCCTGCTCGACATCCTCGGGCTTCGCCTGCAGCTCCAGGGCGCACCGATCGAGCCAGGCACGATGCTGGTCGCCAACCACATTTCCTGGGTGGACATCTTCGTCATCAATGCCGTCGCGCCGTCCGCCTTCGTCAGCAAGGCCGAAGTACGCAACTGGCCGGTGATCGGCTGGCTCTCGGCCAGGAGCGACACCATCTTCCTGCGCCGCGGCAGCCGCGGCCACGCCCGCATCATCAATGCCGAGATCGCCGCGCTGCTCGATGCCGGCGACAATGTCGCGATCTTCCCGGAAGGCACGACCACCGACGGCAGCCACGTGCTCCACTTCCATGCCGCCTTGCTTCAGCCAGCCATCGCCTGCGGCCACGCCGTGCAGCCGCTGGCGCTGAGCTATCGCAAGCCGGACGGCAGCTACAGCCGCGCCCCCGCCTACGACGGCGAACTGACGCTCGGCCAGTGCCTTGCCAACATCGTCGCCGAACGCGAAACCGTCGCCTGCGTCAGCGCGGCGGCGCCGATCGAAACCCGCGACGGCGTCGACCACCGCGGTATCGACCGCCGCAGCCTGGCGCAAACGGCACGCGCCACGATCATGCGCAGCATCGGCTGCACGGATCACGAAGCGCGCTGATCAGCCCGGCTCCTGGAACACCGCGCCGTCCTCGATTCTCACCGCGGTCAGCTTGCCGCCCCACACGCAGCCCGAATCGAGCGCGATCAACCCCGGCTCGCGATGGAAGCCCAGCGCCGACCAGTGCCCGCAGACGACGGTATGCGTCCGGCTGAGCCGGCCCTGCACGCGGAACCACGGCAAGGTCCCGGCCGGCGCCTGTGAGGGCGGCCCCTTGGCGCGCAGCGCCATGCGGCCGTCGGCCGTGCAGAAGCGCATCCGGGTGCAGGCATTCACGATCACCCGCAGGCGATCCCAGCCCTTGAGCTTGTCGCTCCAGCGCTCCGGCTCGTTGCCCGCCAGTTCGAGCAGGAACTTGCGCGCCTGCGGCCCGGCCAGCGCCGCACCCACCTCGTCGGACAGGGCTTTCGCCTGCTCCACCGTCCAGCCCGGCAGCAGCCCCGCATGCACCAGCAGGTGCTCGCCTTCGAGCCTCACCAGGGGCTGGCGCGCAAGCCAGTGCAGCAGCTCGTCGCGGTCGGGCGCTTCCAGCACCTGGCGTAGGGTGTCGTCGCTGCCGCGCCGCCTGTAGCCGGCCGCCACCATCAGCAGGTAGAGATCGTGGTTGCCCAGCACCACGTCCGCCGCCTCCCCCAGCTCGCGCAGCAGACGCAGCACCCGCAAGGAATCGGGGCCGCGATTGACCAGATCACCGACCAGCCACAGGCGGTCGCACGAAGGATCGAAGGCGACGCGCTCGAGCATGCGCGCCAATTGCGCGTAGCAGCCCTGGATGTCGCCGATGGCATAAGTCGACATGCTGGAAGACGGATGCTCGCCGCATCGGCTGCGCGGCGAAAGAGTCAAAGAGCGGCATTGTAAAGGATTGAATCTTTCGATCGCTCAATGCGTTTGGTTCATTGCTTCGGCAGGCACCCTATTCATGCCGACAAGGTTTCACGGCCGAAAAACCTCGATGCCAAGACCATCGATATGCTGGTAGTGACGATCGTTCGCGGTGATCAGTTCGAAGCCATGCTCCAGCGCCGTTGCCGCGATCAAGGCATCGGCAAGTTGCATCGAGTGCGAAAGCGCATACTGTTCGACCAGAAAGCAGGCACGTGCGGACACGGCCTCGTCGATCTGGATGACCCGTGCCGACCAGTAAGCCAGCGCCTGCCTGAGCAGGCGCAATTCATTCTTGTCGCGAACCCCCTGGACGAGCTCCATGTAGGAAACGGCAGCAATGCAGAACCCCGGCATTGCATCGAGACGGTCGGCAGCCCGGCTGTTGCCACGCAGGTTCCAGATCAGGATGTCGGTATCGACCAGCATTACGGCAAGGCCCTGCCCTGCCGCAGACGACGCACCAGCGCATCCACATCCTCATTTTGATCGGCCCAGAGTCCGAATGCCGGATTACGCTCCGGGCGCCGAATACCCTCAGGCGCATCGCAGCGCGTCAACACCGCGCGGGGCCGCCCGCGAAGCGTAATGAGTACCCGCTCTCCACGATCCGCTGCAGCAAGCACTTCGGCCGTGTGCAAGCGCAAATCCCTGACAGTGGCTTCCATTTACTCACTCCAATGTTTCACGAACAAGTGAACATTACATTCACAGCCAAGCGGGTGGCAACAGAAAGGCTGCACAACACCTACTTGCTGCACCATGCTGCCAACGCAAACGGGCCGAGAAGGACGGACCATGCAAGTCATCACCACAGTTGCTGCGAAAGGCCGGACCACGATTCCAGCGAACATCCGCAAGGCACTTCATGTCTCGCGTGGCGGCCTCACCGCCTGGGAGTTCGGCTCGGAGGGCACTGCAGTCGTGAGACGGACGCAGCCATTCGGCCTCGAATATCGTCACGCACGCGAGGGCACGCTGACCGAATGGGCAGGCGATGCGGATGAAGACGCCTATCGTGGTCTATGAGCGTTTCAATGTAATCCACGTCCTGTTTTTACCCACTGGAGCACAGACAAGAATCCGCCAAGCGCCGTGCAGCCACGGCCAATCCAATCGTGGGGCAGGTCTGAGCGACACAAGAAAAAAACGGGCGCCGAAGCGCCCGTCTTGTTTTCAAATCTGTCGGGGAGGCCTGGTCAGGCCAGACAGATTAGAAAGTGTGGCGGATACCGATGCCCAGCAGGTCGGAGTTCTTGCCGCCGTACTCCGAGCCAGCCTTGTGCCCATAGCCGACCAGACCGAAGGCCAGACCGTCATCGTTGTCGGTACGGTTGTAGGCGACGTAGGCGGTGGTGCGCTTCGACAGAGCGTGGGTGTAGGCCAGGGTATAGGACTTGACCTTGTCATCCGAAGCGTCCGAATAGTCAAGCTTGGCTTGGCCGTAGGCGACATGGACGTTACCCGCGGCACCGACCGGGACGATCAGGCCAACTTGCCACAGATCGACATCATCATCCTTCCAGCCGACTAGGTTGTCGGCCGACTGGTAGGAAGCGTGCAGCGACACAACGCCGAAGTCATAGCTGGCACCCAGACCCCATTCCTTCTGCTTCTTGTCACCAGTCCGAGAATCTCCGAACGGGTCAAGATTGGATGCGCCCTTGAAATTAACGACCTGATACACCGCACCGACCTTCAACGGACCGTTGGCGTACTCCAGGCCCAGGCCATAAGCGTCGTCGTTGCTCGGCTTCTTGCCCGTTTCCACCGAGCCAGCATTGACCGCGTCCTCGTCAGGCCACGTGACCGAGTAACCCGGGCCAGTCGAATAGATGGCACGGGCAGTCAGGCCGGAGAAGCTGCCGGTGTAGCTAACCGAGTTGCTCCAGCGCGCCGTGCTGGTCGGGCTGATGGTCAGACCGATGCCACCGGACAGGATGGAGTGCGGACCGACGGTGGCGGCAGCCAGGGCGTCATAGTTGAAGAAGTAACCCGGCGCGTATTGACGGCCCAGGGCTACAGTGCCGAACGAGCCGCCGAGGCCGACGAAGGCCTGACGCTGATAGCCCGAACCCATTTCAGAGCCGGTGTCGATGTTGAAGCCTTGCTCCAGCACGAACACGGCCTTCAGGCCATTGCCCAGGTCTTCGGTGCCGCGGAAACCCAGACGGCTACCCGACAGAGCACCGCTCTGAACGCCACGCAGGTCGTTTTCACCATGCTTGCCGAAGCCGATATAGGCGTCCGCCACACCGTAGATAGTGACGTTGGACTGCGCGAAGGCCGGGGCCGAAACCAGGCCGGCGATGGCCAGCGCGATCAGTTTCTTCTGCATGAATCGTTCGATATCCCGATTTCCCAGAAGAACCAAGGGGCGTCATGGCCCAGCCTTTAATCCGGCCATGGCCATCCGTTATATTCCATTGGAATTTTCCATGCAGATCATCCAGACTTCCGAATTCAAGACTCGCAGCCTTGTCATCATGGATCAGGTCGCCGCGACGGGTGAGACCGTCACTGTAAACCTGTTGCCGTACTCAGCCCATACACAGCACAGGCAAGCACAGAACCCCTCCTTTCGGCCCTCATCCTGGTCTGCGCATCCGGGGCGACATCGTGCCGTCACTTGCCGCAGATGATTGGACGGTGGTGCTGGCTTGATCGCCCTGGGCACTCGCACCCTGATCTGGATGGGCGCCGACGAGAGACTGTTGGCCCGGTCGCCGCTCCGTCTCGTCTGGATAAAGAAGCTGATTGACTAGCCTTGTTGCATGCCCGCAACAGACTTGCCCTGAATGTGGTGTTTTCGCGCTGCGAGGCTTGCAAGGGCAGCGGCAGATTTGCAGAATCGCACCAACTTCTCGCCAGAGAGGTGAGTAGGGCCGAGGCAGATGCCAAGGTCTCAACTTCAATTTGAGGAGAAACAAATGCAGAAGAAACTGATCGCGCTGGCCATCGCCGGCCTGGTTTCGGCCCCGGCCTTCGCGCAGTCCAACGTCACCATCTACGGTGTGGCGGACGCCTATATCGGCTTCGGCAAGCATGATGACAACGATTTCCGTGGCATCGGCGACGGCGCCCTGTCGGGTAGCCGTCTGGGTTTCCGCGGTACCGAAGACCTGGGCAACGGCCTGAAGGCCGTGTTCGTGCTGGAGCAGGGTTTCGACATCGGCAGCGGTAACGACCAGATCGGCGGCAAGGCGCAATCGCGTCAAGCCTTCGTGGGCCTGTCCGGCGGCTTCGGCACCGTCAGCCTCGGTCGTCAGTACGCGCCGGGCTACTTCTTCAACTACGACGCCCTGGCTGGTGCTGCAATCAGCCCGCAATCCATCCTGTCGAGCCAGTCGGGCATGACCATCACCCCGAACACCCCGGCGCGCTGGAGCAATTCGGTGGCTTACACTGGCACCTTCTCCGGCCTGACCGCCCGCGCCATTTATTCGACCGGCACGGACTATACGGAAAACGCCCTCGGCGCTGGCTTCGGTGCCCGTCCTGCTATCGAACTGGGTGAGAAGCCGAGCGACGACGACGCCTACGGCTTGAGCTTGGACTACGCCAACGGCCCGCTGAAGGTCGGCGGTGTCTACCAAGTGGTCAAGAACGAGTACGCGGTTGCCGGTCTGGACGACAAGCAGAAGGAATGGGGTCTGGGTGCCAGCTATGACTTCGGCGTTGTGTCGCTGCACGCTTCCTACCAGTCGGTTGACAACATTTACGGCTCGAAGAATGACGACGCCGATCTGTGGCAGGTTGGCCTGATCGTCCCGGTCGGCGCCGCGGGTAATGTCCATGTCGCCTATGGCCAAACCAAGCTCGACTGGTCTGACGGTTCGGACGACAAGGCCAAGTCCTACACCCTGGCCTACACCCACGCGCTGTCGAAGCGCACCACTGCCTACGCTGCCTTCAACCGCACCGATAACGACAATGGCTTGACCATGGGTCTGGTGGGCGCTCAGGCTGGCTCCACCGGCGGCGACAACTCCGACCTGTTCGCCATCGGCGTTCGCCACACCTTCTAATCTGTCCTCCCGACAGGTTTGAAAGCAAAACGGGCGCTTCGGCGCCCGTTTTTTCGTCCACGCCCTTCGCTCCATTTCACCTACCCTCACCGCAGCGGTTCGACCCTGAAATACTCGCCGGTCTGCCTGCCTAAGTACCAATTGGCCATTAGCTCTTCCCGGTGGATTTCGATCCACGCATCGACGAGCACCCGCTTGCTGCGCGGCAATTCGCCGAACAGAAGCTGATTCGACGCGATGTCGAAACCCGCTTCGAGCCCCTGCCAGATGGCAAGCACGAAAGGCGCGATGTCCTGCCGCGGCCTGGGCAAGGCGAAGGCGATGACGACACCATAATAGGCCGAGACCGGCCGGAGAGCCGTACCGTAGCGCGGCTGCGCGGGCGCCCTGGTGTGAAGGTGCGCGATGTCCAGACCGGGGATATCGAAGCGGGCAATGGCTTCGAACAGAGGCTCGAGCGGATACTGCTCGTTGCCGTAGCGGCGGCTCGCCCGCGGTGCGGCATGGCCGGTCAGCGCGTCATGCACTTCCTCCTCCATGCCCACCGCGCGGCAAGTGTCCTTGAAAGTGTGGCGGAAGGAGTGGAAGACCTTGCGGCCGTCGCCGATGCCGACCTTTCTGCGCAGATAGCCTGAAAAGAAGGTGCTGAAGTAACCGCCGAGCTTGCCGCGCGGATTCGGCCGGAGATCGGGAAACAGCAGCCCCACCCCCTGCCGGCCGGCAAGGTAATCCAGGAAGCCGCAATCCAGCAGCGTCGCATGGAGCGGAATCCGCCTGCGCGAAGCCGGGTTCTTGAGCTGCGCATGCCCGGCGTCGTCGCTGATCTGCAGGTAGTGCCCCAGACCCTGGGCATGGCGCACGTCGCTGACCAGCAATTGCGCCAGTTCCTCGACCCGCGCGCCGGTGAACAGGGCCAGCAGCGGCAGCCAGAACGCAGCCTCCCTGCCGCCACCTTTCGGGCGCTTGCCTGCCATGTGGATTTCAGCGCGGAACAGGCGGTTCAGATCGTCCGCGGTGAATGCGATGCGGGCTTTACGTGGCACCGCTTCCTGCATTCTGAGTTCGGCAGCCGGATTCGACGCTGCCAGTTCATGATCGACCGCCGTTCCGAACAGGGTCCTGATGATGCCCAGCTTGTGCCTGACGGTGACCGGGCTCTGGCGCGATGCGAGCAGGTGGTCGCGGAAAGCCAGCAGATTCCTGCGGCGCACATCCGCAAGCGGCATCCCGCCGGCGAAGGCGGTGAAGGCATCCAGAACCTTGCGGTACTTGGCGACCGTCGCTGCCCGGCGGCCGGGCGACGAGCGCTGCCACAGTTCGAACAGCAGTGCATAGGCGTCGGTAGCAGCCGTTGCGGCCGGCGATTGCTCGATCACGTGGCACTGCCTCGTGTCCATGTTCCTCATTACTGCCTCCTGGCGTCGTCAAAGAAGGCCGGGAGGCTAAACATCCGGTTCCCCTGCGGCGAAGCATGCGAAAATCGCGCCCGGGGAGATCGCGGCTGCATTCGATGCAACGCATCCGCCACACATCAAACAACAGCAAGGAAAAAACAATGACGTCGAAGAAATGGGCGTGTTCGATCGCCCTCAGCCTGGCGGCCACGGCCCCGGCAATGGGCGCAGGCCAATCCGAAGCGCGCGGCTTCATCGAGGACAGCTCGCTGGACCTGTTCCTGCGCAATGCCTACATCAGCCGTGATTACAAGCAAGGCAGACAGGACAAGGCCGAATGGGGCCAGGGTGCAGTGCTGAACTTCACTTCGGGCTTCACCCAGGGCACGGTCGGTTTCGGCGTCGATGCCTTCGGCCTGTATGCCGTCCGCCTCGACAGCGGCCGCGGCCGGGCGGGCGCAGCGGGCATCGACTTCTTCCGCGTGGACAACAATGGCGACGTCGAGCGCGATGTCGCCCGGGCGGGCGCCTCGATCAAGCTGCGCTTCTCCAACACCGTGCTCGCCTACGGCGATCTGCGGCCGACGCTGCCGGTGCTCAACCACGACGCCTCGCGCCTGATGCCGGAAAGCTTCACCGGCACGATGATCACCTCGAACGAAATCGAAGGCCTGACGCTGCATGCCGGCCGCTTCCACGCCGAAGCGCGCAAGAGCGACGAAAGCCGCGACGGCGGCGGCTTGAAGGCCATCGACCTAATCGGCGGCCGCTACCAGTTCAACGAAGTGTTCAGCGGCGCACTGTATGCATCGGACATCGAGGACGTGCTGAAGCGCCAGTACATCAACCTGAACTACGTGCGCCCGCTGGCGCAGGGTGATTCGCTCACGCTCGACTTCAACGGCTACAACACCAAGCAGGACAGGAAGTTCGACGCCGACGAAGGCAAGAACCGCATCTGGAGCCTGGCCGCGACCTACGCCACCGGCCCTCACGCCTTCACCGTGGCGCACCAGCGCAGCAGCGGCGACGTCGGCTTCAACTACGGCTTCTACCAGGACGAAGGCTGGGTGGGCAACGGCGGCAGCACGATCTTCCTCGCCAACTCCTTCTGGTCCGATTTCAACGCCAAGGACGAGCGCTCCTGGCAACTGAGCTACGCGGTGGACTTCACCGAATACGGCGTGCCCGGCCTGAGCTACGTCGTCGCCTACGTCCGCGGCGACAACATCGACGCCGGCGCGCCGAGCCGCGGCAAGGAACGCGAATGGTTCAACCAGTTGAGCTACAAGGTGCAGAGCGGTGCGGCCAAGGATCTGAGCATCCGCCTGCGCGCGTCCTTCCTGCGCGTTTCGGAGGACGCCCGCGCCTATAACAGCGAAGGCAACGAGATCCGCGTGTTCGTCGACTATCCGATGAACCTGTTCTGATCGATACGGCGGCAGGGTGCCGGATGATCGGCGCCCTGCCAAGAACAGCACGGAACTCCCTCCCGCATTTAGCACTCTCAAACCGCGAGTGCTAAAATCGAGCACACAAGGAGGACACAAGCCTATGTCTCAAGCCCTGTCGTTTCCCGTTCCCGCCGCCGGCAGCCTGGATCAGTACATCCAGAGCGTCAATCGCATGCCCATGCTCAGCGAGCAGCAGGAAGTGGAACTGGCAACGCGCCTGCGCGAGCAGGGAGACGTCGACGCGGCGCGCCAGCTGGTGATGTCGCACCTGCGGGTGGTGGTCGCGATCGCACGCGGTTACCTGGGCTACGGCCTGCCGCACGCCGACCTGATCCAGGAAGGCAACGTCGGCCTGATGAAGGCGGTGAAGCGTTTCGACCCCACGCGCGGCGTGCGCCTGGTTTCGTTCGCGATGCACTGGATCAAGGCCGAGATCCACGAATACGTGCTGAAGAACTGGCGGCTGGTGAAGATCGCCACCACCAAGGCCCAGCGCAAGCTGTTCTTCAACCTGCGCAGCCTGAAGCAGGACGCCGGCACCTTGAATCCGGTCGAAGTCGATGCGATCGCCACCCAGCTCGGCGTCAAGCCCGAGGAGGTGGTCGAGATGGAAACCCGCCTCGGCGGCCGCGACATTCCGCTGGAAGGCAGCGGCGACGATGACGACGAGCGTTTCGCGCCGATCGCCTACCTTCCCGATCCGCACGCCGAACCTTCCGAGGCGCTGGCCCGCACGCAGCTCGCCCACATGCAGGACGTCGGCCTGCGCAATGCCCTGGCCAGCCTCGACGACCGTAGCCGCAACATCGTCCAGCGCCGCTGGCTGGCCGAAGGCGACAGCGCCACGCTGCACGAACTGGCGGCGGAATACGGCGTCTCCGCTGAACGCATTCGCCAGATCGAGGCCAAGGCGATGCAGAAGATGCGCGGCATGCTGACCGACGCTGTCTGAATTGCATTCTCGGCGCATCAATGGAAACGGCGACCCTGAGTCGCCGTTTCTCGTTTACCGTCAGCGCATTCGCTGGCCCCACGTTCGCTGGCTCATTTCCCCGCCAGCAGCGCCGCAATGTCGGCCGTGACCTCGGCTGGTTCCGCTCCATGCTTCATGTACAGGCGCAGCCGGCCCTGCGGGTCGAACACGTAGGTGCCGGCCGAGTGGTCGACGGTGTAATGGCCGTCGAGATCGCCGCTCTTGCGGTAGAAGACGCGGAAATCCTTGGCAACCTCGGCGATCTGCTCCGGCGTGCCGTACAGCCCGAGGAAGCGCTGGTCGAACACCGGCACGTATTCCGCCAGCAGCGCCGGCGTGTCGCGTTCGGGGTCGACGGTGACGAACAGCACCTGGACCTTGTCGCCATCGGCACCGAGCTGCTGCATCACCATGCTCATGTCGGACAGCGCAGTCGGACAGACATCCGGGCACTGGGTGTAGCCGAAGAAGATCGTCACGACCTTGCCCTTGAAGTCCGCCAGCGTGCGCTCCCGGCCATGATGGTCGGTGAGTCGCAGCTTCTGGCCGTACTCCGCGCCTGTGATGTCGGTGCTGTGGAAGACGGGCGCAGGAGGCGTGCAGGCGGCGAGCAGGCCGAGCGCGAGCAGGGGCGCGGCCAGCGGACGCAGGAAACGGGCAAGGGAAAGAGACATCGGGCACCTTGATGCTGCTTGTTCGGTCAGCGCCCGATGATAGACGTTCGCGGCACACCGGGGACAGCCCGTGCGTCAAGCTGCCGCACCCGGACGCATCACCAGGGCAGGTAATGATCCACCAGCAGCGCCGCGAACAGTCCGAACAGGTAGACGATGGAAAAGCGGAAGGTGCGCCGCGCCAGGGTATCGCTGTAATCGCGGTACAAGCGCCACGCATACAGGATGAAGCGCAGGCCGAGCCCCACCGCCACACCGAGATAGAGCGCGCCGCTCATGCGCGTGGCAAAGGGCAGCAGCGTGACGCCGAACAGGATCAGCGTATACAGCAGCACCGACAGCCGGGTGAATTCGGCACCGTGCGTCACCGGCAGCATCGGCAGCCCGGCACGCGCGTAGTCGGCAGTGCGATACAGCGCCAGCGCCCAGAAATGGGGCGGCGTCCACGCGAAGATGATGAGGAACAGCAGCAGTGCATCGGCATTGACTTCGCCCGACACCGCGGCCCAGCCCAGCACCGGCGGCATCGCGCCCGACGCACCGCCGATGACGATGTTCTGTGGCGTATGGGGCTTGAGCAGCACCGTATACACCACCGCATAGCCGATGAAAGTGGTCAGCGTCAGCCACATCGTCAGCGGATTGACCGCCTGGTGCAGCACCATCAGGCCAAAGCCGCCCAGCATACCGGCGAACAGCAGCACCTCGGCGGGCGCCAGATCACCACGCGGCAAGGGGCGGCCCCGGGTCCGCGCCATGCGGGCATCGATCTGGCGTTCGATCAGACAGTTCATCGCTGCCGCGGCGCCGGCCACACAGGCGATGCCGAGCGTGGCAGCAAACACGGTCAGTGCATCCGGCAGCCCCGCGGGCACGGCGAGGAACATGCCGATCACCGCACAGAACACGATCAGCGTGTTCACCTTGGGCTTGGTCAGAACGTAGAAAGCGCGCAGACGGCCGGCACGCGCCGCTCCCAGGGCAAATGTCTTCATGGCCTCCCCTCCTCGAACACGACCGGCAGTGCACCGTGACGCCGCCGCGCTGGCTGCACCACGACACCCGGCGCAGCCAGCCGGAAATTCACCCACACCATGATGCCGACCAGCAGGGCGGCACCCGCGTTGTGCGCCGCCGCCAGCGGCAGGGGCAGCGACAGCAGCACATTGGCGATGCCCAGCCCGATCTGCAGCACCAGCGCCGCCAGCAGCGCCGCACCGGTATCGAAAGTGTCACGCCGCCGGCACAGCGTCCAGCCCAGCAGCAGCAGGGCCCCGCCTGCCACCAGCGCGCCGATGCGGTGCGACCAGTGGATAGCGGTGAGCGCGGCGTTCGACAGCAGCTCGCCATCGGCCGTCATGCCCAGCTCGCGCACGACATGGAAGGCATTGGCGTAGTCGGCCTCGGGTGAAAAGCTGCCGTGGCAGGTCGGGAAATCCATACAGGCGAGTGCGGCGTAGTTGGTGCTGGTCCAACCGCCGAGGGCAATCTGGATGACGAGCAGCACGAAGGCCAGCCGCGCCCCGGCCGACAACATTGACGTATATCGAGGATGATCGCGTTCAGGACTGCCATATCCCCAACCGTCCTGGCTCACCCTTGCATGGGCCTGCCCCGCACCACAGGCTCGCAGCGCCAGCCAGGCCAGCAGCGCCAGCGTGGTCAGCCCGCCGAGCAGGTGTGCAGTGACGATGGCCGGCTCCAGCAGCAGCGTCACCGTCCATTTGCCGAGCAGGCCCTGGAACACCACCACGCCGACCAGCGCCAGCGCCACCCCGGGCGCGGCGCGCGGATGGCCGCGCAGGCGCCATGCCAGCGCGGCAATGGCAAGGATGAGCAGGCCGAGGCTGGCGGCCAGATAGCGATGGATCATCTCCTTCCACGCCTTCGGCAGGCTGACCGGCCCGTGGGGTTCGGCGGCATGCACGTCGCGGATGACGTCGGCCGCATGCGCCGGCGTCAGCTTGCCATAGCAGCCCGGCCAGTCCGGACAGCCGAGACCGGCATCGGCCAGACGGACGTAGGCACCGAAGACGACGACGATGAAGGTCAGCAGCAGCGCCCCGAGTGCGAGCCGGCGATACCAGGCGAGCATGGCCATCACGGCCGCTCTCCCCTGCCCAGCGCCGAGTACTTCAGCAGGCGCTGCAGATCCTTGGTCAGCGCGCGCGCCGCTTCGGTGACGTCGAGCCGGTCGTCGAAACGCATCATCACGTTGCCCAGGGGATCGACGAGGTAGATCGTCCCCGTCAGGCTGCCGGACGCCGGCGGCGGCAGCGCAGCCAGCCAGCCGGCATCGGCACGGGCGATGTGCAGCACATCGGCCAGCAAAGCACCGGGCAACTGCCCCTCGGCCGGCTTGCCGCCGTCGGTCAGCAGCCATACGCGGGCGACGCGATCCATCTCGCGGGCCTGCGCCAGGCGTGCCTGGCGTGACACGTAGAGCGCGCGGGCACAGGCGCTGTCGCAGATCGAGGGCGCCGCGAGCAGCAAGGTCCAGTGCCCCTGCAGGTCAGCGCGGCTCAGCTCCGGCTGGCCGCCGATGCCCGGCAGGCGGGAATCCGGCAGCGGCACGGGTTCGAGCAGGATGCCGTTGTTCACCCGCCCCTCCGGCTGCCAGACGTAGAACATCAGGTAGGACGCGAGCACCGGCAGCACACAGACCAGCGCGAGCAGCAGCAGGGTGCGGCGCGCCCTGCTTCGCTCCTTGGGCGCAAGCGCGGAGCGGCTGTGTTCAGCGTCCGGCGAGGCGAGGCTTCCGTTCATCGTCGGGTCTCCGCAGGAAAAGGCGCCAGGCATGGGCGCAGCTCAGCACGGTGGCGAGCACAGCCAGCGCATACCACTGAAAAGCGTAGCCATGATGGCGTTCGATGCCGGCCGACGGCGCCGGCCAGTCGCGCACCAAGCCATCGGCCGATGCGGAGGTCTGCAGCACCAGCCAGGTGGCGAAGCATGCACCCGCGTGTTCCCTCTCCCCCGCCCGCACGCTGCAGAGCGGCAAGCCCGGGCGCCCCGTCTGCCCTGCCACGCCGCCGCCGATGTCCGTCCGCGCGGCCAGTTGCACAATGTCCAGCACCTGCCACAAGCGGCCCTGTGCAAGCTCGCCGTCCCGCGCCAGCGTGAAAGCCCCTGCTTCCGGTCTCTGCATCCGCCCTTCCAGCGTCACACGCCCCGGCTCGGTCGGCACCGTGGGCAGGATCGCGCGATCGGCGCCGGCCGGCACCCAGCCCCGACTGACCAGCACCACGCCGGAGGCGTCGGTCAGGCGCAGCGGCATCAGCACCTGGTAGCCGGCGCGGCCGGCATGGGTGCGGTTGTCGAGGAAGATGCCCGCCGCCGGCAGCCACTCGCCTTCGAGCCTCAGGCGCTGGCCGGACATCGGCTCTGCGCCTTCCGCCAGGCTGTCGAGCGCCAGCGCCGGACGCCGCGCGGCGGCGTCGAGCACTGCCTGCAGCGCCTGCTTTTCCTCGGCGCGGCGCAGTTGCCAGTTGCCGAGCGCCAGCGTGACGGCGGCCACCAGTGCGCCTGCCAGCAAGGGCAGCAACAGGCGGAAGCGGGCAGCGGCAGGCATCGCATCGGCTCCCAGGCGGCTATAGCAGGTAGACGACGACGAACAGGATCAGCCATACCACATCGACGAAATGCCAGTACCAGGCCGCAGCCTCGAAACCGAAGTGGTGCTGCGGACTGAAATGGCCTGCCAGCGCGCGCGCCAGCATCACCGTCAGCATGATCACGCCGATGGTGACGTGCAGGCCGTGGAAGCCGGTGAGCAGGTAGAAGGTCGCGCCATAGATGCCGCTGTCGAGCCGCAGATTGAGCTCGGCATAGGCATGCCCGTATTCATAGATCTGCAGGCCGAGGAAGATCAAGCCGAGCACGATGGTGGCGACCAGCCCCGCCTTGAGCTGGCCGCGCCGCTCGGCGCGCAGGCCATGGTGCGCCCAGGTCAGCGTGACACCCGAAGTCAGCAGGATCAGCGTGTTGATCGCCGGGATGCCCCAGGCACCCATCGGCGTGAAGGCCTCTGCGCCGCTCGGCGTATAAGGCCCGGCGGTGGGCCAGACACTGCTGAAACCCTGCCACAGCAGCGTCTCGTTGTCGCCCGAGGCCAGCCAGGGCACGGACAGCACGCGGGCATAGAACAGCGCGCCGAAGAAGGCGGCGAAGAACATCACTTCCGAGAAGATGAACCAGCCCATCGACCAGCGGAAGGACAGCCCCACCCGCCTGCCGTAGCGGCCGGACTCGGATTCGCGCACCACCTGGCCGAACCAGCCGAACAACATGTAGATCAGGATCGCCACGCCGGCAAAGAAAACCCACGGCCCGGCCGGCACGTCGTTGAGCCACAGTGCGGCCCCGGCGCCGAACAGCAGCAGCGCAACCGAGCCGAAGATGGGATAGGTCGACGGTTCGGGCACGAAGTAATGGTCGAACCCCCGAGCGGCTGTTGTCTGACTCATGGCTTTCTCCCTGTTCGGTGCCGCTAGGCGAGCACCACCTGTACCACGACGACGATGGTGATGATGAAGATCGCCCCCGCCAGCACACCGGCGGCGACCACGGCGAGCGGATTCAGCGATCCGGCGTCGTCCAGATAGGCCTGCCGCTTGCGCACGCCGAAGAAGGACCACAGCACGGCGCGCATCGTCGCCCAGAAACCGGCCTGGCGCGGCGCTCCAGGCGTGGCTTCGTCGCGCCCCGTGCCCACCGCTCAGCCTCCCGACACCGGCGCTGCAACCGTCGCCGCAGCCGCCGTGTTGCGCCCCTGCAGCTCGAAGAAGGTGTACGACAGCGTGATGACCGTGACGTCCTCCGGCAACGCGGGGTCAATGACGAACACCACCGGCATGACGCGGCGCTCTCCCGGCGCCAGCGTCTGCTGCGCGAAGCAGAAACAGTCCAGCTTGTTGAAGTGGCGCCCGGCGACCTGCGGACCGTAGCTTGGCACCGCCTGGCCGGTGACCGGCACGTCGCGCGTGTTCGACACTTCGTATTCGACCTGGACCAGTTCGCCCGGATGCACCTCGATCGAGCGCTGCAGCGGCTGGAAGCGCCACGGCAGATCGTGCAGATTGGCATCGAACTGGACCAGGATGCTGCGGCTGGCATCGACCTGCGTATTGCCCACCGCACGCGCACCCTGCTCGGCTTCCGGGCGCAGGAAGTTGTTGATGCCGGTGACTTCGCAGATCTTTTCGTAGAAGGGCACGAGCAGGAAACCGAAGCCGAACATCGCCACCGCCGATATGGCCAGGCGCAGCAACAGGCGGCGGTTGTCCGCGGCGAGGCGACGCTTCGCATGCGCAGTCATTGGCCGAACACCTTGTACTTGAGGATCACGAAGACGAAGAAGGCGAAAGCGACCGCAGCCAGCACCAGGCCGATACGCCGGTTGGCTGCCCTGCGGTCGTCGCTGCGCGTCATGTCGTCCATCCTCGTTTTGCTGGCGGTGAGGCGGAGAGCAAGCCTCCCTCTCCCGATCGTCTCCACCCTCGCTCCCCGCTCACCCCGAACCCTGCACCGGCTCACTTCACGACCGGCGCCTCCTCGAACGTGTGATGCGGCGCCGGCGAAGGCACTGTCCATTCCAGCCCCTCGGCACCTTCCCAGGCACGCGCTGCCGCACGCTCGCCGCTGCCGCGCGCGCACTTGACCACCACGGCAATGAAGATCAGCTGTGACAGGCCGAAACCGAACGCACCGATCGTAGCCATGGCATTGAAATCGGCGAACTGCAGCGCATAGTCGGGAATGCGGCGCGGCATGCCGGCGAGGCCGAGGAAATGCATCGGAAAGAAGGTGATGTTGAAGAACACCATCGAACACCAGAAATGCAGCTTGCCGAGACTCTCGCTAGGCATGCGGCCGGTCCACTTGGGCAGCCAGTAATAGGCGCCGGCGAACAGCGCGAACAGCGAACCCGCCACCAGTACGTAATGGAAGTGCGCGACGACGTAATAGGTGTCCTGTACCTGGATGTCGATCGGCGCGATGGCGCAGATGAGGCCGGTGAAGCCGCCGATCGTGAACACGAAGATGAAGCCGGTGGCCCACAGCATCGGCGTCTCGAAAGTCATCGAGCCGCGCCACATCGTCGCCACCCAGTTGAACACCTTCACACCGGTGGGCACCGCGATCAGCATCGTCGCATACATGAAGAAGAGCTGGCCTGCGGCCGGCATGCCGGTGGCGAACATGTGGTGCGCCCACACGACGAAGGACAGGATGGCGATGGAAGCCGTGGCATAGACCATCGAGGCGTAACCGAACAGCGGCTTGCGCGCGAAGGCGGGAATGATCTGGCTGACGATGCCGAAGGCCGGGAGGATCATGATGTAGACCTCCGGGTGGCCGAAGAACCAGAAGATGTGCTGGTACATGACCGGGTCGCCGCCGCCCGCGGCGTTGAAGAAGCTGGTGCCGAAATGGCGGTCGGTCAGGATCATCGTCACGGCGCCGGCCAGCACCGGCATCACCGCGATCAGCAGGTAGGCGGTGATGAGCCAGGTCCAGCAGAACAGCGGCATCTTCATCAGCGTCATGCCGGGCGCACGCATGTTGAGCACCGTGACGACGATGTTGATCGCGCCCATGATCGAGCTGACACCCATGATGTGGATGGCGAAGATCGCCATGTCCATGCCCATGCCCATCTGCACCGACAGCGGCGCATACAGCGTCCATCCGGCAGCGGAGGCGCCGCCGGGCACGAAGAAGGAGCCGAGCAGCAACAGCGCGGCCGGCGGCAGCAGCCAGAAGCTCCAGTTGTTCATGCGCGCGAAGGCCATGTCGCTGGCGCCGATCATCAGCGGAATCATCCAGTTCGCGAAGCCGACGAAGGCCGGCATGATGGCGCCGAACACCATCACCAGGCCGTGCATGGTCGTGAGCTGGTTGAAGAACTCCGGCTCCACGACCTGCAGGCCGGGCTGGAACAGCTCGGTGCGGATCGTCAGCGCCATCACCCCCCCGGACAGGAACATGATGAAGCTGAAGATCATGTACATCGTGCCGATGTCTTTATGATTGGTCGTCGTGAGCCAGCGCATCAGGCCGGTCGGACCATGGTGGTGCTCCTGAAGCTGATCATGTGTGACGGCGGCCATGCGGAGGTCCTCCTGTCAAACTGCGGCGGAGTAGCGATTACAGGGCTGGCGACTGCGGCGCCAGCGATACCTGCTCCGCACCCGCTGCCGCTGCCTGCTGCTGTACCCACTCGGTGTACTTCTCGGCCGACAGCACATGGACCTCGATCGGCATGAAGCCGTGATCGCGGCCGCACAGCTCGGCACAGTTGCCCCGGTAGACCCCTTCCTTATCGGCACGGAACCAGGTGTCGCGGATGAAGCCGGGAATGGCATCCTGCTTGACGCCGAAGGCCGGCACCCACCACGAATGGATGACGTCGTTGGCCGTCAGCAGCACCCGCACCTTCTTGCCCACCGGCACCACCAGCGGCCGGTCGACTTCCAGCAGATAGGCTTCGCCCTTGGGTGCGCCGCCTTCGATCTGCTCGCGCGGCGTGGACAGGCTGGACAGGAAGCGGATGCCTTCGCCTTCGCCCTGCAGGTAGTCATAACCCCATTTCCACTGGTAACCGGTGGCCTTGACCGTGATGTCGGGATTGGAGGTGTCCTTCATCTCGATCACGGTCCGGGTCGCGGGCCAGGCCATGCCGAGCAGGATCAGGATGGGAATGACGGTCCAGGCGATCTCGACCGCGGTGTTCTCATGGAAATTGGCAGCGACCGCACCCCTGGACTTGCGGTGGCGGAGCACCGCCCAGAACATCACGCTGAACACACCGATGAAAATGACCAGACAGATCAACAGCATCAGGGTATGCATGTCGTGGATCTGCTCGGCGACACCGGTGACCGGCGCCTGGAGGTTGTAGCGCGCAGGAGCGTCCTGCGCAAATGCAGGACAGGACAGGCCAACGGCTAGCAGAGCACCCGTGATGCGACTGACACGTTCCATGACCACCCCCTACACACCGCAGTTTTGGTCTGTGCGATTGATGGTGCCATAGCAAAAATCATATTCGCAACACGGGGTTATGATAAAAATCAATTTATTGCATTGCGGTATCTGCTAGATGCCGTGAAGTGCCTGCGCTTCAGCCACGACTTCGGGGTTTTCCCATAGGGCCGTTTCTCGCGACGCAACAATACGCCACGGCTATGTGCGCCCGCCTTCGCGATACCGGGCTCGCTTTGCGGCGGCCGGCATCGGTATTACGCTTGGCCGTCCGCAAACCATGCCGGAGAACCGTCCTGGAAACCGCCGCCACGCCCTTCGCGCTGTTCGCCGCACTCATCGGCGGCATCGGCCTGTTCCTGATCGGCATGAACATGATGACTGAGGGTCTGAAGCTGGCCGCCGGCCGCGCGCTGGAAGGCCTGCTCCAGCGCGGCACCGCCACGGCTCCGCGCGGCCTGGCGGCCGGCTACCTGATCACGGCACTGGTGCAGTCGTCCACCGCCGTCACCGTTGCCAGCATCGGCTTCGTCAACACCGGCCTGCTGCCGCTGAAGAATGCCTTGTGGGTCATATTCGGCTCGAATCTGGGCTCGACGATGAACGCGTGGCTGGTGGCAATACTCGGCTTCGGCTTCAAGATCGACACCTTCTCCCTGCCCTTCGCCGGTATCGGCGCCATACTGATGCTGGCCGGCCGGACGCTGCGCGAACGTTCGCTGGGGCAGGCGCTGGCCGGCTTCGGCATCCTGTTCCTCGGCATCGGCGTACTCAAGGATGGTTTCTCCGGCATCGGCGGCATGGTGGACCTGCAGGATTTCATCGCCCCGGGCCTTGCCGGCTGGCTGATACTGATCGGCATCGGCACGCTGCTCACCGTCCTCATGCAGACCTCGGCGGCAGTCATCGCCATCGTCATCACGGCGGCGCAAGGTGGCCTGCTGTCGGTGGAGGCGGCTTGCGCGATCGTGATCGGCACCAACATCGGCACCACCTCCACCGCCGTGCTGGCGGCCATCGGCGCCACCGCCGCAGCACGCCGACTGGCGGCAGCGCACGTACTGTTCAACGTGGTGACCGGTATCGTGGCGCTGTTGCTGCTGCCGCTGCTGATCGGCCTAGCGGACTGGCTGCGCGGCGTGCTCGAACAACCAGCGACGCCGGCGCTGATGATCGTGCTGTTCCACACCACCTTCAACGCACTCGGCGTGCTGCTGATGGTACCGCTGGCACCCGGCATGCCAGGCCTGCTCGAGCGCCTGTTCCGTACCCGCGAAGAAGAGGCAGCCCGGCCGCAGCATCTGGATGCGAACTCGCTGACGATCCCCGATCTCGCCATGCGCGCGCTGCGCCTGGAGTTGTCGCGCTCGCAGGAATTCGCCATTGCCGGGCTGGCAGCCATCACACGCCAGCCACCGGACGAGGCGGGCGTCAGGCGCGAAACCTCATCCTTGCAGGCTCTGGCGCCGGCGATCAGTGACTATGCCCATCGGCTCAGCGGCGCACGGCTTCCGCCGGCACTCGTCGAGCAACTCGCCCACAGCCTGCGCACGCTGCGCTACCAGGAGACCGCCGTGGTGCTGCTGCAGGAAGCAGCCGGCCTGGCCGGAGAGCTGGATCTCCCGGACTCGACGGTCCCGGGCTTTCGTACCGAGATCGAAGCCTTCCGCCACGCCCTCACCAATCTGGCCGATGCTGCCGTCCCCCTGCACGACGGTTTCAGCCCCGGCGCGGTATCGGTGCGCCTCGACGAAATGGAAACGTCCTATCAGGCCCTGAAGGAAGCCCTGTTCCTCGCCGGCGCGCACGCCCGCCTGGACATCCGCACGATGCAGGACTGGTTGCGGCTCGCCAGCCTCACCCGCCGCGCCGCGCGGCAGATCGCAAAAGCCGCACGCATGATCGCGGCCCTGGGAGAAGGCAGTTCGGCTGCAGAGGCGGCACAGAGCACGGAGGCCGAAGAAGGCACGGACTGAGCCGGGCGCACGTTCTTCCACGCCCCTTTCCTGCGAGAAAATTTGCAGACGTCATGAAATCAGCCTGGCCTGCCACCATGCCAGGACCGCGAAGCCGGTACAATACGCGCCATGGACACCGCGTTCGCCCCTTCCCCGGCACCCCGCTTCCCTGCCCGCGCCGGCGGCGCCTTGCACATCCTCGAACACGTCTTCGGCTACGCTGCCTTCCGCGGCGAACAGCAGGCCATCGTCGAGCACGTGGCGGCCGGCGGCGACGCGCTGGTGCTGATGCCCACCGGCGGCGGCAAGTCGCTGTGCTTCCAGATCCCCGCCTTGCTGCGCGAAGGCACGGCGATCGTGGTGTCGCCGCTGATCGCGCTGATGCAGGACCAGGTCAGCGCCCTGGTCGAGGCCGGCGTCGGCGCCGCCTTCCTGAACTCCAGCCAGGACATGGAGGCCGCCCGCGCGGTCGAGCGCGCGCTGTATGCCGGCGAACTCGAGCTGCTCTACGTCGCGCCCGAGCGCCTGATGACGCCGCGCTTCCTCGACCTGCTCGACCATCTGCGCGACACCGGCCGGCTGGCGCTGTTCGCCATCGACGAAGCGCACTGCGTCTCGCAATGGGGGCACGACTTCCGCCCGGAATACCTGCAGTTGTCGATCCTGCCGGAGCGCTACCCATCCATCCCGCGCATCGCGCTGACCGCCACCGCCGACCGCCAGACCCGCGAGGAGATCGCCCAGCGGCTGAACCTGCAACACGCGCGCCGCTTCGTCTCCAGCTTCGACCGGCCCAACATCCGCTACACCATCGTCGACAAGGACGATCCGCGCCGCCAGTTGCTGCACTTCATCCGCGAGGAATGCGCGGCCGAGGCCGGCATCGTGTATTGCCTGTCGCGGCGCAAGGTAGAGGAAACCGCAGCCTGGCTGCAGGAACAGGGGCTGAAAGCCCTGCCCTACCATGCCGGCATGACGCAGGAAATACGCGCCGAACACCAGACCCGCTTCCTGCGCGAGGACGGCCTGATCATGGTGGCGACGATCGCCTTCGGCATGGGCATCGACAAGCCCGACGTGCGCTTCGTCGCCCACCTCGACCTGCCGCGCTCGATCGAGGGCTACTACCAGGAAACCGGCCGCGCCGGCCGCGACGGCCTGCCGGCACAGGCGTGGATGGCCTGGGGCGCACAGGACGTGGTGCAGCAGCGGCGCATGATCGACGAATCCGAAGCCAGCGAGGAATTCAAGCGCCTGGCGCGCAACCGGCTCGACGTGCTGGTCGGCCTGGTCGAGGCCACCACCTGCCGCCGCCAGCACCTGCTGGCCTACTTCGGCGAGGACTCCGGCCCCTGCGGCAACTGCGACAACTGCCTGAATCCGCCGCAGACCTGGGATGCGACCGAAGCCGCGCGCAAGGCGCTGAGCTGCGTCTACCGCACCGGCCAGCGCTACGGCGCAGGGCACCTGATCGACGTGCTGCGCGGCGAGCTGACCGACAAGGTCGTCGAACGCGGCCACCAGGACATCACCACTTTCGGCATCGGCAGCGAGCTGGACGAAAAGCGCTGGCGCACGATCTTCCGCCAGTTGGTCGCGCGCGAATTCGTCGCCGTGGACCACGAGCGCTACAACGCGCTGCGCCTGACCGATGCCGCGCGTCCGCTGCTGCGCGGCGAAGCCGAATTCCATCTGCGGCTGGAGCGCGAAAAGAGCCGCAGCCGCGGCAAGCGCCGCAGCGCAGCGCCGCTCGACATCCCGGGCGGCATCCCGACCACGCTGTTCGACCGCCTGCGCGCCTGGCGGGCGGCGACGGCCAAGGAACGCAACGTACCGGCCTACGTCGTCTTCCAGGACGCCACGCTGCGCGAGATCGCCATCACCCGGCCACAGTCACTGACCGAACTGGCCGGCATCAGCGGCGTCGGCGACCGCAAGCTGGAAGCCTACGGCGAGGCCATCCTCGGCATCGTCGCCGAGACGACCTGAGAGACGCGGCTACCAGCCACATGGAAACGGGGCACGATCCGTCGGATCGCACCCCGTTTCCTGGAACTACGGGAACGCTCTGCGGCAGGCCGCTTACAGCACCTTCAGCAGTTCGACTTCGAACACCAGCGTGGCGTTGGGCGGGATCACGCCGCCAGCGCCGCGGGCGCCATAGCCCAGTTCCGGCGGAATCGTCAGCTTGCGCTTGCCGCCTTCCTGCATGCCCTGCACGCCTTCGTCCCAGCCGCGGATGACGTGGCCGGCGCCGAGCGGGAAGTTGAACGGATCGTTGCGATCCTTCGACGAATCGAACTTGCGGCCGTCGGTCAGCCAGCCGGTGTAATGCACCGACACCATCTTGCCCTTGACGGCGGTTTCGCCGCTGCCGGTTTCGATGTCGTCGATGACGAGGCCGCTGGCGGTGGTGGTCTGGGTCATGCGCTTCTCCTGCTCCGGGGGATAAAGGCTGGGATTCTACCTGCCGCTGCGGCCTTCCTGCCGCCGCCCGTCATCGTTCGCGGCGGCGGCCGGCGAAGCGGCGGCCGGCGAACCGGGCGCGGAACTTCGCCAGCTTGGGCGCCACCACCATCTGGCAGTACGGCTGCTCGCCGTTGCGGGCGAAGTAGTCGTGGTGCTCGACTTCGGCCGGCCAGAATGCAGGCGCGGCTTCCACCGTGGTGACGATCGGCGCGGCGAAGACCTGCTCCGCTTCCAGTTCGGCGATCATCGCCAGCGCGGCCTGGCGCTGCGCTTCGCTGGTGGCGAAGATCGCCGAGCGGTACTGCGGGCCGCGGTCGTTGCCCTGGCGGTCCGGCGTGGTCGGATCGTGGATGGCAAAGAAAACATCCAGCAGCTCACGGTAAGTGATCACTGCGGGGTCGAAGTCGATCTTCACCACTTCGGCATGTCCGGTGGTGCCGGTGCAGACCTGGCGGTAGCTCGGCGAGTCGACATGGCCGCCGCAATAGCCGGACATCACCGCATGGACGCCTTCGACTTCGAGGAAGACCGCCTCCAGGCACCAGAAGCAGCCGCCACCGAAAATGGCGGTTTCCAGCCCCGGATTCACGTTCGTTTCAGTCGTCATGATCATGCCCCCTTGCTTGGCAGATCCGCCGGCACGCTCAGCGGAAGGAAAAACCGTAATGGAGATCCAGCGAAGTATCGGTGCCGCCGCGCGCCACCACCGACAAGCGCCGCGACAGTTGGTAGCTGAGCTTGACCAGGGTTTCGGCGCCGCCCAGGCTCTGCTCGAAGGACAGGAACAGGTCGGGACTCAGGCGCTTGCCCAGGCTCAGCACCTGGCCAGCCACCGACGGGTCGCTGGCGACGGTCGAACCGCTGCCGAGCACCCGGCTGCTGGCTGCGCGCGAAGTGCTGTTGAGCTCGCCCTGGCCGATCGAGAAGCTGTCGAAGCCCAGGCTGCGCGACAACTCTTCGGTCATGCCGCCGCCCGGGCCGCCGAGCAGGGCCTGCGCAGCCGGCAGCAGCAGGCCGAGGTCGGCACCGGAGCCGGAATCGGGCGCGCGGCCGAGCACGATCCACGACAGTTTGTCGGGGTCGGGCACGTTCGGCTCGGACACCAGCCGTATCTGCGGCCGCTTGGCGCTGCCGCTGACGGCCACGCCCGCCTCGACCGCCAGGCCCTTGCGCAGGGCGACGATGTCCAGCCCCGGCGCGTCGAGCGGCCCCTGGAAGTTGACCACGCCGCGGTCGATGACGAGGCTCTGGCCGTAGCCGCGATAGGAGCCGCCGACGGTGGCGATGCTGCCGATCGCCGACATCGGCAGGCCGGGGCGCATGCGCAGCTTCAGTTCGCCCGCCAGCCGGGTCTCCAGCCCCATCGCCGACAAATAGAGCGCATTGCCCAGATTGACGCCGATATCGGCGGTGAGCGCGAAGCCGCCCTCGGCCGGCTTCTCGTCGCGGCCGAGCACGACGACGTCGTCCGACAGGCTGGGCGGCGGCGTTTCGGCAAATTCGATGTAGCCGGCATCGGTACGGAAATCCGCATTCAGCACCAGTGAGGTCCAGGTGCTGCGCGCCGTGCCTTCACCCGACAGCAGCATCCAGCGGTCGTCGCGCTGCAGCAGCGGCAGGCGGTCGGCGCGGAAGCTGAAATCGCCGTCGCCGCTGTCGAGCTTCACTTCGCCGCTGGCGGTGAACGTGCCCGGCGTCGCGGTCAGGCGATCGAAGGGAATGCGGTTCTCGCGCGGGCGCACGCGATTCGGCGACACGAAGGACAACCGGTCGAGACGCACGCGATCGTTGTCGAAGCTGGCATCGAATTCGCCACCGGACAGGTGCAGCCCCTGATCGACCAGCGCAATCTCCAGCGTGCGGCCGCTGACGCGGCCGGAAGCACGTGGCGCGGCCAGCGTGCCGCCCAGCTCGACGCTGCCCTTCAGGCTGCCGCCGGCTTCGATGCTCTCGGGCACCAGGCGGCCCAGCCAGCCGATCGAGGGTACGTCGAGCTCGGCCGAGCCCGCCAGCGCAGCATCCGGCGGCACCGACCACAAGCCGTCCGCGCCGCGCTGCGCCTGCAGCCCGGCATTGGCCTGCAGGCTGCCGATTTCGCTGCCGCGCGCCTGGGCCGTCAGGCTCAGGCGGTTGCCGCTGGCCTTCAGCACCGCCTCCAGCGTCTCCAGGCCGAGCCGGGTGCGGGTTTCGCCTTCGATGGTGATGTCGCCCGATTCACGGAACAGACGCGCCTGGCCGTCCAGTGTCGTGCCGACGCTCAGGTTCCAGTCGGCGCCCAGCACCAGCGGGCCGGGCCCCCGCCTCGGCTGGCCATCGGCGCGCGTCAAGGGGCCGAAGGCGAGGCCGGTCAAGGTCCCGCGCGCCACGCTGCGCTGCGGCGACCAGGCGGTCTCCTGCAGGTGCAGGCGGCCCTTTTCGCCCAGATCGAGCCGTGCCTCGCCGATGCTGGCGGCTTCCGGCGACAGATCGAGCCGTGCCGGCGCCAATAGCCGGGCGGCAAAGCGGCCGGCGCTCTCCAGTGCGCTCAGTTCGCCCAGCCAGCGCGGGCCGGGCCGCTGCGCGCTCGGCGCCTGCAAGCCGCCCTTCAGGCTCAGCTTCAGCGTGTCGCCGGCACCGTCCAGCTCCGGCGTGGCGAGATCGAGCTCGATGTCGTGGCGCGCCCGGGTGCCCGAGGCGGACAGGCGGGCATTGGCCAGCCAGTCGGCTTGCACCCTGCCATCGGCGTCCCTTGCGGTCGGCCCCAGCCCGGACAGCCCCATCGACAGCTGGAACGGACCATCGGCGCCGGCATCGAGCCGGCCGACGCCGTTGACGCCGAGCAGGCGCACGCCGCCCGGCAACCGCAGCGCCTCGCCGAAGAACTGCAGTTCGCCCGACGGCAGCTCCAGCGTGCCGCTCAGCCGTCCGCTGGCACCGGCCTTGCCGGCCAGGCCGTGGCCGAGGGCGTCGAGCTTCAAGGCGTCGAGGGCGAACTTGAGCACATCGCCGGGGGCGCCCCAGGCGCCTTCGGCCACCAGCGAGTTGCCGGCGATGTTCAGATCGAGCGCCACTTCGGGCAGACGCTCGCCCTCCAGCCTCAAGCGGCCCTTGCCGCCGAGCGCGAGATCTTCGAGGCGGCTGTCGGGAATCTGGAAGACGACTTGTACCGCCTGCGGCAGGCCGGCTTCCGGTAGTTCGCCGGAGGCATCGAGATCGAGATTGAGGCGTGCTTTCGGCGCTTCCGGGAGCAGCGCGCGCGGGTCGACTTCGCGCAGGCGGGCATTGACCGAAAAACGCCGTGGGGGCGCAGCGGCCACGGTTTCACCTGCGGCCGGAGCGCCGCCACCGGCCGCAGGTTTGCCGGCCGCCGAAACGTCGACCGCCGGGTCGCCGGCCGCAGCCTCTCCTGCCGCCTGCGCGAGCAGTTCGGCTCGCGCATCGATTCTGGCTGCGCCGAGCGTCAGCGCCAGCTCCGCCTGCTGGCGCTGCGCATCCGCCTCGGCGTCGATGCGGCCCGCCAGGCGCTGCCTGGGCAGGCGGGTATCGAGGGCACGGGTATCGATGCCGGCAAGCTCGAGCACGGCAACGAGTTGCCCGATGTCCGCCACCTTGGACTGCCCTGCTCGATCCGTCTCCGCGCCCGCATCACCGGCGGCCGGCGGCTGCCAGGCAAGCCGGCCGCCGATGCGGCCATCGCCCGGCAGGCGGATGTCGAGCTCGTCGACGTTGATCGCGGTGGGTTTCAGGTCCAGCCGGCCGGACACGGAGGCGACGGGAATGCCGCCCGCATCCACGGCTGCCGGCTGGCGATTCAGCAGGCGGAACGGTCCGGCCAGGTTCGGGCCGGCCGATTGCGGCTCGGCCGGCAGACTGCCGCCCTCGGCGACAGCCGCGAGTTCGGCTTCGAGCCGAAGCGCGGCGTGCGGCAAGCCTTCGACAAAAGCCGAAGGATCGATTTCGCCCGCCTCCAGCTTCAGCGCGCGCAGCGGCATCGGTTCGAAAGGCGCGGCTTCCGCCACCACATGGGCGTTCAGGCCTTCGGCAGCGGCCGTGAGCTCGACATGCGGTGCGAGCAGCGTACCGGAAGCGGCAAGCCTGGCCTCGAGCGGGCGCTCTTCGATGACGCCATCGAAACGGATGTCACCCGTCAGCGCGAAAGGCTTGAGGCCATCGAGCGCAGCTTCGAGCATGACCTCGCCCTGCGGCAACTTGAGCGCCAGTTCACGCACCTGGTGGTGCCTGCCGTCGCTGCCGAGCGCAGCGCTCAGGTCGGCGACCCAGAAGCCTGCCGTGGGCGGCGCATCGCCCGGCTCCGGCGCCCATTCGTGCAGCTCGAAACGTCCCAGCTCCAACCGGCTCAGTTCGATTTCGAGCGGAATCTGCAAGTCCTCGGGCGCCGCCAGCGGCTCGCGCTCGGTCTCGTCCTTCTCCTCACCACGCTGGGAGAAATCGATGCGTTCGACGGCAAGGCGATCGACGGCCAGCTTCCGCCCGAGCAGGGCCGCAGGCTGCCAGGCCAGCTCCAGCGTCTGCAGGTCCAGGCGCAGGTCCTCCGTGTGGTAATGCAGCGCGTCGATCTTCAGCGGCCCCAGCAGCCGGCCCTGCGCACCTTCGATCCGCAGCGCGCCGTCCGTCGCCCGCTGGCCGAGGGCGATCGCGGCGTCCAGCCCCGAGCGCGTGCCGAGCAGCCAGGCGGCCGCGCCCAGCACCAGCGCGACGACGACGAGTACGGCGATCAGCCCGCCGACCAGCCAGCCGCGCAGGCCAAGCCGGCGCCTGGCCGCCGGGGAGTGATTCGCTTGCTCGTTCGTCGAAGGCTGTTCCGGTTTGTCCATGCGTCATCAGGCTGAGGAATTCATGAGGCCGATGCCGTCGCTGCCCTGGCCTCGGACCGGCGATGAATCGCCGGCGAAGGCGACGGCATGAGGCGGTTCAGCCGAACAGGTCGCGCAGGCCTTCGCCCGGCTCGTCGACGCGCATGAAAGCCTCGCCGACCAGGAAGGTCTGTACCGCGTTGCCGCGCATCAGTGCGACGTCTTCGGGTTTCAGGATGCCCGATTCGGTGACGACGATGCGGCCGGCGCCTGCGCTGGCGATGCGCGGCAGCAGGTCCAGTGTGCTCTGCAGCGAGACTTCGAAAGTACGCAGGTTGCGGTTGTTGATGCCGATCAGCGGAGTCCGCAACTGCAGGGCGCTTTCCAGTTCGTCCGCATCGTGTACCTCGACCAGCACCGCCATGCCGAGTTCGCCGGCGATCGTTTCCATGTCGCGCATCTGCGCCAGATCGAGGCAGGCGGCGATCAGCAGGATGGCGTCGGCGCCCATCGCGCGGGCTTCGTACACCTGCCAGGCATCGACGAGGAAATCCTTGCGCAGCGCCGGCAGCGCGCAGGCGGCGCGCGCGGCCTGCAGGTACTCGGGCGCGCCCTGGAAGAATTCGCGGTCGGTCAGCACCGACAGGCAGGCGGCGCCGGCCTGCGCGTACGAGCGGGCGATGTCGGCGGGATGGAAGTCGGCGCGGATCACGCCCTTGGACGGGCTGGCCTTCTTGATCTCGGCGATCACCGCCGGCCGGCCGGCGGCATGGCGGGCGCGGATGGCGCCGACGAAATCGCGCGCGGCGGGTTGGGCCTCGGCTTCGGCACGGATGGTTTCGAGCGGTTTGAGCGCGCGGGCAGCGGCGACTTCTTCGACCTTGACCGCGCAGATCTTGTTGAGGATGTCGCTCATCAGGCGCTCCGGAATTGCTGGGTGAAGCGCACGAAGTCGTCCAGCCTGGCGCGCGCCGCGCCGCTGGCGATGGTTTCGCGCGCAAGGGCGATGCCGGCACCGATCGAATCGGCGATATTGGCGGTGTACAGCGCCACGCCGGCATTGAAGACGACGATGTCGCGGGCCGGGCCGGGGCGGTTGTCGAGCACGCCGAGCAGCACCTGGCGCGACTCGTCGGCGTCGGCGACGCGCAGGTTGCGGCTGCTGGCCATCGGGATGTCGAAATCCTCGGGGTGGATCTCGTATTCGCTGACCTTGCCGTCCTTGAGCTCGCCGACCAGGGTCGCACCGCCGAGGCTGACTTCGTCCATGCCGTCCATGCCATGCACGACCAGCACGTGGTTGGCGCCGAGGCGCTCCATGACGCGCGCCTGGATGCCGACCAGGTCGGGGTGGAACACGCCCATCAGGGTGTTGGGCGCGCTCGCAGGGTTGGTCAGCGGACCGAGGATGTTGAACAGCGTGCGCACGCCCATCTCGCGCCGCACCGGGGCGACGTTCTTCATCGCGCTGTGGTGGGCCGGCGCATACATGAAGCCGATGCCGGTGGCCTCGATGCAGTCGGCGACCTGGGCCGGGGTGAGGTCCAGATTGACGCCGAGCGCTTCGATGACGTCGGCGGCGCCGGACTTCGACGACACGCCGCGCCCGCCATGCTTGGCGACGCGTGCGCCCGCCGCCGCGGCGACGAAGATGGTGGTGGTGGAGATGTTGAAGGTGTTGGCGCCGTCACCGCCGGTGCCGACGACGTCGAGGAAGTGCTCGTGCGGCGGCTTGACCTCGACCTTGGTCGACATCTCGCGCATGACGATGGCGGCGGCGGCGATCTCGCCGATGGTCTCCTTCTTGACCCGCAGGCCGGTGAGGATGGCGGCGGTCATGACCGGCGACACCTCGCCGGCCATGATCTGGCGCATCAGCGACAGCATCTCGTCGAAGAAGATTTCGCGGTGTTCGATCGTGCGTTGCAGGGCTTGCTGGGGCGTGATCATGTCGGGCATCGTCTCGTTCGGCATCAGGCGGCAGCAGGCACGGGCGCGCTGCGGTCGAGGAAATTGCGCAGCAGCTCATGGCCGCACTCGGTCAGGATCGATTCGGGGTGGAACTGCACGCCCTCGACGTCCAGCGTCCGGTGGCGCACGCCCATGATTTCACCGTCTTCGGTCCAGGCGGTCACTTCCAGACAATCGGGCAGGCTGTCGCGTTCAATCGCGAGCGAGTGATAACGCGTGCACACCAGCGGATCGGGCAGGCCGCGGAACACACCGGCGCCCTGGTGGCGCACCGGCGAAGTCTTGCCGTGCATGAGCTGCTGCGCATGCACGATGCGGCCGCCGAAAGCGGCGCCGATGCTCTGGTGGCCGAGGCAGACGCCGAGGATGGGCAGTTTGCCGGCGAAGGCCTTGATCGCCCGCACCGAGACGCCGGCCTCGGCCGGCGAGCACGGTCCGGGCGAGATCACGAGCTGATCGGGCTTCATCGCCGCGATCTGGTCGAGAGTGACCTCGTCGTTGCGGTAGACCTCGACCCGGGCACCCAACTCACCGAAATACTGCACCAGGTTGTAGGTGAAGCTGTCGTAGTTGTCGATCATCAATAGCATTTCGCGCTCCTCACTGCACCTGGGTGTCCAGTCCGCCTTCGGCCATCTCGGCAGCACGCAGCATCGCGCGCGCCTTGTTCCGGGTTTCCTCCCATTCGGAATCGGGATCGGAGTCGGCAACGATGCCGGCGCCCGCCTGGACGTGGATCTGGCCGTCCTTGACGACGGCGGTACGGATCGCGATGGCGAGGTCCATGTCGCCATGGAAGCCGAGGTAGCCGACCGAGCCAGCGTAGATGCCGCGCTTGACCGGTTCGAGCTCGTCGATGATCTCCATCGCCCTGACCTTGGGTGCGCCCGACACCGTGCCTGCCGGGAAGGTGGCGCGCAGTACGGCGAGCGCATTGAGCCCGCTCTTGAGCCGGCCCTCGACGTTGGAGACGATGTGCATCACGTGGGAATAGCGCTCGATGCTGAAGCGCTCGGTGACCTTGACCGTGCCGGTCTGCGACACCCGGCCGGCATCGTTGCGGCCGAGGTCGAGCAGTTGCACGTGTTCGGCGATTTCCTTGGCGTCCGCCAGCAGCTCCTTCTCGAGCGCAAGGTCCTCGGCCACCGTGGCGCCGCGCTTGCGCGTGCCGGCGATCGGGCGCACGGTGACGACATCGTCCTCGAGCCGGGTCAGGATCTCCGGCGAGGCGCCGACGACGTGGAAGTCCTCGAGGTTGAAATAGAACATGTAGGGCGACGGGTTCAGCGAGCGGATCGCGCGGTAAAGCGCCATCGGGCTGGCCGCGTAGGGCTTGCTCATGCGCTGCGACAGCACGACCTGCATGACGTCGCCGTCGACGATGTACTGCTTGGCGCGGCGCACCGCGTCCTTGAAGGCGTCCTCGCCGAAGCTCGACACCGCCTCCGCGGGCTCGGCGCAGCATTCCTCGGGTATCCGCACCGGTGCCCGTAGCCGCGCCAGCAGTTCACGCAGGCGCTTCTGGGCGCGCTTGAAAGCGCCAGGCACTTCCGGTTCGGCATAAACAACCAGGGTCAGCTTGCCGCTGAGGTTGTCGACGATGGCGACTTCCTCGGACAGCAGCAGCAGGATGTCGGGCGTGCCGATGGTGTCGGTCTTCTCGGTCTGCGCCAGCTTCGGCTCGATGTAGCGCACGGTGTCGTAGCCGAAGTAGCCGACCAGGCCGCCGGCGAAGCGCGGCAGGTGCTCGCGCGGCGGCACCTTGATGCGGTTCATGAATTCGGCGACGAAGTTCAGCGGGTCGCCGTAGTCGCGGCGCTCGACCAGGCGGTTGCCGGTGAGCAGCAGCGCGGAACGGCCATAGACTTCGATGCGGGTCGGCGAGGACAGGCCGATGAAGGAATAGCGGCCGAAGCGCTCGCCGCCCTGCACCGATTCGAGCAGGTAGGTGTAGGGCTCGTTGGCGAGCTTCAGGTAGATGGACAGCGGCGTGTCGAGGTCGGCAAAGGTCTCGAGCGTGACCGGGATGCGGTTGTAGCCCTGCGAGGCAAGGGCGTTGAATTCCTGTTCGAGCATGGGGGCTCCACGTAAGTCGATTCGATCGGAAGGTGCTGCAGCAGGCGGGGTGGTGCGCAAGGCGCAGCCGACACCCCGCGGAGGGAGGTCGCGTCAGTGGCCCAAAGGCCAACGCCAGCCGCCGCGCCAGCCCTGCTGGACGGTTGCGGAAGCGGCGAGGAAGCGATCCCGGAGTGCGAGCATCACGATGTCGAGTATGAGTGGAGTGCCTGGCGAAACTCGTCTGGACCGGCCCATCGGAAGCCCGGGCCGGCTACTGTGCCGGAACGATGTGATCCAGCAGTTGAAGCGCGTCCGATAGTAGCCCATCGCATTCGATGGTGTCCACCGGCACGCCTTCGCTGTAACCGTAGCTGACGAGCAGCACCGGCATGCCGGCGCCCTGCGCCGATAGCGCATCGTTGGCAGAGTCGCCGATCATCAGGGCTTCGGCCGGGGCGACGCCGAGGCGCTCGCAGGCCAGCCGTACCATGGCCGGATCGGGTTTCTTGACCGGCAAGGTGTCGCCGCTGACCACGGTGCCGAAGTAAGCGGCGATGCCCATGCGTTCGAGCAGCGGCAGCGTGAAGGCTTCGGCCTTGTTGGTCACCACGGCGAGCGGGATGGCGCGGGCATCGAGCGCCCGCAGCACCTCTTCGATACCGGGATAGATGCTGGCACGCCTGCCGTTGACCACCACGTAGTGGCGGCGGAAGACGTCGACGGCGGCGTCGATCTCGGCCTCGCTCGCAGTCGTGCCTTCGGTCATGCAGCGCCGCACCAGGTTCGGGATGCCCTTGCCGACGAAGCGGTGGATCTCGTCCTGGGGGCGCTGCGGCCGGCCCAGCTCGGCCAGCATCAGGTTGGCGGCGTCGGCCAGGTCGCCGATGGTGTCGAGCAAGGTGCCGTCGAGGTCGAACAGCACCGCCCGCGGCGAAAAGCGCACCGCCCCGCTCATGCCGCCACCCTGGCCAGTTCGCCGCGCAGCGCGCCGATGATCGAGTCGTAGCGGTTGGGGTCCTCGTCCCTGCCGGCGCCGAACACCGCCGAACCGGCGACGAAGGTGTCCGCTCCGGCACGGGCGATTTCGGCGATGTTGTCGGTCTTCACGCCGCCGTCGATCTCGAGCAGGATGCGCCGACCGCTGCGTGCCGCGTAGGCGTCGATCCTGTCGCGCGCGGCACGCAGCTTGTTGAGCGTCTCGGGGATGAACTTCTGCCCGCCGAAGCCGGGGTTGACGCTCATCAGCAGCACCACATCGAGCTTGTCCATGACGTGGTCCATGTGGTGCAGCGGCGTGGCCGGGTTGAACACCAGGCCGGCCTGACAGCCGGAGTCGCGGATCAGACCGAGGCTGCGGTCGATGTGCTCGGACGCTTCGGGGTGGAAGGTGATGATGTTGGCGCCGGCCTTGGCGAAGTCGGGAATGATGCGGTCGACCGGCTTGACCATCAGATGGACGTCGATCGGCGCGCTGGTATGGGGGCGGATGGCTTCGCAGACCAGCGGCCCGATGGTCAGGTTGGGCACGTAGTGATTGTCCATCACATCGAAGTGGATCCAGTCGGCGCCCGATGCAACGACGTTGCGGACTTCGTCGCCGAGGCAGGCGAAATCCGCGGACAACAGACTGGGGGCGATGCGGTACATGGGAATCTCCGGGAAGGCTTTCAAACCGGGATTCTAACCGCCAGCCGCAGCACTCAGAAGTTCAGCACCTGGCCTTGCAGCAGACGGCGGGGTTTGAGCGCTGCATCGCCCGCTTCGATCTGGGCCATGATGCGATCGTCCACGCCCGGCTTGAGGTGGGTGACATGCACTTCCGGCTGCCCGGTCAGCTCCGCCAGCACTTCGAACAGCATGCTCGGGCACAGGTGGCGCGAGGCGAGCGCAAGCCCTTGCTGCTCGTCGGCGAAGGCAGTCTCGATGATCAGATGGCGCAGCGCCGGCTGGGCGTTGATGGCGGCAATGAGCTCGGGGCAGTAGGCGGTATCGCCCGAGAACACAAGCTGGCCTTCGCCGCTGTCGAGGCAGAAGGCAGCCATCGGCACGGTATGCTGGGCCGGCAAGGCAGTGACGGCGCGTTTGCCGAGCCGAGTGGTTTCCCCCACTTTCAGGGGCTGGAAGCGCATGAAGGGGTGATTCCTGTCCGGTATCGCCGAGAAATCCGGCCACACCAGCCAGTTGAAGATGTGCGAGTGCAGGATGCGGATGGTTTCCGGCAGCGCATGCACGATCAGCGGCGTGGTCCTCAGCTCACCGACGGAGTCGATCAGCAGCGGCAGCGAGGCAATGTGGTCGAGATGGGCGTGGGTGATGAAGACGTGATCGATCCTGCACAGCGCCTCGAACGGCAGATCCCCCACGCCGGTGCCGCAATCGATGAGGATGTCATCGTCCACGAGCAGCGCGGTGGTGCGCGCCTGCGCCCCGCCAATACCGCCACTGCACCCCAGCACCGTCAGTTTCATGCCCGATCGCGGCACGCCTGTCAGGGCGTACGCCGTTACGATTCCCAGTTGTGTCGTCGGAGGAAACCTTATCACTCCACCGGGGGCATCGATAGGCAAAAAATCACGGCCCCCCGGCCGCCTGCCGGGCTCAGGAACGCAGGAAGAATTCCATCTTCACGCCGGCCAGATCGATGATGTCGTGATCCTTGAGCGGATGTGCCTGGGCATCGATCGGCTTGCCATTGACCTTTGGAAAGGAGGCGCCTTCGACATGGGTGATGAAGTAGCCGTGCGGACGGCGGGTGATGACCGCCACCTGCCTGCCCGGCTTCCCCAGCGTGGTCAGGGATTTGGTCAGTTCCAGTTCGCGCCCGCTGTTGGCGCCGCTCAGCACCTGGATCACGCCGACGCGGCCGGCACTGGCGGCGGCGGCCTTTTCCGCACGCTCGAGCGCGCCGGCGGCGACGATCTGCGTTTCGCTGGGACCCGGTTTGGGCTCGGCAGCGGTGTCGGCCGGCGGCAGTTCGAAGGCCTTCAGCGCAACGGTATCGATCATTTCGGCAGCCGCCTGTCCGGCCGGCGGCGCAGTGACGAGATACTTGATCCGGTACTTGCCGAGTTCGACGACGTCGTTGTGGTGCAGCACATGCTTCTTCACCGGCTGGCCATTGACGTAGGTGCCGTTGGTGCTGTTCTGGTCCTCGAGAAAGGCGTCGTTGAGGATGCAGGTGATCACCGCGTGATGGCCGCTGATTGCCAGATTGTCGATCTGGATGTCATTGTCCGGCTTGCGCCCGATCGAAATCCGCTCCCTGTCGAGCTCGATCTCCTTGAGGACGAGTCCGTCCATGCTGAGGATCAACTTCGGCATTGCCTGTACCCGCTTTGATGTTCGTGGCCCGCAGTTCCGCCGGCCGTCCGGGGACATTCTAAAGCAAAAAAAACGCCGGACAGGCCGGCGTTTTCTGGGTCGTGCAGATCAGGCGGTCAGAGCATCGCCTTCAGCAGCTTGCCCATTTCCGACGGATCGCGCGTTACCTTGAAGCCGCACTCTTCCATGATGGCGAGCTTGGCATCGGCGGTATCGGCGCCGCCCGAGATCAGCGCGCCGGCGTGGCCCATGCGCTTGCCGGCCGGCGCGGTGACGCCGGCGATGAAGCCGACGATCGGCTTCTTCATGTTGGCCTTGCACCACTGCGCGGCTTCAGCTTCGTCCGGACCACCGATCTCGCCGATCATGATCACCGCGTCGGTGTCCGGATCGTCGTTGAACATGCGCATCACGTCGATGTGCTTGAGGCCGTTGATCGGGTCGCCGCCGATACCGACCGCCGAGGACTGGCCCAGGCCGATCTCGGTGAGCTGCGCCACGGCTTCATAGGTCAGCGTGCCGGAGCGCGAAACCACACCGATGCGGCCCTTGCGGTGGATGTGGCCGGGCATGATGCCGATCTTGACTTCGTCCGGCGTGATCAGGCCGGGGCAGTTGGGACCGAGCAGCAGGGTTTCCTTGCCGCCGGCGGCAACCTTCTGCTTCATCTTGTTGCGCACGACCAGCATGTCGCGCACCGGGATGCCTTCGGTGATGCAGATCGCCAGATCGAGGTCGGCTTCGCAGGCTTCCCAGATGGCGTCGGCGGCACCTGCCGGCGGCACGTAGATGACCGACACGGTGGCGCCGGTTTCAGCCGCAGCTTCCTTGACCGAGGCGTAGATGGGCACGTCGAAGATCTTCTCGCCGGCCTTCTTCGGGTTCACGCCGGCGACGAAGCAGTTCTTGCCGTTGGCGTACTCGATGCACTTCTCGGTGTGGAACTGGCCGGTCTTGCCGGTGATCCCCTGGGTGATGATCTTGGTATCTTTGTTGATCAGGATGGACATTCGCAACGCTCCTTACTTGACCGCAGCGACGATCTTGGTCGCGGCTTCCGCCATGGTGTCGGCGGTGATGATCGGCAGGCCCGACTCGGCGAGGATCTTCTTGCCGAGGTCTTCGTTGGTGCCCTTCATGCGCACCACCAGCGGGACGGAGAGATGCACTTCCTTGGCCGCGGCGACGACGCCGGTGGCGATGGTGTCGCAGCGCATGATGCCGCCGAAGATGTTGACCAGGATGCCCTTGACCTTGGGGTTCTTGAGCATGATCTTGAAGGCTTCGGTGACCTTCTCGGTGGTGGCGCCGCCGCCGACGTCGAGGAAGTTGGCCGGCTCGGCGCCGAACAGCTTGATCGTGTCCATCGTGGCCATCGCCAGGCCGGCGCCGTTCACCAGGCAGCCGATGTTGCCGTCGAGGCTGATGTAGGCGAGGTCGAACTTGGAAGCCTCGATCTCGTCGGCATCCTCTTCATCGAGGTCGCGGTAGGCGACGATCTCGGGATGGCGGTAGAGCGCGTTGGAGTCGAAGTTGAACTTGGCGTCGAGCGCCTTCACGGTGCCGTTGCTTTCGTGGATCAGCGGGTTGATCTCCGCCAGCGAGGCATCGGTTTCCATGTAGCAGGTGTAGAGCTTCTTCAGCGTGTCGACCGCCTGGGCCATCGAATTGGCCGGCATGCCGATGCCCTTGGCCAGCTCGGTGGCCTGCTCGTCGGTCAGGCCGACCAACGGATCGACGAAGACCTTGATGATCTTCTCGGGAGTGTTGTGCGCGACTTCCTCGATGTCCATGCCGCCTTCGGAGGAGGCCATCATGGCGACCTTCTGGGTGGCACGGTCGGTCAGCGCGGCAACGTAGTACTCGTGCTGGATGTCGGCGCCTTCCTCGATCAGCAGGTTGCGCACCTTCTGGCCTTCGGGGCCGGTCTGGTGGGTGATCAGCTGCATGCCGAGGATTTCGCTTGCGCACTTGCGGACGTCGTCGAGCGACTTGGCGAGCTTGACACCGCCGCCCTTGCCGCGGCCGCCGGCGTGGATCTGGGCCTTGACCACCCAGAAATTGCCGCCGAGTTCCTCGGCAGCCTTCACCGCGCCCTCTACGCTGGTGCAATGGATGCCACGGGGCGTCACGACGCCGAACTTTCTTAGAACTTCTTTTGCCTGATACTCATGAATCTTCATGGTTGCCCTTCGTTCGAAGTCACGACGGCAGGCCCGTCGCAAACAGGTTGATGGCATGCTTCGGAGCGTCCCGCTCCACGGCAGGCGTCGTCTCCCTCGACCGCCACCCGCCGCCTTCGGCCAGCGGAGCCGGCCCAGCCTCGTGACATGCAGGCGCGAGCGCTCGCCTGCCGCAAGACTCCATAATTATAACCAGTTTTGCGCAGTGCACTGTGGGCGCGGATCAGCCGGCCGCGCCGGGCTTCCGGTACCACTTGGGATAGTAGCGGCGCACGGCCTTCGACGATGTGTCCAGGGCATGGCAGCGATCGAGCTGAAAGGGCTTCTCGCCGGTGTCCTCGTTGTCCCGCATGAAGGTGGCGATCGTCTGGATCGCCGCCGTCGGCAGCGAGTTGAGCATTTCCGTCATGTGCGAACAGCCGCGGACGTCGGCGAACATCTCGCCGATGGTGCGGCGGAAGCCGCGCACCAGGTTCAGCCCGATCAACTGCCGGTATGCCGGCCCGATGGTGTCGCAGTAGCCGGGATAGGGCACGCCATCCGAACAGGCCACCGCGTCGCGGACGTTGAAGGTGGTGTCGAAGACGATCCTCAGCCGCATCAGATGGACCGGCACACCCGCAGGGCGGATGCCGGACGCAATCGGATAATCGACATCCTTGACGTCGGTCAGCGAGGCATCGAGTTCGTACAGGCCGTCCTCGCGCAGGAAGCCTTCGACTTCGATGCGCCGGGTGTGGATGCGCCGGCGGGGCGCGGAACTGGCGGGCAGAGGCATCTTCTATTCACGTACGCGGACGTATGGAGAAGCGGATTCTAACCAATCGCGCACGGAAGGCTCAGACCGGATTGGGCAGATCGACGAAATCCGCAGCCAGGCCGAGTTCATCCGCCAGCCAGGCCGCGATCGACTTCGCGCCATAGCGCTCGGTCGCATGGTGGCCGGCGGCGATGTACGGGATACCCGTCTCGCGCGCCAGATGCACCGTCTGTTCGGAAATCTCGCCGGACACGAATACATCGGCGCCCGCCGCGATCGCCTGCTCGAAGTAGCCTTGGGCACCGCCGGTGCACCACGCCACCCGCCGCACCGGCCGCGACGCATCTCCCGCCAGCAGCGGCTCGCGCTGCAGCCGCTCGGCCAGCGCACAGGCGATCTGCCCCGCTGGCTCGCCCGGCCTGGCCGGGCGGCCGAACCAGCCGAGATCCTGGTCGGCGAAACGCCCTTCCGGCACCCAATCCATCAGCTTGCCGAGCTGGGCGTTGTTGCCGTGCTCGGCATGGGCATCCAGCGGCAGATGGTAGGCGAGCAGGCTGATGTCGTTGGCCAGCAGGCTCTTCAGCCGTTGCCGGCGGATGCCGGTGATGCGCCCGTCCTCGCCCTTCCAGAAATAGCCGTGATGGACGAACACGGCGTCATAGCCGCCGGACACCGCGAGATCGACGAGCGCCTGGCTGGCGGTCACTCCGCACAGCACCCGCGCCACTTCGGCGCGTCCTTCCACTTGCAGACCGTTTGGGCAATAATCCTTGAAGCGCGGAGCGTCGAGCAGTGCGTCCAGACGCGCCGTGAGCTCACCGAGTTGCATGCGGCCTCCTGTCGTTCCGGCCTGGCCGGGCACCCCGCCCGCCAGGCTCCACCCTCTTTCGAACCCATCACATTATGCGCCGTCTGTGGCTCATCTTCGCCCAGGCCGTGACCATCAGCGTCGCCGGCCTGTTCGTCCTCAGCACACTCAAGCCCGAGTGGCTGCGCGACAGCGCACCCGCTTCGGTCGTCGCCATCCTGGAAGCGCCTGCCGACAGCGGCGCGCGCGCGCCGGCGTCCGGCTCCTACGCCAGCGCTGCGCAGCGCTCGATGCCTGCGGTCGTCCATATCTTCACCAGCAAGGCCGGCGCCGGCGCCCGCCATCCGCTGTTCGACGACCCGATGTTCCGCCACTTCTTCGGCGAACGCCCGAACAGCGGCCCCAGCCAGCGCCCCTCGGGCCTGGGTTCGGGCGTGATCGTCAGCCCCGACGGCTACATCATCACCAACAACCACGTCATCGAGACCGCGGATCAGATCGAGATCGCGCTCAACGACGGACGCAAGTTCAGCGCACGCCAGATCGGACGCGACCCCGAGACGGATCTGGCGGTGCTGAAGATCGACACCGACGACCAGTTGCCGGTCATTACCCTGGCCAGCGGCGAGGCCCTGAGCGTGGGCGATGTCGTGCTGGCGATCGGCAATCCCTTCGGCGTCGGCCAGACCGTGACGATGGGCATCGTCTCCGCGCTGGGGCGCAGCCAGTTGGGCATCAACACCTTCGAGAACTACATCCAGACCGATGCCGCGATCAACCCCGGCAACTCGGGCGGCGCGCTGGTCGACAGCGCCGGCAACCTGGTCGGCATCAACACCGCGATCTACTCGCGCTCCGGCGGCTCGCTCGGCATCGGCTTCGCCATCCCGGTCTCCATCGCCCGCAACGTGCTCGAACAGATCGTCGCCACCGGCGAGGTCACGCGCGGCTGGGTCGGCGTCGAGATCCAGGACATCACCCCCGAACTGGCGGAATCCTTCGGCCTGCGCGGCACCCAGGGCGCGCTGATCGCCGGCGTGCTGCGCGCCAGCCCGGCCGACCGTGCCGGCATCCGGCCGGGCGACGTGCTGATCGCGGTCGATGGCACCAGCGTCCGCGATCCGCGTGCGATGCTCGACATGGTCGCCGCGCTGCCGCCCGGGCACACGGCCAGCTTCCGCGTCCTGCGCGGCGACAAGGAAGTGGAGCTGGAAGTGGCGGTCGGCCGCCGTCCGACGCCTTCTGCCAATCGCTGAAGAATCCGGCCCGCAGCGGACGATGCGCTTCGCCCTTGGCCCAACCACAACGGCAACCGGCCCTTGTAAGCGGCTTCACAGCCACGAATGCGGGCCGCAGGCCTGCCTTCTTCATCGGGAAAAGGGGCGCTGTCACACCCTACCGCGGCCAGGCGTCCCCGGCTAAATCCACTCCGAAAAGCTGGGGCTCGCCCCATACCGGCACGGCCTCGCCTGCCTGGCCGCTCAGCGCTTGTCGGCGCCCTCACCGGCTTCGATGCGGTCCAGCTCCTTGTCCATGTCCTCGATGGACGGAGGAACGTAGTCTGCCTCCGCTGCGGCAGCGGCAGGCGCCGATTTCACCATCCAGTTGGCAAGGATGATGCCCAGCTCGTAGAGCAGGCACATCGGAATCGCCAGCATCAGTTGCGAAACGACGTCGGGCGGCGTGACGATGGCGGCAACCACGAAGGCACCAACGATGACGTAGGGACGCGCCTCGCGCAGCTTCGCCACGCTGACGATGCCGGCCTTGGCCAGCACGATCACCACCACCGGCACTTCGAAAGTGATGCCGAAAGCGAGGAACATCGACATCACGAAGGACAGGTACTGCTCGATGTCCGGCGCCGGCACGATGCTCTTGGGGGCGAATTCGGCGATGAACTTGAACACCATGCCGAACACGAAGAAGTAGCAGAAGGCCATGCCGGCGATGAACAGCAGCGTGCTGCCGGCCACCAGCGGCAGCGCCAGGCGCTTCTCGTGCGCATACAGCCCCGGCGCGATGAAAGCCCAGGCCTGGTACAGCACCCAGGGCAGGCACAGCACGAAGGCGACCATCATCGTGACCTTGACCGGCACGAAGAACGGCGTCACCACGCCGGTGGCGATCATGTTCGTGCCCGCCGGCAAGGTGTCCATCATCGGCTTGGCGAGGATGTCGTAGATGTCGCCCGCCCACGGCATCAGGCAGACGAACACGATCACCAGCGCGAGCAGCGCGCGGATCAGGCGGTCGCGCAGCTCGATCAGGTGGGAGATGAAAGTTTCTTGTTGGGTGCTCATGCCTGGGTCTTGTCCGCCGTACTGGCCTGCGGTTTGGCATCGAGCCCGAGATCGAGCTGCTTTTCCGTTGCCGCAGCAGAGTCGGTCGAAGGATCCAGGGCCGCCGCATCCGGCAGCGTGGAGCGCAGTTCGTCGACCGTGCTGCCGATCTGGTTCTCGACGCCGGCGACGCCAGTGCGCACCGAACTCTCAAGCTCCTGCGCCTGCTGCTTGACCTGCTCCTGCAGCTTCTTCAGTTCCTCGAGCTGCATCTCGCGCTGGATGTCGGACTTGACGTCCGACACGTAGCGCTGCAGCCGTCCCAGCAGGTGCCCGGCCGTACGCGCGACCTTGGGCAGGCGCTCGGGGCCGACCACGATCAGGAGCACCACCCCGATCACAACGAGTTCAGAAAAGCCGAAATCGAACATGTTTCGCCGCTATGGAGGCACATCATGCATGTGCCGCACGAAAACAAAGGGGCGCTCCCTGATGGGCGCCCCCTCCATCCAGACGCAAGGCTCAGGAAGCGGACTTGTCGACCTTTTCCCGCGCCTCGCCTTCGATCGTCTGCCCTTCGGCGATCTTCTGCTGCGCGGCGGCGTCGGTATCACCTTCCTTCATGCCTTCCTTGAAGCCCTTGACCGCGCCGCCCAGGTCCGAGCCGATGTTGCGCAGCTTCTTCGTCCCGAACACCAGCAGGACGATGACCAGCACGATCAGCCAGTGCCAGATGCTCAATGAACCCATACCGCTCTCCTCAATGCTTCAACATGGGCGGCAGGGGATTGGGGCCACCCAGAATATGAAGGTGCAGATGATACACCTCCTGCAGTCCCACCCTTCCGGTGTTGACGATGGTCCGGAAACCGTCGGTGCAGCCCTGCTCGCGCGCAATGCGCCCCGCCGCAACCATCAGACGCCCCATCGCCACCTCGTGTTCCTCACCGAGCTGCGCCATCGAATCGACGTGGACCTTGGGGATCACCAGCACATGCACCGGCGCTGCGGGATTGATGTCGTGGAAGGCGAAGACGTGCTCGTCCTCATAGACCTTCTTCGACGGAATCTCGCCGCGGGCGATGCGACAGAAGATGCACTCGCTCATTGCGCCGTCCGCGACTTCTTCTCGTCGATGCCCGACACGCCTTCGCGGCGGCGGAACTCGGCCAGCACGTCCTCGACCGACAGGCCGTGGTGGGCCAGCAGCACCAGCGAGTGGAACCACAGGTCGGTGACTTCCCACACCAGGTGCAGCCTGTCCTGGTCCTTGGCCGCCATGATGGTCTCGGCAGCCTCCTCGGCGACCTTCTTGCAGATCTCGTCCGTGCCCTTGGCGTACAGGCTGGAGACGTAGGAGGCGTCGGGGTCCGCCTTCTTGCGCGCGACCAGGGTATCGGAAACACGGCGCAGCACTTCGATATCGATCACTTGTAGATCTCCTTCGGGTCTTTCAAAACCGGTTCGACGGCTTCCCAGCGGCCGTCGGCAAAATATTTCTGGAAGAAGCAGCTGTGGCGTCCGGTGTGGCAGGCGATGCCGCCGACCTGCTCGATCTTCAGCAGCACGACGTCGTTGTCGCAGTCGATGCGGATGTCGAGCACCTTCTGCACATGGCCGGACTCCTCGCCCTTGTGCCACAGTTTGCGCCGCGAACGTGACCAGTAGATGGCTTCGCCGGTTTCCGCCGTGCGCTGCAGCGCGTCGCGGTTCATCCAGGCGAACATCAGCACGTCGCCGCTGGACGCTTCCTGCGCGATCACCGGCACCAGGCCGTTGTCGTCCCACTCGATCTCGTCCAGCCAGGCCGCATTCGCGCTCACAGTCTCACCTCGATCCCGCGTGCGCGCATCAGCTCCTTGGCTTCGCGCACTGTGTGTTCGCCGAAATGGAAGATGCTCGCCGCCAGCACCGCATCGGCGCGGCCTTCGGAGACGCCGTCGGCCAGGTGATCGAGCGTGCCGACGCCGCCGCTGGCGATCACCGGGATGCGCACCGCGTCCGACACCGCGCGCGTCAGCGCCAGGTCGAAGCCGCTCTTGGTGCCGTCGCGGTCCATGCTGGTCAACAGGATCTCGCCCGCACCCAGCGCTTCGATCCTGCGCGCCCACTCGATGGCGTCCAGCCCGGTGTTGCGGCGCCCGCCGTGGGTGAAGACTTCCCACTTGCCCGGCGCGGTCTGCTTGGCGTCGATCGCCACCACGATGCACTGGCTGCCGACCTTGCTCGACGCGTCGTGCACCAGTTGCGGGTTATTCACCGCCGCAGTGTTCATGCTGACCTTGTCGGCGCCGGCATTGAGCAGGCGGCGCACATCCTCGACCGCGCGCACGCCGCCGCCGACGGTCAGCGGGATGAAGACCTGCTCGGCGACATGCTCGACGACGTGCAGGATGATGTCGCGGTCGTCGGAACTCGCGGTGATGTCGAGAAAGGTCAGTTCGTCGGCGCCCTGCTCGTCGTAGCGGCGGGCGACCTCGACCGGATCGCCGGCATCGCGCAGTTCGACGAAATTGACGCCCTTGACCACGCGTCCGGCGCTCACGTCCAGACAGGGGATGATGCGCTTGGCCAGCATCAGCGGTACTCGGCGGAGAAAGTCATTCGGTGGTACCGCGCAGTTCGTCGGCACGGGCCTGGGCGGCGGCGAAGTCGAGCGTGCCTTCGTAGATCGCCCGGCCGGTGATCGCGCCCATGATGCCTTCGTCCTCGACCGCGCACAGTGCGTCGATGTCGCGCAGGTCGGTGATGCCGCCGCTGGCGATGACGGGAATGCGCAGCGCCTGCGCCAGCCGCACGGTGGCTTCGATATTGACGCCGGACAGCATGCCGTCGCGGCCGATGTCGGTGTAGATCACGCCTTCGACGCCGTAGTCCTCGAACTTCTTCGCCAGATCGACGACGTCGTGCCCGGTCAGCTTGGACCAGCCGTCCACCGCCACCTTGCCGTCCTTGGCATCCAGGCCGACGATGATGTGGCCGGGGAAGGCGCCGCAGGCATCGTGCAGGAAACCGGGGTTCTTCACCGCCGCGGTGCCGATGATGACGTAGCTGATGCCGTTGTCGAGGTAATGCTCGATGGTGTCGAGGTCGCGGATGCCGCCGCCGAGCTGCACCGGGATGTCCTCGCCGACTTCGTCGGTGATCGCGCGGATCGCGGCGCCGTTCTTCGGCTTGCCGGCAAAGGCGCCGTTGAGGTCGACCAGGTGCAGGCGGCGGGCGCCGGCGTCGAGCCAGTGGCGGGCCATGGCACCGGGATCTTCGGAAAACACCGTGGCGTCGTCCATTTCGCCCTGCTTCAGGCGAACACAGTGACCGTCCTTGAGGTCGATGGCGGGAATGAGCAGCATACCGGTTCTGGAATGGATGGGACGATGGAAAAAGGCAGTCTGGGCCGGTGCTCAGGGCTGCCAGCGGATGAAGTTCGCCAGCAGGCGCAAGCCGGCCGCAGCGCTTTTCTCGGGGTGGAACTGGGCCGCGAAGATATTATCCCGCGCTACCGCACTGGTAAAGCGAACCCCGTAGTCGGTGTCCGCCGCGGTCAGCGCCTCTTCGGCCGGCACGACGAAGTAGCTGTGCACGAAGTAGAAGCGCTCGCCGTCCGGGATGCCGTCCCACATCGGATGCGGGCCGCGCTGCCACACTTCGTTCCAGCCCATGTGCGGCACCTTCAGGCGGCTGCCGTCCGCTGCCAGCATCGCGGATTCGGGAAAGCGCATCACTTCGCCCCGCAGGATGCCGAGACCGGGCACGTCGCCTTCGGCGCTGTGCTCGAACAGCATCTGCTGGCCGATGCAGATTCCCAGGAAAGGCTTGCTCGCCGCCGCATCCAGCACCGCCTGGCGCAGACCGCGGCCGTCCAGTTCGCGCATGCAGTCGGGCATCGCCCCCTGACCCGGAAAGACGACCCGCTCGGCGGCCGCGACGCGCGCGGGATCGGAGGTGACGAAGACTTCATGGCCGGGTGCCACGTGCTCGATCGCCTTGGCGACCGAGCGCAGATTGCCCATGCCGTAATCGATGATGGCCACGGTGGTCATCGGCTTGACTCGCTTTCGTACAGGATGGCGGCCGTTGCGCACGGCCGCGGAAGGTTCTGGCTCAGAGCGCGCCCTTGGTGGAAGGAATCGTCCCCGCCGCGCGCTCGTCGACCTCGGCCGCCATGCGCAGCGCGCGGGCGAAGGCCTTGAACACGGTTTCGCACTGGTGGTGGGCGTTGTCGCCGCGCAGGTTGTCGATGTGCAGCGTGACGCCGGCGTGATTGACGAAACCCTGGAAGAACTCGCGCGCCAGGTCGACATCGAAGTTGCCGATGCGGGCACGGGTGTAATCCACGAAGTAATGCAGGCCGGGCCGGCCGGAGAAATCCACCACGACGCGCGACAGCGCCTCGTCGAGCGGCACGTAGGCGTGGCCGTAGCGGCGCAGCCCCTTCTTGTCGCCGACGGCCTTGGCGAAGGCCTGACCCAGCGTGATGCCGACGTCCTCGACCGTGTGGTGGTCGTCGATGTGGGTATCGCCCTCACAGTGGATGTCCAGGTCGATCAGGCCGTGGCGCACGATCTGGTCGAGCATGTGATCGAAGAAGGGGACGCCGGTATCCAGTTGTCCCTTACCCGTGCCGTCGAGGTCGATGCGCACGGAGATCTTCGTTTCGAGGGTGTTGCGAGTGACTTCGGCTTGCCGCATGGCTGCTGTGAGGCTCAAGAGTTGCAGGTTCGGGCCATGATAACATCGCCCGGCAAAATGGCCGCCTCGAATGACCGCTCATCAGGTCGGCAATAGCGTGCAGCTCGCAAGGTGGACAGCCACGGTGCGAGATGTTTCCCCCCGCCTTCGAACCCCGCACAGCAGACAGAACATGAGCCGCTTCTGGAGCGCCGTCGTCCACGGCCTGACCCCCTACGTTCCGGGCGAACAGCCCAAGCTCGACAAGCTGGTCAAGCTCAACACCAACGAACACCCCTACGGCCCCTCGCCCAAGGCTCTTGCCGCGATCCGCGCCGCCACCGACGACAGCCTGCGGCTCTACCCGGACCCGAACGCCGACACGCTGAAGGCTGCGCTGGCCCGCCGCCACGGCCTTCAGCCGTCGCAGATCTTCGTCGGCAACGGCTCGGACGAAGTGCTGGCGCACGCCTTCATGGCACTGCTGAAGCACGACCAGCCGCTGTGGTTTCCGGACATCACCTACAGCTTCTACCCGGTATATTGCGGCCTGTACGGCATCGAGCAGCGCGCGGTGCCGCTGGCCGACGACTTCTCTATCCGCGTCGACGACTACCTGCCGCAAAACGGCGGGCAGCCCGGCGCGATCATCTTCCCCAACCCCAACGCCCCCACCGGCCGCCTGCTGAGCCTCGCCGAGGTCGAGCGCATCGTCGCCGGCAACCCGGACGCCGTGGTGCTGGTGGATGAGGCCTACATCGACTTCGGCGGCGACAGCGCGATCACGCTGGTCGACAAGTACCCCAACCTGCTGGTCGTGCACACCTTCTCCAAGAGCCGCTCGCTCGCCGGCCTGCGCGTCGGCTTCGCTGCCGGCCACGCCGAGCTGGTCGAGGGGCTGGAGCGGGTCAAGAACAGCTTCAACTCCTATCCGCTCGACCGCCTGGCGCTGGCCGGCGCGGTAGCTTCGGTCGAGGACGAGGCGTTCTTCCAGGAAAGCTGCCGCAAGGTGATCGCGACCCGCGAAACCCTGGTCGGCCAGATGCAGGCCTTGGGCTTCGAAGTGCTGCCCTCGGCAGCGAACTTCATCTTCGCCCGCCATCCGCAGCGCGACGGCGCCGAACTGGCGACCGAACTGCGCAAGCGCGCGATCATCGTGCGCCACTTCAAGGCGCCGCGCATCGATCAATTCCTGCGTATCACGGTGGGCACGGACGAGCAGTGCGCCGTCCTGGTCGAAACCCTGAAGGAAATCCTCGGGCGTTGAGAAATGGCACCGCCATCATCGGTCATGGATGGTGGCGGACAGCATCAGACCTTCAGGCGCATCTCCGCCGAGCGTGCATGGGCCTGCAAGCCCTCGCCATGCGCCAGGATGGATGCCACCCTGCCCAGGTGCTGGGCACCGGCCTGCGAAATGTTGACGATGCTGGTGCGCTTCTGGAAATCGTAGGTGCCCAGCGGCGACGAGAAGCGCGCGCTGCGCATCGTCGGCAGCACGTGGTTCGGCCCGGCGCAGTAGTCGCCCAGCGCCTCCACCGCCCAGTGGCCGACGAAAATCGCGCCGGCGTGGCGGATGTGGTCGATCCAGGCTTCGGCATCCTCCAGCGACAGCTCTAGGTGCTCGGGCGCGATGCGGTTGGCCAGCGCGCAGGCCTGCTCGATGCTGTCGACGCGGATCAGCGCGCCGCGATTGGCCAGCGACTTGGCGATGGTCTCACGCCGCGGCATCGTCGGCAGCAGGCGGTCGATCGCCTCGTGCACCGCGTCGATGAAACCTGCATCGGTGCACAGCAGGATGGACTGCGCCAGTTCGTCGTGCTCGGCCTGCGCGAACAGATCCATCGCCACCCAGTCGGCGTGGCCGGAACCGTCGGCGATGATCAGCACCTCGGACGGCCCCGCCACCATGTCGATGCCGACGGTGCCGAACACCCGGCGCTTGGCTTCGGCGACGTAGGCGTTGCCGGGGCCGACGATCTTGTCCACCTGCGGGATGGTCTGTGTACCGTAGGCCAGTGCCGCCACAGCTTGCGCGCCGCCGATGGTGAACACCCGGTCGACGCCGGTTATCGCGGCGGCGGCCAGCACCAGCGGGTTCTTCTCGCCGCGCGGCGTCGGCACCACCATAATCAGTTCGCCGACGCCGGCGACCTTGGCCGGAATCGCGTTCATCAGCACCGAGCTCGGGTAGGACGCCCGCCCGCCCGGCACGTAGAGGCCGACGCGGTCGAGCGGCGTGACCTTCTGCCCCAGGCGGGTGCCGTCGGCTTCTTCGAACTCCCAGGATTCGCCTTTCTGGCGCTCGTGGTAGATGCGCACGCGGTCGGCAGCGACCGTCAGCGCTTCACGCTGGGCCGACGACAGGCTATCGAGCGCGGCGTGCAGTTCGGCTTTCGGCAGTTCCAGCGCCGCCATCGAATTCACCTCGAGGCCGTCGAAGCGGCGGGTGTATTCGACCACCGCGGCGTCGCCGGTGCTGCGCACCGCACGCAGGATCTCGGTCACCGCACCGTCGATGCGCTCGTCGGCTTCGGCCTCGAAGGCCAGCAAGGCGTCCAGCGTGGTCAGGAATTCGGGCTCGCGCACGTCGAGGCGGCGGATGGGCGTCTGGCTCATGATCGGTTCCTCAGGACTTGATCGCGCCGGCGAAGGCGTCGAGCACCGGCTGCAGAAGTTCGCGCTTGAGCTTCAGCGAGGCCTGGTTGACGATCAGGCGCGAGCTGATCGGCATGATGTCCTCGACTTCTTCGAGGTTGTTGGCGCGCAGCGTGCCGCCAGTGGACACCAGGTCGACGATCGCATCGGCCAGCCCGACCAGCGGCGCCAGCTCCATCGAACCGTAGAGCTTGATCAGGTCGACGTGCATGCCCTTGCCGGCGAAGTGCGCCTTGGCGGCATTGATGTACTTGGTGGCGACGCGGATGCGCCCGCCGGGCCGGGTGGCTGCAGCGTAATCGAAGCCCTTCTGTACCGCCACGCACAGGCGGCAGCGGGCGATGTCGAGGTCCAGCGGCTGGTACAGGCCGGCGCCACCGTGTTCGAGCAGCACGTCCTTGCCGGCGATGCCGAGGTCGGCCGCACCGTACTGCACGTAGGTCGGCGTGTCGGTGGCGCGCACGATGACCAGGCGCACGTCCGGCCGATTGGTGCCGATGATGAGCTTGCGCGAGGATTCGGGGTTGTCGGTCGGCACGATGCCGGCGGCCGCGAGCAGCGGCAGCGTCTCTTCGAAGATGCGCCCCTTGGACAGGGCGAGCGTGATGCTGGACACGTGAAAAACCTTGGTCGAACGGGCCGACATTGTAACCCGGCACCGCTTCTGTTAACCTTCGTCCAAACGGGTAGCCCCAAGGGCAGACTCAATGGGCTGAACTGCGAGCGGCAGTTCGGCCTTTTCTTTTGCATGTCCGCGCGGTTCGCAAGGTTTTCCGCGCAGGACGTCACGCAGGACGACATCATGAAGCCGCCAATCATCGTATCCAGCAGCGACCTCGAACGCCTCGAGGGCCTGCTGACCCTCCCCGCCTTCCGCAGCCGCAGCGACCTCGACGGCCTGCGCGAAGAGCTCGAACGGGCCGACGTGCGCGAACCCGAGGAGATGCCGGCCGACGTCATCACGATGAACAGCCGCGCCCGCTTCCTCGAAGAGGGCACCGGCCGCGAATACGAGCTGACTCTGGCCTACCCCAAGGACGCCAACGCCGAAGCGCGCCGGGTGTCGATCTTCTCGCCGGCCGGCAGCGCCCTGCTCGGGCTGGCCACCGGCCAGTCGATCGACTGGACCACGCCGGACGGCAAGGAACTGCACCTGAAGGTGCTGGAAGTGACCTGGCAGCCCGAAGCGAACGGTCAGTTCGATCTCTGAGCGATCTTTGAACGCGATCTCCGAGCGCTCCCCAGGCCCCGTGGCCTCAGGGCACTCCGCTGACGGCATCTGATCGCCGCTGCAGGCGCCAGCCCGTTCAGGCCAGGCGCCGCACCTTGGCGCCGAGCGCGGCCAGCTTCGCTTCCAGCCCTTCGTAGCCGCGGTCGAGATGGTAGATGCGCTCGATCACGGTCTCACCCTCGGCCACCAGGCCGGCCACTACCAGGCTGGCCGAAGCACGCAGGTCGGTTGCCATCACGGTCGCGCCCTGCAGCCTGTCCACGCCCTGGACGACGGCGGTGTTGCCGTCGATGCGGATGTCCGCGCCCAGGCGCTGAAGCTCGACCGCGTGCATGAAGCGGTTCTCGAAGATGGTCTCGCGGATCATCGCGACGCCCTTGGCGACGCAGTTGATCGCCATGAACTGGGCCTGCATGTCGGTCGGGAAGGCCGGATAGGGCGCGGTGCGCAGGCTGACCGCATTGAGCCGGGCCGGCGCCTCGAGGCGGATCGCGTCGCGTTCGGAAACGACTTCGCAGCCCGCGTCCATCAGCTTGTCGATGACGGCATCGAGATAGCACGAACTGGTGCCGGTCAGCCTCACCGAGCCGCCGGTGGCGGCGGCAGCGCACAGGTAGGTGCCGGTCTCGATGCGGTCGGGCATGATACGGTGAGTCGCGCCATGCAGCCGGTCCACGCCCTGGATGCGGATCACGTCCGAACCGGCGCCCGACACCCGTGCGCCCATCGACACCAGGCAGTTCGCCAGATCGACGATCTCGGGCTCGCGCGCGGCGTTCTCGATCACGGTCTCGCCGTCGGCCAGCACGGCGGCCATCATCAGGTTCTCGGTGCCGGTCACGGTGACCATGTCGGTGAACAGGCGCGCACCCTTCAGCCGCGGCACCGTGGCATGGACGTAGCCGTGCTCGACGCGCACGTCCGCCCCCATCGCCTGCAGGCCCTTGATGTGCTGATCCACCGGCCGGGCGCCGATCGCACAGCCGCCGGGCAGCGACACCTGCGCCTCGCCGCAGCGGGCCACCAGCGGGCCGAGCACCAGGATCGACGCCCGCATCGTCTTGACCATCTCGTAAGGTGCCAGCGGCTTGTTCAAGCCCGATGCGTCGAGCGTGACGGTGTCGCCGTCGCGTTCCACCTTGACCCCCATCTGTGCCAGCAGCGCCAGCAGGGTGCCGATGTCCTTCAGTTGCGGCACGTTGGTGAAGCTCACCGGTTCGGCCGTCAGCAGCGCCGCGCACAGGATGGGCAGCGCGGCGTTCTTGGCACCGGAGATGGCGACCTCGCCCGACAGGCGGCTGCCGCCTTCGATCAGCAGTTTGTCCATCGCGGTCTCACATGCCCAGGTCGCCGCGGCCTTCTTCCCATTGCGCGGGAGTGAAGGTCTGCAGCTGCAGCGCATGGATCTCGTTGCCCATCAGGCGGCCGAGCGTGGCATACACTGCCTGGTGCTGGCGTACGCGCGGCTTGCCCTCGAAGGCCGGGCTGACGACGATGCCGGTGAAATGCACCCCGTCGTCGCCTTCGATGGCGACGAATTCGCAGGGCATGCCCTGTTCGATCAGGCGCTTGATTTCGCTAGCTTCAAACATGATTCATCCTTTAGGAGCGCAGCTTGTAGCCCCGTCCGAGCAAGGCCAGGGTCAGCGCCGCGAGCAATACGAAACAGCCGGACACCACCGCAAGCGACAGCCAGGGCGAAGTGTCCGACTGGCCGAAGAAGCCATAACGGAACCCGTCGATCATGAAGAAGAACGGGTTGAAATGCGATACATCCTGCCAGAAGCGCGGCAGCGAATGGATCGAGTAGAACACGCCGGACAGCATCGTCAGCGGCAGGATCAGGAAGTTCTGGAAAGCGGCGAGCTGGTCGAACTTGTCGGCCCAGATGCCGGCGATGACGCCGAAGGAGCCCAGGATCGCCCCGCCCATCACGGCGAACGCCAGCACCCACAGCGGGCTGGCGATATCCAGATCGACGAAGGGCATCGCCACCAGCAGCACGCCACAGCCGACGAACAGCCCGCGCAGCGTCGCGGCGATGACGTAGGCGGCGTAGAACTCGCGATAGGACAGCGGCGGCAGCAGCACGAAGATGATGTTGCCGGTGATCTTGCTCTGGATCAGCGAGGACGAGCTGTTGGCGAAGGCGTTCTGCAGCACCGACATCATCACCAGGCCGGGCACCAGGAAGCTGGTATAGGCGACGTCGCCATACACGGTGACGTGACGGTCGAGCACATGCGAGAAGATCAGCAGGAACAGCAGCGCGTTGAGCACCGGTGCGGCGACGGTCTGGAAAGCCACTTTCCAGAAGCGCAGCACTTCCTTGTACAGCAGGGTACGAAAACCCGTTAGCGGCGCATCGGCGGCCATCGGCTCGATGCGCGGCGGCGTCGCGCCGCGGCGCGTTTCAGGCACGATGCATGACCTCCACGAAGACTCTTTCGAGATCCGGCTCTCCCAGCTGGATCTCGCGCAGCCCGGCACCGGCCTCGCGCAGACGCGCCAGCAGCGTCTCGAGCTTGTCGTAGCCCTCGAAGGCGAACTCCACCCAGCCGTCCTCGACCGCCACCCCGCCGAGTGCGACGGCCGCCTCGGCCCTGTCCACGCTGACGCGCAGGCTATGGGTGGCGAAGCGGTGCAGCAGGTTCTCGGTGGTGTCGAGGGCGACGACCTTGCCGGCCTTGAGCATCGCGATGCGGCCGCAGAGCGTTTCCGCCTCTTCGAGATAATGCGTGGTCAGCACGATGGTGTGGCCGTCGCGGTTGAGCTTGCGCACGAACTGCCACAGGCCCTGGCGCAGCTCGACGTCGACGCCGGCGGTGGGCTCGTCGAGCACGATCACCGGCGGCCGGTGCACCAGCGCCTGTGCCACCAGCACGCGCCGCTTCATGCCGCCGGACAGCATGCGCATGTTGTCATCGGCCTTGTGCGTCAGGTCCAGGCTGGCGAGGATCTCGTCGATCCAGTCGTCATTGCCGCGGATGCCGAAATAGCCCGACTGGATGCGCAGCAGCTCGCGCACCGAGAAGAAGGGATCGAACACCAGTTCCTGCGGCACCACGCCGAGATTGCGCCGCGCATTGCGGTAGTCGCGCACGACGTCGTGGCCCATGATCTCGAGCGAACCGCCGTCGGGCCGTACCAGCCCGGCCAGCGCCGAGATCAGCGTGGTCTTGCCGGCGCCGTTCGGCCCGAGCAGGCCGAAGAATTCGCCCTGGCCGATTTCGAGATCGACGCCGCCCAGCGCCTTCAGCGTTCCGTACTGCTTGGTGACGGCGCTGACCCTGATGGCCGGCACCGTCATTCACCGCGCTCCAGCGGCAGCAAGGCGTCGATGTCGTAGAGCGCGGCAAGGCTGGCGAGCCCCGGCGGCAGGCTGCGCAACACGATGTCGTGGCCTGCCTCGCGCGCGGTGCGCAGCCAGTCGAGGACCAGCGCCAGCGCCGCCGAATCGGCCGTCGGCACCGCCGCCATGTCGACCACCAGGGAACCGGCCTTGGCCAGCCGCCGCCCCTCTTCCAGCACCGGCGCGGCGCTGTGCATCGTCAACGGCCCCTGCGGCGCGAACACCGCCACCGCACCTGCATCGCTCATGAACGCTGCTGCTCCACTTCGAGTGCGCGATTCTTAGCTTCGAGCGACTTGATCAGGCCGTCGATCCCGCCGCTGCGCACGTCCTGGGCGAAGCTGCTGCGGTAGTTCGTGACCAGGCTGACACCGGCGACGATGACGTCGAACACTTTCCAGCCCGCGTCGGATTTTTCCAGCATGTAGTCGATGCCGATCGGCTGGGCGCCGGTCTGGCGCACTTCGGTGCGGACCTGCACGCGCTTGTCGGCTTCGCCGAAGCGGGTCGGCTTGAAGTCGATCGTCTGGTCGCGATACTGCGTCAGCGCATTGGAATACGTGCGCACCAGCAGGGTGCGGAAGGCATCGGTCAGGCGCGTCTGCTGCTCGGCCGACGCACTGCGCCAGTCGGGGCCGACCGCCAGCATGGTCATGCGGCGGAAATCGAAGTGCGGCAGCACCTTGGCATCCACCAGCGCCATGATCCGCTGCGGATCGCCGGCCTGGATCGCCTTGTCGGTACGCACGATCTCCAGTACTTCGTTGGTCACGTCGCGCACCAGCACGTCCGGACCCTGCTGGGCCGCAGCCTGGGCCACCGGCATCAGCCCGGCGGCGAGAAGGCAGAACAGGGTGAGTAGCTTGTTGAAGAAGTTCATGTCGCGTTTCCGTATGGGGTTGCACACTGGCGGGACGATCACCGTCACGCTCGTTCAATCCTCGAAATCTTCGTACTCGCGCATCACGTTTCCATCCGAAACCTTGTAACGGCGTTGTTCAAGGTAGAAATCGCGGATGTAGGCGTATTTGTCGGTCGTCGCCTCATCCACCGTCTTCTCGGTGCCGAGGAAGGTCGAGCGGATGTGCGTGAAGCGCAATGCGGTGTAACTGTTGCGCGTCGGAACGTGGTCGATCTGCCACGGATTCTGGCCCAGGTAATCGGCCGGCAGCGCAGCGGTATCGCGCACGGTGCGCGGCCCGAAGAACGGCAGCACGATGTAGGCGCCTTCGCCCACGCCCCAGCTCCCGAGCGTCTGGCCCAGGTCCTCGTCATGCTTGGGCAGCCCCATCGGCGTGGCGATGTCGATCAGGCCGAGCAGGCCGAACGTCGAGTTGAAGGCGAAGCGCATCAGGTCGGACAAGGCGTCGGCCGGCTTGCCCTGCAGCAGGTTGTTGATCGCGATCCAAGGATCTTCGAGATTGGCGATGAAGTTGCCGAAACCGGTCCGGGCAACGTCCGGCAGCACGAACTCGTAGGCCTGCGCCACCGGCTTGACGACCGCCTTGTCGACCTGCTCGTTGAAGCTGAACATCGCCCGGTTGTAGCCTTCGAGCGGATCGGGGTTGCCGGCCGTGGCACAGCCCCCGAGCAGCAGCGCCGACAGGGTGGCGACCGCCAGCGGCCGGCGCAGCGTGGCAGGGAAGTTGGGGATTCTGGCGTTCATGTCATTGTTCTCCAGCGATGTCCACTACGTTCTTCACTGCGCCGCCGGCGCGGCCGGCTCGGCGGCCTTGTCGAACAGGAACTGGCCGATCAGCTTCTCCAGCACCACGGCGGATTGCGTGATCATCAGGCGATCGCCCTCCTTCAGCGGCTCGACGTCGGCGCCCGCCTCGAGGCCGACGTACTGCTCGCCGAGCAGGCCGGAAGTCAGGATCGACGCCGAAGTGTCGGCGGGAAACTCGAAGCGCCTGTCGATATCCAGCTGCACGACCGCGCGATAGCTGTCGGTGTCGAAGCGGATGCCCTGCACGCGGCCGACCAGCACGCCGGCGCTCTTGACCGGTGCGCGTACCTTCAGCCCGCCGATGTTGTCGAAGGCGGCCTCCACACGGTAACTCTCGCTACCGTTGATGCCGGAAAAATTGCCGACTTTCATCGCCAGGAAGACCAGCGCGGCGAAGCCGATGGCAACGAAAATGCCGACCCACAGGTCGAGTGCGGTGCGACTCATCATCAACCCCGGAACATGAAAGAGGTAAGCACGAAATCGAGCGCCAGGATCGCCAGCGCCGACGTCACGACGGTACGGGTGATCGCGCGCGACACGCCTTCGGCGGTGGGCTCGCAATCGTAACCCTCGAACACGGCGATCAGCGACACCACGGTACCGAAGACAAAGGATTTGATGACCCCGTTCAGCACGTCGTGGTCGAACTCGACCGCCGCCTGCATCTGCGACCAGAACGCGCCGTCATCGACGCCGATGACGACGACGGTGATCAGCCAGCCGCCGAACACGCCCATCGCCGAGAACAGCGCAGCCAGCAGCGGCATCGACAACACGCCGCCCCAGAAGCGCGGCGCCACCACGCGCGCGATCGGGTTCACCGCCATCATGTCCATCGCCTTCAACTGCTCGGTGGTCTTCATCAGGCCGATCTCGGCGGTGATCGCCGAACCCGCGCGGCTGGCGAACAGCAGTGCCGCGATCACCGGCCCCAACTCGCGCAGCAGCGACAGCGCCACCATCACCCCCACCGCATCGGCCGAGCCGTAGCGCTGCAGGATGTCGTAACCCTGCAGGCCGAGCACCAGACCGACGAACAGACCGGACACGGTGATGATCAGCAGCGACAGCACGCCGCTGAAATACAGTTCGCGGATCGTCAGATGGATGCGGGTCAGCGACTGCCCCGAGGCCAGCAGCACCGCGAACATGAAGCGGGTGGCGAAACCCAGGCGCCAGATGCCGTCTATCGTCAGCTTGCCGACGTGGCGCAGCCCGGCGACGAGGCCGGCGAACAGGCCGTTCATGCGCTCCTCCCGCCCAGCAGGCTGTCGATCGGCGGCGCCGGATAATGGAAGGGCACCGGGCCGTCGGCCTCGGCATTGACGAACTGGTGGACGAAGGGGTCGGTCGAGGCGCGGATCTCGTCCGGCGTGCCTTGCGCGACGATGCGCCCTTCCGACACGAAGTAGATGTAGTCCACGATCTCCAGCGATTCATGCACGTCGTGCGTGACCATCACCGAACTGGCGCCGAGCGCATCGTTCAGGCGCCGGATCAACTGGCCGATGATGCCGAGCGAGATCGGGTCCAGCCCGGCGAAAGGCTCGTCGTAGAGGATCAGCATCGGGTCGAGCGCCACCGCGCGCGCCAGCGCCACCCGCCGCGCCATGCCGCCCGACAGCTCGCCCGGCCGCAGCGAGGCCGCACCACGCAGCCCCACCGCCTGCAGCTTCATCAGCACCAGGTCGCGAATCATGCCTGGCGGCAGGTCGGTGTGCTCGCGCAACGGAAAGGCGACGTTGTCGAACACGCTCATGTCGGTGAACAGCGCGCCGAACTGGAACAGCATGCCCATGCGCCGGCGCATCGCATAGAGCTCGGCTCCGCCGAGCTTGCCGACTTCATGGCCGGCGACTTCCACCGCCCCCGCATTCGCCTTCAACTGGCCGCCGATCAGCCTCAGCAAGGTGGTCTTGCCGCAACCGCTGCCGCCCATGATCGCCACCACCTGGCCGCGATGCACCTCCAGGTCGATGCCGCGCAGCACCGACCGCTCGCCATAGGCGAAACGGACGTCGCGAAGGGAAACGAGAGGCGCATCGCGCTCGGCTGCAGGGGCCACGAAAGCAGATTCTTTTGTTCGAGAACCGCGCATTCTAGCAGAGGCGGGCACCGCTTCCCGGCAATTTGTCGCAATGCAACAGTCCGTTACCCCATGCTGGGCCCGCGATCGCGCCCCCGCGGCGGCATCGAAAAATGTCATAGGAGTATTTTCTTATGTCATAAATTCATCTAGCATGAGTGCATGAGCCGCCGAGCCTCCATCGCCCTCTCGCCAATGTCATTTGCATTCGTCGTGCTGCTGGGCGCATGCACGCAACTCGGCGTTCACCGGGCGCCGGCCGGCCACCTCTCCGCCCCGCAGCCGCCGGCGGTGAGCGCGGACCCGCCGCCCGCAGTTACCGAGCCTCCTCTCCCCGCATCTACCGAAGCGCCGGCACCGGCTGTGCCGGCCAGGCGCGAAAAAACCTATTCGATCTCGGTACACGACATCCCCGTCCACCAGTTGCTGCTGGCGATCGGCCGCGACGCCCGGCTCGACCTCGACCTGTACGGCGGCATCGACGGCCGCGTCACCCTCAACGCCATCGACCAGCCGCTCGGCGAGATCCTCGCCCGCATCGCCCGCCAGGCACCGATCCGCTACGAGATCGCCGGCAGCCATCTCAGCGTGCGGCCGGATACGCCGTTCCTGCGCAGCTACACGCTCGATTACGTCAACCTGAGCCGCAGCATGCGCGGCACCGTCGCCACCAGCACGCAGATCTCCACCAGTTCCAGCAGCGCAGGCAATCATGGCGACGCCGCCGGCAACACCTCCGTGACCCAGATCGAAACCCGTTCGAGCAACGATTTCTGGCAGTCGATCCAGGCCAACATCCGCGCCATCCTCGACGACGGCGCAACAGGCCCGTCCCGCTGCGCCGGCAAGGGCGACGACTGCCGCGACGGCGACATCATGGTCAACAGGGAGAGCGGCATCGTCATGGTGCGGGCCACGGCCCGCCAGCACGAACAGCTCGCCGCCTTCATCGATCAGGTCCAGCGCGCCGCCCGCCGGCAGGTCATGATCGAAGCCACCATCGTCGAGGTCACGCTGGCCGATGGCTACGTCCAGGGCATCGACTGGAGCCGCCTCGGCCTGCCCGGCTGGAACATCAGCCCGCGCAGCAGCGCCGGCAGCGGCGCGCCGACCCTGAGCTACGCTTCGGCCGACACCGATTTCAGGCTCGAGCTGCTGGAAACCTTCGGTACCGTCAAGGTGCTCTCGAGCCCACGCCTGTCGGTGCTCAACAATCAAACCGCGATGCTCAAGGTGGTCGAGGAATACGTTTACTTCCTCGTCGATGCCACCACCACCGAATACGGCGACAGCGAGCGCGAGAAGGTCACCGCGACGACGACGCCCCAGTCGGTCTCGGTCGGCATGGTGATGTCGGTGACGCCGCAGATCAGTGCCAGCGGCGAGATCACGCTGAACGTGCGGCCGACCGTCTCCGGGATTTCCGGTTTCCGCGACGACCCCAATCCTTCGCTGCGCGACATCCCCAACCGCGTGCCGCAGATCCGCACCCGCGAGATCGAATCGATGCTGCGCCTGCGCAGCGGCGAGATCGCCGTGCTCGGCGGCCTGATGGAAGACCGCGTGGACCACGACACCGGCCGCATTCCGCTACTGGGCGACATCCCGGTGCTGGGCGAGCTGTTCACCCGCCGCGACAATACCGTGCGCCGCACCGAGTTGCTGATCTTCCTGCGGCCGCTGCTGATCGACGACCCGAGCACCCGCGGCAACTACGCCGGCTATGCCGACCAGCTTCCCGGACCGGACTTCCTCGTCTCCCGGCCTTCGCCCGGCCGGCGCAACTTCCCGTCGATGCCGATGCGCCCGCTGCTGGTGCCGAGCCACGACGCCAGCGAAACGGAGCTCCGCCCATGAACGCCGCCCTGCCGATCGGCCAGCTCCTGCTCGACGCCCGCCTGATCGGCGCCGACCAGTTGCGCATCGCGCTGCACGAACAGCAGCAGCGCAAACGCCCGCTCGGCCAGGTACTGGTCGAACTCGGCTTCGTCAGCGATACCGCGCTGCGCGATGCCCTCGCCGCCCATTGCGGCCACCCCAGCGTCGATCTCGCCAACACCCTGGCCGACCCCGCCGCACTGTCGCTCGTGCCCCAGGCGCTCGCCAGGCGCCACAGACTGCTGCCGCTGGAATACCGCGCTGCCGAGCGCACCCTGGTCGTCGCCATCGCCGACGCCGGCAATGTCGTCGCCCTCGACCGCCTGCATGCCGAACTCGGCCCCGGCACCCGCCTCGAACTGCGGGTCGCCGCCGACGTCCAGCTCGAACGCGCCATCGAGCGCCACTACGGCCAGGCTGTCACCATCGACGACATCGTCCGCGAGATCGAGCAGCGCAGCTCCGGCCATGCCCCCGCAGGCAGCCGAGAAGACGGCCCGGCCGTGGTCCGCCTGGTCGACGCGATGCTGGCCGAGGCCGTCGCCAGCCGTGCCTCCGACCTCCATTTCGAACCCGAAGCCGGCTATCTGCGCATCCGCCTGCGCATCGACGGCACGCTGCGCCAGGTCCGTGCCCTGCACAAATCCTTCTGGCCCGAACTGGCGGTACGCCTCAAGGTCATGGCCGGGCTCGACATCGCCGAATCGCGCTGCCCGCAGGACGGCCGCATCTCGCTGGCCGTCGCCGGGCGGCCGATCGACTTCCGCGTCGCCACCCAGCCCACGCTGCACGGCGAAAACATCGTGCTGCGCATCCTCGACCGCGAAAAAGGCATCGTGCCGCTCGATGCGCTCGGGCTCAGCGACGCTCAGCACAACACGCTCGACCGCATGCTGTCCCGCCCGGAAGGCCTGATCCTCGTCACCGGCCCCACCGGCAGCGGCAAGACGACGACGCTGTATTCGATCCTCAACCACCTCAACACCGAAGCGGTCAACATCATGACGCTGGAGGATCCGGTGGAATACCCGCTCGCCCAGATCCGCCAGACCCCGATCGGCGACGCCAGCCGCCTCGGTTTCGCCGACGGTGTCCGCGCGCTGCTGCGCCAGGATCCGGACATCCTGCTGATCGGCGAGATCCGCGACGCCGATACCGCACAGATGGCGCTGCGCGCCGCGCTCACCGGCCACCAGGTGTTCGCCACGCTGCACGCCAACTCCGCGCTCGGTGCCATCCCGCGCCTGCTCGACATCGGCCTGCGCGCCGACCTGCTGGCCGGCAACCTGTCGGGCATCATTGCCCAGCGCCTGGTGCGGCGGCTGTGCCCGCATTGCCGGATCGAGGCCCCCGCATCGCCGGCCGAATGCCGCCTGCTCGGCCTGCCTGCCGAACGGCCACCGGCACTGTTCTCCCCGTCCGGCTGCGCCGAATGCGAGTTCCGCGGCTACCGCGGCCGCATCGCGATCATGGAATTGCTGCACATCGACGAAGAGCTCGACGAGCAGATCGGCGCCGGTGCCCGCCCCGGCGTGCTGCGGCCCCTGCTGCGCCGCCGCGGCCATGCCGGCCTCGCCGACGACGGCCTACGCCGGGTGCTGGACGGCAGCACCTCGCTGGCCGAACTGGCCCGCGTCGTCGCTCTCGACGGCCTCGCCACCCAAGTGGAGCACGCCTGATGAAAACCTACAGCTACCGCGCCATGAGCGCCGACGGCCGCCTGCTGCGCGGCCGGCTGGATGCGGCCGATCTCGCCGACCTGGAAAGCCGGCTGCGGGAACAAGGCCTCGCCTTCATCAACGGCGAAGCCAGACTCAGCCTGAGCCTGCCGGGCAGCAAACGGGTACCGCGCCGGGAGCTGATCCATTTCTGCTTCCACCTCGAGCAATTGCTGGCCGCCGGCGTGCCGCCTTTCGAAAGCCTCGCCGCATTGCGCGACGCCACCACCCATCCGCGCATGCGCACGGCGGTCATCACCCTGCTTGCCGACATCGAGCGCGGCCAGCCGCTGTCCGCTGCCGCCGCCCGCCAGCCCGGCGTGTTTCCGCCCGCCACCGTCGCCCTGCTGCGCGCCGGCGAACAGGCCGGCCGCCTGCCCGAGACCATCCGCGACATCGGCGCGGCGCTCGAACACGAAGACGAACTGGCCAATTACGCCCGCCGCATCGCCATCTATCCGGCCATCGTCGCCAGCCTGATGCTGCTCGCCGTGGTCGTCGCCCTGGTGCACGTCGTCCCCGAACTGGAAAAGCTGTTCCTCAGCAGCGGCCAGACCCTGCCGCTGCAGACCCGCCTGCTGATCGGCCTGTCGCATGCGGTGACGCAGGCCGGCTGGCTGCTGCCGGCCGGCATCGCCATCGGGCTGGCCGGCGTGCGCGGGTTCCTGGCACGCTCCGATGCCGCCCGCACCCGCCTGCACCACCTGCTGCTGCGGCTCCCCGTCGCCGGCGAGATCCTCACCAAACTCACGCTCGCCCGCTTCGCCAGCGTGCTGGCGACGCTCTACGCCGCCGGCATCACGATCATCGACGCGCTGCGCATCACCCAGGACATCACCGGCAATCTGGCCCTGCGCAAGGCCCTGCACACGGCCACCGGGCGTATCGAGCAAGGCTACGCGGTCTCGGCCGCCTTCGAAGCGACCGGCCTGTTCCCGCCGCTGGTCGAACGCATGCTCAGGGTGGGCGAACAGACCGGCGGGCTGGATCGCGCCCTCGGCAACGTCGCCGCGCTCTACCGGCGCGACGTCGCCGACGCCACCGCTCGCCTGCAAGCCGCCATCGAACCCTTGCTGACGCTGGCCATGGGCGCGCTGCTGCTGTGGATCGCCAGCGCAGTGCTCGGCCCCATCTACGACATCATCACCCGCCTCCCGACCTGACGCGGAGCCCGCCATGCCGAACACCATCCTGCTCCGCATCGACGCTCTCGGCCTCGAAGCATTCCAGGCCGGCAAACGCCCGCTGGCCCGCCTCGCCGGCTTCGCCACCGGCGAGCAGAGCGCATTCACCGACTGGCTCCGCGGCCAGCCCGGCAAGACCCGCTACCGCATGCTGGTGGACCTGGCCGACGAATGCCACGAAACCGAAACCCTGCCGCGCACCCGCGGCGCCGACCGCCGCGCCCTGATCGGCCGCCGCCTCGCCGCCTGGTATCCGCAAGCCTGCTATGCCAGGGCCGACACCCTGGCCATCGACCGCAAGGCCGATACCGAGCAGATCCTGTTCAGCGGCCTCGCCCGGCCAGCCGGTGTCGATGTCTGGGCGAGCGCCCTGCGCCGCGCGGGATGCAGTTGCGAGCGGCTGGTGCCGGCCAGCGAACTGATCGCCCATGCGCTGCCCGGCCCGGCTCGGCTGATCGTTTGCCGCAGCCGCGCCGGCATGCGCCTGACACTGGTCGCCGGGCATGCCACGCGGCTGTCACGACTGGTGGAACACATCGGCTCCGGCGCCGATGACGACCCCACCCGCGCCGAGTGGCAGCACGAGATCGAACGCACGCTGCAGTACGCGAACAAGCTGCAACTGCAGGCAGGCGAAGCTGCCACCGAAGATCCCGGCGGGCACCTCCAGGTCGTCCTGCTCACCGCCGGCCCCGCCCACGCGACCGAAGTCCAGCTACACCCCCTCGATCCGCTCGGCGCCGATTCCATTCACATCACCGACAGCAGCGAGCTACTGCTGGCCTGGCTGGCACGCGCCCCACGCAAGCTCGGCTGGCCCGGCCCCTCGCCGGACGCGGCATTTCCGCTGCGCCACGTCCGCAAGCTGGCCTTCGGCGCCGGCGTGCTGTTGTTCGCCGGCGGCACCGGCATCGCCGCCATGCACTGGCAGGCGGCGCGAGGCACCGAGGAAAGCCGTGCCGCACTGCAACGCGAAACCGCCCGCCTGCAGCACGAACTGACGGAGCTGACGGCCGCCCACGCCGGACTCGATGCGCCGCCCGCCCGCATCATCGACACCATCCGGCTGGTCGCGAACGAAAGAGGCACGGCCATCATGCCGCTGGACGTTCTTCGCCCAATCGCGGACAGCCTGGACCACGCGCCCGGGCTCGCGCTGCAGGCCCTGGAATGGTCGCCTGCCCCTGCAGGCGCCGAGCCTGCGCTCGTCCGCGTCAGGATGAATCTCTCGTCCGCTGCCGGCACCAACGCGTACGCAGCAATCGAAGCCATCGTCGCCCATCTCGCCAGGCGCGGTGCGCGGCTCATCGATACACGCGCCGATGCCGGCGGCGATACGCAGCTCGAACTGCTGCTGACACCGAAGCCCGTCCAGGTGCAGCCGCGATGAAAGCCACGCCGCTCACCATCGACACCCGCAGCATCGCCGCGCTGCTGCTTGCCGCAGGGTTTGCCGCAGGCGGCATCGGCGCTCTCGTCGCCTCGACCGGCGCGCGCGACGAAGCCCTGGCAAGGCTGGCGGCAACACAGCGCCAGCACGCCCGCCTCGCCACCGAGCTGGACGCGCTGCGACTGCAGCAGCCCGAGCTGGATGCCGCGCTCGAACACTGGAACGCCCTCGCCGCACTCGGCGCGATGCAGCCGCCCGCCGCCACGGCATGGGCCGCCCAAGCCGCCCGCAGCCTCGAACGGCAAGGCCTCGCCGGCAAGGAACTACAATTCACGCCGCCTCGGCCGGTGGCCGGTGGGGCGGATCCGGATGCACCGCACATTCTCGTCCACACCCTGGAGATCGACACCCCGCTGCAGCATGAAGGCCGGCTGCCGGTGCTGATCGCCACCCTGGCCGCCGTCCCCGGCGCGCTTGTGCTGCCGCGCAGCTGCACGCTGAACCGCCTCGACGGCGGCACGGCCGGACGCGTGCACGCACGCTGCCGGCTCGACTGGCTGACGATTTCGCTGCCGTCCGGCACGGGCGCAAGATGATGCCGGCCAGGACACCCGCCCGGCTTCGCCCCGCGCCGTGCGCATGCGCCGCGCAGCGGTCACGGCGCGGCCTGCTTGCGCTGCTCGCTTGCACGCTGGCGGCAGCGGCCCCAGCCATGGCGCAGACCCGCGGCAATCCACCAGCGATCGCCCAGCCCGCCGATGGCGCGTTCGGTCGCCTGTTCTTCACGCCCGGCGAGCGCCGCGCGCTGGATCAGCCTCCACCGCCGGCGCCTCCCCCCAAAACCGCCATGTCGGCGAGCCCCCCGAGCGCAGCGCCCCGGCGCATCGACGGCTTCCTGCGCCATTCGAACGGCGACACGACACTGTGGCTGGACGGTGTGCCCGGCCCGCTGCCGGCGGGCCTGCGTGCCGCGCCCTTCCCGGCGCTGGAACTGATCCCGGTGCACGCCCCTCGCCAGCGCCTGCGCACCGGCGACAGCTGGCAGGCGGCGCCGGACACTTCTCAGGGGCGACCGGAATGAAGCCCGCCCGCGTGAAAGCCGCCGGCCACGGCCTGGTCGCCGCCCTTGCGCTCGCCATCCTGCTCGGTGCCGGCGGATTGCTCGCCCACGGCGAACTCGATGCCCGCTTCCGCACCCGTGCCCAGGCCCGCAGCATCGCGGCGCTTTCGCAGGCGCGCGAAGCCCTGCTCGGCTATGCGATCAGCTATGACGAAAGCCACGCAGGCCAGGGCCAGGGCTACCTGCCCTGCCCGGACACCGGCAACACCGGCTCGACGGCACTCGGTGCCTGCGGCCCCCGCGGCGGCGTCGCCGCCGGCCGGCTGCCATGGCGGACCCTGGCCCTGCCGCAACTGCAGGACGGCTGGGGCGAATGCCTGTGGTACACGGTGTCCGGCAGCGTCAAGCACAACCCGAAGCCGCTCGCACTCAACTGGGACAGCCCGGGGCAGTTCAGGCTGTGGCGCGGCGACGGCCACAGCCTGCCTGCCGCTTCGCCGGACGGCCTTGCCATCGCCGTCGTGTTCGCCCCCGGCCCCGCCCTCGACGGCCAGCGCCGCCACGGCGCCGGCCACGCGCCTTGCACGGCCGGCACCAGCTTGAACGAGGCCGGTGATTTCATCGAGGCCGGCAGCGATCTGCCATCCATCGCGATATCGGACATCCATCAGGGCCAGGTCGGCAGCACCATCCGCAACGACCTGATCACCTGGCTGGGCATCGACGACATCTACGATGCGCTGCGCCGGCGCAGCGACTTCGCCCCGCGCATCGACCACATCGGCGAGACTGCCGCACTGCACCTGGCCTCGCGGCTCACCGACGCGGATTTCGTCGCCCGCCATCTGCACGAGACGCCGCATGGCCAGTTGCTGACGGGCAGGCTCGCCGCCGCCTCGGAACTCGGAATCGCCGCGCCCGCCGGCAGTGCCCACGACAACTGGCGCGACCAGTTCCAGGTCGCCCTGTGCAAGGACGACAGCGACTGCATCACCGTGATCGATCCGGAGCTGCCGCACACCGCAAGCTGCCGCGCGGTACTGCTGTTCGGCGGCGAACGGATCCGCAGCGGCGACGGGCGCCAGCGGCGCGGCACGGCGGCCGAACGGGCCGATGTCGCGCAATACCTCGAAGGCGACAATCCCCGCCATTTCCTGCTCGGCATCGCGGAATTCCACGGCACTGCCGGATTCCGCATCACCGATCCGCATCGCCCCGCCAGCCAGGATGTCGTCCGATGCCTGAGTTGAGTCCTCCCACCCGCTTCGCGGCCGCCGGCATGCGCCCACCACCCCCGTGCCGCCAGAGCGGCTTCACGCTGGCCGAACTCGCCGTCGTGCTGATCATCCTCGCGCTGCTGTCCGGCAGCATGCTGGTCCCACTCGCCAGCCGCATCGAAGCCCGTGACCGCCAGGCGACGCTGGACCGCCTGCGCGACATCCAGCAAGCGTTGACCGGTTTCGCCATCATCCACGGCCGCCTGCCCTGCCCCAGCATCGAAGCGGACCCGGCCCATCCGGACTACGGCCAGGAAGCGCCGCCACCCTGCAACACCGCCACCGAAGGCCTGCTGCCCTGGCGCACGCTGGGCATGCCCGCCACCGACGCCTGGGGCAGCACGCGCGTCAGCGCCGACGCCCCCTGGCAAGGCCACTGGCGCTATCGGGTCGACCGCAGCTTCAGCGACCAGCTCATCACTGCCGCGAGCGTGCCGGCCAGCAATCTCCAGATCCACGCGCACGACGGCCGCCGCATCACGGTCAGCGACTCCCAGGCCGTCGCGATCGTGTTCTCGACCGGCGCCAATCGCCGCGCCGACGGCCTCAACGCCACCTATTCCGCCACCGGCCCGACCTACCAGGCCGGCGAACCGACCGCCGACTTCGACGACATCCTGGTCTGGATCGGGCGTCCGCTGCTGATCGCCCGCCTTGCCCAGGCGGGCCGCCTGTGAGGCGGCCCCGGATGGCCGTCCCCCGGATGGCCGGCCCCACTTTTTCCACCCACGCAACAAGGAGGCAATACCGATGAAACCCCATCAACAAGGCTTCACCCTCGTGGAAATCGCCGTCGTCCTGCTGATCGTCAGTCTGCTGCTGGGCGGCGTGCTCAAGGGCCAGGAGCTGATCGACAGCGCCAAGGTCAAGAATCTGGCCCAGGATTTCCGCAGCCTGCCGGCCCTGGCCCACGCCTACCAGGACCGCTTCCGCGCGCTGCCGGGCGACGATGCCCGTGCCCGCCTGCACCTGTGCCCGAGCGGCGACGACTGCACCAGCGCGGGCAACGGCAACGGCACGATCGACGGCAACTGGAACGACGACGCCGACAGCGACGCATTCCGCTTCTGGCAGCACGTGCGCCTCGCCGGCCTCGCCACCGGCAGCAGCGACACCGGCAATGCCGGCTACCTGCCGCGCAACACGGTCGGCGGCCGGCTCGGCGTGCAGAGCGGCAGCCTGCTCGGCCTTCGCGGCAGCGTCCTGACCTGCTCGGGCGGCATCCTGGGCAAACTCGTGCGCCAGCTCGACCTGGCACTGGACGACGGTGATCCGGCGACGGGCTCGATGCGGGCCGGCATCGACAGCGGCACCGGCTCGCTCACGCCGGTCTCCGGTTCGGCTCCGCTGGACGACGGCATCAGCTATACCGTGTGCGCGAGTCTGTAGCCCCGGCAGCAGGAATCCGCACCGAACGGCGCGCCCGACCCGGACTTCCGGGCGCGCCGCCACGCCCATCGAGCGGCGCACCGACTGTTATACAATTGCGAGTCTCCGTCGGCACGGCACCGTGCCGGCGGAATCCGCAACCGACCCAGGCTTCCCGATCTCCCGATGACTCCAGCCGCCGACAGCCCCACGCTCGCGCTTGCCCGCCGCGTGCTCCGAATCGAAGCCGCCGCCGTCGCCGCGCTCGCCGACCGCCTCGGCACGGCATTCGAGCGCGCGGTCCAGCTCATCCTGCAGCGGCGCGGACGCGTCATCGTCACCGGCATCGGCAAATCGGGGCACATCGCACGCAAGATCGCCGCCACGCTCGCCAGTACCGGCACCCCCGCCTACTTCGTCCATGCCGCCGAAGCCGCGCATGGCGACATGGGCATGATCACGCCCGAAGACGTCGTGATCGCGCTGTCGAACTCGGGCACCAGCGAGGAAGTGCTGACCATCGTGCCGCTGGTCAAGCGCCAGGGCGCGCAACTGATCTCGATCACCGGCCGGCCGGAGTCACCGCTGGCGCAGCAGGCCGACATCCATCTCGAAGCCATCGTCGCCGAGGAAGCCTGTCCGCTCAACCTCGCCCCCACCGCCAGCACCACCGCCGCGCTGGCGCTGGGCGACGCGCTGGCCGTGGCCCTGCTCGACGCCCGCGGCTTCGGTGCCGACGACTTCGCCCGCTCCCATCCGGGCGGCGCCCTCGGCCGCCGCCTGCTGACCCACGTCGGCGACGTCATGCGCCCGGCCGAAGCCGTGCCGATGGTCGCAAGCGATGCGCCGCTGACCCAGGCCCTGCTGGCGATGACCGCAGGCGGCATGGGCATGACCGCGGTATGCGGCGCGGATTCGCGCCCGATCGGCATCTTCACCGACGGCGACCTGCGCCGCGCACTGGAAAAGGGCTGCGACGTCCGCAGCACCAAGCTGACCGAGGTGATGACGCGCAACCCGCGCTCGATCGGCCCGGAAGCCCTCGCCGCCGAAGCTGCGGAACTGATGGAACGCATGCGGATCAGCCAGTTGCTGGTGCTCGACGCGGACGGCGGCCTCGTCGGCGCGCTCACCACCCACGACCTGATGCAGGCCAAGGTAATCTGAGTGGTCAACAGCTATCGCCTCTACCCCATCATCATGCTCGCGCTGCTGGCCGGCGCTTCGGTGTGGCTGGAACGCATCACCCGCGTCGATGAGCCTGCCGCCGAAGCCGCGGAGCAGACCGGGCCGGACTTCATCGCCGAGCACACCCGCGTGGTCGGCTACGGCGCAAACGGCGCGCAGCGCTACGAACTGTTCGCCGACCGCCTCACCCACTTTCCGCAGGGCGACATCACCCGGCTCGACATGCCGCGCCTGCGCATGATCAACGAAGGCCGGGAAACGCACATCACCGCCCGACACGCCGAAGTCTCGCCGGGCGGCGAACAGGTCGACATGCAGGGCGAGGTGCGCGTGCGCCGTCCTGCGGTGGCGGACGACCCCGCCCTGGCGCTCGACTCCGAGACCCTCACCATATGGCCCGACACCCATCGGGCGCACACCGATTCGCCCGTGCAGCTGACGCGCGGCAGCACCCGCGCGGATGCGCAGGGCATGCGCGCCGACAACCTGTTCGGCACGCTCGAACTCATCGGCCAGGTACACGTCAACATGCCTCGCCGCCAAGGATCCGCTTCATGAACGCTCCGACCCTCCGCTCACTGGTTCCGCTGCTCTTCCTCGCCCTCAGCGCCATCGCCCGGCCCGCGCTCGCCGAAAGCGCCGACCGCCAGCAGCCGGTCAACATCGAAGCCGACCGCATGACGGTCGACGATCGCAACAAGGTGCACGTGTTCGAGGGCAACGTCGTCCTGACCCAGGGCAGCCTGCTGATCAAGGGCGACAAGCTCGTCGTCACCCAGGACGCCGCCGGCTTCCAGAACGGCGTCGCCACCGCCGAAGGCAGCAAGCTCGCCACCTTCCGCCAGAAGCGCGAAGGCACCAACGAATACGTCGACGGCGAAGCCGAACGCATCGAGTACGACAGCCGCAACGAGAAGGCACGGCTGTTCAATCGCGCACGCGTCACCAGCGGCGGCGACGAAGTCCGCGGCGCCTACATCGAGTACGACGCGATCACCGAGAACTACCTCGCCAAGAACGCACCGGGCGGCAAACCGAGCGGCGACGGGCGCGTTCGCGCGGTCATCCAGCCCAAGAGCGACAACAAGCCGGCCACGCAGCCGTAAGCCGACTCCTTCCACCTGCCCGGAGACAGCATGGACTACGAACTCATCCTCACCGAAACCCGCGGCCGCGTCGGCCTGATCACCCTGAACCGGCCCAAGGCGCTGAATGCGCTGAACGACCAGGTGATGGACGAAATCGGCGCGGCGCTCGACGGCTTCGAGGCCGACGAAGGCATCGGCGCGATCGTCATCACCGGCTCCGACAAGGCTTTCGCCGCCGGCGCCGACATCGGCGCGATGGCGGACTACTCGTACATGGACGCCTACAAGGGCGACTACATCACGCGCAACTGGGAACGCGTCAAGACCTGCCGCAAGCCGATCATCGCCGCAGTCGCCGGCTTTGCCCTGGGCGGCGGCTGCGAGCTGGCGATGACCTGCGACATCATCATCGCCGCCGACAGCGCCCGCTTCGGCCAGCCCGAAGTCAAGCTCGGCATCCTGCCCGGCGCCGGCGGTACCCAGCGCCTGCCGCGCGCAGTCGGCAAAGCCAAGGCGATGGACCTGTGCCTGACCGCGCGCTTCATGGATGCGGCCGAAGCCGAAAAGGCCGGCCTGGTGTCCCGCGTCGTTCCTGCCGACAAGCTGCTGGAGGAAGCCCTGGCCGCCGCCGAGACCATCGCCGGCTTCTCGCTGCCCGTCGTCATGATGATCAAGGAATCGGTCAACCGCGCCTTCGAGAGCAGCCTCAACGAAGGCCTGCTGTTCGAGCGCCGCGTGTTCCATTCCTCCTTCGCGCTCAACGACCAGAAGGAAGGCATGGCCGCTTTCGTCGGCAAGCGCAAGCCCAGCTTCAGGCACGACTGAAGCCCCTTCCGGCCGCGATGCAGCAGAACATGCGACCGCCCCCCGGCGGTCGTTTCACGTTCACGGCCTGCCCCGGCCCTGCCGCAGCCAAGGGATGGCTGCCTGGGTGGCTCCCGCTGCCCGCCGTCATGCTCACGCAAACTTTCCGAGACATGATGCCGTCCGCCATCTCCCCGAACGACCGATGGCCGGATGGCCATCGATGGCGATAGACGGAAATAATCGCATCGCCATTGTGCAATGCACAAAATACTTCTTGACAGCGGAAATGGCGTCCCTATAATTCAGTCCATGCTGCAACGCAACATCGCGGCAAGCAAGAAAGTCCGATGTTTCTGCATGACCTTATTTTTATCAGGAGATATCCATGTCCGCCTTCGTCACCCCCGAGCAGTTCGCCGCCACCAACAAAGCCAACGTCGAAACCCTGCTGACCCTGGCCAACGCCGCTTTCGCCAGCGCCGAGCGCCTGGCCGCCCTGAACCTGAACACCGCCCGTTCGATCCTGGAAGACGGCGTTGCCAACACCAAGGCTCTGCTGGCCGTCAAGGACGTGCAAGAACTGGTCAACCTGCAAGCTTCGCTGGCCCAGCCGATCGTCGAGAAGGCCGTCGCCTACGCCCGTAGCGTCTACGAGATCACCTCGCAGAGCCAGGAAGAAGTGTCGAAGGTCTTCGAAGGCCAGGTCGCCGAGCTGAACAAGGGTGTCGCTTCCGCCCTGGACAAGGCTGCCAAGTCGGCTCCCGCCGGTTCGGACGTTGCCGTCGCCGCCGTCAAGTCGGCCATCGCCGCCGCCAACAGCGCCTACGACAGCATGAGCAAGGCTGCCAAGCAAGTCGCCGAAATCGCCGAAGCCAACGTGGCTGCCGCGACCAACGCCACCGTCAAGGCCGTGAGCACCTCCGCCAAGACCGCTTCCAAGAAGGCTGCCTAAGCTTCTTCGGTAGAAAGCTGCAACGAAACGGCCCCGCGATGCGGGGCCGTTTTGCGTTTACGGTGGCTTCTTGTGCGCAATGGCGTCTGACGGCACCGCCGATGGAGGGCTAGCCGCGAAACGACCTTTGTTCCCCAAGCACCCGGATGTATCCGCAGGTGCTCCCCTATCAGCAGCGCAACGGTGCCCGGGGACGCATTGTAGGATGCCAAGGTAGGCCCGATTCGCGGCTAAAGCTAGCCGCCCCTATGAAAAGCAGAGCGGCCGTCGAGAATCAAATCGGGAGATATGTTCCTGCGTACAGCCGTCGATACAGATGCCACTTCCAAAGCTCACTGTTCAGGCACACGCTCATCGGCATAGTGATGCGGGAACAGCCGCCGCATCTCGGCTTCGATCCAGGCCTCGGCCTGCTTGTTGACCTCGTCGGCCTTGACGCCCTTGACCTCGATCACCGGGCCGATGCTGACGACGATCTCGCCCGGACGCTTGATGAAGGCGTTGCGGGCCCAGAACTCGCCGGCGTTGTGCGCCACCGGCACCACCGGCACACCGGCACGCTTGGCCAGAATCGCCCCGCCCGGCTTGTAGCGGCCCGTCTTTCCCGGTGCCGTGCGCGTGCCTTCGGGGAACACCACGACCCACAGCCCTTCCTTCAGGCGCTCGCGTCCCTGCTCCACGACCTGGGCCAGCGCATCCTTGCCCGCCGCACGGTCGATGGCGATGCCGGGAATGCTCGCCATGCCCCAGCCGAAGAACGGCACTTTCAGCACTTCCTTCTTCAGTACGTAGCACAGCGGCGGAAAGATCTGCTGCAGCGCGATCGTCTCCCACGCCGACTGGTGCTTGGACAGCACCACCGCCGGCCCGGCCGGCATGTTCTCGGCGCCGACGATCCGGTAGCGGATGCCCAGCACGTGCTTGATGATCCACATCATGATCGGCACCCAGGTCGTGATCAGGCGGTGTCGCGTCATCGGCGGCAGCCAGAAGATCAGGATGGCGAAGAGCGCGTACGGGATCGTGACCAGGGCAAGCAGGACGGCGAAGACGGAGGAGCGGATCAGGGGCACGGTCGGGACTCTGGAAATGGCCCCGCCGGACGGCGCGCCGGCGGGCGGATCGGGAAGGTGCGCGGAGCACCGGTACGAAAACTTCAGCGCGAGGCCGTCAACGCCGTGGCCACCGCATCGAGATCCGGGAAGATCCGGGTGCCGGGCGGCAGCTCCGGGCTCTCGCGCGTCGCTTCGCCCTTGCCGGTCAGCACCAGATAGGGCTCGCAGCCCAGGCGCACGCCCGCCTGCAGGTCGCGCAGGCTGTCGCCCACGCAGGGCACGCCGTTCAGGTCAACGTTGAAGCGCTCGGCGATCTGCTGGAACAGGCCGGATTTCGGCTTGCGGCAGTCGCAGGTCGAATCGGCGGCGTGGGGGCAGAAGAAGATCGCATCCAGGCGTCCACCCACCTGGGCCAGGCTGCGCACCATCTTGTCGTTGATCGCGTTCAGCGTGTCCATGCCGAACAGGCCGCGGCCGACGCCGGACTGGTTCGAGGCCACGACCACCCGCCAGCCCCACTGGTTGAGGCGGGCGATGGCTTCGAGCGAGCCCGGGATCGGCTTCCACTCCTCGGGCGACTTGATGAACTGGTCCGAATCGACGTTGATGACGCCGTCGCGGTCGAGAATGATGAGCTTCATCGGCATGGCGGGCGGTCCCTGCAGCGTCAGGCGGACAGGCGCGAAATGTCGGCCACCTGGTTCATCAAACCGGCAAGCTGGGCCAGCAGGGCCAAGCGGTTCTGGCGCGTCAGCGGCTCTTCGGCCATCACCATGACATCCTCGAAGAACTGGTCGACCGTGCCGCGCAGGCTCGCAAGCACGCGCAGCGCCTCGGTGTAGTCCTCGTTGGCGACGTGCGAACGCACCAGCGGCGCGACCTCGACGACGCGATGGAACAGCGCCTTCTCGGCCTCTTCCTGCAGCAGCGCGATGTCGGGCTCGCCCGGCTCGCCTTCGGCCTTCTTCAGGATGTTGACGATGCGCTTGTTGGCGGCGGCCAGCGCCTCGGCTTCGGGCAGCGCACGGAAAGCCTCGACCGCTGCCAGCTTGGCCGGCACCAGGTCGATGCGGGCCGGCCGGAGCGCCAGCACGGCGTCGATCACCGCGCCGTCGCGGCCGCGCTCGCGCAGCAGGTTCTTCAGCCGTTCGAACATGAAGTCCTGCAACTGCGCGGCGAAGCCTTCCGCAGTCAGCAGGCCGGGCTTGAAGCCGGCGGCGGCGGTATCGATGAGCCAGGGCAGCTCGAGCGGCAGCGGCGTTTCCATCAGGATGCGCAGCACGCCGAGCGCGGCGCGGCGCAGCGCGAAGGGATCGCGGTCGCCGGTCGGCACCATACCGATGCCGAAGAAACCGACCAGCGCGTCGAGCTTGTCGGCCAGCGCCACGGCGGCGGCGACGTTGCCGGCCGGCAGCGCATCGCCGGCGAAGCGCGGCTGGTAGTGGGCCTGGATGGCGTCGGCAACGACTTCACCCTCGCCGTCGGCCAGCGCGTAATAACGGCCCATGATGCCCTGCAGCTCGGGGAACTCGCCGACCATGTCGGTGACGAGATCGGCCTTCGCCAGGCGCGCGGCGCGCTTCGCCGCGCTCACATCGGCCTTCAGTTGCGCGGCGATCGCACCGGCCAGCGCTTCGAGGCGCTCGACGCGCTCCAGCACGCTGCCGAGCTTGTTGTGATACACCACCGGCGCCAGCCTCGCCAGGCGGGCGGCCAGCGGCTGCTTCTTGTCCTGCTCGAAGAAGAAACGTGCGTCCGACAGCCGCGGGCGCACCACGCGGGCATTGCCGCTGACGATGTTCGACGGATCGGCCACCCGCATGTTGGAAACGATCAGGAAGCGGTTCAGCAGCTTGCCGGCGCCGTCGAACAGCGGGAAATACTTCTGGTTGGCACGCATCGTCAGGATCAGGCATTCCTGCGGCACGGCGAGGAATTCGGCTTCGAACTCGCCGACATACACGGTCGGGTGCTCGACCAGCGCCGCGACCTCGTCCAGCAGGTCGGCGTATTCGCCGAGCAGTGCGCCCTGCTTGGCCGCCTCGGCGAGCAACTGGCGCTCGATGTCGTCGCGGCGCTCGGCGAAGCGCGGAATCACCTTGCCTTCGGCCAGCAGCGTCGGCTCGTAGGCATCGGCAGTGGCGATGTCGATGTCGCCGCGGCTCATGAAGCGGTGGCCGCGCGTGGTACGGCCCGACTCCAGGTCGAGCACGCGGCCCGGCACGACCTCGGCGCCGTGCAGCATGGTCAGCTTGTGCACCGGGCGCACGAAGGTGGCGTCGCCGTCGCCCCAGTGCATCACCTTCGGGATCGGCAGCGCCTTGATCGCATCCTGGACGATGGCGGACAGCACCTCGGCGAGCTTCGCGCCCGGCACCGTGGCGGTGTGGAACAGCGCCTCGGCCTTGCCGTCCATGCGGCGCTCGAAGCCGGCCACGGCCTCGGCCGGGATGCCCTTGGCTTCCATCTTCTTCAGCAGCGCCGGCGTCGGCTTGCCGTCGGCGTCGAGCGCGACGGACACCGGCATCAGCTTCTCGGTGACTTCCTTCGCCGCCGCTTCGGCGGCCACGTTCGCCACCGTCACGGCAAGGCGGCGCGGGCTGGCGAAGGCGTGGAAAGCGGCGTCTGCCGGCGCCAGGCCCTTGGCCTTCAGGCCTTCGGCGATCTTGCCGGCAAAGGTCTCGCCCAGGCGCGGCAGGGCCTTGGGCGGCAATTCTTCGGTCAGCAGTTCAACGAGCAGGGTCGCGCTGGTCATCACACGCCCTCCTTGCCGGCGTTCAGCATCGGGAAGCCGAGGGCTTCACGGGATTCGAAATAAGCCTGCGCCACGGCGCGCGACAGGTTGCGGATGCGGCCGATGTAGGCGGCGCGCTCGGTAACGGAAATGGCGCCGCGGGCATCGAGCAGGTTGAAGGTGTGGGCAGCCTTCAGCACCATCTCGTAGGCCGGCAGCGCCAGGCCGACTTCCATCACGCGCCTGGCTTCGGATTCGTAGTTGGCGAACAGCGAGAACAGGAAGTCGACGTTGCTGTGCTCGAAATTGAAGGTGGATTGCTCCACTTCGTTCTGATGGTAGACGTCGCCGTAGGTCACCTTGCGGCCGTCGGGCGCGATCGACCACACCAGGTCATAGACGTTCTCGACGCCTTGCAGGTACATCGCCAGGCGCTCGATGCCGTAGGTGATCTCGCCCAGCACCGGCTTGCAGTCCAGCCCGCCGACCTGCTGGAAATAGGTGAATTGGGTGACTTCCATGCCGTCCAGCCACACTTCCCAGCCCAGCCCCCAGGCACCCAGCGTGGGGTTCTCCCAGTCGTCCTCGACGAAGCGGATGTCGTGCACCATCGGGTCGATGCCCAGCGCACGCAGCGAATCCAAGTACAGCTCCTGGATGTCCAGCGGCGACGGCTTCAGCACCACCTGGAACTGGTAGTAGTGCTGCAGGCGGTTGGGGTTCTCGCCGTAGCGGCCGTCCTTGGGCCGGCGCGAAGGCTGCACGTAAGCGGCATTCCACGGCTCCGGACCGATCGCGCGCAGGAAGGTCGCGGTATGGCTGGTGCCGGCGCCGACTTCGAGGTCGTAGGGCTGCAGCAGCACGCAGCCGCGTTCGCCCCAGAAATGCTGGAGCGTGAGAATGACTTGCTGGAAGGTGGGTTTCTGAACGGACATGGCGCCTTGATCGGTGGGGGCGGCAAAGGCCGCACGAAGAACGCAAAGTCCGGGATTTTACTGGGATTCCGGCCTCAGGGGCGCACTTGCGCCTTACTTGCCCTTCACTCGTCCAGGCACACGGAGGTAAAAACGCCCCGTTCAGGAACGCCGGAAGAGCCTCGACACCCGTCCCTTGAAGCCCTCCACATAGGTGTACACCACCGGCACTACCAGCAGGCTGAGCACGGTCGAGGTGATCAGGCCGCCGATCACCGCGATCGCCATCGGCGAGCGGAAGCTGCCGTCGGTGGCGCTGGAGCCGATCGCGATCGGCATCATGCCGGCCCCCATCGCGATCGTCGTCATGACGATCGGGCGGGCGCGCTTGCGGCAGGCGTCGATCAGCGCCTCGGCACGCGACAGGCCGTGGTCGCGGTAGGCGACGATGGCATACTCGACGAGCAGGATGGAGTTCTTGGTGGCGATGCCCATCAGCATGATCAGGCCGATCAGCGAAGGCATCGAGAAACTCTTCTGCGCCGCCAGCAGCGCGACGAAGGCGCCGCCGAGCGACAGCGGCAGCGCGACCAGGATCGTGACCGGGTGCAGCAAGTCCTTGAACAGCAGCACCAGCACCGTGTAGATGCACAGCACGCCGGTCAGCATCGCCAGGCCGAAACTGGCGAACAGCTCGCCCATGACTTCGGCGTCACCGATCTCGATGATCCTGACACCCGGCGGCAGATTGCGTACAGACGGCAGTTGCGCCACCGCCGCGGTGACTTCGCCGAGCGGCACGCCGGATAGCTCGATCTCGAAATTGATGTTGCGCGAGCGGTCGTAGCGGTCGATCACTGCTGGACCGCCGGCCACTTCCAGCTTTGCCACCTGGCCTAGCATCACCGGCCCGCGCGCACCCGGCACGGCGAGACGTTCGAGCAGAGCGAGATCCTCGCGCGCGGATTCGTCCAGCCGTACCAAGATGGGTACCTGGCGCTGCGACAGGTTGAGCTTGGCCAGCGCCATGTCGTAGTCACCGACGGTGGCAACGCGCAGCGTGTCACCAATGGCACGGCTGGTCACGCCCAGGTCGGCGGCACGGGCAAAGTCCGGCCGCACAGCGATCTCGGGACGGATCAGGCTCGCGGTCGAAGCGATGCTGCCCAGGCCCGGGATGGTGCGCAGGTCGCGCTCGACTGCCAGCGCCGCCGATTGCAGCGCCCCGGCATCCTCACCGGACAGCACCAGGATGTATTTTTCGCCCGACCCACCCAACCCGACCTTGCTGCGCACGCCGGGCAGCATTTCCAGCACGGCGCGGATATCCTGCTCGATCACCTGCTTGACCGGCCGCTCCGCACGCGGCGACAGCAGCACCGTCAGCGTGGCCTTGCGCACTTCGGCCGCGCTCTTGGGCGCGAACGGATCGCCGCCGGCGCTGCCGCCGCCGATGGTGGTGTAGATGCTGCGCACGTGCGCGACACCACCGACCAGCAGACGCGCCTGCTCGGCCACCTCCAGCGTCTGCGCCAGCGTCACGCCCGGCGGCAGCTCCAGATAGACCTGGGTCTGCGAGTTGTCGTCGGGCGGAATGAAGCCGGTCGGCAACAGCGGGATCAGCATCACCGAGCCGATGAAGAAGGCCGCGGCGGCCAGCATGGTCAGCGCGCGATGGCGCAGGCAGCGCTCGGCCCAGCGCGAATACCAGACCAGCCAGCGCGGCTCGTCGTGCTTGCCGACGATGGGCTTCAGCAGATAGGCCGCCATCATCGGCGTCAGCACCCGCGCCACGACCAGCGAAGCGAACACCGCCAACGAGGCGGTCCAGCCGAACTGCTTGAAGAACTTTCCCGCCACGCCGCTCATGAAGGCGGTGGGCAGGAACACCGCGATCAGGGTGAAGGTAGTGGCGATCACCGCCAGGCCGATCTCGTCGGCCGCCTCCATCGCCGCCTCGTAGGGCGTCTTGCCCATGCGCAGGTGGCGCACGATGTTCTCGACTTCGACGATGGCATCATCCACCAGGATGCCGACCACCAGCGACAGTGCAAGCAGCGTGACGACGTTGATCGAGAAGCCGAGCAGGTACATGCCGAGGAAGGCCGGGATCACCGACAGCGGCAGGGCCACCGCCGACACCAGCGTCGCCCGCCAGTCGCGCAGGAACAGCCACACCACGATCACCGCCAGCGCGGCACCTTCGTACAGCAGCTTCAGCGAGCCGTGGTATTCCTCTTCCACCGGCGCGACGAAGTTGAAGGCTTCGGTGATCTCGACGTCCGGATGGGCCTGGCGCAGTTCGGCCAGCGCCGCCTGCACCGCGGCGCCGACTTCGACCTCGCTCTCGCCGCGGCTGCGCGCGACCTCGAAACCGACCACCGGCTTGCCGTCGAGCAAGGCCGCCGAGCGCCGCTCGGCCACGGTGTCCTCCACCTTCGCCACTTCGCGCAGGCGAAGCGTGCGGCCGCCGGCGAGCGCGAGCTCGATGTCGCCCAGCGCCTCGGCGTCGGCGACCGTCGCCAGCGTGCGCACCGGCTGTTCGCCGCTGCCCAGGTCGGCGCGCCCTCCCGCGCTCTCCACCTGCACGTCACGCAGCGTCTGCGACACTTCGGCCGCGGTCACGCCCAGTGCTTCGAGGCGCAGCGGGTCGAGCGTGACGCGCATCTCGCGCGTCACGC
>NZ_JANUXN010000008.1 GCF_025699485.1 Thauera carbonicopians | reverse complement strand
TCAAGCTGCACCGGCCGGTTTGACTGCCTATACGGCAGTCAAACTCTACCGCGCGGGTCTGGTTTAAAGATACAAGATGCCAACCAGGCACAGCTTTCGCGGCTGAAGATACTGTTATGCGAGTCCAGCTTTCGTAGGGGCGCTTCAGCCGCAGCAGCAGCCGTGGAAACGGCATCGCAGCACTGTTCGCGGCTGAAGCCGCTCCTGCATCCTCCTCGCCGCTTCCACGGACTCCGTCGCCGGCTCCGGCAGTTTTCGCAGTTGAAACCGCCCCTGCGAAAGCGTGGTGTGCATGGCATCATCTTTATCGGCGGAAGACGCGGCGGGGATACCAGAGTTTTGTCTCGGCCGCTCGTGCGGCCTTCTGCAGATTTGAAGCTCGAGACGGTGCCTCGGTCCTTTCAGCCCAGTAGCGCCGCCACTGCCGCCGGGCATGACGGAAACCAGAAGTGCACGTAGGACGCGGTGATGGCCCCCACGCGGTAAATGGCTTCGCCTTCGCCGCCGTCCGGCCGCTGCGCGCGCAGCCAGGGTTCGAGCGGCGTTTCGGCTTTCGAGTAGTGGAACGTGTGCCCGGTCAGCCGCCCCTGCGGAAAGTCCGCCTGCTGCATGCCGAGCGCGGCCAGCCGCTTCTGCATCAGCGCGCGGCCCGGCAGCAGGCCGCCGAAGGCGTGAGCAGTGCCGGCGATATCGACGATGGCTTCGAGCAGGCTCATCCAGCCACCGCATTCGGCCAGCACCGGTCTGCCGGCCGCCACATGGGCGCGCAAGCCGGCCCAGAAAGCAGTGCTGGCAGCGAGTGCGGCACCATGCAGTTCCGGATAGCCGCCCGGCAGCCACAGCGCGTCGCAGTCGGCTGGCAGGCCTTCGCCCGCCAGCGGCGAGAAGAACACCGGCTCCGCACCCAACGCCCGCAGGGTGTCGATATTGGCCGGGTAGATGAAACCGTAGGCGGCATCACGGGCGATGGCAATGCGCTTGCCGGCCAGCAGCGGCACAACGGCAGACGGCGGCACGGCGGGAAAATCGACCGCCGGCGGCAGTTCGGCGGCACCGGTCTGCGCCAGATGTTCGGCCAGGCGGTCGAGGCGGCTGCCGAGATCATCGATCTCCTGCGCCTGCAGCAGGCCGAGATGGCGTTCCGGCAGGGCCGCGGCGGCGTCGCGCATCACGGCGCCGAACCAGCGCATGCCCGCGGGCAGCGCCTCGCGCAGCAGCTGGGCGTGGCGCGCACTGCCGACGTAGTTGGCGAGCACGCCGGCAAAGGGGATGCCGGGCTGGTAGTGCGCCAGGCCCCAGGCCACCGCGCCGAAAGTCTGCGCCATCGCCCGCGCGTCGATCACCGCCATCACCGGAATGCCGAAGCGGCGCGCGATGTCCGCACCCGACGGCGCGCCGTCGTACAGCCCCATGACGCCTTCGATCAGGATCAGGTCGGCTTCGCAGGCTGCCGCATGCAGCCGCCGGGCGATGTCGGCCTCGCCGCACATGCCGAGGTCGACGTTGTACACCGGCGCGCCGCTGGCGACCGCGTGGATCTGCGGGTCGAGGAAATCCGGCCCGCACTTGAACACCCGCACCCTGCGCCCCAGCCGGGTATGCATGCGTGCAAGCGCGGCGGTGACGGTGGTCTTGCCCTGGCCCGACGCAGGCGCGGCGACGAACAGCGCCGGGCAGCGCGCGGTAGCGGCCATCAGCCCTGCTCGTCGGGATGCACTGCGGTACAGCCCGCATGCGGCGCCGGCGAGGACGGCGGCGGCTCGCTCGGCTGGAACCAGCTCAGGCGCGGGTACAGGCTGACGACGTCGCCCACCACCGTCAGCGACGGCGGCCGGATACCCTGCCGCTTCACCTCGTCGGCCAGCGTGGCGAGGTCTGCCTTGGCGACGCGCTGCGCATGCGTGGTGCCGCGCTCGATGACGGCCGCGGGCGTGCTCACCGGCAGGCCGTGGGCAACGAGCTGGGCGCAGATCTCCGCCAGCCGCGACACCCCCATGTAGATCACCAGCGTCTGGCCGCGATGGGCCAGCAGCGGCCAGTCGAGATCGAGCGAGCCGTCCTTCAGGTAGCCGGTGGTCAGCACCACCGACTGGGCGTGGTCGCGGTGCGTCAGCGGGATGCCGGCATAGGCGGCGATGCCCGCCGCCGCGGTGACGCCAGGCACCACTTCGACGGTGATGCCGGCTTCGAGCAGTTCTTCCATCTCCTCGCCGCCACGGCCGAAGATGAAGGGGTCGCCGCCCTTCAACCGCACCACGCGCTTGCCGGCCTGCGCCAGGCGCACCAGCAGGGCATTGATCTCGTGCTGCGGCAGGGTGTGGTCGGCCGCCTTCTTGCCGACGTAGATGCGCTCGGCCTCGGCCGGCGCGAGATCGATGATGGCCGGCGCGACCAGGTTGTCGTACACCACCACGTCCGCCGCGGCCACCAGGCGTGCGCCGCGCAGCGTCAGCAGCTCCGGGTCGCCCGGGCCGGCGCCCACCAGATAGACGTGGCCCGGCAGCGGGCCGGCGCGGAAGGCTGCAAGATCAGGGACTGGACTCATGGAACACGGGCTCGGACGGACATTCAATCAGGAACGAAGACGACGCGCCCTTCGCTTTCGAAGCGGCGCAGGGGGTGGCCGAAAGCCTGGCTCAACAGCTCGGCGCGCATCACGCTGTCGCGATCGCCGGCGATGACGCCGCCACGGCCGTCGAGCAGGATAACGTGATCCGCGTAGCGGGCGGCAAGATTGATGTCGTGCAGCACCAACACCGCGCCGGATTGCCGGCACGGCCCGGATGAATCGAAAGTGTCCGTCTCGGCACGGACGATGCGCCGGAACAGCTCGAGCGTGGCGATCTGGTGGTGAAGGTCGAGGTGGTTCAACGGCTCGTCGAGCAGCAAGAGCCGCGGTGCCTGGGCCAGCAGGGCGGCGATGGCAACGCGCTGGCGCTCGCCGCCGGACAGGGTCAGGACGTCACGGTTCTCGAAGCCCTGCAGGCCGACGTCGGCCAGCGCCCGGCGGGCGATGCCCTCGTCCCGTTCCGTTTCCCAGCCCCAGCGGCCGAGGTGCGGATGGCGGCCGATCAGCACCGTCTCCAGCACGGAGGCGGCGAACAGATCGGGCTGCTGCTGCGTCAGCAGCCCGCGAAAGCGCGCCGCCTCGGTGGCCGACCAGCCGGCATAAGGCCGCCCGCCGATGCGCACCTCGCCCGCCGACGGCGCACGCAAGCCGGCCAGGGTGTGCAGCAAGGTGGTCTTGCCCGCACCGTTCGGTCCCAGCAGGACCAGGCATTCGCCCGGCTTCAGGCTCATGCTGAAGGCGCAGCACAGCCAGCGCTCACCCACCTGCAATGCGAGGCCTTCGGCTTCGAGCAGCGGCCCGGTCTCATTCATCACGCTGCCGGCCATGTTCATCGCCGGTGCCTCGCCAGCAGGAACAGGAACACCGGCACGCCGATCAGCGCGGTCAGCACGCCCACCGGCAGTTGCTGCGGCGCGATCACGGTGCGCGCGGCGGTATCGGCCACCGTCAGCAAGGCACCGCCGGCCAGCGCCGCCGCCGGAATCAGCGTCCGCTGGTCGTTGCCCAGGGCCAGCCGCACCAGATGCGGCACGATCAGGCCGACGAAGCCCACCGAGCCGATCAGCGTCACCGCAGTGGCTGTCAGCAGCGAAGCCAGCACGTACAGGCCCATGCGCAGGCGGCGCACTTCGACGCCGAGCGACCGCGCATTCAGTTCGCCACGCGCCAGCACGTTGAGATCGCGCGCGAAGGGCATCACCGCCAGCAGTCCCAGCACCAGCACGACCACCCCGGGCCAGGGCCGCGCCGCACCGCTGGCGTCGCCCATCAGCCAGAACAGCATCGACTGCACGCGCACGTCGGACGCCAGCGCCAGCATCAGGGTCACCGCCGCGCCGCAGCCGGCGGCGACGATGACGCCAGTCAGCAGCAGCCGCGTCTGCGTCCAGCTGCCGTCGCCGTGCGCCAGGCCGAACACCAGCAGCATCGCCGTCAGCGCGCCGGCGAAGGCCAGCGCATCGACCCACAGCGAAGCCGCCCCGAGCAGGATCGCCACCAGCGCGCCAACCGCCGCGCCACCGGAAATGCCCAGGATGTAGGGATCGGCCAGCGGATTGCGCAGTAGCACCTGCATCACCGCGCCGGCCATGGCGAGCAGGCCGCCGCAGACGAAGGTGGCGACCGCGCGCGGCAGGCGCAGCTCGCGCACGATGCCGGCAGCCATGCCCTCGCCGCCGGCCAGCGCGACCAGCACCTCACCCGGCCCGATCGGCATCTCGCCCGCCATCAGCGCCCATGCGAAAGCCAGCACACCGGCCGCCAGCAGTGCGGCGATCACCGACACGGCATGGGTGCGCGGCTTCATCCGGATCGGCGGCCGGAGAAGCCGTCAGCGCGGCGCATAACGCAGCCCGACGAACACGCTGGCACCCGGTGTGCGGTAGCCCCGCGCCAGTTCGTAGTCCGCATCGAGGAGATTGTTCGCCCGCGCCTCGATGCGCCATTGCGGCGACAGGCGGTAATGCAGATAGGCATCGAGCAGGCCGTAGCCATGCAGATCCACGGTGTTGGCCGCATCGTCGTGGCGGCGGCCGGCACCGTTCCATTCCACGCCCCAGTCCAGCGGCCCGGCGGTATGGGCCAGCCGCAGGAAACCGGACTGCCGTGCCCGCCGCGGCAGCCGCCGGCCGTTCTGTTCGTCCTTCGCATCCAGCCAGTCCAGGCCCGCGCTGACGGTGAATGCGCCCAGCAACAGCATGTAGCCGAGCTCCGCCCCCTTGAGCCGCGCCTCGGCGACGTTGACCTGCTGTCCCCGCAACGCATACACCGGGTTGCCGGCGATCAGGTCCTTGACCCGGTTGTCGAAGTAGTTCAGTTCGACGCTGTGCGCGCCCCGGGTCCAGCGGATGCCGAGTTCGCGGTTCAGCGCCCGTTCCGGCTTCAGATCGGGATTGCCGTGGTAGCTGGTCGGCGACGACGCCATCGGCCAGTAGAGTTGGTTGAAGGTCGGCGCGTTGAAGGCGGTGGCGATGCTGCCGCGCAGGCGCAGCGAAGGCGTCAGGTCGTAGCCGTAGGCAAGCAGGCCGGTGGTCTTGCCGCCGAACTGGGAGTTGTCGTCGTGGCGGGCGTTGAGCTGCAGGTGGTGGGCGTCGATCTGTGCCGACCAGCCGAGCAGCAGCGAACTCACCCGGCGGCTGTCCTTGTTGTACACGGTGGTGCTGTCGAGCCGGGTTTCGACGTATTCATAGGCCAGCAGCAGCCTGCCCAGTGGCAGATCGACGTCGTGCTGCCACATCAGTTGATCCTGCTCGGTGTCGTGCCGGCTCGGCGCCGCGGCGCTCGCCCGGTTCAGCGACTCGTCGATGCTGCGGCCCAGGCGCAGGGTGCTGGTCCAGCCGGCACGCAGCTCGTTGCGCAGATGCAGGCTCAGCGTGCCGGCGGTCTTGTCCATCCAGGAGTCGAAATAGCTCGCCGCCGAGGCATCGTAACGGCTGCGGCTGTCCGAGTACGTGAAACCCAGGCCGATCTCGTCCCTGTCGCGGAAGCCCAGCGTGACCGAGCCGCCGGCATGGGTGTTGCGGAAGCCGTCGTCGTCGGCCCAGTAGGACGTCCGCGGCGGTGTGCCCGCCCAGAAGGCGGGGTCGCGCTTCGAGTTGAAGCCGTCGGTGTGCTCGGCGCCCACGTTAAGGCTGTAGCGCAGCCGCCCGACCCCGCCCGACAGCGCGGCCGATGCCTTGCGGGTGTGTTCGGAGCCGTAGCCGACGAAGAGCTCCGGCCTGAAGCCCGCCTCGCCCTTGCGGGTAAACACCTGGATCACGCCGCCGATGGCCTCCGAGCCGTACAGCGCGCTGGCCGGCCCGCGCAGCACTTCGATGCGCTCGATCAGGCCGAGCGGAATGTTCTCCAGCGTCGGCGCCCCCGAACTGGCCGAGCCGACCCGCACACCATCGATCAGCAGCAGCGTGTGCCGCGCCTCGGCGCCCCGGACGTAGACGTTCGCATTCGCCCCCGCGCCGCCGTTGGCCGTGACCCGGATGCCGGGCAGCGCCCGCAGCACCTCGATCAGCGAGGAATGCCCGGCGCGCTCGATGTCCTCGCGCTCGATCACCTCCACCGCGGCCAGGCTGTCCTCGATGCGCTGCTGCTGGCGGGAGGCGGTGACGACGACGGCTTCGAGGGCGCCGCCGCCCGGCGCGGGCGCTGCCAGCAGCGGAAAAGGCAGCACCAGTGCGGCGGCAAGCATGGAGAAACGGACGGCGGGCATGGGGAACGACGGCTCAGCGCGGCGCATAGCGCAGTGTGACGAAGGCATTGGCACCGGCGGTGGCGAAGTTGCGGGCAAGCTGGTAGTCCTTGTCGAAGACGTTGTTCGCCCGCAGCTCGAGCCGCAGTTCGGGCGTCAGCTGGTGATGGACCCAGGCATTGACGATGCCGTAGCCGCCCAGCCGCGTGCCGGCGTCCTCGCGCTCGCTCTGCCCGCGCCATTCGGCCCCCCAGCTCCACTTGCCGACCGTACGGTCGATGCCGAGCGAACCCGCGCGGCGCGCGCGGCGCACCAGGCGGGCGTCCGTATCCTCGTCCTTGGCGTCGAGCAGGTCGATCGTCGCCCGCACGCGGTAGTCGGCCACGGTCGCGCTCACGCCCCATTCCAGCCCTTCCAGCCTGGCGCGGCCGACGTTGTCCGGGGTGCTGCCCCACTGGATCAGGTTCTTCACCCGGTTGTTGTAATAGGTGGCCGTCATCTGCAGCCCGCCCTGCTCCCAGACCAGGCCGATTTCGCGGTTCAGCGATTCCTCGGGCTTAAGGTCCGGGTTGCCGCCGAAGCAGCCGAAAGGCGGAAAGCAGGCGAGCGGGAAGTACAGATCATTGAAGGTCGGTGCCTTGAAGGCCGTGCCGATACTGCCGCGCAGCCGCCATTCAGGCAGGAACTGGTAGCCGTAGGCGAGCAGCCCGGTGGTCTTGCCGCCGAACTGCGAATCGTCGTCGTGGCGGGCGTTGATCTGCAGATGATGCTTGTCGAACTGCCCGCCCCAGCCCAGCAGCACCGAATCCACCCGGCGCGTGTCACGTTCGTAGGTGCCGGTGGTGTCGATGCTCTGCTCCAGATGCTCGACCGCCGCGAGCAGCAGGCCGCCGCCCAGCGAAACGTCGTTCTGCCACGCGAACTGGGTCTGCTCGGTGTCGAAGCGGTCCGTCGGCGCCGTGCTCCATTTGCTGTGCGAACGGTCCTTGCTGTAGCCCAGGCGCAGCGTGCTCACCCAGCCGTCGGCAAGCTTGTTGCGCATGTGGATGCCGGCGGTGTCCAGACCCTTGCTCACGCGGGCATCGTATTCGGTGTCGGAATCGAACCAGTTGCGCCCTTCGGAATGGAACAGCGTCAGCCCGATCTCGTCGTCGTCCCTGAATCCCAGCGAGGCGGACGCACTCAGATAGTCGTTGTGGAAGCCGTCGCGATCGCGGTCGGCCACGGTGGCAGGGTTCTTTCGCGCATTGAAGCCGTCGGTGCGCTCGCGCCCCGCCGACAGGTTGTAGCGCAGGCGGTCCTGGCCGCCGGCCACCGTCGCGCCGAGTGCGTAGCTATGCTCGGTACCGGCGCCCACGCGCAGGCTGGGATGGAAGCCCGCCGTGCCCTTGCGCGTGAAGATCTGGATCACGCCGCCGATGGCATCCGAGCCGTACAGCGCGCTCGCCGGTCCGCGCAGGATCTCGATGCGCTCGATCAATTCGGGCGGAATCGTCTCCAGCGCAGGCTGGCCGGAGGTGGCCGAGCCGACCCGCATGCCATCGACGAGCACCAGCGTATGCCCGGAATTGGCGCCGCGGATGAAGATACCGGTATTGGCGCCGGGACCGCCGTTGCTGCTCACCTGGATGCCGGGCTGCGCCGCCAGCAAATCGGTCAGCGTGCTGTGGCCGCCGCGTTCGATCTGCTCGCGCGTGATCACATCGACGCTGGACAAGGTCTCGTCGGCGCGTTGCTGCTGACGGGTGGCAGTGACGACGACCGCCTCGCCCAACTGGTCTTGCGCATGCACGGACGGTAGGTACATCGGAAAAGCGCTGGCCACGGCGATCGCCGTGGTACAGAAGCGGATCTTCATCGTTTCGATCTCCCTGCGCCAAGGCGCCGCGTCCCCGCGCGCCATGGCGATACGCAACAGGACGGTCTCCGGGAGAGAAAAGGAAACGAACGGCGCTGCAGAACGCACCATGCCATCGCCGCCACCCCGCGACACATCCGCCAATTCGCGCTACGGCCGGTCTCCGGGCTCGTGTGTGTACCGGCCTGTCGGCTGGACGGATGGACCGCCTTCCCAGGTCATGAACCCAGTGGCTGCGTGGTCCACCTTGCGCACACCTACCGTTGCGGGGGCAGCACAGGTATTGCGGCCTCATGGCGAGATGGGCCGCGCACCTGTTTCCCGTTCAACCCCGGGCGTGAATCGCCCGCGGGCACCGATGACGCGCCGCCCCTTCCGGGGCAGTGGGGGCGGATGATACCGTACCGGCCAGTATCGTGCACTGCACCAGCACAAGGCCCCAGCGGCGAAAAAGGCAATCAGCACCATGACATACGAACTGATCCTGGGTGGCGCCCGTTCCGGCAAGAGCCGCGAAGCCGAAAGCCGCGCCGCCGCATCCGGCCTGGCCGTCACCGTGATCGCCACCGCCGAGGCACTCGACGACGAAATGGCGGCACGCATCCGCCGCCACCAGGCCGACCGGCCGCCAGGCTGGCGCACCGTCGAAGCACCGGTGGCATTGGCCGCCGCGCTGCGCCGCGAAGCCGCGCCGGAGCGCTGCCTGCTGGTGGACTGCCTGACGCTGTGGCTGGCCAACCTGCTGACCGACGCCGACAGCCTGCCGCCCGGCGCCGATGCCGAAGCCCTGCCGCTGTTCCGCGCCGAGCGCGACGCCCTGCTCGCCACCCTGCCGACCCTGCCCGGCCGCATCATCCTGGTCGCCAACGAAGTCGGCCTCGGCCTGGTGCCGGAAACCCCGCTCGGCCGCCTGTTCCGCGACGAAGCCGGACGGCTGAACCAGGCCGTCGCCGCGCTGTGCCCACGCGTGGTGTTCGTCGCCGCCGGCCTGCCGCTGGTGCTGAAGGGCGGCTAAACTGGAAGCCGATGGACGATACGGGAGACTGCCATGGGCCTGCCTGCGGAAAGCCATGCGATGACGCTGGATGAATTCCTCGCCTGGGAAGCGGACCAGCCTGAACGCTGGGAATTTTTCCACGGCGAAGCCTTCATGATGGCCGGCGGGTCGGATCTGCATAATCTCGTTTCCGGCAACACCTACATGGCGTTGCGCAACGCCCTGCGCGGTACGCCCTGCTCTGTCTTCATGTCCGACGTCCGCCTGCGCCTGGCCGAGACGGACGATCTCTTCTACCCCGACGTCTTCGTCACCTGCTCGGACGCCGATCGCGAACGCCGCCAGCTCAAGGAAGAGCCGGTGCTGATCGCCGAAGTGCTGTCGCCCTCGACCGAAGCCTACGATCGCGGCGCCAAGTTCGCCGCCTATCGCCGCTTCCCCGGGCTCAAGACGGTGTTGTTCCTGTCGCAGGAACGTGCCCAGGTCGAGTGCTATTCCCGCACCGCCGAAGGTGACTGGTTGCTGACCGAAGCCAGCAGCGAGGCCGCCAGCCTCGCCCTGCCCGCATTCGGCTTCAGGCTGTGGTACTGGCAGAGCTGTATCAGGATCTACCCGCCGATCCCGCCTGAAATCATCGCCCGCCGGCTTCGTCCAGCCTGCGGATCCGTTCCGCAGTCGGCGGATGAGTGGAGAGGTAGCGCCACCAGCCTTCGTCATGGCAGTCGTCGTGGACCCCACCGGCCTCCTGCCCGCAGCCTGCGGCATGGCGCTTGTCCAGCCGCGCCAGCAGGCTGCCCAGCAGCGCGGGCGGCAGGCCGTGCCGCTGCAGCAGCTCGGCTGCGTGGCGGTCGGCCTCGAACTCGAAATCGCGCGAATAGCCGAGCTCGGTGAGGATCACCGGCACGGCCGCAACCACCGACGAGATCGACGACACGTCGCCGGTCAGCACCGTCGCCGCCAGGCCCACGGCCGAGCCCTGGATCGCACGGCGCAGGGCGTGGCGATGCTCGACGTGGCCGATCTCGTGGGCGAGCACGCCGATCAGCTCCTCGTCGCTGCCGGCCAGCCGCACCAGTTGGTCGGTGAACACCATCGTGCCCGACGGCAGCGCCAGCGCGTTCGGCCCCAGGGTGTCGGCGGCATCGCGGAACTCCACCCGCAGCGGCATACCGCCGCCCGCATCGCGCATGAATGGCTCGAAGCGCGCGCGCAATCGCGCCTGTTCTTCTTCGGACAGCGTGCTGGGCGCGAGCATGCTGCCATCGAGCAGTTCGAGCACGCCGTCGCCCAGCCGCGCCGCCAGATGCGGCGGTACCGCGTGCGCCGCCGACTCGGCCAGCGCCGGAATGCCATGGCGCACCACGCCCCAGGCGAAGGCTACCGTCACCGCAAGGCCGAGCAGCACGTAGCGCAGCCGCGATTCCAGCCGGTGAGCCAGATCGTGCCGCGGCCGCAGCGGCGCCAGCAGCGCATCGACCGCGGCGTTGTCGGCGGTCTCGAACGCGCCCTCGTCAGGAAAACGGATGAAACGCGGCGTGCCGCCCACGCGCGAACTCACCTCCAGCGCGGCGAGCGGCCGGGGGCCGGCGAGCTTCTCGCCATTGCCGGCTTCGACCCATGCACCATCGGCGCCGCTACGCAGCACCGCCCGCAGCCGCGCCGAGCCGCCCGGCGCGAAGTAGGCACCGGCGACTCCGTCCGCCGCGGCGCCGGCCGGAGTCGCGGATGGCTGCGTCACAAACCGCTGCGTCACAAACCGATATCCACGTCGAACAGTTCGGCCATCTCGCCGCCGGTCGAGGACACTGCATCGCGCTGCGCAGCGACGAAGCCATCGAGATCGTCCTCGGCGACGAAATCGGTATGCTCGGCCGCGTAGCGCGCATTACGCACCCTGGCCCAGGGGTAGAACAGACCCAGCGTCAGCACCATACCCAGCGCGTTGCCGAGCATCAGCATCAGGTACGAACCGAACTCGTAGCGGGCGACGAAGCGATGCCCGCCGAGCACGCTGCTGCCGAACACCAGGTTGGTGAAACGGGCCTTGAACCATGCGACCAGCACCAGCCAGACGAGGGCCATCGCCACCATGCCCAGCGGCGGGAACAGCATGCCGAGCAGGAAGCTGGTTACGCCGCCGGCGGCGGCGATCAGCAGCACCAGTCCGAACAGGCGGTAGAACGGGCGTGCGCCCGCCTCGAAGCCGAAACGGCTGGTGCCGTAGCGCGCGTTGTCGATCACGAAGCGCTGCTGACGCTGCATCGCCAGCGGTATCAGCAGGCCCAGGCTCAGCACGCCGGCCAGCGGCCACAGCAGCAGCGCCTTCACTGCCTCGCCCACCTTGCCGTCGAAGCCGAAGCGCACGCCGCGCCAGGCACTGTGATGGTTGCGGAAGGCCAGCGAACGCACCACGATCCACGGCGTGGCGATCATCAGCAACAGCATCAGCGCCGCACCGACCAGCGGCACCAGATTGTCGGCGACGACGTAGATCGCGAACAGCGCGAAGGCGATCAGCCTTCCCTTCAGGATCTGCTTCGGCGTCGCCAGGTATTCGAAACTGCTGCCGTCCAGGCTGGTGTTGCCGTAGAAGTAGCGCTGCGTGCGCACCTTGGCCCAGGCCGAATAGATGCCCAGCGTGACGATGGACAACAGCACGTTGACGATCCAGATGCGGAAGAACTCGCCCCCCTTGCCGGCAAAGGCGAAAGGCAGCACCCGCGGCCCGTCGCCGGCCACGGCCGGCACCGCCGCCGGCGGCAGCGGCTCGCCGCCGGCCAGTTCGCTACCGAACACATTTCCAAGGACCGCTTCCGTCATTCCTGCCTCCCGCAGAGCACATGATCCGAGTCACGATGCGCCAGGGGCAGGCATCGCCGAAAAATCCGGCTGCGATGATACAGGCAATGACAATTAAATTGAATGAGAATCAGTCACAAGCCAGTCCCCGCCACACCCGGGCAAGCCCGAGGTGCCGCAACCAGCACGATCTGCTACCTTTCGCCTCGTACCTGCGCCCCGCCACGACCGCAACCGAACGACAGCACCCGCGAATCCCTCATGCAGACCCACATCATTCCCCCGAACCAGGCACTCGCCACAGCACTGCAGCAGAAGATCGACCGCAAGACCAAGCCGCTCGGCGCGCTTGGCCGCCTGGAGACGCTCGCCCTTCAGATCGGCCTCGTCCAGCAGACGCTGGAACCCGAACTGCGCCAACCCCAGATCGTCATCTTCGCCGGCGACCACGGCGCGGCACGGGCCGGCGTGTCGGCCTATCCGCAGGACGTCACCTGGCAGATGATCGAGAACTTCCTCGCCGGCGGCGCGGCGATCAACGTCTTCTGCCGGCAGATGGAACTGGGCCTGAGCGTCGTCGACGCCGGCGTCAACCATGACTTCGGCAAGCGCGACGGCCTGATCGACGCCAAGATCGCCCCCGGCACGGCGAACTACCTCGACCAGCCGGCCATGACCGCCGCGCAGCGCGACGCCGCTCTGCAGCGCGGACGCGAGATCGCCCATGCGCTGGCGGACAACGGCTGCAACTGTGTCGGTTTCGGCGAAATGGGCATCGGCAACACCGCCTCGGCTTCCTTGCTGACGACCTGCCTGATCGGCGCCGAACACGGCGCGGACCTCTACACCGTGACCGGGCCCGGCACCGGACTCGACGACACGGGCCTGGCACACAAGCGCGAACTGCTGAAGGAAGCGCTGCATCGCGGCGGCTGGCCGACCGATCCGCTGCAGGCGCTGTCCGAATACGGCGGCTTCGAAATCGCGATGATGGCCGGCGCCATGCTCGGCGCAGCCGAGCGGCGCATGCTGATCGTCATCGACGGCTTCATCGTCACCTCAGCGCTGCTGGTCGCCCACGCTCTCAACCCGAACCTGCTGCCTTACTGCGTGTTCGCCCACCGCTCGCTCGAACCCGGCCACCGCGTGCAGTTGTCCTTCCTGATGACCCAGCCGCTGGTCGAACTCGATCTGCGCCTCGGCGAAGGCACCGGTGCGGCACTGGCCTGGCCGCTGCTGCAGGCGGCGGTGAATTTCCTCAACGACATGGCGAGCTTCGAATCGGCCGGCGTCGATTCCTCCAGCAGCAGCGGACAGCATGCCGCAGACGGCCTGACCCCAGCGTACTGACGCATCGATGCGCCACCAGGCGGAACTGTTCTTCACCGCGCTCGGCTTCTTCACCCGCCTGCCGGTTCCCGCCTGGGTGCCCTGGTCATCCGAGCGCCTGCGCCATGCGGTGCACTACCTGGCGCTGATCGGCTGGATCGTGGGCCTCGCCGGCGCGGCGGGCTACCTCGTGCTGTCGTGGCTGCTTCCGCCTGCGCTGGCCGTCGTGCTGTCGATGGCGCTCACCATCCGCCTCACCGGCGCGCTGCACGAGGACGGCTTCGCCGACGCCTGCGACGGCCTCGGCGGCGGCTGGGACAAGGCCCAGGCGCTGGCGATCATGAAGGACTCGCACATCGGCAGCTACGGCGCGATCGGCATCGTGCTGATGCTGCTGGCGAAGGCCGCGGCGCTGGTGGAACTGGCGGCGATCGGCAGCTTCGACGCACAAGGCATGCCGATCGGCATCGTCGCCGCGCTGCTGGTCGCCCATCCGCTGTCGCGCCTGGCGGCCACCAGCCTGGTCCATCTGCTGCCCTATGCACGTGACGACGACAGCAGCAAATCCCGGCCGCTGGCGCAGCGCCTGACGCCGGCCGGGCTCGCCATCGCCTGTCTCTGCGGCCTGTTGCCGCTGGCCCTGCTGACGCCGGCCGAAGCCCTGGCGGCCCTCGCCGCCACCGCCCTCGTCACCGCCTGGTGCGCACGCCTGTGCATGCGCCGGCTCGGCGGCCATACCGGCGACCTGCTCGGCGCCACCCAGCAACTGGCCGAACTGGCCTGCTACGCCGGTCTGCTGGCCGCACCCCGGCTGACCGCACTGTTCGCCACCACATAGCAACCGATACCGACCTCCCGACGATGGAACTCCACCTCATCCGCCACCCACGCCCCGCCGTCGAGCCGGGCGTCTGCTACGGGCAGCTCGACATCGGCATCGCCGAATCCGCCGCCGACGTCGCCGCACGCCTGCGTCCGCTGCTGCCGGAGCGCTTCGACCTGCACGCCAGCCCGCTCGTACGCGCACGGATGCTCGCCGACGAACTCGGCGCGCCCCGGCTGGACGAACGCCTGAAGGAGATCCACTTCGGCGAATGGGAAGGGCGCGCCTTCGACGACATCGGCGAGGCCATCGACGACTGGGTGGCCGACCCGCTGGGCTTTCGCGCCCCCGGCGGCGAATCCGCGCGCGAAATGACGGCGCGGGTGCTGCACTGGCTGGAAGAACTGCGGGCCGCGGCCCCGGCCGCAGCGGTCGTGGTGGTCGCCCATGGCGGCCCGCTGCGCGTGCTGGCCGGCCACCTGCTCGGCCTGCCGCCCGAACGCTGGCTGGGGCTGGACTTCGGCTGCGGCCAGGCGACGCGGCTGGACATCGAAAGCTGGGGCGTGGCGCTGCGCTGGTTCAATCGCTGAGGCAGCGCAGGCGATGGGCTTCGATGCGCTCCGGTTGGTCCATTTTCCGCGGCAGCGCCAGTGCCGCCGCGCAGCGCGGCTTCGTGGGATAATTCCGCCCCCGCCATTCCTGCGCCCAACCGAGCCATGACGACTTCCCTGCCCGAGTTTTCCCGCGGTCGCCTCGTGATCGTCGGCGACGTCATGCTCGACCGCTACTGGCACGGCTCGACCAACCGCATCTCGCCCGAGGCGCCGGTGCCGGTGGTCAAGGTCGAAGCCGACGAATACCGCGCCGGCGGCGCCGGCAACGTCGCGCTCAACGCTGCGATGCTGGGCACCAACACCGAACTGGTGGCGCTGGTCGGCCGCGACGAGGCGGCGCAGCGCCTGCGCGAGAAGCTCGAAGCCGGCCAGGTCGCCTGCCGCCTGCTCGAAGCGCCGCAACACCCGACGATCACCAAGCTGCGCATCATCAGCCGCCACCAGCAGTTGATCCGGCTCGACTTCGAGGACAGCTTCGCGGTGCTGGAATCGGCCGGCATCGAACAGGCTTTCGGCGACACCCTGCCCGGCGCCGGCGCAGCCGTGCTGTCCGACTACGGCAAGGGCACGCTGGCCCAGGCCGGCAGCCTGATCCGCAGCGCCCGCGAACGCGGCGTGCCGGTGGTGGTCGACCCCAAGGGCACGGATTTCGGCCGCTACCGCGGCGCCACCGTGATCACCCCCAACATGAGCGAATTCGAAGCGGTGGTGGGCCATTGCGCCGAGGAGGCGACGCTGCGCGAACGCGGCGAGGCGCTGCGCGCCTCGCTTCAACTCGACGCCGTGCTGATCACCCGCTCCGAGCGCGGCATGACGCTGCTGCAAGCCGGCCAGGCGCCGCTCGACCTGCCGACCCGCGCCCGCGACGTGTTCGACGTCACCGGCGCCGGCGACACCGTGGTCGCGGTGCTCGGCGCCGGCCTGGCCTGCGGCCTGGCGCTGGCCGAGGCGACTGCGGTGGCCAACGTCGCCGCCGGCATCGTCGTCGGCAAGCTCGGCACCGCCACCGTCAGCCCCGAAGAACTCGCCGCCGCGCTGCGCGGCAGCGGCACACCAGACTGAAGGAAACCAACATGATCATCGTCACCGGCGGCGCCGGCTTCATCGGCAGCAACATCGTTCATGGCCTCAACGCCCGCGGCATCCGCGACATCCTGGTGGTCGACGACCTCACCGACGGGCGCAAATGCCTCAACCTGTCGGACGCCGACATCCTCGACTACATGGACAAGGACGACTTCCTCGCCCGCATCCAGGCCGGCGAGGACTTCGGCGCCGTCGAGGCGGTGTTCCACGAAGGCGCCTGCTCCTCGACCACCGAGTGGGACGGCCGCTTCGTCATGAAGGTGAACTACGAATACACCAAGGCCGTGCTGGCCTGGTGCGTGGCAGGCAAGGTGCCGCTGATCTACGCCTCGTCGGCCTCGGTGTACGGCATGGGGCCGGTGTTCCGCGAGGCGCGCGAGTTCGAGCAGCCGCTGAACATGTACGCCTACTCCAAGTTCCAGTTCGACTGCCATCTGCGCACGAAACTGGCCGGCATCGGCAGCCAGGTCGTCGGCCTGCGCTACTTCAACGTCTATGGCCCGCGCGAGCAGCACAAGGGCAGCATGGCCAGCGTCGCCTTCCACTTCTACAACCAGCTCGCCGAATCGGGCCGCGTGCGCCTGTTCGAAGGCAGCGACGGCTACGGTCCCGGCGAGCAGCGGCGCGACTTCATCCACGTCGACGACATCGTCGCGGTCAACCTGTGGCTGCTCGACAACCCGCAGGTGTCGGGCATCTTCAACCTCGGCACCGGCCGTGCGCAAAGCTTCAACGACGTCGCCCACGCCGCCACCCGCTGGCACCGCGCGCAAGGCCACGAAGGCGGCGGCATCGACTACATCGCCTTCCCCGACCACCTGAAGGGCCGCTACCAGAGCTTCACCGAAGCCGACATGGGCGCGCTGCGCGCCGCCGGCTACGAGCGCCCCTTCATGGACGTCGAGACCGGCGTGCCGGCCTACCTCGACTGGCTCGCCGCGCGCGCCTGAGCGGACCGCCGCAGGCATGACGTCCGCCACCTCGCGCAAGATTCTCGTCGTCGGCCCCTCGTGGGTCGGCGATATGGTGATGGCGCAGAGCCTGTTCAAGGCGCTCAAGCAGCGCGGCGCCTGCGACATCGACGTGCTCGCGCCGGGCTGGTCGCTGCCGATCCTCGAACGCATGCCGGAAGTGCGGCGCGGCGTGGTGATGCCGCTCGGCCACGGCGAATTCGATCTCGGCAAGCGCCGTCAACTGGGCAAGTCGCTGGCGGGCGAAGGCTACGACCAGGCGATCGTGCTGCCCGGCTCGCTGAAATCGGCTTTCGTGCCCTTCTTCGCCGGCATCCCGCAGCGCACCGGCTTCCGCGGCGAGATGCGCTACATCCTGCTCAACGACCTGCGCAAACTCGACAAGGTGGCGCTGCCGATGACGGTGCAGCGCTTCGCTGCCCTCGCCGCGCCGGCCGGCACGCCGCTGCCGGAACCTTTTCCGATGCCGCGGCTGGTCGCCCAGGCGGACAACCAGCCCCGCCTGCGCGAGAAGCGCGGCCTGCCCGCCGAGGTGCCAGCCGTTGCGTTCATGCCCGGCGCCGAATACGGCCCGGCCAAGCAGTGGCCGATCCCGCACTTCGCCGCGCTGGCACGCAGCCTGGCCGAACAAGGCTTCCAGGTCTGGGTGCTGGGCTCGAACAAGGACCGCGAAGCCGGTGAGGCCATTGCTGCCGGCAACCCGGCGGTGCATAACCTGGCCGGTCTCACCGCGCTCGGCGACGCGGTCGACCTGCTGGCGATGAGCGCCGCCGCCGTCACCAACGACTCCGGCCTGATGCACGTCGCCGCCGCGCTCGACGTGCCGCTGGTGGCGATCTACGGCTCGTCCAGCCCGGAGCACACGCCGCCGCTGTCCGCGCGCGTCTCCATCCAGACCCTGCGGCTCGACTGTTCGCCCTGTTTCAAGCGCGTCTGCCCGCTGGGCCACACCCGCTGCCTGACCGACATCGCGCCGGAGCGCGTATTGGCTGCGCTGGGCGAACTCGGCCTGCCCTGTACGGCCAGCGGCGGGACCGCACAGATCATCCCGCTGGTTCGCGGAGCCTGACTCAGCGATGCGCGTGCTGATCGTCAAGACCTCCTCGCTCGGCGACGTCATCCACACCCTGCCCGCGCTGACCGATGCCGCCCGCGCCCTGCCCGGCATCCGCTTCGACTGGGTGGTCGAAGAGGCCTTCGCCGAAATCCCGCGCTGGCATCCGGCGGTCGACCAGGTGATTCCGGTCGCGGTGCGGCGCTGGCGCAAGCATCCCTTGCAGGCCCGCCGCAGCGGTGAATGGCAGGCCTTCCGGCAGGCGATCGGCCTGCACCGCTACGACGCCGTGATCGACGCCCAGGGCCTGTTCAAGAGCGCCTGGCTCGCCCGCCACGCCCACGGCCCGCAGCACGGCCTAGACAGGCGCTCGGCGCGCGAGCCGCTGGCGAGCCTGCTCTACCGCCATCGCCACACCGTGCCCTGGGGCGACCACGCGGTGCTGCGGGTGCGCGAGCTGTTCGCGCAGGCGCTGGGCTACGCCCTACCGGCCGATGCCGCGGCCAGCCTCGGCGACCAGGCACCCACGCACGATCCCTACGGCCTCGACCGCAGCCGCGTGCTTGCAGGCGCCGGCCAGACGGACAGTGACGGCGGCTCACCTTACGTCGTCTTCCTGCACGGCACGACCTGGGACACCAAGCACTGGCCTGAAGCCTACTGGCGCCAACTGGCCGAGCGCGCCTGCGCCGCCGGCTGGCAGGTACGCCTGCCCTGGGGCAATGCCGCCGAGCACGAACGCGCCGAACGCATCGCGACCGGCCTGCCCGGCGTGCAGGTGCTGCCCCGCCTGCCGCTGGCCGGTGTCGCCGCCGAAATCGCCGGCGCCCGCGCCTGCGTCGCCGTCGACACCGGCCTGGGCCACCTCGCCGCCGCGCTGGCCGTACCGACGGTGTCGCTGTACGGCCCGACCAACCCCGGTTTCACCGGCGCCTGGGGTTTCGGCCAGCGCCACCTGGCGGCGGATTTCCCCTGCACCCCCTGCCTGAAGAAGCAATGCAGCTACGTGCCGACGGCAGAGGATAAGGCTCGGCCGGATTTCGCCCACACCCAGCCGCCCTGCTTCACCCAGCTGCCGCCCGACTACGTCTGGCAGGAGCTCGCCCGGCTGCTCGAGCGGCCGGATACTGTCGCCGGCTCGGCAGATGACAATCGATTGCACCCGGAAGCGCCGGTGCCGGCTCCCGCTGCCAGCCTGCCCCCCGCGGAGGCTCACTGATGCAGCTCGCCTTCTGCCTGTACAAGTTCTTCCCCTTCGGCGGCATGCAGCGCGACTTCCTGCGCATCGCCCAGGCCTGCCAGGCGCGCGGCCACGCGATCCGGGTGTATGTGCTGGAATGGCAGGGCGAGGTGCCGCCCGGCTTCGACGTGATCCACGTGCCGGTGCGCGCGCTGTTCAACCACCATCGCTACCGCAAATACACCGACTGGGTGCAGGCCGACCTCGCCCGCCGGCCGGCGGACCGGGTGGTGGGTTTCAACAAGATGCCGGGGCTGGACGTGTATTACGCCGCCGATCCCTGCTTCGAGGACAAGGCGCAGACCCTGCGCAACCCGCTGTACCGGCTCGGCAGCCGCTACCGCCACTTCGCCGCCTACGAGCGCGCGGTGTTCGGGCCGGACAGCCGCACCGAGATCCTGATGATCTCCAGCGTGCAGCAGCCGCTGTTCGTCAGGCACTACGGCACGCCGGTCAGCCGCTTCCACCTGCTGCCGCCGGGCATCGCCGCCGACCGCCGTGCGCCGCCGAACGCGGCAGCGATCCGGGCAGAATTCCGCAACGAGTTCAAGCTGGGCGACGAGGACCTGCTGCTGGTGCAGATCGGCTCCGGCTTCAAGACCAAGGGCGTGGACCGCAGCCTGAAGGCGCTGGCCGCGCTGCCGGACGCGCTCAAGCGCCGCACCCGGCTGATGGTGATCGGCCAGGACGACCCCAAGCCCTTCAAGCTGCAGGCCGCCACCCTCAGCCTGGGCGAGCGCGTCGACTTCCTGAAGGGCCGCAGCGACGTGCCGCGCTTCCTGCTCGGCGCCGAGCTGCTGATCCACCCGGCCTACAACGAGAACACCGGCACCGTGCTGCTGGAAGCGATCGTCGCCGGGCTGCCGGTGCTGGCGAGCGCGGTGTGCGGCTACGCCCACTACATCGAGGATGCCGACGCCGGCCGCGTCATGCCCGAACCCTTCGTGCAGGCCCAACTCGACCGCATGCTGGCGGAGATGCTGACCGACGGCGACGCACGCCGGCGCTGGCAGGCCAACGGCCTCGCCTTCGCCGAACACGCCGATCTCTACGGCCTGCCCGAGCGTGCCGCCGACGTGATCCTCGACCTGCCGGCGACAGGACGGAAGGCATGAGCACGCTGTTCCTCGACGAACCCTTCCGCAGCCTGTGGCAGGGCCGCGACGCCTTCGAGGCGGTCGAGGCACTGCAGGGCGAAGTTTTCCGCGAACTCGAAGGCCGCCGCACGCTGCGCACCGAAGTCGCTGGCCAAGCCTTCTTCGTCAAGATCCACCGCGGCATCGGCTGGGGCGAAATCTTCAAGAACCTGTTTTCGCTGCGCCTGCCGGTGCTCGGCGCCCGCAACGAATGGGAGGCGATCGCGCGCCTGAACGAGGTCGGCGTCGCCACGATGCGTGCCGTCGCCTACGGCGAACGCGGGTCCAACCCGGCGCGCCAGCACTCCTTCATCGTCACCGAAGCGCTGGCGCCGACGATCAGCCTAGAAGACTACTGCCGCGACTGGGCCGAACATCCACCGCCGCCCGCGCTCAAGCGCGCGCTGATCGCCCGCGTCGCCGACATGGCGCGGCGCATGCACGAAGGCGGCATGAACCACCGCGACTTCTACCTCTGCCACTTCCTGCTGCACACCGAGCCGCCGCCCACGCCGGACGCGCTGCGGCTGTCACTGATCGACCTGCACCGCAGCCAGGTGCGCAGCGCCACGCCGCGGCGCTGGCGCGACAAGGACTTGGCCGGGCTGTATTTCTCGGCACTGAACATCGGCCTGACCCAGCGTGACCTGCTGCGCTTCCTGCGCGATTACTTTCCCCGCCCCTTGCGCGACACCCTGCGCGAAGAAGCGCCGCTGCTGCGCAAGCTGACGCAGCGGGCAGAGAAGCTGCAGGCGCGCTACCTGCGCAAGTACGCGCCGCCACGGGACAGGCAGCCATGACGCGGTGGCGCCTCTGCCCCGGCTACGACACGCCCGCGCTGCGCGAGGCCTTCGGCTCGCTGGACGCCGTGTTCACGCTGGAGGGCGAGCACATCACCGGCGATCCGCTCAGCGAAGTCCTGCGCGTCACCGTCGACGGCAAGCGCTACTACGTCAAGCGCTACCACCGCGCGGCCAAGAACCCGCTGCGCAGTTGGGTCGGCCGGCCGCGCATCCAGGCCGAATGGGAGAACCTGCTGACCTTCCAGGCCTGGGGCATCCGCACCGCGAACATCGCCGGCTACGGGCTCGAGCGGCGCGCGGGTGCCTTCCTTCGCGGCGCCCTGGTCACCGAGGAAATACCCGGCAGCATCGATCTCGCCCAGTTGGCCAACGCACGCGATCCGCGGCTGTACGATCGAAACTGGCTGATGCCGGTGATCCGGCAGGTCGCTGCGGCCACGCGCACGATGCACGAGCATCGTTTCGCCCACAACGACCTCAAGTGGCGCAATCTGCTGGTGGATGACGGCACGCCGCCGTTGGTGTATCTGATCGACTGCCCGGCCGGGGGGAGCTGGAGCGGCGCAATGCTGCGCCGGCGCGTGGTGAAGGACCTGGCCTGCCTCGACAAGGTGGCGCACCATGTCCTGTCGCGCACCTGGCGCCTGCGCTTCTTCCTCGCCTACCGCGGCCAGGATCGCCTAACCGACGCCGACAAACCGCTGCTGCGCCAAGTCGTGGCCTACTTCGAGGGACGGGAATGAGAGCGCTGGCCACCCAGACAGCGGCCTCGCTGCGCGCCGCCGGGCGCGAGCCGCCGCTGCCCTTCACGGTCGCGCTCGGCGACGGCCGCGAACTCGTGCTGCATCACATTCTGCGCATCCTGCCCGGCAAGCGCATCGTCGGCGAAGCCGAGCTGGCCGGCAGCCGCGTGCTGGCAAAGCTCTTCATCGCCCCCGGCAGCGCACGGCACTGGCAGCGCGAGCGCGAAGGCATCGCGGCGCTGGCCGCTGCCGGCATTCCGACGCCCACGCTGCTTCATGCGGACGAGCTCGCGGAGGGCGGCCATGCACTGCTGACGGATTTCCTCGCCGACGCGGTGAGCCTGGCCGAACGCTGGCAGGCCGTCGCCCGGCTGCCTGCCGGCCACTCCGACGCGCTCGCGGTGCTGGAACCCGCCTTCGCCATGCTCGGCCGCCTGCATATGCACGGGCTGGTGCAGGACGACCTGCACCTGGGCAATTTCCTCGTCAGCGGCGGCGAACTGATGGTCATCGACGGCGACGCGGTGCGAGTGCTCTCCCCCGGACGGCCACTGCAGGCCGACGAGGCTACCGCCAATGTCGCCATCCTGGCGGCGCAGCTGCCGGCCGACTGGGACGAATACCTCGCCCCGCTCATCGACGCCTGGCGCGCGGGTGGCGAAGATCTGCCCGCGCTCGATCCGGCAGCGCTGCGCGAACACATCGCCCAAACCCGCGATGCGCGGCTCAAGGACTTCCTCGCCAAGACACGCCGCGACTGCACATTGTTCAAGGCGGACAAGACTTTCGGCCGGCTGACGATCGCGGTGCGCACCGAAGCGGACGCACTCGCCGAAGTGCTGGTCGCCCCGGACGCCGCCATCGCCCGCGGCAGCCTGCTGAAGGACGGCGGTACCTGCACGGTGGCAAAGCTGGAGCATACCGGCCAGCCGCTGGTGATCAAGCGCTACAACCTCAAGAACGCCCGCCACGCGCTGTCGCGGGCCTGGCGGCCGAGCCGGGCCGCGCATTCGTGGGTGGAAGGCCACCGGCTCGCCTTCCTCAGCATCGCCACGCCGGCGCCGCTGGCGCTGATCGAGGAACGCGCCGGCCCATTGCGCCGCCGGGCCTGGATCATCAACGCCTGGTGCCCCGGGCAGGACCTGGCCACCCACCTCGCCCCCTACGTCGACAGCGGTCCGCCACCTGCGGAAGCCGAGGCCCTGCGCACGCTGTTCGCCACCCTGCACCGCGAACGCATCTCGCACGGCGACATGAAAGCCACCAACCTGTTGTGGCACGACGGCCAGGTCGTGCTGATCGACCTCGACGCCATGCAGCAGCACCACAGTGCAGCCTCCCACGCCCGCGCCTGGCGCCGCGACCGTGCCCGCCTGCTGCGCAACTGGCCGGCGGACAGCGCGCTGTGGCGCTGGCTGGGTGCCAACCTGCCACCGGCCTGAACACCCCCAAAAGTGCCGCTTCGCCGGCATGGCGGTTAAGATGCGCCTGTAACATTCTGACAACAGACATGTCCGACAGCGCGATCGACTATTCCACCCTGCGCGGCGACGCCGAAGTCGTCGAGGCCGACGGCCACGGCGAGAAGGTGTTGCGCCATGCCGACGGCAGCTATCTCAAGGTCTTCCGCCGCAAGCGGCTGTTGACGTCCGCCGCGTGGTATCCCTACGCGCGCCGCTTCGCCGACAACGCCGTTGCCCTCGCCCGGCTGGGGGTGCCCTGTCCGCAGGTGATCCAGGTACATCGCTTCCCGGCCCTGCGCCGCGACGTCGTCCATTACCGCCCGCTGCCCGGCCTCACGCTGCGCCAGATCATCCAGGGCGCGCGACCGGAGATCGACACGCGCGCGCTGCCCGGCCAACTAGGCCGCTTCGTCGCGACATTGCACGATGCCGGCGTCTTCTTCCGCTCGATCCACCTCGGCAACATCGTCCTCGGCGAGGACGGCCGGCTCGGCCTGATCGACATCGCCGACATGCAGATCGGCCGCCGCCCGCTGCCGCGCTTCAAGCGCAAGCGCAATTTCGCCCACCTGCTGCGCTACCGCGAAGACCGTGCCTGGCTGATGGCCGACGGCGGCCAGACCTTCGCCGAAGGCTATGCCGCGCAGGCTGGCAAGGGCTATGAAGCGGGGGATCTGCAGATCTGGCTGAGCACCACGGCTGGAGCTGGACGCTGAATAGCCTTAACTAACAGCGCGCTCGCGCTCTGCAGCCAAGCGGGCACGTGGTGACGGCACTGAATGGATCAGCCTTCAAGGCATCGCAAGCTGGCCCTACCCGGCTATGCAGCCAGCTTTCAACAGCGCGATTGTGCCATCGGTGCTCCGTACTCCTTTCGCTCACTGCTCAGCATCATTCCACATCCTTGAACTGATGCGCATGCAGGCCGGCATAGTAGCCGCCGGCGGCGAGTAGTTCGGCGTGGGTACCACGTTCGACGATGCGGCCGTGGTCCATGACCAGGATCAGGTCGGCCTTCTCGATCGTCGATAACCGGTGGGCGATCACCAGCGTGGTGCGGCCGGAGGTGGCGCGGTCGAGCGCCGCCTGGATGTGGCGCTCGGACTCGGTATCGAGCGCGGAAGTGGCTTCGTCCAGGATCAGGATCGGCGCATTCTTCAGCAGTGCGCGCGCAATCGCCAGGCGCTGGCGCTGACCGCCGGACAGGGTCACGCCGTTTTCGCCGATCTCGGTATCGAAGCCCTGTGGCAGGCGGTCGATGAACTCCCTGGCGTAGGCCGCCTCGGCCGCGGCTTCGATGGCCTCGCGCGGCGCACCGGCAAGGTCGCCATAGGCGATGTTGTTGGCCACGGTATCGTTGAACAGCGTCACCTGCTGGGTGACGAGGGCGATGTGGCGGCGCAGGTTGCGCAGGCGGTAGTCGCGTGAATCGACACCGTCGATCAGGATCTGCCCTTCGCTGTAGTCGTAGAAGCGCGGAATCAGGTTGGCCAGCGTGGACTTGCCGCTGCCCGAGCGGCCGACCAGGGCCACCATCCGGCCGGGCGGAATATCGACATCGATGTCCTGCAGCACCGGCTGTTCGGCGCCGGGATAGCGGAAGTTCAGCCCCCGAATCTCGATGTGCCCTTCCAGGCGATCACGCTCGACCGTGCCCTTGTCCACCTCGGGCGCCTCGTCGAGCTGCTCGAAAATGCTTTCGGCGCCGGCCACGCCGCGCTGGATCGTGGAGCTGACTTCGGACAACTGGCGGATCGGCTTGGGCAGCAGGCCTGCGGCGGTGATGTAGGCGACCAGGTCGCCCGCAGTGGCATCGCCCCGCAGCAGCAGCACCAGGAACAGCACCACCGCCATCGCGCCATAGGTGACGATCTGCAGGCTGGGCGTGAACACGGCGCCGGTCTTGACCATGCGCAACTGCTTTCTGGTGTTGTCGACGCTGGCCCGGACGAAGCGTTCGGACTCGTAAGGTTCGCCACCGAAACTACGCACCACACGATAGCCCTGGATGCTCTCCGACACCACGTGCGTCAGATCACCCATCGCCGCCTGGATGCGCTTGGCCTGCTTGCGGAACTTGCGGCTGGCCCGCCCAACCAGCAATCCGATCACCGGCAGCACCGCAACCATGACGAAGGTCAGCTTCCAGTTCATCCACAGCAGGTAGCCGAACAGAAAGATCACCGTCAGACCTTCACGCACCACGACCTTGATGGCATCCGTCGCCGCCCCGGTGACCATCGTCACGTTGAAGGTGATACGCGAGATCAGGTGGCCGGAGTTGTTCTGGTCGAAATAGCGGTTCGGCAGGCTCAGCAAACTGTCGAACAGCTTGACCCGCAGGTCGTGCACCAGCCCGAGAGAAACCCGCGCGAGGAAATAGTTGCCCAGATAGGAGCCCACCCCCTGCCACAGCGCGATCAGCACGATCATCAGCGGTACGGCCTTCATCAGCGACACGCCGTCGAGCAGTTCCCATCCAACGTCGAGCGCCGCCGCCGGGTTGTTGAGGCCATCGACGAAGTACTTCATCACCGCAGCCAGCATCGGCTGCGACGAAGCGAAGATGACGAAACCGAGGAGACTGATGGCGAACGTGCCGATGTAAGGGCGGACGTAGGCCAGCAGACGGAAGTAGATGCGGAGGCTGGACGTGGCCCGCTCGGCGGAAGCTGTCATGAAAGCCCGGCTTGGAACATTGTCGCGGGATGGTAACACGTGGATCAGGCGCAGATTTTTACCATCTGTGGCCACTATCGTCGATAGCGTAGCGACCCGGCACCGAAGTAAACTCGCTAGCAGGCGCCGCACATAAGCTGCAGTTGTAATTCGCCCATCAAGGAACACGTAATGGACAACTCGCCCTCTCCCCTTGTGCTGGCTTGCCCCTCCGTCGACAGCAGCACGCTGACATTCGATATCGACACCTGTACCCGGCGCTTCACGCCGTACTACAGATGCGATGTGCCCCCCCTTCAGCCGAACATTGAATCGGCGATCCTGCTGGCCGCCCTGCCAGCCATGCAACAAGGCCGGCGCATCGATCTCGGCGCCCCGGTTTCAGCCACCTTGCTGCGAAATTTGACCACGCTGTCAGAAATTTTTTCCGGCTGGTATCCGGAATACAAACCTCTGGTAATTCAAGGCCCGGAGGTCTACTCGGCATCGGCAAAGAATACCGGCAGAGTGGGGAGCTTCTTCACCGGCGGGGTCGATTCATTCCATACCTTTCTGAAGCATCAGCATGAGATCACCGACCTGATCTACGTGCATGGCTACGATCTGGATCTCGACGATCATTCGCGGCGGCACGCCATCAGCACCATGGGGCGTTCGGTTGCCGAACAGGCTGGCATCCGATTCATCGAAATCGAATCGGACGGCCGTGAACTCTTCAGGAGTTTCGGGCACTGGGGCAAGCACGGGCACGGCTTTGCATTGGGCGCTGCCGGCCGCCTTCTGGTAGGCATCCTGGACAAGATATACATACCGTCGAGCTTCGCCCAACAAGACCTGATGCCCTGGGGCTCTCACCCGGATACCGATCCTCTTTTCTCCGATGAAGCATTGCAGTTCGTCCACGATGGCTGTGAAGCGACACGCGTCCAGAAAATAGAACGCATCAGCGAAAACCCGATCGCCCTCGCCCACTTGAGAGTCTGCTGGGAGCGCGTGGAAGGGGCATACAATTGCGGCGTCTGTGAAAAGTGCCTCCGAACGATGACGAGCCTTTACGCACTGGGCGCCCTAAGCGACGCAAAGACATTCCCCGAGCAGATCGACACCAGGAAAATAAGATCCATTCTCCTTAAAAGTGATTCACAACGTAAGTTTGCCAAGGAGAACATCCAGTTGATGGAACAGAGCGGGCTTCAGGAAACACCCGTGTACAAAGCGTGGAAACACATCCTGGAACGCTCCGAATTCCAGAACTGGGCGATATGGCGCTTCAGGCGCACCCGGGGGAAAATGCAGCGCGCGTTAAGAAAGATAAGTTCGAAAACTACAAGCACACACTGAAAACGACAAATGAATAAAGTCATCGAACATTTAGAGCTTGCAAAGAATAGATATAAGCGAATCTATTTCAGGCCAAACTCGGGCAATGCAGGCGACTCCCTCATCAACGTCGGATTCTATTCACTGGCTGAAAAGGTAGATCTCGGATACACCGAGATATCCGACGATTTCGACTACGCCGCGCTGGGGCCCGACGACCTTGTCATCCTGTCCGGCGGCGGGAACATCGTCCCATACTGGCACGCGGGGAGCGATCTCATCCGCCGCCTCACGCAGTATTCGTTCCCCCTGTTGCTCATGCCTCAATCGATCGAAGGCCGCCAGGATGTCCTGTCCCTGTTGCGAAAAGGCGACACCCTGTTCCTGCGGGAACGATACAGCTTCGATTATGCACGCTCCCTCGATCTCGCTTGCGACATCTCGCTGGATCACGACCTCGCATTCTCAACCAACCTGGAACTGTTCACCACTCCGGTCAAATCGCCGAAATCGAGCATAAAAAACGCGAGAAAGATGCTCTACATCGCGTATCACTATGTCCGGTCCAGGTTCACAAAATCGCTGTCCGCACTACGAACCGATCGCGAATCCAAAATAGACGGCCCCAAGAGGAAGATCAATGACATATCGATCGTAGCGAAATTCGGCACCCGGGATCGCGACCTGAACCTCTTTTCGGCAAAATGGCTGCTGAAAGTGCTTTCCTGGTATGACGTTGTAGAAACCGATCGTTTGCATGTGTTCGTTGGCTGTATGCTGGTGGGGACGAGAGTCGTCCTGCACGACAATGCCTATCACAAGATCACGGGAGTCTTCGAATACTCCGTCAAGCCACATCCGACCTACTCTTCGCTTGTCGACCGGCCGGAAACGGTCTCTTAGCCAGGAGTTCGATTCATGCACCACTCAGCCACAACCGTAATGCCTTGCGAGAATACGAAAGTCTGAAAATCACCTTCCAATCCTCAGTGATCGCGCGGCGAAAATACTCCTGCGCCGCGCCGCTTTCCCCGACAAGGTACGCGCTGCGAAACAAGGACAGGCAACGCTGCACGTAGAAATCGGATTTCAGCGGCTGAAAAACCTCGTCCAGCCGCTGCGGAGAAAATACCTCATCCACCAAGGCCAGCCCTCCTGCCTTGGCATGGCTGAACTGATGGCGCAGGCTATCGGCATGCTTGTAGATGAGGGCCAGAGGCCTGATCAACACCGTGCAGGAATAATGCGCCAGAACCTGGGAAAAAACCGGAATATCCTCTGCGCTGCGAAAATGCTCCGGGTAAAGCCCCCGTTCGAACACTTGCCGATGCATGGCACAGGCACCATTCGTCAAGCCAATGTGCTTGTCCAGCAAATATGCCCTCACCCTATCGAATGGCCGCTCCGGCAACTCACCCGGCAAGTGGATACGCCGGCGTCCGTTTGCCTCGAGAGCCTCATGGCCACCAATTACCATGCGTGTTTCCGGATGCGCATCGATATGGGCCGCCAAAGCTGCCAGCGCACCAGGCAGCATCTCGTCATCCGCATCGAGGAACATCAGATAGTCGCCCCGGGCTTCGGCAATTCCCCGATTCCGTACCGAGGACAAACCGCCATTTTCCTTGCGGATTGCACGAAACCGGCCCGGATGCTCCGCAAGCAAGGATTCGATCACCTGCGGTGTCGCATCCGTCGACCCATCATCGATGACGATCAGCTCTGCCGGCCCGGCATCCAGTTGAGGCAGTACCGAGCCAACAGCCCGCGCCAAAGTCGCCGCATAGTTATAGGCCGGGATGACAACCGTGATCAACGGTTCAGCCCGGCTCATGTTCGCGCGCTCCCACCACGGTTCGTCAGTTCAGCCATCGGCAACAAAGCATTGATTTCAAAGAATTACAAGCAAATCTAGAGAGGGCACGAAAACATTCCGGACTGCGGGAGCAGAAATTCGATATAAATAAACATAACGTTGCAAAGCTGAGATTGGTAAAATCATACCGTCTTGTAAACTTCGATGCTTGAATCCCGTGTAACGTCCCCGGATTCAGACGCACCAGCCCACCATCAGGCACCATATTGACGCTACACGCCGACCCCACCCAGACCTGCAGGATGCGAAAACTCAAGATCCTCCAACTGCAGAGCGGAACGAGCGACTCGACAACGGTCGTCGGGCGGCAACTCGGGCTGTGCCTGGCAGACGATCACACCGAAGTGCTCACTGCATTTCTGTCCGGCACGGCAGAAACAACGCCCGATTCGCAGGAACAATCGATCCACCTCGATCTGCCCACCTTCGCCCTGAAGGGCGTCGGCCGCTGGTGGGCGATCATGAAGCTGCTGCAGTTGTGCAGGACGCACGACTTCGACGTCCTGATCGCGCACCGCTTCAAGCCGCTGCACATCCTGCTGACAGTGGGGCGCATCCTCGAGCGCCCCGTCATCGGCGTGGTACACGGCGTCGGAGACTTCGACCGTCCCTATCGCCAGTCCATGATCCGGAACTCGGTCGGGCGCGGCGACTGTGCCTTCGTGGCGGTATCGGACGCCGTGCGGACCTATCTGCTGTCCCTCGACTGCGGCTTCACCCGCGACAACACCTGTACGATCAGCAACGCCGTCGCCGCCGACGAGATCGAGGCATGCCTGCTGACGCGCGACCAGGCACGCCAGGAACTGGGGCTTGCGGCCGACACCTTCGTGGTGGGGACGATAGGCCGCCTCGTCCCGGTAAAGGCGCATCGCGATCTTGTCGACGCTTTTTCCTGTATCAGCGGGCGGTATCCACAGGCCGATCTCGCAATCATCGGCGAAGGGCGGGAACATGCTGCACTCGTTGAGCAGATCAAGGCGCTCGGCCTCGATGAGCGTATCCACCTGCTCGGCGAACGCCAGGATGCGGCGCGCTACCTCCGCGCATTCGACGTATTCGCGCTGCCTTCGCACAGCGAAGGCTTCCCCCTCGCGCTGCTCGAAGCGATGGCCGCCGGCCTGCCCGTCGTTGCTTCGTCCATTCCCGCGATCACCGGCATGGTCGACCAGCTCGCCATGCTCCACCCCGCAGGCGACAGCGCCGAACTGGCCCATTGCCTGGAACGCATGATCGACACCCCGAAAGAGGAACGCATCGCGCAGGGCCAGGCGCTGCGCCGGCACGTCGGCACCAACCACGGCATTCGCGCCTTCACCGCTCAGTACCAGGAACTGATCGAGCAGATGAGCAACAAGACCGCCATGGAGTGAAACCCCAGGTTGAGACCCGGGTTGAAGCCATTCTCTGCAGGGCGACGATTCACTTCCGCCCGAACAGCAGACGGACAATTCCCCGCAGCACCTGGCTGTTCCACTTCCCGACCGGCAACTGCCCGAGCAACTCGCGTGCAAGCGTCTTGTCGTCGCGCGCGCACTTCAGGAACATCGACCGCAGAAAGCCGGTCCGCACGGCGTCGTAGGCAGGATGATCGTCGAAGCGTGCATAGGTCTGCAGCACGCTCTCGACCATGAAGCGGCGGTTCTTGTAGGTATTGCTGCCGTGCACCCGGTAGCGTGCAAGCACGTCTTCCAGCACGTCGATCACATAGCCCGCGCGGGTGATCTTCAGTTCGACCAGCAAGTCTTCCAGCCGGATCGAGGGATCGAAGCCGCCCACCGCCTCGAGTGCCTCGCGCCGGAACAGCAGCGTCGGCGCCAGCACCCGTGCCTTGTCGCCGGCGAACATCGCATCGAAATCGAGCCGCCGGAACGGCCTCGGCCGGTCCCGCTTCGGCAGCGGCCGCCCCTCGCCGTCGATGGTCTCGATGCCGCCTGCGCAGATGCCCACTTCCGGCTTGCCGTCCATGTAGGCAACCTGCTTCGCGATGCGGTCCGGCAGCATCACGTCGTCCGAACCGAATGGCGCGATCAGGCTTCCGCGCGCCCGCGCGATACAGTCGTTCAGCGTCCTAGCCAGGCCCTGGTTGGGCTGGTCACGGAAATCGAAACCGTGCACCTGCTGCAGCTTGCGAATGCGCTCGACACTGTCGTCGCTCGAGCCGTCATCGACCACCAGCAGCTCGATGTCGGGATAGGTCTGATCCAGGACGCTCCGGATGCACTCCTCAATGTAGGGCGCATGGTTGTACGAGGAGATGATCACGCTGACCAGCGGCCTCACAAGCGCCCCCTCAGCCACGTCAGCCCTCTGCCTTCACCACCAGCACGTCTTCCATGATCAGATACTGCAGATCCGAGCCGAAGAACATGTTCAGCGCATCCGTCGGCGAGCAGATCATCGGCTCGCCGCGGCGATTGAGCGAGGTGTTCAGCACCACGCCGTTGCCAGTGAGCTTTTCCAGCTCCTTCATCAGGTCGTAGTAGCGCGGGTTGAACTCGCGCTTCAGCACCTGGGCGCGGGCGGTGCCGTCCTCGTGCACCACTTCGGGCACCCGCGTCTTCCATTCCTCCGCCACTTCGAAGGTGAAGGTCATGAAGGGCGCCGGGTGCTCGGTCTGCAGCATCTGCGGTCCGACGGTGTCGAGCATGCTGGGGCAGAAGGGGCGCCAGCGTTCGCGGAACTTGATCTGTTCGTTGATGCGGTCGGCCACGCCGGCCGCGCTCGGGCAGCCGAGGATGGAGCGCCCGCCCAGCGCGCGCGGGCCGAATTCCATGCGGCCCTGGAACCAGGCCACCGGGTTGCCGTCGGCCAGGATCTGCGCAATGCGCCGCGGCATGGCGGTATCGCCGTCCGCGATCAGCTCCCAGCGCGGTTTGGACGGATGCTTGGCGCAGGCAGCGATCACCTCTTCATTGGTGTAGCGCGGACCGAGATAGACGTGTTCCATCTTCTCGACCGGCACGCCGCGCTTCACCGATACGTAGGAAGCAGCCCCCACCGCGGTACCGGAGTCGCCCGAAGCCGGCTGGACGTAAAGCTCCTTTACTTCCGGGCGAGCGATGATCTTCTGGTTGAGCTTGACGTTGAGCGCGCCGCCGCCGGCGAAGGCCAGCCGGCCCGTCTCGCGCAGGATGTCGCCCAGGTAGTGGTCCATCATCTGCAACGCGAGATCCTCGAACAGCTTCTGCATGCTCGCCGCGTAGTGGATGTAGGGGTCGTCGGCGATGTCGCCATGCCGCATAGGCCCGAGCCACTGGATCAGCTTGGGCGAGAAGTAGTAGCCCTTGCCCTGCTCCTTGTAGCGGCGGAAGCCGATCACGTTGGCGTAGTCGGTGTCGATGATCAACTCGCCATTCTCGAATTTCGCCAGGCGCGAGAAATCGTACTTCGTCGCATCGCCATAGGGCGCCATGCCCATCACCTTGTACTCCCCATCGAGCATCTCGAAGCCGAGGTATTCGGTGATCGCGCCGTACAGGCCGCCGAGCGAGTCGGGATCGTAGAACTCCTTGATCTTGTGGATGCGGCCGTTCTCGCCGTAGCCGAAGAAGGTGGTCGCGTACTCGCCCTTGCCGTCGATGCCCATGATCGCGGTTTTCTCGGAGAAACCCGAGCAGTGGTAGGCGCTGGAGGCATGCGCAAGGTGGTGCTCGACCGGCTCGATCTTCACCTTCTTCAGATCGAAGCCGAGCTGCTGCAGACACCACTGGATGCGCTTCTTGTAGCGATGGAAACGGCGGTTGCCCGCCAGGATGGCATCCAGCCCACGATCCGGCGCGTACCAGTAGCGCTTGGCGTAGTGCCAGCGCGCCTTGCCGAACAGGCTGACCGGCGCGAACGGAATCGCCACCACGTCCACGTCGGCGGGCTTGATGCCGGCGAAGTCCAGGCAGAATTTCGCCGACTCGTAGGGCATGCGGTTCTTGGCGTGCTTGTCGCGGACGAAGCGTTCTTCTTCCGCCGCGGCGACGAGCTTGCCATCGATGTAGAGCGCAGCGGACGGATCGTGAGTGAGCGCGCCGGAAAGGCCGAGGATGGTGAGCGCCAAGGTAGTCGTTCCTGCGTGAAGAGGGTGGCCGCCGGACACTGCAGGCCCGGCCTGGGAACCGAGCGAATGGCCGGCCCGAAAGCGCGGATTATAGCGTGGCCCGGCTTGCTGCCTGCGGCGGCAGTGGCCGACAATGAACAGTCATCCGTCAGAGAACATTGCGAAGGGACAAGGATGCAGGACATTCGCTGGCATCAACGCCTGGCAAACTACCTCAAAGCGCTTGCCCGCTTGAGCGCTGCGGTGGAACTCTCCCGCCAACGCCCGCTTTCGGACCTGGAAAAGCAGGGCCTCATCCAGGCTTTCGAGTTCACTCACGAGCTCGCATGGAACACCATGAAGGACTATTTCTCCTGGCAGGGCACGGTCGACATCACCGGTTCACGCGATGCAACGCGGGAGTCGTTCAGCAAGGGACTCGTCACGGACGGCGAAGGCTGGATGGAAATGATCCGCAGCCGCAACCAGACCTCCCATACCTACAACGAAGAAGTCGCCAACGACATCGCGCGCAGGATCATCGGCACCTACCACAATCTGTTCGAACAATTCGCCGAGCGCATGCAGTCCCTGCGCGACACCCCATGACGACGGCCATCTCCTCCACCTACGGCTTGCCTGACACCGCACTCAGGCAATTGCTCGACGTACTGAGCGCCGCCTCCGGCGTCGAGCGCATCCTGCTGTACGGCTCGCGCGCCAAAGGCACGCACCGGCCAGCCTCCGACATCGACATCTGCCTCGTCGCCCCTACGCTGGGGCTGCCCGACCTGCTGCGGCTGGACATGGAAATCGACGAACTGCTGCTGCCGTGGAAGATCGACCTGAGCCTGTGGCACCAGATCGACAACCCGGCGCTGCTCGAGCACATACAACGTGTCGGCATCGATCTGATGCCGCACTGACAACCAGCACAACCTCACTTCCGCCGGCCCAGGTCCTTTTTCTTCAAGGGCCTCCCCCTGCAAACGCGTGACATTTAACCAATTTTGATATTGGCACTCCCATGAGATAATACGCGTTTTTCCGAGCATACTCACGCCCCTAGAAGAAGCATCGAATGCATACACTTGCAGACATCAAACTCGCCGTCATCGGTTTGGGCTACGTCGGCCTGCCGCTGGCGGTGGAATTCGCCAAGCAGCGCGACGTGCTCGGCTTCGACATCAACCAGGCACGCATCGACGCACTCAAGGGCGGCCACGACGCCACGCTCGAAGTTTCGGACGAAGAGCTGCGCGAAGCCGCGGGGCTGCGCTACTGCGCCGATGTGCAGAACCTGGCCGCCTGCAATGTCTTCATCGTCACCGTGCCGACGCCGATCGACGAGCACAAGCAGCCGGACCTGACACCGCTGGTCAAGGCCAGCGAGACCATCGGCAAGGTGCTCAAGAAGGGCGACATCGTCATCTACGAATCCACCGTCTATCCCGGCGCCACTGAGGAAGACTGCGTGCCGGTGCTGGAGCAGCACTCCGGGCTGCGCTTCAACGTCGATTTCTACGCCGGCTACAGCCCCGAGCGCATCAATCCGGGCGACAAGGAGCACCGCGTCTCCACCATCCGCAAGGTCACCTCCGGCTCCACGCCCGAGGTCGCCGACCTGGTCGATGCGCTGTACCGCCAGATCATCGTCGCCGGCACCCACAAGGCCGAAAGCATCAAGGTGGCCGAAGCGGCCAAGGTCATCGAGAACACCCAGCGCGACGTCAACATCGCGCTGATCAACGAGTTGGCCATCATCTTCAACCGCATGGGCATCGACACCGAGGCGGTGCTGAAGGCGGCCGGCAGCAAGTGGAACTTCCTGCCGTTCCGTCCAGGCCTGGTCGGCGGGCACTGCATCGGCGTGGATCCGTACTACCTCACCCACAAGGCGCAGGCAATCGGCTACCACCCGGAGATCATCCTGGCCGGCCGCCGGCTCAACGACGGCATGGGCGCCTACGTGGTGTCGCAGTTGGTCAAGGCCATGCTCAAGCGGCGCATCCAGGTCGAAGGCGCGAAGATTCTGATCATGGGCCTGACCTTCAAGGAGAACTGCCCGGACCTGCGCAACACGCGGGTCGTGGACATCGTCAAGGAACTGGGCGAGTACGGCATGGCGGCCGACGTGTACGACCCCTGGGTGGATCCAGCCGAAGCGGAGCACGAGTACGGCATCACGCCGATCCAGATTCCGGCGCCGGGCACTTACGACGCCATCGTCGTCGCCGTGGCCCACGACCAGTTCAAGACGCTCAGCGACCAGGGCATCCGCGCGCTGGGCAAGCGCCAGCATGTGCTGTACGACCTGAAGTATGTGCTGCCGCGCGATGCGGCGGACGTGCGGCTATAAATTACAACTACACACGGAACTCAGGAGGCTCGAATGCACCATTCCACACCCATCACCGAGCGCAAGGTCCGCTTCGCTCTCGTCGGCTGCGGCCGTATTGCACAGAACCACTTCGCCGCAATGGCAACCCACTCGGATCGTTGCGAACTGGTCGATGTTTGTGACATCAATCCCGCTGCGCTGGAAGCAGCAGTTACCAAGACTGGAGCCCGTGGCCACGCAAAGCTGGCAGATCTGCTGGAACACACCACGGCCGACTGCATCATCCTGACCACGCCCAGCGGCCTGCACCCAATGCAGGCCATCGAAGTTGCCGAATTCGGCAAGCATGTAATGACCGAGAAACCCATGGCCACACGCTGGCAGGACGGTTTGAAGATGGTCGAGGCCTGCGACAAGGCCGGCGTCCAGCTCTTCGTCGTCAAGCAGAACCGCCGCAACGCCACGCTGCAATTGCTCAAACGCGCCGTCGAGCAGAAACGCTTCGGCAAGATCTACAGCGTGGCAGTCAACGTCTTCTGGACCCGCCCGCAGGAGTATTACGACAGTGCCAAATGGCGCGGTACCTGGGAGTTCGACGGCGGCGCCTTCATGAACCAGGCCAGCCATTACATCGACCTGCTCGACTGGCTGATCGGGCCGGTCGAGTCCGTCATGGCATACACGGGCACCCTGGCGCGCAACATCGAAGTCGAAGACTCAGGTGTAGCCGCGCTGCGCTGGCGCAGCGGTGCCATGGGCACGCTCAACGTCACCATGCTGACCTACCCCAAAAATCTGGAAGGCAGCATCACCATCCTGGGCGAGAAAGGCACGGTGCGCATTGGTGGCGTGGCGGTCAATGAAATTCAGCATTGGGAGTTCGACCAGAAGCTGCCGGAAGACGAAGAAATCAAACAGGCAAGTTACGCCACGACCAGCGTCTATGGTTTCGGGCACCCGTTGTACTACGACAACGTTATCAACACCCTGCGCGGCGAAGCCGAGCCGGAAACCGACGGTCGCGAAGGCCTCAAGAGCCTGGAACTGCTGATCGCGATGTATCTGTCCGCCCGCGATGGCAAGCGCATCGCACTACCACTGGCGTACTGACAGGTGCGTGTCGCCGTGGTTGGCGCCGGTATCGTTGGGGCCTGTACCGCTTGGGCGCTCGTGCGCAAAGGCATAGATGTGAGCTTGTTCGAGCGCAAGCACCCCATGGCCGAGACCAGTCGTGCGTCATCCAAGCTGCTGCACGGAGGTTTGCGCTATCTCGAAGGGGGGCATCTGCGCCTCGTTCGCAAATCGCTGCAAGCGCGTGCCACCTGGCTTCAGCAAGCGCCACATCTCTGCGACCCATTGCAACTGATGCTACCAGTATATGCAGGAGCAGGACGTTCGCGCTGGGCACTGGGCGCCGGTATTCGACTATACGACCTGCTCGCCTGTGGTAGCGGTTTTCCGAAAGGGCGTTGGGTGAGCACGGAGCAAGCCATCAAAGTACAACCCGGGCTCAAGCGCGCAGATCTGCAAGGCGCTTACACATTCTACGACGCCCAAATGGACGACGAAGCACTCGGACAATGGGTCGTGGACCAATTCTGCAGTGCGGGCGGCCATCTGCACTGTGGCCAAGAAATCAGCAATATCGATGAACTCGATGCTTTCGACCGTATCGTCAACGCAACAGGCCCTTGGGCCAGCAAGCTGCGCAACACCCAGCCTGGACAGCCTGCCTATGAACTGGACTGGGTGCGCGGCAGCCACATCATGCTAGACCGCCCCTGCTCCATGGCTATGTTGTTGCAAGTACCAGGAGCGAAACGCATCTTCTTCGTACTGCCTTACAAGGACCAAACCCTGGTCGGCACCACCGAAATCCGTCAGACCAGCCCCGACAACCCCGGCCCCAGCGAAAGTGAAATCCGCTATCTGCTGGCGGCGTACAACCATTACCTGACACCATTCGCCCACTCGGGTGATGTGGCAGCCACCTTCTCCGGCGTACGGCCACTGATCCGCAGTGCCGACAACCCTTCGGACGCCACGCGCGACTGGGCTTTCGAGCGCGTGGGCAAAGTGCTACATATTTACGGCGGCAAATGGACTACAGCCCAATTGCAGGGCGAAGAAGCCGCACAAAGGATTCTCCAATGACACAGACCAGCTACACCGTACATTCCAGCGCCATCGTCGACGACGGCGCCCAGATCGGCGAAGGCTCACGCATCTGGCACTTTGCCCACGTGTGCAGCGGCGCCCAAATCGGCAAGGGTGTCTCACTGGGCCAGAACGTCTTCGTCGGCAACAAGGTCATAATCGGTGACAAATGCAAGATTCAAAACAACGTTTCTGTTTACGACAATGTCTTCCTTGAGGAGGGCGTGTTCTGTGGGCCAAGCATGGTTTTTACCAACGTTTACAATCCCCGCTCGCTCATCGAACGCAAGAGTGAGTATCGCGATACGCTGATCAAGCGTGGAGCCACCTTGGGCGCCAACTGCACAATCGTCTGCGGAGTAACCGTTGGTGAATTCGCCTTCGTCGGCGCCGGCGCCGTCATCAACAAGGACGTCAAACCCTATGCCCTGATGGTTGGCGTGCCTGCACGGCAAGTCGGGTGGATGAGCGCATACGGCGAACAGATTCCCCTGCCGGTAACAGGAACAGGCGAATACACCTGCCCACATACCGGCCAACACTATCGACTCAACGATCACACCCTGGAGTGCAGCAGCAAATGAGCATCCCCTTCATCGACCTCAAAGCCCAGTACCGCGCACTGCAACCTCAGATCCAGGCGCGTATCAATGCGGTACTGGAGCACGGTCAGTACATCATGGGCCCCGAAGTACGCGAACTCGAGGAACGCCTTGAAACCTACACCGGCGCAAAGCACTGCATCACCGTTGCCAGCGGTACCGAGGCATTGTTGATCAGCCTGATGGCGCTTGGCATCGGCCCAGGCGACGAAGTCATCACCACCCCGTTCACCTTCATCGCCACCGCTGAAGTCATCGTGCTGCTCGGCGCCAAACCGGTGTTCGTCGACATCGAACCCGACACCTGCAACATCGACGCGAAGCTGATCGAAGCCGCGATCAGCCCGCGCACCAAAGCAATCATGCCGGTCAGTCTGTACGGCCAACCGGCCGACATGGACGAAATCAACACCATCGCCGCGCGCCACGGCAACATTCCCGTCATCGAGGATGCAGCGCAAAGTTTTGGCGCAGAGTACAAGGGCCGCAAGAGCTGCAATCTGTCCTCCATCGGCTGCACCAGCTTCTTCCCGAGCAAGCCGCTGGGCTGTTACGGCGATGGCGGCGCCATTTTCACCAGCGACGATGCCATCGCGCAGGCCTGCCGTGAGATCCGCGTTCACGGCCAGAGCAAACGCTACGTCCACACCCGCATCGGTGTTGGTGGACGCATGGACACGCTGCAGTGCGCAGTCGTGCTGGCAAAGCTGGAGCGCTTCGACTGGGAAATTGCACAGCGCCTCGAAATTGGAGCCCGTTACAATCAGCTTCTGGATGCGGCCGGCTTCTCACGCGTGGTGCAGCGCCCGGACAGAACCTCTGTATTCGGCCAATATACGGTGCTATGCCAGGACCGCGAAGCCGCTCAGGCCCGCCTGCAGGCAGCGGGAATTCCCACTGCGGTGCACTATCCCATTCCGCTCAATGAGCAGCCTGCCTACAGGCATCTCGGTGTCTCCGACGAGACTCCAGTTTCGAAAGAGACGGCCAGGAAGGTAATGAGCCTGCCGATGAGTTCGGATCTGTCGAGCGAGAACCAGCACGAGATTTGCAGCATCCTCCAGACGGGAGATCGTGATGCTTAAACTTCTCACCATCGTCGGCGCCCGCCCCCAGTTCATCAAGGCAGCGGCAGTATCGCGTGTCATTCGCAGCCAATACGCAAGGGATATTGAAGAGCTGCTGCTTCATACCGGACAACATTATGACGACAACATGTCTCAGGTATTCTTCGACGAGCTGGACATACCCCATCCGCGCTTCAATCTGGAGATTTCCGGAGGACATCATGGGGCAATGACGGGCCGCATGCTGGAAGCAATCGAAAACGTGATGCTGGCCGAGCGCCCGGACTGGGTGCTGATCTACGGCGACACCAATTCGACGCTGGCGGGCGCACTGGCTGCGTCCAAATTGCATATCCCGGTAGCCCATGTGGAGGCCGGCTTGCGCTCCTTCAACATGCGAATGCCCGAAGAAATCAACCGCATCCTCGCCGACAGAGTATCGAACCAGCTCTTCTGCCCCACGCGAACCGCGGTCGAGAACCTTGCACGCGAAGGTGTCACGAATGGCGTGTCCTTGGTGGGTGACGTCATGTACGACGTCTCGCTGTACTACCGGGATCTCGCTCGCTCGAAGAGCGACGCACTCGACCGCCTCGGCCTGAAGGAAGGCGAGTACGTGCTCGCAACCTGCCACCGTGCCGAAAACACCGATGATCCGTGCCGCCTCCGCGAGATCGGCCTGGCACTTGCAGAACTTGCGGCGCATCAGCCCGTGGTCCTTCCAGTACACCCCCGTACGGCCAAGATACTGGCAGACCAGGAACTTGCCCCGATGATGAAGGATGTGAAGATGGTCGAGCCGCTCCCCTTCCTCGACATGATTCGTCTCGAGCAATCCGCTCGTGTGATCGTCACGGACTCTGGAGGAGTACAGAAAGAAGCCTTCTTCTACGATGTCCCATGCGTCACGATGCGCGACGAAACCGAATGGGTCGAAACAGTGGAATTGGGCTGGAACGTGCTGACCGGTGCCTCGCGGGAGGCAATCGTCTCCGCCGCCCTTGCACCCGCACTCCCGACAAGCAAGGGAGACAATCCATACGGAGACGGCAAGGCAAGTGACAAGATCGTCTCAGCGTTGAATTCCTAGTTCGATGCGCGCATTCCAAATGCTCTACCAGCACCGTCGCCTACTCCAAGCCACGGTGCTGCAAGGTCTCAAAGCAAGAACTTCCGGCAACGTCCTGGGTGCTATCTGGCTGGTGCTCTACCCCCTGTTGTTCCTGCTGATGTACGCGGTCGTGTTCGCCCACATTCTACAGGTCCGGCTTCCCGGCCTCGGCACCGCCGACTATGTGCTCACCATCTTCTGCGGCCTGGTGCCGTTTCTCGCCTTTTCCGAGGCTTTCGGCGTCGGCACACCCAGCCTCGTGGCGAACCGGGGGCTATTGCGTAACACGCTGTTCCCAGTCGAACTGGTCGTTGCCAAGGATGTGCTGGTCGGACACGCCAGCATGGGGCTTGGAATGCTGATGGTTTGGGGCGCATGCCTGTATGGTGGTCATATGCACCTTTCGCATCTGGCCTTCCCGCTGGTGTTCGTGCTGCAGATCGTCATGGCCCTCGGCTTGGTATGGATCACGGCGACACTCACGATCTTTTTCCGGGACCTGCAGCAGGCAACGCCCATCCTCATTCTCTTCATGATGCTGGTTTCACCGATCGCCTATACAGACGACATGGTTCCGGACGGGCTCAGACCGATGCTCGACTTCAACCCGCTTGCAAGGCTGATGTCCCTGTATCGCGCAGTATTGCTCGACGGACAGCTGCCCGCCGCAGACCTCTTCGTCTTTGCTGGAATTGCTTTTGCGATTTTCTTCGCCGGCTTTGCCTTCATCTCTCGACTGAAACCGCTTTTTGCTGACTATGTCTGACATCGCAATCAGAATCGAAGATATTGCAAAATCCTTTCGACGCTTCCGGCACCCCGGTTGGCGCGCCCTGGATGCGTTCGGAGTCGCCGTACCGCGCAGTTGCTACGATGTCTTCGATGCCCTGAAGGGCGTTGACTTCGAGATTCAGCGCGGAGAGCGCGTAGCACTGATCGGCCGGAACGGTGCCGGGAAAAGCACTCTGCTGAGGTTGATTTCCGGTCAGATGCAGCCTGACTCCGGACGAATCAGCATCACAGGCAATGTTCAAGCGCTGATGGAACTTGGCACCGGCTTTCATCCCGATTTCACCGGAATCGAAAACATACGTGCCGCTCTCGCACTGCAGGGATCGAGAGGCGCGTCCCTGGCGGCACAAATCGACGAAATCATCGATTTCACCGAGCTCGAAGGCTTTATCGACAGGCCCGTTCGGGAATATTCTGCAGGCATGTATGCGCGCCTTGCGTTCGCTGTTGCAACCACGATCGAGCCCGAAATCCTCATCGTCGATGAAATTCTCGGCGCTGGAGATGCCTATTTCGTGGGCAAGAGCATACAGCGGATGAAGCGCCTGACTGAGAGCGGCGCCACCGTCCTCTTCGTCTCCCACGACATGAGTTCCGTCCAGTTGCTGTGCGATCGTGCAGTCTGGATCGATCACGGCACCATTCGCAAGGACGGGCCCATTCTTCCGGTCAGCAAGCTCTACCTCGCCGAGGTCCGCGAGGACGAGGAAATACGTACGCGCGCGCGCAACATGTCATTGACACGGCAACAAGCTGCGAGTCTCGACCAGAAAAATCCGACAGCCTTGTTCCGTCTGATCGGCGCTGACGGCAATGCCCCCGCAAAGCCGGTGGCGGTTTCTGCACTGCGCTTTGGTACAGGTGAATCCCTTCAGGCCACAATCGAACCCAACAAGCCATGCGCCGATGGGGCCGGCCCGATTCTTGACGCAACCCACATGAATTGGCGCGGCCCCGAGTCCGCTGCCGGGCGCTCATGCTGGCTTTTCGGCGACTTTGGCGGCTTGTACAAACACGCGCCATGGCAAGTCACGTGGCCGGCCGCACGCTCCCGGGGACCCTGGATCGAACTCGATATCCTCCCTTCGGAAACCAGCGAAATTGCGATCGAGCAGTACGATCCGGAGACAAACGACTACGTCCGGCTCACTGTGCTCGAACCCGGCTCGCCAGACCACTGGATCTCGGTTCGTGTACCGGCACTTCAGCCACAGTCCAAGGCCGAAAGCATCATATCCAAGCTCGATCTCGTGACGCTTTCCCCGGAAGACAGGTACGGCTCTGGAGAAGCAAGCATTACAGCCTTCGGCTTCTTCGACGCCGAAGGTGAACGCCGCCACACCTTGATCACGGGCGAAAGCTCGTCAGCCGTCATGGCTTATTCCACCCAAGGAGAAATCCACGATCCCGTTGCCGTCATCGCAGTTTATCGGCCGGACGGAAGCTGTGCGATGCAGGTCGTTTCGAACCGCGACGGATTGAGCTTTGGGCGCATGTCGGGAGAAGGACTGATCAAGGTCGCGTTCCCGACACTTCACCTGGGGCCCGGCGACTACATCGTTTCGATCGCACTGTTCAAGGAGCTCAATCTGGCTACCCGAGTGGAGCCCAAAGCCTATGACCTGCACGACAGGTGCTATGCACTGAAGGTGCTGCCACCCCCCGGCATCGGGATCGAGATCGGCACAGTCAACCAGCCTGCTGTATGGGAGTCATCAACATAATGGCCAATGAAAGACTCTATGAGTCGGCGGCCGTCTGGGACCAGCAACTACAGGAAGGCCAGCGCAATCTGATCCAGGCCATCCTCGATCACTGGCCTGCAGGCGTAAGCACCGCGCTCGATGTCGGCTGCGGTGACGGCAAGATCACACATGTGCTGGCGGAACGTACAGACACCCGGTTCCATGGCTTCGACGGCAGCAGTGAAGCGCTTTCACGGCTTCGATTGCCCTCCACACATGGAGATGTCGCCAATCTGCCTTTCGATGACGCAGCCTTCGATCTCGTCATGACGACGGATGTATTCGAGCACCTGTCCGACGATGTGGAACGAGCTGCGTGGGCCGAGCTTTTCCGCGTCGCACATGACTGGGTCTTCTTCGCCGTCCCGTTTCGCGAAGCATTGCTGGACGCAACAGCTTGCTGCGCCGCTTGCGGAAGCCGCTATCACGTCAACTGGCATCATCGTTCGTACGACATCCCCGGACTGATTCACCGGGCGCCGGCAGGCTGGACGGTCGCCGGAATCATCCTGTCCGGTGAAGCGTGGTCGCCCATGCTCCCGCCCGAAACCGCGTATCGCCGCCTGGAAATGGACGAATGGGCAGGGTGGGACGAAGCTGTGTGCCCTGCCTGCAGCACGAAGGGAAGCGCAGCCGATATTCCTCAAGCGCTGCCCGACGATGTCGCCCGTGCCTTGGGTTTATGTACGTACAGTCTGGCTGCCAACAAGAGATTCATCCGCAGCCACAGCGAGATTCTTGTCGCCTTCTGCCGTGCTGACCAAGTAACGCTGCGACGGCAAGGCATGGACACCGTCGAAAGCGAAGAGCTGTCCGCGGCGCTCTGGCTGTCCCATCATGGAATCGTCGACAATCTCGACCCGTATCCGCAGGCAGCCAGGATGGTCGCGGCCGTCGATGGCGGAGCGATCCTCCAGCTTCCCGTCTACCCAGCCAGCATCCCGTGCATCAGATTTGTCGGCCGGCAAGCTCAGACGGTGGCAATTTCGATCGAAGATGGCACCGGGCTGCTGTTCCAGGGCGATATCGGCTTGCTTCCCGAACAGCCTGTCGACATCGAGCTACCGCGCCCCGTGCAGGCAGGCTACTACGGGCTTCTGATCCGCATGCCCTCAGCAGAGCCACTCCAGGCGATATCCCTGCAAGGCAACGCCCCTATCCTTACCCGCCTGCTGCCGCAGAACGATCAAGCCGGTTATTACACGATTCCTGCAACGAAGATTCACGTCCAGGCAGTCAGATCTCTATGGATAGACCGTTCCGCACTCACACCACAATCTTCTTTTTATCGTGATGGAGAAAACGCACTACTGGTAAAGGAAATCGCTCGCCTGGAACGCAACCTTCTCCAACGAACCAACCTCGCGGAGCAGGAACGCAGCACATTTTCCATGGAGCTTTCAGCCAGATCGGAAACCCTGAGAGTGGCTCTCGATGAAAGCCAGCGGCTAAAGAACGAGCTCTCCGAAGCCATCGCCCAGTGCTCCGAACGTCAGTTCGAATATGAGCAGGCAAGCCGCGAGCGCGATATCTTGGCGGCCGAACTCAGCGCCAAGGATGCCGCGCTCGCGGCCGCATTACGCGAAGGCAATCAACTTGAGAGCTCGCTCGCCGCCGTGAGGGCGGAATGCTCCAGCCTGCGGCACCAGCTCGACAGGATGAATCGCGTCAACGACGACCTGACAGCCAAGCTTTCCGCCAAGGCATCGATCTTGGATTCAATTGTGGACCAGAAAAATAAGTTGGAAATTGACCTTGCCGAACTTCATAGACAATACGCTGAACAGCAAACCGATCTGGAACAAGTCAAGCGGCGGCGTGAGGTCCGTGCGGGCCAGTGGATCCGACAGCGCCTCGGGAAAACAAAAAAATAAAAAAGGATCTTGAACGATATGAATGAAGAAAAACGCGCCCGAACCGTTCTGATGCTATGCCACGACCAGCACCTGGATCGCCGCGTCGTCGCTCAGGCTCAATCCCTGATTGCAACGGGACACAAGGTCACACTGGTCGCGCTTTCATTTGGGCCTGAAGGAAGCAGGGAAATCACGCCAGAAGGCATCGATCTCGTACGCATCGGACTTGCGAACATCATACCCGAGAACCCGGTATACCAAGGCTATATAGGTAGGCAGCACGGACTGAACGCTCTGCTCAACCGTCTGGCAAACCGCATGCCGGCACATCTCAGGATATTCAATGCAGGTTTCCGCTACGCATCCAGGATCAACTGGGAGCTTTACCGCGCGACTCTGCTCCTTACCTATCGCAACCGCTCCCTGCATGACCCGCTTCCTTTCCGCAGCGCCTTCGTAAACAGCGCAGCCGAACTCGAAGGCGACGTCATCCAGGTTCACGATCTACCAGCGCTCGAAGCAGGCGTTGAGCTCGCGTCAAAGCGGAATGTGCCCTTGGTATACGATGCCCACGAGCTCTATCCCGAGCAGAAATCCTTTTCCACCATTCAGCGCAAGATCTGCTCCGAGGCCGAAGCCCGCCTCATCAAACATGCGGACCTTGTTTTTGCGGTGAATGAGTCGATCGGCCTGGAAATGGCCAAGCGCTACGCCATCGACACCCCCGCGACGCTGCTGAACGCGATCGATCCGCCGCCAAGCTTCGACCCGGACGCACGCTATGATCTGCTGCGCGAGAAAACGGGCCTCGGCAAGAACCGACGCATTTTGCTGTTTCAAGGCGGATTCGCGCCGAATCGCAATCTCGAAAATCTCGTCAAGTCCTTCGCTGCCGTCGAAACCCCCGACATCGATCTGGTCATGATGGGGTTTGGTCCCTTTGGCGAGGTATTGCAGGACATTGCCCGCAAGCACGGCGTCCTGGATCGGCGGGTATTCTTCCTGCCAGCAGTTCCTCAATCCGAGCTCCTGCAACACAGCGCATCCGCCGACATGGGCATCATCCCTTACCCCCATGTCGATCTGAATTCGTACTACTGCACTCCGAACAAGCTGTTTGAATTCATCCAGGCCGGCCTGCCGATCCTCGCAAACCAATCCCCGGAGCTGGATCGTTTCGTGGTCCAGCAAGGGTTTGGAGTCGCGCGGCCGATGCATCGTGCGAAAGACATCGCGCTGGCGGTCGATTATGCCTTTTCACGCCAGGAAATTTCTGACTGGAAGACCAGACTTCTTTCTCACCGCTTGAACTTTACCTGGCAGACACAATCCGCGTCCTATCTTGAGGCGATGCGGCCCGTGATCGAGGCCGCCGAAGCCACCGATCAGCTCCGCGATGACAGGCAAGTAATTTCATGAAATATCACGTCAGGACACTCCTGGAAGCAACAAGGCTTTCCTCCATCGCGCTTGTCGCAGCCGCTTCTATTCTTGCGGGTTGCGACAGCAACCTTGACTATCATAGCGTTGTACCCGCTACGGCGCCTGCACATGAAACCGCATCGTCCGGGCAAACGGATGTAGATCGCGCCCAACACCTGGTTGATGAGAACGGCGTGCCATTTCTTGAGATAGACGGATACGGAAAGCAACGCCATCCAGCCTGGATTGCGCTGTATGCATTGGCTTATGCAGACAGGGAGATCTACGACTCCCGTTTGGCTGGCAGCAAAAGCGACGAAAAATTCCAAGCTACCCTGGGCTGGCTCGAACAGAATTTACAGCAAGACAGCTCTGGCCAATGGGTATGGCAATACGAGTTCGACAGCACCTATAACGACATCTCCATCAAGGCGCCGTGGTCGAGTGCTTTTGCCCAGGCAGTAGGGATACAGGCCTTCGTCGTCGCTTACGAACGCAGCGGGGACAGCCGATACCTGAAGCTTGCCCGAAAGGCTGCACAAGCGCTATTCACGCCGCTGGCAGAGGGCGGATTCCTGTTCGAAGCATATGGCGACGTATGGTTCGAAGAGATTCCCGTGCCAATCGACAATCCGGGACACATCCTGAACGGACATATGCGGGTGCTGCTGGCACTTTCCGACCTGCACAAGGCAAGCAACGATGGGGAAATCGCAACCTGGCTGAAGCGTGGAACCGACACCCTGTATCGCTGGCTGCCCAAATTCGATACTGGATACTGGTTGCGCTACGACCTCAATCCGCGCAAGGCCGAACTGCTTTTCAGATTGGCAAACCCCTATGGCTATCCGAATCACACGCTGGCTGTCGACAGAATCACGCTGCGCGACCCCCTGTCCAAGGCCGAAGTAACTATAAATGTCGGAGACGCTGGAGACAGCGAAGGTCCCGTCCGGATTGCAGGCACCCACTGGGGGCAGCCCGAGCAGCTTGCCGGCCGCACGATCCGCAGGCTCGTACCTGCAGCACTGGACGAGAAGCCTGACGAGATGCGCCCTCCCCATACCTATTTCTATCTCACCTTGCCAGGCGAGTGGCAGAACAATCAGCGCGACCAATGGTACGAGCTCGTCGTCGAATACTACGACGACGCGGCAGCAAACATCACGGTCCAACAACGATCCGTCGCCCCAGGCCGGACATTCCGCGACATGCGTGACGGCGACTTGCACCTCACCGGGGAAGGTCATTGGCGTAAATGGACCGTTCCTGTGAGGCCGTCGGATCTGGGCTACTGGGTCGGCAATTCATATGGCGAGAAGCATCATGCCTATCTGAAGAGCCTTTCCACTCGGGATGAACGATTTCTTCCTTGGTCAGCGGCTGCAAAGGGATATCTCGCCTTCGTTGAAAATATAGATCAAGGAAAGCAGGTGACTCCATCTGCCAATATCGAGCTGCCAAAACAGACTCCGCTACTTCCTATCTATTCGCTCGACCCCAACGGGGTCATCATGATGCATATTGGCACAGACGAAGAAGCCAGGGGCAGCAATCAACGGGGCCGCTCCGACGAAGATCCAGGCCATGCCGTTTACTCCCCCTACCTGATTGGCGAGCAACTGATCTCCGGCCCCCAAATGCCAGGCGCAGCCTCATTCATGAAGAAGGGCCCGAACCTCATTCTGCGCGAACCGGCTCTGAAGTGGCTTTTGGATGAAAACAATCATATTTCCATCGGCAACGCAGCCATCTACACCTACCCATTCGATAATGCATACAACGATATCGCCAGCAATGCCCCTTGGCCATCTGCATTCGGGCAGGCTTATGTCCTTAAATCATTGGTATATGCATATCAGGAAAAAATTGGCAATGACATCCAAGTAAGAAAAGCCATCAAAAAAACCGGGAATGCGTTCTCCGTTCACTTGAGCAAAGGAGGTATTGTTAATACGGATCGCTCAAGAAAAGTCTGGTATGAAGAAGTTCCAAACGCGAGCCATGTCCTGAACGCCCATCTTGTCAGCATACCTGAAATTGCAGAAGCATCACGAATAACGGATGATGCCGAGTTGGCATCACTTTCCAACAAAGGAATTTATTCCTTGAAAGAGCAATTGCATCTTTTTGATACAGGGTATTGGCTTCGCTACGACCAGAACCCAAAAAAAGAGTTGCTGCTGCAACTAGATTGGTTAGACGGTGAGAAATCCCCGCTCATCGATGAGGTTCTGCTGCAAAACCCCCAAACTGGGCATTACGTGCGTCTTGACATCGGCTCTCCCGAGGATTCAAAAAGCAGCGCCCAGATGGCGGGAGCGGAATGGAAAGGTGAACAGACCGTCGACGGCAGGAGTGTCCGTCCGTTCTCCAATGGCTACCAGGTGAGGCCGGAGGCAGCCCCTGGCGGCGCCCGGCATAACGTGTTCTTCAGGTTGCCGCTCCCTGACAGGGAGTTCGAAGACGCATTCGATGTCCCGGAGCATCGCCTCGTCATCCGATACAAGGACGTGAGCAAGGGTACTTTCGCGTTCAAGATTCAGGTGATCCACGAGGGTAATCATCTCGTGTTCGCACCACTGCGCGGCGGTATCTGGAGCCTACAAGGCGATCAGCAGTGGAAGGAGGACGTTTTCACGATTCGGCCTCAGGACATGGGCTGGTACAAGGGGCCGGACTATCAGAAGTACGAGGTCGAACAGCTACAGCGTATCGCCAATCTGACCAACGATTGGTTCTTCTATCAGTACGCCGATCGGCATCGCTATTTCTTCGAATTGCAGCAAAAAGGCGTCTCTGCAATACGTGAACAAAGAGTGGCAGTCGATACTCAGCCAATTTCATTGAGCGTCATCAATGCGGGAGAAACCTACCCTGGGCATGGATTTGATAATGCCCTGGACGGAGATCCCAACGACGACTACACGGCAGGCGTCGAAGGCAGTGACGGCTATGTCGTGCTGGAGCTCGACCGTGAGGCATCGCTTTCGGCGATACGGCTACATTGGGAAAGCAGCGAGAACCGGGCCACACAGGTGAACGTCAGGGAGGTACTCACCGACGGAACACTAGGTTCTTCACTGATGGAGGGTGACCCAGGGCCTGGTCAGGCAGCCATGCTCCCACTGCTACCCAATGATCGGGTGAAACGCTTGCGTATAGATTTTGGCAACTTTGTCGGGCAACCTCGTATTCTGCTTCGTCAAATAGAAGCCATCAGTACGGCACCAAACGCCTCGCCCTCACCGATTGAGCAGTCTCACGTAAAGAGTTCTGAGCAGTTTCTCGGGGGAAATGACCCGAATAACCCTTTGTACGTTTTTCGGACCCCTGTTACATGGGAGATAAAGAGACTCTCTGACCAGCTTGCAAACGGGTTGAGCACTAATCACGCAAAAATTCTTCGATTCATGGATTACATCTCGCAGTTCAAGGTAGGAATAGACGGGGATGGCACTCCAGATGCGACAATTCAAACTAGAACCGGCGCTTGCGGTACGTTCACAGGAACTTTGCTTGCCTTAGCCGCAAGCCAGGGGATGCCCGGGCGCTATATAAACCTAATGAACTATCCTCAGAATATGGGGCATACCGTCGCCGAGATTTTCCATGATGGGCACTGGCATCTTTACGATCCAACTTATAACGGTTGGTATGTCGACAGAAACGACCCCTCGGCGCGACCGCTTCCCTTTGATAGAATAAAGCATCTATACGAAACCGCGCCAGATCAGGTCAAGTTCATTTCGATGACGTACCGGTTTGGCAGGGATGAATTTTCTGGAGAGAATATATTTACTCGCGCCAATCCAATTGGCGTCATCGGCCCTTCAAATCCATTTGTTTTCCCGCTGAATATCGATATCAAAAATAATCCGATCATCAGAAAAGAGGACATCGGTGTTAAAAATCAAGGCGCAAGCTACATAGGCGCTGCAGGGGTTAACCACAACCATGACTGGACGGTCTCCAGCTTGACCCCTGGCCAGCAGTATGTATTCAACATCACCCCATCAGGACTGGGCGGTGATATTTTTCCTGTCGACCGTAGCTTTCGCATCCATGTCGATATCAAGGGGGGGCAACTGCTCTCCAGCGAGCTTGTTTCAGCCGACTTCTCTGTCCCATCTCCTCCCTTGGGCATTCGTTTCACGGCAGACGCTGAAAAAGTTAGCCTGAGGATAAGGCACCCCTATAGAGGGCCAGGCTTTCGTTATATGAGCATTGAACAGTACGAAATCAAAATTCTAGACAAGGACTAAGCCAATGTGTGGTTTTGCAGGACTGTGCGGAGTTTCGACAGCAGACTCGAACACGAGTAATGGCATTCGCGCCATGATGAACGCCATAGCGCATCGCGGCCCGGACGGAGATGGAGTATTTCAAGCCAGGGGCGCAAACGTAACCTTGGGGCATCGCAGGCTCGCCATCATCGACCCCGAACATGGTAAGCAGCCAATGACGACGGAAGATGGACAACTGACCGTTGTCTTCAACGGCGCCATCTACAACTATCTCGAACTGCGGCGCGAACTGATCGGAAAGGGATACCCCATCCGCTCGTACTCGGACACGGAGGTATTGCTCTATGCCTACCGCGAATGGGGAGAGCACTGCGTCGACCGCTTCCTCGGCATGTTTTCGTTCGCAATCTGGGACGAACGCAACCGGCGCCTGTTCTGCGCACGCGATCGGATCGGCATCAAGCCGTTCTACTACACATTTGACGGTCAGACGCTTGCGTTCGGCTCCGAGATCAAGGCGATTCTCGCTTCGGGGGTCGTGAAAGCCGAATCGGACCGAAATGGTCTGCAGGACTACCTCACTTTCCAGTTCTGCCTCGGCGACAAAACCCTGTTCAAGAATATCCGCAAGCTGGAACCAGGCTATTGCATGACGGCCCAGTTCAGCGGCGATCAGCTTTCTGTCCACACCTGGCAATATTGGGACCTGAAGTACGAGATCGACGAGGAGCACGACGAACGCTGGTTCGTAGACCATCTCGCCGGCCTGATCGAGGACGCAACCCGCATGCATCTGCGGTCCGACGTTCCGCTCGGGGCACACCTGTCCGGCGGCCTGGACTCGAGTACGGTAGTCTGTCTTGCGGCCGGCATGCTGCGCGGCGAGCGAATCAAGACGTTTACCGGCGCGTTCCCGGAAGGGCCGCAGTTCGACGAAACAGGCTACGCAAAGGAAGTTTCCGCGTTCGCAGGCACCGATTATAAAGAGATCTACATCCAGGGCTCGGAACTGCATGATGTCCTACCGAAGCTGATGTACTACATGGATGAACCGCTGGCGGGGCCGGGGGTCATTCCTCAGTACTATGTATCGAAGCTGGCATCGGAGCATGTGAAGGTCGTTCTCGGCGGACAGGGCGGCGACGAACTGTTCATCGGCTATACCCGTTATCTTGTCGCCTATCTCGAAAAGTGCCTTGCCGGTGCGATCTACCAGACGGCGGACCAGCACCGGTATGCGGTATCACTGGAGTCGATTGTCCCCAACCTGCCTCTTTTGCAGACGTACCGGCCGATGCTCCAGGGGTTCTGGAGCAAGGGGCTGTTCGAGGCACCGGACAGGCGCTACTTCAGCCTGATCGACCGCAGCGAAGGCATGAACCACCTGTTCAGCGGCGACCTGTTCTCGACAGGGTACTCCCCGTTCGAGTCCTTCCAGCAGATCTTCAACCGGGACGAGCTGCATTCGCTGATCAACCGGATGACCTACTTCGATCTGAAGGGCTCGCTGCCGGCATTACTGCACGTCGAGGACCGCACGAGCATGGCGGCATCGATCGAGTCGCGGGTGCCTTTGCTCGACCATCGTATCGTGGAGTTCATGGCGAGCATTCCGCCCAACATCAAGTTTGCCGGTGGCCGCATGAAGCATCTGTTCAAGGAGGCCGCGCGTAATACCGTGCCGCAGAAGGTATTCGAGCGGAAGGACAAGATGGGCTTTCCGACGCCCCTGGCTCAATGGACGAAGGGCGTTGCGCGCGAATTCGTGCGGGATATCCTGCTGTCCGATCGCGTCCGGCAGCGCGGCATCTACAACATCAGTGCCATTGAACAGACGATCGACAACGAGCGCGAATTTGGCCGTGTGGTGTGGGGGCTGCTCTGCCTCGAACTCTGGCACCGGGTATTCATCGACGGAGATTTGAAGGTCAATGCCTGAGCAATCGCAGTCGAAGCGGTCGGTGGTGATGCTGACCGCCGACCGTCAGATCGACCGGCGCATTCTTCTGGAAGCGGACAGCCTCGAAACCGCAGGCTGGGCGGTGACCATTGTGGCAATGCCACTGGATACCGAAGACGACACAGAGGATGTTCGCATCGTCAGGCTGTCCACCTCCGGATCGCCTGTCGCTCGCGAGAATTTGATTCTACGGAGCTACCGCTGGGTGCGCCGCGTGATTCCCATGAATGGTGCTGCCATGCGCGCGCTCAAAACCTGGGCATGGCGCTACCTCGTGGATCAAGAGGCATTCTTCACCCGGCTGTTTGCAGATACGGCAGCCCGCTTCAGCCCCGATGTATTCGTCGCGCATGATTTGCCAATGCTGGCGGTCGCCCGGCAACACGCCGCGCGCTGCGGGGCAAAACTGGTGTATGACAGCCATGAGCTCTACTGCGAGCAGGAGTTTTCCGAACGCGAGAAACTTCGCTGGGCAGCAATCGAAGCAAGACACATCGGCGCATGTGATGCGGTCATCACGGTCAATGCGTCGATTTCCGCAGAACTCGAAAAGCGGTACGGAATTCGCAACGTGGGCGTAATCCATAACGCTGACCGCACTTCCACACCGCCGAAGCGAGCAAGGCTTTTCCACTCACTTTTTTCGCTACCGGATTCGAGCCGGATTCTGCTCCTCCAGGGAGGATTGTCGGCAGGGCGCAACCTGGAGTCGCTGGTCGAAGCGATGGTTCACGTCCGCGACGAATCCATCGTGCTGGTGATCCTCGGTGATGGCGCATTGTCAAAGATACTCGCCACCATAGTGCGGAACCTCGGGCTTGGCAATCGCGTATTCCTCCATCCCGCCGTGCCGCAGGCAGATCTGCCGCGCTATACCGTAGCTGCCGATGCCGGCGTGATTCCCTATCAGGCAACGTGTCTGAACAACCATTACTGCACGCCCAACAAACTATTCGAATTCATTGCCGCAGGACTGCCTATCCTTGCCAGCGATCTGCCGGAAATTCGGAGAATGGTCGAGGGCCGGGATATCGGTCTGGTGGGCGACATGAGCAAACCCCAATCCATCGCCCGCCTGATCGAAGCGTTGTTTCAGGACAAGGCTCGTTTCTCCAAATGGATGCGTAACGCTTCTTCGGCACGGCAAGAGGTATGCTGGGAGATCGAGGGCAGCAAGCTCGTCGCAATATACGAAGCTCTATGACAGAACGTGCAGCTTTGGTACGTATCGCAACAAGGCCAAGCATCGACATGATGGTCGGCCGAAACGCGAGGGCCGATTGATGTGCGGAATCGCCGGCCTTCTGTCCGCCGTGCCTTGCGACTTGCGCCCGATCTTTTCGATGACTTCCGTTCAGGCTCATCGTGGCCCGGACGGAGCCGGTCATGCGCTGTTTTCCGATCAGGGGGCTCCGCAGTCGCATGGTGAACATCCCGGAGCTTCGGATTTGCCGGCGGGCCGGTTGGCGCTTGGGCATCGGCGCCTCTCGATCATCGACTGTACCGACCGCGCTCACCAGCCCATGAGCTACGCGGACGGCAGGTACTGGATCACATACAACGGCGAGGTTTATAACTATCGAGAACTACGTGAAGAACTCCGCTCCCGTGGCTGTACGTTCCGTTCCGAGTCAGATACGGAAGTCGTTCTTGCCGCTTATTCCCAATGGGGAGCAGACTGTTTCGCACGCTTCAATGGCATGTGGGCATTGGCGATCTGGGACGCAGTCGAGCAAAAGCTGATTCTGTCGCGCGATCGCTTCGGGGTGAAACCACTGCACTTCCGTGTCCAGAACAACACGCTATGGTTTTCGTCCGAGATCAAGGGAGTGCTTGCCGGTGCGACTGCACCCACCCAGGCAAATGATCGTGTCGTCCATGACTATCTGGTATTCGGCACGATCAACGCTTCCAATGAAACTTTTTTCGACGGCATCGCAGCCTTTCCGCCGGGCTGTCATGCGACTGTTTCAGCACAGAACCTCGTTCCATCGCCCAAGCCATACTGGCACCTTGAGCTTGGACTGGGCGAGGGAAAGGTTCCGTCATTCGAGGAGGCGTGTGACACCTTCCGCGAACTGATCACCTCCGCGGTGAAATTGCGCATGCGCAGCGATGTCCCCGTCGGCGCATGTCTGTCGGGCGGGCTGGACTCATCGAGCATCGTGTCACTGATGGCGCGCATCGCAAGCAGCTCGGTCCATACATTTACCGCCCGTTTTTCAGAGCCCGAGTTCGATGAAAGCCTATGGGCGCAGCGGGTGATCGACGCCACAGGGGTAGTCGGACATATGGCCGAACCGACCGAGTCGGCCTTGATCGACGATTTTGCACAACTCGTCTGGCATCAGGAGGAGCCGTTTTCCACGGCCAGTCTATATGCTCAATGGGCTGTCATGCGCGAGGCTCGCAGAAACTCCATCCCCGTCTTGCTCGACGGCCAAGGTGCCGATGAAATACTCGGCGGCTACCGGAAATTCTATGCTTTCCATGTGCTGTCACTGCTGCGCCAGAAACGCTTCATCCACGCCTCCCGCGAAGCGCTGGCGGTGCTCCTGAATGGTGATCGCGGCTATTGGCGCTGGCATGAAGGGATACGCTACCTGCCGGCTTTCCTGCGCCCGGACGGTTTCAAAGTTGAAGATTTCCTGCGCCCGAGCAGCCGGGCGCTGAGTGCGGCAAGCACTGTTGCGCTGGGCGCAACTTCGGATATTCGCGAGCGCCAGATGCTGGATCTGAATCACTACAGCGTACCAAGCCTCCTGCGTTACGAGGATCGAAACTCCATGGCCTGGTCCGTGGAAAGTCGCGTCCCATTTCTGGATTATCGGCTGGTGGAGTTTGCCGTCCGGCTTCCCATCGGGCACAAACTACGCGCAGGCCGGACAAAAGCAGTGCTGCGCCATGGACTGCGCGGTATCGTCCCGGACCAGATATTGGATCGACGCGACAAAATGGGATTCGTCACCCCTCAGTCTCAATGGATGAACGGTAGCCTTGGAAAGCATATGGAAGACGCTTGCCTGGATGCCGCCCAGATCCTTGGGCGTTGGGTCGATGTCCAGGCCCTGCTGCGCGCTTGGCGCACCATGCCTCCGGCAGAACGACAAACGGCCCAGGCAGTCGTATTTCGAATCGGAACGTTGGCTCGGTGGCTGAACCGCTTCAACATCTCGGCGCCATGACTTCACCGACGATCTGGTATATCCATCCATATGCGGGCGGCCCCGGTGTCGGCCGCTACAACCGCCCGTATGAACTCTCTCGTGCCTGGCAAGGCAGAGGAGCGACCCCGGTCGTCATCACACCGGCATTCCACCATTTGATGGACTCTCCGGGAGCACTGCGGGGCGCATGCTCCATCGGAGACGTGCCTTACGAGTTTCTGCCAACCCCCGCTTATCAAGGCAATCATATTGGCCGTGTGCTGAACATGGCCGCTTTTGCGACTGCGCTGCCATTTCATGCAGGCCGTCTTGTCCGACGATACGGGCGGCCATCCATGATAGTGGCCTCCTCGCCTCATCCATATGCTTTTCTCACCAGCCATCGTATGGCTCGCCACTTTGGTGCGCGCTCTATATTCGAAGTACGCGACTTATGGCCGTTGAGCCTGACGGAGCTGGCCGGTGTTCCTTCTTCCCATCCCCTGGTACGCATCACCGGCTGGCTGGAACGATACGCATATACACATGCCGATGCAGTCGTTTCACTGCTTCCAAAATCCTTGCCCCATATGATCGATCGAGGACTGGATCCGGCACGCTGGCACTACATACCGAATGGTGTGGATACGCACGCGCCACGCATCAGCAATGCGAGCAACGATATATTCAATCAGATCCATCACTGGCGCGCAGAGGGGAAGCTGGTCGTAGTCTATGCAGGAGCACTGGGTACACCGAACAATGTTCGATCGCTGATCGACTCGATTGCCCTGCTGCGCGACCATGGCGACCATCGCGTGGCAGCAATTGTCGTTGGTCGCGGGGAGTTGAGCGCCGAAATTGCAGAAACTGTCGCGGAGAAGAGCTTGTCGGATCGCATCGCCATTTTTGACCAGATCCCGAAGAAGGCAATTCCTGGGTTGCTCGACGCTGCTCAGGTCGGCTATATCTCATTACGTCCGGAGCCTCTCTTCCGGTTTGGCGTCAGCCCGAACAAGCTGTTTGACTATATGCTGGCTCGACTGCCCATTCTTTTCGCAATCAGTGCAGGCAACGACCCTGTGGCGGAATGCCGCGCTGGTCTTTCCGTATCGCCGGACAATATACCGGCAATAGCCAATGCGCTCGCCACCTTTGCCGCCATGTCAGAAACTGAACGAGCGGCCATGGGTAGCCGAGGGCATGACTATGTGATGAAAAATCATGGCTACGAAGAACTCGCGCTTCGCTATCTTGAAATATTGAATATTTCTCCAGGACTCGTACGATGAAGCTGATCATTGCAGGCGGCAGCGGATACATCGGACAGTCTTTTTTACGCCTTGCTTCCGAGAGCGGGCACCAACTTATTCTCTTGTCGCGGAAATACCATGAAGATCTTTCGAAATATGGAAAGCAGATCGACATCAATGATTCTTCTGCATTAAAGAATCTTTCTGCTGATGCCCTGATCAACGTCGCGGGGAAAGCTCATGCTGAATGCATGATGACGGAGCTCGACATAGCCAATCGCCAGTTGCCAGTCAGACTTTCCCAGCACGTGCTTGATGAATCCGTGGGCCGTATGGTTCATCTCAGCTCTTTGGGCGTATACGGAAACTGGAGTCTGGAGCCAATTACGGAGCACTCCACGACCACCCCTGCAACACCTTATGCGCTGTCAAAGCTGAATGCCGATATCGAACTGGCCGGGCTATTCAGTAGGAGGGATGGCCGTTTGACGATCATACGCCCCCCCATGGTGTACGGGACGGCCTGTCCTGGCAACTTCACACGCCTGTGCAACTTGGTTGCCAGTGGTCTACCCTTGCCATTCGGCTCGGCACACGCACGAAGATCTTTCATTCACGTAAACAACCTGGCAGATTTTCTCCTGCGCTGCGCCATGGCCAGCCATGCAAGCGGGCTGTTTGTGATTGGCGACGGCTCCGATTACAGTACAGCAGAACTGATCGACGAGATTGCGTCTGCTCGCGGCAAACGGACTATCAATGCCCCGGTTCCAATCTCATGGCTGCACGCGCTAGCAAGAGCCAGCGGCATGAGCCGAACCATGGACAGCCTGACCCGACCCATGAAGGTCGACTGGAGCCATGCCCATGACGCAGCAGGCTGGAGTCCGCCGATCGCCCGCTCCGATGCGATGCGGCTGGCGCTGAGGAAGTATCGATCAAACATAAGACATGAATAACAATCTGCTGAGTTATCCGTGATACTGAGCGCAGCATGAAGAACCGTAGCAAGTGTACCGGACCCGGCCAGATGATCCGCCTTCTCGATGTTTTACTTTCTTCACTCGGCATACTTCTCGGGCTGCCGATATTGCTGGTGATCTTCTTCATAGGACTGTGCGACACCGGCTCGCCACTCTTTCGGCAGATACGGGTCGGGCGTTTCCAACAGCCGTTCACACTGGTCAAATTCCGTACCATGCGCCTGGGCACGGCATCGGTGGCCACTCATCTGGCCAACGCTGGGGATATCACACCTTTCGGGCGTTTTCTGCGTCGTACCAAGCTCGATGAACTACCTCAACTCTGGAATGTGCTCAAGGGCGATATGAGCCTGGTAGGGCCTCGCCCCTGTCTGTTCAATCAACACAAACTAATCGACGAGCGGTCCAGACAGGGGGTTTTCGATGCCCGTCCAGGAATCACCGGCCTGGCGCAAATCAATAAAATCGACATGTCCACACCGGAGTTGCTTGCCGAGACGGATGCGCGCATGCTGTGTTCGCTCGGTATCATTGCCTATTTTCGGTACATTTTCCTGACGTTGGCAGGTAGAGGCGCTGGCGACCGTATTCGACCCTAACACCCTGTTACGAGCTGCTCCAATCGAGTCCGCACGGGTATTTTAGCATTTTCAAGATGATCACCCGGTACACCCGAACCACACTGGTATTTCTCTTCGATCTGTTCGCCGCCGTTGCGGCCTGGGTCGGCGGCTTTCTGTTGCGCTTCAATTTCGAGTGGCCAACACACTACACAGGAAGGTTGCTGCTGATTGGCGCGGCGCTGGTGGGCGTGCATGCCGTTGCTTGTCGCGTGGCCGGTCTTTATCGTGGTATGTGGGTATTCGCCAGTCTACCGGATCTCAAGCGGGTACTGAAAGCCATCGCAATATCAACACTGGCGTTGATCGCGCTGATTGCAGTGGAGCGCGGCAGCCCTGCGCTACCGCGCTCGCTGATCGCGCTGTATCCCATGCTGCTGCTGCTGATTATGGGTGGCGGACGAGCAGCATGGCGCATGTGGAAGGAACACATGCTGTACGGCGATCTGATTGCGACAGGCAAGCCCGTCGTCGTTGTCGGCGCGGGCACAGGAGGAGCCATGCTGGTACGGGAGTTGGAGCGCAGCCCCGACTGGCGAGTCGTTGCACTACTCGACGACAATCCCGATAAGTGGGGGCTCGAACTCAACGGACATCGGGTGGCAGGCGGTGTTCAATCACTCCCTGAGGTATTGAAGGAGCATCGGGCCAAACACGTGATCCTGGCAATGCCTTCTGCGGCCTCGGATGCCTTGAAGCGAGCCACCGACCTAGCTGTGCGCGCTGGAGCACAGGTTTTCACCGTACCCGGCCTGGAAGATCTGATGGGTGGCAAGGTGGCGATCAATGCCATGCGGCCAGTCGATATCGAGGACTTGCTCGGCCGCGACCCAGTGAAGATCGACTCTGCTCATGTTCAGCGCATGGTGACCAACAAGACTGTTCTGATCACCGGTGCAGGCGGCTCGATCGGTAGCGAGCTCTGTAGGCAGTTGGCACGCTTCACACCAGCACAGTTGGTGCTGTTGGAAAATAGTGAGTTTGCGCTCTACAACACCGAACAGTGGTTCCGTAGCCGGAGGCCGGAAATAAAGATCGTACCGCTGGTGGGCGATGTGAAAGACGCTGCCCGATTGAAAGACATCTTCTCCACATGGACTCCACAGCTTGTCTTTCACGCTGCCGCCTACAAGCACGTGCCGCTAATGGAGGTAGATAACGCTTGGCAAGCTGTACGCAACAATGTACTGGGCACACTGCTGGTTGCTAAACATGCACAGCACTTCGGTGCTGAACGCTTCGTGCTGATTTCGACCGACAAGGCCGTCAACCCGACCAATGTCATGGGCGCCACCAAGCGTCTGGCCGAGATGATCTGCGAAGCGCTGCATTGTGCCGCCACATGCTCTACGCAGATGGAAATGGTCCGCTTCGGCAACGTACTCGGCAGCACCGGCAGCGTGATTCCGAAGTTTGCCGAGCAGATCGCTCGCGGCGGCCCGGTGACAGTGACCCATCCGGAGATCAACCGCTACTTCATGTCGATCCCGGAAGCGGCACAACTGGTGCTTCAGGCAGCGGCCATGGGTCAGGGCGGCGAGGTCTTCGTGCTGGATATGGGCGAGCCGGTCAAAATCGTGGACCTTGCACGCAACATGATCCGCTTGTCTGGTTATACCGAAGACGAGATTCGCATCGAGTTTACCGGCCTCCGCCCTGGCGAGAAGCTGTACGAGGAGTTGCTGGCCGATGCCGAGGAAACCCGTGAGACGCCCCACCCCAAGCTCCGCATCGCACGTTCTCGGCCAGTCGCAGAAAGCTTCCTGGACGAACTAACGCAATGGCTATCGCAACCAGGGCCAGTCAGTGACGACGACGTGCGCACAGGCCTGAAGCGCTGGGTACCGGAGTACGAACCTGCTCGGCACTGAGGTGCTTCACCCCTCACTCAATCCCATTAAATCTGATGCCCAACCGAGATCGACTCGAAACCACGCTGAGCATATGGCTCAGCCTTGGTTTGTTCACCCTGCTGACGGGTTTTTTCTGGCTCACCGACCGTAGCCTGTATTCGAAGAGCTTTTATGCGCTCTTCGCCGTTCCTGCACTGCTGGGACTCATCGTGACACGGACGGAAATGCTGAAGGCCATCAAGCAGCCCGCAGTGCTGCTGTTCCTGGTGCTGGCAGCCTGGGTGCTCATCAGCCTGGGCTGGGCGGAGGGCGACAAGGTTTCGTCGTCGCTGGTCAAGCGCCCTCTCTACATCTTTCTAGCCCTCGCGGGCATGCTCTATCTCGGTGCTGCCCGCGCCACCGTCCCATTGCGGTATGTCCTGCTGATTTCGATGACCGTTGTCACAGCCTTCGTAGCTTGGACAGCACCCGAGTTTCTAGCGACGCGCAAACCATGGGAACACTATATCGGCCCAGGCATTCTGATAAACCAGTTGCTTACATCACACGTTCTTGGACTTTTGTTCGTTTTCGGCGTGGCGTCAGTATTTCTTTCCGAGCGCTGGAACCACTTCTTCTGGATCTGCTTGCTCTGCTGCCCGATCCTGTTGTGGGGCATAGTTCTGACCAGCTCACGCACACCACTGGTCGGTATTGCCGCGGTACTGTGCTGGCTCTGCCTGATCCGACCAAGCCGGCGCACATTGTGTGCGCTGGGGCTGATGGCAGCATTGGCTGTATTTGCATATGTGATTCAGCCAACAATATTCACCTCCAGGGGTTTATCCGGCCGACCAGAAATTTGGGTCGCCGCATTCGGCAAAATCATGGAGCAACCTTTGATCGGCCACGGTTTCGAAGGCAGTACCGAGTTCTTCGTCGAAGCAACGAAGATGACTTGGCGCGATCCGCACAATGTGATGCTGGCGGTTGCGCTGGAACTAGGCTTCATCGGCCTTGCGATCTGGATCGCCATGCATGTCGCCGCGCTTCGCGCCTGCTTCGTGCAGCGCGCCAACACCGATGCAGTGGTGGCATCCTGCCTGGTCGTCTTCGGCCTCGCCGCCGGCCTGACCGAAGGCGGCAACTTCTTTTCACGGCCGAACGAAAGCTGGTTCATCACCTGGCTGCCACTGGGTTTTGCCGTTGCGGCGACTGCGCACATGCGCACAAATCAAGGTAGTGCATGAGAGACGAACAGCCCACCCCCTCCCCCAACCGCAACCGCAACCGCAACCGCAAGGGCATCATTCTTGCCGGCGGCTCGGGCACGCGCCTGCACCCGGCCACGCTCGCCATCAGCAAGCAGTTGCTGCCGGTATTCGACAAACCCATGGTCTATTACCCGCTCAGCACCCTGATGCTGACGGGCATCCGCAACATCCTGCTGATTTCGACGCCGCAGGACACACCGCGCTTCCAACAGTTGCTGGGAGACGGCTCGCAGTGGGGGCTCTCGCTGCAATACGCCGTGCAGCCGCAGCCCGAAGGGCTGGCGCAGGCGCTAATCATTGCGGACTCCTTTCTGGCCAGCACGCCCTGCACACTGGTGCTGGGGGACAACCTCTTCTACGGCCACGAGCTACATTGCCTGCTGCGACGGGCTGCCGCGGCCACAACCGGCGCAACGATCTTCGCCTATCACGTGCATGATCCGGAGCGCTATGGCGTGGTCGAGTTCGCTGCCGACGGCAAGGTCCTGTCGATCGAGGAGAAACCCGTCGAGCCGAAATCGAGCTATGCCGTGACGGGGCTGTACTTCTACGATGGCAGCGCCAGCGCGCGCGCCGCCACGCTGCACCCTTCGGCACGCGGCGAACTGGAAATCACCGACCTGAACCGGCTGTACCTGGATGACGGCTTGCTGGACGTCGAAACGATGGGACGCGGCTACGCCTGGCTGGACACCGGCACCCACGACTCACTGCTGGAAGCCAGCCAGTTCATCGCCACACTGGAGCGTCGCCAGGGCCTCAAGGTGGCCTGCCCGGAGGAAATCGCCTTTCGCATGGGCTGGATCGACGCCGCACAGCTCCAGAACCTGGCGGCCCCGCTGGCGAAGAACGACTACGGCCGCTACTTGCTGCAACTGCTTAAGGAAATACCTGCATGATCACCGCCAAACGCATGTCTCTCCCCGACGTCTGGCTGCTCGAACCCAGGGTATTCGGCGATGCGCGCGGCTTCTTCCTCGAAAGCTACAACCAGGGGGATTTCGAGGCCGCGACGGCTTGCCAGGCGAGCTTCGTGCAGGACAACCATTCACGCTCTCGGCGCGGCGTGCTGCGCGGCCTGCACTACCAGATTCAGCAGCCGCAGGGAAAACTCATCCGCGTGATCGAAGGCGAGATTTTCGACGTCGCCGTCGACCTGCGCCGCAGTTCGCCGCATTTCGGTTGCTGGACGGGCGCCGTGCTGTCGGCCGAAAACAAGCACCAGCTCTGGATTCCCGAAGGTTTCGCACACGGCTTCCTGGTGCTGAGCGAAACCGCCGACGTGCTGTACAAGACCACCGACTATTACGCCCCCGAGCACGAACGCTGCCTGGCCTGGGACGACCCCACGGTCGGCGTGGAATGGCCGCTGGCCGGTAGCCGACCCTTATTGTCGGCCAAGGATCAGGCTGGGACGGTGCTGGCGGAGTGCGAGGTTTTCGACTGAAAATCAGCATCGAAGACTATCTCGACGGCGAAACCCGCACTGAGATCAAGCACGAAACCTGGACGGCGAGGTCGTCGCCATGGGCGGCGCAAGCGCGAAACACGGCTTGGTCGAGATTACACTGGACGAGATCTACACGGATGCGGAGGCGCTTTGAGCGTGGAACTCGGGCTCCGTAAACTTCGGGATCGATCCTCGTAAATCTCGGAATCAGCGTCCGTAAATTCCGGAATCAACCCCCGTCGCGGATGCGCTCGATCAACCCGGTGGTGGAGTGCCCTTCGACGAAGCCCAGCACCCTGACTTCGCCGCCGGCGCGGCGGACGCAGTCGCCGCCGGCGATCTGGTCGGGAGTATAGTCGCCGCCCTTGACCAGCAGGTCGGGCAGCACGGCGCAGATCAGGCGCTCGGGCGTGTCTTCGGCGAACGGCACCACCCAATCCACACAGCCGATCGCGGCGAGCATGCGCATGCGGTGGGCCAGCGAATTGACCGGACGGCCGTCGCCCTTGAGGCGGCGTACCGAGTCGTCGTCGTTGACGGCGACGATCAGGCGCTGGCCGAGCGCACGGGCCTGCTCCAGGTATTCGATGTGGCCGGGGTGGAGGATGTCGAAGCAGCCGTTGGTCATGACCACGCGCTCGCCGGCCTGGCGCGCGGCGCGGACGGTGGCGATGGCCCGGGCTTCGTCCAGCACGCCGGCGGCCGAGGCCTTGGCCGCATCCGCGGTGGCGAGGTGGGCGTCGACGTAGGCGCACCACATGTGGCCGATCATGATGTGGCATTCTTGGATGTGGGCCGTCTCGGCGACGCCGATGATGACTGCCAGGTCCACGAGCTCGCGCAGCTTGCCGCCGTCGCGGCCGAGCAGGCCGATGACTTCGACGCCGCGCCGGCGCGCCGCTTCGACCGCGGCGATGACGTTGGGGCTGTTGCCGCTGGTGGAGATGCCGACCAGCACGTCGCCCGGCTGGCCGAGCGCATCGACCTGGCGCGCGAAGACGTCATCGAAGCCGTAGTCGTTGCCGACCGCGGTGAGGATGGAGGTGTCAGTGGTGAGCGCGATGCCGGGCAGCGCACGGCGCTCGGCGACGAAGCGGCCGACCAGCTCGGCGGCGATGTGCTGGGCGTCGGCGGCGCTGCCGCCGTTGCCGCAGAACAGGATCTTGTTGCCGCGGTTGAGTGCCGCACTGATGCGCTGCGCGCCGGCCTCGACCACCTGTTCGATGGCGCGCAGGGCCTCGATGGCGGCCAGGTGCTTGTCGATGTACTGGGTGAAGAAGCTCATGGGTGATCTCGCGGTTCGGCCCCGGCGCGGGCCGGGGCAAGCATTCTGGATGCCGGCGATGCTAGCACGCAGCTTTGCTGCGGGCGGCTATCGGGGCGATTGATTCGCTAAAGCACCGGGTACCCGTAGGAGCGGCTTCAGCCGCGAAAATAGCGGTTGGGGGTGGCCATGAGGCCCAATTCGCGGCTAGGCGCCCCCGGCTGAAGCCGCTCCTGCGGAAAAATGGGCGGCACGTCGAAAAGATGGACGGTGCAGCAAAGACAACAAAGGGCAACACGTACGCCTAGTGCGCCTCATCCCAGTTGTCGCCCGCCCCCACTTCGACCAGCAGCGGCACGTTCAGCTCCGCGACGCCGCCCATCAGCTTGGGCAGTTCGCTGCGGATGGCCTCGAGCTCGCCCTTGGGCACTTCCAGCACCAGTTCGTCGTGCACCTGCAGCACCAGCTTCGACTTCAGTCCGGATGCGGCCAGCCAGTCGCTGGTGGCGATCATCGCCTTCTTGATCAGGTCGGCGGCGGTGCCCTGCATCGGCGCGTTGATCGCCGCGCGTTCGGCGCCCTGACGGCGGCCGGCCTGGGCGGCGCGGATGTCCGGCAGGTAGAGGCGGCGGCCGAACACGGTTTCGACGTAGCCTTGCTCGCGCGCTTCGATGCGGGTGCGTTCCATGTAGTCGGCGACGCCGGGGTAGCGGGCGAAATAGCGGTCGATCCAGCCCTGGGCGGCGGCGCGTTCGATGCCGAGGTTCTTGGCCAGGCCGTGCGCACTCATGCCGTAGATGAGGCCGAAGTTGATCACCTTGGCGTAGCGGCGCTGTTCGCTGCTGACTTCGGCCGGCGGCACACCGAACACTTCGCTGGCAGTGGCGCGGTGCACGTCCTCGCCGTGGGCGAAGGCTTCGAGCAGGCGGGCGTCGCCCGACAGGTGGGCCATGATGCGCAGCTCGATCTGCGAGTAGTCGGCGGAGACGATCAAATGATCCTTGGGCGCGATGAAGGCGGCGCGGATGCGGCGGCCTTCGGGTGTGCGGATCGGGATGTTCTGCAGGTTGGGCTCGGAGCTGGACAGCCGGCCGGTGACCGCGGTGGCCTGCGAGAAGCTGGTGTGCACCCGGCCGGTGGCAGGGTTGACCATGCGCGGCAGCTTGTCGGCGTAGGTGCTCTTGAGCTTGGACAGGCTGCGGTGCTCGAGCAGCAGCTTGGGCAGCGGGTAGTCTTCGGCGAGCTTTTCCAGTACTTCTTCGTCGGTGGAGGGCTGGCCGGTGGCGGTCTTCTTGACCACAGGCAGGCCGAGCTTGCCGAACAGGATCTCGCCGAGCTGCTTGGGCGAACCGAGGTTGAAGGGTTGGCCGGCCAGTTCGTGCGCCTGCAGTTCGAGTTCGTGCAGGCGGCGGCCGAGCTCTTCGGAGTGCTGGGCGAGCAGGAAGGGGTCGATCAGCACGCCGGTGCGCTCCATCTGCTGCAGCACACGCAGCACCGGCAGTTCGATGTCGCGGTAAAGCGCGGCAAGCCGGGGTTCGGCTTCGAGCTGCGGCCACAGGTGCTGGTGCAGGCGCAGCGTGACGTCGGCGTCCTCGGCGGCGTATTCGGTGGCGCGTTCGACCGCGACTTCGTCGAAGCCGATCTGCTTGGCGCCCTTGCCGCAGACGTCGGTGTAGGGGATCGTCGTCAGGCCGAGATGGCGGCGGGCGAGCGAATCCATGTCGTGTGACTTGTCGCTTTCGAGCACGTAGGATTCGAGCAGGGTGTCGTGGGCGATGCCGCGCAGCGTGATGCCGTGGTTGGCGAGCACGTGGGCGTCGTACTTCAGGTTCTGGCCGAGCTTGGCATGGGTATCGGATTCCAGCCAGGGCCGCAGCTTGTCCAGCACCTCGGCCAGCGGCAGTTGCTCGGGGGCTTCGGCGCCGCGGTGGACCAGCGGCAGGTAGGCGGCTTGACCCGCTTCGACGGCGAAGGACATGCCGACCAGTTGCGCGGCCATCGGGTCGAGGCTGGTGGTTTCGGTGTCGAAGGCGGTGAGTTCGGCGGCGCCGATCTTGGCCAGCCAGGTCTCGAAGCTGTCCCAGTCGAGGATCGTGGCGTAGTTGCCGCGGTGCGATCCTGCTTCGGCCGGCTCCGCGCCCTTGCTTTCACCATCCGGAGCAAAGCGGCGCGCTTCGGTAGCGGCTTTCGACGCGGCGACGCTGCTGGCGCCGGCATCGATGTCCTTCAGCCAGGAACGGAACTCGAAGCGCTCATACAGCGCGCGCAGCGCCACCTTGTCGTCGCCGCGTGCGGGCAGTTCGTCCAGCGTCACCGGCAGGTCGACGTCGGTGGCCACCGTCACCAGCTTGCGCCCCAGCGGCAGGAAGTCCAGGTGTTTGCGCAGGTTCTCGCCGACCTTGCCGCCGATCTTGTCGGCGTTGGCGACCAGGTTGTCGAGGTCGCCGTACTCGGCCAGCCATTTCAGCGCGGTCTTGGGGCCGCATTTCTCCACCCCGGGCACGTTGTCCACGGTGTCGCCGACCAGGGTCAGGTAGTCGATGATGCGCTCGGGCGGCACGCCGAACTTGGCTTCGACGCCGGCCGAATCCAGCACTTCCTCGCTCATGGTGTTAACCCACTGCACGCCGGGGCGCACGAGCTGGGTCAGGTCCTTGTCGCCGGTGGAGATCACCACTTCCCAGCCGCGCTCCAGCGCCTGGCGGGTCAGCGTGCCGATGACGTCGTCGGCCTCGACCCCCTCGACCGACAGCAGCGGCCAGCCTTCGGCCACCACCGCTTCGTGCAGCGGCTCGATCTGCGCGCGCAGGTCGTCGGGCATCGACGGGCGGTGGGCCTTGTATTCGGGATACCAGTCGTCGCGGAAGGTCTTGCCCTTGGCGTCGAACACGCAGGCACGAAATTCCGCCTTGTAGTCGCTTTCCAGCCGACGTAGCATCGACAGCACTCCCCGTATCGCCCCCGTCGGCTCGCCCTGCGAATTGCGCAGATCGGGCAGCGCATGGAAGGCGCGATAGAGATAGCTGGAGCCATCGACGAGCAGCAGGGTCGGCATTTCTGGAAATCCTCGGGAACGGGGTCCGGCCTGGTCCGGCCGATGAACATACATGAGAACAACAACATGACCGCGAAAGACAAACTCCCCCGCAGCATCCAGGCCCATAGCGCTCCGGACGGCGGCACGCCGCGCTACAACGCGCGCGAGTCCTGGCGGATTTTCGGAATTATGGCAGAGTTCGTGGAGGCGACCGACCGCCTGGCCGCAATCCGGCCGGCAGTATCGATTTTCGGCAGCGCGCGCATACCGCCCGACCACATGTACTACATCCTGACCGAGCAGATCGCGCGCCTGCTGTCGGATTCGGGCTTCACCGTGATCTCGGGCGGCGGGCCGGGCATCATGGAAGCGGCCAACAAGGGCGCCTTCTTCGGCAAGAGTCCGTCGGTGGGGCTGAACATCCAGCTGCCGCTGGAGCAGACCGCCAATCCCTACCAAGACATCTCGCAGACCTTCCGCCACTTCTTTGCGCGCAAGTTCATGTTCGTGAAGTTTGCCGCCGCCTACGTGGTGATGCCGGGCGGCTTCGGCACGCTGGACGAACTGCTCGAAGCGATGACGCTGATCCAGACCAAGAAGAGCCAGAAGATTCCGATCATCCTGGTGCACCGCCCGTTCTGGCAAGGCCTGCTCGACTGGTTCCGCGACCGCCTGGTCGCCGACGGCATGATCAACCCCGAGGATCTCGAGCTGGTGCAGGTCATCGACACGCCGGAAGAGGTCGTCGAGGCCATCTTCAAGCATTACGAGCGGCGCGGCTTCCAGCCGGTGCCGGCCGAGCACGACATGATGCTGAACCTGTAGCCGCGGCAGCAGGCTTCGGCCCAAACGGCTAGAATTACGGCATCTTCAGGAGAACACCATGCGCCGCACCCTGATCGCCCTGCTGCTCGCCGCCGCCATGCCGGCCTACGCCCAGCAACCGCCCGACCTCGAGCCGATTCCCGAGCCGCCGCCGATGCCGATGGAAGGCGAGATCGACGAGCCGGAAGTCACCATCATCCAGCGCGGCGAGGACACCGTCGCCGAATACCGCATCCGCGGCCAGCTCTACATGGTCAAGGTGACGCCGCCGCACGGCGTGCCCTACTACCTGATCGACAAGGAAGGCAACGGCAAGATGGTGCGCGAGGATTCCCTGCCCGACCTGGCGGTGCCGATGTGGGTGATCAAGTCCTGGTGAGCACACCCCCCCGCGTGCGCAGCTTCGCCCCGGCCGTGCGCGCCGACGCGCGGGTGCTGGTGCTCGGCAGCATGCCGGGCCAGGCTTCGCTCGGCGCCGCGCAGTATTACGCCCATCCGCGCAACGCCTTCTGGCCGATCATGGGGGCGCTGTTCGGCGCTTGGCCGGAGCTGCCCTACGCCGAACGGCTGGCGCAATTGAACGCGGCCGGCGTGGCGCTGTGGGACGTGATCGCCGCCTGTGAGCGCAGCGGCAGCCTCGACAGCGCCATCGCCCCCACCAGCATCGAACCGAACGACTTCGCCGGCCTGTTCCGGAGCTGTCCGCAGATCCGGCACGTCTTCTTCAACGGCACCACCGCCGAAACGGCTTTCCGCCGCCACGTGCGGAGCCGTGTCGCGCTGCCGCCCGGCCTGGCTTTCACCCGCCTGCCGTCGACCAGCCCGGCGCATGCCGCGCGCGGCTTCGATGCCAAGCTCGCTGCCTGGCAGGCCGTGCGCATGGCGGCCGCCGCTGCCAACCCTGCCGCCACACTGGCGGCCTGACCCGAGCCACCCAGCCCCCCCGCCCCTCCGGAGTCCGCATGTCCGTCTTCACGCACGTCCCCGAAACCACGCTCGCCGAATGGCTGAAAGGCTATGCCGTCGGCCGGCTGGTGGAGCTGAAAGGCATTTCGGCCGGCGTGCAGAACAGCAACTTCTTCGTCACCACCACGCTCGGCCGCTATGTGCTGACGCTGTTCGAAGATCTGTCGCGCGCCGAACTGCCCTACTACCTGCACCTGATGGCACACCTGTCGCGCCACGGCCTGCCCGTACCCGGACCGATCGCCGACCGCGACAACGAATACCTCGGCACCCTGCAGGACCGGCCCGCTGCGCTGGTGGTTCGGCTGTCGGGTTCGTCCGAGATGGACCCCGGCGTCATCCACTGCGAGAAGATCGGCGCCATGCTCGCTGGCCTGCACCTCGCCGGCCAGTCCTACGGCCGCCGCCAGGACAACCCACGCGGTGCCGCCTGGCGGGCCGACACTGCGCAGTTGGTGCGCCCCTTCCTGCCGGCTGGCGAGCAGGCGCTGCTCGATACCGAAATCGCCTTCCAGGCCACCGTCGATGCCGCCGCCCTGCCCCAGGGCGCGATCCACGCCGACCTGTTCCGCGACAACGTGCTGTGGGACAAGGACGAGAACGGCACGCCGCACATCGGCGGCCTGATCGACTTCTACTTCGCCGGCTACGACGCGCTGCTGTTCGACGTCGCGGTGACGGTCAACGACTGGTGCAGCCAGCCCGACGGCCAGCTCGACCCAGCCCGCAGCCAGGCCCTGCTCGACGCCTACCATGCCGAGCGGCCATTCACCGCCGAAGAGCGCGCCGCCTGGCCGGCGATGCTGCGTGCCGCGGCGCTGCGCTTCTGGCTGTCGCGTGCGACCGACTTCCACCGTCCGCGCAGCGGCGAGATGGTGTCGGTCAAGAACCCCGACGAATATCGCGACATCCTGCGCCTGCGCGCCGCAGACGTGCCGCCGCTGCCGCTATGACCAAGCCAGGACCGACCCCGCCCGTTCCCGCCCCCGGCGACGTCGCCCCGGGCCATGCCCTGCAATGGCTCGCCGACGGCTGGCGGCTGTTCATGAAGTCTCCGGTGGTGTGGGCGATCCAGGCCTTCATCGTGTTCGTGATCCTCGCCGCGCTGGGCATGCTGCCCATCCTCGGCTGGGCGGCGGCGCCGATCGCGCTGCCGGTGCTGCTGGCGGGCATGCTGTCCGGCGCCCAGGCGCTCGACCGCGGCGAGGTGCTGCGCATCGACCACCTGTTCGACGGCATCCGCCGCCACGCCGGCAACCTGCTGCTGGTCGGCACCTTCCACCTGCTGGGCGCGCTGCTGGCGGCACTGGTGGCCATGGCGATCAGCGGCAGCGCGATGCTGACCGGCATGGTCGTCGGCAGCGTGCCCGGCGCAGGCATGGCCGCCGGCGGCGTGATGGTCGGCGCCCTGGTGTTCACCGTGTTGTGGGTGCTGCTGCTGATGGCGCTGTGGTTCGCCCCGGCGCTGGTGATGCTGCACGGCGTCGCCCCGCTCGAGGCGATGATGCTGTCCGCCCGCGCCTGCTTCCACAACCTGCTGGCCTTCATCGTGCTCGCCGCGCTGCTGTACGTGCTGGCCTGGGTGGCGCTGATTCCGGCCGGACTGGGCATGCTGGCGCTGTTGCCGGTGACGGCCGGTGCGCTGTACGCCGCCTGGCGCGAGACCTTCGCCCCGCAACTGCCTGCGCTGCCGGCGCCGGCCGAGCGGTCCGCCGGCGAGGGCACCACCGGCGGAGACGCTCCCACTCCCGGCCCCGATTCCGACTGAAGATCCAACGATGCAAGCAAATACCCTTCGTTCCTCGCGTGGCTGGAACTGGCTGCGCGAAGGCCTGCAGCTCTGGCGCAAGAACCCCGCGCTGCTCAGTTTCGCCGCCTTCGGCTACCTGCTGGCGCTGCTGGTCGTCAGCATCTTCCCCTTCATCGGCCAGATCGCCGCCTCGCTGATCATGCCGGCGCTGTCGGTGGGCGTGCTCAATGCCTGCAGGGCGATCGATGCCGGCAGGAAGGTCGGGCCGGACGTGCTGTTCTCGGGCTTTCGCGGCAACCTGCCGTCGCTGCTGGCCATCGGCGGCCTGTACCTGGCAGGCTCGGTGCTGATCCTGCTGGTGGTGTCGATGGTCGACGACGGCACGCTGGCGGCGATCATGCGCGGCGACGGCGACCTCGACGAAGCCGCGCTGTCGAATTCCAATCTCGGCACCACGCTGCTGGTGGGGACGCTGCTGTCCACGCCGCTGATGATGGCCTACTGGTTCGCGCCGATGCTGGCTTCGTGGTGGAAACTGCCCGCCGCCAAGGCGATGTTCTTCAGCTTCTACGCCTGCCTGCGCAACTGGCGCCCCTTCCTTGCCTACGCGATCGGCGTGCTGCTGTTCGGCGCCCTGTTGCCCGGCCTGCTCATCGGCATCCTGGGCCTGGTCTCGCCCACGGTTGCCACGCTGGCTTCCTTCCCGCTACCGCTGATCCTGGTGCCGGTGCTGTTCGCCAGCTTCTACATCAACACCCGCGACGTGTTCGGCCTGCCCGGCGATCCGCGCCAATGAGCGCTGCAACGGACGCCGCGCCACTCGGCCTGCTCGGCGGCACTTTCGACCCGATCCACTTCGCCCACCTGCGCCTGGCGGAAGAAGCGCGCGAGGCGCTGGGCCTGCCCCGCGTGCGTCTGGTCCCCGCCGGCCAGCCGCCGCACCGCGGCGAACCCGGCAGCACCGCCGAGGACCGCCTGGCGATGACGCGCCTGGCCGCAGCCGGCAACGACGGCCTCGAAGTCGACGACGGTGAAGTGCGCACCCCGCAGAAGAGCTATACCGTGCCGACGCTCGAGCGCCTGCGCGCCGAACTCGGTCCGCGGCGTCCGCTGGTGCTGATCCTCGGCGCCGATGCTTTCGAAGGCCTGCCCCAGTGGCACCGCTGGCAGGAGCTGTTCTCGCTGGCCCATATCGCCGTCGCCAACCGCCCCGGCCATGCGCCCCATGCCCGCCGCTGGCCGGCGACACTGTCCCCCGGGCTCGCCGCGCTGTGCGAAGGCCGCCACGTCTCCGACCCGGCCGAACTGCGCGCGGCACCCGCCGGACGCATCATTCCCTTCGACATGACGCCGCTGGCGATTTCGGCCACGCTGATCCGCGATCTGATCGGCCACGGCCACAGCGCGCGCTATTTGCTGCCCGATTCCGTTCTCGACTATATTGGGGCGAATGGGCTCTACTCCCGCAACCTGACTGGACATACCTCCTCTTGATGGACACTTCCGCCCTGCAGCACATCGTCGTTTCCGCCCTCGAAGACATCAAGGCGCGCGACATCGAAGTCATCGACACCTCGCACAACACCCCGCTTTTCGACCGCATCGTCGTCGCCAGCGCCGACTCCGGCCGCCAGACCCGCGCCCTGGCCCGCAACGTACACGACAAGGCACGCGAAGCCGGCGCCGACGTCCTCAGCATCGAAGGCGAGGACAGCGGCGAATGGGTGCTGGTGGACCTGGGCAGCATCGTGGTCCACATCATGCAGCCCGCCATCCGCGCCCACTATCGCCTGGAAGAGCTGTGGAACACCGCACCCGCTTCGCGCAAGCCGGCACAGGCCGCGGCGGGAAAGTGAATGAAGCTTTTCCTCGTCGCCGTCGGCCATCGCATGCCCGCCTGGGTCGAGGCCGGCTTCGACGAGTTCGCCCGGCGCATGCCGCGCGAAATGCCGCTGCAACTGATCGAGGTCAAAGCCGAGCCGCGCACCAGCGGCAAGACTGTGGACGCGATGATGACGGCCGAAGCCGCACGCATCGAAGCCGCACTGCCGCCGCGCTGCCGCCGCGTCATCCTCGACGAGCGCGGCGCCGACCTGAGCACGCTGGCGCTGTCGCGCCGGCTGGAAGCCTGGCAGGGTGAAGGCCAGGACGTGGCCTTGATCGTCGGCGGCCCGGACGGGCTGGCGCCGGCGCTCAAGAGCACCGCCCAGGAGGCCGTCCGCCTTTCCAGCCTGACCTTGCCGCACGCCCTGGTGCGCCCGCTGCTGGCCGAGGCGTTGTACCGCGCCTGGACGGTGCTGCGCAACCACCCCTATCACCGCGAATGAGCCGTCTTCCCCTCCACCGATGAACCCACGCATCTACCTCGCCTCGAAAAGCCCCCGCCGACGCGATCTGCTGCGGCAGATCGGCGTGCAGTTCGACGTGCTGACCTTCCGCGGCGGCGAACGCGGCGAAGATCCCGACGTCGATGAGAGCACCCTGCTGGGCGAAGGCGTCGAGCGCTACGTCGAACGCCTGGCACTGACCAAGGCCCAGGCCGGCGTACGCCGCATCCAGTGGCGCAAGCTGCTGCGCCATCCCGTCCTGGCAGCCGACACCGCGCTGGAACTGAACGGCGACATCATCGGCAAGCCGACCGACACCGCCGACGCCCAGGCCATCCTGCGCCGCCTGTCCGGCCGCCGCCATCGGGTGCTGACGGCGCTGGCGATCAGCGACGGCGAGCGCACGCGCAGCAAGCTGTCGATCAGCACGGTGAAATTCCGCGAACTGACCGACCTCGAGATCCGCCACTACATCGCCACCGGCGAGCCGATGGACAAGGCCGGCGCCTACGGCATCCAGGGCAAGGCGGCGGTCTTCATCGAGGAGATCCACGGCAGCTACTCCGGCATCATGGGCCTGCCGCTGTTCGAAACCGCGCAACTGCTGGAGACCTTCGGCTATCCTCTGTAACCCGCGCGAGATGAGCAATACGCAAGGGCGGCCCCAGCAGGAAAGCGGGCCGCCCTTGCGCATTTCCCATTGACGCAGGCTTTCATGAGCACGGAGTTCCTCATCAACTTCACCCCGCAGGAAACGCGGGTGGCAATCATCGAACAGGGCGTGGTGCAGGAGCTGCACATCGAGCGCACCGCCAGCCGCGGCATCGTCGGCAACGTCTATCTCGGCAAGGTCGTAAGGGTGCTGCCGGGCATGCAGTCGGCCTTCATCGACATCGGCCTGGAGCGCACCGCCTTCCTGCACGTGGCGGACATCTGGAGCGAGCGCCAGAACGGCGAACCCGCGCGTCCGATCGAACGCATCCTGACCGAAGGCCAGAGCCTGATGGTGCAGGTGCTGAAGGACCCGATCGGCACCAAGGGCGCCCGGCTGTCGACGCAGATCAGCCTGGCCGGCCGCCTGCTGGTCTACCTGCCGCAAGAGAAGCACATCGGCATCTCCCAGCGCATCGAGGACGAAGCCGAGCGCGAAGCCCTGCGCGACCGTCTGGGTGCACTGGTGCCTGCCGACGAACCCGGCGGCTTCATCGTGCGGACGATGGCCGAATCGGCCTCGGACGCCGAGCTGGCCGCCGACATCGCCTACCTGCGCAAGCTGTGGGGCGAGATCCGCAACAGCACCACCGGCCTGTTTCCGCCCAAGCTGCTGCACGAGGATCTCGGCCTTGGCCAGCGCGCGCTGCGCGACCTCGCCAACGACGACACCGCGCGCATCCGCGTCGACTCGCGGGAGAACTTCCAGAAACTCACCGCCTTCGCCGAGGAATACACGCCCAAGGTGCTGCCGCTGCTCGAACACTATGCCGGCGAGCGACCGCTGTTCGAGCTGTACAACGTCGAGGAAGAGATCCAGAAGGCGCTCGCCCGCCGGGTGGATCTGAAGTCCGGCGGCTACCTGATCATCGACCAGACCGAGGCGATGACCACCGTCGACGTCAATACCGGCGGCTTCGTCGGCGCGCGCAACTTCGACGACACCATCTTCAAGACCAACCTCGAAGCCACCCAGGCGATCGCCCGCCAGCTGCGGCTGCGCAACCTCGGCGGCATCATCATCATCGACTTCATCGACATGGAGAACACCGAGCACCGTGAGATGGTGCTCGACGAGTTCCGCAAGGCACTGTCGCGCGACCACACCAAGATGAGCATCAACGGCTTCACCGCGCTCGGCCTGGTGGAGATGACACGCAAGCGCACGCGCGAATCGCTCGCCCATCTGCTGTGCGAACCCTGCCCCACCTGCGACGCCCGCGGCGAAGTCAAGACCGCCCGCACCGTGGCCTACGAGGTTTTGCGCGAACTGCTGCGCGAAGCCCGCCAGTTCAATGCGCGGGAATTCCGCGTGCTCGCCGCGCCGCAGGTGATCGACCTGTTCCTGGACGAGGAAAGCCAGTCGCTGGCGATGCTGTCGGACTTCATCGGCAAGAAGGTCTCGCTGCATGCCGAGGCCAGCTACACGCAGGAACAGTACGATATCGTGCTGCTGTGAGCCCGCCGATGCCCGCCCCGCACCCGGCCGAACCGCAGCCCGGCCGCTTCGGCAGTGCCTTCGCCTGCTACTTCGCCGCAACCCGGCCCGCCTTCCTGTCGGTGACGCTGGTGGCCTGCCTGATCGGGCTGGCCAGCGCCTGGCGCAGCGGCGTCGGCATCGATGCCGCGACGGCGGTGCTCACCGTCCTGTTCGCCCTCGTCGCCCATGCCGGCGTCAATGTCATCAACGACTACCACGACGCGCTGAGCGGCGCCGACGCGGCCAACACCGACCGCCTGTTCCCCTTCACCGGCGGCAGCCGCTTCATCCAGAACGGCGTGCTGACGGCCCGCCAGACCGGGCTATTCGGCTACGTGCTGTTGGCGGCGGTGATTCCAGCCGGGCTGTGGCTGACCTGGCAGACAGGGCCGGGCCTGCTGCTGATCGGCGCCGGCGGGTTGTTCGCCGGCTGGGCCTATTCCGCGCCGCCGCTGAAGCTGATGAGCCGCGGACTCGGCGAACTGGCAATCGCCGCCGGCTGGCTGCTGGTGGTGGTCGGCACCGACTACGTGCAGCGCGGCAGTTTCGCCGCATTTCCCGCCGCCGCCGGCCTGTCGTATGCGCTGCTGGTCGCCAATCTGTTGTTCATCAACCAGTTCCCCGACCACGCCGGCGACACCGCGGCGGGCAAGAACACCCTGGTGGTGAAACTCGGCCCGCAGGCGGCGAAATGGGGCTACCTGCTGATCGCCATCGTCGCCTACGGGTGGCTGATCGGCATGAGCAGCAACGGCACCCTGCCGCAAAAGACCGCCGCCGCCGCAATGACGCTGGTGCTGTCCTTCTCCGCCGGCCGCGAACTGCTGCAGCACGCCGAAGAGCCCGCCGAACTCGGCCCGGCGATCAAGCGCACCATTCTTGCGGCCAACCTGCATGGCCTGATTCTGGCCGGAGCGCTGGCTTTCGCTTGAAGAAGGCACAAGCAATCCGGACAAATCATCCGGCATATAATCCCATTCATCATGAAATCGGGATTGTGCAATGCCTGCGCCGAGCCACGACCAGAACTTCAAGAACCTGATCCTCGACTACCCTCGGCAGGCGTTGGCCTTCTTCGCACCCGACGAAGCCCGCGATCTGGATGACGCGGTGCGCATCACCCCGATCCGGCAGGAGCAATTGAAGGATCGGCTCGGCGATCGCTTTCACGAGCTCGATGTACCACTGCTGGCCGAATGGCCCGACGGCCGGCGCGAAGCGCTGCTGTTCGTGCTGGAAGAAGAAAGCACACCGGGGAGGTTTTCGATCCATCGTCTTGTGTCCTACTACGCCACACTGGCCGAGCTGATGGAAACCGATCGCGTGGTGCCGGTGGTGATTTTCCTGCGTGGCAGCGAGCGCGTGCGACGCCACTTGGATTTGGGCAGCGAACGCCACATCTATCTGCGCTTTGACTATCTCGCCTGCATCCTCGCCGATACGCCCGCCGACGCCTGGCTGGATAGCTCCAACCTCGTCGCCCGGCTCAATCTACCCAACATGCGCTGGCCGCGCGAGCGAAAACTGGAAATCTACGCGCAAGCCGTACGTGGCCTGATCGGACTCGAACCGAGCATCGAAAAACGTATCAAATACATGGACTTCATCGACATCTACAGCCCCCTTGACGATAATGAACGGCGGCTGTACGAACAACGCTACCCGCAGGAGAACGAGGAAATGCAGACTTGGAGCGAACGTGCGAGCGAACGCGCCCGCCATGCCGGAATACAGCAAGGCTTGTTGCAAGGTCGTGAGGACGGTGAGCGTGAGTTGCTGACCCGCCAGCTTTCCCGCCGCTTCGGCCCGCTCGACCGCCAGACCTCCGAACGGCTGCAGCGTGCCACTCGCGCCAATCTCGAGCGCTGGGCGGACAGCATCCTGGATGCGCAAACGCTGGAAGACGTCTTCGGCGAACACTAAGCACAGCGTCAGACCTTCTTCCGCCGCTCACACCCCCAGATAACGGCTCCACAATTCCCGCTGCACATCCAGTTCGGCCGAGCTGCCTTGCCAGACGATGCGGCCGCGCTCCAGGATCAGGTTTCGGTCGGCGAGCAGCAGCAGCTTTTCGACGTATTTGTCGACCACCAATGTTGTCTGGCCCTGGGCCTTCAGCAAGGCCAGGCAGCGCCAGATTTCGTCGCGGATCACCGGCGCCAGGCCTTCGGTGGCTTCATCCAGGATCAGCAGGCGCGGATTCGTCGATAGCGCACGGGCAATCGCCAGCATCTGCTGTTCCCCGCCGGAAAGCTGGTTGCCCATGTGGTCGGCGCGCTCGGCCAGGCGCGGGAACAGCGCGTACAGGCGATCCAGCGTCCAGGGCTCGGCTGCACCGTTGCGGCGGTCGGCGAAGGCGACGAGGTGTTCGCGCACGCTCAGGTTCGGAAAGCACTGGCGGCCTTCGGGCACGATCGCGACGCCGAGGCGGGCGATGTGGTCGGCGCGTGCGGCATGGATGGGCTGGCCGTCGAACAGGATCTCGCCGCGCCGCGGGCGCAGGCCGCCGACCAGAGTCTTGATCGTGGTGCTCTTGCCCATGCCGTTGCGGCCCATCAGGGCAACGACTTCGCCCGGGCGGATGTCGAAGTCCAGCCCAAACAGCACCTGGCTGGCACCGTAGCCGGCCTCGAGGCCGCGACTGCTCAACAACGGCGTGTTCACTACACTATCCTCCCGTCGCTACGCGACATCCTCTCCACGGGAGGAAGAGCGCACCCTTCGGACGGCCGGGCGAGAACGCTCATGCGTGCGCCTCCGTGCCGAGATAGACCGACTGCACTTCGGCATGGCCCTTGACGTGCGCGGCGTCGCCCGAGGTCAGTACCCGGCCATAGACCAGCACCGAAATGCGGTCGGCAAGCCGGAACACCGCGTCCATGTCGTGCTCGATCAGCAGGATCGCCGTTTCGCTGCGCAGGCGGCCGATCAGTTCGATCATCTGCACGGAGTCCTCCGGCCCCATGCCGGCCATCGGCTCGTCGAGCAGCAGCAGCCGGGGGTGCGCGGCCAGCGCCAGGGCGAGGTCGAGCCGCTTCTGCATGCCGTGCGGCAGCACGCCGGCGGGGCGCTCGAGCACCGCAGCGAGGCCGGTCCTGTCGGCCAGTGCCAACGCCGCATCCATCAGGGCGGTCTCGGCTTCGCGCCGCCGCAGGCAGCGGAAGCTGGAGCCAGCCTGGGCCTGCACGGCCAGCAGCAGGTTGTCGCGCACCGAGTCGTTGCGGAACACGCTGGTGATCTGGAAGCAGCGCGCCAGGCCGTGGTGCACGCGCTGGTGCGGCGCCAGCGCGGTCAGGTCGACGCCGTCGAGCACGATGCGGCCGGCGTCGGCCGGCAGCAGGCCGGAGATCAGATTGACCAGGGTCGACTTGCCGGCGCCGTTGGGGCCGATCAGGGCGTGGATCTCGCCGCGCTCGACCGCCAGGTCGACATGGTCGGTGGCGAGCAGGCCGCCGAAACGCTTGACCAGGCCTTCGGCCACGAACAGGCTCATCGGCCGCCCTCCCGGCGCTCGGACAGCGCCGCCAGGCCCTGCGGCGCATGGAACACGGCGAGCAGCAGCAGCACGCCGAGCGGCCAGTGCCAATAGTCGGTGTGCATCTTCAGCGTTTCTTCCAGCACCAGCCACAGCGCCACGCCGAGCGGCGCCCCCCAGCGCCGGCCGAGGCCGCCGAGCATCACCATCACCAGCAGCAATGCCGACTGCGTCCAGTGCATCATCGCCGGGCTGACGAAGGCGTTGTGGCTGGCGAGCAGGCCGCCGGCCAGCCCGGCCACCGCGCCGGCGGCGATGAAGCCGGCGAGCTTGAGCCGATACACCGGGTAGCCGAGCGCGACCATGCGCGTCTCGTTGTCGCGGATGCCGCGCAGCGCATGGCCGTAGCGCGAATGGGCGACGCGGCTGAAGCACGCGAACACCAGCGCGGCGATGACCAGCACCACCCAGTAGAAGACGTCCGGATGCACACCGTCCAGCCAGACGCCCATTTCCAGCGGGGTGTACAACCCGTAGCCGTCGTCGCCGCCATAGGTGCGCAGCGACACCGCCAGGTAGTACAGCATCTGGGCGAAGGCCAGCGTGATCATGATGAAATACACCCCGCGCGTGCGCAGCGACACCGCACCGATCAGGGCGGCGGACAGGCCGGCGACGACCAGCGCGCCGCCCCAGGCCAGCCAGGCGGACGAGAAGCCGGCCTCGACCAGCGCGACCACGGTGTATGCACCGACGCCGATGAAGCCGGCATGCCCGAGCGCGGCCATGCCGCCGTAGCCGAGAATGAAGTTGAGGCTGCTGGCGGCAATGGCGACGATCAGCAGCCGGCGCACGAAGCCGACGTAGTATTCCAGCCCGAAAGTCGGCGCCAGCAGCGGGAACAGCGCCAGGATCGCCAGCACCAGCCAGGGCAGGCGGCGGGCGAAGCCCGGGAAGCGCACGGCGAAAGGCTGATGTGGATGTTCGGCCACGGCGGCAGCACCTGTGGTGGCGGCCACGCGCGACGAATCGGAAGCGGGGCGATTCACGCTGTCCGCCTCATGCCCGGGCCGGGAACAGGCCGGCGGGCTTCAGCGTCAGCACGGCGGCCATCAGCACGTACATGGCGATGCCGGCCAGCGCCGGCCCCAGGTCCGCCGCCACCGAAGGCGGCAGCACCGCGCGCAGCGCCAGCGGCAGGAAGGCGCGCCCGGCGGTATCGACCAGGCCGACCAGCAGCGCGGCGACGAAGGCGCCGCGGATCGAGCCGATGCCGCCGATGACGATGACCACCAGCGCCGGGATCAGGATCGCCTCGCCCATGCCGATCTGCACCGAGCTGATCGGCGCCATCAACGCGCCGGCCAGCGCCGCCAGTCCGGCGCCGAGCGCGAACACGAAGGCGAACACCGTGCCCACGCGCACGCCCATGAACTCGGCCATCTGGCGGTTCGAAGCACCGGCGCGCACCAGCATGCCGATGCGCGTCTTGTTGACCAGCAGGTAGAGCCCGAGCGCGACCAGCAGGCCGGCAGCAATCAGCAGCAGGCGATAGGACGGGTAAGGCAAGCCTTCGGCCAGCTGCACCGGCCCGGCGAGCGCCGCCGGCGTCGACGCCATCAGCGGCGCCACGCCCCAGATCGCCTTCACCGCGTCGTCGGCGATCAGGATGATGCCGAAGGTGGCCAGCACCTGCACCAGATGATCGCGCCGGTACAGGCGGCGAATCACCAGCACTTCGAGCAAGGCCGCGACCGCCACGGTGACCAGCACGGCGGCCAGCACCGCGAGCGCGAACGAAGCGCTGGCTTCATGCACGCGCGCGGCGACATAGGCGCCGGCCATGTACAGCGAACCGTGGGCGAGGTTCATGGTGTCCATGATGCCGAACACCAGCGTCAGGCCGGCGGCGATCAGGAACAGCATCAGGCCGTAGCCGAGGCCGTTGAGCAGTTGCTCGAAAACGAAGATGGCATCCATCTGAGGTGAACCGGGCTGAAATGCAGATCGCGGCCTGCTTCGTGGCCGCCCGGCATGCAGCGGGCGGGCGTGTTCGGAATAAGGGCCGGGCATGCTGCAGGCTCGCGCCGCGGCACACGCGGTACGGCAGGCGGTGGAACTTACATCCTGCAGGCGCCGACGTAGGCGTCCTGGTGGTTTTCCAGCGTGATGCCGACCAGCTTGTTGGTCAGGCGGCCGTCGGCGTCCTTGCCGACTTCGCGCAGGTAGTAGTTCTGCACCGGATAGTTGTTGACGCCATACGTGAAGTCGCCACGCACCGACTTGAAGCTCGGATTCTTCAGTGCTTTCAGCACCGCTTCGCGGTCGCCCACGCTGCCGCCGACGTCGCGCACCGCGGCATCCATCGCCATCAGCGTGTCGTAGGCCATCGCCGCATACACCGAGGGGTAGCGGCCGTCGTACTTCTGGCGGAAGGCGGCGACGAATTCGGCGTTGGCGGGCACGTCCAGATCGTGCGTCCAGTGCGCGGTATTGAGCACGCCGAGCATCGGCTCGCCGACGGCCTGGATCACGTCCTCGTCGGCGGAGAAGCCCGGTGCGATCAGCGGCACGTCCTTCAGGCCGCCGCCGACGAACTGCTTGACGAAGTTGATGCCCATTGCGCCCGGCAGGAAGAAGAACACCGCGTCGGGCTTGGCGGCGCGGATCTGGGCGATTTCCGGAGCGTAGTCGATCTGGCCGAGCTTGGTGTAGATCTCGTCCTTCACCGCGCCCTTGTACAAACGCTTGAAGCCATTCAGGTGATCCTTGCCCGCCGGGTAGTTGGGCGCGATCAGTACGACGTTCTTGTAGCCCTTTTCGTTGGCGACCTTGCCGGCGGCCTCGTCATAGGTGTCGTTCTGGTACTGGGCAAAGAAATAAGGATTGCACTTGTCGCCGGCGTAAACGCTGGGGCCGGGGTTGCTCGACAGGTAGGGCACCCTGGCGGCGAACAGCGCCGGGCCGACCGCCAGCGCGGCGTTCGAACCGATCGGGCCGGTGAAGAAGTCGATCTTTTCACGCTGCAGGTAGCGGGCGACGAGCTGGTTGGCCTGCTCGGGGCTGCCGCCGAAATCGGTGCGCAGGAATTCCGCCGGCTGGCCGCCGAGTTTGCCGCCGAGCTTCTCGATGGCCAGCTCGAAGCCATCGCGCGCTTCCGCGCCCAGCGCCGAGAAGGGGCCGGAAATGTCCAGCGCGATGCCGACCTTGATGTCGGCGGCGTGGACGGAAGCAGCAGCGCACAGCGCCAGGGTGGCGGCCAGGAACTTCATCTGCGGCATGGGAGAGTCTCCTCGATCGTTTCGGCAGGGCGGCGTTACGCCAGATCCGCGCGGAAAACCGGCGCGGGCAAGGCGCAATCGCGCGAACGGGCCAGATTCTAGCCCGAGCGCACTGGCCGGCAGAAGGAAAATCCCCGCGAGGGCCGCTGAACCTCGTGCCTGAACCCGGCGAATCGGACTGTATGAATTTTCACTCGTGGAAGCAGGCGCCGGAAGGCGCCGCTGGTAGACTTGCGCATCCCCATCCGTCCCGCCCGGAACCACGATCATGATCGGACGCATCACCGGCACCCTGCTCGAAAAGAACCCGCCCCAGATCCTCGTCGACGTGCATGGCGTCGGCTACGAGATCGACGTGCCGATGAGCACCTTCTACGGCCTGCCGGCCACCGGTGCCCAGGTCAGCCTGCATACGCACCACGTGGTGCGCGAGGACGGCCATTTTCTGTTCGGCTTCGCCACCGATGAGGAACGCACCACCTTTCGCCAGTTGCTGAAAGTGTCCGGCATCGGCGCGCGCATGGCCCTGGCGGTGCTGTCGGGGCTGTCGGTGAACGACCTCGCGCAAGCGGTCGCGCTGCAGGAAAGCGGCCGCCTGGTGAAGATCCCCGGTATCGGCAAGAAGACCGCCGAACGCCTGCTGCTGGAGTTGCGCGACAAGCTCGGCAAGGCGCTGCCGAACTTGGCCGGCACCAAGCTCGCCGCCGCGCCGAGCGCCCTGCCCGATGCCCGCAGCGATATCCTCAATGCGCTGCTGGCGCTGGGTTACAACGAACGCGAGGCACTGGGGGCGATGAAAAACCTGGACGAAGACATCGGAGTGTCGGAGGGCATCCGATTGGCACTGCGCCACTTATCAAAAAGCTGAAGTTGTTTAAAACAATAAATTCACTAATGTCGACAAATTTTACACATAAAAATAAATCGGCAGATTTGCTTAATAAATTCAATAACAAGAAAATTGGCACGGGCTGTGCTTGATGACCTCGCAACCTTTCTTGGAGGAGCACATCATGCGCACACATAAAATCCGCCACCTCGTCACCGCCTGCGCGCTGGCCCTGACTGCATCCGCTTCGTACGCGGCGCCGGTCACCTGGAACTATGCAGTTTCGCTGTCTTGGGGCACCGGTTCAAACGGCGCCGCAATCCCCACCTTCACGAACACGAACGGATCGCAGCTCTACAATGCCGCAAGCATTAGCTGGGGCCAGCCCGGCGGCAACACCAACCCTGACGGCGGCCGTAGCGGCGTCGCGATCGGCAGCTCGCCGGCAACTGGTTCGGTGACTTCCGATGGCGCAATGGCACTGACCAACACCATCACTCATTACAACAATCCGCTGTCGTCCACTTACGGTACCCTGAAGACCGCTCAACTCATTGCCGACGTCAAGCTCTATGATGGCGCCACCCTTGTAGTTGATTTTCTCAATGTATTCGATATCTACTTTGTCGAAACCACCAACACTGCCGGCACCTGTCTGCCGACAAGCGTCACGGTCTGCGACGACGCTTTCGTGCTCGGCGATGGTGCGCTCAACCATGAGTTCGAATACGACGGCTACACCTACTACGCCTCCATTTTTGAGGCAAGTCAGAAACTGGCCGCACTGCCAGGTGCTGCTTGTGTCGCCGCTGGCTCGCCTACACCCTGCACCGGCTTCATGACGCCTGAGCGAGAGGCCACCGAAGCCCAATTCGCCTTCAAGATCACTTCGGAAAGGGTGACGATCGACGTACCCGAACCCGGCGCACTGGCGCTGCTCGGCATCGGCCTCGCCGGTCTGGGCGCCATTCGCCGCCGCCGCCGCTAAGCGCCGCCTCATTCGCGGCTGCAGCAACGGGGAGCTTCGGCTCCCCGTTTCGTTTTCTGTCGCCGGCCATCGGCTAAACTGCGCACCATGATCGAGACCGACAAACTGCGCGCCGGCAGCCCCGAGCGCCTGATCTCCGCCCAGCCCGCCGACCGCCAGGAAGATGCGGTCGAGCGCGCGCTGCGGCCCAAGCGGCTGGCCGAATACGTGGGCCAGGCCAAGATCCGCGAACAGCTCGAAATCTTCATCCAGGCCGCGCGCCGCCGCGGCGAGGCGCTGGACCACGTACTGCTGTTCGGCCCGCCCGGCCTGGGCAAGACCACGCTGGCCCACATCGTCGCCGCCGAGATGGGCGTCAACCTGCGCCAGACGTCCGGCCCGGTGCTGGAACGCGCCGGCGACCTGGCCGCACTGCTGACCAATCTCGAACCGCACGACGTACTGTTCATCGACGAAATCCACCGCCTGTCGCCGGTCGTCGAGGAAATCCTCTACCCCGCACTGGAAGACTTCCAGATCGACATCATGATCGGCGAAGGGCCGGCGGCGCGCTCGGTCAAACTCGACCTGCCGCCCTTCACCCTGGTCGGCGCCACCACTCGCGCCGGCATGCTGACCAACCCGCTGCGCGACCGCTTCGGCATCGTGTCGCGGCTGGAGTTCTACACGGCGGAGGAGCTCGGCTTCATCGTCGGCCGCTCGGCACGGCTGCTCAACGTCGAGATCGACGACCCGGGCGCGCTGGAGATCGCCCGCCGCGCGCGCGGCACGCCGCGCATCGCCAACCGGCTGCTGCGCCGCGTGCGCGACTATGCCGAAGTGAAGGCAAGCGGCCACATCAGCGCCGGGGTGGCCGACGCCGCGCTGGGCATGCTGGACGTCGACGCCCTCGGGCTCGATCTGATGGACCGCAAGCTGCTGTCGGCGATGCTGGAGAAATTCGGCGGCGGCCCGGTCGGCCTCGACAACATCGCCGCCGCGATCGGCGAATCCACCGACACCATCGAGGACGTCATCGAACCCTACCTGATCCAGCAGGGCTATCTGCAGCGCACGCCGCGCGGGCGCATGGCAACGCATTCGATCTGGCAGCATTTCGGCCTAGCGCCGCCGCGCATCGGCAGCGATCTGTTCGACGCCTGAGCGGCATCCGGCATGCGCTCGCTGCAGGTGGTGATGTTCATGCTGTGCCTGCTCGGCGGCCTGTTCCTGCTGACGCAGGCGCCAGCCTTCTTCATGCCCGGCCGCGACCCCGCCATCGGCCTGCAGTTCGACGCAGCATCCTCGCGCCTGCTCGGCGCCGGCCTGCTGGCTCTCGCTGCCGCAGGCGGGCAGTACCTGCGGACCATGTATTACCACGGCGCAAAACGCAGGCCGGCCAGTACAGCGGCGCAGCAGCGCCGCTATTCAGCCGTACTGCTGCTTGCAGTGGCGCTGATCGGCAGCGCGCTCTGGAACGCAGAACCCGGCGCCAATCCGGACTACCGCGCGCCTGCCGCCGTGACCGCACCGTGATCGAGGCGTACACGCACGCGCGCCGTCCCATCCTCGGCAAGCTCAGGCATCGGCGCCGACGCCTGCCGCCTTTCCCTGCGCAGCCTTGCGCACCCCACCGTATGTGGGCATCAACTTGCGGGCGCGGTCGGCGGCATCCATCAGTTCGACCAGTTCACGCGAACTGAGAAGCGAGCCGAAATGCTTGATGGCAGCCTGGGTGATGAACAGGTGGCCATTCTCCTGGCGCTCGATCCACCCCAGTTCGACCAGGCGGCCAATCTTCCTTCTCACCGTCTCGCGCGGCAGATCGGTCGCCGCCGCAATAGAATAGGCGTTGCACGGGCGCATGCGGCAGCCGTCGAACCAGAACGAGTCGGACGCATGGCTCGAAGATGCCTCGGACATTTCGTCGACCCACTTGCTGTCGTGCTCCAATATCCCTATATTATGCAAGGCAATTTCGCCCAACAGTATCGGCAGCAGGATGTCGCGATCGAATTCCTCGAACCAGCGGCGCAAGTTACGGATCTGGTGACGGACGAGCAGCAGCGCCACGGCGCGTGTTGCGCAGAGCGAAGATTCCAAGGTCGGCTTCTCAGCATCGGCCACACCTTCCCGGATGAGGAACCCCCTGGGGACGGCTTTGTTTGACATGAACTCCTGAGCCAACGGACTTCTCCAGATTGGCTGTATACCGTTCTTATAGTAACCGGTGGAGCATAACCCAGCGCTTTGCCAGCAACATATTCAAAAGTCCCCAATTTGGGTAAATGGGCAAAAACTGGCACCTATGTCCGTTTATTTGCGTGCGCGCGGATGAGCCTTGTCGTAGACCTGTGCAAGATGCTGGAAGTCAAGGTGAGTATAGACCTGTGTGCTCCGAATGCTGGCGTGGCCGAGCAATTCCTGGACAGCCCGCAGGTCCCCACTCGATTGCAGCAAGTGGCTGGCGAAGCTGTGCCGGAGCATGTGCGGATGGACATGCACGCCCAGGCCGCTCTGTCTGGCCCGCTCTGAAAGGCGGCTGCGGATGCCGCCCGGCGACAAGCGCGAGCCCGTGCGCGAAACGAAGACGGCACGCTCGTGCCGCGGGGCGACGGAATCCCGCACCGCCAGCCAGGCGCGCAAGGCTTCCAGCGCCCTGCCTCCCACCGGCACGCTGCGCTGGCGCTGGCGCTTGCCGGTCACGGTAACCATGGCCTCGGCAAGATCCAGCCCACCCCCGACATCGAGCGACGCCAGTTCGGCAAGCCGCAGGCCGGACGAGTAGAACAGCTCGAACATCGCCTGATCACGGATGTCGAGCACGCCATCGCCCGCCTCGCCGTCGAGCAGGGCCTGCGCCTGGTCGGGAGACAACGCGCGTGGCAGGGTGGCAGCCGATTTCGGTGCCTGGATGCCGTCCACCGGATTGGCCGCCAGCCCCTGGCGGCGGACGAGCCAGCGATAGAAGCCGCGCCAGGCGCTGAGATGGCGCGCAATCGAGCGCCCCGTCAGCCCTTCGCCATGCAGGCGGGCGACGAAGCGCCGGATGTCGTGCGGAGCAAGCGCGGTCGCTTCCCTGCCGTCGGCGAGGCGCAGCAAGGTCTGCAGATCGCGGCGATAGGCCCGCAGCGTCAGCGGCGCCGCGCGGCGCTGGCTGGCAAGCCAGTCCAGCCAGGCTTCCACTTCGGGCGGCAGCAGCACGCAAACCTCTACTGGCCCGGCCTCCTCACTCGCATCCTGGCGCCCGTCGGCCATCTTGCCGCCTTGCCGGCCTGGTCAGGCGCGCCCGGCCAACAAGGCGGCAGCCGCCAGATCGCCGAGACGGCTCAGGTAAAGCGTGCCCATGTCGGCATAAAAACGCTCGGCTTCGGCGCTGCCCAGCGCGAGCACGCCGAAAGCGGCGCCCCCACGCCGCAGCGGGATCAGCGCGACCGAACGCACATGCGGCGCGACTTCGCCGAAGCAGGCCAGCAATTCCATGTTCTCGGGCGCGCCGCAATAAGGATTGCGCAGGGCGTCGAGCTGGCGGCGCAGCGGTTCGCCGAGACTGGAAGCATCACCGTCCAGGCCCCAGGTCTCGAGTGCGACGTGCGGCACCGAAAAGTCTTCCTGCAGGCTGCCGACCAGCACGCGGCGAACGCCATCCGTACTGCCGGCCTCCATCAGGGCAAGGGCAAGGCGATGCACCTTGGCGCTGATATCGTCGTTTTCCTCGCCGAAACGGATCAGTTCGGCGAGCTTCTGTTCGAGCTGGCGGATCTTGTCGCGCAGTGCGTGCAACTGGCGCTCGGCAAGCGAAATGGCCTGGCCGCCGTGCTGCGGATGCGGCACGGTGAGCCGGGTGAACAGCTCGCCGTGCTGGGCGAGGAAATCGGGGTTGTCGCGCAGATAACGGGCGACGTCGTCAGCATTCATGTCCATCACTCCGGCCGGGCGTACGAGCCGCCCGGCATCAAGGATTCGGCAAACCATGGCGAGCCTTCGGCCACGCCTGCAGTCGGGAGCGCCCGGCCGGGGGCGCCGGCTCCCTCAGTCCAGCTCCATCTCGCCTTCGAAAACGCTCACCGCGGGTCCGGTCATCAGTACCGGCGTGTCCGGTCCGGCCCAGGCGATCTCGAGCTCGCCGCCCCGGGTCTCGACCCGCACCGGCGACTCGAGCAGGCCGCGCAGCAGGCCGGCGACCACCGCCGCGCAGGCCCCGGTACCGCAGGCCAGGGTTTCGCCGGCACCGCGCTCGAACACGCGCAGGCGCACGCGATGCGGCTCGAGCACCTGCATGAAGCCGGCATTGACCCGCGCCGGGAAGCGCTCGTGGCGCTCGATCAGCGCCCCCTGTTCGACCACCGGCGCGGCATCGACGTCGGCGACGACCTGTACCGCGTGCGGGTTGCCCATCGACACCGCGGTGATCGCCACCGTGACCTCGCCCACCGGCAGCGGCTGCACGACCGCGTCGGAATCGGACAGGAAGGGAATCCGGGCCGGCACCAGCTCGGGCACGCCCATATCGACGGTGACCAGGCCGTCTTCGCGCAGGCACGGGGCAATGATGCCCGAGCGCGTCTCGACGCGGATCTCGCGCTTGTCGCTGAGGCCCTTGTCGTGCACGAAGCGGACGAAGCAGCGTGCGCCGTTGCCGCACTGCTCGACTTCGCCGCCGTCGGCATTGAAGATGCGGTAGCGGAAATCGACGCCCGGCTGCGTTGCGGGCTCGACCACCAGCAACTGGTCGCAGCCGACGCCGAAATGGCGGTCGGCAATCGCCCTGACGCGGGCCGGCGTCAGCTCGACCGGCGCACGCGTCGCGTCGATGACGACGAAATCGTTGCCGAGCCCGTGCATCTTGGTGAAACGCAGCTTCATCGCAATCCAGAAGGGAAAAAGGTCAAGGGGCGGAGGGCATCCGCGAGCGGCGATTGTCCTCCAGCCCGCCGCTCAGCGTCCACCGGCGATGTGTCAGTAGATGCGCGGCTCGCCTTCGGGCCGGGTCTTGAAGCGGCGATGGACCCAGTAGTACTGCTCGGGCATGGTGCGCACCACGCCTTCGAGCCAGCTGTTCATGCGCCGGGTATCGGCCTCGACGTCGTCCGAGGGATAGTCCGCCCAGGGTTCGCCCAGTTCCAGCACGTAGCCGGCGCCGCCGGGCAGCATGCGCACCACGCTCGGCATCACGGCCGCGCCCGCCAGCCGCGCCAGCCGCGGCAGGCCGGTGATGGTGGCTGCCGGGACGCCGAAGAAAGGCACGAAGATCGACTCCTTGCGGCCGTAGTCGAGATCCGGCAGGTAGTACAGCGGCCGGCCGGATTTCATCGCCTTCACGGTGGCGCGCACACCATCGGTGCGGGCGAGCAGCAACTGGTCGTTGAAGCGGCTGCGGCCGTGATGCAGCCAGTGGTCGAAGACCTTGTTCTTCTGCGGCGCATAGACGCTGACGAAGTCGCCTTCCATCGACAGCCGCGTGCCCGCCATGTCGAGGCCGACGAAATGCGGCGTCAGCAGGATCACCGGCTTGCCGGCGTCCTTCAGCGCCTGCAGGCGCTCCAGCCCGTCGATACGGACCAGCCGGCGCAGGCGCTCGGGGCTGGCCCACCACGCCAGGCCGCGTTCGAGCACGCTGCGGCCATTGACGGCGAAGTGGCGCCGCGCCAACGCGCGGCGTTCGCCGTCGGACAGCTCGGGTAAGCACAGCCGCAGGTTGGTCAGCACCACCTTGCGCCGCGGCGCCACCACCACGTAGAGCAGCAGGCCGAAGGCTTCGCCGATGCGCGACAGCAGCGACAGCGGCAGCCAGTGCAGCAGCCAGAACAGGCCGATGGCGAGCCGGCTCATGCTTCCTCCTCGCCGGCTTCCCGCTTACCGCCGTCCCCTTCGCCGCTCCGTGGCTGCTTGTAGCGGTTGTAGCCCCACAGATACTGCTGCGGGCATTGCAGGATGATGCGCTCGACTTCACGGTTGATGATCGCCGCGTCCGTATCCGGGTCGCCGGTCAGCGCCTCGGTTGGTGCCTGCAGGCGGAACAGGTAGCCTTGACCACGCGGCAGGCGCTCGGCCCAGGTATAGATCACGCGCACCCCCTTCACCGCCGCCAGCCGCGCCGCCAGCGTCATTGTCCACGCCGGCTTGCCGAAGAAAGGCGCCCACACCCCTTCGCCTTCGCCCGGCACCTGGTCGGGCAGCATGCCCACCGCCTCGTGGCTGCGCAGCGTCTTCACCAGCTTGCGCACGCCCGACAGGTCGGCCGGCGCGGTGCGCATCTGGCCGCGTGCCCTGCCCGCCTCCATCAACGGCTGCAAGGCGGACTTGCGCGGCGGACGATAGAGCACGGTGATCGGAATCTTCGCCGCGATGCACTGCGCGGTGATCTCGAAGCAGCCCAGGTGCGGCGTGATGAACAGGATGCCGGCGCCGTCCGCGCGTGCCTGCTCGACCAGTTCCCAGCCCTCGGTGCGCACCGCGCTGGCGACGACTTCCTCGGCCGGGCGCAGCCAGATCCACGGCAGCTCCATCGCCTGACGGCCGGCTTCGGCGACGGCGGCGCGCAGCACCGTCTCGTCCTCGCGGCCGAGCGCATTGAACAGGTTGGCACGCAGGCGCCGCGCATAGGATGGCGAGGTGCGATAGACCAGCCAGCCAGCCCAGCCGCCCAGGCGGTGCAGCCAGGACAGCGGCAGGCGTGACAGAAGACGAAACGAAAGATCGACCAGCACGTCGGAATCGGATCCGGAAACAGGGAAGAAGGAGCAGGCGCGAAGGCTTCGCGCCCAGGCGTGTGCATACGGTCACACCGCACGCAGGGCCGAATGCTTACATACCCGGCGATCCCGGTCTATAATCGCGGCTCACCGCCGAGTTAAATCGACAACTTGCAGGGCGGGCGCAGCGACCGGGCAAAGAGGCCCGAAACAGGTCGACCTTGCGGAAATACTGCTAAAGCGTCGGCTGCCCGACAAAATCCCCGGAGCTGGCCGCAGACGCAAGTCATTGGCTGATCGGGGATTTTTTTGTTTCTGGAGCAGTACGACATGGCTGAATTTCTGTTTACTTCCGAGTCCGTTTCCGAAGGCCATCCGGACAAGGTCGCTGACCAGGTGTCCGACGGCGTGCTCGACGCCATCCTGGCCGAAGATCCCAAGGCGCGCGTCGCCTGCGAAACCCTGGTGTCGACCGGCCTGGTCGTGATCTCGGGCGAAATCACCACTGCCGCCCACCCCAACTACCGCGAGATCGCGCAGGACGTCATCCGCCGCATCGGCTACGACAACTCCGACATCGGCTTCGACTACAAGAGCTGCGCGGTGCTGGCGGCGATCAACCGCCAGTCGCTCGACATTGCCCAGGGCGTGGATAATGCCAACGACGACCCGCTCGACCAGGGCGCCGGCGACCAGGGCATCATGTTCGGCTACGCCACCACCGAAACCCCCAGCCTGATGCCGCTGCCGATCTACTACGCGCACCGTGTCATGCAGCGCCAAGCCGAGGTGCGCAAGGACGGCCGCCTGCCCTGGCTGCGGCCGGACGCCAAGAGCCAGATCACGGTGAAGTACGTCGACGGCAAGCCGGCAGCGATCGACACCGTGGTGGTGTCGACCCAGCACGACCCCGACGTCAGCCAGTCGCAGATCCACGAGGCGGTGGTCGAGCTCATCATCAAGCCGGTGCTGCCCAAGGAGTTGCTCCAGGGCAACGTACGCTACCTGGTCAACCCCACCGGCCGCTTCGTCGTCGGCGGCCCGCACGGCGACTGCGGCCTGACCGGACGCAAGATCATCGTCGACACCTACGGCGGCGCGGCCCGCCACGGCGGCGGCGCGTTCTCGGGCAAGGATCCCTCCAAGGTCGACCGCTCGGGCGCCTATGCCGGCCGCTACGTGGCGAAGAACATCGTCGCCGCCGGCCTGGCCGAGCGCTGCGAAGTGCAGGTCGCCTACGCCATCGGCGTCGCCCGCCCGGTGTCGCTGATGGTCAACACCTTCGGCACCGGCAGGATCGCCGACGAGAAGATCGTCGAACTGGTCGGCAGGCACTTCGACCTGCGGCCGAAAGCGATCATCCAGACCCTCGACCTGCTGCGCCCGATCTACTCCCGCACCGCCGCCTACGGCCACTTCGGCCGCGACGAGCCGGAATTCGGCTGGGAGCAGACCGACAAGGCCGCCGCGCTGAGGGCCGACGCCGGGTTGTAAGTTTCGCGGCGTCGAACAGGGCGCCCCCGCCGGAGACGGTCGGGGGCGTTTTCTTGTCCGTCGTGGGACGAGGTGCGGCGGCCCGGTGACAGAACATGGGCAGTACGTCACGACCGCCCCCTCTCCGCCATCCGCCCCGGGGCCGGCAGCGCCCTATACTCCTCTGGCATCAGACATCCGCTCGCGTCCCACGCCATGGCCCTTCTCCGCTGCAACAAATGCACCCTGCTGGCCGAGCAGGCAGACACGCTGGCAGGGCAGACCCTCGCCTGCCCGAAATGCGGCGCCCCTGCGAAGATCTACCCCACGCTGTATTTCGTCGAGCAGTTGCTCGCCCGCTACTTCGACGCTCAACACGAACTCGCGCGCCTGAAAGCTTCCGTGCCCGACGTGGCCGCCGCGGCTCCGGCATCCACGCCGGCCAGCGACATCGATCTCTCCAACACCACCGCCCTCGCCAGCGATCAGCAACACCAGCCGATCTACGACTGGTTCCAGAAGCGGCAGATCAAGGCCGAAGCCGAACCGGACAACGTGGATACCAGCGGCTTCTACGACGAGGTGGCCGAAGCCATCGGCGCGAACCTGCCGGTACTCAAGGACGTGCTCGAACGCATGCGCTGGTCGCAGAACAAGGGCTACGCCAGCGCGTCGATCAGCCTGACCGACCAATCCGCGGAAGACGCCCGCACGATCACCGACTTCTGCCGGCAGCTCTACGACTTCTCCTTCATCGCCAAATGCCTGCACAACAAGCAGGAAAATAACATCCGCCTGGTGCTCCAGACCGCGCCGATGATCCGCGCTTTTTTCAGCGGCCGCTGGCTTGAATGGCACGCACTGATGGTCTGCCTGCGCCACGCGAAGGAACGGCGCTGGCGCGTGTCCTGCGCCCGCAGCTTGCGGCTGATGCCCGGCAATGGCGACGCGTGCGAAGTCGACGTTTTCATGCTGCGTGACGGCCCCACGCCCGTTCCCGTCTGCATCGAATGCAAGACCGGCGAATTCCGTCAGGACATCGACCGTTATCTGGCGCTGAAGAAGCGCCTCGGCCTGGGTCGACACCAGTTCGTGATGTGCATCGCCGGCCTTCCCGAAGAAAATGCCAGGGCGTTCACCTCGATGTACGAACTGAGCTTCGTCAACGAGCGAACGCTGGTGGATCACCTCGCAAGCCTTGCCTGAGTCTCCCCGCGCAATATCCGGTACATGACGCCTGTCGATCCTTATGGTGCGACACGCAGAATGCTGAAATCGGGAGCCTTGCCTTTTTCAAGAGTCTTGAAAAGATTCCATAGGCGAATTTTCAATAAAAATCAATGACATGTAATATTTTCCTGCCAGTCATCAGAAGATTTTTCCATACGAATCAGGCCAGCCGCTGCATCAGCAGCCCCGACAACCGAACTGCACTGCACACTCGCACGTCAAGCACCGTATAATGCCGCCCTTGTTCCGAGGAGCGCTGCGAGGCGCCGGGCCGTCCAGCCCAGGCCCCCAGGCTCGGAAAGCCGCGGCTCGCTGCCGCGGCGGTTTGAACGGCGCTCGCCCGAAACACCTTCGTGTGTCGTCCGAAGGCGTTTCTTCCCTCAACCCTGCCGGGTTCGGGATGCCGGGTGAGCCGCACGCCATGCCCCTTCCCTCCCGGCCATAGCACGGAGCATCACATGAACGCTGTGGCTGATTTCAAGGATTTCGTCGTCGCCGACCTGTCGCTTGCCGACTGGGGCCGCAAGGAAATCCGCATCGCCGAAACCGAAATGCCCGGCCTGATGGCGATCCGCGAGGACTACGCCGCCAGCCAGCCGCTGAAGGGCGCGCGCATCACCGGCTCGCTGCACATGACGATCCAGACCGCGGTGCTGATCGAGACGCTGACCGCGCTCGGTGCCGAAGTGCGCTGGGCCTCGTGCAACATCTTCTCGACCCAGGACCATGCCGCCGCCGCCATCGCCGCCTCGGGCGTGCCGGTGTTCGCGGTCAAGGGCGAATCGCTCGAGGACTACTGGAACTACACCCACCGCATCTTCGAATGGGGGAGTGAGGGAAATGAGGGCGTCTACTCCAACATGATCCTCGACGACGGCGGCGACGCCACGCTGCTGCTGCACCTGGGCGCGCGCGCCGAGCAGGACCTGTCGGTGCTCGACAAGCCGGACAGCGAAGAAGCCGAAGTGCTGTTCGCCAGCATCAAGGAAAAGCTGAAGACCGACCCGAGCTGGTATTCCACCCGCCTGGCGCAGATCAAGGGCGTCACCGAGGAAACCACCACCGGTGTGCACCGCCTGTACCAAATGCACGCCCGCGGCGAACTGAAGTTCCCGGCGATCAACGTCAATGATTCGGTCACCAAGTCCAAGTTCGACAACCTGTACGGCTGCCGCGAATCGCTGGTCGACGGCATCAAGCGCGCCACCGACGTGATGATCGCCGGCAAGATCGGCGTGGTGCTGGGCTACGGCGACGTCGGCAAGGGCTGCGCCCAGTCGCTGCGCGGCCTCGGCGCCACCGTGTGGGTCACCGAGATCGACCCGATCTGCGCGCTGCAGGCTGCGATGGAAGGCTTCCGCGTCGTCACCATGGAAGAAGCCGCCGTGCTCGGCGACATCTTCGTCACCACCACCGGCAACGTCGGCGTGATCACCCACGATCACATGAAGGCGATGAAGAACAACGCCATCGTCTGCAACATCGGCCACTTCGACTCCGAGATCGAAGTCGCCAGCCTGCGCCAGTACCAGTGGGAGAACATCAAGCCGCAGGTCGACCACATCATCTTCCCCGACGGCAAGCGCATCATCCTGCTGGCCGAAGGCCGCCTGGTGAACCTGGGCTGCGCCACCGGCCACCCCAGCTTCGTCATGAGCAATTCCTTCGCCAACCAGACGCTGGCGCAGATCGAGCTGTTCGCCAAGACCGCCGAGTACCCCGTCGGCGTCTATGTGCTGCCCAAGCAGCTCGACGAAATGGTCGCCCGCCTGCACCTGAAGAAGATCGGCGCCCGGCTGACCGTGCTGAGCCAGGCCCAGGCCGACTACATCGGCGTGCCGGTGGCAGGGCCGTACAAGCCCGAGCACTACCGCTACTGAGCCGGAGCTGCCCCGCGGCAATGCCCGCGGGGCAGCTTGCTGCCAGCATCCTCGCCGGCCATAATGGAACCATATTGGAACCACCGGAGACAGCCTCATGCCCGTAACCTTGACGATCAAGCAAGTGCCCGACGAACTGGCCGCACGCTTGCGGGCTCTGGCTGCGCGTAATCACCGCTCCATCCAGGGCGAATTGATGCACACGCTGGAAACCTTGTTGGCAGCGGAGGGTGGCCAGATCAGCACGCAGCAACCTGAAGCGGGGACGAATCTGCGGGCAAAGCCGACACTTGCTAAAGCACCGGATGATCTGCTGGCCAAGCTCGATCGAATCGTTGCCGGCACGCATTGGGGCGATGCTCCGCTGCTGAGCCGCGAGCAGGCCAACGATCGCGGCCTGACGCGTGAAATCGACCACCTCGTGCAAGAGCGGCAAGCCGACTACCGCCGATGAAGCCGAGCCACTTCCTGGACACCAACATCCTGATCTACGCGACTTCGCTTGCCGCCGACCATGCCGGCAGGCGAGCGCTGGCGCGGGAATGGGTGGCAAGCGCCGATTGGGGTCTGTCCACCCAGGTGCTGATGGAGTTCTACGCCAACGCCCGGCAGCCCCGCCACGGCCTGCCAACCGATGCACCACGTCGGCTGGTCGAGCAGTTTGCCGCTCATCGGCCGGTGCAGCCGATGGACAAGGAACTGGTGCAGGAAGCGCTGGCCTTGCGCGAACGCTGGCAGCTCAGCCACTGGGATGCTGCCATCCTGTGCGCAGCCCGTCGTCTGGGTGCACACACGGTCGTCAGTGAAGACCTGAAGCACGGTCAGAACTACGACGGCGTGCTTGTGTTCAACCCTTTTCTTGGGTGAGCCGAAGCCTTGTCGATGAACTCCTTCCATGCCCGTCAGGGACGGCCGCGCCAGGCAGCGGAAGCCAAGGCGCCGGTCGAGCGCCACGGCATGCTGCGTGCCGACCAGTTGCTGGTGGCGCAGGGGCTTGCGCCTTCGCGCACCGCCGCGCGGGCACTGATCGAGGCCGGCCGCGTCAGCCATGAAGGCCAGCCGCTGGCCAAGCCGGCGCAGGTGCTGCCGCCCGACGCCCAATTGACGGTGGCAGCGGACGACAGCGACCGCTTCGTCTCGCGCGGCGCGCTGAAGCTCGGCGGCGCGCTGGCGCGCAGCGGACTCGACGTGCATGGCGCGGTCTGCCTCGACCTCGGCCAGTCGACCGGCGGCTTCAGCGACTGCCTGCTGCAGGCCGGTGCAGCGAAGGTGGTCGGCGTCGAAGTAGGCCACGGCCAGCTTCACCCGCGCCTGGCGGCCGAGCCGCGCTGCGTCACGCTCGAAGGCATCAACGCCCGCCATCTGGACGCCGCCGCGCTGGGCGAGCATTTCCCGCCGCAGGGTTTCGACCTGCTGGTATGCGACGCCAGTTTCATTTCGCTGACGCTGCTGCTGCCGCAATGGCCCGCGCTGCTGTCCCCGGGCGGCCATGTGCTGGCGCTGGTGAAGCCGCAGTTCGAAGTCGGCCCGCAAGGCCTCGGCAAGGGCGGCATCGTGCGCGACACCGCGCTGTATGCCGAGGTCGAGGCCAGGCTGCGCACCGCTGCGCACGAGGCAGGCCTGATCGTGCTCGACTGGTTCGATTCGCCGATCACCGGCGGCGACGGCAACCGCGAATTCTTCTTCCACGCCATCCGTGCATCCGGTGGCAAAACCGATTCCGACACAGCATGAACCACACTGAAATCTCGATCGAGTTCTTCCCGCCCACCACCGCCGAAGGCGCGGAAAAACTGCGCACCACGCGCGACCGGCTGGCAGCGCTGAAGCCGGCCTTCTTCTCCGTCACCTACGGCGCCGGCGGCTCCACCCGCGAACGCACGTTTGCCACCGTGAAGGAAATCGCCGCCGCCGGTTTCGAGGCCGCGCCGCACCTGTCCTGCGTCGGCTCGACCCGCGACAGCATCCGCGAGATACTGCAGGAATATGCCGAGGCCGGCATCCGCCGCATCGTCGCGCTGCGCGGCGACCTGCCCTCGGGCGTGGGCGATGCCGGCGAGTTCCGCTACGCCAACGAACTGGTGGAATTCATCCGCGCCGAGACGGGCGATCGGTTCTCGATCGAAGTGGCGGCCTACCCCGAATGGCATCCGCAGGCGCGCAGCCCGAAGGACGACCTGCTCGCCTTCAAGCGCAAGGCCGAAGCCGGCGCCAATTCGGCGATCACGCAGTACTTCTACAACTTCGACGCCTACCTGCACTTCGTCGACGAGGTCCGCAAGATGGGGCTCGACCTCCCCATCGTGCCCGGCATCATGCCGATCGGCAGCTTCAGCAAGCTGGCACGCTTCTCCGATGCCTGCGGCGCCGAGATTCCGCGCTGGATGCGCCGCAAGTTCGAGGCCTTCGGCGACGACAGCGACTCGATCCGCGCCTTCGGCCTCGACGTGGTCACCGAGCTGTGCAGCAAGCTGATCGCCGCCGGCGCGCCCGGCCTGCACTTCTACAGCATGAACCAGGCGGCCCTGACCACCGAGATCTGCAAGCGGCTGGATCTGGCCTGAGGCCGGGGCGCCCAGCCGCAATAAGCTTTCCGGAGCGGCTTTACGCTCAGAGCGGCAACACGGCCGTTTTCGCGGCTAAAGCCGCTACGAAAGCTTGGCCGGCATGACAGTATCTTCAGCCAATCGGACTCATCAGCGCTTGCCGCCGAGCAGCGAGCCGAGCAGGCCGCGCACGATCTGGCGGCCGAGGTTGCTGCCGACGGTGCGGGTCACCGTCTTGGCGGCGATCTGCACCAGGCCGTCGCGCTTGCCGCCGCGCGGGCCGGTGGAGCCGAACAGGATGTCGTTGAGCATGTTGCCATTGTCGTCGCTGCCGGCAGCGCCCGGTTTCGCCGGTGCCGCCGCGGTCTTGCTGTCGGCCTGGGCACGCAGGATTTCGTAGGCCGATTCGCGGTCGACCGCCTTCTCATAGTGGCCGTAGATGACCGAGCCGGTGATCGCCGCCCGGCGTTCGGCTTCGCTCAGCGGCCCGAGGCGCGAATCCGGTGCGATGACGAAGCAGCGCTCGGTGATCTGCGGCCGGCCCTTTTCGTCGAGGAAGGACACCAGCGCTTCGCCCACGCCCAGCTCGGTGATCGCCGCCGCGGCGTCGAAAGCCGGGTTCGGCCGCATGGTGTCGGCGGCGGTCTTCACCGCCTTCTGGTCGCGCGGGGTGAAGGCGCGCAGCGCATGCTGGACGCGGTTGCCGAGCTGGCCGAGCACGGTCTCGGGCACGTCGAGCGGGTTCTGGGTGACGAAGTAGACGCCGACGCCCTTGGAGCGGATCAGGCGCACGACCTGCTCGATCTTCTCGATCAGCGCCTTGGGCGCATCGTTGAACAGCAGGTGGGCTTCGTCGAAGAAGAACACCATCTTCGGCTTGTCGGGGTCGCCCACTTCCGGCAGTTGCTCGAACAGTTCGGACAGCATCCACAGCAGGAAGGTGGAGTACAGCTTGGGCGAGTTGTACAGGCGGTCGGCGGCGAGCACGTTGATGACGCCGCGGCCGTCGGCATCGGCCTGCATCAGGTCGGCGATGTCGAGCATCGGCTCGCCGAAGAACAGGTCGCCGCCCTGCTGCTCCAGCGCCAGCAGGTTGCGCTGGATGGCGCCGATCGACGCGGTGGAGATGTTGCCGTACTCGGTGGTGAAGCTCTTCGCGTTCTCGCCGACGTACTGCACCATCGCGCGCAGGTCCTTGAGGTCGAGCAGCAGCAGGCCGTTGTCGTCGGCGACCTTGAACACCAGCGTCAGCACGCCAGTCTGGGTGTCGTTGAGATTCAGCAGGCGCGAGATCAGCAGCGGCCCCATGTCGGAGATGGTGGCGCGCACCGGATGGCCCTGCTCGCCGAACACGTCCCAGAACACCACGGTGTTGGCGCGCGGCGTGTATTCGTCGATGCCGATCGCGGCCAGGCGCTGCATCAGCTTGTCGGATTTGGTCCCCGCCGCGCCGATGCCCGACAGGTCGCCCTTGACGTCGGCCATGAACACCGGCACGCCGATGGAAGCGAAGGATTCGGCCAGCTTCTGCAGCGTCACCGTCTTGCCGGTGCCGGTCGCGCCGGTGATCAGACCGTGGCGGTTGGCCAGGCGCGGCAGCAGATGGATTTCCTTGTCGGCGGTCTTGGCAATCAGCAGCGCTTCGGTCATCGCATCACTCCGGAGTGGTCATGTGGTCGGCGGGGCTCCCGCATCGCGCCCGAGTTTATCAGGCCGCCAGCGGCACCGGCGACGGCCGATGGCAGGCCGAAACAGCACAGCGACGAGCGCAGGCGATGCGCGGCGTGCGGCCGGGCGCCAGCGGGTTGTATACTGCGCAACTTTCAACCGCTTACGGCAGTATCGAGGGTCTTATGGCTGGTCATTCGAAGTGGGCCAATATTCAGCACCGCAAGGGGCGCCAGGACGAGAAGCGCGGCGCCGCGTTCTCCAAGCTGGCGAAGGAGATCACCGTCGCCGCCAAGATGGGCGGAGGCGACCCCAGCTTCAACCCGCGCCTGCGCCTGGCGGTGGACAAGGCCAAGGGCATCAACATGCCCAAGGACAAGATCGACAACGCGATCAAGAAAGGCACCGGTGAACTCGAGGGCGTCAGCTACGAGGAAACCCGCTACGAAGGCTACGGCATCGGCGGCTCGGCGGTGATGGTCGACTGCCTGACCGACAACAAGACCCGCACCGTCGCCGACGTGCGCCACGCCTTCTCCAAGTACGGCGGCAACATGGGCACCGACGGCTGCGTCGCCTTCCAGTTCAAACACTGCGGCCAGTTGCTGTTCGCCCCGGGCACCGACGAGGACACGCTGATGGAAGCGGCGCTCGACGCCGGCGCCGAGGACGTTCTCACCAACGACGATGGCTCGATCGAAGTCATCACCGGCCCGTGGGAGTTCACCACGGTGAAGGAAGCGCTGGAACAGGCCGGTTTCACCGCCGAATTCGGCGAAGTGACGATGAAGCCGGAGAACGTCATCGAGCTGTCCGGCGACGAGGCCGTGCGCATGCAGAAGCTGCTCGACGCACTGGAGTCCCTCGACGACGTCCAGGAGGTCTATACCTCGGCGGAGATCGGCGAGTAAGCTGGCGGCCTTCGACCCTCACACACCCGACAGCGGCGCCCGGCGCCGCTTTCTTTTTCCGCTGCCCCAGTTCCCCCTCCGACCATGCCGTCCACCGCCTTTTCTTCGCCCTGGGTTCAGCGCCTGACGCCGCTGCTGTTCGTGCTGCTGTGGAGTACCGGTTTCATCGGCGCCAAGTTCGGCCTGCCTTATGCCGAGCCGCTGACCTTCCTGGCTGCCCGCTACGTACTGGTGATCGCGCTGATGACGGCGCTGGCGCTGCTCATGCGCGCGCCCTGGCCCTCCAGTCCGGCCGAAGCTTTCCACATCGGCGTCACCGGCCTGCTGGTGCATGCGCTGTACCTGGGCGGCGTGTTCATGTCGATCGACCGCGGCCTGCCGGCCGGCGTGTCGGCACTGGTGGTCGGCATGCAGCCCTTGCTGACCGCGGCCTGCGCCGGCCTGCTGCTGGGCGAACGCGTGTCGCCGCGCCAGTGGGCAGGACTGGCGCTGGGCTTTGCCGGCGTCGGCCTGGTGGTCGGCAGCAAGGCGACGGTGGACGGCGTCGCACCCGGCGCCCTGCTGCACATGCTGATACCGGCGCTGGCAGCGCTGGTCGGCATCACCGCCGGCACGCTGTACCAGAAGCGCTTCTGCCCGCGCTTCGACCTGCGTACCGGCTCGGTAGTGCAGTTCGTGCCGACGCTGGCGGTCACCGCGCTGATCGCCAGCCAGACCGAAACGATGGCCATCGACTGGAGCGGCGAATTCATCTTCGCCCTGCTGTGGCTGGTGCTGGTGCTGTCGCTCGGCGCGATCAGCCTGCTCAACCTGCTGATCCGCAGCGGCAGCGCGGTCAACGTCGCCAGCCTGTTCTATCTCACGCCGCCGACCACCGCGCTGATCGCCTGGGCGATGTTCGGCGAGACGCTGAGCGCCATCGCGCTCGCCGGCATGGCCGTGGCGGTGGCTGGCGTCTGGCTGGCGCGCAAGGGCTAGAATGCGGTTTCCCCCCAAAGCGGAGAACAGATCATGCTGATGACCACCACGTCCACGCTCGAAAACCGCCCGGTGCGCCAGTATCTGGGTGTCGTCAATGGCGAAGCCATCATCGGCGCGAACATCTTCAAGGACATGTTCGCGTCGATCCGCAACGTCGTCGGCGGCCGTGCCGGCGCCTACGAGCGCACGCTGTCCGACGCCCGCCGCATCGCGATGAACGAGATGGAGTCGGAGGCGAAGAAACTCGGCGCCAACGCGGTCATCGGCATCGACGTCGATTACGAAGTGCTGGGCGCGGACAACGGCATGCTGATGGTGTGCGTCAGCGGCACCGCCGTGCAGATTTGAGCAAAGCCGCCGCCTCGCGCAGCGTCGCAACCCGCATCCTCGGGCTGGACCCGGGGCTGCGCATCACCGGCTTCGGCCTGGTGGACCAGCTCGGCAGCCAGCTGCGCTACGTCGCCAGCGGCTGCATCAAGACCAAAGACGGCGAACTGCCCGGCCGCCTCAAGACCCTGCTCGACGGCGTGCGCGAGGTCATCGCCACCTACCAGCCGGACGTCGTCGCGGTCGAGAAGGTCTTCGTCAACGTCAACCCGCAGTCCACGCTGCTGCTGGGCCAGGCGCGCGGCGCGGTGATCTGCGGCGCGGTGTCCTGCGAACTGCCGGTGGCCGAATACACCGCGCTGCAGGTCAAGCAGTCGGTGGTCGGCTACGGCAAGGCGGCCAAGGAGCAGGTGCAGCACATGGTGCAGCGCTTGCTGGCGCTCGATGCCTGCCCCAGCCCCGACGCCGCCGACGCGCTCGCCTGCGCCATCTGCCATGCCCACGGCGGACAGGGGCTCGGCGGCCTGGCAGGCGTCGGTACGCGGCGGCGCGCGGGCCGCATCCTCGCCTGAGCAAAAAATATCCGCGCGGATGTTGCACCGGGCGGGAAGCCTCTCTATAATTCGCGGCTCTTGATCGACGGAAACGCCGATCCGCCGCAAGGCACCGGGGGTATAGCTCAGTTGGTAGAGCAGTTGACTCTTAATCAATTGGTCCAAGGTTCGAGTCCTTGTGCCCCCACCAGACAACATGAAAGGCCGATTCGAAAGGGTCGGCCTTTTCAATCCCGGCTCTGAACGAGCCGGGGGCAGGCGGGAACTGCCCATGTGGCTCAGTGGTAGAGCACTCCCTTGGTAAGGGAGAGGTCGGCAGTTCGATCCTGCCCATGGGCACCAGGCAACTGCCTGGCAAGCCAGAGGTTTTACGCGGGAATAGCTCAGTTGGTAGAGCGCAACCTTGCCAAGGTTGAGGTCGCGAGTTCGAGACTCGTTTCCCGCTCCAGTACGGCGCAGCCGCAGGGTTGCAGAAAAAGGAGCTTCGGCTCCTTTTTTCGTTTCCGGACACTTCCGAGCCGGATCATCTCCTCGCACGAAGCACACACCGGCTGCAAGGCTTCAATTTTCCGTGAAAATATTTGGTATCTAATCAATAATATTTCCATGGAAATCGCTGTCCCAGAAGGGGAACGCCATGAAGCAAGGCATCGTGACGAAAGCCGATCCCGGTGAAGTGCTGGCAAAAGCGACGGCCAGAGCGGGCCAGTTGCTCGGGCTTTCAGGCGCGGCGCTCGCGCGTACCATCGGCGTCAGCGAACCGACCGTCTCACGCATCCTGAAGGGCGACAAGCGCATCGACCCCGAATCGAAAGAGGGTGAGTTGGCACTGCTTCTGGTACGCGTATACCGGTCGCTGGATGCGCTGGTGGGCACCGACGACCGGAAGCGCCTCGCCTGGATGAACAGCCCCAATGATGCGCTCGGCGGAGAGCCCCGCAAGCTGGTCCAGAAGGCCGAAGGGCTGGTCGCCGCGCTGAACTACCTCGACGGCATGCGGGCACCCTCGTGACGGCCTGGGATTCGCAGTGGTTCGACGGCTCGATAGCCGTGCGCAGCATGCATGCGTGGCGCGGTGTCGAAGCGCAGCACGTGGTGTCGACGATGCGCCTGGTGGATACGCCGGAAGAACAGGGCCTGCTGGAGTCGCTGCTGGAAGGCAGCAAGCCGGCGCTGCCGCATACGGCCCGTCCCAAGCATTACCTGCTGATCACCCCGTTCCGCTACAACCCCGCCCACGCGAGCCGCTTCCGCCCGCCGAGATCGAAAGGCCAGTGGTACGGCGCCGAAAGCATCTACGGCGCCTGCGCCGAGGTCGCATACTGGCGCCACCGCTTCATCATCGACAGCACGGGCCTGCAGGACGAAGTGCTGCTCACCGAGCACAGTTTCTTCCGGGCCAGGATCGAGGGCACGTCCATCGACCTGATGTCCGAACCCTGGGTAGGGGCGCGCGCCGCATGGACGCATGGCAGCGACTACAGCGCCACCCACGCCGTGGCCGCCGCGGCCCGGGAGCGCGAGGTCCAATGGCTGGGCTACGAGTCGGCACGGGCACCGACAGAGCGCTGCGCCGTGGTATTCGACCCGGATTGCCTGTTCGAACCCGGCGCATCGCTCGACCGAACGATCCAGCGCTGGGCCTGCAAGGCCTCCCGAAAGTCGGTGATGCTCGCCGGGAATGGCCAAAGCTTCGTCTGGAACTTCTGATGCCGGCCAACGAGGACTGGAACCGGGTGCAGCTCATGCTGATGCAGGGGCTGCTGGGCGCGATTTCTCCCAAGCTCAGGAGGATCGTGCTGTGCCACCAGCACGGCGAATGGGTGATCGAAGCAAGGCTGCGCGAGTATCGCGCCGAGGACGTGGAAGAAATTCGTGACGCGGCCGACGAGACCTCCATCTACATGGAGGACTTGCACGGCATCCTGACGCCGGCTGCCCAGGTTCGCATCGGCTGCAGCGTCGCGGTCGATGCCGGCTTCCTGCCCGCCGTTCAGGATGAAACCAGACGGACGGTTTTTCTCGCAAAGCAGTGATCGGGCACCAGCGCCAGGGGGCTTCCACGCCTCCCTGGGCTGCCTCGAAATACCACTCTGGTGCGGCAGTGCACCATAAAGCAGCGCAAGTTCAGCCGGCCGCGGATGGCTCGGGCAGCTCCCGGGCAACCATGCCACGCGCCAGCAAGCCATAGATCACTCCGCCGAGCAGCGCGCCCAGCAGCCAGGCATAGCCGGACAGATCAGCGAGGAAATCGATCCAGACGGTGGCCACCGAGAAGACCGCGGCAGCACCAAAGGCGATCAGCGCCTTCTGGTTCCAGCCCCTGCGGTAGGCGTAGGCGCCGGCCGGGTCGGTGCTGTAGAGGTCGGCCAGCACGATGCGCTGGCGGCGCACCAGGTAATAATCGACCACCATGATGCCGTACAGCGGGGCCAGCGTCGCACCCAGGGTATTGACGAAGCCGGCGATGCCCACCGTGCTGATGAAGCCCACCCAGAAACCGCCGATCACCAGCGCCAGCAGCGAAGTGATCCAGCCGGCACGGTAGGAGTTGATCAGGCTCGGCGCCAGGTTGGCGATGCCGTTGATGGCCGGGATGAAGTTCGCCACGAGGTTGATGCTGACGGTGGCGCAGAAGAAGGTGATGGCCGCAATCACGCTGAACAGGGCGCTGTCCGCACGTGCAACGATTTCGGTCGGGTTGATGATCCTCTCGCCATAGACCACGGCAGCACCGGCGGTGATCAGCAGCGCCAGGCCCGAGAACAGCATCATGTTGAAAGGCAGCCCGGCCAGGTTGCCCAGCACCATCGCGCGCCTGCTCCTGGTGTAGCGCGAGAAGTCGCTGAAATTGATCATCACCGCCGCGAAGTAGGCCACCATGGTGCCGACGATGGCGATGAAGCCCTTGATTTCCGTGGAGAAGCTCGGATTCTCGGGGGCGAAGATGGTCTGTGCCGCGCTCAGCAGCTGGCCGTCGGACTTCTGCCACAGCACCACCAGCAAGGCGATCATGATCAGGTAGACGAACGGGCCCGCCACATTCAGGAAGAGATTGATCCAGCGCAGGCCGCGCGAGAAGAACCAGATCTGCAAGGCCCAGACGGTGACGAAGGAGAACCAGCCGATTGCGGTGAGGCCGAACCAGGCGGCACCGCCGGAGCCTGCGCCCGTCAGCGTCATGATCAGCAGCTCCAGCGCCGTGGACGCGAAATAGGTCTGCACGCCGTACCAGAACACGGCAACGGTGGCACGCAGCACCGACGGCAGGCGCGAACCGCCCACGCCCAGGCTCACCCGCGCCAGCACCGGATACGGAATGCCGTGATCGACTCCGGGCCTGCCGGAAATATTGACCAGCACCATGACCAGCAGGCTGGCCGTGATCAGCGCGGCAAAGGCCGTCCAGCCGGTGACGCCGTAAGCGATGAACAGCGAGGCCACCAGCGAATAGCCGAACAGGCTCTGAATGTCGTTGGCCCAGATGTTGAAGATGTCGAACCAGCCCCAGGTCTGCTTCTCCTTGGGAACGGGCGCGAGCGAGTCATTGTGCAAGCCGGTATCGTCGGCAATGTCGTGCATTTGGCGTGCTCCTTGCTGGTGCATCCCGGGAAGAGATGGCTACCGTACCGGTCAGATGCAATAACCGCGCCAGCCGCACACACCTCAGGAACTGGCACCAGCCGACTCACTGAAGTGAAGCATCAATACTCGTTCCTGCCAAGAAACTTCCTGTCGACCACCTGCCAGACCCCTTGCCGCATTTCCAGCGTGTAGCGATACCGCTTGCTGGGGAAGTTGTTGGCATCGCTTTCGGCGTGCTCGGAGGAGATGACGACGAACTGCCTGTCGCCCGTCTTCTTCAGCTCCCTGATGAACCTCGGGTTGACCTCGCTGGCGAACTGCTCGCCGAAAACATGGTTGGTCCGGACCATGAACGGCCTCGAATCCGAATGGCGCCCGACTTCGCTGACGAACCACGAGGACGTGCCCGCGCCGCGATTGCAGCCCATGTCGCCGCCCCACAGGATGTAGTAGGTGGCGCTGCCGATTTCCTCGTCGCGCTCCATGGCGTGGACGTTCCTGAGCAGTTCCCTGGCGGACTTGTGGCCGATGAAAGTGGTGTCGCAGGCCACGGTCTCTGAATGCTCGATCAGCACCCCCAGGGCTTCAAGCCGTTCTTCCGCCTCGGTGCCGGCATGGGACAAGCCGGAAGCGACGAGCAGCAAGGCGGGCAGAAGGATGTGCGTCACGATGGATCTCCGTGGAACGGGGCGCGCAAGAGAGTACCGCCCCCGGTGGCCTCGCGCCAGCACGAGCCATGCCGCCTGCCGATGCGCCTGCTCGCCATCGGCCCATCCGGCATGCGCACTCATGCCCGGCACGGCCATTTCGGTACGATGGAGGCTCGGATCGACCTTGGCATTTCCGGCTGCTGCGGCTTCCTCGTCGGAAGCGCCGAATTGCCGTCGCTTGCCGACACCGGCTTCCCGCCGGATCGCTAAACTTGCTGGCATGCCTTTCCTCAATACATCAGGTTCCATGCAGAAGCCCATCCTCATCGCCGTCACCGGCGAACCCCATGCCGAAATCCGTCACGCCCGGGATTCGGCAGGCGATTTCGGCGACTGGATCGCCGCCGGACTGGGACCATCTACCCCGCACCGCTGCCTGGACGCGCGCACCAGCCCGACCCTGCCGAATCCGGCGGGCATCGCCGGCGTGGTCGTCACCGGCTCGCATGCGATGGTGAGCGAGCGGGCCGCCTGGAGCGAACGGCTGGGTCGATGGCTGAAGGCCTGCGTGGATGCGGAAGTGCCCGTGCTCGGCATCTGCTACGGCCACCAGTTGCTGGCCCATGCACTGGGCGGGCGGGTGGACGACCATCCAGCGGGGCTGGAAATCGGCACCCACACCATCGAGTTGACGCCTGCCGCCCGGCAAGACCCCTTGTTCGCGGCCTTGCCCGAAGGCTTCCCTGCCCAGCTGGTGCATCGGCAATCGGCGCTGGAACTGCCACCCGGCGCCGTCCGGCTGGCGCACAACACGCACGAGCCGCATCAGGCGTTCCGCATCGGCAAATGCGCCTGGGGCGTACAATTCCACCCCGAATTCTCCGCCGCTGCGATGCAGGGCTATCTCGACCGGCTCATCCCGGCAGCCGGCGCCACCGCCCATCCGACGCCCGAAGCAGCCAGCCTGCTGGCGCGATTCGCCGCACTGGCGCTCGCCGGCCCGCAAGACAGCCGCATGTGAGCACAGGCGGTCCATCACGGCACGACAAAAAAACAATGACCAACGAACACACGGCCACCATGAACTCCACCCCCGACCTGCTGCCCGAGAAAACCCAGCGCGGCAACATCTGGCGGCTTGCCATCGCGCAGGCACTGGCCGGCGCAAACGCGGTGGTGATCTTCGCCACCGGCGCCATCGTCGGCAACGCGCTGGCGCCGTCGCCGATGCTGGCGACCCTGCCCGTATCCATCTTCGTCGTGGGCATGGCGGCCTGCATCCTGCCGCTGGGGTCGCTGGCGCGGCGCCGGGGGCGGCTGGCGGCCTTCCTGGTCGGCACCGCGGCCGGCGTGCTGGGCGGACTGCTGGCGCTGCTGGCGGTCGTCATCGAATCGTTCTGGCTGTTCTGCCTCGCCACCTTCTTCGCCGGCAGCTATGCCGCCGTGGTACAGAGCTTCCGCTTCGCTGCCGCCGACGGCGTGGCGCCGCAGCGGCGGGCACGGGCGCTGTCGCTGGTGATGGCCGGCGGCGTGGCGGCGGGCGTGGTCGGGCCGCAGCTCGTGACCTGGACGATGGACCTGTGGCAGCCGCACCTGTTCGCCGCCACCTATCTGGTGCAGGCCGCGGTCGCCGCGATCTCGGCCTTCATCCTGCTCGGCGTACGCCTGCCGATGCCGACAGCAGACGAAATGGCCGGCGGAGGTCGTCCGCTCGCCGTGATCGCGCGCCAGCCGCGCTTCGTCGCCGCGGCGATCTGCGGCGCGGTGTCCTACATGCTGATGAACTTCCTGATGACGGCCGCGCCGCTGGCGATGCACATGCACGGGCATTCCCAGACATCGGCCAACCTCGGCCTGCAGTGGCACGTCATCGCCATGTATGCGCCCAGCTTCTTCACCGGCAGCCTGATCGGCCGCTTCGGCGCCGGGCGCGTGGCGACGGCGGGCCTGCTGCTCATCGGCCTGTCCGCTGCCGCCGGACTGGTGGGCGCGGAGGTGGTGCATTTCTGGTGGTCGCTGATCCTGCTGGGCCTGGGCTGGAACTTCGGCTTCCTCGGCGCTTCCGCGCTGGTGCTGGAGTGCCACCGGCCGGAAGAGAAGACGCGGGTGCAGTCGTTCAACGACTTCATCGTGTTCGGCCTGATGGCGCTGGGTTCGTTCTCGTCGGGCGGCCTGCTGTCGGCCTATGGCTGGAACACGGTGCTGTGGGTGTCCTTCGTGCCGCTCGCGCTCGCAGTGGCGGCGCTCGCGCTGGCGATGAAACGGCAGGTGCCCGATGCCGGCGCCGCCGGCACCGGCTGATGCCGCATCACGAAGCCCGCAGCCACGCCACCGTGGCGATGCCCGCCAGCGTCATCGCCACCGAACCGGCGACGTGAATGGCGACCGCCCCCATCGCCCCTGCATACAGGCCGCGCTGCAACAGGTGGACGATCTCGGCCGAGAAGGTCGAGAAGGTGGACAGCCCGCCGCAGAAACCGGTGATGATCAGCAGCCGCCATTCCGGCGACAGGCTGGGCATCTGGGCGAAAAAGGCCACGGCGAGACCGACCAGGTAGCCGGCGATCAGATTGGCCGCCAGCGTGCCGGGCGGCATCGCGGGGAACAGGCTGTTCAGCTTGAGGCCCAGGCCCCAGCGCAGCAGGCCGCCGAGCACCGAGCCGACGGCAATGGCGATGATGGGTTTCCACATGCTGCATCGTCCTTTTCATTCGATCGTCATCAGGACAGGCAGCACACACCTACGCGGCCCGTCCGGCCAGTCGTAGGCATCATCAGCCGCGCGCTGCGGCGGTTAAGGGAGGAATGCCATCTCCGCCCGCCAGTATAGCGCCTCACAGCAAGCGCCGCGCCAGCACCGGCACGGCCGACGCCAGCAGCGCCACGCCGGATGCGGTCAGCAGCCCCAGCACGATCTGGCGGAAACGTTCCTCGCTGATGCCGGCATACAGCCGCGCGCCCAGCAGCACCGGTACCAGCACTGCCAGCGCCACGATGCCGAAGAACGGCAGATGGCGCGCCGTGACGAGGCCGGTGGCGAGATAAGTGCCCATGGTCACGGCGAGCATCGCCAGGTTGAAGTTCTGGACCACGGCGCGCAGTTCATCCTTGGGCCAGCCGCGCAGCGTGCCCCACAGCGTGGGCAGCACACCGGTGAAACCGCCGATGCCGCCCATCACCCCACCCGCAATGCCCACCGACGCATCGGCCAGCAGCCCGCCGCGCTCGATGCGCGGCAACTTGGCCGACATCAGCATGGCCGGGCACCAGAGCACCAGCAGCGTGCCCAGCACGGCCTTGAACAGCGCCACATCCAGATGCGGCAGCACCCACACCCCCAGCGGCACGCCCGCAAGCCCGCCCAGCGCGAAGGGCAGCAGCTTGGCCAGATCGAAGCCACGCCGCACCGTGACGGCGGCGATGATCTGGCCGGTGAGTCCGCCGAATACCGCTAGCACCGCCGCCAGGTGCGGGTCCAGCACCCAGGCCCAGATCGACATCGAGACCATGCCGAAGGCAAAACCCGACAGGCCTTGCACGAAGCCTGCCACCACGGCCCCTGCCGCCACCATGAAATAGATCGAATCCATGAACCCCGCCTTTTTCTGCCGTGCATTGTGGCCCTAAACGGACTACAGGCAGAAGCCGGCCACCTTGCACCCGGTACGATGCCAACTGTCCACTCGTTCTCCATGTGATGCCGACGACGGCAATTCAATCGCAAGCCGGGCAGCGGGCCGGCATCATCCAAGCACGTCGGTGACGAAATGCCGCACGACTTCGGTCAGCTCCATTTCCAGATACGCCAGGGTATGCGCCTCCTCGAAATGCCGCTTGAAAGCCGCCTCGTCCTCGAAGCGCTCCCACAGAAGAAAGCGCGTCGGCACCGCCGTGTCGTGATGCACCGTGAAGATCGAGCATCCCGGCTCGGCCAGGGTCCTGCGCACCAGGCCAGCGAGCGCCTGTCGCGCCGCTGCGACCCGGGAAGCATCCTTCAGCCGCAGCTCGGCGGTCACGTAGAAGCCTGGTTCAAACATGGTCCAGCGCTCCGAGCAGTTCATCCGTCGTCATGCTGCGGCCGAAGTGATGCACGACCTGCCCGATGACGTGCGCCTGCTGCTGCGCAGTGAAAGCGGGGGCAGCATCGCTGACCACGGTGACTTCATAGCCGAGATCGTGTGCATGGCGCAGCGTCGATTCGACGCAGACGTGCAGGGCGAAGCCGAGCAAGTACAAATGGTCGATGCCGTTGTTGCGCAGGTAGGGATCCAGGTTGGAGTTGGTGATGACGCTGGCACCCGAGCGGCCCGCGACGACGAACTCTCCACGCCTGGGCGTGAAGGGCTCCGGAAAGCGCACGCGCTCGGCGTCGCGCCAGGTGGCGGCGCCGGGTATCGCCCCCTTGAGACCCGACTTGCCTTCGCCCCTGCCGAAAACCAGGTAGTCGGGGTCTTCAGCCAGCATCAGGCCGGCATGCACGATGTTGGCATTCAGAGCCCTGGCACGCGCAATGATTCTTGCGGCATTGGCCACTGCGCCGTCGAACAGGGCCCGGTCCTGCATCATGCGGTTGAGCGGCCCGGCAGCGTCCAGCCATTCGTTCTGGAACTCGATGAACACGAAGGCGCTGCGCGCAAGCGCAGGCCTGCCGACGGACGCCGGGGATTCGATGGAACGGGTTGCAGTCATGCTCGATCTCCTTGGTAAAGGCAAAAAATGGCCGGCACGGCGCGGTGTCGTGCATGACCGGCAGCTAGCATGCACGTGCTGATGGCCGGCATCCGATACGGTATTGATTCATGGCTGAAATACAGCCAGCTACATATTTACGGCAATGATGCAGCGTCTCGCAAGCCTCCGCTTCGACTGTCCTGATATCCAGGAACTACTGTGCCACGCCCGCCTGATGCAGCTTGCTCATGAGCTGCTTCAGCAGCTGCCGCTCCTTCGCGCTGAAGTGGCGCATCAGATTCGCCACCCACGCGTAGTGTGCCGGCAACGCCTTGCCCAGCAGCGCCTCGCCCCGCTCCGCCAGCTTCACCAGCCAGGCGCGGCGGTCGTGCGGATCGGGTTCGCGCCGGCACAGGCATTCGCCCTCCATGCGGTCGATGATGCGTGTCATGGTCTGCGAAGTGACGCCCACACCCTGCGCCAGAGCCCCCACGCTCAGGCCGGCGGGTTTGCGCTTGAGCAGAATCAGCACGAAGAACTGCGACTGCGACAGGCCGCCATTGCGGGCAAGATTGCCCTCGAAGGCAGACAGCATCTCCTTGGTGGCCGAGGCCCACAGCAGCCAGGTGTGCAGGCCATCGACATCGGGGTTGCCATAGGCTTCGCCGAAGGCCGCGAGGGTGTCGTAACTGGGCAGGTCCTTGAGTTCGAACATGGAATTCATCCTTGGCTTAAATGTAGCTTACTACATAAATACCGGAACACGAACCGGTTTCTCGGCATCCGCTGGATGCCACCGGTGCGCGGTCCCCGGCGGCAACCCTCTTCCTGCCGCATGAAGCGGACACCTCTTGCGAATGCTCAGTCCTTGAAGATCAGGGCCTTCACCACGTTGGACACCGCCTTGCCGAACGCCTCGTGCTGTTCCGGATCGAGATGCACGCCATCGACCCTGCTCGATGCGGTGACGCTGCCCGCGTCGAAGAAATGGCAGCCGGCTTCATCGCAGACCTTTCGATAAGCGGCAGCCAGCCCGATGCACTTGGCCTCGCCGCCTTCGAATTTCGGCGCGATCGGCCCTTTCGGGCGCTCGATGGCCGGCGGCGCAATCACGAGAATGGGCGGCACCGGCATGCCGGGCTCGATGGGCGCAGTGCGGATGGCCGACACGAGGGCGAGGATGCCCTGGGACGAATGCCAGGCATTGTGTTCGTGCATCGATTGAAAGTCGTTCGTTCCAAGCATCAGGACGACCAGGTCGAGCGGCGAATGGATCTCCATCCGCTGCGCCAGGCCGACGAGGCCGTTGCGGCCCGGCTTGAACGGATCGCCCCACACGGTGCGCCGGCCATTCAGGCAGTCCTCGATGACGCGAACCCGCCGGCCTGAAGAACACAGCGACGCCTCCATGACCCCCGGCCAGCGCCGATCGAAATCCAGACGCTTGCGCGTCGTCGGGATGATTCCCCACGACAAGGAATCGGCATAGACAAGTATGTGGCGCATCCGGATGCTCTCCTGCGGGGTTCGGCCGATTGTACGCTGCGGGCTTCATGGGGCTGCACTGCAGCCCTTGCCGCAAATGTTGCCAGCCCTCGGGCATTCATGGATAATGCGCCGCACTGCTGCTGCGGCGCTTCATGAAGTTCCGCCAGATCAAACAGTTACGAAGGAAATCGGGCACTCTGCCTTCATTTCCGGTTTCAAGATCGAGGCTCGAGCGGGCCTCGATTCAGGAGTGGTAGTTCAGTTGGTTAGAATACCGGCCTGTCACGCCGGGGGTCGCGGGTTCGAGCCCCGTCCACTCCGCCAAAGCATTCGAAGGGTCAGCGCTGAAAAGTGCTGGCCCTTTTTCATTGTGCGCCCGGCAGGGGCGCCCTCCCGCGGGAGCAAGTCCCGGCGCTTCGGATACGCGCGGGCCATCAGGCGAAAAATGCCCCCACGCTCATCCGCTTCGCGGACTCGCTGCCCCTCAGGGGGCGCTTTTTGCCTTGGGGCGGCCCGGCGGACAAAAAAACAGGCGCGAAGCCGCCTTGTTTCCCGTCATGGCCGGAATCCCCGCTAAAGATTCGCCCCCATCGAGCCGATACAGGGCCGGCAGCAGATCGCCGCACATGTCACCGTGCCGCAGCCGTTTGCGCCCAACCCCAATGCATGATGGTTATCACAATGAAAATACAGACCAAGCTCGTCCTTGCTTTCGTCCTGGTCGCCTTTATCCCGGTCAGCCTGGTTGCCGTGATCTCGGTGTTGAACACCCGCAGCCAGGCGGTCGACCAGTTCATCGACAGCAGCACCCGCGAAATCCGCCAGATCGACGGCAATATCCGCCAGTTCTTCGACGCCGCCCAGCAGAACGTCGATCAGATGGCGGCCGATCCCGCATATACATGGGTCGACAGCCTGAAGGACTACCGCTCCGCCGATGCCGCCAGCCAGCCCATGCCGGCGGCGGCCCGGCAGGTGATCGATCAGTTCGCACGCTATGGCACCACCCACCCCTCGGCCGCGATCCTTTCCATCGGCCTGGAAGACGGCAGCTACGCCAAATGGCCGGACGACCCGCAGCTGGCGAACTACGATCCGCGCTCGCGCCCCTGGTACAAGGCCGCCATGGCCAGCCCGGGCAAGACGGTGCGCACGCCCGCCTACTATTACGACAAGGACGACATGGCGCTGGTCGGCACGGCCAGGGCGATGCTCGATGGCGCAGGCAAGGCCAAGGGCGTGTTCGTCGTGAGCGTTTCGCTGAAGAACCTCACCGAGCTGGTCAAGAGCATCAAGCTGGGTAAAAGCGGCTACGTGATGCTGATCGAGGACGGCATCGTGCTGGTCGACCCCCGGGATGCCGGGCACAATTTCAAGCAGCTCAAGGAGCTGGGCGCACCCTACGCCCAACTGGCCGCCACCACGCAGGGTTTCACCGAGGTGGAAATCGACGGCGTGCGCTACATGGCCAATATCTGGTCCTCGCCCGACCTCGGCTGGCGTTACGTGGGCCTGATCGAGCACGGCGAAGTCATGGGCGAGGCCACCCGCATGAGCTACCTGACGGCGGCCATCGTGGTGGTGCTGGCGATCGTCTTTGCCCTGATCGCAGCGGTGTTCTCCAGAGTGATCGTCAAGCCCATCGGCCAGGTCAGCGCCGGGCTGCAGTCGATTTCCCAGGGCGATGGCGATCTGCGCCGCGATCTCGAGGTCCAGGGCAAGGACGAAACCGCGGAACTGGCGGGCTGGTTCAACAAGTTTCTCGCCGCGATACGCCAGTTGATCCAGCGCATCGGCGCGGCATCGACCAGGCTGCAGGACGCCTCGCGGGTCAACAGCGACGTTGCCGGCAACATGCACCAGGCGGCCGGGCGCCAGCGCGAAGCGGCGGAACTGGTGTCCACCGCGTTCAAGGAGATGGTCGCCACCGCCAACGAAGTGGCCCGTTCGTGCAGCAATGCCGCCGACTCCGCCGAGAACGGACATCGTCGTGTCGCCGAGGGCAAGCAGCAGATCGAGTTGAGCACCGAGAACGTCAACCGCCTGGGCAGCCGCCTGGCCGAGTCGTCCCGGGCCATGGTGGAGCTGGAGGAAGGCAGCCGCAACATCAACCAGATTCTGGACACCATCCGCGCCATCGCCGAACAAACCAACCTGCTGGCGCTGAATGCGGCGATCGAGGCCGCCAGGGCAGGCGAGCAGGGGCGTGGATTTGCCGTGGTTGCGGATGAAGTGAGGGTTCTGGCCAAGCGCACCTCCGACTCCACCGGCGAAATCGTCCAGTTGCTCAACACCTTCGGCAGCAAGACCAACGAGGTCTCGCAGAAAATGGAAAGCTGCCTGGATCTGTCGCGTGCCAGCGTGTCGTCGATCGAGAATGCGCGGGAGAGCTTCGAAGGCATCCAGCTGTCGGTCGATGAAATCCGGGACCAGAACCTGCAGATATCGGCCGCAGCGGAGGAGCAGCACCGGGTGGCCGAAGAGATCAACCAGCATATCCAGCAGATCTACGACGAAGCGCAGCTGGTCGAGCGCCTGGCCAGCTCTGCACAGGAGGATTCCGGGCGGCTGTCGCAGCTATCGGATGAGTTGAACGGGCTGGTGGGGCGTTTCAAGTCGTAGATCGGGAGCCGCTTCGGCGTCGGCGTCGGCGCCCGCTCGCGGAGTCGGCCGTGCACGCGCACCGCCCGCTCCGCCACATTCATCCCGGAAAAGGGCTGCGATCACACGCAGCCCTTTTTTCTTCATCCCACTGCCTCCATCCTGCCTCACCCCTTCTTGCCGGCGGCTTCGCATACCGCCGTCTCGCCCATGTCCCGCACGCGCGGGCGCGGCACGGCTTCCTGCGGCCAGGTCGCCCAGTCGGGATCGGGCAGTTCGGCGAACACCCGGCGCAGGTTGGCGCCCCACTGGTTGTGGATCATGTCGAAATAGGGATTGTCGGCATCGATGCTGACGTGGCGCGTCACCTTCAGGCTGTCGCGCTTGTAGATCAGCAGGTCCAGCGGCAGGCCGACGGACAGGTTCGAGCGGATCGTCGAATCCATCGAGATCAGCGCGCACTTGGCGGCTTCGTCGAGCGAGGTGCGGCAATTGACCACGCGGTCGACGATCGGCTTGCCGTACTTGGATTCGCCGATCTGGAAGTAGGGCGTGTCGCTGGAGGCCTCGATGAAGTTGCCGGCGGCGTAGATGCTGAACAGCCGCGGCGGCTCGTCGGCGATCTGGCCGCAGAGGATGAAGGAGGCGTTGAATTCGACGCCGAACTGCTGCAAGGCTTCGGCATCGCGCTGATGCACGCGACGGATGGTGTCGCCGACCAGGCGCGCGCATTCGAACATGGTCGGCGCGCTCCACAGGCTCTGGCGGTCCTGTACCGCGGCATGTTCGCGCAGGATGTTGATGACCGCCTGGGTGATGGCGAGGTTGCCGGCGCTCATCAACACCAGCACCCGGTCGCCGGCACGCTCGAAGACGGTCATCTTGCGGAAGGTGTTGATATGGTCGACGCCCGCGTTGGTGCGGGAATCGGACAGACAGACGAGTCCCTCGTCGAGGCACATCGCAACGCAATAAGTCATGCGGGCAGTCCTGTCGGGTCATTGTTCGGCGCCGCCGGTCCACGAGCAAACCGAGGGCGGCGCCAGGAAGCGTTCAGGCGGCGACCGGAACGAGAAAGTTGTCGCCGATGCGATCCCCCAGCCGGTTGATGCGCTCGAGGAAGCGCTCGAGCCAGGGGTGCAGGCCGGTGTCGAAGATGTCGTCCATGCGGCCGTAGTGCAGCGTGGCATGGAGTTCGCCGGCCTGGCGCGCGGCTTCGGCCGAGTGCAGGTTGGCGATCTCGCCGAGGATGTCGTTGACCTCGTCGACGCAGGCATGCAGCGAGCGCGGCATGGCGTGGTTGAGGATCAGCAGTTCGGCGACCTTGTAGGGCGTGATGACATCGCGGTAGACGTGGCGGTAGGTCTCGAAGGCCGACACCGAGCGCAGCAGCGCGCCCCACTGGTAGTAGTCGGTGGTGCCGGTCGGACTCTCGGTCTGCGGCAGCAGGTTGTGGTACTTCACGTCGAGCAGGCGCGCGGTGTTGTCGGCACGTTCGAGGAAGGTGCCCAGGCGCACGAACTGGAAGGCGTCGTCGTGCAGCATGGTGCCGAAGGTGACGCCGCGCAGCAGATGGGAGCGGAATTTCACCCACTCGAAGAACTCGCCGAGATCGGTCACCTGCAGCTTTTCCGGCGTCATGTCGCGGATTTCGAGCCAGGTGGCGTTGGTGGTTTCCCACATTTCCGCGGTCAGCGTGCCGCGCACCGCGTGCGCATTCTCGCGCGCCGCACGCAGGCAGTTCCACACGCTCGACAGGTTGTCGCGGTCGAGCACGACGAACTCGATGACGTCACGCGCCGTCAGCGGCCGTCCGCTGCGGGCGTAGGCGTCGGTCAGTTCGCTGATGGCGAGGATCGCGCCCCAGCCGTCGTCGCTGCTGCCGTTGTTGCGCGGCAGCAGCGACATCCGGTAAGAAACGTCGAGCATGCGCACGGTGTTTTCCGCACGTTCGGTATAACGCGCCATCCAGTAGAGGTGATCGGCGGTACGGCTCAGCATGATCGTTCTCCCAGCTTCATCGGATATGGGGTACGGACGGGGACAGGCGGCTGAAGGCAGGTGAGCGGCCTCAGCCGACCACCCAGGTATCCTTGGTGCCGCCGCCCTGCGAGGAATTCACCACCAGCGAACCGGCCTGCATCGCCACCCGCGTCAGGCCGCCGGGCACCATGCGGATCTCCTTGCCGCCCGACAGTACGAAGGGGCGCAGGTCGATGTGGCGCGGCGCGATGCCGGCTTCGACGAAAGTCGGACAGGTCGACAAGGACAGCGTCGGCTGGGCGATGTATTTCTCCGGCGCGGCGACGATGAGCTGGCGGAAATGCTCGATCTCGGCCTTGGTCGCCGCCGGCCCGACCAGCATGCCGTAGCCGCCGGCGCCGTGGACTTCCTTCACCACCAGCTCGGGCAGGTGCGCGAGCGTATAGGCGAGGTCCTCCTCGTTGCGCAGCATGTAGGTGGGCACGTTGTTGAGGATGGGTTCCTCGCCCAGGTAGAAGCGCACCATCTCCGGCACGTAGGGGTAGATCGACTTGTCGTCGGCGACGCCGGTGCCGACCGCGTTGGCCAGCGTCACCCGGCCGGCGCGGTAGGCCGACATCAGGCCGGGCACGCCGAGCATGGAATCGGCGCGGAACACCTGCGGATCGAGGAAGTCGTCGTCGATGCGGCGGTAGATCACGTCCACCCGGCGCGGCCCCTGGGTGGTGCGCATGTAGACCGTGTCGTCCTTGACGAACAGGTCCTGGCCTTCGACCAGTTCGATCCCCATCTGCTGGGCCAGGAAGCTGTGCTCGAAGTAGGCGCTGTTGTAGGCGCCCGGCGTCAGCAGCACCGCAGTGGGGTCGAGCACGCCCTCGGGCGCGACCGCGCGCAGCGTCTCCAGCAGCAGGTCGGGGTAGTGTTCCACCGGCTGCACGCGGTAGCGCGAGAACAGGTCGGGGAACAGCCGCATCATCATCTTGCGGTTCTCGATCAGGTAGCTGACGCCCGAGGGCACGCGCAGGTTGTCCTCCAGCACGTAGTACTCGCCCTTGCCGTCGGCGCCCGCGGCGCGCACCAGGTCGATGCCGGCAATCATCGCGTACAGCCCGCCGGGCACGTCCACACCCTTCATCTCGGTGCGGAACTGGGCATTGTTCAGCACCAGGTCGGACGGCATGCGGCCGGCGCGCAGGATTTCCTGGTCGTGATAGACGTCGGTCAGGAAGGCGTTGAGCGCCCTCACGCGCTGGCGCAGACCGGCTTCGAGCGCCGTCCATTCATCGCCGGGGATGATGCGCGGCAGCAGATCGAACGGGATCAGCCGCTCCTTGCCGCCGTCGGCGCCATAGACATTGAAGGTGATGCCGACGCGGTGGAAGGCGACGTCGGCCTCGCCGCGCTTGCGCTCGATGCGTTCGCGCGGCATCCGTTCGAGCCAGTCGGCGTAGCTGCGGTAATGGGCGCGCACCGAACCATCGGCGGCATACATTTCGTCATAGGGTTTCGCTGCGGTCATTTTGATGTCTGCGATCATTGTCGGACTCCCTTGCGCGCTACCACAGCAGAAAGCGTGCCAAGCCGCTGGCGGGCGCGAAATACCGCGCCGCGGCGCAATTGCCCGGCGTGCACCTCGCTGGTGCGCACCAGCCTGGCATGCGATGCATCATGCTGGTGCATCGGATTCGCCGCAGCCCGGCGCCGCTGGCGGCACCGCTACCGGCATCACCGTCACCGCGACGTCCGCGGCGTGGCTGGCGCCGCCCAGGATCACGCCGCGCAGCGGGCAGACGTCGCCATAATCGCGCCCCCAGGCCAGCGTGATGTGGCCCTGAGCCGGCTGCACGGCGTTGGTGGGGTCGAACTCCACCCAGCCGATGCCCGGGCACCACACCGCGACCCAGGCATGCGAGGCGTCGGCGCCGATCAGCCGCGGCTGCCCCGGCGGCGGCTCGGTGAGCAGGTAGCCCGACAGGTAGCGCGCCGCCAGCCCGAGTGAGCGCAGGCAGGCGATCATCAGATGGGAAAAGTCCTGGCACACGCCGTGGCGTTCGGCGAAAACCTCGGCCACCGGCGTGGCGACGCTGGTGGCCGCCGGGTCGAAGCGGAATTCGGCATGGATCAGCGAGGACAGCGCCTGCGCCGCTTCCAGCAGCGGCCGGCCGGGGGTGAAGCAGCGCGCGGCATAGGCGGCATAGGTCGCGGTTTCCTCGCCGAGCTGCACGAAGGGCGAGGCGAAGCGGTACTGGCCGGCATCGCGCGCATCGACCTGCAAGGGCGCATGGCCCGACAGCGCATCGCGCAGATGGTCGCGCGCGGCTTCCCACGGCAGGCTCTGCGCCGGCTCGGGCCAGTCCTGCCGCTGCACGCCGACCCGGCTCACCGCCCGCACGCTCAGCCGTTCGTGCGGCGCATACAGGCCGAAGCGCGTCGTCGGGTTGCCGAAGAAGTCCGGGCGCTCGCTGCGCGTGGACGGCTCGGGCGAAATCGTCAGGCGATGCGCGAACAGGCGCTGGCGAGGCATCGCACGCGGGCTCAGGTGGGCGATCTGCTGCGACAGCAGCACCGGGCTGGCGTAGCGGTAGGTGGTGTCGTGGGTGATCTCGTAGCAGTGCATCGACGCTTCGTCCGCCGCCGGCACGCATGGATCTTCAGCGCGAGGCGGTTGCATGACTGCGCGCGTCCAGATGGGTGAAGTAGCGGTGGGAAATGCCGTCGGCCAGTGCATTGCCGGCGCCCCAGATGCGCCGCAGCAGCGAAGCGACAGTTTGCCGCGCCTCGGCCGCGGCTGGCTTGCGCGGATCGAGCGCCAGCCTTTCGAAGCAGTCGCAGTCGCGTTCGGCATCCAGCTCGGCCAGCAGCGCCTGCAAGGGCTCGCCGAGCGAGCGGCCGCCCGGCAGGCGGCCGACATGCTCGATCAGCGACTCGATCTGGTAGCGCAGCGCGCGCGGATTGTCGGGGTCGAACATCACCAGCTCGGCGACCGGCCGCGGCGCGAGTCCGCGCGTGTTGCGGCTGCGGTAACGGATCTCGCCGTCGGTGACGGCCAGCAGCGCTTCCAGCGCACCCTGCTCCGGCACCGTCAGCAGCGCGGCCAGCGCCGAAGTCAGGAACTGCAGGCGCTCGATGCGGCGGCCGATGGACAGGAAGCGCCAGCCGGCATCGCGCGGCATGCTCTCGATGACGAAGCCCGACAGCGTCACCAGCGACAGCAGCGACTCGTCCAGGCGATGCATCGCGTCGCCCAGGCCTGGCGTGCTTGGCGCAGGCGTGGCGAATTCGGCCAGGCGATTGTAGATGCGCCAGCTGTCCGGCGACAGCCGGTCGCGCAGCTGGGCCGCCAGGCGCAGCACGCCACGCAGGCTGGTCACCACGCTGCCGCTCTGGCTTTCGTCGAACAACGCACCCGCCAGCCGCTCGATGCCGCACTCCGCAGCAAGGGGGCCATCCTCGGGTGGCGGCACAGGCCGTGCCGGCGCAGCGCCGTCCTGCGCCGCTGCCTCTCCCCGGGCACTCCTGTCCTGGACGGCCCTTTCCTCAGCGGCCTCTTCGCCGGCGGACAGCCGCAGGCCGCAGCGCTCGCACAGGCTGGCCAGCGCCGCCAGCGTCGGCGTCGCCCATGGCCCGGCATCATCGTTGCGTGCCTTCGCCACGGGGCGATCGAACTCCACCAGGCCACCGAGCCGCCTCAGGGTTTCACGCCCCAGGCGTGCCGAACCGTCGGCACGCTCGCTGTAGCGGCCGAGCCAGAAGAAGTTCTCGGCGACCCGGCTCGCCAGCCCGGGCAGCGGCATGTCGAGCTCGCGCGGCGCGAGCTGGCCGGGCACCGCGGACACCGGCCGGCGCACCGTCGATACCGCGCCACCCAGCACCCAGGCATCCTTGCTGCCGCCGCCGTGCTGCATCGACACCACGCGCATGTCGGTTTCGGGGGCGACGCGCACCAGGCCGCCCGGCATCACGCGGAAGCCGTCGGGCGAGGCGGCGACGAACACCCGCAGGCCGATGTTGCGCGCCACCAGCCCGCCGGCGGCCTCGCCGGCCTCCTCCCGCTCGTCGGCCAGCACCGGCGCCTGCGAGATATTCACCATTTCCTGCGCGACGAAGTCGAAAGGCCGCTCGGCGATGCGAGCGGCCAGCGCCGCCAGTTCCGCCGGCGGCAGGTCGCGGCAGAACACCGGCCCGCCGCGCATCGCCGGATAGGCCGGCTTGACCACCAGTTCGCCCAGTCGCGACAGCGCATGGGCACAGGCCGCGGCCTCGCCGCACCACCAGGTCGCCACCGACGGCATCTTCAGTTTCTGCCCGAGCAGGTGCTCGGCCAGCCGCGGCAGATAACCGAGCAGCGCGCCGGTTTCGAGAATGCCGCTGCCGAGCGCGTTCGCCACCGTCACGCCGCCGGCACGCACCGCCGCCACCAGCCCGGCCACGCCGAGCGCCGAATCGTCGCGCAGTTCGAGCGGGTCGCACCAGATGTCGTCCACCCGGCGCAGGATCACATGCACCCGGCGCAGGCCATCCAGCGTGCGCAGGAAGACCTGTTCGTCGCGCACCGTCAGGTCCTGGCCTTCGACCAGCGGGAACCCCATCTCGCGGGCGAGGAAGGCGTGCTCGAAGTAGGTTTCGTTGTACGGCCCGGGCGTCAGCACCACGATCAGCGGTGCCTCGCCCGCTGCCGATCCCAGGGGTGCCAGCGCGGCGAGGCTGTCGCGGAAATCCTCGAAGAAAGGCGCCAGCGGCTGCGCGCCGGCGGCGCGATAGAGTTCCGGCAGCGCCCGTGCCACCACGCCGCGATTCTCCAGCGCATAACCGGCGCCGGACGGCGCCTGGGTGCGATCGGCCACCACCCACCAGCGGCCGTCGGGCGAGCGCGCGAGATCCACCGCATAGAGGTGCAGGAACAGGTCGCGCGGCTGCTTGACGCCCACCAGCGGCCGCAGGAAGCCACTGTGGCCATAGATCAGCGCCGGCGGGATCAGCCCCTGCTGCAGCAGGTTCTGCTCGCCGTAGAGGTCGGCGAGGATCAGGTTGAACAGCGTCGCGCGCTGGATCACCGCGGCCTCGATCTGCGCCCATTCCGCCGCCGGCAGGATGTAGGGCAGCAGGTCGAGGTCCCACGGCCGCTCGAAGCCGCGCGGGTCGGCATAGACGTTGTAGGTGATGCCGTTCTCGTGCACCAGCCGGCGCAGCGCCGCCCGCCGCGCCTCGGTCTCGGCCGGCGGCATCGCCGCCAGCTGGTGGAAGAAGTCGCGCCAGTGCGGCCGCACCACCACCACGCTGCCGATGCGCTGGCACAGTTCGTCGTAGCGGTCCGGCCGCGCGGCGTAGTGCGCGAGCAGTTCGGGCGGGCTCTGCGGCTGAAGCTGCATGGCGTCCTCAGCCCTGGCGGCGCAGGTCGAGGGTGAAGGGGAAGTCGGCGTTGCGTGTCGCCGGCGCAGGCTCGATGCGGCCCGGCGTGTGGCCGGTGGTGGTGAAACGCACCAGCCGGCGGCCTTCGGCCTCATAAGGATTGACCGGATAGGTCTCGTGATTGCGGCCGCCCGGGTGGGCGACGTGATACACGCAGCCGCCCATCGAACGCTGCATCCAGCCGTCGACCAGGTCGAAGGTCAGCGGTGCATGCACGCCGATGGTCGGGTGCAGGCAGGACGGCGGCTGCCAGGCACGGTAGCGCACACCGGCGACGAACTCGCCGACGATGCCGGTGGGCTGCAGCGGTATCGCACGGCCGTTGCAGCTCAGCACATGGCGATCGTCGTTGAGGCCGCTGACCTTGACCTGCAGCCGCTCGACCGAGGAATCGACGTAGCGCACCGTACCGCCGACCGAGCCTTCCTCGCCCATCACGTTCCAGGGTTCGAGCGCCATGCGCAGTTCGACCTGCACCCCGCGCGCGGCGAACTCGCCGTACTTCGGGAAGCGGAACTCGAAATGCGGCGCGAACCAGTCGAATTCCATCGGATAGCCGAATTCGCGCAACTCGTCGATGACGTCGCGGAAGTCCTCCGCCACCCAGTGCGGCAGCAGGAAGCGGTCGTGCAGCTCGGTGCCCCAGCGCCGCAGCCGATCCGGCGCGTAGGGCTGCTGCCAGAAGCGGGCGATCAGCGCGCGCAGCAGCAGTTGCTGGGCTAGGCTCATGCGCGCATGCGGCGGCATCTCGAAGGCGCGCAGTTCCAGCAGGCCGAGCCGGCCGGTGGGGCCGTCGGGGCTGTAGAGCTTGTCGATGCAGAACTCGGCGCGGTGGGTATTGCCGGTGGCGTCGATCAGCAGGTTGCGCAGCAGGCGGTCGATCAGCCAGGGCGGCACCTGGACGCCGGGGTCGGGGAACTGCTGGAAGGCGACTTCCAGTTCGTGCACCGAATCGTGGCGGGCCTCGTCGACACGCGGCGCCTGCGAGGTCGGGCCGATGAAGAGACCCGAGAACAGGTAGGACAGGCTGGGATGGTTGTGCCAGTAGCTGACCAGGCTGCGCAGCAGGTCGGGCCGGCGCAGGAAAGGCGAATCCACCGGCGTGGCGCCGCCGAGCACGAAGTGGTTGCCGCCGCCGGTGCCGGTGTGGCGGCCGTCGAGCATGAACTTCTCGGTCGACAGGCGCGACTGGTGGGCTTCCTCGTACAGCGTGGTGGTGCGCTCGACGAGTTCGTCCCAGTTGCCCGCCGGATGGATGTTGACCTCGATCACGCCCGGGTCGGGGGTGATGCGGAAGTGCGACAGGCGCGGGTCGGACGGCGGCTCGTAGCCTTCGAGCACGACCGGCAGGGCGAACTCCTCGGCCGTGGCTTCGATCGCGGCGACGACTTCGAGGTAGTCTTCCAGCGCCGCGGTGGGCGGCATGAAGATGTACAGCAGGCCGCCGCGCGGCTCGGCGCAGATCGCGCTGCGGGTGATCCAGCCGGCGGATTCGTAGGGGCCGGGCGGGCGGGCCGGGTCGTAGCGCTCGTCGCGGCTGGCCAGCGCCGCGGTGTCGGCGCCCGGCAGCGGCATCGCCGCCTCGCCATCGACGTCGTGCTGGCCGGCATGCTCGATACGCCCCGGCGTCCAGCCGCCGGCATGCGCCTCGAAACCGAGGCCGCTGTCGGCACCGATCGTCACGCCCGTCGGCTGCAGTTGATGGCGCAAGGCCGCATGGGCCGGCAACACCGGAAAAGCCTGGTTGGGGTCGATCTGATGGATCCACGGGTAGTCGCCCTTGCCGGCCCAGGGCTGGGAATCCAGCGGCAGGCGGTAGCCGATCGGCGAATCGCCCGGGATCAGGTACAGGCGCTCGGCGCGCAGGAACCACGGCCCGCTCTGCCAGCGCTGCGGACCGGTGTGGCTGCGCACGATCGGCAGCACGTAGCCGATGACCTCCTTCAGGCCCTGCTCGAAGATCTTGGCCAGGCGGGCGCGCTCCAGCGGGTCGTCGACGCGCGAATCGTGCGGATCGACGTTGGTCGGCAGCTTGCGCTCGCGCCACAGGTAGTACCAGGCATCCTCGAAGGCCGGCATCATCCACTTGCCGGCAACCCCGAGGCGTTCGGCGACGCGGGCGAGGAAATCGCCTGCAGTCTTCTCATCCACCCGGGTGCCGGAGAGTTCGCGCGCAAACAGGTCCGGGTCGCGCCACAGCGGCTCGCCGTCCTTGCGCCAGTAGCAGTTCAGCGACCAGCGCGGCAGTTGCTCGCCCGGATACCACTTGCCCTGGCCGAAATGCAGCAGACCCTGCGGCGCATAGTGGTCCTTGAGCCGGAACATCAGGTTCTCGGCCAGCGTGCGCTTGCTCGGTTTGCTGGTGTCGCGGTTGAAGGGGTCGAGCGCATCGCCGTTCCAGGCCGCGCCGTCGCGATCGTCCAGGGACACGAAAGTCGGCTCGCCGCCCTGGGTCAGGCGCACGTCGCTGGCATCCAGGTCGCCGTCGATGCGGTGGCCGAGGGCTTCGATCGCTTCCCACTGCTCTTCGGTATAGGGCTTGGTGACGCGCGGCGCCTCCCACACCCGCTCGACCTTCATGTGGTGCTCGAACTCGCATTCGCACTCGTCGGAGAACCCGGTGATCGGCGCCGCCGAGGACGGTTCGGGCGAGCAGGCGAGCGGAATGTGGCCTTCGCCGGCGAACAGGCCGGAAGTCGGATCCAGCCCGACCCAGCCGGCGCCGGGCAGATAGACCTCGCACCAGGCGTGCAGGTCGGTGAAGTCCACTTCGGTGCCCGAGGGGCCATCGAGCGACTTCACGTCGGGCGTCAGCTGGATCAGGTAGCCCGACACGAAACGCGCTGCCAGCCCCAGGTGGCGCAGCAGCTGCACCAGCAGCCAGGCCGAGTCGCGGCAGGAGCCGCTCGCCAGGCTCAGCGTTTCTTCCGGCGTCTGCACGCCGGGTTCCATCCGCACCAGGTAGCGGATGTCCTGCTGCAGGCGCTGGTTGAGCGCGACGAGGAAATCGACGCTGGCCTGCGGCTCGCGCGGAATCGAGGCCAGGTAAGCCTCGAACTTCGGCCCCAGCACCCCGGCAGGGGCCTTGACCAGATAGGGCGCCAATTCGACGAGTTGGCCGTCGTCGTAATCGAAGGGGATTTCCTTGGCGCTCGGCTCGAGAAAGAAGTCGAAGGGATTGATCACCGACATCTCGGCGACCAGATCGACTTCGACGCGGAACTCGGTGGTCTTTTCCGGGAACACCAGCCGCGCCAGGTAATTCGACTGGGGATCCTGCTGCCAGTTGATGAAATGCTCCGCCGGCTCCACTTTCAGCGAATAGGCATGGATCGGCGTGCGGCTGTGGGGCGCCGGGCGCAGGCGGACGACCTGCGGCGACAGCGCCACCGGGCGGTCGTAACGGTAATGGGTGATGTGATTCAGCTTGACGTGGATGGACACGAGAGCCTCGCAGGACACGGTTGAGCGACAGCCTGCTCCACAGCAAGAACCGTGCGCATCCGCAAACCATGGCCACGCCCGCACGATTCATCGGCAGCCATCCTCTTTCACGCACCCGGAATGCACATCGCGCACCACGGCGGTGCATGAGCCACAGACCCCGGGGGAACTGGCAGAATCCCGGGGGATCGGACATCGGAACCCGCAGGTGCAGGGCACTCCGTCCCCCCACGCCATGAACCGGAACACGCCCCCCTCCTCGCTGCCGCGCAACCTCGCCATCGCCTATGCGGCGCTGATGGCCTACGCCTGCCTGTATCCGCTGGCGGGCTGGCGCGACAGCGGACTGCCGCTGTTCGACTATCTGTGGGCGCCATGGCCGCGCTATTTCATCCTCGAAGACTTCCTGTTCAACATCCTCGGCTACCTGCCCTTCGGCTTCCTCGCCGCCGCCGCGCTGCCGGCGGGCAGACCGGCCTGGCGCGGCGTCGCACGGATCACCGTGCTGGCGGCACTGCTGAGCCTGGGCCTGGAAACCCTGCAGAACCTGCTGCCGAGCCGCATCGCCAGCAACCTCGACATCGGCGCCAACATCCTGGGCGGTCTGCTCGGCGCGATGCTGGGGATACGCTGGGGGCAGGACTGGTTCGGCCCCCGCGGCATCATCCATCGCTGGCGCACGGCCTGGATCATCGGCGGCCGCACCGGCGAAGCCGGCCTGGTCCTGCTCGCGCTGTGGCTGCTGAGCCAGCTCAGCGCCACCGACCTGCTGTTTTCCAGCGGCAATCTGCGCCAGTTGCTCGGCATCGCCGCGCCGCTGCCGTTCAGCCCCGAACGCTTCATCGCCTTCGACACCGCGCTGACCGCGGCCTCGATCCTGGCCGTCGGCCTCTTCGCCCGCTGCATGATGCGCGCGCGCAACCCGCTGCCGATCGTGCTGCTGCTGGCGCTGGGCATCGCCGCCAAGAGCGTGGCCACCGCCACCTTCTTCGAACCCAGCGCACCGCTGGCCTGGCTGACGCCGGGCGCCGAGCGGGGGCTGGCGATCGGCAGCGCGCTGCTGGCCGCCGCCTTGCTGCTGCCCCGCCTCGCCCAGCACGCGCTGGCCGGCACCGCGCTGCTGGGCGCCACCGCCCTGGTCAACCTGATGCCCGACAATCCCTATCTGGCCTACAACCGGCAGCTCGCCCAGTTGAGCAACGTGCTGAACTTCCATGGCCTGACCGAATGGGTCGACAGCCTGTGGCCCTTTGCCGCGCTGGCCTACCTGTCGGCGCTCGGCCTGTGGCGCGGCGAACATCTGACCGCAAAGGCAGGCGAACGGCGCCAGGGCCTATAATCGCCACTGTCTTTCCGCGTGGCCGGCCCGCTCCCGCGCCGGCCCCCCCGATCTGCGCCTCTTTGCGAAACCACCGGACACCATGAGCTATTTCAAGCACCACGTCTTCTTCTGCTGCAACCAGCGCGCCGGCGGCGAGACCTGTTGCAACGACCATCGCGCCAGCGAACTGCAGGCCTACGCCAAGGACCGCTGCACCTCGCTCGGCCTGCGCGGCAAGGGCAGCGTGCGGATCAACAAGGCCGGCTGCCTGGGCCGCTGCGACGACGGCCCGGTGCTGGTGGTCTACCCCGACAATGTCTGGTACACCTTCGTGGACGAGGAAGACATCGACGACATCATCGACAACCATCTGGTGCATGGCCGCATCGTCGAGCGCCTGCGCCTGCCGGAGGAAGCATGAGCCGCTCCCTGCCCACCGAGTCCGCGCTGCTGCGCGGCGCCGAAGGCCATATCGAAGTCCTGATCGATGCGCCGGAAACCGTGCGCGGCATCGCCCTGGTGTGCCACCCGCACCCGCTGTTCGGCGGCGCCAACACCAACAAGGTGGCGCACACCCTGGCGCGCTGCTACCGCGACCTCGGCTTCGCCGCGATCCGGCCGAACTTCCGCGGCGTGGGCCAGAGCGAAGGCAAGCACGACGAAGGCGTCGGCGAGACCGAGGACATGCTGTCGGTGATCAGCTGGGCGCAGTCGCGCTGGGGCAGCCTGCCGCTGGCGCTGGGCGGCTTCTCCTTCGGCGGCTACGTGCAGGTGCGCGTCGCCAACCACCTCGCCGACGGCATCGCGCCGCCGCGGCAACTGATCCTGGTCGGCACCGCCGCCGGCGACACCACCGGCAGCGGCCGCCACTACCAGACGCCGGCGGTGCCGAAGAACGTTCCGACGCTGCTGATCCACGGCGAGAACGACGAAACCGTGGCGCTGGCCAACGTGCTCGAGTGGGCGCGGCCGCAGGATCTGCCGGTGATCGTGGTGCCGGGCGCCGACCATTTCTTCCACGGCAAGCTGCACATCATCCGCGAGCTCATCGCCCGCAACGTAGCCCACGCCGACAAAGGCTGAACGCGCCCGCCAGCGGCATGCCCGGCCGGGCGCCGCCGCTCATCGCTTGGCGTCCGCGGGCATCGCCGGCTTGCAGGCGAGCTCGACCTCGACGCACAGGCCACGTCCGCCGGGGCCGTCCTTCATGTTCACGCGGCCGCCGTGGGCATCGCAGATTTCGCGCACGATCGACAGCCCCAGCCCGCTGCCCTCGCTGTCGCCCTGGCCGAGGATGCGGTAGAAGCGGTGGAACACGTTCTCGCGCTCGGCCTCGGGAATGCCGGGGCCCTGGTCGCAGACGCTGATCATCGCCTGCCCGTCGAAGGCGGCCAGCGCCAGCGTGACCTGGCTCTCGGCCGGGCTGTAGCGGATCGCGTTGTCCAGCAGGTTGGCCACCATCTCGCGCAACATCGGCCCGTTGCCCTCGATCGGAACGGCGCGGCCCAGCCCTTCGAAGGCGAGATCGATTCCCTTGGTCAGGGCCAGCGGCACCAGGTCCATCGCCACGTCCTTCACCAGCGCATCGAGATCGACTGTCGTGCGCTCGCCGATGAAGCCGTCGTCGGACTCCGCGCGCGACATCGTCAGCATCTGGTTGACCAGCCGCCGGGCGCTGCGGATGCTCCTGTGCAGGCTGGCGAAGGTATCCAGCATCTCTTCCGGATCGGACAGCCGCAGGCCGTATTCGGCCTGGGTGCCGAGAACCGCGAGCGGGGTGCGGATCTGGTGCGCGGCATCGGCCAGGAAGCGGCGGCGGGCGACGAGCATGGCCGACAGCCGCTCCATGTGGTGGTTGATGGCGTCGATCAGCGGCGCGACTTCGCTCGGCACCTTGTCCGCCGCCACCGGCATCAGATCCTCCGCATCGCGCCGGCGCATGGTGTCGCGCAGTTCGAGCAGCGGACGGAAGGCCGAATCCAGCGCCAGCACCATGACGATGCCGCCCACCAGGATCAGCGCGAGCTGGAGGCGCATGCTGTCCAGGAACAGGTCGCGGGCGAGCGCATTGCGGGTGTCGGTGGTTTCCGCGAACAGGATTGTCACCCAGTCGTCCACCGGCACTGCCGGGTCGTAGAGCCGCTTGCGCATCGCCGCCAGCCGCACCGCATAACCACGATAGGCGGCATCGAAGATGCGGATCTCGCCGATGTCCGGCAGCTCCTGCGGCGGGAGCAGGTCGCCATAGCCGGTCAGCACCGTGCCGGCAGCGTCGATCACGGCATGGTAGATGCGCTCCTGCGCAGCATCCTCGAACGCGACATAGGGAATGTCGAGCTGTATTTCACCGTCGAGCGAATGCACGCGCTCGGCCACGGCACGGATCGAGGCGGTGAGCGAGCTGTCGTAGGCGCGATTGACGCCTTCGAGCGCACTGCGGTAGGACAGCAGCGCATTGATGCCCAGCAGCACGGCCAGCGGCGGCAGCAGCCACAGCGCGATGCGCCGACGCAGACTGCCGCGGGCCGGATGGTCGGCGGGCGACTTCAATCCTTGCCCGCCTCGGTCAGCAGGTAACCGAGTCCGCGCAGGGTGCTGATGGCGACGCCCGAGCCTTCGAGCTTCTTGCGCAGGCGGGAGATGTAGATCTCGATGGCCTCGACGCGGGCATCGGCATCGAAGTCGAACACCTTCTCGAACAGGGCTTCGCGCGCCACCGGACGGCCGCTGCGCGACAGCAGGACTTCCAGCACCGCCAGTTCGCGCGGCGTCAGCGCCAGCGCCCTGCCGTCGACCCATGCCAGCCGCGCCGTGGTGTCGAACATCAGCCGGCCGATGCGCACCATCGGCACGAGGTTGCCGCTGCGGCGCAGCAGCGCCTTGATGCGGGCTTCCAGTTCGGCGAAATCGAAGGGCTTGGCCAGGTAGTCGTCGGCGCCGAGGTTGAGGCCGCACACGCGCTCCTCGGTGGCGCCGCGCGCGGTCAGCACCAGCACCGGAGTGGGCGCGCCCTGCTGGCGCTCGCGCAGGCGGCGCAGCACGTCCAGCCCGTCCATGCCCGGCAGCGACAGATCGAGAATCACCAGATCGTAGGACTGTGTGCGCAGCGCCAGGTCGGCGTGGTCGCCGCGTTCGAGCACGTCGACCACGTAGCCGGCCTGGCACAGCGTCCTGCGGACCCATTCGGCCAGTTCGGTATGGTCTTCGACGAGCAGCAGGCGCATGGGATTGAAAGTGAGCAGAAAGCCGGATGTGGGAATATTGACCCAAAATGGCAACAGGGCCAATCGACCCGACGCACAAAAATGGACAAACCTCGAATACGCCGGACGCTTGCGATCCTGCTCGGCCTGGCGTGCGGCAGCACGCCTGCGCAGGAGCCGCCGCCGCGAGCGCAGCGCGAGGCCAGGGTCGTCGTTTATGCCAATACCGACCAGAGCATCGTCCAGCCGCTGATCGACGATTTCGAGGCCAGCCATCCGGGTATCCGGGTCGAATATCACGACATGAACTCGACCGAGCTGTATCACCGCATCGTCGCCGAGGCCGCCGCCGGCACGCCGTATGCCGACGTCGCCTGGAGTTCGGCGATGGACCTGCAGTTGAAGTTGGTCAACGACGGCTACGCCCAGCCCTACCGTTCAGCGCAGACCGCGGCGCTGCCGGCCTGGGCCTCGTGGAAGAGCGAGGCCTTCGGCACCACCTACGAACCGGCCGCGATCGTCTATGACCGGCGCGCACTCTCTGCCGAGGAAGCACCCGACACCCACAGCGCCCTGATCCGTCTGCTCGACGACCAGCCCGAGCGCTTCCGCCACCGCATCGCCAGCTACGACCCGGAACGCTCCGGCCTCGGGCTGCTGCTGCATACGCAGGACGCACAGGCGAATCCCACCGCCTTCTGGAGGTTGGCCGAGCAGATGGGCGCGCTGGGCCTGGAGCGCCACGTCTCGACCGAGGACATGCTCGACCGCGTCGCCGCCGGCAAGGTGAGGATCGCCTACAACGTGCTCGGCTCCTATGCCAGCAAGCGCGCCCAGCAGGACTCCGCGCTGGGCGTGATCTGGCCGCGCGACTACACGCTGGTGCTGTCGCGCGTCGCCTTCATCATGCGCGACGCACGCAATCCGCCGGCGGCCCGCCTGTGGCTGGACCACACGCTGTCCGTACACGGCCAGGCCCTGCTGGTGAAGAACCTGGGGCTGTTCTCGATCCGTACCGACAACAACGCCGACACCGCGACGGCAATGCTGCGCGCGCGGCTGAGCCACGCCTTCCGGCCGATCGCGATCGGCCCCGGCCTGCTCGCCTATCAGGATCAGGCCAAGCAGCGGGCCTTCCTGCGCCAGTGGGCGGAAGCGACGCGCTCCCCGCTCTGAACACGCCACCACCGATCGCCACAGGCACGTCCCCTGCCCCCTTCCATGCCCCTGCCACGCCGCCCGCTCTCTTCGACCTTCGCCGACTGGCGCCGCATCGTCCCCACCCTCGTCATCGCCACCATCGCCGGCTGGCTCGCCCAGGCCGCGACGCTGCCGCTGCCGTGGATGATCGGTCCGCTGTTCGCCGTCGCCGGCCTGCGCATGGCCGACCTGCCGCTACGCCCGCTGCCGGGCGGGCGCCAGGCCGGGCAATGGGCCATCGGCACCGCGCTCGGCCTCTATTTCAGCCCCGCGGTCCTCGCCGAACTCACCGAGCACACGGTGCTGGTGACGACGGTGGCGTTCGCCGCGCTCGCGATCGGCTTCGTCTGCGCGATGTTCACGCGGCGCTTTGCCGGCGTCGACACGCCGACCGCCTTCTTCGCCTCGCTGCCCGGCGGCGCTTCGGAAATGGCGACGCTGGCCGACCGCTTCGGCGGCGCAGTCGACCGCATCGCGGCCGCGCACGCGCTGCGCGTGATGATGGTGGTATCGGTGGTGCCGATTGCGCTGAGCGTCTCCGGCGTCCATGGCACGGGCCAATACACCCCGCTGATGCGCGAGGTGGACATGGCACGCCTGCCCCTGCTGGCCGCCGCCGGCCTGGCCGGCGTGGCGCTGTTCCGCGTACTGCGCCTCGCCAACGGCTGGGTGCTCGGCGCGCTGCTCGGCGTCGCGCTCGCCACCGGTTCCGGCATCGAACTGTCGGCACTGCCGGCCTGGATCGTCAATGGCGGCCAGTTGCTGATCGGCTGCTCCCTCGGCTGCCGCTTCTCGCGCGAGTTCTTCCGCGCCGCACCGCGCTTCATGGCCGTGGCCGCGCTGTCGGCGGCGCTATCGATCGTGCTCTGCTTCGCGCTCGCCGCGCTGTTCGGCGCGCTCACGGAAGTTCCGCTGGCGACGCTGGCGCTCGCCGCCGCACCGGGCGGCGTGGCCGAGATGTGCATCACGGCCAAGGTGCTGCAGCTCGGCGTGCCGCTGATCACCGTCTGCCACGTGCTGCGCGTCGTCGTGCTGACGCTGGCGGCGCAATGGAGCTTCGCGCTGTTCCGCCGCCTGGTCGCGGCCTGAGCATCGCCCGGGCCGCGGCGACGCCGGCCTAGCCGCGCCCGCCCGGCGCCGGATCGCCGGCCGCCGGATCGCCGGCCGCGGGTGAAATCAGGCGCGGCCGCCCGCCCTGGTCGAGGGCAACGAAAACGAAGCTCGCGTCGGTGACCTTGACCTGCTCCTCGCCGTCGCGCGAACGCCGCCAGGCTTCGACTTCGATCGTCATCGAGCTGCGGCCGACGCGCACGATCTCGGCGTGCAGGCTGACCTCGTCGCCGATGAATACCGGACGCAGGAAAGTGATGCGATCCACCGATACGGTGGCACAGCGGCTGCGCGCGCGGCGCGCGGCGACGTTGCCGGCGGCAAGGTCCATCTGCGCCATCAGCCAGCCGCCGAAGATGTCACCGGCGGGGTTGGCGTCGGCGGGCATGGCGATGGTCCGGATCGCGGGCTCGCCGCGGGGCCTGGGAAGCTCGGGGTTGGGGGAAGCGTCGTGCATGTCGGCAATGGAAGCTCAAGGTGTGCAGCGCTGCCTGGGCAGGAAGGGCAGGCTGCGATGGAACACATGGGCATGAATGTCGCCCGCCGCCACGCGGCCGCCACCACTGCGGGTGGCGGCCGCGCACGCCCTGAGCCCGGCAGGGAGCATGGCGGTGCTGCCGAAACCCGGCGCAGCCCTTGCCAGGTCCCTGCGATTCATGGCATTTCCGCCTCCGGGCGTGGCGGCTCAACTGACGAAGCGGCACTTCGACGCGGGCGTGCGCGTATCCATGTTGCGCCCGCGGTTCAGGTGATCGTCGATCTCGGCGGCGCAGCCGAGCATGCGCGCATACAGGAACAGGGTGAACGCCGCCGATTCGAGCGCGGCTTCGCCGACCTCCCCGGCGCGCCACGGCTGCCAGGTCAGGCGCAGCAGCAGCGCGGCGATCACCGCGTCGATGTTGACGCAGTACACCGTGCGCGACACCCCGGCTTCGTGCAGCGCGTGCACCAGCGCATGGTAGAAGTCGTGGAAGACGTTGGCCTCGCCGCGCGCGGACATCAGCTCGCGGATGAAGACTTCGCGCGGGTCGAGGTTGACCGGCCGGTCCTTGAACACCGGGTGATTGACGCCGGGGATCTTGCGCAGCTCGGCACTGCCCGCCGCGCGGCGCGCGGCCTTGTAGTTCGCGTAGTCCTCGGCGCAGCGCCGCGCCAGCGCCGCGACGTCGATGCCGTTCGCCGCTGCCGGATCGTCGAGGCCGGTGTCGCGGAACTGCTCGATCAGGAACTGCACACCTTCGAAGCCGTTGCCGCCGTGGGCATAGCCGGTGTGGCTCAGGAAACCGACGAGCGCCTTGTTGAGCTGCACGCGCTGCGGCACTTCCGGTCCGTCGGCCGACACCGCACCCTTGGCGCCCTGGGCGGAAATCGTGCCGGGGCCGTTGGTGAGCATGATGCCGATCAGGGTCTGGAGGGCGAACAGATCGGCCTCCGCCGGCGCCCGCCCGAGCAGCGCGCGGCAGGCGAGCTCGGTCAGCGAGGCTTCGCCGAGCAGTTCGGCTTCGCCGACGCCGCAGAAGCTGCCCGCTTCGTGCGCGGCCGCCGGCGCCGAAGCGCCGATCATGGCGCCGATCAGCTGCATCCACCACGGCAGGCACTCGACCGTCAGGCGCGACACGCGCTTGCGCATCAGCGGCCCCCAGCCGAGCGTCGTCGTGATCGCGGCGAGCACCGCGTCGGCGCTGACCGGTCCGTCGAGCTGCTGCAGGAAGCGCACGAACGCCGACTGCGCACCGCGCGCGGCCAGCCCGGCAAGCATCGCCTCGGCGCGCGCGTCGGCGGACGGCGCACGCACCAGTGCGGTGAATTCGGCGTCGTCGGCGAGCGCGCTGCAGTCGAAGTCGGCGCTGAGCGCATCGCGCAGGCCCGCGGCGGCGAAGCGCTCGACGAAGGCGGCGGCGATGTTGCGGGCAGTTTCGGCCCGGCGCGGGCCGGCGATCGTGAGCGCAGCGGCGAGCACCGCGTTGGGCGCGCTGCCGGCGGCACGCGCCGCCTCGGCCGCGGCGAGCGCGGGATCGCCGTGCAGGTTCAGGCAGGCGCCGACGGCGACGGCGACGAGCTTGCGGTCGTTGTCGCCGCCGGGCTCGTGCAGCAGCGCGAGGGCGACGTTCGCTTCCAGCGGCAGGCCTGCGGCGTCGAGCACGCGCATGCCGTGCAGGCTGGCGACCTGGGTCGCCGGGTCGAGCTGCGAAGCACCGGAGGTGTCCTTCATCGACGCGCGCGGGAACACGGCGCCCACCTGCTTGGCGAGCGCGGCGATCTGGCTGCCGTAGGGCGCCATCGCCTCGACCACCGGCACGTCGAGCTGCGGCGGCAGGCTGAGGCCCATGCCGGAGCCGAACCAGGGCTTCAGCTCCATCGTGCCTTCCGGCTCGAAATCGGGCAGCGTGGCATTGGCGCGCATCACCGCGGTGAGCGCGGCGGGGATGTGGGCGATGTTGGTGACCACCGCGCCCTTGGCCGAGAACACCGGCCGCTCGGGCGTATAGATGCCATCGACGCCGAACTTGTCCATGAACCAGCGCTCTTTCGCCGCGGCGTCGTCCTCGCCGCCGGCCATCGCCCCGGCATGGCCGACGGCGCGCGTGAGCTTGCTCTTCCAGCGGCCGACGACGCAGGCCACGACCGGCTTGGTGAACTCGGCATCGCGCTCGTAATAGCCGCCGGGTTCGCAATACAGCACGGCGGCCTTGCTGCGCGCATCGTTGGCGAGGGCGAAGGCGAACTCGGGCGCGGCATAGTGGATATAGACGTCCTTGCCGCTCGAGACCAGCGTCGTCGTGCCCCAGCCGGCCATGCGCAGGTACTGGGCGATGGTGGTGGTGAAGCCGCCCGAGTTCGACAGCACCGCGATCGAGCCGCGGCGCAGCGTATCCGAGGGGTTGTCGCCGCCGAGCGCGCCGCCGATGCGCACCTGGTTCCAGGCGTCGGCCACGCCGAGGCAGTTGGCGCCGAAGATGTCGATGCCGTGCTGCTGGCCCATGGCGCGGATCTCGCGCGCATCGTGCACCGCGATCTTCTCGGTGATGATGAAGATCTTCTTCAGTTCCGGGTTGACCCGGATCAGCTCGGCGACGCCGTCGCGCGCCGCCGCGGGCGGCAGGTACACCACGCCGCAGTTGAAGCGGTGGCCGTCGTCGAGGCCTTCGCGCACGCTGTTGTAGACCGGGATGTTCCCGATCGGCGTCTCCAGCACCTGGCCGCGCCGCCCCGGCGAAGTGCCGAACACGACGTTGCCGCCCGACCACGCGTGGCCGACCGGCGTCACTTCGCTCGATTCGCCGCCGAGAATGTTGAGCACGCAGACGCGGTCGTGCCGCGTTGCGATCTGCGCCAGCGAGTTGATGCCGACGTAATACTTGAAATCACCTGCACCTTGCCGATACATGGCTGTCTCCTGTGTTCTTGTCCGTGCCGGGGGGTGGCCGCGCTCAGGCAGCGCTCGCCGCGGGGGCGATGCGCAGCCGCTGGGCGACGGCGTCGCGCCCGCCCGCCTTCATCCATTCGTTGGCCTCGCGCGCGTAGTCGACGACTTCGCTCATCGCCGAATCGAAGCCGAACAGCCGATAGGGCAGGCCGAGCGCTTCGCAGGTGTCGCGCAGCACGCCCAGGCCGCGCACGAGGTTGGGGCCGCCGCGCCCGGCGACGACGTAGAGCGGCGTCGGCCCATGGCTGGCGAAGTGCTCGCGCAGCGCGTCGGACATCGCCCGGAAGGTCTCGAAGATGTCGGTGTTGTTGGATTTGCCGCCGATGATGAAGAGCACGTTGGACTGGCGCAGCCAGTGCTTGAAGCAGATCGAGGCCACCGTCTTCATCTTCTCGTAAGGCGGGTTGCCGCCGAAGTCCGAGGAGATGATGGCGTCGTCGCCGAGCATCTCGGTGACGAGCGAGTTGGCGCCGCCGCCGAAGGTGGGCGCCAGGATCGTGCCGCCCTCGTTGATGACGTATACGTCGCTCTGGCCCTGGTGGGTGCGCAGCTGGTTGATCTCCTGCTCGAAATCCGAGTAGTCGGTGGCGAACAGGTGGAGCGGCAGGTTCAGGCGGTGCCAGCGCGGATCGTCGCGGTCGAAGCCGCATTTGAAGTCGCAGGCCACCGGCGTGAGCCGGCCGCGGCGATCCGGGCGCATGCGGATCGGGTTGAGCTCGAGCGTCGTCATGCCGAAGTCGTGGTACAGCTCCCACAGGCGCGGCAGATGCTGCACCAGCGGTGAGATCACCTGCTTGGGCGCGCCGATGTCGGCGAGCGCGTTGGCGACGACGAAAGCCTTCAGGCCGGTGAGCGGATCGAAGGGGACGCGGGCGACCAGCGACTTGTCCAGTTCCTCGATGTCCATGCCGCCCATGTGGGTCAGCGTCATCGTCGGCGCGCGGAATTCGGTCGAATCGGTGATCGAGAAGTAGATCTCGTGCTCGGCCGGCACCGCAGCCTCGAAAGTGACGCCATTGGACTTCGACACCTGGTTGCCGTGGCGATGCTCGACGAAGTACAGGCGCTCCTTCTCGGCCAGCGCGGTCTTCAGATCCTTGGCACGGCCGATCAGGCCGGCCTTGCCCTTCTTGCCGACCCCGCCCTTGAACACGGGCTTCACGAACACTGCGCCGTGACGCTCGATGAGATCGCGGATCTCTTCCTCGCTGGCATCGGAGCCCAGTATCTCCGGAGTGGGAAAGTCGGCGAAGCGCAGCAGGTGCGCGCCATACTTCATGCCGTTGACATTCATGGTGGCTGTCTCCTCTGTATGTGTTGTCCGCCAAAACTAGAACGAATGGCTTTCGGAACGCTTTCGCCCCGCCGAGGCCCTGCGATGGCGCGGCTGGACTGCCGCACCATCGCAGGGCTCGGGATCGGCGTGCTTGCCGCGGCCGCGGCGCTCAGAAACGGTGGCGCACGCCCGCCAGCAGCACGCGGTGCGAATCGCCCGCTTCCGGCCTGATGTTGCCGATCGCGTAGCTGGCGCCGCTTTCGTTGCTGAGGCGCGAGTAGCCGGCATACAGCGTCGTGCGCTTGGACAGGTCGTGCATGTAGTAGGCGGACCAGCCGTGCGCATCCTGCCCCGCCGCGCCGTCGGATTCGTCGCGGTCGGCGTAGGTCAGCGCCACCGTGCCGCTGGCACCGGCCCTGATCTCGGCACCCACGTCGAAGGTGCGCGCCTTGCCCGAGCCGACCGTGCCGCGCTCGCGATCCTGGGTCCAGGCGAAGTAGGCCTTGACCGGCCCGAAGTCATACGCCAGCCCGAAGCCGTTGGTTCGCACCTTGCCGCCGGTGGCGTCCTGCTGCACCGTCTGCGTGACCAGCGAGCCGGAGAACGGGCCGTTGGCGTAGAGCAGGGCGATGCCGTGGCCGTCGCCCTGCTTGCGCGCGCTGGAGTCCGAACCTTCCTCCCTGCCGAACCAGTAGCCGGCATCGAGCTCGAAGCCGGCGAGCTTGGGCGAGCGGTACTTGACCATGTTGTCGAAGCGCACTTCGTAGGCCGGTTTCACCGCACCCGCCTTGCGCGACAGCAGGCCGACACTGCGGTCGGCGCTGCCGGTGGCATCGAAGGGATCGATCGCGACGAAGGCGGGCGAATACTGGCGGCCGAGCGTGAGCCGCCCCAGGCCGCCTTCGAGGCCGACGAAAGCCTGGCGGCCGAAATGCCGTCCCCCCTGCTCGCGCTGGCCGTTCGAGATGTCGAAGCCGCTTTCCAGCACGAACAAGGCCTTCATGCCATTGCCCAGGTTCTCGGTGCCGCGAAAGCCGATGCGCGTGCCGTTCAGTTCGCCGTGGTCCACCCCCTTGTGGCGGAGATCGCCGGAGCGCTCGTAGCCGAGGTTGACGTCGAGCAGGCCATATATAGTGACGTTGGACTGGGCGGCACACGGGAAAGCGGCAGCCGAAGCGAGAGTGGCCAGCGTGGCCATCCGGGTGAAGCGGTTCATGAATGTCTCCGTGATCTTGTCGAGTTATTCGCGCCACGCGGGAATGGCACGCGGCACATATTGCAATGCCATCCCTTTCAATCGGCTTTCGCTTGATCCGCGACAGCCCAAACAGCCGCCGGCTCTGGGACAATCGCCCACTGCGACACGGAGCCCGACATGGCCGACACCCCCGACACTCTTCTCGTCCTCACCAACCTGCCCGATGGCGACAGCGCCCGTGCGCTCGCCGCGGCGCTGGTCGAGCAGCGGCTGGCCGCCTGCGTGAATATCCTGGCGCCCTGCACCTCGGTGTATCGCTGGCAGGGCGAACTCGAGACGGCAGCCGAAGTACCCTTGCTGATCAAGGCCACGCGCGCACGCTATGCCGCGCTGGAAACGGCCATCCGCGCCCGCCACCCCTACGAACTTCCCGAGATCGTCGCGGTCCCTGTGGTGCTGGGCCTGCCGGGCTACCTCGACTGGATCGCGGCCGAAACCGCTGCCGATGCCTGAAGCCCGCTTCGCAATTGCCTCCACGCTGCCCTTCCACCCGCCGCTCCAGAAGAACACGATGCACCGCCTGCTGATCCTGCTTTCGCTGCTTGCCGGCCTGCTGCTGTCCGGCCTGTCGTTGCCCGGCCACGCCCAGGCCAATCCGATCGAGCCCGAGAAGGCCTTCGCCCTGCGCGCCCAGGCATTGGATCCGCAGACGGTGGAAGTGGTGTTCCAGGTGGCGAAGGACTACTACCTGTACGGCGACAAGTTCCGTTTCGAGTCCGAACCCGCCGGCGTCGAATTCGGCCCGCCGGTGAAACCGGCCGGCAAATGGCACAAGGACGATTTCTTCGGCAACGTCGAGACCCACCGCGGCGAGCTGCGCATCCTGCTGCCGGTGACGGCGGTGCCCGAAGGCACGAGGCGCTTCGAGCTGGTCGCCACCAGCCAGGGCTGCTGGGACGGCGGCATCTGCTACCCGCCGACGACGCAACTCGCGGCGATCGACCTCGACGCACCGCCGCAGAAGAGCGGCAGCGGCTTCCTCGGCAATGTGCTCAACGGCGGCTTCGGCGGCACCACGGCTTCGGCAGCCGGTGAATCCACCACCGGCACGACCGTCTCCGGCGACGAAACCGGCGACATCGCCCGCCTGCTGTCGGGCGCCAGCCTGCCGCTGGTCCTGCTGAGCTTCTTCGGCTTCGGCCTGCTGCTGGCCTTCACGCCCTGCACTTTCCCGATGATTCCGATCCTGTCCGGCATCATCGTCGGCCAGGGCCACAAGGTCTCGCACGCGCGCGCCTTCGTGCTGTCGCTGGCCTACGTGCTGGGCATGGCGGCGACCTACGCGCTGGCCGGCGTCGCCGCCGGCCTGTCGGGCACGATGCTGACCGCGGCCTTGCAGAACGTCTGGGTGCTGTCGGCCTTCGCGCTGCTGTTCGTGCTGCTGTCGCTGTCGATGTTCGGCTTCTACGAACTGCAGCTGCCGACCGCCTTGCAGAGCCGGCTGGCCGACAGCGCGAGCCACAGCAAGGGCGGCAACCTCGGTGGCGTCACCATCATGGGCGCGCTGTCGGCGCTGATCGTCGGCCCCTGCGTCGCCGCGCCGCTGGCCGGCGCCCTGCTCTACATCGCCCAGACCGGCGACGCGGTGCTGGGCGGCTGGGCGCTGTTCGTGATGGCGCTGGGCATGGGCGCGCCGCTGCTGCTGGTGGGCGTGGCCTCGCGCAGCCTGCTGCCCAAGGTCGGGCCGTGGATGGAAGGCGTCAAGAAGGCTTTCGGCGTGATGCTGCTGGCGGTGGCGCTGTGGATGCTGACGCCGGTGATCCCGCCGCTGGCCATGATGCTGGGCTGGGCGGCGCTGCTGCTGTTCTCGGCCATCTTCCTGCACGCGATCGACCCGCTGCCGCACAACGCCAGGGGCTGGCAGCGCTTCTGGAAAGGCGTCGGCGTGCTGTTGCTGCTGTCCGGCGCGGCGATGCTGATCGGCGCCCTGGCCGGCTCGCGCGACCCGCTGCAGCCGCTGGCGGTGCTGCGCGCCGAAGCCGCGGCGCCGGTCAGCCTGCCGCCGTTCGAGAAGGTCGATTCCATCGCCGAGCTCGACGCCCGCCTGGCGACCACCGACCGCCCGGTGATGCTCGACTTCTATGCCGACTGGTGCGTGTCGTGCAAGGAAATGGAACGCTTCACCTTCACCGACGCCGCCGTCGCCGAGCGCATGGGCCGGATGCTGCTGCTGAAGGCCGACGTCACCGCCAACAGCGACGAGCACAAGGCGCTGCTGAAGCGCTTCGGCCTGTTCGGTCCGCCGGGCATCATCTTCTTCGACGCCGGGGGCCAGGAGCGCAAGGGCCTGCGCGTGGTCGGCTTCATGAAGGCCGAACCCTTCGCGACCGTGCTGGATCGGGCGCTGTAGCAGCGAGGCCGGGGTTTTTACCCTACAATCCCGCCTTTCCCCTTTCGCGTCAGACCTTTCATGTTCTCCGGCATCGTCGCGGCCGTCGGCCGCATCGAACACATCGAGCCGCTCGCGGACGGCATCCGCCTCACCGTCGATACCAACGGCCTGGACCTGTCCGACGTCATCGTCGGCGACAGCATCGCGCACAGCGGCGTGTGCCTGACCGTGATCGAGATGGACGGCCCCAGGCTGAAGTACGACGTTTCGCGCGAGACGCTGAACTGCACCGTCGGCCTGGACGCCGTCGGCAACGAAGTGAACCTGGAAAAGGCATTGCGCCTGGCCGACCGCCTCGGCGGCCACCTGGTCACCGGCCATGTGGACGGCGTCGGCGAAGTGCTGAAATTCGAACCGCTGGGCGAGAGCCACGAACTGGTGATCCGCGCGCCCGCGGCGATCGCCGGCTACATCGCCAAGAAGGGCTCGATCACCGTCAACGGCGTCAGCCTGACGGTGAACCGCGTCGAACGGCGCGACTTCTCGATCAACCTGATCCCGCACACAGTGGCGATGACCAACCTGAAGCATCTGGCCGCGGGCAGCCGGGTCAACCTGGAAATCGACCTGATCGCGCGCTACGTCGAGCGCATGCTCGCCTGGCGCAGCGAAGACGCTGCCCAGGGCTGAGCAACAACGAACACATGCGCCGCGCCAAACGCCGGCAAGGCACGAACAAAGGACACAGCATGAGCGCACTTGCGCCGATTACCGAGATCATCGCCGACATCAAGGCCGGCCGGATGGTCATCCTGGTCGACGAGGAAGACCGCGAGAACGAGGGCGACGTCGTCCTCGCCGCGGAGTTCGTGACCCCCGAAGCGATCAATTTCATGGTCACGCACTGCCGCGGCCTGGTCTGCCTGACGCTGACCGACGAACGCTGCCGCCAGCTCGGCCTCGAGCAGATGGTGCGCGACAACCGCACGCCGCACGGCACCGCCTTCACCGCCTCGATCGAGGCCGCCACCGGCGTCACCACCGGCATTTCGGCCCACGACCGCGCGCGCACCGTGCAGGTCGCGGTCGCCCGCCACGCCAGGCCCGAAGACATCGTGATGCCGGGCCACATCTTCCCGCTCACCGCGCAGAAGGGCGGCGTGCTGATCCGCGCCGGCCACACCGAAGCCGGCTGCGACCTCGCCCAGCTCGCCGGACTGGAGCCTGCCGCGGTGATCTGCGAGATCCTCAAGGACGACGGCACCATGGCCCGCCTGCCCGATCTCGTCGAGTTCGGCAAGACGCACGGCCTGAAGATCGGCGCCATCCGCGACCTGATCGAATACCGCGCCGCCACCGAACACCTGATCGAGAAGGTCTGCGACAAGGAAGTCGATACCGCCCACGGCCGCTTCACGCTGTCCGCCTTCGAGGACAAGACCTCGGGCGACGTCCATTTCGCCCTGTCGCGCGGCGACATCGCACCGGAGCGCGAAACCCTGGTGCGGGTGCACGAGCCGATCTCGGTGGTGGATTTCCTCGACTCCAGCAGCAATCACCACAGCTTCCCGGTCAATGAGTCGCTCGCCGCGCTGGCCGCGGCCGAAGCCGGCGTGATCGTGCTGCTCTACCGGCCGATGTCCGGCCGCGAACTGCTCGCCAGCCTGAACGGCGGCCAGGACCGGCCGACGAAATGGGACCCGCGCCTGTTCGGCGTCGGCGCCCAGATCCTGCGCGCGCTGAACGTCGGCAGGATGCGGCTGCTGGCCAGCCCGCGCAAGATTCCGAGCATGGCCGGTTTCGGGCTGGAGATCACCGGCTTCGTCGACAAGAACTGACCGCACCCAAGAGAAATCCGCATGCAACGCAACCAATCCGAAAACGCCCGCCAGGGCGCCCGCTATGACGGCATCGACGAGATCGACCCCAGCTTCGACGGCAGCGGCGTGCGCGTCGGCATCGTCATGGCGCGCTTCAACCTCGACATCTGCGAAGGCCTGCTGTCGGCCTGCACCGACGAATTGCTCCGGCTCGGCGTCGCCCGCGGCGACATCCGCATCGTCACCGTGCCCGGCGCGCTGGAAATCCCGCTGGTACTGCAGACGATGGCGAAGAGCGGCCGGTACGATGCGCTGGTGGCGCTCGGCGCGGTGATCCGCGGCGAGACCTACCACTTCGAGCTGGTCTCCAACGAAATGGGCGCCGGCGTCACCCGCGTCGGCCTCGATGCCGGCATCCCGGTCGCCAACGGCGTGCTGACGACCGAGGACGACGACCAGGCCATCGCCCGCATGAGCGAGAAAGGCGCCGACTGCGCCCGCGCCGCGGTGGAGATGGTCAATCTGCTGAAGGTGGTGAGATGAGCGACATCGACGACACCCGGCCGGCCGCGCCCAATCCGACGAGCAAGATGGCGCGCCGCCGCGCCCGCGCGCTGGCCCTGCAGGGCGTGTATCAGTGGCTGCTGTCGGGCAACACCGCAGCGACCGTGCAGCGCCACCTCGAAGCCGAGAACGAGCACCTGGACAAGACCGACCGCGAACTCTTCGTCAGCCTGCTGCGCGGCGCGATCGACAGCGCCGACGAACTGCGCACCTGCTTCGAACCGCTGCTGTCGCGCCCGGTGGTCGAGCTGTCGCCGATCGAGCACGCCATCCTGCTGCTCGGCACCCACGAGCTGCGCCACAACATCGAAACGCCCTACCGCGTGGTGATCAACGAAGCGATCGAACTGGCCAAGGGCTACGGCGGCACCGACGGCCACAAGTTCGTCAACGGCGTGCTGGACAAGACCGCCGCCCGGCTGCGCCCCGAGGAAGTCGAAGCGGCCCGCGCGAACCGCGGCTGACGCGGTTCGCAGGAGCGGTCTCCGGCACTGCTGTCGCCGCTGCCGCCTTCAATCTCGCCGGGCGCGCACGACCGCACGCTCGGCGGACTTCAGCTCCAGGCTGCCATCGGCGGCGATGCCGAAGCCATCCACGCCGCCGAGCGCCGCCCGGAAACGCTGCTCCTCGTCCATCAGCGCCTGTTCGCAGGCCATCTTGGTCCCGCCCAGCTCCGACAGCCGCAGACCTTCGCCCGACAGCGTGTAGCGGCCCTGGTAGCGGTTGCAGGCGGCGATGCCGGCCAGGCTGCCGCCTTCGCCGAAGACCAGCGTCACCCGCAACGGATCGCCGACGCGCCGGCCGTCGATCTCCACCACCTGCCACGGCTCACCCTGCAACAGTTGCGCCGGATCGCCGCCGCAGCCTTTCAGGAGCTGTCCCTGCCAATTCACTTCGACCGCCGCCGGATGCGGCATGCCGCTCATGCTGTCCACGCACAGGCGATCGACCACGGTGGCCGACAGTTCGCCGTCGAGCGTGTCGGCGCGGTAATGGCGCACCCCGCCCGCCTCCTCGACCAGCGGCCCCGGCGCGACCACGCGCGTCTCGCCCCAATCGGTCAGCAGGACCAGCGCCCTGGTCGTCACGTCCAGGCGCCAGGAGGGTTCATTGCCGACGGCGCGGAACAGGCGATCCTCGACGACCAGTCGGCACTCGGGCTGGCTCACGCCGGCCAGTTCCAGCATCGCGGCATCGCCCTTGCTCCAGAACACCGTGCGCTCGTCGTCCACCGCCACCAGCTTCACCCCCGAGGCGGCGATTTCCTGGCGCAAGGCCCAGCTCCGGCCACCGGCGTTGAGGCTGGCGCCGTCGCCCAGGCGCCGCAGTATCACGACCGTGTCGCCGCAGCGCCAGCTCTCCTCCTGCGAAGTCGCCGCCGCCATGCGCTGGACCGCAGGCGCCGGCTCCAGCGGCCCGGCGGTTTCGGCCTTGTCGCCGAACAGACCGCAAGCGCTCACGGACAGCGACGACAGCACACAGACAGACACTTTTCGGGCCAGACTCATCGGACATTCCTCATTCGGGTGAAAACCGCCTTGCCGCGGCGGCAGGCGCCATTCTGATGCAGGGCACCCGCCGCACCGCCGCCCACCTTACAACTGATTACCTTGCCGACCGCGCGGAACACGGGATTTCTTCCACCATCAGCCTGTCAATACTGCGCACCCCCTGGCCCGGACGAAGGACGCCGACGATGAAACCCCCATGGCCCATGATGCTGGCCGCCACGCTGATGCTGTCGCTGGCCGGCTGTACCGTCGCCCCCCACGAGCGCAGCTACGTCTACGGCGGCCATGCCTATGGCGGTTACGGCAGCCATTATCACGACCGCACCGCCATCATCGTCACACCCGCGCCGCGTATCGAGCACCGGGGGCCGTGGCCCGGCCCGGGCCATGTCTGGATCGGCGGCCACTGGAACCGCATCGGCGCCCGCCACGACTGGGTGCCCGGCTACTGGGCGCCGCCCGCCCGGCATCCACGGCCGCCGACGCACCCGCAATGGCAGGCCGGCCGGGACCGCATCGACCACCACCGCGGCGGCCGCGAGCCGCCCCGCCTGCGGCCGCCGCCCAAGCCGCGCATCGACCACGGCGCCCGCCCGGATCGTCCCGGCTTCGGCGAGAATCGCCGGCCATCCTTCGAGGCGCGCAAAGACGAGCGCGACACGCGGGCACAGCCGGATTCCCGCCGCGGCAAGGACGATCGCAGCCAGCGCGCCAGGCCCGGCGACAGGCAGCGGCCCTCGCTCCACATTGATCGCCGCTGAGCCCGCCGGCGAGATCCCTGCTTCAGCCGGTTGATCCCCCGCCGCATCACGGCGAAAATCACGCCTTCGGCGCCCGCCGCGCGGGCGCCGAATCGCGGCGTGCAAGGCTTCTGTGCGCCCTCGATCACTCTTTCGGGCAAGACCATGAAGAAATTCTCCTCGCTGCTGATGCTCTCCCTCACCGCCGGTGCCCTGCTGGGCGGCTGTGGCAACAACGACGCCACCCCGGCTGCACAATCCGGCGCGGCAGCCGCCGTACCGGCGAAGATCGTCGTCGGCCTCGACGACAACTTCCCGCCGATGGGCTTCCGCAACGAGAAGAACGAACTGGTCGGCTTCGACATCGACCTGGCGCGCGAGGCCGCCAAGCGCCTCGGCGTAGACGTCGAGTTCAAGCCGATCGACTGGAGCGCCAAGGAAGCCGAACTGAACGGCAAGCGCGTCGATGCGCTGTGGAACGGCCTGACGATCACCGAAGAGCGGCGCAAGAACATCGGCTTCACCACGCCCTACATGGAAAACCACCAGATCATCGTGGTGCCGGCCAAGTCGCCGATCAAGGCCAAGGCCGAACTCGCCGGCAAGGTCATCGGCATCCAGGACGGCAGCAGCGCAATCGACGCCGTGCAGAAGGACCCGATCTCCGGCTCCTTCAAGGAGCTGAAGCGCTTCGGCGACAACGTCACCGCGCTGATGGACCTCGCCACCGGCCGCCTCGACGCGGTGGTGCTGGACGAAGTCGTCGGCCGCTACTACACCTCGAAGAAGCCGGACGACTACGTGGTGCTGGACGAGCACTTCGGCACCGAGGAATTCGGCGTCGGTACCCGCAAGGACGACACCGAGCTGCTGGCCCAGCTGCAGAAGGCGATGGACGAGATGAAGGCCGACGGCAGCGCCGCCCGCATCTCGAACGAATGGTTCGGCAAGGACATCATCAAGTAAGTCCCGGTCGCCCCGTCCCTTTCCTTCTTCGACCCCGCCGGGCCCGCAACGCGGCCCGGCGGACGGGCAGGCCGCATGGACTACGTACTCAGCATCATCGGACCGCTTGCCGAAGGCTCGCTGGTCACCCTCAAGCTGTTCTTCATCACGCTGGCGCTGGCGGTGCCGCTCGGGCTGGCGCTGGCGCTGATCCGCATCTCGCGCTTCACCGTCGCCAGCCAGGCGGTCAATGGCTACATCTGGCTGATGCGCGGCACGCCGCTGATGCTGCAACTGCTGTTCATCTACTTCGCACTGCCCTTCGTGCCGGTGATCGGCATCCGCCTGCCTGACTTCCCGGCGGCGATCGTGGCCTTCGCACTCAACTACGCCGCCTACTTCGCCGAGATCTTCCGCGCCGGCATCCAGTCCATCGACCGCGGCCAGTACGAAGGCGCCAAGGTACTCGGCTTCTCCTACGGCCAGACCATGCGCCGCATCGTGCTGCCGCAGGTGGTTAAGCGCATCCTGCCGCCGATGAGCAACGAGACCATCACCCTGGTAAAGGACACTTCGCTGATCTACGTGCTCGCCCTCAACGACCTGCTGCGCGCCGCGCGCGGCATCGTCCAGCGCGACTTCACGATCACCCCCTTCGTGGTCGCCGCCGCCTTCTACCTGCTCATGACCCTGGTGCTGACCTGGTTCTTCCAGCGCCTGGAGAAACGCCATGCCGTCTATGACTGAGGCTGCATCCATCGCCAGTTCGGCAGCAAGTCCGATGACAAGCCCGATGATTCTCGCCGACGACATCCACAAGCGCTTCGGCAGCCACGAAGTGCTCAAGGGCGTGTCGCTGACGCTGGCCAAGGGTGAAGTGATCGCGGTGATCGGCCCCTCCGGCTCGGGCAAGAGCACTTTCCTGCGCTGCCTGAACCATCTCGAGACCATCGACGCCGGCCGCATCGACATCGAAGGCGACACCCTTGTCGCCAATGATGCCCACGGCCGCGCCCGCTACGTCGCCGATACCGAAGTACGCCGCATCTGCGCGCGCATGGGCATGGTATTCCAGCACTTCAACCTGTTCCCGCACCTGACCGTGCTGCAGAACGTGATCGAGGCACCGGTCACCGTCAAGGGCATGAAGCGCGAGGCGATCCTGCCCAAGGCCGAGGAGCTGCTGAAGAAGGTCGGCCTGCTCGACAAGCGCGACGCCTACCCCTCGCGCCTGTCCGGCGGCCAGAAGCAGCGCGTCGCCATTGCCCGCGCGCTGGCGATGGCGCCCGACATCATGCTGTTCGACGAGCCGACCTCGGCGCTCGACCCCGAGCTGACCGGCGAAGTGCTGCGCACCATGCGCCAGCTCGCCGACGAGCACATGACGATGCTGGTGGTCACGCACGAAATGGGTTTCGCGCGCGAAGTCGCCAGCCGCGTGGCCTTCATGGATGGCGGCAAGTTGATCGAATCGCAGCCTTCGGCAGCGTTCTTCGCCAATCCGCAGCATCCGCGCACGCGGGCGTTTCTGGAGAGCATGCTGTAAGCGAACACTGCAACAGTGTGTTTGCTCCTGCGCAAAACCTGCCGCGGTCGATGGTAATGGTGTAAATTGTGCACTGCGCAATTTACACATCCCCTGTCAACCATCGCCCGGGAGAGTGTTCATGTTCGGCAAACTATTGCGGGCCGGGCGCAGCGATCCGGCCCCTCCCCTCAGCCTCGCCCTGCAGGGCGGCGGTGCGCACGGCGCCTATACCTGGGGCGTGCTGGACCGGCTGCTGGAAGACGACTGGCGGCTGGACGGCGTCAGCGGTACCAGTGCCGGCGCGATGAATGCGGTGGCGCTGGCGCAGGGCTGGACCGCCGGCGCCGCCGAAGGCGCGCGCGCCGCGCTGGAAGCGTTCTGGATGGCGGTAGGCGACAGCACGCCCTTCCATCTCGATCTGATGCACAGCCTGAGTCCGGCGCAGGACGGTGGCCTGCCGGCGCCGATGAACATGATGCTGGGTCTGTCGCGGCTGTTCTCACCCTACCAGCTCAACCCTTTCGAGCTCAATCCGCTGCGCGACGTGGTGCGCGCCCAGTTCGACTTCGAGCGCCTGCGGCGAAGCTGCCCGCTGAAGCTTTTCATCGCAGCCACCGAGGTGCGCACCGGCAAGATCCGCCTGTTCCGTACCCGCGAGCTGAGCGAGGATGCGCTGCTGGCTTCGGCCTGCCTGCCCACGCTGCACCACGCGGTCGAGATCGACGGCGAGCACTACTGGGACGGCGGTTTCACCGCCAACCCGGCGATCTATCCGCTGATGTACGAATGCACGACGCCGGACGTCCTGCTCGTGCTGCTGAATCCGCTGGTGCATGACGAGGCGCCGCGCAGCGCCGCGGACATCGCCGCGCGCAGCCTGGAGCTGGGTTTTTCCACCACTTTCCTGCGCGAGATGCGGATGATCGCGCACGCCCGCAGCTATGCCAGCGAAGCGAGCCGCTGGCTGCCGCGTGGACGGCTGGAGCGCAAGCTGATGCGCCTGCGCTTCCATCTCATCGATGCCAGAGAACTGGGCGCAATCGGTAGCGACAGCAAGCTCAACGCCTCTACCCGCTTCCTGCTACACCTGCGCGAACTCGGCCGCGCTCGGGCCGATGAGTGGTTGCGCCGCCACCGGCGAGACGTCGGCCGGCGCGAGTCGGTGAACCTGGAGGCGTTGTTCGCCTGAAGCGCCGCGCCGGCTCGGGTCACCGGCGCGTCGAGTCAGCCAAGGCGTAAGCTCAGCCGCGCGAACCGCGGTCGAAACGGCCGCCATGGCTGCGCTCGTTGCGCGAAGCATGGCCGTCACCACGGCCATAACCGCCTGCGCTGCGGCGGCTGTCGCCACCCGGACGGCCGTAGCCGCCGCCGTTGCCGAAACGGCGGCCACCGTTGCCGCCCGGACGCGGGCCGGACGGGCGGCGCGGCGCCGGCTCCATGCCGGGGATGGTGTGCACCGCGAGGCGGCCACCGGTGAAGCGCTCGATGGCACGGATCAGGCCGGTTTCGCGCGGCCCCGACAGCGTGATCGCGACGCCGTCGCGGCCGGCGCGGCCGGTGCGACCGATGCGGTGCACATAGTCTTCGGCCTGGCGCGGCGGATCGAAGTTGATGACATGGCTGATGCCGGCGACGTCGATGCCGCGCGCGGCGACGTCGGTCGCCACCAGCACGCCGATGCGGCCCTGGCGCAGGCGGTCCAGCGTGCGGTTGCGCTGGGTCTGGTGCATGTCGCCGTGCAGCGCGGCCGCGGCGATGCCCTTTTCCTGCAGCGACAGCGACAGTTCGTCGGCGCTCTTCTTGGTGGCGGTGAACACCACCGCCTGCTGCAGGCTGTCGTCGCCAAGCAGGGCTTCGAGCAGGCGGTTCTTGTGGCCGATGTCGTCGGCGAACATCAGGCGCTGCTCGATCTGGCCGCGGTCTTCCTTGGCGACTTCGATCTCGATGCGTTGCGGCTCGCGCGTCATGCGCTCGGCCATGCTGCCGACGACGCCGTCGAGCGTGGCCGAGAACAGCAGGGTCTGGCGCTTGGCTGGAGTGGCGGCGACGATGGCGTCGATGTCTTCGGCGAAGCCCATGTCGAGCATGCGGTCGGCTTCGTCGAGGATCAGCACTTCGACGTCGGAGAGCTTGAGCTTGCGGCGGTTCAGATGGTCGAGCAGGCGTCCCGGGGTGGCGACAACGACGTCGCACTGGCGCTGCAGCTGCTTGACCTGGGCGAACATCGGCGCGCCGCCGACGAGGCAGGCGGTCCGCAGCCAACGCAGCGCCTTGCCGTAGGTCTGCACGGCTTTCTCGACCTGCAGTGCGAGCTCGCGGGTCGGCGTCAGCACCAGCACGCGCGGGCCGCTGCCCTGCGCCGGGCGGCGGTCGATGATGCGGTGCAAGGCCGGCAGCGTGAAGGCAGCGGTCTTGCCGCTGCCGGTGTGGCTGGAAACCAGCAGGTCGCGGCCGGCGATGGCAGCCGGAATGGCCTGCATCTGCACCGGCGTCGGCGTCGTGTAGCCGGTCTGCTCGACGGCCTGGAGAAGTTCTGCGGCGAGGCCGAGGTCGTGGAAATTCATGTTCTTGTCCTGTGTCTGGCGTGCCGGCCTCGATCTGGCGAAGGCCGCACGGATTCGGGCTTCCCGGCAGGGAAGCTCAAGGCATCGCGCCGCACCGTGCCAGCCTGGCTGGAACGGGAGCGGAGTCGCAAGGGCAACGAATACGCGATGGGCGTGGCTGGTCTCGACGGCCGGAGGCCGCAAGGACCGCGCATCGGCACCAACCGGTTGTCACGATGCCAGACGATCGGAAGAACGAATGGAAATTCGGCGGGAGGTCGGGGGCGATGGGGCTGTGGTTACAGTCCCTCGGGCCAGGTCGGCGGGCACCCTCGTCCGCACCGAAAAGCTCCATGGCCCTGCTGCTGCATTGCACAACGCGGCGAAGTATAGCGCTTTTCTTCGCCGCTGTCGCCCAAAAGCGGTGAAAGTGCTTGACAGGGAAAGCGCTGCGCGCCAGGCGCGATACAAGAAAAACGGGCCTGGCGCCCAGCGCTCAGACCCGTTCTGGCGGAGGTCTCCCCCCGCGGGGAACAACTTGCTTACTTGCGCTTACTTGTTGACCGCGGCCTTCAGCGTGGCGCCGGCAGTGAACTTGGGCACGCTGGATGCGGCGATTTCGATCGTCGCACCGGTCTGCGGGTTGCGGCCGGTACGGGCAGCGCGTTCGGAGACTTCGAACGAGCCAAAGCCGGTGAACGCGACTTTTTCACCCTTGCCGAGTTGCTCGGCGATGATGTCGAGCACGGCGGACAACGCACGATCGGCTTGCGCGCGAGAGACATCCAGACGGTCGGCCAGCGCTTCGACGAATTCACCTTTGTTCATGCTTTTCCTCGATTGGTGTGTGTGGAGTTTGGGAAGTCCTATCTACGCGGCGGATTCTAGCACCGTCGCAGCTTGTGGAGCATTTCCCGGCAAACATGCGTGACATCTTCCATGCACGCGGCACATGCGGCAACACCCGCACGACTCAGACCGGGGACTTCCGCGCTATCCTTGCGCCTCGAAGGAATACGCGCCCCGAGGGCCTCATGTCGCAGCACACGCCAGCCGACGGCGACCCGTTCATCCGCATCACTGCTCATCGCCGCGGCGGATGCGTCGTGTCGACCACGATCACCATGCCGGAACAGGTGCCGCCGGGCGCGCTGGTCATCGGGCTTGCTGCCGAAGCCGCCGCCGCAGCCCTCGGCGAGCATCTCGGTCACAGCAAGCGCGCCCATGCCCACGCACTCGGCGCGGCTTCTGCCGCTGCACTCGACTTGCCTCCTCCCGACCTCGACAGCCTGCTCGCGAGCGAACGCGAACTTGCCGCCGAAGCCGCCGACGATCATCTCCAGAAGCTGCTGATCGACTGGCCGCTGTGCCTGGACATGGATCCCCGGCCGAGCCGCCACGCCGAATTCCACCGCCGGCTGAGCACCCGGACCGACACTGCGTCCTGCTTCGAGCTCGGCGGCGACATCCTCGACCTGGTCGCGCGCGAAATGCTGGGTGGCTTCTTCAACAGCATCCGCCTGCCGCACAGCCTGGCCGAATTCGCCGAACGCGCCGACAGAGGCGGCATCCTCGGCGCCGCGCTGCGCGAGCTGATCAATCTAGGCCCGTCCCAGCCCCGCCAAGGGCACGCCGTACCGATCCTGGGCAAGCTGAGCGCCGCAGCCTGGGTTTCCGCCATCGGCACCTGGCCCGCCGCCGAATTCGTCACCCGGCCGACCTTCGCCGGCGAACCCGCCGAAACCGGTCCCCTGGCGCGCCATACCGTGTCGCCCCTGGTGCGGCTGCTGCTCGAGCGCGGCCACCGCGTATCGGCGCGGCTGTTCTCCAAGGCGATCGACCTGGCCGACTGCGCCAGCCGGCTGCGCTACCCCTTCACCGACGACGTGCCGCCGATGCTCGATGCGGCGCAGGCAGCGCCCGGCATCGGCCTGGCGCGCGTCAGTACGGCACGCGGCGTGCTGCTGTGCTGGGTGCGCGTCGAAGCGGGCCTGATCGCCGACTGCGCGATCGTGCCGGCCGATGCCTGGAATTTTCATCCGCAAGGCGCGTTCTGCCGCGAAGCCTGCATCGAGGCTGCGGAAACGCCCGAGGCCGCACGGCACCGCCTGTCACTGCTCGCGCTGGCGCTCGACCCCGCAACACCCTGCCGCATCGAACTGGCGGATGCAGCACCGAAAAGGCGCGGCGGCGCAAACCCGCCACGCCCCAGGGCCGCTCAGGGCGCCAGGCGCCGATAATTGCCGCCGAAATACACCAGCGGCGCACGCTCGTCGCGATCGAAGCCGATCACCTCGCTGATGAAGACGATGTGGTCGCCCCCCGCATGGCGCACGGTGTTGCGGCAGATGAAGCGGGCGCAGCAGCCCTTGAGCAGCGGCACGCCAGCCGGCCCCTCGTCGATCTCCAGCCCGGCGAACTTCTCGCCCATGCGGCCGGCAAAGCGCTGCGACAACTCGGCCTGGCCTTCGGCCAGCACGTTGATGGCGTAGTATTCGCACCCTTCGAACAGCTCACGGCTGGGCAGGCTGTTCGACAGGCTCCAGACGACCAGGGGCGGCTCGAGCGAAACCGAATTGAAGGAATTCACCGTGAGGCCGATCGGCTCGCCCGCCGATGTGCGGGTGGTCACCACCGTGATCCCGGTGGCGAACATGCCGAGGGCGTTGCGGAAGCGGCGGGAGAAATCCTCGCCGAAATCCGGCTGCGGGACGGTCTGCTGGGTCATGGACGAAACGTCGCGGTGCGATCCGCGCCTGTTGGAATGCTGGCGAAGCCGCGGATTATGGCCGCATGCGGCCGGCGCGTCGAGGGCAGACGCCATGATGCATGACAAGAAACACAGGAAAAACCGTGACATGAACGATTTTGCCGAGCGCCTGATCAACTGGCAGCGCAGCCACGGCCGGCACGACCTGCCCTGGCAGGGCGGACATGATCCCTACCGGATCTGGCTGTCCGAAATCATGCTGCAGCAGACCCAGGTCGATACCGTGATTCCCTATTACGCGCGCTTCCTGGCGCGCTTTCCCGACGTCGCAAGCCTGGCGGCGGCACCGGTGGAAGAAGTCATGGCGCTGTGGAGCGGGCTGGGCTACTACGCCCGTGCGCGCAACCTGCATCGTGCCGCACAGGCCATCGTGGCCGAGCACGGCGGCGAGTTTCCACGCAGCGCGGCAGAAATCGCCGAACTGCCGGGCATCGGCCGCTCGACCGCAGCGGCGATCGCCGCCTTCGCCTACGGCGAGCGTGCGGCGATCCTCGACGGCAACGTCAAGCGCGTGCTGTGCCGCATCTTCGGCGTCGAAGGCTTTCCGGGCGACAAGGCGGTGGAGAACCGGCTGTGGGCACTGGCGGAATCGCTGCTGCCGGCACACGAGGTCGGCCGCTACATCCAGGCCCAGATGGATCTGGGCGCCACGCTCTGTACCCGCGGCAAGCCGGCATGCGAGCGCTGCCCGTTCGCCGGCGACTGCGTCGCGCGGCGCGACAACCGGGTCGGCGAACTGCCGACGCCGCGGCCGAAGAAAACGGTGCCGCGGCGCAGTGCCCGCTATGCGGTGGTCCTGCACCGGGAGGCGGTCATGCTGGAGCGCCGCCCGCCGGCGGGCATCTGGGGCGGGCTGCTGAGCCTGCCGGAGATTCCCGCCGAGGTTCCGACCAAACTGGCCGATACCAGCGCCTGGGCACGCTCGCATTTCGGCTTCGACGCCGTCGAGGCCCAGGCGCTCGGCGCCCTGACCCACACTTTCACTCATTTCGTGCTGGAGATGCAGCCGGTGCTGCTGCGGCTCCGTACCGACACGCGGCCCTGTGCCCGGGACGGCGACGCGCTGGCCTGGGTGCCGCTGTCGGCGCTGGACGAGGCCGCCCTGCCGACACCGGTGCGCAGGATTCTCGACGCACTGGCGGCGCCCGACCTATTCACGGGCTGAGTTCCCTGTCACGGGCCCAGCGCCGGCCGCGCTCAGGCCATTCCCGGCAGCAGGCCGCGCTCCCTCAGGAAGCGCTGCACGATCTCCAGCCGGCTGATCGCATCGTCCAGCTCGAGCAGGCGCTGCTTGGCCAGCAGCGGGATCGGCAGCAGTTCGGCATAGCGTGCGCCGACCCAGGCCGCATCGTCGAAGCGGTGCGGCGGCGGCAGGCGCTCGCCGAGCTCGGCCACGATGCTCTGCAGCAGCGGCAGCAGATCCTGCTGGGCGGCAGGCACGGCTTGCGGCGGCGGTTCGGGCAGCCAGCCCACTTCGGCGACGAGCAGATCATCGCGCTCGACTTCATGATCGAGCACGCGGAAACGCCGCCCGCCGCGCACCAGCAGCGTGAGCAGGCCGGCCTGCTCCATGTCCCAGCGCTCGATGTGCGCTTCGGTGCCGACCGGATGCGGCACCGCGGCTTCACCGACCTCTTCGCCGGCGGCGATCAGGCAGACGCCGAAAGCCTCGCCTTCGCGCATGCAGCGCGTCACCATGTCCATGTAGCGCGGCTCGAACACCCTCAGCGGCAGCATCCCTTCGGGGAACAGCACGGTCTTGAGCGGAAACAGCGGCAAGCGCTGCGTTTCGGCCGTGGAGCTCATTCGCCGGCCTCGCCCGCGCGTTCCGCCTCCTCGCCCCAGCGCGCCATCAACCGGTGCTCCACGCCCAGTTGGTCCAGGATGCGCGCGACGACGAAATCCACCAGATCCTGCACGCTTTGCGGATGGTGGTAGAAGCCGGGATTCGGCGGCAGGATGCATACCCCCAGCCTCGCGAGCTTGAGCATGTTCTCGAGATGGATCGCCGAATACGGCGTTTCGCGCGGCACCAGCACCAGCTTGCGCGCTTCCTTGATGACGACGTCGGCAGCGCGCTCGATCAGGTTCTGGCTCAGGCCGCCGGCGATCGCCGCCAGCGTCGCCATCGTGCACGGGCAGACCACCATCGCATCCGGCGGATTGGAGCCGGAGGCCGGCGGCGCGAACCATTCCTCGCGGCCGAACACGCGCAACTGGCCGGGGGCGGCGCCGAAGCGGGCGGCCAGTTCGGCCTCGACCTCGGCCGGCCGCGCCGGCAGGTTCCAGTCCATTTCCTGGCGGGCGACGATCTGCGCCACCTGCGAATACAGCAACCAGACCCGCTGGCCCGCCCGCAGCAGGCACTCGACCAGGCGCAGGCCGTAAGGCAGGCCGGACGCGCCGGTGAAGGCGACGGTGATGGTGCGGGGACTGGTGGCAGGGGAAGCAGAGGGGGCCATCGGCGCTCCTGGGTGAATGCGGGCTGCTGCGGGCTCGACCTGGCCAGGCGCCTGCCCCGGCCGGATCTGACCAGGTGCGGTGAGAGTCAGCGCAGGTAGTCCGTGATCAGTTCCCAGCGCCCGTTGCGGATCTGCGCCAGACGGCCATGGCGGTTGCCGAGATGGTCGTCGGCGCTGAAGCGGTAGGCCGGGCTGCCGAAATCGTCACCGGCGAATTCGATGCGTTCGAGGGTGCGCGCGAACGCTGCGGGCGTCAAGTCGCGCCCGGTGGCCTCGGCGGTGCGCACGAACATGTCGGCCAGCGTGTAGCCCATCACGCTCCAGACGTTGGGCGCGGTGCCGAAGCGGGCGTGGTAGCGCTCGATCCAGCCGGCGAGCCGGGGATTGGCGCCTTCGGCATAGGGATGCGGCAGCACGCTGACGCCGTACAGGCCTTCGACCGTGTCGCCGCCCAGTTCGTGGGTCTGGGCCGAATAGCCCGAGGCCGTCACCAGCATGTCGACCTGCCAGCCGATGCGGCGCGCTTCGGCCATCGCCGCGACCGTCTCGCGCACCACCGTCGCCAGCACCACCAGGTCGCAATCGGCCGCGCGCAAGCGCGCGATCTGGCTCGACAAGTCGGTGGCGCCGCGCTTGTAGCCGGTGCGCTCGACCAACGGCCGCCCCAGCCTGCCCAGCCCGGCCTCGACGCCGCGCATGACTTCCTGGCCGTAGTCGTCATCCTGGTACAGCAGGCAGCTGCGGCGGTAGTCGCCGCGCTCGACCATGTGCCGCGTCGCCGCTTCCATGTAGTCCTGGTAGGGGGCGAAATTCTGGAACTTGAGCGGATGCAGCGGCTCGTAGGTGGCCTTGTGCGGCGAGAACGGGAACAGGTGCAGGCGGCCGGCGTCGAGCACCACCGGCATCGTCGCCATCACCACCGGCGTGCCCATGGTGGCGATGAAGGCGAAAGCCTTGTCGCGCTGCACCAGCTTGCGCGCCGCCAGCACGCCGCGCTTGGGATCGTAGCCGGCATCCTCCACCACCAGCCGCAGCATGCGGCCATGCACGCCGCCCGCGGCATTGGCCTCGTCGAAGCGCATCAGCATGCCGTCGCGTACCGGCGTGCCGAGCATCGCGATCGGCCCCGAAAGGTCGGAAACATGGCCGACGACGATCTCGCGCTCACTGACGCCGGCCGCTTCGGCGGCATGGGCAGGTGCGCCCGCCATCACGGCGGACAGGGCAAGGGCGAGACTGCGGAGACGTTTCATCACGGCGTGTTTCCTGAGTGGCACGGCACAGGCGGAGCCTGCCCCGAGGCGCGGATTCTCCGACGATCCATTTCCGCGGACAAGAGGCGCGGCTTCAGCGCCCGCTGCCGCCTGCCAGCCCTTGCGGCCGCAGCAGCACCACGCCGACCACCACGGCGCCGAACAGCATCAGTTCCAGCCCGGCGGAGCGCGCCCAGTCGCCGGGCAGGGTATCGCGCAGCACCGCGATCAGTTGCGGAATCGCCACCACCACCAGCGCGCCCCATGCCGCCCCCGCCAGGCGGCGGGTGCCGCCGATGAAAGCCAGCATCAGCAGTTCGAAGGAAAACACCAGGCCGAACTGCTCGGGGCTGATGAAGCCGATCCAGTGCGCATACAAGCCGCCCGCCAGCCCCGACAGCGCACCGCCGACGGCGAAGGCGCGCAGCTTGGCCGCAGCCGGGGCGATGCCACAGGCGGCAGCGGCGGCTTCGTCCTCGCGAACGGCGCGCCATGCGCGGCCGAGGCGCGAGGCCAGCAGGCGCGCACACACCGCCAGCACCGCCAGCAGCACGGCAAGGCTGATCGCGGCCTGCGCCGCCGGCGTGCCGGCGGTCCAGCCGGCAAGGCCGAAAGCCGGCACGACCAGGCCGGCCGAGCCATGCGTCAGCGATTCCCAGCGCACCAGCAGCTCTTCGACGATCAGTGCGAAAGCCAGCGTGCTCATGCCGAAGTACAGGCCGCCGAGCCGCCCGGCCGGCAGGCTCGCCAGCGCACCGCCCAGCGCGCCGGCCGCGGCGGCAAGCGGCAAGGCCGCCAGCGGCGCCACGCCCGCCTGCACCAGCAGCGCCTGGGCGTAGGCGCCGAGCGCGACGAAGGCGCCCTGGCCGAGCACGATCTGCCCCGCCTGGCCGATGATGACGACGACGCCGAGGCCGGCGATCGCGTAGGTCGCCACCAGCGTCGCCTGGCCGAAGGCGAAATCGGCGCCCAGCCAGGCCACCGCAAGCGCCAGCAGCAGCGCCCAGGCCAGCAAGGGGCGCAGCACTGCCGTCCGCCTCATCGCCCGTCTCCGCCGCCACGCCCGCCGGCGAGGCCGGTCGGGAACAGCAGCAGTGCCGCCATCAGCAGCACGTAGGGCACGACGTCCTTGGCGCCCTCGGGCAGCACCAGGCCTGCCAGCGCCTCGGCCACGCCGAGAAACACGCCGCCGGCCAGCGCGCCCGGCAGGCTGGTGAGGCCGCCCAGCACCGCGGCAGGGAAAGCCTTCAGCGCGATGAAGCCCATGTTCAGATGCACGAAGGTAATCGGCGCCAGCAGCAGCCCGGCCACCGCCGCCAGGCCGGCGCCGAGCGCCCAGGCCAGCGTGTGCATGCGCGCCACCGGCACGCCCATCAGCGCCGCGCTGCGCGCATCCTCGGCGCAGGCGCGCAGCGCGATCCCGGCACGGGTATGGCGGAAGAAGGCGGCGAGCAGCAGCGCCAGCACCACGGTGGCGCCGATCACCCAGAGATGGCTGGCGGCCAGCACCAGCGGGCCGAGGACGAGTGTGTCGGCGGCGAACGGCAGGCGGTACATGTCCTGCGCAGCCGCCGGCACCGAGGCCACGCCGCCGCGCATCATCATGCCGAGGCCGAAGGTCAGCAGCACCGCGACGAGGTGCGGCTGGCCGATGGTCCGGCGCAGCACGGCACGCTCGAGCCCGGCACCGAGCAGTGCGACCGCGAGCACCGCCGCGAGTGCCGCCAGCGCCAATGGCCAGCCGGCCGCCAGATGCAGCGCCAGTCCGGCGAAACCGCCCAGCATCAGCAGGTCGCCCTGCATGAAGCTGACCGTCTGCGTCGCCTTGAAGATCAGCACGAAGGACAGCGCCACCAGGCCATATACGCAGCCGATGGCGATTCCGCTGGACAGGACCTGGAGAAAGGCGAGCATGGGGGCAGAGCATAGCCGATCCGCCCCGTGCGCCGGCACCGGCACCGGCACCCGGTAGGCACCATGCCAGGCGGCGCACGGCGCCGACGGCAACCGTGTCCGCCGCAGGGGCGGAACTCAGGCCGGCGCCAGTGCGGCGCTCGGCGGCAGGGCGCAGGCGGCGCAATATTCGGCGGCGAGCCGCGCCACCAGTTCGGCGGTCGCCGGCACGTCTTCGATGGTGGCGACGCCGTGGCCCGCACTCCAGACGTCGCGCCAGGCCTTGGCCTCTTCGGACAGGTCGTGCAGCTTGCCCTTGCCGAAACCTGCGGCCAGTTCCTCGCGGCGGTAGCCGGCACGCTCCAGGCTGGGCCACATGAAGTTGGCGTTGGCGCCGGAGATGGCGTCGGTGTAGACGATGTCGGCCGGCGTGGATTCGACCACCATCTGCTTGTATTCCGGCTGCGCCATGGATTCGCGCGTGGCGATGAAGCGCGTGCCCATGTAGGCCAGGTCGGCGCCCAGCACCTCGACCGCACGGATCGCCGCGCCGTCAGAGATCGACCCGGCGGCCACCAGCAGGCCGTCCCAGAATTCGCGAATCTCGCGCACCAGGCTGATCGTGCTCTGGACGCCGGCATGCCCGCCGGCGCCGCCCGCCACCGCGATGATGCCGTCCACGCCGGCCGCGATCGCCTTGCGCGCATGATAGGCGTGCACCACGTCCGACAGCACCAGGCCGCCGTAGCCGTGCACCACGTCGGCCACTTCGGCGGGGTTGCCCAGGCTGGTGATGACGATCGGCACGCGATGGCGCACCAGGGTGGCGAGGTCTTCCTTCAAGCGTGCGTTCGACGCATGCAGGATCAGATTGACGCCGTGCGGCGCGCAGGGCGCGGCGGGATTGGCGGCGCGGAAGGCGGCCAGTTCGGCATCGATGCGGGTGAGCCATTCGTCGAGCTGCGCCGCGGGGCGTGCGTTCAGCGCCGGGAAGGTGCCGGCGACGCCGGCCTTGCAGGTCTCGATGACCAGTTCGGGGCCGGACACCAGGAACATCGGCGCGGCGATCGCCGGCACGCTGAAACGGCCATGAAGGCTGGCGGGAAGGCTCATCTGCGGTTCTCCTGTGCGTGTTCTCGCAAGTCGTGCAAGGATGGAAAAACCGACTGTAGCACCGCAGGAGCCGAATTCAAACGGTCGTTTGAAATTCGCCCGATGCGCCTGCAGCGAACCTTCATGCCGTGGCGGACACACGCCACTGCTCCGCGCTGCGGCCGATGCTATGCTCTCGCCGCATGCAAGACATCGAATCCATCCTCTACGGCATCGGCATCGCCGGCGTCGCCGCCCAGGCGGCGGCCGGCGTGCTCGATGCCGGGCGCAAGCCTTTCGACATGTTCGGCATCGTCGTCGTGGCGCTGGCGGCTTCACTCGGCGGCGGCTCGCTGCGCGACGTACTGCTGGACCGCACGGTGTTCTGGATCGCCGACCAGAGTTACCTGATCGCGGCGATGATCGCCGGACTGGCAACGTTCGTGCTGGTGCGCCGCGTGCGCCTGCCGGCGCGGCTGTTCCTGCTGCCCGATGCGATCGGGCTGGCGTTGTTCACCGTGTCCGGCACCGAGGCCGCGCTGGCGATGGGTGCGCCGTGGCTGGTGGCGAGCCTGATGGGTGTGATCACCGGCGTGTTCGGCGGCATCGTGCGCGACGTGCTGTGCAACGAAGTGCCGCTGGTGTTCAACGGCGAGCTGTACGCGACCGCTTCGTGGCTCGGTGCGCTGTTGCTGCTGGGCTTGATGGCCCATGGCCTCAGCCCCGGCTGGGCCGCACTGGCGGGCGGCATGACCACGCTGCTGCTGCGGCTGTGCGCGATACGCTTCCGCTGGCGCCTGCCGGTGTTCCGCGCGCGGGCCTGACGCGGGGCGCCGAAGCGCCCCGGCAGGCCCCGTTCTTCACTCGCCCTCGGCCGGCGGTGCTGCGGGCGCTTCCTCGGCAGGCGCCGCTGCGCTTTCCTCCGCCACCGGTGCCTCGGCTTCGGGCTGGGAGAAGAAGCTGTCGTACACGCCCTGGCGCCACAGCACCAGCGCCGTGATCACCACGGCGAGCAGGAACAGCCAGGTGCCCCACGGCGTTTCCTTTTCCGCGTAGGGGTCGGCCATCGTGCGGGAAGCGCCGGCCGGCAGCCTCGCCACACCGGTCAGCGCGCCGCCGAACGGGATGTTGATACGCGCACGGGTGTTGACCGCCCAGCCGTTGGCATCGAGCAGCGGGCCCAGGTTGCGCTGGCGCAGCTTGAGCCAGGCCAGCAGCATCGACGGCCCGGAAATCAGCAGCATGATGCCGACGACGACGAGCGGCATCTGCCAGGCCGGCAGCGACAGGAAACCGGTGACCACCGCCGCCAGCGCGGTGCCCAACGCACCCAGCGCGAGGCCGATGGCGGCGAAGATGCCGGCAAACTTGGCGATGTCGAAGGCCGGCGCGGCAGCGGGTGCCGGCGCCTCGGCCTTCGCGCCGGCATCGGCGACGCGCGCGGCGGCCTTGTCCTCGACCGCCTTGTCGCGCGATGCGGCAAACTTCTGGATCTGGTCGCCGATCATGCGGGCGATGCGCTTGTAGGGCGACCAAAAGGCCTGGCGCACGCTGATCGGCGCCTCGACCACCTGTACCACGCTGGCATGCCAGTCACGTCCCTGGCGATCGTAGAACACGCCGTTGCGGCCGGGCACCATCATTTCGTCGGCATCGCCGCCGGTCATCGCCGCAACGATGTTCATCGGCGCCTCGCCCTGGCGCACGCATTCGCAATAGACGAGGTAGGTGCCGGAAAGGGGGGCGAGCGCGGCATGGCGCGCCATGTCCGGCACACGCAGGCAAAGCTCGCAACTGCGCTGGTCCAGATACAGCGTGCCGGCCTGGAAGATGGCCTTGTCACCAGCGCCGTAGAAGTCGCTGAGGGTGACGAAGTTGCGCAGCAGGGTGATGAAGTCGCGCTTGTAGCGCACCAGGCGTTCGAGCGCATCGACCTGGGCTGCGGCGGTTTCGGCAGCCAGGTCGCGCTCGATCAGCGCCGTCAGCTCGGCTTGCGCCGTGCCGGCGAGCAGCTCGCGCAGTTGCCCGGCGTCCAGCGCTGCGACCGGCGTCGCCGGCCGCGCAGCGAGCCAGGCACGGTAGGCATCGAAGCGGGCGGCGATGTCCTGCCATTCGGCGTGGGACAGCTCGCTGCGCTCGCCCAGGATGGGCTTCACGACCGTATCGCGCAGCGCGGCGATGCGCGCCTGCCAGGCGGGGTTGAGCCCGTCTGCCAGCGGCAGCGCGCGGTCGGCGCGGACCTGGGCCAGCGGCAGCGCGGCCACGCCTTCGGCGTCGGTGGCCAGCGCCTGCGAGCTCAGCTCGGCATAGGCCTCGTCGGCAGGGTTCAGCGCATCGGCGGCACGGCCGTCGAAAGCGGCGAGGCGGCAACGAGTGAAGAAGTCCTCGATCTTTGCGCGCACCGCATCGAACACCGCGGCGGCATCGGCCGTTCCTTCACCCAGCGGCAGTACCGTATCCGGGCTGGCTGCGGCCTGGTCGTACCAGGCGACGGCGTCCTGCACCGCGGCGAAGAAGGCCGACACCTTGTCCAGATCGATGCCGGGTTGGCCGCTGCGGTCCTCGGCAGCACCGAAATGCTCGATGATCAGGCCGATCAGGGCGGCTTGGACTTCGTTCGCGGCGAATTCGACAGGCACGATGCCGTCGCCGTTGGCGTGCCCGGGCGCAAAGAGGCGCGAGGGTTCGGCGAAATCGGCCACCTCGATCGAATCGGCCTCCGGCTTGTCCATGTAGGCGAGCACTTTCCGGGCAGTCGCCAGCAGCCTGGCGCCCTCGGGGTGTTCGTCGGCGATTGCTTCCAGCGGCAGGCCGTCTCCGACGCGGAACAGCACCTCCGGTGTCTTGAGCACGGCGCAGAGCCAGTCCGCCGCCGCGATCACCTCCGGCGCGCGGATGCTGCCGTCGCCATCGCTGTCGAGCAGTTGCAGCGTACGGGTGTCGAATTCCAGGCCGGACGTCGGGCAGGCAAGAACCGACCACAACTTCTGGTCGAGTTCGCCGAGGTGGCGCAGATCATCCACGTTCTCGATCAGGACCTGGTCGAATCCGCCCGAGCGGAAAAAACGCCATTGGTGATTCTTGTTGTTTTCCTGCTTGCTCATCTGACATACCTCTGCTGTGATTATCTGCGCCCTGCCCGGGGCGCCGGGCCGCGAAATACTGCGCTGGATCAGCGGGGCGGGCAAGAGTCCGGTTGCCCGAAGCGGTCAGCCGCACCCGGCCGGTCGCCCTGGCCGGTCACCCGCGTCGGCCGCAGCTCGCCGGCCTCAGCCATAAGCGCCGACGAAAGGATTGCTCTCGCGCTCCTCGCCGAAAGTCGAGGTGGGACCGTGCCCCGGGATGAAGGTGATGTCGTCACCCAGCGGGAACAGCTTGTCGCGGATCGAGCGGATCAGGGTCTGGTGGTCGCCGCGCGGGAAGTCGGTGCGGCCGATGGAGCCGGCGAACAGCACGTCGCCGACGACGGCCAGGCGCGCGCCCGGGTGCACGAACACGACGTGGCCGGGCGTATGGCCGGGCGTGTGGATGACGTCGAAGCGCTCGTCGCCGATGCTGACAGTGTCGCCGTCGTGCAGCCAGCGGTCGGGCTCGAAAGTCTCGACGTCCGGAAAGCCGAACATCCTGCTCTGCTGCGCCATGCCTTCGATCCAGAAGCGGTCTTCCTCCTGCGGGCCTTCGATCGGCACCCCGAGTTCGCGCGCCAGCTTTGCCGCGCCGCCGGCGTGGTCGATGTGGCCATGGGTGATCAGGATCTTGTCGACCGTCACGCCCAGCTCCTGCACCGCGGCGAGGATGCGCTCGATGTCACCGCCGGGGTCCACGACGGCCGCCTTCTTCGTGCGCTCGCACCACAGGATGCTGCAGTTCTGCTGAAAGGGGGTGACCGGGACGATGCTGGCCTGAACCATGGATGACACTCCTGAAAGCCTGAAATCGGCGGCAGTTTAACCGATCGACCCGAACGGGCCGGTGAACGCAAAAACCCGCTGGCCGGCACTTGGCGCGGCGAGCGGGTTTGCAGATGCATGGGGCGCGGCTGGCCCCGTGCGGCTCAGGCGATCAGATCACGCCCTGGGCCTGCATCGCCTCGGCCACCTTGACGAAGCCGGCGACGTTGGCGCCGTCGGCATAGCTGACACTGCCGTCCTCGCGCTTGCCGTACTTGAGGCAGGCGGCGTGGATGCCGAGCATGATCTCCTTCAGGCGGGCGTCGACTTCCTCGCGGGTCCACGAGATGCGCATCGCGTTCTGGCTCATTTCCAGGCCGGACGTCGCCACGCCGCCGGCGTTCGAGGCCTTGCCCGGCGCGTACAGCACGCCGTTGTTCTCGAAGATCTTCACGGCTTCGGCGGTGCTCGGCATGTTGGCGCCTTCGGCGACCGCGACCACGCCGTTCTTGACCAGCGTGGCGGCGTCGTTGGCATCGAGCTCGTTCTGGGTGGCGCAGGGCAGCGCGACCTCGACCGGCACGTGCCACGGACGCACCTTGGGTTCGAAGCGGGCGCCGACGCGCTCGGCATAGTCGGACACACGGCCGTAGAGGTGATTCTTGACCTCCATCAGCACCGCGAGCTTCTCGGCAGTGAAGCCTTCCTCATCGATCACGGTGCCGCTCGAATCCGAGCAGGTGATCGGCTTGGCGCCGAGTTCGAGCAGCTTCTCGATCGCGTACTGGGCGACGTTGCCCGAACCGGACACCGCCACGCGCATGCCCTTGATGTCGCGGCCGGCGTGCTCGAGCATCGCGTTGGCGAAATAGACGGTGCCGTAGCCGGTCGATTCCGGACGGATCAGCGAGCCGCCGAAAGTCAGGCCCTTGCCGGTGAACACGCAGGCGGCGTTGTTCGACAGCTTCTTCATCATGCCGGCCATGAAGCCGACTTCGCGGCCGCCGACGCCGATGTCGCCGGCCGGCACGTCGGTGTCGGGCCCGACGTGGCGATACAGTTCGCTCATGAAGGCCTGGCAGAAGCGCATGACTTCGCCCGGGCTGCGGCCCTTCGGATCGAAGTCGGAGCCGCCCTTGCCGCCGCCCATCGGCAGCGTGGTCAGCGCATTCTTGAAGGTCTGCTCGAAGGCAAGGAACTTCAGGATCGACAGGTTTACCGAGGGGTGGAAACGCAGGCCGCCCTTGTAGGGGCCGATCGCCGAGCTGTGCTGGATGCGGTAGCCACGATTGACCTGGACGTCGCCCTTGTCATCCACCCAGGACACACGGAACATGATCACGCGCTCGGGTTCGATCAGACGGTCGAGGAGGGAATGCTCGGCATAGCGTTTGTTGGCGGAAATGAAGGGCCAGAGGCTCTCCATGACTTCGCTGACCGCCTGCAGGTATTCAGGTTGGCCGGGGTTACGCTGCTCAACGTATGCCAGGAACTCCTCGAGAGACTGATATTTCATGATGACGCTTCGCCTGTTAATGGATGGACACGCGCACGCGACTGCCTCGGTTTTACCCGAGGCAGTCGCGTGGATTCCCTAATATTGTGCATCAAGATTCGCCAAAATGGTGCATTTTTCGCGCCAAGGCGAGAGATTTCGGGCAGAAAACAGCTCGATCGCACACCATCGGTGCGTGCGCACCAGATCGGGGCCAAGCAGGCCCCTGCACGATGGCAGGCATCCGCAGCCCGGGATGACCCTGTAGCGGAAAACAAAAAGCCGGGCAAGTGCCCGGCCTCCTGTTGCAGCCTCCTGTTGCAGCCTCTCGACTTTGTCTCGCGCCGCTTGCCGCGCCTCGCTTACTGCACGCGTGCCTCGACCCGGCGCGCTTCGGTAGCATCGCTGCCGCCCAGGGTCACCGCCGGACGGCGCATCAGCACACGGGCTTCGGGGACGCCTGCGGCGACCAGCGCATCACGCACCGACAGCGCACGCTGCCTGGCCACTTCGGCATTGACCGCCGCACCGCCGGTCTCGTCATGGAAGCCCGACAGCAGCACGTTCGCTTCAGGTGCGACTTCCAGCGCGGCAAGCACGGTGGCGATCTGCTCCGGCCCAGTCGCCGGCAGCGCGGTCTGGCCCAGATCGAAATAGATCTTCACCAGCGGCTCGCCGACTTCGGCCACGTCGACGAAAATATCCTCGGCCACCGCGACCGGCGCAGCCGCCTGCACCGAACGCTGCTGGTACACGCCGAGGCCGATGACGAAGGCGATGACCAGCGCGATGATGCCGAACACCACGCCCATGACGACGCCCAGGTCGCTGTCTTCCTGATCGAACATGTGCTGCACTCTCCTGACAAGAAAATGAAAAGACGGAATGAACCGCGCGATTCTACCTGAACGCCATCGCACACTCTGCAACAGACTGCATTGACGCGCCGAACAGCTTCGGCATGGACCGGCGGCAAGGGAATCGTCTATGCTGGACGCCTCGCGTTACAGCCAACCAGGAGGGAGTCACATGGGACTGTTCGATTTCGTCAAGGAAGCCGGCGAAAAGCTCTTCGGCAGCGGTGAAGCCAAGGCCGCCGCAGCGGCGCCGGATGCGGCGGCCGCCAATGCCAAGGCCGCATCCGCGATCCACAACTACATCAGCTCCCTGCAACTGGCACCGGCCGATCTGGCGGTCGAGTTCGACGGCGCGGCCTCGGTCGTCACCGTGTCGGGTACCGCACCCGACCAGGCGACGCGCGAGAAGATCCTGCTCGCCGCGGGCAACGTCGCCGGCGTGTCCAAGGTCGAAGACCGCATGAGCGTCGCCCGCAGCGAGGCGGAAGCCCAGTTCCACACCGTGGTGCGCGGCGACACGCTGTCGGCGATCGCCAAGAAGTTCTACGGCAACGCCAACAAGTATCCGGTGATCTTCGAGGCCAACAAGCCGATGCTATCGCATCCGGACAAGATTTATCCGGGCCAGGTGCTGCGCATTCCGCCGCAGGCCTGAGATGCCGGCGGCCGCCCGAGGCCGCACTCAAGCGCACGGCCCGGACGGCAACGCCCGGGCCGTATCCCGTTCACACGCCGACATCCGGAACCGCCCAGCATGGCCCGCACCCTCATCGCACTGCCCGACGCCTTTCCCTTCCGCACCCAGATCCCGCTGCTGATCACGCACATCAACCACGGCCGTCACCTCGACAACGCCCAGTTGCTCGGCCTAGTGTCGGAGGCCAGGGTACGTTTCCTGAAGTCGATGGGCTATACCGAGCTGGACGTCGAAGGGCTGGGCATCATCGTCGCCGACGTCGCCGCACGCTACCGCTCGGAAGCCTTCTACGGCGAGACGATGGTGGTCGAGATGGCCGCGCACGACTTCCACGATTTCGGCTGCGACCTCGCATGGCGCATGACGGACGAGGCCAGCGGGCGCGAGATCGCGCACGGCAAGACCGGCATCGTCTTCTTCGACTACGGCCAGCGCAGCAAGGCCCCCGTGCCGGACGGCTTCCGCCGCCGCTTTCCGGCGTGAAGCAGCCGCGGCATCGTCCCGCGCGGCCGTCCCGCCGATGACGACGGCTTCCGGGGCTGCCGCCCCTCCGCGCTTGCTCCGCCAGGTCGCCGTCATCGGCGGCGGGCCGGCCGGGCTGATCGCGGCAGAAGCGCTTGCGGCCGCCGGCATGGCGGTCACGGTCTTCGACGCGATGCCCTCGGTCGGCCGCAAATTCCTGCTCGCCGGACGCGGTGGCCTCAATCTGACCCACGGCGAGGCGCTCGACAGCTTCCTGTCGCGCTACGGTGCCAGGCGCAGCGTGCTCGAACCGATGATCCGCACCTTCGGGCCACAGGCCTTGCGCGACTGGGCGCATGGCCTGGGCGTGGAAACCTTCGTCGGCAGCTCGGGCCGCGTGTTTCCGCAGGAAATGAAAGCCGCACCGCTGCTGCGCGCCTGGCTGGCACGGCTGCGCAGCGCCGGCGTGCGCTTCGAAGTCCGGCACCGCTGGCTGGGCTGGGCCGACGAGCCCACCGGCACTCGCCAATTGCTGCGCTTTTCCACCCCGGATGACGAGCGACGTGTCGAAGCCGACGCCGTGCTGCTCGCGCTGGGCGGCGGCAGCTGGGCGAAGTTCGGCTCGGACGGGGCCTGGGTCCCCTGCCTGCGCGCACTCGGCGTCGAGGTCGCGGAGCTGCAGCCGGCAAACTGCGGCTTCGACGTCGCGGCCGGCTGGAGCGCGCATTTCCTCGCCCGCTTCAAGGGCCAGCCGCTCAAGAACGTGGTCGGCCGCCTTGCCGCCGCCGACGGCCAGTGCCATGAACGCGCCGGCGAGTGCCTGATCTCGGCGACCGGCATCGAAGGCGGGCTGATCTACGCGCTGTCCGCCGCCTTGCGCGACACGATCTCGGCACACGGCCGGACCGCGCTGGAACTCGATCTGGCGCCCGGGCGCAGCCGGGAACGCCTGGCCGCCGAACTCGCCCGCCCCCGCGGCAGCCGCTCGATGGCCAGCCACCTGCAGGGCCAGACCGGCATCAAGGGCATCAAGGCCGCGCTGTTGCGCGAATGCCTGCCGCCAGACGCATTCGCCGACCCTGCCCGGCTCGCGGCCGGCATCAAGGCCCTGCCCGTGAAGCTGGCGGCAGCGCGGCCGCTCGACGAAGCCATCAGCAGCGCCGGCGGCATCCGCTTCGAGTCGCTGGACGACAGGCTGATGCTGCGCGCGCGGCCGGGCGTGTTCGTCGCCGGCGAAATGCTGGACTGGGAAGCGCCCACCGGCGGCTACCTGCTGACCGCCTGCTTCGCCACCGGCCTGGCAGCCGCACGAGGACTGGCCGACTGGATCGTGCAGGCGCCGGCCGACACCGCCTGAACTCGTTTGCCCGGGGCCTTCCACCGGCCCCGACGCTGCCGGGCATTAGGGCTTACAATCCCGCCCTCACCGAACCTTCATAAAATTCAAATACATGCTTCACACTCCCTGCCGCCCGGAACTGCTCGCCCCTGCCGGCACGCTCGACATGATGCGCACCGCCTTCGCCTACGGTGCCGATGCCGTCTATGCCGGCCAGCCGCGCTATTCGCTGCGCGTGCGCAACAACAGCTTCGGCCAGCTCGACACCCTGGCCGCAGGCATGGCCGAGGCGCGCGCGGCAGGCAAGCTGTTCTACCTCGTCGCCAACATCTACCCGCACAACGCCAAGATCCGCAGCTTCGAGGAAGACATGGCGCCGGTGATGGAACTGAAGCCCGACGCGCTGATCATGGCCGATCCCGGGCTGATGATGATGGTGCGCGAGCGCTGGCCCGAGACGGACATCCACCTGTCGGTGCAGGCCAACACCACCAACTACGCTTCGGTGCGCTTCTGGCAGTCGGCCGGCATCAAGCGCATCATCCTGTCGCGCGAGCTGTCGCTCGACGAAGTCGCCGAGATCCGCGACGCCTGTCCGGACATGGAGCTGGAAGTCTTCGTCCATGGCGCGCTGTGCATCGCCTACTCGGGCCGCTGCCTGCTGTCGGGCTACTTCAACCACCGCGACCCCAACCAGGGCAGCTGCACCAACTCCTGCCGCTGGGACTACAAGCTGCACGCCGCCGACGAGAACGCCGCCGGCGACGTGCAGGCCTGCGGCGACACCCCGATCGGCAACCCGAAGGACTCGGGCGCCGTCGGCACCGCCACCCGCAGCCGGCTCGACACCGCGCAAGGCCTGGCACTCGGCGGCGGGCCGCGCCACATCGGCGGCAGCAAGGTCTGGCTGCTGGAGGAAGGCACCCGCCCCGGCGAGCTGATGCCGATCGAGGAAGACGAGCACGGCACCTACATCCTGAACTCCAGGGATCTGCGCGCGATCGAGCACGTGCAGCGGCTGGTGGAGATCGGCGTCGATTCGCTGAAGATCGAAGGCCGCACCAAGAGCCCCTACTACGTCGCCCGCGCCAGCCAGGGCTATCGCCGCGCGATCGACGACGCGGTCGCCGGCCGCCCCTTCGACCCCCGCCTGCTCAGCGAACTCGAAGGCCTCGCCAGCCGGGGCTACACCGACGGCTTCTACCAGCGCCACCATACGCCCGAGCATCAGAACTACCTGCGCGGCCACTCCGAATCGGGCCGCAACCTGCTGGTCGCTGAAATGGTCGGCTACGATGCCGGACGCAGCCTGGTGGAAGTCGAAGTCAAGAACGGCTTCGGCGTCGGCGACCGGCTGGAGTTCGTGCAGCCGGACGGCAACCATGAATTGAGGCTCGATCGCATCCTGACAGCCGATGGCAGCACCGTGGAACGCATCCCCGGCAGCGGCCGGCGCGTGTGGTTGCCGCTGCCCGCCGGCGCCGATCCGGCGCAGCCCTGTTTCATCGCGCGCTTCCTCTGATCCGGCGCCGCCGGCCCTTCTTCATCATCCTCGCCCCATTCCCGTCGCTCCAGCCCCCACTGCCATGATCCTGAACATCGACCTCGTTTCCGACTTCGTCTGCCCCTGGTGCTTTCTCGGCAAGGTACGGCTCGACCGCGCAATCGAAGAAGTGAAATCCAGCCGGCCCGACCTCGACATCCGCATCAACTGGCTGCCCTTCTTCCTGAATCCCGACACGCCGGCAGCCGGCGAGCCTTATCGCGAATTCCTCGAAGCGAAGTTCGGCGGCCCGCTGAAGGCCGACGCCGTACTCGCCAAGGTGAGTGAGGCGGCCGCCGAGGATGGCCTGACTTACGCCTTCGAACGCATCCGTACCCGTCCCAACACGCTGCAGGCGCACCGCCTGATGTACCGTGCCCAAGCTGTCGGCCAGACGCCGGCGCGTATCCAGGCGCTGGCCGGCGCGCTGTTCGCCGCCTATTTCCAGGAAGGCCGCGACATCGGCGACAAGGACACGCTGACCGACATCGCTGCCGCCAACGGCGAGCGGCGCGACACGGTGCGCGAATGGCTCGACGGCCGCGAGGACATCGACAAGATCAGGCGCATGGCCGAAGGCGTGCGCAAGCAGGGCGTCGAGGGCGTGCCCTTCTTCATCTTCAACCGCAAGCTGGCAGCGTCGGGAGCGCAATCGGCGGCAGTGCTGGGTGCGGCGATCCTGCAGTCGCTGGAAGCCGGCAGGCCGTCGTAAGCCATCCCGCCGCGGAACGCCCGCTGCCGCGCGGCGTCTGACGCAGCAGGAACACATCCATAGCCTTGCGCCGCATGAGCACACTTCTGCTTTCTCCTGCCGACCTCGACGAACTGGCCCGCGCCCGCGTACTGCTCGACCGGCCCAGCCTCGCCGCCCGGCTGAGCAACCTGGTCGGCAGTCCGCTGGAAAAGGGCATTGCGCGCCTGCCGGCAAGCTGGCGCGGCCGCGTCGGCGCGCTTGCGCACGATGCCTTGCTGAAAGCGCTGGAAACCGCCGCCAGGACGCTGAAACCCGAGGCACGCGATGCTTCGCCCCGGCTGCACAAGCTGCTCGGCTCGGTCAGCGGCGGGGCGGGCGGAGCTTTCGGCCTGGCGGGGCTGGCAGTGGAGATTCCGGTGTCGACGGTGCTGATCATGCGCGCCATCCTCGACATCGCCCGTGCCGAAGGCGAGGACATCGGCAGCGCCCAGGCACGGCTGGCGGCGCTGGAAGTCTTTGCCTTGGGCGGCACCAGCCGCAGCGACGATGCGACAGAATCCGGCTACTACGCCGTGCGCGCGGCGCTGGCGACCACGGTGGGCGAAGCGGCTCGCCACCTGGCCGAAAAAGGCCTGACCAGCGAGGGCGCACCGGCACTGGTGCGGCTGATTACGATGGTCGCCGCACGATACAAGGTGCAGCTCACACAGAAGGCCGCCGGCATGCTGGTGCCCGGCATCGGCGCGGCGGCCGGCGCCGGCATCAACCTGATGTTCATGAACCACTTCCAGGACGTCAGCCGCGGTCATTTCACCGTGCGCCGGCTGGAACGGGCCTACGGCGCAGAAGCCGTGCATGCGGCCTGGCAGACTCTCGACCCGGGCACGGCCTGAGCAGAAGCCTTATCCGTACATTGCCACGAAGGTTTGCCACGGCAAGGGCTTGCTGAAATGGAAGCCCTGGGCCAGATCGCAGCCATGCCGCTGCAGCACGTCGAGATGGGCGCGGGTTTCGACGCCCTCGGCCACCACCCTCAAGCCCAGGCTGTGGCCAAGAGAAATGATCGCCGACGCCAGCGCGGCGTCGCGCACATTGCGGTCGATGCCGCGAACGAAAAGGCGGTCGATCTTCAGTTCGTCGATCGGGAAATCCTTCAGGTAGGCCAGCGACGAATAGCCGGTGCCGAAATCGTCCAGCGCCAGACTGACCCCGAGTTCACGCAGCTTCTGCATCCGCAGCACCGACGCTTCGGTGTCGTCCATCAGCATGCTTTCGGTCAGTTCGAGCGTCAGCAGCGAGGGCTCCATTGCCGTCTCGTGCAGCACGCGCCGGACCATGTCGACGAAGCCTTCCTGGCGGAACTGCCGTGCCGAGATATTCACCATCATGCGCAACGGCGTCCGCTCGTCCTCGCGCCACCTGCCGTGGCAGAGACAGGCGTGGCGCAGCACCCATTCGCCGATCGGCACGATCAGGCCCGTTTCCTCGGCCAGGGAGATGAAGTCCGCCGGCGATACCAGGCCCAGTTCGGGGTGCTGCCAGCGCAGCAAGGCCTCGACCGCAACCGGTTCGCCAGTATCCGCCCGGACCAGCGGCTGAAAGTGCAGCAGCAACTGGTCGCGCTGCAAGGCGCCGTGCAGCGCGGTCTCGAGCGCCAGATGCTCCAGGCTGCGGGCGTTCATCGCCGGCTGGTAGAGCTGGAAACTGTTGCGCCCCTCTTCCTTTGCCCGGTACATGGCGATGTCGGCATTCTTGATCAACGTCGCCGAATCGGCTGAATCGTCCGGGTAGATGCTGATGCCGATGCTGGTCGTCACCACCAGCTCGCGGCCATCGATGGCGACCGGCCGGCGCAAGGCCGCAACGATGCGGCGCGCAGTCGCCGCGGCGGCATCCGGCTGGGCGAGATTGCCGAGGAGAACGATGAACTCGTCCCCACCCATGCGCGCGACCGTGTCGTCATCCCTGAGGCAGAGACGGATGCGACTGGCAACTTCCACCAGCACACGATCACCGATTTCATGCCCCAGGCTGTCGTTGATGCGCTTGAAACGATCGAGATCGACGAACATCACCGCCAGCCGGCTGCACATCCGTGCCGCATGCGACAGTTCGACCTGCAGGCGGTCTTCCAGCAGACGCCGGTTCGGCAAGCCTGTCAATGGGTCGTAGTAGGCAAGATCGCGGATGCGGGCCTCGGTTTCCTTCAGCAAGGTGATGTCGGTGAACACGGCCGCATAGTGGCTCACATGCCCCTGCTCGTCCCTGATCGCCGTGATGTGGAGAAGCTCCGGATAGATCTCGCCCGACTTGCGCCTGTTCCAGATTTCTCCCTGCCACTTGCCCTCGGCCTGCAGGGATGCCCACATGCGGGCATAGAAAGCCGGGCTCTGCCTGCCGGACGACAACAGCGAAGGGTTGCGGCCGACGACTTCTTCGGCCTTATAGCCGGTGAGCCGGCTGAACGCGGGGTTGACCGAGATGATCAGGCCCTGGGCATCGGTGACCATGATGCCTTCGAGCGAGCTCTCGATGACCTGCTCCGCCAGATGCAGGTTGCGCCGCGAATGACTCAGGGCGCGGTCCGATTCATGCAATGCCTGCTGCAGTTCGTCGACATAGGCCAGCTCCATGCTGCCCAGGATGTCGCGGAAGCTGATCACATCGGCCAGCGAGCCATCGCTGTGCAGCACACCGATGTGGCGGATGCGGCGCTCTGTCATCATTGCCCGGGCGCGGTACAGGCTGTAGTGCTCATCGACCGTCACCAGCGGACGGCTTGCCAGTTCGCCGATCGCAAGGCCCACCTGCTTCCTTGCCACCAGCCGCATGACATCACGCTCGGTCATGATCCCGTAGCGCCCTTGCGCCTTGGCAGCGAGGTCGGCACCGAAATCCACCACCACCGCATCGAGTGCAGCTTCGCGCATCAGACGGGTGGCCTCGGCCATCGGGGTATCTGCAGGCAGCACTCGCAGGCCGCCTTTGATCAGCGAGTCGACCTTGCGCAGCTTGAGATAATGCTCGACTCCCTGGTTGAGCACGATGTCGGACAAGGACACGATGCCGCAGCGCCGCCCGCTTTCTTCATCCACCACCAGATAGTGGCGCATCTGCTCTTCGCGGAAGCGCTGGGTCAGTTCATGCAGACTCATGGCCGCGGCTACAGCACGTACCGGGGTGCTCATGACCTCGGAAATCGGCCGGAAGAAGACCGCCGGGTCGGTGAAGTCGATCGCCAGGCCGTCCCGCTCGGTCCAGATACCGAGGACCTGCCCTTCCTCCACGACGAGAATCGAGCTGACGCGGCGTTCACTCATCAGGCGCGCCGCTTCGCACAGCGACAGGCCAGGCGCACACTCGAGCAGATCGCCGTGCGCAATCGCGCCTGCCGTCAAGGTACCGGCGGGAAGCAGGCGAAACTCCTTTTCGAGCATGTCACCAAAAGAATCGTCAGGAAAGTTCATCGCTAGTTCGCGGGATCGGGGGAAAGGCTGTTCGAATCGGCTTTGCGTACGGTGCCGATTTTCGCACCGACATCCACGCCTGGCTCCCGGCTTGCAGAATACGCGCACTTTGTACGAGCCGGTGTTTCCCGGCTTTCCGCAGCATGGACAGCTTTCTCCGCCACCAATATCGCCTCCAGTATCATCGGCCCCTGGGGTCGGCAAACATCGCACGACCGCTCACCGGACACTCAAGCGGAGCATTTTCCATGCAAACGACCACTCTGATCATCAGCGGCATGCAGGACGAGCAATGTCTGCGCCTGGTCACCAACGCCATCCAGGACCTGCCGGGCATCGGTTATCTGGAAATCCTGTTCGAAACCGGCGAGGCGACGATCGAGCATGGCGATTTCGTTTCATCGGCAGACATCTACCAGGCGATCGAGGACGCCGGTTTCGGCGCTCGCTGAGGCGCTTGTCGAAACCCGGGCAGAAGCTGCGAATCCATCTGCCCATGTACATGAGGCCCGCGTGATTCGCGGGTCCACGCACGAACGCCCGAGACCTGTTTTTGGGTGCTCGGGCGTTGGCGTGGTGTAGTTAGTCTGACGATGACCTACTTTCACGAGGGCGGGCCTCACTATCATCGGCGCGTTTGTGTTTCACGGTCCTG
>NZ_JANUXN010000007.1:84494-175403 GCF_025699485.1 Thauera carbonicopians | reverse complement strand
GTCTGCGTAGGCGACAGTGTCTCAAACAGCTCTGCCATCAGGAAGGCAGGCTGGTGAAATAATCAGTGTTTCCTTAACCTTTGTTTCGTTTGCTGAGGCAAGGAGATGGCGAAACCGATATTAGATGACGATCTATGGACACTGATCGAACAGTTGCCGCCACCGCCGAAACCGCGTCAGGAACCGTATCCGGGTCGCAAGCCTCTGGACGATCGCAAGCTGCTGACGGGCATCCGCTTCGTGTTTCAGTCGGGTTTCCCGTAGGAAATCCTGCCCAAGAAAATGGGCTGCGGCTCGGACATGAGTTGCTGACGATGACTGCGAGCATGGCAGGAAGCAGGGGTATGGGATCGCCTGCACGAAGTGCTGCTTGCCCAGCTTCGTGCAACCGGGCTGCATCGATTGGCCTCGTACCATCGTCGATTCTTCGTCCATCCGAGCAGTGGGATCTGGTCACAAACAGAGCCGAATCCCACTGATCGCGCTCGCCCAGACTCCCAGTATCTTCTCATCATCGAAGCACAACGTATCTCGCTTGCGATGATCCCCACCGGAGCCAACCGCAACGACATCACAAAGTTGCTCCCTTGGTCGAAGCCACCCCGCAGATTCGCGGCCCGCTGGGTCGTAGAGCGAACCCTGGGATAGCTGCACAACTTTCGGCGATTGAGCGTCCGCTTTGAGCGGCTCGCAATCATTCATGAAGCCTTTCTCGAGGTCGCCTGCTGCATCATTTTCGGCAGAAACTTGCGCAAGGCGTAAAAGTCATTTCGTTATAGTTTCTTAGACTCATATAATTTCTGCAGCCAAAGGGGATTTCGATCTTCAGCCCCGAACCAACCTCAATATCAATGAAATCCTTCTACACGTTGCACATCGAATTCTCCTCGATTCGCAATGCGCGCTCTCGCCCTGCCTTTGTTCAGAGATAGCACCTGTGCCGTCGTTTACCTGGCGATCACGGAGTTAAAAAAATATCTGTTATGAGATCCAGTTCATAGCATTTACATGATCATCACTATAGAATTTGAGACAATTTCCGGAAATTTGATCATAAATAATACGCCATCGGAGATTCATGCATGATTGCTTATTGTCAGAACTTCAGCCCAGCACGAGAGACTCGCGGTTCTAGATATATCAGAAACGGTGACATCGCTGAACTTTTAAGAATGTGCACATCAATTAGATGAGTTTTTTCTTTAAATTTCTCGGCATCGACAGCCAATCATCCATGCCATTGGATCCTGCCCCTACCCAATGATTAGCGCTAATTAGGAGGAGCACTATGCCCGCTACCAAAGCCATCGACAACGATTCCGCCCATCAACAGGCATCAACAATCCGCTGGAAGGGAGTAGTGCGTCATCTGCACATCACGCCACGAACTTTTCTTCCAATGGAAGCCTTCGATGAACTCACTCTGATCACAGGAAGAGGCATCCAAGGCGATCATTATATGATCGATCAGGAAAGTGGCTTCTACTCACACAAACCCGAAGAAGGCCGCCAAATCACCTTGTTCGAGATCGAGACTTTGGAAGCCTTAGCTCGTGATGCAAAGATCCAGCTTCTGCCGGAGGAGCACCGGCGTAACGTCACCGTTCAAGGGGTCTCGCTCAACCATTTGGTTGGCCGCCAATTGGGTAGGCGAAGCTTTACTCGAAGCCACGCGACTATCTACGCCATGCCGTCACCTCGAGGAGATTCTAGGAAAACCGGTTTTCGATTCGCTGATCAATCGGGCTGAGTTGAATTGCCGGATTCTGAAGGGCGGCGTAATTCGCCTGGGTGATGTTGTACGCGGAGCATGACATGGCACAAGCAATCAAACATCTCCAACTCGTTGTCGAACAGATCGATGAACCACTGCCTGGCGTCAAACGGCTGACCCTGGTGGATCAGGATCACTGGCGACTGCCGGCATTCAGACCTGGAGCGCACATCGATTTACATCTCAAAAAAGGGCTGGTTCGCACCTATTCGCTGTGTAACAACCCAGCCGACTGCCGACGCTACGTCGTGGCAGTCAAGCGAGAAGCGACAGGCCGCGGGGGCTCAATCTATATTCATGATCAACTGTGCAAAGGCCAAGTGATCAGAGTTTCCGTTCCACGTAGCGGCTTGGATTTTTCGACAGAAGCGATGAATATCTTCATTGCAGGCGGAATCGGTATAACACCATTCGTTTCAGCGATACGCACCCCGGAGCTTGAAGGCAAATCGAATTATGTACTGCACTGGGCGAGCATGGGCAAGCCTAGCCTTATCGATATGCTTGAGCCAGCCGGAGCGAGTCAAGGTAGTTGTCGCCTGATTCATGCAACCAACCGCGTTTTGTCTTCAGCATGCGTCGCGGCCTCGATGACGCTCTGGCGCTCGGGATTGAGCGTGACGACGCTGATCGGCGACCAATTGCGCGTACGACCCGCCCAACGTGCCGGATGGCGTTCGCGCGCCTGGAGATACGTCTGAGACGCGCGCTCAGCAGCACCGCGTCCTCGCCAGCGTGGCGCTGCGCGGGGGTGACATAGCGGATACCGCTGTGGCGGTGTTCGAAGTTGTACCAGCGCACAAATGCGTGGCCCCAATCCCGAGCTTCATCAAGGCTACCGAAGCCACGCCCCGGGAATTCGGGGCGGCACTTCGCCGTTTTGAACAGCGATTCGACGAAGGCGTTGTCGTCCGAGACACGCGGGCGCGAGTACGAGGGTTTGACCCCCAACCAGTGCAGCATGGCCAGTACCGTCGTGGCTTTGAGCGTGCTGCCGTTGTCGCCGTGCAGGACCGGTTTGGTCGGCATGGCATGAATGTTTTCCGCCAATGCTGTTCGCTTGAGCAGATGCACAGCGTGATCGGCATCGTCCTCGTCATGAATCTCCCAACCGACGATCTTGCGGCTGTACAGGTCCAGGATCAGGTAGAGGTAGAGGTAGAACCAGCGCCCCTGGACCTGCGCGGACAGATAGGTCATATCCCAGCACCACACCTGACCGGGCGCTGTAGCCACATGCGTGCCGGGCGCGCGCGCGGGCTGAGGAGCACGGCTGCGGCCGCGGTGGCGGTTCTGGCCATGAACTCGCAACACGCGCTGAAAACTCGATTCGCTCGCGATATATACGCCTTCGTCAGCCAGCGCCGGAACGATTCTGGACGGCGGCAAAGCAGCGAAACGCGGTTCGTTCGCGACCGCCAGAATCCGGCTACGCTCCTCGTCAGTGAGCGCATGCGACGGCGCGGCACGCTCGATCAGCGGGCGTCGGTCACCGATCTGCAAACCGCAGTCAGCCTTCCAGCGCTGCAGCGTTCGCACCGTGCCCGCCACCTCGCAGGCCGGCCCCCAGCGCGCACCGGCCGCATGGGCGGTCTCGATATCACGGACCCGGGTTTGGCGATCTTCCAGGCCGATCATGCATCCTCGTCGTCCTTGTCCTTCGGAAAGATCGCCTCGAGCTTTTTTGACAGCACCAGCAGGGCCGCCGCTTCAGCCAGCGCCTTTTCCTTGCGCCGTAGATCGCGCTCGAGTTCCTTGATGCGCCGCCGATCAGCCTTCTTCTCACGGTGGCTGACCCGAGCCGTGTCCTCGGGGTCGGCGAGCGCCTGCGTAGCCACCATACGCCACTGCTCCAGCTCTTGCGGATATACGCCGTTCTCACGGCACCAGGCGCCCTTGCTGGCCTCGTCCATCGCCGAGCACCGCTTCGAATCGGGCCGGCGCTGTCCAGACCCGCTCGCGAGCGGGTCTGGACAGCGCATCTGCGCGCCATCGCTCCAGCGTAGCGACAGAAATGCTCAGCGCTCGGGAAACCCCTTCCACCGATGCGCTCTCCGGCGGCAACAACCTCGCCACCGCCTTGTCCTTGAATGCTTGTCCGTACCTGGCCACTTCGTTCTTCCGTTATCGCCCCACTGATTCAGATTCTATCGAGGCGACAACTATTCTGACCCCGGGGGCATCGGGTACGCTACACCATTCTCATCGGAGATAAAGTAGTTCGTGCCAGGCTGATGGTGATTTCTTCGAATGGGGTTGCTCTCGCTAAAAGGACCGGCTGAGTAAATTACATCGAGCAAACCGGTTGGATCGATTGCGTTGATCGGGCTGTATGCCCACGTAGACATACAGGTTCAGATCATCCGCGGTGCCGATCGGATCGGTCTGCAGGAAGCGTCCAATCGCCGACGAGTAGAACCGCGCCTTGTAGTAATACAGGTTCAGCCCGCCCAGAAATTGCTGTCCCGTGTGGCGGAAGCGCACCCCGGTGGTCGTATTCGGCTCGCCGTACGGTCCGTAGCTGTAGGTCGCCGTACTCGTGCCCGCGCTGTTGGCCGTGCCGATGACGCTGCCCAGGTGATCGGCATACAGCCACGTCTTGTTCGTCGTCATCGCGCCCTCGTACCACACGTCCACCCCGGGGCCATGCACGTAGCGCCGCAGCAGCGTACCCGCGCTGTCGTACTCGGCCACCAGATCCACATCGTCGTACATCAGGTCGGTGATCGTGCCCGCCAACGTCGTGCGGCGCAGCCGACCTTCCGCATCGTAGGCCAGCGTCGCAGCGTAGCCGCTCTTGTTGGCCGTCTTCAGCTTGTTGTCCGCGTCGTAAGTGTAGGTCCACACCCCGTCGCCGGCCAGGTTGCCCTTGTTGTCGTAGGTCAGCGTCGAGCCCGCGGCCGCGGTGTATTGGTTCAGCCCGTTGCTGGTGTAGTTCTTCGTGCCGTTGGCGTAGCCCATCCATTGATACAGGTCGTTCGTCCAGCTCAGGCCCGCGAACTCCTGCACCTGGTTGCGGGTGTAGCTGTAACTGACGTCCTGCGCACTATCGACGTATCTCGCCTACGCACGCTAGCTCAGCAGGCTATTGCTGAAGGTCACCGCATTCACAAGTTGTACGGACCCTCATAGGCAAGAACTCAAAGCAATGAAGCGCGAGAGAGGGCACCCCGCTCTCGCGGCAATTCAGAATCATCAATAAGGTGCCCATTAGTCATTCCAATCTGGAAAATATATCTGAATTCAGACCACCTAAGTTTCCGTCCATCCCCCGATCAAGAGAGAGAATCACATCCAGATCTTCTGAATAATCTGGATTCAATCGAACAAAATATCTGTCAGCCAGCCAGGGAAGACGCCAAACTTTTGGGGCAGTTCCTAGAACAACCATAACTGTTCCCGCTGGAACCATTTTTTGGTATGCCACATCGGATTTATGCGCATACTCAACGGAATGCAGATACCCAGTAGCTGTATTTTTACTAATTTTCTTATTTCTAGGATCCTTATATACAACCATTAAGTAAACATTTTTTTTTATTTCATATTTACCCCCTATATCTGGCTTTTGATCGGCATGAGCAAACTGACAGCCACCCATGCCGATAAGAAGCATTATCGTAAAAAGGAAGATAATTTTCACTCCTCCTTTAAACTTTAACCAAATCATTTAAGTGGAATACTCACGGTAGATTGTTGCGGCAATCCTGGTTGATCAAGAATGCCTACTGTTCTCAAAATCTCCGTCCCCACAGCAATTGCATACATTGGGGGCATTGACGGAATATTGATAAGCCAATCTGGCAACCCGAAAGATCGAGCTTCGTCGACAAATCTATCATGTAGATCACCAAATGAATAACCTGCTGGCACGAAACGCTCAATGAAATCGCTGATCACCCCTCCTGGCGGAACAATAGTCTCCTCCCGACCAACAACGCCAGGCGCTTGCCAAGGCTGTCTATACCAGTATTCCCCAGTCGGGTCAATCCAGTTGACTGGATTATTCTTCACATAGGTATACAGGTTCAGATCATCCGCCGTGCCGATCGGATCGGTCTGCAGGAAGCGTCCGATCGCCGGCGAGTAGAACCGCGCCTTGTAGTAGTACAGGTTCAGCCCGCCCAGGTACTGCTGCCCCGTGTAGCGGAAACGCGCCCCGGTGGTCGTATTCGGTTCGCCGTACGGTCCGTAGCTGTAGATCGCCGTGTTCGCGCCCGCGCCATTGGCCGCCGCCACGATGCTGCCCAGGTGATCGGCATACAGCCACGTCTTACTACCCGTACCTGCGCCTTCGTACACCACCAGCGGCTCATCGACCCCCGGACCATGCACGTAGCGGCGCTGCAACGTACCCGCGCTGTCGTACTCGGCCACCAGATCCACACCGTCGTACATCAGGTCGGTGATCGTGCCCGCCAACGTCGTGCGGCGCAGCCGACCTTCCGCATCGTAGGCCAGCGTCGCAGCGTAGCCGCTCTTGTTGGCCGTCTTCAGCTTGTTGTCCGCGTCGTAAGTGTAGGTCCACACCCCGTCGCCGGCCAGGTTGCCCTTGTTGTCGTAGGTCAGCGTCGAGCCCGCGGCCGCGGTGTATTGGTTCAGCCCGTTGCTGGTGTAGTTCTTCGTGCCGTTGGCGTAGCCCATCCATTGATACAGGTCGTTCGTCCAGCTCAGGCCCACGAACTCCTGCACCTGGTTGCGGGTGTAGCTGTAACTGACATCCTGCGCCGTGCCGGTCAGGTTGTGCGCCAGGCTCGACATCGAACCCTGCGCGCCGTAACCGTAGCTCGTCGTGGTGCCGTTGCCCAGTGTCACCGTGGTGCGACGCGACAGGTCGTCATAGGCGTAGCTGGCCAGGTTGGTGCTGCCCAGCTCCTTGATTGCCGTCGGACGGTTCAGCGCATCGAAAGTCGCGGTGACGTAGAAGCTGGTGTCCGGCCACATGGTGCGCGTACGGTTGCCCGCAGGGTCGTACTGGTAGGCCAGGGTCTTGCCACCGGCGGTGGTATTGGTCAGGCGGCCGGCCGCATCCCACACGTAATCCACGGTGTGGCTGTTGTTGGCGAACTTCGCCTGCGTGCGATGGCCCAGCAGGTCGTAGCTGAAGACGAGGTTGTCCACCACGTTCGGATAGCTGCGGCTGATCACCCGGTACAGGTCATCGTAGCCGAACACGATGTTCTGGCCGCTGCGCTTGCGGTGCTTGGTGAGGTTGCCCACCGCATCGTAGCTGAAGTGCTCGTAGTCGCTGTTCGACGAGGTGTTCGGCGTCGTCGGGTGCGGGTAGCGCAGCTTGACCATGCGCTCGTGACCGTCGTACTCGTAGGTCGTGCGGTTGTTCTTCGCATCGGTCAGCGTGCGCAGCAGGCCGTTCTCGCTGTAGGTGTAGGCCGCATAGGTCTGGGCCAGTGCCGAACCCACTGCACGCTTGACGTTCTTCACACTGCCGTCGGCGTTGTACACCGTCTCGGTCACCCGGTTGCCACCCTGGGCCGAAGTCAGGTTCTCGGTGATCTTGACCAGGCGATCGAGGTCATCATAGGCGTAGTCGGTCACTGCCACCGGCGAAGCCGCCGTCGGGCACGTGGTCGCCGCTGCGGTGAGCGCCAGACCCCAGGCCTTGAGCAGCTTGCCGGTCGTGGTGTAGCTGTTGCAGCTCACCAGCCACTGGCTGCCCAGTTGTGCCGCACTGCGGATCACCCTTCCGTCGTTGTCGAAGGCGTACTGTGTTTTCTTGCCCAGTGCGTCGGTCGTCTGCGTGACACGGCGCTGCCCATCGTAGGCATACGTGGTGGTGTCGGTGACGTCCGTGCGCGGCCCGTTGACTTGCGTCTGGTTGCCCACTGCATCATAGGTGAAGCTGGTCGTAAGGTTGAGCTTGCCCGTACCCGAGTCGACCACCACCGTCTGCGGAACGTACTTGTTGGCCGCATTGTAGGCGGTCGTCGTCACCACCGTGCTGCTGCCCGTGATTTTGCTCGTCTGCGAGGTCTGCAGGTAGAAGCTGGGGTAGCCGCTGGCGGTGTAGGCGGTGTAGCCGTAGATGGTCTGCGGCTGCACACCAGCCGCATCGGCCGGCGCCGTGACCGCGAGCGGGTTGCCCTGCGCGGTGTAGGTGTAGGTCGTGACCTTGCCCAGCGCATCGGTCGCAGTGGCAACCTTGTTGAAGGCGCTTTCGTAGGTGAAGCTGCTGGTCAGCGTCGCCAAGGTCGAACCAGTCTTGGGCAACTGCTTGACCTGACTGACGTTGTGCGTGCAGCGCTTCTCGGCCGCAGCGCAAGTCGCGTCGTCATAGGTGTACTCGAGCGCGTTGCCAGCCTGAAACTCTTTACGTGTCAGCCGGCCCTGACCGTCATAGGTGTTGGTGGTGACGCGGCCAAGCGGATCGATCGACTTCAACACCCGGCCAAAGGCATCGACATAAGACACCTTGCTGACCGAACCCGGCCCGACTTCTTCCGAGCGCGAGCCCGCGAAGTAGTAAGTATAGAGCTTGCCGGCAGCGTTGGTCTGGATCTGCACCCGGCCCAGCGTGTCATAGACATTGGTGGCAAACGCGACCGACGGATTGCTCGGATAGAAGAACTTCGTCACCCTCCCCGGCAGATCGTACTGGAACGTGGTGACCTTGGCGGTGGCATCGGTGGAACTGACGAGGTTACCGCTACTGTCGTAGCCGTAGCCGATACTACGGGTGCCGTCGCTGACCCCACTGATGCGCCCACCGGTGTAGGTGAAGCTCAACACCCGGCCCAGGCTGTTGGCGACCTGGGTGAGGTTGGCGCCGCTGTAGGTGAACTTGGCTTGCACACCGCTCGGGTGCGTATAGGTCGCCAGCTTGCCCGCACTGTTGAAGGCGAGCTTGGCGCGGTTGACCGTTTCGTACTGGTAGGTGCCGTCGCCCTGCTTCGTCAGCCGCGCAGAGTTGCCGGGCGGCGGGTTGTAGTTGCCGTCCGGCAGCTTGACAAACACTTCGCTGTTCAGACCCTGGGCCACCACCACGGTGTTATCGATCAACTGGTCGCCGAACCAGCGCTGGCCCACCGTGGCGATGACCATCTTGTCGAGCGGCTTGGCCGCATCGCTGAGCAGGTCGAGCGACACCAACTTCTCGACCAGCGTCGGCACCGCATCGAGTGCGGAGTCCTCGCCCATACCCTGGAAGCCGTCCGAACCCATGCGTACCGTAGCCGCCAAGCTGTGCGTCCAGCCCTTTCCCAGCGGGCCGTCCTGCGTGCGCGCCCCCGAGCTGTAGAGCTTCTGGACACCCAGGCTCAACGGGAAGTCGCCCACCCCGGTCTGGATGTCTTGATGAGCGTAGACGAAGTGGCCCTTCGTCATGTCGATAGGATCGCCGAAGTAGGATCCCGTCATCTGGGTCGCAAGATTCTGCGACAGCGACAGCGACAGCGTGTTACTGACGAACTGGTTCTGGGCCTGGAGGTTCGTCGAGAATCCGCCCGCGAACCCGCCGCTGATGATGGAGCCGATGCCCATGTCGGTGCTATTGATGGTGAAGTATCCTACCCCCGACCAACTGTTCTCAGTGAGGTTGCAGCGGGCCGGCAGGATCAGCCGGCCGCCCTTACTGATCTCGGCCTGAAAGGTGGCCAGCGACGAGGAGCACGACACCAGATTCGGCTGCACCGCAGTAGCGTAGTTCGCCGAGGTGGCGTTGTAGATGCGCTCGTTGCCGGCCACTGCCATGTCGATGAGCTTGACCGTCGACACTGCGCTGACACCAGCAGTCTGCTGTACAGCGGTCGATTCGAGAATGCTCGAATGCATCGCCGAGCTGTAGAAGACTGCTCGCTCCTTTGCAACATCTGCTGACTGGCTGATATTGCTGACCACGTTGCCGGGCAAATCGACATACGGCGCGGTTCTGTAGCCGGCGATGCCGATCTGGTGATGGAAAAGCGTGTTGGTATTGGCAAGCCGGTCGGTGATGTAGTCCGAGTGGTTGCGCTGCGCGATCCAGGTAGCAGACAGGACCGCCAGTGACGAACCGAGTACGGCTTCGGACACATCGGCACCGCCGGCGGCCTTGGCGGTGTCGAGTTGACCGCGGTAACGCTCGACAAGGCCGCGTCCGGCTGGACCCCAGCCGTTACCGATCAGATAGGTGCCGCCAGCCACGATCTGTTGAGTGATGACAGGTAGGCTGGTCGTGCAAAGCTCCGACGTGCAGTCCTGATTGACAAACGTCGATGCATAAGCGCCGTGCTTGACGTGAAAGGTAACGGTGCCAACGGTGCTCGGCGTGACTGCGGTGCCGGTGGCTTGCACCACGCCGTCGAGCATCAGCACCGGCTGGTTCGAGCCGTTGTAGGTGATCGTGAGCCGCTTGCCGTAGATCACATCCGACGTGTAGGTCTTGTCGATGCCCTGGTAGCGCACGCGCAGCGTCGGGCTGTAGTTGGCGGGGATGTTCACCCACTCGGTCAGCGCGACCGACGTGTCCTGATACGGCAGCGTGGTCTGGCGCAGCGCGCCACCGGTGTGCGGCGCCACCGTCTTCCCACCGATCACATCATCGAGCGTGCCCGCAGGCAGGTTGGTGCGCAGGTAGGTTGCCAGTGTGTTCGAGTAGCTGGCGAGGTTGTTGCGAATGTTGGTGCGGTTAATGCCCTGCACGTAGTTGGCATTGACCGTGGCGCCACTCTTGGCCGACGTCAGGTAGCTACTGGCATTGTAACCGCTGACCGTGGCGACGTTGATGCCGGTCTTGTGGACGTGGGACTTGAAGCTGGGGTCGAAGAAGTAGTTGGTGCCGCCGATGTTGACCTTCACCCAGACGTGATCAACCTTCATGCTGTGCAGTGCGGCGGTCGAACCCGGGCAACTGCCTGCCGCGGTGGCGGTGACCGAGGCCACCGGAATCTGAGCGTTGCCGAACAGGTTCAGCACCGCGCACACGTTGCTGGTGCTGACACCCAGCCAATCCTGCACCTGTGCCGCGGTCAGGTTGATGCGGCCCCTGACGTGGCTGGCGGTGAAACCCGCCTCCTTCAGCAGTTGCACCATCAGCGTGGCCTGGTCGAAGGCCGTGCCCTGGTTGTCCAGCAAGGCGCCGATCGCCCCTTTCTGGATACCCCAGGTCGGGTAGTAGGCAATGTTGTTGCGGACGTATTCGTAGATCAGGCCGGGGTCGTTCTTGAGCGCACGGGCAAGTTCCGCGATCGAGGCCGGGCCGGTCGGCGCGGTGTCGCCCGCGACCCGCATCGCCGACATTACCGGCGCGCCTTCGAACGCGGCGCCCTGGTTCAGCTCCGCGGGCAACTCGCGCGCCTGGATCGCCTGCTCCGATTCTTCCGGCGTGACCGGGGCCAGAATGGCCCGGTTGACGCCGGGGCTGTGCTCGATGCGCTCGCGTTGCGCGCCGCCCTTGGCCGTGCGGGCCGTTACTGCTTGTAGCTGGGGCAGTTCCACCACTGCCGGCATACCCTGGCCAAACTGGATGTTGCCCTCGGCCAGCGCCACACCCGAGAACAGGCCGGCGACCACTACTGCCAGCACGCTCGCGCACAGCGAACCTGTGTTGCGTTCAGACATGAGAACTCTCCCGAACAAAGACGAAATACTCAGACGAAAACGAAAATGCAGCGCAGCGCGCCAATTTAATGCCAAAATCATATATCCTGGCATGCCAACGAGGTACACAACGCCCCACGACCCGCCGCGCGGGCCACTGCGAAACTCAAGGAAAGAACAACAGAAGAGCGGGCGGTCACTACCACCCGGGGGAATCAGGGCACACCGGTGGTGACCTGGCTGACGCGGTTGCCCGCCGCATCGTAGGTATAGGTGATGACCACGCCGTTGCTGTAGGTGACCGTCTTGACGCGGCCCAGTTGGTCGTAGGTGTAACTGACCGAACCAGCCAGCACAGGCATCGACAGGCCCAGCAAGATCGTCAATGCCAGGGTGCTCATACTTGCTCTCAACATCGGCTTCAGGGTCCGATTCTCACTCATCACCACTCTCCCCTCATTGAAATGGTTTACAGCCCTTAGCGATCATCAACAGTTTCGACTACACTCTGCTGACATATACTTTTTGCATTATTCATGCTGACTGAAATTGTTCGAAACAAACATTCCATTGTCAACTTTAAATACTAAATAAATATACCGATCAAATGATATTCCGAAATGCATGGCGCAGCAGAAGCCGCGCTACCCTCCCCCTGCCTTCCGGACTGAGCGATGCGATCCGGCATGCATGGCACTGGTGGCGCGATGAAATGCACGGACTCGTTGTGCCGGTCACGCAGCGTTTCGCGGGCACCGACACAACCATCACCCTCGTCACGGATGTACATGGCACACCGCAGCTGCACGAGCAGCACCAAGCGCCGGCCGGAGCATCCGGCGACTGGCAGGCCGCATGCAGGGACAGGCCCGTCGTCATCCTGCTGCACCCGGGGCAGGTGATGTGGCTGCCACTGACACTGCCCCGAGCCGCGCGCAGCAGCCTCAGGGATGCCGTCCGCTACCGTCTTGCAGCAGAAGCACCGATCGACCCTGCAGCGCTGTATTTCGACATTGGCGAGGTATCGGTCGGGAGCAATCGAAACGAGATCGGGGTGGAAGTCGCCCTGTGCACTCGAGAACAGGCCGCGAAGCTGGAGGTAGCTGCCGAACGGGCTGGCACGACGGGATGCGTGGTCGGTTTCTCGCCGGACGGTCAGCCATCCCCGGCGTTCACCTTTTCAGTGTCGCGAGGTGCGCAGCATGCGCTCTCGACGACACGCCTGAACCGGTGGCTGCTCGCGTCCGCTTGCGGCATCGCGCTTGTAATCGGGCCAGCGCTCCATGCAAGCGCATCGTGGCTCACCTCGCGCACCCAGACCGTCATCGACGAAAGCAGGAGAGCCCAGGGCAGCGTCATTCGCCAGGCCGAGGAACAGGCGCAGTTGCGTGCTGTACGGGATGCAGTATCAGGCGTGCGCGCCTTGCCGGGCCTGTTACCCGTACTCGAGGATATTGCCACCCATCTGCCCAAACAAGCCTGGGTCGGCCAGCTTCATTACGAACAGGGCGGCATCTGGATAATCGGCCATGCTGCCGATCCGACGACGGCCGCCCGCGCACTGGAGCAGGCCGACAGCTTGCGTACCGTCCGGCTGGAATCGGTGTCGCGGCTGGATACTGGCACAGGCATGGCGGACGTACCGCAGTTCGTGATACAGGCAGCGCCCGCCCGGACAGGTGCCCAATGACACATCTTCCGCTGGCTGTACGGCGGGCACTTGCCATCGTGCTGGGCTGCGTCCCGCTGATCATGGTGTGGTCATTGGTGATCCGCCCCCTTCACACCCTGACCACTGCTGCCATCGAGCGCCTGGATGACTCCCGTTTCGAACTGCAGCGCCTGCAGCTACTTGCAGCCGGAAACGATGTACTGACACCCGATGAATTCGCACGGCAATCACACGAAGTTGCCGCGTGGGTTTTTCGGTCGCGCACGGACAGTCCGGCAGTCCTCAGTGCCGTGGATGAGCTGGTCCGAGGCGCCGGCGTCGAGCTGAATGAACTCAGGGCCGCAGAGCCGCACGAGCAAGGCCCGCTGACCCGATTCTCAGTGGATCTGAAGGTGACTGCACCGGAAACCGAGCTGGTTCACCTGCTTACAGCCTTTGCCCATCACCGTCCGCTATTGACCGTCGATCGCGCGGTGATCCTGTCCTCTGTTTCAGGGCCGGATTCGTCACTACCGCCACTCTCCGTCGAGTTGCGTGTTTCGGGCTTCGGCGCGGAAGTGCTGCCGCCTTCACCCGCGGAAGAACTCGATGTCCAGTAAGCAGACCGTCGTGCTCATCGTCTGCAACATCTGCGCGCTGGTCGCCTTCGTGTTGCTGCATTGGGTCACCCTCGGCACGCCCCATCTGCCAACCCCGGCTACCCAGAATGCGGCGACGGATGCCGTCGAAGACTCTGACCACTGGCCTGAGGCGGTACCGGACATGTTGGTGCAGGCACCGCTGTTTTCGCCTTCCCGCAGCCGCCCGAAGGTCTCGGTCTCGGCCGATGCCCTAGCCAGCCCTCCCCCACAGCCGCCGCGCCTCGCCGGCATCGTCGGCGCGGGCGGACAGGCTCGCCTGGCACTGCTGGAAAGCGAGGCAGCCGATCGCAAGCTGGTGCCACGCGGCGGGGTCTTCGGCGAGTGGCGCGTGATCTCGATTGCGCCGAACGCCGTGCGGCTCCGCCAGGAAACGAACTCCAGCGCCGGGGCCTCGCCTCCAGCAGACATCACCATCCAACTCCGGCCGCCCATCGCCGGTTCGGGGCTTCCACCCAATGAATAAGCTCATCCCGTCCATCATCGGCATCACGCTGCTGGCAGGACTCAACGCCTGCTCGACCACAGCTGCCCCCGAACCTGTCCACATTTCGCCGTGGAAGCGGATTCCGGCTGCTGCCATGAAGACGAGTGACGATGCGGCGCAGCCCGCTGCAAACGAACCGGCATCGCCCCGGGGGCTCGTCACGGAATATTTCGAATCCGGCCGCGGCGAACCGGCTCCCGCCCGGGCAGGCAGCACTGTGCGCGCCGGCAGCAGCGGCGAGCGCTTCGAGCTCAACTTCAACGAAGCCGACATTCGCGGTGTGATCGATGCCGTACTCGGCGACATGCTCAAGCTCGATTACGTCGTGTCTCCCGAAGTTCAGGGTCGCATCACGCTGCGGACCAGCCGCCCCGCCTCCCAGGCATCGCTGCTGTCAGCCCTGGAAGCCGCCCTGGGAACGGTCTCCGCCGTGCTGCTGAAGGACGGCAACAGCGTCAGCGTGGTGCCGTGGAGCGAGGCGCCGCAACGCGTGCACCCGGCCCAGCGTCTGGCAGCATCCATGCCGCCCGTTCCGGGCTACGCGGTGGAGATCATTCCGCTGCGCTACGTCAATGCGAAGGACATGCAGGCTGTGCTGGACACCTTCGTACCGAAAGGCACGGTACTGCAGGCCGATACCCAGCACGGCCATCTCGTGATCGCCGGCAGCAGCCAGGATCGCGGCGCCGTGTTGCGCACCATCGAGAATTTCGACGTCGATTGGTTGAAGGGCATGACCTTCGCCATGTACAAGCTTGCCCAGAGCCGGCCCGAGACCATCGTTGACGAGTTGCAGAAGATCTTCCAGGGCAAGCTGGACCTCTTCACGACGCGCGTGCGGCTCGTGCCGCTCGAGCGCATGCAGGCCGTTCTTGGCGTGGCACGTAACAGGTCCGATCTCGATTTGCTGAGAGAATGGATCGGGCGACTCGACATCTCGAAGACGGGGAGCCAAAGGATCTTCGTCTACAACGTGCAGAACGGCAGTGCAAAGGACCTGGTCACGTCCCTGCGGCAGGTACTGACCGGCGAAATGGCGGCCGGGTCCGCCACAAACGTCGCCAGCACGGAAGGTGAGCGCTTCCCGCCCCCGACCGTGCCCGCCGATCTACAGGCGAATGGCACCACCAGTGCCCAGTCGAACATCGGCCGGCTCGTTGCGTTGGAAGAAAACAATTCGCTGATGTACTACGGCACCGAAGACGAATACCGTGTCATCCAGGAAGCACTGTCCCAGATCGACGTACTGCCCAGGCAGGTGATGATCGAGGCCTTTCTCGCCGAAGTCACGTTGAACAACAACCTGCGCTATGGCGTGCAATGGTTCTTCGACTCGAGCGAGAACTCGGTGACCTTGAGCGCCACCGAATCCGGCGCCGTGGCCTCGCAGTTCCCGGGCTTTTCCTACGTCTATACCGGCAGGGCGAACGCTCGCATCGTGCTGAACGCGCTGCAGTCGAAGACCGAGGTCAAGATTCTCTCCGCGCCGAAGATTTCCGTCCTGAACAACCAGAAAGCGAGCCTGCAGGTCGGCGACCAGGTGCCGATCGTCACCCAGACCTCGCAGGGCACGGATGTTTCAGGGGCACCGATCATCAGCACGATCCAGATGCGAGACACGGGCGTCATCCTGGAGGTGACGCCGCGCGTCAATGACAATGGAAACGTGATCCTGGATGTCATGCAGGAGGTGAGCGAAGTGGCGCAGACGACATCGTCCGGCATCGACTCGCCCACCATCCAGCGGCGGAGAATCCACAGCGTCATCGCCACCCGGGACGGCTTCACCGTGGCGCTGGGCGGCCTGATCCGCGAAAGCGGCGGGATGGGCAACAGCGGCGTGCCGCTGCTGAAGGACATCCCGGTCGTCGGTAACTTCTTCCGGAACAACACGTCCGACACCCGTCGTACAGAACTCGTCGTCCTTCTGGTGCCGCATGTGATGCGCAATCAGATGGAAACCCAGTCAGTCGTCGATGCACTGGTCGATGGACTCGAAGCCGCTTCCAGGCTGGCCGAACATGCACTTCCCCTCGCCCCGTCGCGCCCGCAGTGAGGGCTTCATCCTGCTGCATGCGCTGTGGCTGCTGCTTGTCGCCACCACGCTCGCTGTTGGCGCAATGACTGCCGTCTTCCATTCTGCAGAGGAGCTTTCCATCTCGGAACAGCGACTCCGGACCCGGCTCGTGCATGAGTCGGCCGTCGAGGTGGTCATCCATGATCTCCTGATCAATGGAGACAGAAGCGCCTGGATAGGTGCCGGCATCATCTTCCGAAGCATGCAGATCGATCAGCAGATCCTCAATGTGTCGGTTCAGCAGGTGAATGGACTCATCAACCCCGTGACGTCCGACCCAGCGATATTCGGCCGACTGCTGGCAGGACTCGCCATACCGCAGGGACAGCAGAAACCGGGCTTCGCGGCTCCCCACCCCTCAGGCGTCTTTCGTCCCGCGACCTACGCGGATCTGCAGGCAATGCTCGGCCTCGACGACGGTTCATTCGCCTGCCTGTACCCCTACGTCACGCTCTACTCCGGCCGGACGGAGCCCGACCTGCGGTATGCGCCGAACCGTCTTGCCAAACTTGCCGGGTTAAGGCCCAGCGCATCGTCCGAAGCACGGTCCGTCATGAGCGAGGACGGCGTGCCTGGCTCCACGTTCAGGGTGAACGTGTTTGCCGAGAGCGCCCCCGACGATACGAGCGGCTTTTCCGTCGAAGTGACGATCACCGGCCAGATCGAACCCAGCCATCTCGTGAGAAGCCGGCAGCGCATCATTGGGGCCTCCAACAAGCTCTGCCCATTCTGAGCGAAGCTCCTTCACGCAATCCCAGACCAGTCCGAGCCAGGAACATCGCCCCGGGTTTCACGGAAGAGACTCCAAGATGGGGCCCGGCCTTGCGCTGATGCTCGAGCCGGCGGCTTTCAAAAGCGAAAGGCCAGTCCGAAGACTGGCCTTTCGTTTGATGATTCATTGGTCGGGGCGGCGGGATTCGAACTCGCGACCCCTTGCACCCCATGCAAGTGCGCTACCAGGCTGCGCTACGCCCCGACACAAGCCGCCATTATAGCAGCGGCTTCAGAATTTGCCAGTTTTTTGATTCTGGCAGCCTCAGGCGCGCAGCTCCGCGAGCAAGGCCTGCACATCGGCGCGAACCTCGGCCACCAGCGCACGATACTGGTCCGCCTCGATCCTGCTTTCCTGCTCCTGGATCGCGCTTTCGCCCAGGCGATTGCGCGCGCCGGAAATGGTGAAGCCTTCCTGGTAAAGCAGCTCGCGGATGCGCCGGACCAGCAGCACTTCGTGGTGCTGGTAGTAGCGCCGGTTGCCGCGGCGCTTGACCGGCTTGAGCTGGGTGAATTCCTGCTCCCAGTAGCGCAGCACGTGCGGCTTGACGCCGCACAGTTCGCTCACTTCGCCGATGGTGAAATAACGCTTGGCCGGAATCGGCGGCAGCGGTTCCGCGCCAATTTCAGGGTTGCTTGCTTGCATCGCTGAGCTGCTCCACGGCTGCCTTGAGTTTCTGGCTGGCATGGAAAGTGACCACCCGCCGCGCGGTGATCGGAATTTCTTCGCCAGTCTTGGGATTGCGCCCGGGGCGCTGCGGCTTGTCGCGCAACTGGAAGTTGCCGAAGCCCGACAGCTTGACGCTGTCGCCGCGCTCCAGCGCCATCCGGATTTCCTCGAAGAAGCCCTCCACCATGTCCTTGGCTTCGCGCTTGTTGAGACCGACCTGCTCGAACAGCAGCTCGGCCAGTTCCGCTTTGGTCAACGTCGTCATGTCAGCCTCCTGCACCACGCAGGCGGGCACCGAGCACGGTTTCGGCCTGCTTCACCAAACCTGCCATGACGGCATCCACTTCAGCGTCTTCGAGCGTGCGCTGAGTATCTTGCATCGACACCCTGAAGGCAAGGCTCTTCCGCTCGGACTCGATACCCTTACCCTGATAGACGTCGAACAGGGTGATTTCCCGCACCACCGCCGGTGCCGCCTGGCGCAGCGTGTCGATGACGCGCTCGGCAGTGACGTCGGTGCCCACGACCAGCGCCAGGTCGCGCACCACCGCCGGCATGCGCGAGATCTCGCTGTAGGCCGGCATGCGCGCGCCCAGCACGGCATCGAGCTCGAGTTCGAACACCACCGGCGCGCTGCCGAGATCGTAACGCTGTACCCACACCGGATGCAGTTCGCCGATGATGCCGATCACGCGGCCGTCCAGCGACACGCTGGCAGCGCGGCCGGGGTGCAGGGCCGGGTGGGACAGGCGCACGAAGTTGAGGTTACGCGGCGCAAGCAGGGCTTCGACGTCGGCCTTGACGTCGTAGAAATCGACCGCCCGGCTGCGCTCGCCCCACTGTTCAGGCAGCACCGAGCCCGCGGCAAGACCGGCGATGCGCATCGGCTGGTGGAAGCCGGTCACCGGCTCGCCGTCGGCCTTGCGCTCGAACACGCGCGCGACTTCGAACACGCGCACGCGCTCGGTCTGGCGCTTGCGGTTGGTGGCCATGGTATCGACCAGGCCCGCGATCAGGCTGGAACGCATCACGCTGAGCTGGCTGGCGATCGGGTTGGCGAGACGGATCGGGTCTTCGTTGGCGCAGAAATCGCGCTCCCAGGCTTCCTCGACGAAAGCGAAGTTGACCACTTCCTGGTAGCCGCGCGCAGCCAGCAGATGGCGCGCGGCCCATACCGGGCGGGCGTGCTCGGTGCTCGGCAGCATCATCAGGCCGCCTTGCGGCGCCACTGCGGGAATGTTGTCGTAACCGTGCAGGCGGGCGAGCTCCTCGACCAGGTCGACTTCGATCTCGATGTCGAAGCGCCACGACGGCGGCGTGACGACGAAGTCCTCGCCGTCGCGCCGGACGTCCAGATGCACGCGTTCGAGCAGCGACTGGATCGCGGCATCGTCGAGATCGATGCCGAGCACGCGGCGCGCACGCGCGGTACGCAGGCGTACCGGCTGGCGTGCCGGCAGCTTGTCGGCAGCGAGTGCTTCCTCGACCGGGCCGGCTTCGCCGCCGCAGATGTCGAGGATGAGCCGGGTGGCACGCTCCAGCGCGCGGCGCGGCAGTTCGAAATCGACGCCGCGCTCGAAGCGGTGCGAGGCGTCCGAGCCGAAACCGTGGGTGCGCGCGCGGCCGGCGATCGCATCCGGCGCGAAGAAGGCGCTTTCGAGGAAGACTTCGCTGGTTTCGAGCGTGATGCCGCTGTCTTCGCCGCCCATGATGCCGGCCAGGGCCAGCGCGCGGGCTTCATCGGCGATCAGCAGCGTGTCGGCGGCCGGCGTCACCGTCTGCTCGTTGAGCAGCAGCACCTGTTCGCCTTCGCGCGGGTAGCGCACGTGGATCGCGCCCTGCAGCTTGGTGTTGTCGAAAGCGTGCAAGGGCTGGCCGAGTTCCAGCATGACGTAGTTGGTGACGTCCACCAGCGCGCTGATCGAGCGGATGCCGCTGCGCGCCAGGCGCGTGACCATCCAGTCCGGCGTCGGCGCCTTGGCATCGACGCCACTCAGGATGCGGCCGCAGTAGCGCGGGCAGGCCTCGGGCGCGTCGAGCACGATGGCACGGCGGGCGTCGTGGCTGGGGACGACCGGCGCGATTTCCGTCTTGCGCAGCGCGCTGCCGGTGATCGCCGCGACTTCGCGCGCCACGCCTTCGAGGCTGAGGCAGTCGGCACGGTTCGGCGTCAGCTTGATCGTGAACAAGGTGTCGTCGAGGCCGAGGTAGTCGCGGATGTCGCGGCCGACCGGCGCAGCCTCGGGCAGCGCGTACAGGCCGCCGTGGTCTTCCGACAGGCCCAGCTCGCGTGCCGAGCACAGCATGCCGAAGGATTCGACGCCGCGCAGCTTGGCCGCCTTGATGGCGAAGTCGCCCGGCAGCACGGCACCGACCCTGGCGCACGGCACTTTCATGCCGGCGGCGGCGTTCGGCGCACCGCAGACGATCTGCAGCAGTTCGCCGGTGCCGGTATCGACCTTGCACAGCTTGAGCTTGTCGGCGTTCGGATGCTTTTCCGCCTCGACGATCCGGGCCACGACCACGCCCGAGAAGGCGGGCGCGGCCGGCTCGGCCTCTTCCACTTCGAGGCCGGCCATCGTCAGCAGGTGGCCGAGTGCGTCACTGTCGAGTTGCGGATCGACGAAGGTCCGCAGCCACTGTTCGGAGAATTGCATGATTCGATTACCCGGAAGAATTCGATGAGGCAGGCGCCGCCGATGGGCGTGCTGCCGGCACTGGTCAGCGGAACTGGCTCAGGAAGCGCAGATCGCCTTCGAAGAACAGGCGCAGGTCGTTGACGCCGTAGCGCAGCATCGTCAGGCGATCCGGTCCCATGCCGAAGGCGAAGCCGGTGTAGCGCTCGGGGTCGATGCCGCCGAAGCGCAGCACGTTCGGGTGGACCATGCCGCAGCCGGCGATCTCGAGCCAGCGGCCTTCGAGCGCGCCGCTCATGAAGGCGACGTCGATCTCGGCGCTGGGTTCGGTGAAGGGGAAGAAGGACGGCCGGAAGCGGACCTGCAGGTCGTCGGTCTCGAAGAACTTGCGCAGGAAGTCGGCGATCACGCCCTTGAGGTCGGCGAAGCTGACGTTCTCGCCCACCCACAGGCCTTCCGCCTGGTGGAACATCGGCGAGTGGGTCGCATCGGAGTCGACACGGAACACCCGGCCCGGCGCGATCACGCGCAGCTCGGGCATGGTGTCGTGGTCCTTGTAGCGCTCGACGTGGGCCTGCATGGCGCGGATCTGCACCGGACTGGTGTGGGTGCGCAGCAGCACCTCGTCCTGGCCTTCGAGATAGAAGGTGTCGTGCATCGAACGCGCGGGGTGGTTCTCCGGCGTGTTCAGCGCGGTGAAGTTGTGCCAGTCGGTCTCGATTTCCGGGCCGTCGGCGACGATGAAGCCGATCGAGCCGAACAGCTGCTCGATGCGTTCGAGCGTGCGGCTCACCGGGTGCAGGCCGCCCGGCGCCGCGCCGCGGCCGGGCAGCGTCACGTCCAGCGCTTCGGCAGCCAGCTGGGCCAACAGCGCGGCTTCGCGCAAGGCGTTGCGGCGCGCTTCGAGTGCGGCCTCGATCGCGGTCTTGGCGGCATTGATGGCCGCGCCTGCCTCACGCCGCGCATCGGGGTCCAGCTTGCCGAGCGACTTCAGCCGTTCGGTCAGCGAACCGCTCTTGCCGAGATAGCGTGCCTTGGCTTGTTCGAGTTGGGCGCTGTCGGCCGCCGCGGCGAAATCGGCGGCTGCCTGTTGAACCAGTTGATCCAGGTGTTCCATATCCGTGCCCTGCCGGGTTGCGATGTACTGCAAGTGCTGTAGGTGGCCGTGCAAGCCAGATTCAGAAGAAAAAAAAGGAGGCCAGGCCTCCTTTTTTCGGGCTGCGTCGAATTACGCAGCGAGTTTGGCCCGGGCCTGTTCGGCGATCGCCGCAAAAGCGGGCTTGTCGAACACGGCCAGGTCGGCCAGCACCTTGCGGTCCACTTCGATCGCAGCCTTCTTCAGACCGTTCATGAAGGTGCTGTAGGTCAGGCCCAACTCACGCGCGGCGGCGTTGATACGGGCGATCCACAGGGTACGGAACTGGCGCTTGCGCTGACGGCGGTCGCGGTAGGCGTACTGGCCGGCCTTCATCACCGCCTGCTTGGCGATGCGATAGACGTTCTTGCGACGGCCGCGATAACCCTTGGCCTGGGAAAGGACTTTCTTGTGACGAGCGCGGGCGGTTACACCACGTTTAACGCGAGGCATTGCGGTCTCCTATCAAGCGTACGGAAGCATGGCGCGAATCAGCTTTTCATCGGCAGCATGAACTTCGGTCATGCCGCGCAGCTGACGCTTCGCCTTGGTCGTTTTCTTGGTCAGGATGTGGCGCTTGAACGCCTGGGACCGCTTGATCCCACCACTCGAGCGGACCTTGAAGCGCTTCTTGGCGCCGCTCTTCGTCTTCATCTTGGGCATTGCTGAGACTCCATGTTTTTGGATGACACCAGGTAGCGCCGATGAGCCCCGACGCATTTCCATACCCGGCACCACTTGTTTTCCGGCGGCGGCCTTCGCTGCCCGCCGGTCTTGCCCCTTGCGGGGCAAATTCTTAGAAGCTTAGTGCTTCTCTCAGTGTTTCTTTTTGGGCGCGATGACCATGATCATCTGGCGCCCTTCCATCTTCGGCATCTGCTCGACCTGACCCAGATCCTCCAGGTCGGCCTTGACGCGTTCGAGCTGACGCAGACCGAACTCCTGGTGAGCCATCTCGCGGCCGCGGAAGCGCAAGGTCACCTTGCACTTGTCGCCTTCTTCCAGGAAGCGCTTCAGGTTGCGAAGCTTGATCTGGTAATCGTTCTCGTCGGTGCCGGGGCGGAGCTTGACCTCCTTGACCTGCACCTGCTTCTGCTTGAGTCGGGCTTCGTGGGCCTTCTTCTGTTCCTGATACTTGAACTTGCCGAAATCCATCAGCTTGCAGACCGGCGGTGCGGCCATCGGTGCGATTTCGACCAGATCCAGCCCGGCCTCTTCGGCCATGTTCAGGGCTGCGTTCAGGGACACGATTCCGAGCTGTTCACCTTCTTCACCAACCAGCCGGACCTCGGGCGCGTTGATCTCCCTATTAACGCGCTGCTTCTTCTCTTGAGCGATGGTTCAACTCTCCACGAAAACCAAAAATCAGACCGTGCCGGCCTTCGCTTCAACTTCGCGAAGCCAGCGTTCGATCAGCGAATCGAGGGACATTTGGCCAAGATCCTGGCCACCCCGGGCACGCACGGCCACCAGGCCAGCCGCCTTTTCCTTGTCGCCGATGACGATCTGATAGGGCAGCTTCTGCACGCTATGTTCTCGGATTTTATAGTTAATCTTTTCGTTGCGCAAATCGGCGTCGACGCGGAAGCCCGCTTTCCTGAGCTTTGCCGCGACTTCGGCGGCATAGTCCGCCTGCCCTTCCGAGATGTTCATCACCACCGCCTGCACCGGCGCCAGCCACAAGGGCATCGCGCCGGCGTGGTTCTCGATCAGGATACCGATGAAGCGCTCCAGCGAACCGAGCACCGCGCGGTGCAGCATCACCGGCACCTTTTTGGTGTTGTCCTCGTCGACGTACTCCGCGCCGAGGCGCACCGGCAGGTTGAAGTCGAGCTGCAGCGTGCCGCACTGCCATACCCGGCCCAGGCTGTCCTTCAGCGAGAACTCGATCTTCGGTCCGTAGAAGGCGCCCTCGCCCAGCTGCAGCTCGTACTTCAGGCCCTGCGCGTCGAGCGCCGCCGCCAGCGCGGCTTCGGCGGCATCCCACTGCTCGTCGGTGCCGACGCGCCTGTCCGGCCGCGTCGACAGCTTGACCAGCACGTCGTTGAAGCCGAAATCGGCATAGACCTTCTGCAGCAGGCGGATGAACTCGGCCGACTCGGCCTGGACCTGGCTCTCGGCGCAGAAGATGTGTGCATCGTCCTGCACGAAGTTGCGCACGCGCATGATGCCGTGCAACGAACCGGACGGCTCGTTGCGGTGGCAGGAGCCGAACTCGGCCATGCGCAGCGGCAGGTCGCGGTAGCTCTTCAGGCCCTGGTTGAAGATCTGGATGTGGCACGGACAGTTCATCGGCTTGACCGCATAGTCGTGCTTCTCGGACTGCGTGGTGAACATCAGGTCGGCGTACATGCCCCAGTGGCCGGACTTCTCCCACAGCGAGCGATCGACGATCTGCGGCGTCTTCACTTCCTGGTAGCCGTGCTCGCCGAGCGTGCGGCGCATGTACTGCTCGATCTGCTGCCACAGCGTCCAGCCCTTGGCGTGCCAGAACACCATGCCCGGCGCCTCGTCCTGCAGGTGGAAGAGGTCGAGCTGGCGGCCGAGCTTGCGATGGTCGCGCTTTTCCGCCTCCTCGATCATGTGCAGGTAGGCGTCGAGGTCGTCCTTCTTGGTCCATGCCGTGCCGTAGATGCGCTGCAGCATCTCGTTCTTCGAATCGCCGCGCCAGTAGGCGCCGGCCAGCTTCATCAGCTTGAAGACCTTGAGCTTGCCGGTCGAAGGCACGTGCGGGCCGCGGCACAGGTCGATGAAGTCGCCCTGGCGGTACAGCGAGACGTCCTCGTTTGCCGGGATGGAGGCGATGATCTCGGCCTTGTAGTGCTCGCCGATGCTCTTGAAGAACTCCACCGCCTTGTCGCGCGGCCACACTTCGCGCTCGACCGGGATGCTTCGTTTGGCGATCTCGGCCATGCGGACTTCGATCGCGGCGAGGTCTTCCGGCGTGAAGGGGCGCTTGTACGAGAAGTCGTAGTAGAAGCCGTTGTCGATCACCGGCCCGATCGTCACCTGGGCATCGGGAAACAGCTCCTTCACCGCGTGCGCCAGCAGGTGGGCGGACGAGTGGCGGATGATGTCCAGGCCATCCTCGTTCTTGTCGGTGATGATCGCCAGCTCGGCGTCGGTATCGAGGCGGTGCGACAGATCCACCAGCCGTCCGCCGACGCGCCCGGCCAGCGCGGCCTTGGCGAGCCCGGCACCGATGGACGCCGCGACCTCGGCAACGGTCACCGGATGGTCGAAGCTGCGGACGGAACCATCGGGAAGCGTGATGTTGGGCATGGCAGTGGTCTCTGGCAGTGTCTGCCCGGCGAAATCGCGGGGCGGGATGGCAACGGAACGAGAATTGTGGACGAAAAAAAAGCGCGGTCTAGGCGCGCTTTTTTCTCTAGCAGACTAACAAGCGGAGCCGACCTGTTCAGTTTCCGGCCTGAGTGGTAGTTCGGAACATGTCATCGACTCCAGAATCTTGGTAGGCGCGATTGGATTCGAACCAACGACCCCCACCATGTCAAGGTGGTGCTCTAACCAACTGAGCTACGCGCCTGCTGAAGACCCGCATTATAGGCACTCAAAAAAACTTGTCAAAGTTTTTTTGCAGCGCACACGAAAACTACTTCTTGAGCCGGCTGACCACGAACAGGATCACGATCGCGCCGACCACCGCGCCGATGAAGCCTGCGCCCTGGCCGGCCTGATAGATGCCGAGCGCCTGCCCGCCGTAGGTCGCCACCAGCGAGCCCGCGATGCCGAGCAAGGCGGTCATGATCAGGCCGAGGCCGTCCTTGCCGGGATGCAGCAGGCGGGCGACGAGGCCGACGATCAGGCCGATGAAGATGGTAGCGATGATGCCCATGTGACTCTCCTGTTATGGGGTGAATATGCCGGGCCGCGATCGGGCCGGGCCGCGTCAGGCCAAGCCGCGATCAGGGGCCGTATGCGCTCAGGCCTGCGGCCAAGCTTCGAGAAACTGCTTCCAGTGCGGCGCCTCGAGCCGTCCGAGCGATTCTCGCACGACTTCGACTTCGTCCGCCCAGGCCTTGGCATCGAGGTGTCCGCGCATGCGCTCGAAGCGCAGATAGACGAGGTAGGTATTGACCACGTCGGTCTCGCAATAGTCGCGGATCTCGGCGGCGCGCCCTTCCTGCCAGGCCTGCCACACCGCCGAGCCGTCCATGCCGAGCTTGCCCGGGTAGCCCATCAGCTTGGCCAGGTCGTCCAGCGGTGCACTGGCGCGCGGCTGGTACATCGCCAGCAGGTCCATCAGGTCGAGATGGCGGTTGTGGTAGCGGCCGATGTAGTTGTTCCACTTGAAGTCGCGCGAGTCATGGTAGTCGCCCTCGCCCTGGTCCCAGTAGCGCGGCGCCGTGACGCCGTGCAGCATGCCGCGGTAATGCAGCACCGGCAGGTCGAAGCCGCCACCGTTCCACGAAATGATCTGCGGCGTGTAGCGCTCGACGCCGTCGAAGAAGCGCTGGATGATCTCGCCTTCGCCCGCATCGGGCTCGGACAGCGAAAACACGCGGAAATGCTGGGCGTCGCGCAGCACGCACGAGATCGTCACCACCCGCTGCAGGTGGTGCGGCAGGAAATCGTTGCCGTGGCTGGCACGCCGCTGCTGGAAAGCCCATTCCGCCGCTTCGGTGTCGGACAGCTCGGGCGGCAGTTCGTACAGGTTCCGGATGCCGGCGACGTCCGGAATGGTTTCGATGTCGAAGACGAGAACGGGCATTACTTCTTCACCCAACTCCCGCCTCGTTGCACCCACCAGCCTGCCGGCGCGCGGTCGATCCAGCGCTGGGCAAAGGTGCTGCGCACGTCCGCCTCCCATTCCGGATGCTGGTTGGCGCGCGCGACTTCGCGGTACAGCGCGCTGCGATCGGCATTCTCCGCCGCGACCAGGGCGTTGACGCTGCCACGCTGCGCCAGCGGCACTGCCGACGCATCCCTCAGGGCGATGCTGCCATCGGCGGCAAGGCCGATCGCACCCGAGGCATACAGCGGCGCGAGCTGCCCATGACGCTTCTGCATGGACGATTTCAGCGCGGAGATCGCCGGCGTGTCGATTTCCAGATTTCCCTGAGCCTGCACGGCAAAAGCCATCATGCAGCCCAGCAGGCCCGCCATCAGCCAGCGCATCCACCCCGGGACCCCGTGACGTGCGTTCATTGCCCTGCCCCCTGCTCTGCCGGTGCCGCCTGCGGCGGCTGGTTTTCATGTGTCTGCCAGACCTCGTCGATGATGCGGTCGGCGGCCTTTTCCGCGGCGGCGGCCGGGAAATAGATGTTGATCGTCACGCAGGCCGAGGCGGCGAGCGCCAGGCTGCCCGCAAGCAGCAAGGATCGGATTCGAAAGAATGGCATTCAGTTCTCCTGCAGGATCCGGCGCCTGCCGGTCTGAATCAGTGCAACTCGGGCGCGGCGTTATTCTCGATCACGCGCTGGAGCCGGTCGACCAGCTCCTGCCAATCGACGCGGCGATTGTAGCCGATGACATCCAGCGCCGGGATGCCGCCGCCGCGGACGATGGGAAAGCCGCCGTCCGGCCGCCCGCGGCCGGCGATGCCGTTCATTTCGCAGATGCCATTGACCAGCACGCAATGGAAACCGAGTTCGCGATAGCCGAAAGTGTCGAACACGCTCAGCACGCCGCGCTGCAGAGCCGCGATCGCCCCGCCGCCGCCCAGCGCGCCGATGTTCTGCACCGCCCGCTGGCTGATGCGCCGGCGATAGCTCCCCGGGCTGCTGGCAAGCCGCAGATCGAACGCCACTGGCCGCCAGCCGGCCAGCTCCAGCCCTTTCACGTCGGCATCCACATAGCCGCTGATGCTGCCGAAGCTGAAGGTGTCGGTGAGCTGGGCCAGATCCAGATGGCGCGCCTCGATGTCGGCGCGCAGATTGGAGGCGACGCCGAAAGGCTCGCTGACGCGCAGGCCGGTCGCCTGCAGATAGCCGTCGAACACCGAAACCACCAGCGCGCCATCCAGCGAGATCTCGCCGGTGCTGACGCGCATGCCCGGCATGGACGCCGACAGAATGCCGGACATCGACGGCCAGCCGAGCGCCTCGGTCAGCAAGGCCATCGACAGCGGCTCGACGACCACGCCGCCCTGCCCGCGCCAGCCCTCCGCGCCGTGTTCGAGCGCAAGACCGTCCAGCACCAGGGCACCATCCAGCAAGGGAATGCGGATCTGCCCGAAAGCGATCTGCCCGCCATCGAGCAGCGCATCCACATCGAAGGCGCCGAGCGACAGGGCTTCCCAATACCCGCCCTGAACCTGCAAGCTGGCGCGTGTTGGCGCAGTCGCCGACCAGGGCAGATGGCCGGACAGCGGCCCGAAGGCCAGCCCGCGTCCGCGCACCTCGCCGCCTTCATCCACGCCGGCGAGGCTGACGCCGGCGCCGTCGAAGACCAGATCCAGGGAGAGGAGTTGCCCGTCCCTGATCTCGGCGCCGGCGCCGACATGGCCGGCAAAACGCAGGCGATCCGCCAGCGCCGGAACCAGCGCCGGCGTGATCCAGTGCGGACCGAGAATCGCCAGATCGCCGCCGGCCAGCGACAGTGTGAGATCCTGCAGGCTCGGTGGTTCGCGCGCGATGCGGGCGGTCAGGGCGAACTGATCGACGCCTTCGAGTTTCAGCGTCGCCATGCGCAGCACGAGCTCGTCGTCGTTCAGCCGGCCTTCCGCCTGCAGCACCGGCCCCGACCGCAGGTAGAGCGGATGCAGGTAGGCTTCGCCGCCCTCCCATGCCAGCCGGCCCTGCCAGTCCCAGCCTGCAGCCAGCGCCCGGGCCGTGAGATCGAGCGACAGCGCCAGGCCTTCGGCCGCCTGCAGGCCATCCGGGCTGGAGAAACTGCCGCCGCTCAGTCGCGCCTGAAGTTGCAGCTTTTCATGCGGACCGGCATCGCCGGCCTGCCGCCACGCCAGCCTGGCATCAACCGTCCCTTTGGCTGCGTACTGCGCCAACTCCGCCGCAAGCGCCGGCGAAACCTGCGCAGCGAAGCCGGCCAGGTCTCCACTCAGTTCTCCTATCTCGAAGCGCGTCAGCACTACCTCGACGAGATTGCCGCCGTCATGGCGGATATCCACGGTCGAGCCCGACGATAGCCGCAGTGCGGCGTCGAAAGCGGATGTCAGCGGGTCGAAGCGGAAATCGATGCGCAGCGGCAGGCGCTTGGCGCCGACGCGGATCTCGCCCCTTCTGCAGCGAATCTCCGGAAATGCGGCATCGGCTTCGGGACAGGAGAGATGCAGTCCACGCCACGCCCGCTCGCCCAGCGCCAGGTGGGCGATACGCAGCTCGGGCCCCTTGCTGCCGGCAGCGAACTGCAGCTCCACCCCCTGCACGGACAGGCCGGGGGCGCGAATGTCGCCGATCGACAGCCGGATGCGTTCGATGCCCTGTACCGGCAGTACCCAGGCCAGCGCCAGCAGAACCAGCCAGCAGCAACGGGCGGCGATCCTGGCCGCCATGCCCGGCGGTGCGCCCTCAGGCCGGGAACACACCCGTCGACAGATAGCGGTCGCCACGGTCGCAGACGATGGACACGATCACCGCATTCTCGAGCTCGGCGGCCAGCCGCAGCGCGACGTGCATCGAGCCGCCCGACGAGATGCCGGCGAAGATGCCTTCCTCGCGCGCCAGCCGGCGGGTCATTTCCTCCGCCTCGGCCTGGCTGACGCGTTCGACGCGATCGACCCGCGGGCGCTCGAAGATCTTCGGCAGATAGGCTTCCGGCCACTTGCGGATGCCCGGAATCTGCGAACCCTCTTCCGGTTCGCAGCCGACGATCTGGACCTCGGGGTTCTTTTCCTTGAGGAAGCGCGAAGTCCCCATGATGGTGCCGGTGGTGCCCATCGAGCTGACGAAATGGGTCACGCGGCCGCCCGTCTGCTCCCAGATCTCCGGACCGGTGCCTTCGTAGTGGGCCAGCGGATTGTCCGGATTGGCGAACTGGTCGAGGATGATGCCCTTGCCTTCGTCGCGCATCTTGTCGGCGATGTCGCGCGCCATCTCCATGCCGCCGGAAGTCGGCGTCAGCACCAGTTCGGCACCGAAGGCGCGCATCGTCTGGCGCCGTTCCACGCTCTGGTTCTCCGGCATCACCAGGATCATGCGGTAGCCGCGCATCGCCGCGGCCATCGCCAGGGCGATGCCGGTGTTGCCGCTGGTCGCTTCGATCAGGGTGTCGCCGGGCTTGATCTCGCCGCGCGCCTCGGCATGCATCACCATCGACAATGCCGGCCGGTCCTTGACCGAACCGGCCGGGTTGTTGCCTTCGAGCTTGGCCAGGATGACGTTGTTGCGGCCGGCATTGATGCGTTTCAGCCTCACCAGCGGGGTGTGGCCGACATAATCTTCCAGCGTCTTGAATTCCATGTATCGGGGTCTCGGAATGAGGCAGGTGGCTGCTTCAGGTCGCTCAGGGCGTCAAATCGAATTCTTCGGTTCGCCGCGGCGGATAAGTCTCCCAGCCGCCGCAGGCCGGACAACGCCAATGGAACTGGCGGGCCTTGAAGCCGCAGGCGTCGCAGCGATAGCGGGCAACCTTGCGCGTATGGCCGTGGATCAGTTGCTTGATCAGTTCGACGTCGCCGCGCTGCTCGCTCGGCACCGTCAGCAGCGCGGCTTCGAGCAGCTTGTCCAGGCCCAGCAGCGTGGGGTTGCGGCGCAGTTCCTCGCGCACCAGATCGTAGGCCGCCTGCGGGCCCTGCTTGTCCATTTCCCAATGGAAAAGCTCGTCGAGCAGATCGAGCGAGGCATGGCTGTCGAGCCAGGCACGCAACAGCTGATGGCCTTCTTCCAGCCGCCCGAGGCGGCCATAGGCGTCCATGATGCGCTCGGCGGCCAGAGCGAGATAGACCGGATCCTGGTTCTCGATTCGTTTCCACGCGGCGAGCGCGTCCTCGTCCCTGCCCTGTGCGGCACAGATGTCGCCACGGATCAGGCTCGCGCGCACGCAGCGCGGATTGACCGCCAGCGCCGCCTCGACGTGGCGCTCGGCCTCGTCCGGCTTCGAGTTCGCCAACGCCGCCGACGCCAGTTCACAGTGGAAGTTCGCCACTTCGGTCCGCCACATCAGGCTTTCGTGGCCCGGCAGCGCGTCGGCCACCTCGATCGCCTTCGCCCAGTCCTTCTCCTGCTGATAGATCTCCAGCAGGTAGCGCAGCGCCAGCGCGTCGGCGCGCGTACCGCGCAGGCGGACGAACACCTCTTCTGCACGGTCGAGCAGGCCGGCCTTGAGGAAATCCTGGCCGAGTTCGCCGAGCGCCTGCAGACGCTGCTCTTCGGTGATGTCCTCGCGATCGACCAGCAATTGATGGATGCGGATCGCCCGGTCGGTCTCGCCGCGGCGCCGGAACAGGCTACCGAGGGCGAAATGCAATTCGATCGTCTGCGGATCGATGCGCACGGCTTCGACGAAGGAGTCGATCGCCTTGTCGGGCTGCTCGTTGAGCAGGAAATTCAGGCCGGACAGATAGGAGCGCGGCAATGCCCGCGACTCCTGCACCACCTGGCGAATGTCGATGCGGGCAGCGAGCCAGCCCAGCGCGAAGAACAGCGGAAGGGCCAGCAGCCACCAGAGTTCGATTTCCATGGGACGGCGAAACGCTCAGGAAAGGCTGGGCATCTGGATCTCGGCCGCCGGCTCGGTGGCATTGGCCGTCCGTTCACGCTCGGCGCGCTCCCGCTCCAGCTGGCGGCGCAATTGAGATATCTCGCGGCGCTGGCGCAGCAGCGAAGCGAAAGTCGCCGTGACCCCGAGCAAGGCACCGGCAGCGAAGCTGACGAGGATGACGAACACCAGGGGAAGCTGCCATTGCCCGCCAAAGAAGAAGTTCAGGGTCGCCAGATGATCGTTCTTGATCGCGAACCCGAACAGCAGGATGAACAGCAGGAGACGGATGAACCACATGATTGCGCGCATGGCGCCATTATCACCGAGCACGCAGCAAAAAAGAAGAAAGGCGGCCATCGGGCCGCCTTCCAGTACTGCATCTGTTGCCACTCGCAAGCCCGGCTTGCATCCGATCGCCGCGCGGTCGATCGCCCGTTGGTGGCTGAACTCGCCAGCCGAACCCGGCCCGGCTGCTCAGCCTGCGAGGTCCACGCGTTCGCGCAATTCCTTGCCGGCCTTGAAATGCGGCACGTACTTTTCCGGCACGTGCACCTTCTCGCCCGACTTGGGGTTGCGTCCGACGCGAGGCGGACGATAGTTCAGCGCGAAACTGCCAAACCCGCGGATCTCGATGCGATCGCCGCGCGCAAGCGCGTCGGTCATCGCATCGAGGATCATCTTGACCGCGTAATCGGCATCCTTTGCGACCAGTTGCGGAAAACGCTCCGCAAGCTGGGCGATCAGCTCCGATTTGGTCATGATCGGCTTGCTTACTGCTTCTGCTCGTTCAGCTTGGCCTTCAGCAGCGCACCCAGGTTGGTCGTACCGGACGCGGCGGAGCTGTCGGAAGCCAGCTTGTTCATGGCTTCGTTCTGCTCGGCCTGATCCTTGGCGCGAATCGACAGGTTGATCGAACGGGTCTTGCGATCGACGTTGATCACCATCGCCTCGACTTCGTCGCCTTCCTTCAGCATCGTCGTCAGGTCATCGACGCGGTGGGCAGCGGCTTCGGAAGCACGCAGGTAGGCTTCGACGTCGTCACCCAGCGAGATCACGGCGCCACGCGCATCGACCGACTTCACGGTGCCGCGCACGAGGGTGTTCTTCTCGTGGGTGGCGATGAAGTTGGTGTAGGGGTCGCCTTCGAGCTGCTTGATGCCCAGCGAGATGCGCTCGCGCTCGACGTCGATCGCCAGCACCACGGCTTCGACTTCGTCGCCCTTCTTGAAGCGGCGCACGGCTTCGTCGCCCTGCTCGCTCCACGACAGGTCGGACAGGTGCACCAGGCCGTCGATGCCGCCTTCCAGGCCGATGAAGACGCCGAAGTCGGTGATCGACTTGATCTGGCCGCGGACCTTGTCGCCCTTCTTGTGGTTGATGGCGAAATCGTCCCACGGGTTGGACATGCACTGCTTCATGCCCAGCGAGATGCGGCGGCGGTCTTCGTCGATCTCGAGGATCATCACTTCGACTTCGTCGCCCAGCTGGACGACCTTGGTCGGGTGGATGTTCTTGTTGGTCCAGTCCATTTCGGACACGTGCACCAGGCCTTCGATGCCCTGCTCGACTTCGACGAAGGCGCCGTAGTCGGTGATGTTGGTGACCTTGCCGAACAGGCGGGTGCCTTGTGGGTAGCGGCGCGAGATGCCGACCCACGGATCTTCGCCCAGCTGCTTCAGGCCCAGCGAGACGCGGTTCTTCTCCTGGTCGAACTTGAGCACCTTGGCTTCGATCTCGTCACCGACGTTGAGCACTTCGCTCGGGTGACGGACGCGGCGCCAGGCCAGGTCGGTGATGTGCAGCAGGCCATCGATGCCGCCCAGGTCGACGAACGCACCGTAGTCGGTGATGTTCTTGACGATACCCTTGATGACGGTGCCTTCCTTGAGGTTGGCGAGCAGCTTTTCGCGCTCTTCGCCCATCGACTCTTCCAGCACGGCACGGCGCGAGACGACGACGTTGTTGCGCTTGCGGTCGAGCTTGATGACCTTGAATTCGTATTCTTTGCCTTCGTACGGCGTGGTGTCCTTGACCGGACGCATGTCGACCAGCGAGCCCGGCAGGAAGGCGCGGATGCTGTTGGTCATGACGGTCAGGCCACCCTTGACGCGGCCGGTGATGACGCCCTTGACCAGCGAGCCTTCGTTGAGGGCCTTTTCGAGGTCGTTCCAGGCGGCGATGCGCTTGGCCTTCTCGCGCGACAGGCGGGTTTCGCCGAAGCCGTCTTCCAGCGCGTCGATGGCAACGTGGATGAAATCGCCGACGTTGACTTCGAGTTCGCCGCGGTCGTTGCGGAACTCGTCGACGGGAACATAGCTTTCGGACTTCAGGCCGGCGTTGACGACGACGAAGTTCTGATCGATGCGCACGACTTCGGCGGTGATGACCTCACCGGTGCGCATTTCCTGCAGGGCAAGGCTTTCCTCGAAAAGAGCGGCAAAGCTTTCTTCGAAGGCGGGGGTGGCGTTGGACATGAGGGATAAATCCGGGACCGCCGTGCGACGGCAAAAAAGTGAGATTAAGAAAAAAAGCGCCTGGGCTCACGCCCCTGCGCGCGGCACATCAACCGGCGGCCAGCCCCCGATCCCGCACGAGATCGAGCACGAAAGCCACGGCACCCTCGACGTCCAGTTCGGTCGTATCGAGCAGCACCGCATCCGGCAACTTCACGAGCGGCGCAACGGGCCGTGCCGCATCGCGCGCGTCACGTTCCCGAAGGTCGTCCAGAAGACTTTGCATGTTAGCAGGCAAACCCTTTTCGATCAACTGCTTATAACGGCGCTCGGCACGCGCCTCGGCCGTCGCGGTCAGGAAGACCTTGAGCTGCGCATCCGGGAATATCACCGAGCCCATGTCGCGGCCGTCGCCGACCAGCCCGGGCGCCACGCGATAATCGCGCTGACGGCCGAGCAAGGCTTCGCGCACCGCCGGCAGCACCGCGACCTTCGAGGCGCCCACCGAGCAGGCTTCGCTGCGGATGTCGGTGCTGATGTCGTCGCCGCCGAGCAGCACCCTGCCATCCTCGAAGCGCGCCGGCAGGCGGGCGGCGATCGCCGCGACGCCCGCTTCGTCGTCGAGCGCGACGCCGGCGCGCATCGCCGCCAGCGCGACGATGCGGTACAGCGAACCGCTGTCGAGCACCTTCCAGCCGAGCGCGGCGGCGACGCGCTCGGCCACCGTGCCCTTGCCCGATGCCGACGGACCGTCGATCGCGATCACCGGCACCGGCCGCGTCACCCCGCCGAAAGCATCGAAATAGCCGGGGAAAGTCTTGTTGACGCATTTCGGATCGTTGATCCGCACGCGGCAGCCGCCCAGGCTCACCAGCGAGAAGCACATCGCCATGCGGTGGTCGTCGTAAGTGTCGATCGCCGCCGGCAGCAGGCGCGTAGGCGGCGTCACACGCAGGTAGTCCGCGCCCTCCTCGATTTCGGCGCCGACCTTGCGCAATTCGATCGCCATCGCCGCGATGCGGTCGGTTTCCTTGACCCGCCAGCTGGCGATGTTGCGCAGCCGGCACGGACCGTCGGCGAACAGCGCGGCGACCGCCAGCGTCATCGCCGCATCCGGGATGTGGTTCAGATCGAGATCGAAAGCCTTCAGCACGCCGGACTCGGGCGCCGAAGCCTCGATCCAGTTGTCGCCCATCGTGATCCGCGCGCCGAGCTGCGCCAGCGCCTCGCTGAAGCGGACGTCGCCCTGGATGCTGCTGCGGCCGACGCCTTCGACCCTGACCGGCCCGCCGCCGATCGCGCCGGCGGCGAGGAAGTACGAAGCCGACGAGGCATCGCCTTCGACGAACACCGCGCCCGGGCTGCGATAGCGGGCCCCGCCCGGCACGATGAAGCGCTCCCAGCCCTGCTGCTCGACCTCGACGCCGAAGCGCGCCATCAGATCGAGCGTGATCGCGATGTAGGGCTTGGAGATCAACTCGCCGACGACTTCGACCGTGGTCTGCACCCCGGTCAGCGGCAAGGCCATCAGCAGCGCGGTGAGGAACTGACTGGAGACGTCGCCCCGCACGCTGACCACGCCGCCCGGACTGATCGACGCCGGCTTGATGTGCAGCGGCGGATAGCCTTCGTTCGCCGTGCAGCTGATGTCGGCACCGAGCTGGCGCAGCGCCTCGACCAGGTCGCCGATCGGACGCTCGTGCATCCGTGGCACGCCCGACAGCCGGTATTCGCCGCCGGACAGCGCCAGCGCCGCGGTCAGCGGCCGGAAGGCGGTACCGGCATTGCCGAGGAAAAGCTCCGCGGCCTTGACCGGAAACGGCCCACCGATACCATCGACGACGTAGTCGAGCGTGTCGCCCTTGCGCTGCCAGCGCACGCCGAGCGCCTGCAGCGCCTCCAGCATGCGTTCGACGTCGTCGGACGACAGCAGGTCGCGGATCTGGGTACGGCCTTCGGCCAGCGCGGCGAGCAGCAGCACGCGGTTGGAGATGCTCTTGGAGCCGGGCAGGCGCACGCTGCCGCTCGCGCCCAGCATCGGGGACAGGTCGAGGAATTCCATGTTTCGTCTCTTATTGACGCAGCCCTTGAACAGGCTGCTTTCGAAAAGCCGGGTAGGATGGGTAGAGCCGCCGGCGAAACCCATCGCCTCGATGACGACTCCGTTTTAGCCATTGATGGGTTTCGCTGCGCTCTACCCATCCAGGCCGGAAGTGGGGACACAGCCGCCCGATCATTCCGCCGTCTGCACCGGCAGGCCTTCGGCCCAGGCGTTGCGGGCACGCCGGGCGCGCTCGAAGACGGCTTCGAGCGCATCGCCATCGCCCGCCGCGAGCATCTGCCGCAGGCTGGCCAGTTCGCCGAGATAGGCATCCAGTTCAGTCAGTAGCGCCACTCTGTTGGCGACGCAGATGTCGCGCCACATTTCCGGGTGGCTGCCGGCGATGCGGGTGAAATCGCGGAAACCGCTGGCCGCATGCGAAAACAGCAGTTGCGCGTTGTCGCGCCGTGCCAGGTCGTCCACCAGGCCGAAGGCGAGCAGATGCGGCAGGTGGCTGACGGCGGCGAACACGCTGTCGTGGTCCTGCGGCGTCATGTCGACCACGCTGGCACCGCAGGCCTGCCAGGCCGCCCGCACGAGCTCGACCGCATCGGCCCGGCTGTCGGGCAACGGTGTCAGCACGACCTTGCGCTTGACGTAGAGATCGGCGAAGGCAGCATCCACGCCGCTCTTTTCCGCGCCCGCGATCGGGTGTGCCGGCACGATCTGCAGCAGCTGCGCACCGAGGTGGCGCTGGATGGCTTCGATCACGTCGCGCTTGGTGCTGCCGGCATCGGTGACAACCGTCCCGGCGTCCAGGTGCGGCGCCATCGCCGCCATGATGGTATCCATCTGCCCCACCGGCGCAGCCAGCAGCACCATGTCGGCACCGGCGAGCGCCGTGGCCCAGTCATCGGCGATTTCGTCGATGACGCCCAGCTCCAGCGCACGCTCCAGCGGCTCGCGCCGCCGGCCGATGCCGACGATGCGGCCGACCGCCCCCGCACGCCGCAGGCCGAGCGCGAACGAGCCGCCGATCAGGCCGACACCGCAGATGACGAGCTTGCCGATCAGCGGCGAGGTCTCGCGGCCTTCCATCAGGCCAGCGCCCGCTTCAGCGCGGCGATGAAGCGGGCGTTCTCTTCCGGCAGCCCGATCGACACCCGCAGCCAGTGCGGCATGCCGTAGCCGGCGATCGGGCGCACGATCACGCCCTGCTGCAGCAGTGCATGATTGACCCCGGCGGCGTCGCCGACCTTGAAGGTGACGAAGTTGCCGGCCGACGGAATCCACTCCAGCCCCAGCGCGACGAAGGCGTCGGTGAGTTGCTGCATGCCGCGCCGGTTCAGCTCGGCCGACTGCTCGATGAACTCCTCGTCGTCCAGCGCCGCTCCGGCTGCCGCCAGCGCGACGCTGGAAACGTTGAAGGGCTGGCGCACCCGGTTCATCAGGTCCGCCACTTCGGCATGCGCGACGCCGTAGCCCACCCGCAGACCGGCCAGGCCGTAGGCCTTGGAGAAGGTGCGCGACACCAGCAGGTTGGGAAAGCGCTCGATCCAGGCGATGGCATCGTAGCGCTGCGCCGGCGCCAGGTATTCGGTATAGGCCTCGTCGAGCACCACCAGCACGTCCTGCGGCACTTTGTGCAGGAAAGCCTCGATGTCCCTGCCCGACAGGAAAGTGCCGGTCGGATTGTTCGGGTTGGCGATGAAGACGATGCGGGTATCGGGCGAGATCGCCGCCGCCATCGCATCCAGGTCGTGGCCGAAGTTCCTCGCCGGTACTTCGACGCCGCGCGCACCGCGTGCCTGCGTCGCCAGCGGATAGACGGCAAAGGCATGCTGGGCATACACCGCCGAACAGCCGGGGCGAAGGAAAGCCTGGGTGGCGATCTCGAGGACGTCGTTGGAACCGTTGCCGATCACCAGTTGCTCGGGCTGCACGCCGAGCTTGCGGCACAGCGCCGCCTTCAATGCAAAGGCGCCGCCGTCCGGATAGCGCGCCAGATCGGTCAACGCCATGCGCGCGGCATCGCGGGCACGCGTGCTCATCCCCAGCGGATTCTCGTTCGATGCGAGCTTGACGATGCTCGATTCGGCAAGACCCATCTCCCGCGCCAGCTCGGAGATCGGCTTGCCCGGCTGGTAGGGCATGATGGCGCGGATATGGTCCGGGGCACGGCTTGCTACGCTCATGGCTGTCTCCTTGATGGCACGTGGCCTCGTTCGTCGAATGCTCGGGGCGGATTCAGGGTGTCAGATCGCGGCGATCGGGTAGGAGCCGAGCACCTTCAGGAAAGCGGCGCGATCGGCCAGCTCGGCGAGCGCGGCGGCGACCTCGGCATCTTCGCGGTGGCCGTTGATGTCGGCGTAGAACACGTATTCCCACAAGCCTGACTGTGCCGGGCGCGACTGCAGCTTGGTCATGTCCACACCGTGGCGCGCGAGCGGTTCCAGCAAGGCATGGATCGCCCCCGGACGGTTCGGCGCCGAGAACACCAGCGAGGTGCGGTCGCTGCCCGAAGGCCCCGCGTCGTGATTGGCAATGACGAGGAAGCGCGTGGTGTTGTTGGGATCGTCCTCGATGTTGGGCGCGAGGATGTTCAGGCCGTACAGCTTGGCCGCCGCCTCGCCCGCGATCGCGCAGGACTCGGCATCCTCCGCCGCCAGCCGCGCCGCCTCGGCGTTGCTCGCCACCGGGATGCGCGGCAGGTGAGGCAGGTTGCGGTTGAGCCACTCGTGGCATTGCGCCAGCGACTGCGCATGCGAATACAGGCGCTTGGCGGCGCCGATGCCGTCGGCACGCGACATCAGTTGCTGATGGATGCGCAGCCTGACTTCGCCGCAGACCTTGACCGGGCTCGCCAGCAGCAGGTCGAGCGTGATATTGACCGCGCCCTCGGTCGAATTCTCGACCGGCACGACGCCGTAATCGACGTTGCCGGCTTCGACCGCGCGGAACACGTCCTCGATCGTCGCCATCGGCATGAAACCCGGCGCGGAACCGAACTGCTTGCGGCTGGCGCTCTCGGAAAAAGTGCCGGCCGGGCCGAGATAGGCGACGCGCTGCGGATGCTCCAGCCCCAGGCAGGCCGACATGATCTCGCGGAAGATCGTCTTCACCGCGTCCGCCGGCAGCGGTCCGGGGTTCAGTTCGGCCAGGCGGCGCAGCACCTGGGCTTCGCGCTCGGGGCGATAGAACGGGGCATTGCCCTGCTTCACTTCGCCCACGCGCTGCGCGCAGCGCGCACGCTCGGACAGGCGGGCGAGGATTTCCTCGTCGAGGCGGTCGATTTCGTTGCGCAGCTTCAGCAGTTCGTCGCTCATGCTCGGTCCTTCGGTTCAAGCCTTGCGCGCGGCAAAATCGCGCATGAAGTCCACCAGCGCCTGCACCCCGGCCAGCGGCATCGCGTTGTAGATCGACGCGCGCATGCCGCCGACCGACTTGTGGCCCTTCAACTGCATCAGGCCCGCGGCCTTCGACTCGGCCAGGAAAGCGTCGTTGAGCGATTCGTCCTTCAGGAAGAAAGGCACGTTCATGCGCGAACGGCAGGCCGGATCGACGCGATTCTCATAAAAATCGCTGCCGTCGAGGAAGTCGTACAACAGCTTCGCCTTGGCGACGTTCTGCGCCTCCAGCGCAGCCACGCCGCCCTGGCGCTTGATCCACTGGAACACCAGGCCGGCGATGTAGATGCCGTAGGTCGGCGGCGTGTTGTACATCGAGGCGTTCTCGGCCACGGTCCTGAAATCGAAAGCGGCCGGGCAGTGCGGCATCGCGCGGCCGAGCAGGTCCTCGCGCACGATGACGATGGTCAGGCCGGCCGGGCCGATGTTCTTCTGCGCGCCGCCGAAGATCAGGCCGTATTTCGACACGTCGATGGCGCGCGACAGGATGTGCGAGGACATGTCGGCGACGACCGGCACTTCGCCACGACCGATCCGGGCCAGATCGGGCTCGAAGGGATATTCGACGCCGCCGATGGTTTCGTTGGTGCAGGTGAAGAGGTAGGCCGGATCGACCGACAGCTTCCAATCCGCCATCGGCGGCACGGTGGTGAAGCCGCTCGCTTCGGAAGTGGCGGCGATGTTCACCTCGGCGTACTTGCGCGCCTCCTTCTGCGATTTCTGCGACCAGGAGCCGGTGACGACGTAGTCGGCGACCCGCTTGTCGCCGATCAGGTTCATCGGGATGATCGCATTCGCCGCGATCGCCCCGCCCTGCATGAACAGGATGCGATAGTTGGCCGGCACGGCCAGCAGTTCACGCAGATCGGCCTCGGCCTGCACGGCGATCGAGGTGAACTCCTTGCCGCGATGGCTCATCTCCATCACGCCCATGCCCGAACCCTGCCAGTCGAGCATCTCCTCGGCGGCCTGGCGCAGCACTTCCTCGGGCAGCACGGCCGGGCCGGCGCTGAAGTTCCACACCCGGCTCATCAGGCGTCTCCCTGTTCGTCGGCCGCCGGCGCTTCGCCCTGGCCGTCGTTGCCGTCCCCGTCGGCAGGCTCCCCGGCTGCAGCAGCCTCGCCTTCGTCTTCCGCGCGCATGCTTTCGTCGGACTCCGACTCCGCCACTTTCTCGATGCTGGCGAGGAAAGTACCGTCGTCGAGGTTGATCAGGGTCACGCCCTGGGTCGAGCGGCCCATCTCGCGGATGCTCTCGACGCCGGTGCGGATCAGCACGCCGCCGGTCGAAATCAGCATCACCTCGTCGCCCGGCTCGACCAGCACCGCGCCCACCAGCTTGCCGTTGCGGTCGGAGGTCTGGATCGCGATCATGCCCTTGGTGCCGCGGCCGTGGCGAGTGTATTCGGCCACCGGCGTGCGCTTGCCGTAGCCGTTCTCGGTCGCGGTCAGCACCGACTGCGATTCGTCCTTGGCCACCAGCATCGCGATCACCGCCTGGCCGTCCTCCAGCATCATGCCGCGCACGCCGCGCGCTTCGCGGCCCATCGGCCGCACGTCGGTCTCGGCGAAGCGCACCGCCTTGCCGGCGTCGGAGAACAGCATCACATCGCATTGACCGTCGGTGATGGCGACGCCGATCAGGTGGTCGCCGTCATCCAGGTTGACCGCGATGATGCCGGCCTTGCGCGGGTTGGAGAAGGCGGTCAGCGCGGTCTTCTTGACCGTGCCTTCCGAAGTCGCCATGAACACGAAGTGCTCCTCGTCGAACTCCTTGATCGGCAGCACGGCGGTGATCTTCTCGCCTTCGACCAGCGGGAACAGATTGACGATCGGCTTGCCGCGCGAGTTGCGCGTCCCTTCGGGCACTTCGTACACCTTCAGCCAGTAGCAGCGGCCGCGGCTGGAGAAGCACAGCACGGTGTCGTGGGTGTTGGCGACGAAGAGATGGTCGATGAAGTCCTCGTCCTTCATCGAGGTCGCCTGCTTGCCGCGGCCGCCGCGGCGCTGGGCGCGGTAGTCGGCCAGCGGCTGGCGCTTGAAGTAGCCGGTGTGCGACAGGGTGACGACCATGTCTTCCGGCGTGATCAGGTCCTCGATGTTGATCTCGGCGGTGTTCATCACCAGTTCCGAGCGGCGCGGATCGCCGAACTGGTTGCGGATCGCGCTCAGCTCCTCGACGATGATCGCGGTGATGCGCTCGGGACGGGCGAGGATGTCGAGCAGGTCGGTGATGATGTCCATCACTTCGCGGTACTCGCCGACGATCTTGTCCTGCTCCAGCCCGGTCAGGCGCTGCAGGCGCAGTTCCAGGATGGCCTGGGCCTGGGCTTCGGACAGGCGATAGCCCTGCGCCGACAGGCCGAACTGCGGATCCAGCCCTTCCGGCCGGTAGCTGTCGGCCATCGCCCGCGACAGCATCTCCTCGACCAGCGGCGAACGCCAGGTGCGCTCCATCAGGCCGCGCTTGGCATCGGCCGGCGTCGGCGCGGCCTTGATCAGGGCGATGATCTCGTCGACGTTGGACAGCGCCACCGCCAGGCCTTCGAGGATGTGGCCGCGGTCGCGCGCCTTGCGCAGCTCGAAGATGGTGCGGCGGGTGACGACCTCGCGGCGGTGCTCGAGGAAGCACACCAGCATCTGCTTCAGGTTCAGCAGGCGCGGCTTGCCGTCGACCAGCGCCACCATGTTCATGCCGAAACTGTCCTGCAGCTGGGTGTGCTTGAACAGCTTGTTCAGCACCACCTCGGGCATCTCGCCGCGCTTGAGCTCGACCACCAGGCGCATGCCGGACTTGTCGGATTCGTCGCGGATCTCGCTGATGCCTTCGATCTTCTTTTCGTTGACCAGCTCGGCCATGCGCTCCTGCAGGGTGCGCTTGTTGACCTGGTAGGGCAGTTCATCGACGACGATGGCTTGGCGGTCGGTCTTGCCGATCGGCTCGAAGTGGGTGCGCGCGCGCATCACCACCCGGCCGCGGCCGGTGCGGTAGCCTTCATGCACGCCGTGCAGGCCGTAGATCAGGCCGGCAGTCGGGAAGTCGGGCGCCTTGACGATGTCGATCAGCGCTTCGATGTCGGTATCCGGCTCTTCCAGCAGCTTCAGGCAGGCATCGACGATCTCGCCCAGGTTGTGCGGTGGGATGTTGGTCGCCATGCCGACCGCGATGCCGCTCGAACCGTTGATCAGCAGGTTGGGGATGCGCGCCGGCATGACCAGCGGCTCCTTCTCCGAGCCGTCGTAGTTCGGGCCGAAGTCGACCGTTTCCTTGTCGATGTCGGCCAGCAGTTCGTGGCCGATGCGCGCCATGCGGATTTCGGTGTAGCGCATCGCCGCGGCATTGTCGCCGTCGACCGAACCGAAGTTGCCCTGGCCGTCGACCAGCATGTAGCGCAGCGAGAAATCCTGCGCCATGCGCACGATGGTGTCATACACCGCGGTGTCGCCGTGCGGATGGTATTTACCGATGACGTCGCCGACGATGCGCGCGGACTTCTTGTAGGCACGGTTCCAGTCGTTGGACAGCTCGTGCATCGCGAACAGCACTCGGCGGTGCACCGGCTTGAGGCCGTCGCGCGCATCGGGGAGTGCGCGGCCCACGATCACGCTCATCGCGTAGTCGAGGTAGGAGTGCCGCATCTCCTCTTCGAGGCTGATCGGCAGGGTTTCCTTGGCGAACTGGGTCATGCTCGAAGGCGGCGAAAGCCGCGTGAATCAAAACGGTCAATGCTACCACGAGCCCCTGCCCTACAGCCGCAGACGAGCCCAAAGGAAGCACACTTCCGTCAGGAGCACAACGAGCAGAGGCGCGAAGAACACGCACCGGAAGGTCATGCAGCCGTAGTCATCCATACAGCTGCGCACATGACAAATATATCCGTCACATGCATTGCAGAGCCAACAAGGAGGAGCGTTACCCACTCCCCCTCTTCCTGCGCAGCCACCGGAGCCCCTTCAGGCTCCAGTGGCCAAATGGGCGATCAGTTGAGCTTCAGTTCGCCCTTCATCACTGCCCAGTGGCCCGGGAAGGAGCAGAAATAGGTGTACTTCTCGCCGGCGGCGAGCTTGGAAACGTCGAACGTGACCGAATCGGTTTCGCCACCGCCAAGCAACTTGGTGTGGGCAACGATGCGGGCATCGCCATCGACGAGGTAGTCCTTGGCCGGACCGGCCTTGGCGCTGTCGGCAGCCAGATCCTTGACGTCGGCGTCCTTCGCCAGCACCCAGTTGTGGCCCATGGCAGCCTTGGCCAGCTTGCCGACGTGCTTCAGCGTGACGGTGAATTCCTTGCAGCTCTTGTCGACCACGATTTCCTTGGTGTTGAACTGCATCATGTCGTTGCCTTCGATGGTGGCCTCGCAGGCGGCCCAGGCCGGCGCGACGGCAGCGGACAGCAGAACGCAGGCGGCAACTTTCTTCAGTTTCATCGATATCTCCTATGGTTTCCTGGCGAGCAGGAAGGGACTCAACTGTAACAATGACACAGGCAAACGCCGGGTATCACGTGGAATTCCGGAATGGTGAAGGCCCGTCGAACCGACCGCCTTCAACTTGGAACGAGAACCAGTCCGGACGGGCTATTGTGCGCCAGCGCGCAGCCTGCCGCAATGGCTGCTTCTTCACCAAAGGTTTCCTCTTGAAATCGAATCGCCCGCCCCAACATGCCGGCCAGGAACAGCCATCAACAGGGAGCAAGAACCCATGCAGGACCCGAGCCAGAATCCGAATGCCATACCGGAAACCGAACAGCCGAGCGCTCCCGCAGCGGCCGCGCCGGACACCGCAGAAAATAAGCCGGACACCATGCCCAGCCTGGAGGAAAGCCTGCGCCAGGCCGAACTGAAGGCCGCCGAGCACCACGACGCCTGGCTGCGCGCCAAAGCCGAGACCGAGAACGTCCGACGCCGCGCGCAGGAGGACATCGTCAAGGCCGGCAAGTTCGCAGCCGAAAAGTTCGCCGGCGCGATGCTGCCGGTCAAGGACAGCCTCGAAGCCGCACTCGCGGTGGAGAACCAGACCCTCGAAAACCTGCGCGAAGGCGTCGAACTGACGCTCAAGCAGCTCGTCGCCGCCTTCGAAAGCGCCAACCTGACGGAAGAAAATCCGCTCGGCCAGAAGTTCGATCCGAACAAGCATCAAGCGATCAGCACCGTCGAAGCGGATGCCGAACCCAACACCGTCGTCACCGTGCTGCAGAAGGGCTACCTGCTCAACGAACGCGTCATCCGTCCGGCGCTGGTGATGGTCGCCAAGGCGAAAGGACAGTAAGAGCAGCCGCCCCCGCGGGCAATCTGCGCGCGGCGGCTTGAAACTCTGCCGCGCCACCCCATATTCGAACCAGACCGGACGGCGACGCCGCTCCATCACCTCATTCAGACACAAAGGAACTTTCATGGGCAAGATCATCGGCATCGACCTCGGCACCACCAACAGCTGCGTTTCCGTGATGGAAGGCGGCAAGCCGAAGGTCATCGAGAACTCCGAAGGCGCGCGCACCACCCCGTCGGTGGTCGCCTACGCTGAAGACGGCGAAATCCTGTGCGGTGCGCCGGCCAAGCGCCAGGCGGTCACCAACGCCAGGAACACCCTGTTCGCGATCAAGCGCCTGATCGGCCGCCGCTTCGAAGAGAAGGAAGTGCAGAAGGACATCGACCTGATGCCCTTCGCCATCACCAAGGCCGACAACGGCGACGCCTGGGTCGAAGTGCGCGGCAAGAAGATCGCGCCGCCGCAGGTGTCGGCCGAAGTGCTGCGCAAGATGAAGAAGACCGCCGAGGACTATCTCGGCGAGGAAGTGACCGAAGCCGTCATCACGGTGCCGGCCTACTTCAACGACAGCCAGCGCCAGGCCACCAAGGACGCCGGCCGCATCGCCGGGCTGGAAGTCAAGCGCATCATCAACGAGCCGACCGCGGCCGCGCTCGCCTTCGGCATGGACAAGAAGCCGGGCGACTCCAAGATCGCCGTCTATGACCTCGGCGGCGGCACCTTCGACATCTCGATCATCGAGATCGCCGACCTCGACGGCGAGCACCAGTTCGAAGTGCTGGCGACCAACGGCGACACCTTCCTTGGCGGCGAGGACTTCGATCAGCGCCTGATCGACTACATCGTCACCGAATTCAAGAAGGAACAGGGCGTCGACCTCAAGAACGACGTGCTCGCGCTGCAGCGCCTGAAGGAAGCAGCCGAGAAGGCCAAGATCGAGCTGTCCTCCGGCCAGCAGACCGAAGTCAACCTGCCCTACATCACCGCCGACGCCTCGGGACCGAAGCACCTGGCGGTCAAGATCACCCGCGCCAAGTTCGAGGCGCTGGTCGAGGATCTGGTCGAGCGCTCGATCGAGCCCTGCCGCGTCGCGCTGAAGGATGCCGGCCTGAAGGTATCCGACATCGACGACGTGATCCTGGTCGGCGGCCAGACCCGCATGCCGATGGTGCAGGAGAAGGTCAAGGAGTTCTTCGGCAAGGAGCCGCGCAAGGACGTGAACCCCGACGAAGCCGTGGCCGTCGGCGCCTCGATCCAGGGCGGCGTGCTGCAGGGCGAAGTCAAGGACGTGCTGCTGCTCGACGTCACCCCGCTGTCGCTCGGCATCGAGACCCTGGGCGGCGTGATGACCAAGCTGATCCAGAAGAACACCACGATCCCGACCAAGGCCTCGCAGGTGTTCTCCACCGCCGACGACAACCAGAGCGCGGTGACCATCCACGTGCTACAGGGCGAGCGCGAAATGGCTTCCGGCAACAAGAGCCTGGGCCAGTTCAACCTGTCCGACATCCCGCCGGCGCCGCGTGGCATGCCGCAGATCGAGGTCACCTTCGACATCGACGCCAACGGCATCCTGCACGTGTCGGCCAAGGACAAGGCCACCGGCAAGGAGAACAAGATCAAGATCCAGGCCAACTCCGGCCTGTCGGACGACGAAGTCGAGCGCATGGTGCGCGACGCCGAGGCGCACGCCGAGGAAGACAAGAAGGCGCACGAACTGGTCGATGCCCGCAACCAGTGTGACGCGCTGGTGCATTCGACGCGCAAGGCGCTGGGCGAATACGGCGACAAGCTGAGCGACGACGACAAGGCCAAGATCGAAGCCGCGATCAAAGATGCCGAAGAGGCGATCAAGGGCTCCGACAAGGACAGCATCGAAGCCAAGAGCCAGGCCCTGGCGATGGCCGCGCAGAAGCTCGGCGAACAGATGTATGCCCAGGCCCAGGCCGAGGGCGGTGATCAGGCCGGCGCCCAGTCGTCCGGCAGCAAGGCCGACGACGCCGACGTGGTGGATGCCGAATTCACCGAAGTGAAGGACAAGAAGTAATCGTCATTCTGGCGAATCCTTCGCGGCCGAGCCCCGCCGGAGCCCTGCTCCGGCGCCGGCTCGGCCTTTGCTTGAGACCAGACTGAGCGAAGCACCATGTCCAAAAGGGATTACTACGACGTTCTCGGCGTCAACCGCGATGCCGGCGACGACGAGATCAAGAAGGCCTACCGCAAGCTGGCCATGAAGTACCACCCGGACCGCAATCCGGACAACAAGGACGCCGAGGAGAAGTTCAAGGAGGCCAAGGAGGCCTACGAGATGCTCTCCGACCCGCAAAAGAAGGCCGCCTACGACCGCTACGGCCATGCCGGCGTCGACCAATCGATGGGTGGCGGCCAGGGCTTCGAAGGCGGCTTCGCCGATGCCTTCGGCGACATCTTCGGCGACCTGTTCGGCGGCGGCCGCGGCGGGCGCTCGAACGTCTATCGCGGCGCCGACCTGCGCTACAACCTCGAGATCACGCTCGAGGAGGCTGCGCGCGGCGCCGAGAAGACGATCCGCATCCCCACCGTCGAGGAATGCGGCACCTGTCACGGCAGCGGCGCCAAGCCCGGCACCCAGCCCAAGACCTGCCCCACCTGCAACGGCCACGGCCAGGTGCGGGTGCAGCAGGGCTTCTTCTCGATCCAGCAGACCTGCCCGAAGTGCCACGGCAGCGGCAAGATCATCCCCGACCCCTGCCGCGACTGCGGCGGCGCCGGCCGGGTCAAGAAGCACAAGACGCTGGAAGTGAAGATCCCCGCCGGCATCGACGAAGGCATGCGCCTGCGCCACGGCGGCCACGGCGAACCGGGTGTCAATGGCGGCCCGCCGGGCGATCTCTACGTCGAGATCCACATCCGCAAGCATGCGGTGTTCGAGCGCGACCACGACGACCTGCACTGCGAGATGCCGCTGAGCTTCACCACCGCGGCGCTCGGCGGCGAAATCGAGATCCCGACGCTGGAAGGCATGGCCCGGCTGAAGATTCCGGCCGAGACGCAGAGCGGCAAGGTCTTCCGCCTGCGCGGCAAGGGCATCAAGAACGTGCGCAGCCACGTGCATGGCGACCTGCTCTGCCACGTCGTGGTCGAGACGCCGGTCAAGCTCACCGAACGCCAGAAGGAACTGCTGCGCGAATTCGAGGAGATCTCCAGCGGCAACGCCGACCGCCACAACCCGAAAGCCAAGTCCTGGATGGACAAGGTGAAGGACTTCTTCGGCACCTGAGCGGCAGCCGCGACGATGGGCCTTGTCGGCCCATCCGCCCGCACGACTCTTCCGGCGGCGCCCGTTCAGGCATGAAAATGGCCTGCCATCTTCCGGATGGCAGGCCATTCTTTCGTCATCGGGGCTGCTCCGCCCCGACAGTACCCCGCTCAGGCGCGACGCCAGGTCGTGCCGCCGGCACCGTCCTCCAGCACGATGCCCGCTTCGGCCAGTTCGGCACGGATGCGGTCGGCTTCGGCGTAGTCCTTGTTCTTCTTGGCCGCCGCACGCGCGGCAATGCGCGCTTCGATCGCCGCCGCATCCAGCCCGCCGGCATCCGGTGCTCCCGCCTGCAGGAAAGCCACCGGATCGCGCTGCAGCAGGCCGAGCACCGCACCCAGTGCCTTCAGCTGCCGCGCCAGCCCCGGCGATACGCTGCGATTGACCTCGTTGGCCAGTTCGAACAGTACCGCCATCGCTTCGGCCGTGTTGAAGTCGTCGTCCATCGCCGCGCGGAAGCGCCTCGCATGAGCTTCGTTCCAATCGACTTCGCCCTCGCCTTCGGCCGGCACGTTCTTCAAGGCCGTGTAGAGCCGCGTCAGCGCACTGCGCGCATCCTCGAGATGCGCATCCGAGTAGTTCAGCGCGCTGCGGTAGTGGGCGCGCAGGATGAAGAAGCGCACCACTTCGGCGTCGTACTTCTGCAGCACCTCGCGGATGGTGAAGAAGTTGCCGAGCGACTTCGACATCTTCTCGTCATCGACACGCACGAAGCCGTTGTGCATCCAGTAATTGACGAAGGCGTGGCCGTGCGCGCCTTCGGACTGGGCGATCTCGTTCTCGTGGTGCGGGAACTGCAGGTCCATGCCGCCACCGTGGATGTCGAAATGGTCGCCGAGCAGTTCGGAGCTCATCGCCGAGCATTCGATGTGCCAGCCCGGACGGCCGGCACCCCAGGGCGAATCCCACTTCACCTCGCCCGGTTCCTCGACCTTCGCATGCTTCCACAGCACGAAGTCGAGCGGATCGTTCTTGTCCTGGGCGACATCCACCCGCTCGCCGGCACGCAGCTCGTCGAGCGACTTGCCCGACAGCTTGCCGTAGCCGTCGAACTTGCGCACCGCGTAGCAGACGTCGCGGTTGGCGGCGACGTAGGCCAGGCCTTTCTGCTCGAGGCGCGAGATCAGGCTCTGCATCTGGACGACGTAGTCGGTGGCGCGCGGCTCGTGGTCCGGGCGCAGCACGCCGAGGGCATCGGCGTCCTCGTGCATCGCGGTAATGAAGCGGTCGGTCAACTGGCGGATCGACTCGCCGTTCTCCTGCGCGCGGCGGATGATCTTGTCGTCGATGTCGGTGATGTTGCGCACGTAGTTCACATCCAGCCCGCTGGCCCGCAGCCAGCGCGCCACCATGTCGAACACCACCATCACGCGCGCATGGCCGAGGTGACAGAAGTCATACACCGTCATGCCGCACACGTACATGCGGACCTTGCCGGGCTCGATCGGGGTGAAGACTTCCTTGCTGCGCGTCAGGGTGTTGTAGATGGAAAGCATCGGCGAATGGAAAAACGGTGGGGAGGATCGGTTGAAAACCGGTTCGCCGGCGGCGCAATTGTGAGGGGGGGTGCTTGTTGCTAGAATCCCGCGTCACCCAGGCGCCGGGCCGGCAGTCGAAGGCCGCAAATATACCACGGCCGCAATGCCTGCCATTTTCCCGGCCGCCACGACGTCCGCCGCCCATCCGGCCCCATGGCCGCGCACCGGAGATTCCATGAAAAAGCAGCTGATCGCCTTTGCCGCGCTGGCATCGACCGCCCTGACCAGCCTCGGCGCCCTCGCCGCCAACCCGATGGTCGAACTCAAGACCAGCCAGGGTGCAATCGTCGTCGAAGTCTTCGCCGACAAGGCGCCCAAGTCCGCCGAAAACTTCGTCCAGTACGTCAAGGACGGCTTCTACGACGGCACCGTGTTCCACCGCGTCATCGACGGCTTCATGGTCCAGGGCGGCGGCTTCGATGCCGACATGAAGCAGAAGAGCACCCGCGCGCCGATCGAGAACGAAGCCAGGAACGGCCTCAAGAACGAACGCGGCACGCTGGCGATGGCCCGCACCGCCGATCCGCATTCGGCCAGCGCGCAGTTCTTCATCAACCTGGTGCCCAACACCTTCCTCGACTATCCCTCGCGCGACGGCTGGGGCTACGCGGTGTTCGGCAAGGTCGTCAAGGGCATGGACGTGGTCGACAAGATCGCCAAGGTGCAGACCGCCAACCGCGGTTTCCACCAGAACGTGCCGGTCGAGGCGGTCGTCATCGAGAACGCCAGCGTGCTCGAGAACGCAGCGCCGAAGAAAGTGGGCAAGTAAGCGAGCCCGCATCCCCAACAGCTTTCCCCAGGAGAACAGCACATGGCAGTCAAGCTGCACACCAACCACGGCGTCATCACCCTCGAACTCGACGCCGATAAGGCGCCGCAGACCGTGGCCAACTTCATCGCCTACGTCGAGGCCGGCCACTACGACAACACCATCTTCCACCGCGTCATCGACGGCTTCATGATCCAGGGCGGCGGCTTCACCCCGGGCATGGACCAGAAGCCGACCGGCGAGCAGATCAAGAACGAAGCCGACAACGGCCTCAAGAACGAGCGCGGCACCATCGCCATGGCCCGCACCCAGGCGCCGCACTCGGCCACCGCCCAGTTCTTCATCAACGTCGCCGACAACGACTTCCTGAACTTCCGCTCGCCCGACCTGCAGGGCTGGGGCTACTGCGTGTTCGGCAAGGTCAGCGACGGCATGGACGTGGTCGACGCGATCCGCAAGGTCAAGACCGGCTCCAGCGGTTTCCACCAGGACGTGCCGAAGGAAGACGTGATCATCGAGCGCGCCGAAGTTGTCTGACAGCCAGGCCGATCAGCGGGTCCCCGGGGACTCGCTGGCCCGCATGCCGGCAGCCTTCCATGCGGGGCTGCCGGCATTGTTCATTTCGGACCTGCACCTGGCCGAGGACGCGCCCGACACTGCCGCAGCCTTCATCGAGTTCCTGCAGGGGCCGGCACTCGAGGCCGCCAGCCTGTTCATCCTCGGTGACCTGTTCGAATACTGGGCGGGCGACGACGATCTCGACGACGGTTTCAATCAACGGATGTGCGCCGCCCTCCGGGCCGTGTCGGACGCGGGTGTCGCGGTATTCTTCATCCGCGGCAATCGCGACCTGCTGGCCGGCGAAGGTTTCGCCCGGGCCGCCGGCCTCACGCTGCTGCCCGATCCCTGCCTGCTCCGCTTCGACCGGGCCGTCGACGCACCCGCCCTGCTGCTGAGCCACGGCGACGTGCTATGCACCGATGATCTCGCCTATCAGGCCTATCGCCGCCAGGTCCACGACCCCGCGTGGCAGCGCGACTTCCTCGCCCAGCCGCTGGCCGCGCGCAAGGCCTTCATCGAAAGCCTGCGCCGGAAGAGCGAGGCCGCCAAACAGACGAAAGCCATGGAGATCATGGACGTCAATGCCGACGCGGTCGCCGCCCTGTTCCGCACGACTGCGGACGCAGTGCTGGTGCACGGCCACACCCATCGTCCCGCACGCCATGTCCATGTCGTCGATGGCCGGCAGCGCATCCGCTGGGTGCTTGCCGACTGGCACGGCGAAGCACGCTGGCTCGCCTTCGACGGCCGGCGGTTCACCACTGAAGCCGGCACGCCGGACTGAGCAGATGCTGCTGCGCTAGTTCCGCTGCGTCGGCCCGGATTCCGGGGCCGAAAACGGCGAACGGGGCATTCGCCCCGTTCCTGTCAGTTGCCCGTCACGTCCCGGCCGTCAGGCGCCCGCTGCTCAGCGCCACCCGCACGACGCCACCGCATGGGGCGCCACCCGGCTCAGGCTTGCAGCCCGCGGGCGAGATCCGCCTTCAGGTCCTCGACGGCCTCCAGCCCCACCGCGACGCGCAACAGGCCGTCGCCGATGCCGGCCGCGGCGCGCGCTTCCGCTGTGATGCGGCCGTGCGTGGTCGTCGCCGGATGGGTGATCGTCGTCTTGGTATCGCCGAGGTTGGCGGTGATCGACATCAGGCGCGTCGAATCGACCACTCTCCATGCCGCCTCGCGCCCGCCCCTGACGTCGAAGCTGACGATGGCGCCGCCCGATTTCTGCTGGCGCATCGCCAACTCGTGCTGCGGGTGCGACGGCAGGCCGGGGTAATAGACGCGGGCCACGCCGGGCTGGGTCTCGAGCCAGCGGGCCAGTTCCAGCGCCGCGGCCGACTGCGCTTCCATGCGGATGCGCAGGGTCTCCATGCCCTTGAAGATCACCCAGGCATTGAACGGCGACAGCGTCGGCCCGGCCGTGCGCAGGAAGCGGAACACCTCTTCGGTGATCGCCTTCCTGCCCGCCACTGCGCCGCCCAGCACGCGGCCCTGGCCGTCCAGGTACTTGGTCGCCGAATGCACGACCACGTCCGCGCCGAGTTCCAGCGGACGCTGCAGCGCCGGCGTGCAGAAGCAGTTGTCCACCGCCAGCAATGCGCCGGCTTGGTGGGCGATCTCCGCCACCGCGGCGATGTCGACCACTTCGGTCAGCGGATTGGACGGCGTCTCGATGAAGAACAGCCGGGTGCGCGGCGTCACTGCCTTGCGGTAGGCATCGAGGTCGGTCGCCGGTACGAAAGTGGTTTCGATGCCGAACTTCGACAGGATGCCGCCGAACAACTGCTGGGTGGCGCCGAACAGGCCGTTGGAGGCAACGATGTGATCACCGGCCTGCAAGGTCGCCATGACCAGCGACAGGATCGCCGACATGCCGGACGCCGTCGCCACGCAGGCTTCGGCGCCTTCGAGCGCGGCAAGCCGCGTCTGCATCGCGGTGACGGTCGGGTTCGAGAAGCGGGCGTAGACGTTGCCTTCCTCCTCGCCGGAGAAACGCGCCGCCGCCTGCGCCGCATTCTCGAACACGAAGCTCGAGGTCAGGTACATCGCTTCGCCGTGTTCGCCGAACTGGCTGCGTTCGATGCCGGAGCGGATCGCCAGCGTATCCGGATGAAGGGGAAGGTCTTCAGGGAGCGTCATTGCAGTTATATCGGTTCAGTTGTCGGAGCCGGAAGCGAGATTGAGGTCGAGCTGGCCGCCCTCGTCGTCGTGGAAGTCGCCCTTGGAAGGCTTGCCCTCGCCGCGCTGGCTCTCGACGCCGTTCAGGTATTCGGCGGTGATGTCACCGGTCACGTAGCAGCCGTCGAAGCAGGACGTCTCGAAAAAACTGAGCGCGGGATTCAACGCCCGCACCGACGCCTTCAGATCGTCCAGATCCTGGTAGATCAGACCGTCGGCGCCGATTTCGCGGCAGATTTCCTCTTCGGTGCGATCCGATGCGATCAGTTCGCCGCGCGTCGGCATGTCGATGCCATAGACGTTGGCATGGCGTACCGGCGGCGCCGCCGAGGCGAGATAAACCTTCCGCGCGCCGGCTTCCCGCGCCATGTTGACGATCTCCTTGCTGGTCGTGCCGCGCACGATGGAGTCGTCGACCAGCAGCACGCTCTTGCCCCTGAACTCCTGGTGGATGGTGTTCAGCTTCTGGCGCACCGACTTCTTGCGCGTCGCCTGGCCCGGCATGATGAAGGTCCGGCCGATGTAGCGATTCTTGACGAAGCCTTCGCGGAACGGCAAGCCCAGGCGCTCGGCCATCTGCAGCGCCGACGGCCGGCTGGAGTCCGGGATCGGGATCACGACGTCGATCTCGACGTGCGGCATCGTGCGCTTCATCTTGTCGGCGAGGTATTCGCCCATCTTCATGCGCGACTCGTACACCGACACGCCGTCGATGATCGAATCGGGCCGCGCGAGATAGACGAATTCGAACATGCACGGCGCCTGCACGGTCTGCTCGGCGCACTGGCGGCTGTGGAAGTTGCCATCGGTGTCGATCAGCACCGCCTCGCCCGGCGCGACGTCGCGCAGCAGCTTGAAGCCGAGCACGTCGAGCGCCACCGACTCGGACGCCACCAGCCATTCGGTGCCGGCCTCGGCCTCGTTGCGGCCGATGACCAGCGGACGGATGCCGTAGGGGTCGCGGAAGGCGAGCAGGCCGTAGCCGGCGATCATCACCACCACGCCATAGGCGCCGCGGCAGCGGCGATGGACGCCGGCGACGGCACGGAACACCGCCTCCTCGTCGAGCTTCAGGCCGTTACAGGCCGCCTGCAGCTCGTGCGCCAGCACGTTCAGCAGCACTTCGGAATCGCTGCTGGTGTTGATGTGGCGCAGGTCGGACAGGAAGATCTCGCGCTTGAGCGCGTCGGAATTCGTCAGGTTGCCGTTGTGCGCCAGCAGCAGGCCGAAGGGCGAATTAACGTAGAAGGGCTGCGCCTCCGAGGCGTTGTAGGCCGAGCCCGCAGTCGGATAACGGACGTGGCCGATGCCCCAGTTGCCTTCGAGGTTGCGCATGTTGCGCGTACGGAACACGTCGCGCACCAGGCCCGAGCCCTTGTGCATGTGGAAGCGCCCGCCTTCGGCGGTGGCGATGCCTGCCGCATCCTGTCCGCGGTGCTGCAGCACCTGGAGGCCATCGTACAGAAGCTGGTTGACCGGAGAGGTCGCGACGACCCCGAGAATTCCGCACATGAGGATTTCGCCTATCTGAATCGAATCTTGTCGGCCACCACGTCGGGCAGCCAGGGTTTGGCGGCAAGAACCGCCGTTTCCAAGGGTGGCGAGAACAAAGCCTGCGTCCACCAGGGTTCGCGGGACAGGCCGGCGAGGCCACCGATCAGCACGACCACCAGCGCCACCAGCAGGCCGCGCGCGATGCCGAACAGCGCGCCGAAGAAGCGATCGGTCGCGCCCAGGCCCGCAGCACGCAGCAGCTCGCGCAGCAGGTAGCGGACGAGCGCGGTCAGGACCAGCACTCCGACGACGACCAGCGCGCCGCCGGCCACCTGCCGCCACAAGGGTTCGGCGATGAGTCCGGCGAAGACCTGGGCCGCCTGTTCGTTATAGCGCCAGGCGGCGAAAAGCGCGAGCACCCAGGCCAGCACGGCCATGACCTCGCTGACCAGGCCGCGCCACATGCCCACTGCCGCGGACAAGGCCAGGATGCCGAGGAACACGTAGTCGAATACCGTCATGCGGAAACCGTCAGCGCGGCGTGATCACGGTACTGAAGCCCAGCGCCCGCAGTTGCTCGGCCGTCTTGTCGGCGGCGCTCCTGCCGGTGATGGGGCCGACGCGCACGCGGGTGACGTTGCCTGCCTTCTCGGTATAGGCGGCGAAACCCTGCTTCTTGAGATCGGCAGCAATGCGCGAGGCCCTGGCGGCATCGCCGAAGGCACCGATCTGCAGGATGAAGGTTTCGCCTTTCGGCGCCTGGGCCTTCGGCACTTCACGGCCTTCGATCGCGGCGCGCGCGCGCGCGGCTTCGGCCGCTTCATCGGCAGCGGGCCGTGCCGGTGCAGGCTTGGGCGTTTCGGGCTTCGGTGCCGCGGGCTTCGTGGCCGGGGCGGCCGGCGATCCGGTGGCCGGCACTCCGGTGGCCGGCGCCTCTGCCCTGCTTTCGGGTTTCGCCGGCGCAGGCGACGGCGCTTCGACGACCGGCGGCGGGGACGGCGGAGCCTGTTCCTCCGGCGCGGGCGTGGCTGCAGCCGCGGGCGACGGATCTTCCGCAGCCGCATTCGGGCGGACCTGGCCGGCAGGTGCGTCGCGGTCCGGAATCGTGATCTGGATGTCGCCGCTGACCGGATGCGGCTCCTGCTCCATCATCATCGGCAGGATGATCGCCGCCAGCAGTGCAAGTGCGATCGCACCCACCAGCCGGCGCCGGGCGCGTTTCTTGATGTCGAGGTTTTCTGCGTCGCTCACGAAACGATCTCGTCAGTGTCTGCCCGCTTTCACCGCGTCGAGCACTTCGGCAACGGTCAGGAAGGAGCCGAAGACTGCGATTCTATCACCCTCCCCCGCCTCCTGCTGCGCCGCAGCATAGGCATCTTTCGGCGAAGGAAAGCAGCGGATGCCGGCTTCGACGCCCGCCATGTGCAGGCGCAGCGCCAGCTCCTCGGCCTTGAGGCCGCGCGGGCCGGGCAGATCGGCAAGCAGCCAGTGGTCGATCCGGCCCTTGAGCCGCGCCACGACGCCTTCGACGTCCTTGTCGCCGAGCATGCCGAGCACCGCCCAGGTTTCCGCATGGAAACCCATGCTCCCCAGGTTCTCGGCCAGCACGCCGGCCGCCTGCGGGTTGTGGGCGACGTCCAGCACCACCGCCGGACGGCCGGGCAGGACCTGGAAGCGGCCCGGCACCTCGACCAGCATCAGGCCCTGGCGAATGGCCTGCATCGATACCGGCATGCGGTCGCGCACGGCGTCGAGCACCGTCATCACCGCAGCGGCGTTGAGCAGCTGATTGGCGCCACGCAGCGCCGGATAGGCAAGGCCGCCGCGCTTGACCAGCGCGCCCCGTGCAGGCGGAGCCTGGTAGCGCCAGTAGCCCCACTGCTGGCGGTCGCCGCCGAAGCCGAAATCGCGGCCGCTGATCCACAACTGTGCGCCGATCGCCTCGGCATGCTCGAGCAGGCTGGCCGGCGGCTGCGGATCGCCGCACACGGCGGGCCGGCCGGCACGGAAGATGCCGGCCTTCTCGAAGCCGATCGCTTCCCGGGTGTCGCCGAGGTAATCCATGTGGTCGAGCGCGATGCCGGTCACCAGCGCGCAGTCGGCGTCGAACACATTCACCGCGTCCAGCCGGCCGCCCAGGCCGACTTCGAGGATGACGACGTCCGGCGCCTGCCTGCGGAACACTTCCCAGGCGGCCAGCGTGCCATGCTCGAAATAAGTCAGCGGCGTATCGCCGCGGGCGGCTTCGACCGCGTCGAAAGCCTCGACCAGGGCCTCGTCGGCGACGTCCTTGCCATCGACGCGGACACGTTCGTTGTAGCGCAGCAGATGCGGCGAGGTATAGCAGCCGACGCGGTAACCTTCCGCCAGCAGGATGGCCTCCAGCATCGCGCAGCACGATCCCTTGCCGTTGGTGCCGCCCACCGTGATCACCAGCGCATCGGGATCGGCTCCGAGCGCGGCACGCACCTGCGCGACACGCTCCAGGCCGAGCTGGATGGCCTGCGCATGGCGCTGCTCGAGCAGTTGCAGCCAGCCGGCCAGCGTGCGCGGCGAAACGGCAGTGGACGAAGAAACCATCAGGCAGCCGAGGCGGCGGGCTGGCGCAGCAACAGGCAGAGCAGGCGCGCCAGCTCCTGCCGCATCTCGCGGCGATCGACGATCAGGTCGATGGCGCCCTTCTCCAGCAGGAACTCGGCGCGCTGGAAGCCTTCCGGCAGCTTCTCGCGCACCGTCTGCTCGATCACGCGCGGGCCGGCAAAGCCGATCAGCGCGCCCGGCTCGGCGATGACGACGTCGCCCATGAAGGCGAAGCTCGCCGACACGCCGCCCATGGTCGGATCGGTCAGCACGGTGACGAAAGGCAGCCTGCGCTCGGCCAGGCGCGTGATCGCCGCCGTGGTCTTGGACATCTGCATCAGCGAGAACAGGCCTTCCTGCATGCGCGCGCCGCCCGAGGCGGTGATGCAGATGAAAGGCAGGCGCTGCTCATAGGCGGCCTTGGCGCCGCGAACGAAGCGTTCGCCGACCACCGAACCCATCGAGCCGCCGAGGAACTCGAACTCGAAACAGGCCACCACCACCGGCACGCCGCCGATCAGCCCCTGCATCACGACCATCGCATCGGCCTCGCCGGTCTCCGATCCCGCTGCCGACAGGCGCTCGGGATACTTGCGCGAGTCCTTGAACTTCAGCGCATCGACCGGCCGCACTTCGGCACCGATCTCGACGCGACCTTCGATGTCGAGCAGCATGTCGAGACGCTGGCGCGCGCGCAGCCGGTTGTGGTGCCCGCACTTCGGGCATACGCCCTGGTTGCTGTCGAGGTCGGAGCGATAGAGCACGGCTTCGCATGCGCTGCACTTGCTCCACAGTCCTTCCGGAATCGTCGACTTGCCGCGCCCTGCGCTGTCGCTGCGCTTGATCTTCGGCGGCAGCAGCTTTTCCAACCAACTCATGATTTCACTCCTGTTGCCGGCTCGATGGCATCGAGCGCTTCGCGGATGCCGCGCATGAAGGCGTGCACGCGTGCGACGGCTTCGCCTGCCGGGGCCTGCTCGATTTCCTCGATGATCCGGCTGCCGATGACGACCGCGTCGGCAACGGCGCCGATGCGCCGGGCACTCTCGGCATCGCGGATGCCGAAGCCGACGCCGACCGGCATGCCGACCGCGGCGCGGATCTGCGGAATGCGGCGCGCGACCTCGTCGATGTCGAGCTTGCCGCTGCCGGTCACGCCTTTCAGCGAGACGTAGTAGATGTAGCCGCTGCCCGCCGCGGCGACGTCGGCAAAACGCTGCTCGGTCGAGGTCGGCGCCAGCAGGAAGATCGGATCCAGGCCGGCGGCCTTGGCCGCGCGGGTGAAGCCGGTGCATTCCTCGGGCGGATAATCGACCACCAGCACGCCATCCACGCCCGCTTCGCTGGCCGCGGCGACGAAGTTTTCGACGCCCATGGCTTCGATCGGGTTGGCGTAGCCCATCAGCACCACCGGCGTCTCGGCGTTCCCGGCGCGGAAGGCGCGGACGGTGTCGAGCACCTTGCGCAGGCTCATGCCCTGCTCCAGCGCGCGTTCCGAAGCACGCTGGATGGTGGGGCCGTCGGCCATCGGATCGGAGAAGGGCACGCCCAGCTCGACGATGTCGGCGCCGCCTTCGACCAGCGCACGCATCAGGGGCAGGGTCAGCGCGGGCTCGGGAAAGCCGGCGGTGACGAAAGGAATCAGCGCCTTGCGGCCTTCGGCCTGCAAATGCTGGAAAACGGTCTGGATTCTTGACATGTCACGTCTCGATCACGCAGCGGGCCGCAAGGCGGCCCGGGGGAGGTTCAGAACTGGATGCCGGAACGTTCGGCGACGGTGTGCATGTCCTTGTCGCCGCGGCCCGACAGATTGACCAGCAGGATCTTGTCGCGCGGCAGCGTCGGCGCCAGTTTGGCCGCATGGGCCAGCGCGTGCGAGGACTCCAGCGCCGGGATGATGCCTTCGTAGCGGCACAGGTCGTGGAAGGCCTGCAGCGCTTCGGCATCGGTCGCGGCGACGTACTCGGCGCGCTTCGAATCCTTCAGCCAGGCGTGCTCGGGGCCGACGCCGGGGTAGTCCAGGCCGGCGGAAATCGAATGCGTCTCGATGATCTGGCCGTCCTCGTCCTGCATCAGGTAGGTACGGTTGCCGTGCAGCACGCCGACGGGCGCATCGGTGGTCAGCGGCGCCGCGTGGCGGCCGGTTTCCAGGCCGTCACCCGCCGCCTCGACGCCGACCAGGCGGACGCCTTCGGCACCGATGTAGGGGTGGAAGATGCCGATCGCGTTGGAGCCGCCACCGACGCAGGCGATCACGTAGTCGGGCTGGCGCCCGGCCATCTCCGGCATCTGCACCAGGCATTCCTTGCCGATCACGGTCTGGAAGTCGCGCACCAGCAGCGGATAGGGATGCGGCCCGGCCACGGTGCCGATGATGTAGAAGGTGTCGGCGACATTGGTGACCCAGTCGCGCATCGCTTCGTTCAGCGCATCCTTCAGCGTCTTCGAGCCGGACTCGACCGGCACCACGGTGGCGCCGAGCAGCTTCATGCGATAGACGTTGGCGGCCTGGCGCTTGACGTCCTCGGAGCCCATATACACCACGCACTTCAGGCCGTAGCGCGCGGCGATGGTCGCGGTGGCGACGCCATGCTGCCCCGCGCCGGTTTCGGCGATCACCCGCGGCTTGCCCATGCGGCGGGCCAGCAGCGCCTGGCCGATGCAGTTATTGACCTTGTGCGCGCCGGTGTGGTTGAGATCTTCGCGCTTCAGGTAGATCTGCGCGCCGCCGAGCGTCTCCGACCAGCGCTTGGCGTGGTAGATCGGGCTGGGACGGCCGACGTAGTGCTTGAGCTCGTATTCGAACTCGGCCATGAAGGTGGGGTCGGCCTGGCTCGCGGCATAGGCCTCGCGCAGCTCGGCCAGCGCCGGCATCAGGGTCTCGGCGACGAAGATGCCGCCGTGAGGGCCGAAATGCCCGCTTGCGTCGGGAAACTGGTAAGGCATGTCAGCCATCTGCTTGTCGAACTCCATCGATGAATGCGGCGATCCGGGCCGCATCCTTGATTCCCTTGCCGCTTTCGACTCCGCTCGAGACGTCGACCGCCCACGGCCGGAGGCGCCGCACCGCTTCGGCGACGTTGTCCGCGTCGAGCCCGCCGGAAAGCACGAGCGGCCGCCCGAAGCCCTCAGGAATCAGCGACCAGTCGAAAGTTTTCCCCCCGCCGCCATAGCCCTCGACGAATGCGTCGACGAGAATCCCGCTGGCGCGCGGATACGAAGCCGAGAATTCTACCAGATCGACCCCCGGCCGCATCCTCGCAGCCTTAATCCAAGGCCGGCCATGGGCGGCGCAATCGGCCTCGCGCTCGTCGCCGTGGAACTGCAGCAGTTGCAGCGGAACCTTGTCGAGCACGGCGCGAACATCGTCGCCCGAAGGGTTCACGAACAGGCCGACGCCAGTGACGAAAGGCGGCAGCAAGGCCGCGAGCTCGGCAGCCTGATCGATGCTCAGCGCGCGCGGGCTGGGCGGATAGAAGACGAAACCGATCGCATCGGCGCCGAGTTCGACGGCGGCACGCACATCCTGCGGACGCGTCAGGCCGCAGATCTTGATTCGGGTACGAGGCATTCAGATGAGGGGGAGCTGAGGCAGCGCGATGATACGCCCATCGCCGGGCAGCGGCCAGCGCGGCGGATAGGCCACACCGCACAGATACAGGCCGTCCGCCGAGAACATCGGTGCGGCGCCACTGCGGTCGCGTGCATCGAGCTGGGCGCGCAGCCACTCTGGCGGGTAGCGCCCCTTGCCGACATAGACCAGCGCGCCGACCAGGTTGCGGATCATGTGATGCAGGAAGCCATTGGCGCGGAAATCGAACAGCAGGTACTCGCCCTGGCGGACGACGCGGACTTCACGCATGACGCGCACCGGCGTCTTCGACTGGCAGCCAGCGGCGCGGAAAGAGGAAAAGTCGTGCGTGCCGACCAGGCATTCGGCAGCCTCGGCCATCTTCAGTTCGTCCAGCGGCGCATGGAACCAACCGACGCGCCCGGCCAGCATCGCCGGACGGGTCGGGCTGTTGTGCAGGATGTAGCGATACTGCCGCTCATAAGCGAGAAAGCGGGCGTGGAAATCCTCGTTCACCGCCACCGCCCAGCGCACGACGACTGCAGGCGGCAGCAAGGCATTGACGCCGCGCACCCAGGCCGTCATCGGCCGCAGGGCCGCGGTGTCGAAATGGGCGACCTGGGCGCTGGCATGGACGCCGGTATCGGTGCGCCCGGCGCAATGCAGGCGCACCGGCGCGGCGGCGATTTCCGCCAGAGCCCGCTCCAGCACATCCTGCACCGTGCGGCCGTGCGCCTGGCTCTGCCAGCCGCAGAAGGCATCGCCGGCATATTCGATACCGAGCGCTATGCGGCCCATGGCAGTCCCCACGACAACGCCGCCAGCCCCAGCAGCCCCAGTGCTGCGGCAATGGCGACATCCAGCGGTCCCAGGCGTTCGCGGACGAGCCTGACCGGCTGCAGCTCGCCATCGTCACCAGCGTCGCGCAGCCAGTCCTTCCAGTGCGTCGCGCTGCCGCGCGGCGAAGCCTCGACGAAGCGCAGCACCAGCATCAGCCGCAGGGCCAGATCGCCGGCACGCAGGCCGATCACGGAAAAGGGGCGGCTCAGGCAGTAGAGCCCGCCGACCAGGCGCTCGACCGGCAGGCGTTCGAGCAGCAGCGCCACGGCGCACACCACCGCGATCAGGCGCCCGCCATGGACCAGGGCTAGCATCATCCCCTCGCGGCTGGGCGAAAGCCGCGGCCAGGAGGCGAACATCGCTTCGCCCGGCGTGAACCAGCCGAACAGCAGCACGATGGCGAACATCAGCACCCGTACCCGGCGCAGCAGGCGCAGCGCCCTGTCACGGGCGAAGCCGAGCGCGAGCGCCAGGCTGGCGGCGACCACCCAGGCCAGCACTCCGGGGGCGAGAAACTGCACCGACGCCACGCCGGCGAACCACAACGACAGCAGAAGTCCTGAATGCATGCCTGCAATGAAGAAGCCCCCGGCGGGGGCGAAGAGTAAGCAATGTGCCTAGGGCGCATCAGCCTGGGGCGCATTTTGCCTGCAGGCGCTTCCTGCGGCAATTAGAAGCGAGCACCGGCCCAAACGGCTCCACCCGCCTCAGGCCTCCAGTTTCCTGCCGCGCCGTCCGCGTTTCATCACGCAAGACTTCGGGCTTGGCCCCACCCCGCCCTTCCGTTTCGCGCTCAGCCTGAGCGGACTTCCAATGCATTGCACATCCGAGCGACACGCGGCCCTTCCTCGCAGGCCTCCAGCCTCGTCGGCCCTGCGTTCCCCGGGCAGCATGGATTTCGTCTGATCTGCCCTAATTTCTGCGGCGGGTGCAAAAGAATTTCGGCCGAAAACCGAAATACCGCTCAAACGCCGTGCTGAAATTGGCCGGGTGGGCATACCCCACGGCATAAGCAGCCTGGGCGACTTGCGAACCCGCTTCCAATAGCTGCCTCGCACGTTGCATTCGCATGTCCAGTAGCGCCTGATACGGTGTCGTGCCATAGATTTCGCGGAATCCCCGCTTGAGCTTGAATTCGTTGACTCCCACCGAGATGCACAGATAGGGAATGGTCAGCGCACGATCCATTTGGCTGTACATCAGGTCGTGCGCCTGCCTGAGCTTCTCCATATCGGTTGGAGTCCATCGCGCCGAAGACGAAGGGCTTCCGGCCAGCGGCCCCAGGACGCGGAGGTGTTCGCCAACCAGACTGAGCGCGGCAATATGCGCATCCAGGTGCGAAACGGCCCCCGGGTCGGCCAAGGAACGCACGAGCGGCAGACACCACGGGGAGATGGCGCGCTCACCCAGTGCGCACACCCCCATACGTTGAGGCAGTAGTGCGTCGGGTGTGCCCAGGTAGCGCCGCAGCGCGGTTTCACCGACGGCCAGCCGTAATTGGCGTACCGGGGTGTTGGCGGCAAATTGGCGCTCGCCTTGGCAGGAGGCAAAGACCGAAAGCGTCGTACGGCCTTGACGAAAACGCAGACGCGTACCCCCACGCTCCACGTAAACGGACTCTCCGGCAAGCCCGAAGGTGATGACCAGCGTCGGGCGAGCATCAGTCTGATCGGTTTTCTCGGTCAGATCCTTGGCAGGACAACAAAACGAGCGCACCAGGGTCAGCCCGTCATCCAGTGGCAGGCGTTCGATGCGGCATTCCTCGATGAATCGAGGCATCGATCGGCCTTTCGTACCACCAGCGCCCAAGCCCTGGTCAGTGGCATCTGGTCGAGCTGCCATCACGAGCGCTCCTCTTCCCTCCGTCCTGCATACGTATTGCTCCCGAATCCAGATAATTCTATATGAGAATCATTTTCAATTGAAGATAGGATTTCCCAAATGTAGATGTAGAACTTTTGGAGGGAAACAATGGAATCACTCGCATTGCATCGAGTGACGGCCGCGGTACTGGTGCTGTGGCTCGGCAGTTCATCGACTTGCGCCCAGGATATGGTCGAACTGCCCACCGTCACGGTCACCGTCGACAAGCGAGCCCAGTCGCTTGAAAGTGTCCCTGCCAGCGTTTCGGCATTCGAGGGCGAGGATCTGGAGGCGGCCGGCATCGACAGTCTCGAAGGCGTGGCGCGGATGACGCCCGGTTTCACCTTCCAGGCATCGGGGCAGTCCGGCCTGCAGCCACCTGTGATGCGTGGCTTGACGGCCAACATCATGGGGTTTTCGTCCTCGGTCGCGCTGGTGGTCGATGGTGTTCCGACCTTGCGAGGCCAGGGTTTCGACGACAACCTGCTGGGCATCGAACGCGTAGAGGTGCTGCGCGGGCCGCAGTCCACGCTGTACGGGCGCAATGCCGAGGCCGGTGTGGTCAACATCGTCACGCGCAAGCCGGGCAACGATCCTCATGCCGTCGTTTCCGCCGAGATCGGAAGTCGGGAAAAACGCGCGCTGCGCTTCGATGCGAGCCGCGCGTTGGTGAAGGACACCCTCTACATCGGCGTCGCCGGCGAGTTCTTCGCGCAGGACGGCTTCATCGATAACACCTTCAATGGGGGCAAGGAGGACGATCGCGAGCGCCGCAATGGCCGCCTGGCGTTGCGCTGGACGCCCAGCGAGCGAACCGATGCCACCCTCCGCTATGCCCGGCGGGAATACCGCGACGCAGGCTCGCTATGGGGATCGGTCACCGCGCCGCGGACGACGGTTCGATCCGGAACCGACAGTTGGAATGAATCGACGGCACGCACCGTGTCGCTCGACGTATCGCACGAACTGGCGCCCGACCTGCGCCTGCGCTCGATCTCGGCCAACAATGAATTCATCGACCGCATCCTGCAGGACATCGACTATATGCCGGTGGACATGCTGCAGGTGGGGCGCAACCACCATTTCCGAACCTTGTCGCAGGAGTTTCGTCTCGAAGGCCGGCTTGGCCAGGCGCAATGGCTGGCTGGATTCTACGCAGACCGCGATGACCATGATCTGAGCTTCGGGCAGAAGATCCCGCTGGGTTCGACCACGACCTCCGCCACGCAGAAAGGCAACTCGGCTGCGTTGTTCACTCACTGGACCGTCCCGTTGAAGGAGCGGTGGACGGTCACGGCGGGCGGCCGTTTCGAGCGCGACGAAGTGCGCTTCTCCCTGGAGGGCGGCCGCGAGCAATCACGTGCATGGAGCCGTTTCTCTCCCAAGCTCGCCCTGCAATACCAATGGCACGAGGACGGACAGGTCTATGCCAGCATCGCCGAAGGCTTTCGCGCAGGCGGCTTCAATGCCTTTGCGCCCGAGGCCTACCGGCGTTATCAGCCAGAACGAGTACGCTCTTTCGAACTCGGCGCCAAGGGACGGCTGCTGAACCGGCGGCTTCGCTACAGTGTTTCAGCCTACCTCATGAACGTGAGCGACATGCAGGTCCAGCAGATCGGACTGCCTGGCCAGATGTTTCTTACCAATGCCGCATCGGCACGCCCTGCAGGCATCGATGCGGAGCTTCAGTACCTGCTTGGCTCCGGCTGGCAGATCCAGGCCGCCCTCGGGCTGAACCGTACCCGCTTCCGTGAGTACCGGGACGGCGCCAACGACTACAAGGGCAAGCACAACCCGCTCGCACCGGATGTCACCGGACATCTCGGGGTGCGCTACGACGCCACACGAGGCTGGTACGTCCAGGCCCACATCAACGGTGCCAGCAGAATCTATCTCGATGCCGCGAACATGTATGGCCGTGCCGGATACGGCGTCATCGACCTGATGGCAGGCTACACCTACGGCCGCACCGAGCTGTCCGCCTATGTTCGCAACGCCGGGGACAAGAAGTACGACACCATCGGATTTCTCAACGGCACCACCACCATCTACAGCCCTCCCCGCGAGCTTGGCCTGCGGGTGACCTGGCGCATGTAGGCATCATTTTTCAGCGGCGCTCACGGCAGCACGGCGAATGCCGAAACAAGGAGTTGGAAATGGAATCACTGCAGGACACTGCGGCGCAATTGCGCTGCCCCAGCGGCGGGCAGGCCCTTGAGATGGCACAGAAGATGAACGAGATCCATGGCACGCTCAATCGAAAGTGCATCGAGCTCATGCACATCAGGCCTGGAGATTGCGTCTTGGAAACCGGACCCGGTAATGGAGCATTCGCCGGCGAAATCGTCGGAGATCTGGAAAACGTCTTCTATACCGGCATCGACTGGTCGAGCGACATGGTGATGCAAGCGCGAACACTCCATGCAGATCTCATCGAAAGTGGGCGTGTCGAGTTCCTTTTGGGCGACTCCAGCGCCATCCCGTTCGAAGCGCAATGCTTCGACAAGGCACTGACGGTGCACACAATTTACTTCTGGGACGACCCGGCCGGACACTTGGTCGAACTCGAACGCGTTCTCAAACCGGGAGGACTGCTTTGCATTGCCTTTGCTGACCGTACATTCACCGAAAAGATGCCCTTCGCCCAGTTGGGGTTCAAGCTTTACCACGCGCAGGACGTAAGGGCGCTGCTGGAAGATTCAGGTTTTCTTGTCCAGGACGTCCGGCAGATCGCTGAAACCAGCACAACAGAGACGGGCGAAATCGTCGACAAGCTCTTCAACGTCATCTTGGCGACAACCCGGCCGATGAAGCCGGCAACGCACGATTCGTCTACCGGCGCCTCCCGATGCGAGGCGAACTGACCGTGTCTCGCCCCGTCATGCGTCATGCGCTGTTCGGCCTGATCAATTTCGCGCTGACGGCACCCGGCATCTATTTGTGGATCGGCCTGCCACTGGTCATGCGCCAGCATGGTTGGTCAGGCGCGGAAATCGGCGTCTTCCAATTGGCCGGCCTGCCGGCCGTGTTCAAGCTTTTTCTGGCCTTGCCGGTGCAGAACTGGCGTCCCAAACGGCGCCCGCACGTCCGCTGGGCATGGCTGACGGGTGGAGGCTACCTCATATCGCTCTTGGCGCTGGCAGCGCTGAATGTCGATTCCAGCAAGATTGCCCTGTTCGCGTTGACGCTGAGCGCATCCCTGTTTTCCACTTGGGCCGACATACCGGTCAATGCACTGGCAATCCAGTTGTTTCCGCCCGCCGAGCGGCCGCTTGCCGGCAGCATACGTTCGGCGGTCACCTTTGCTGGAGCGATCGTCGGCGGTGGCGTGATGCTGCTGATGGAGCAGGCACTCGGCTGGTCCGCCCCTTTTTTCCTGTTGGCAGGCTGCCTCGTCTTCGCGCTCGCGTTGCTCGGGTTCGTCGATGAAGACCATGGCGCCCCGGCTCTTGAACGAATGAGCCCATTCGCTGGCTGGAGCGGTTTTTTCAGACAAACGGACGCCAAGATGTGGGCCATCCTGTTGATCGCCTACTATCCCCCCGTGGCTGCGGCCTGGATTTATCTGAAGCCTCTTTTGCTCGACCATGGCTTTCCGGCGGCCGACGTGGCGTGGATCGCCGGCATCGGCGGCAGCGCTCTCGGGGCGCTGACCAGTCTGGCAGCCGGATTTCTGCCACGCAAATGGCTGGCAGCTGCCTTGCCCTGGTCTGCAGCGGTCAATGCCCTGGCAGTTGCGCTACTGGCCTTCGCGGCTTCACAGACGTCGGGAGCCTTCTTGCTTGCCGCTGCCGCGCTGCTCGCCATTGCGATGGGAGTGGCCTCCTCGCTGGCCTTTGCCTTGATGATGGAGTTCGCCCGCAGCGGACGACACGCGGCCGACTATGGCCTGCAGTCCAGCATTTTCACGCTCGGCCGCGTCGTCGCCGCCGCATTGGCGGGCTTGTTGATCGATCACCATGGATACCCGGGGATGCTCGGAATGTTTGCTGCTCTGGCACTGTTGGTCTGCCTGCTGATCCGCTCGCAGCCCAGATTCGGTTTTGTACTTCTGGCAGATCGCAAATACGCATCCAATTCGATCTCCTGAGCGAAGTATGAAGTAGCCAAGCATATTGCGGCATGTCAGACAGAAGCTGGGCACACAAAAAGACATGCCGCCGCAGGGCCTCGGCTCTGCGGCGGCATGTGCGGGTCCAGACTCAGGAAAGGCGTGCAATCATCTCGCGCGCTGCCGCCTGCTGCGCTTCGGAGCCTTCGCGCAGCACTTCGTCCAGCAGTTCGAGCGCACCTTCCTTGTCACCCATGTCGTCATAGGCGCGCGCCAGTTCGAGCTTGGTTTCCACTTCGTCGCCGGATGCAGCGAGATCGGCGTCGAGCATGTCGGCCGCAGCGAAATCCACCTGTGACTGGCCGAGCTGGGTCGCTTCGATCGAGATCGGAACGGTCGTCCCATCCTCGGCCGGTGAGGTGTCGAAGTTGTCCAGATCGAGATCGATCGAGGTCAGGTCGAGGCTCGCGGCGCCGGCTGCCGGAGGCGGGACCGGTGTATCGATGTCGAAATCGAAATCCAGCAAGCTGCTGTCGAAGCTGGTCTGTTCGATGTCGACGACCGGCGTCGGTACATCGTTGTTGGCCCCGGGCTGAGGCTCGGCGGGCGTCAGATCGAGGTCGGGCAGTTCGAAATCGAGCGCGGACGCCAGGCCCACATCCGCAGTTGCCGCCGCTTGCGGGCTCTCTTCGGCTGCACTCGCTTCGGACTCTGCCACCCCATCGGCGCTGTCCGGCTCGTCGATCTCGAGATCGAAAGCAAGGCCCGCATCCTCGGCCGCCTGCGTTGCGACCGCCGCTGCCGGCGTCTCGTCGCCCAGGTCGAGTTCGAAATCGATCACCCCGGCGTCGAGCGTTCCGTCGATTCCGGCTTCCGGAGCAGCCGCTTCCGCAGCGGCATCGATTGCAGCCGGAGGCTGCACGGCATCGGCCCCTTCTCCGTCACTTTCCTTGTCACCGCCGAGCTGGCTCAGTTCGCCCGGCACCATCCAGGTGTCGCGCATCTGCGACTGGCTCGGCCCCATGGGCAGGGAGCTGGTGAAATCGAGATCGGCCAGCGAGGCCGGCTCGGACGCCGGTACGGAAGCCCGCGCCGGCGCCGCTGCGGGCGCGACTTCGACGCTGGAATTGTCCGCCGGCGCCTCGGCTGCAGCCGGCGCGGCTGCGCTCGCTACCGCAGCAGTTGCCGCCGCGCCTGCCGCGACGCCCAGCGGCATCTCGGTCGGGACTTCGTTCTCGCTCGGCTTTTCGGCATAAAGGGGGTTGTCTGCATCCAGCTTGCGGCCCATCGCCGCTGCCTTCTCCCAGTCGTTGCCCTGACCGCCGGACTGTGCGAACAGTTCGGAGGCGACGGTCTCGAACTGGCGCGGATCCTTGCGCTGGGCATAGATTTCCAGCAGTTTGAGGTGGATCGCGGTACGCGCCGGATCAGCCTTCAGCGCATCCTGCAGAATCTCCTCCGCCTGCGCGTCGCGGCCATACGCCATGTAGACATCGGCTTCCGCAACCGGATCGACCCCTTCGTCGGCGTCGATCGCCGACAGCCCGGTCTGGCTGAAATCGGTCTGCATGATGCTGCTGGCAGCGGTATCGACACTCTGCCCGCCCGTCGCGGCGAACACGCTCTGTCCGCCCGGCGCCAGCTCGCTCAGGGCTTCCGGTGCAGGAGCGGCGGTGGCCGCCTTGCGCCGATTCCGCAGCTTGAGACCGGCATAGCCGAGCAGCAAGGCCAGGATGCCGCCGCCGCCCGCAATGACGGAAGGATCTTCCATCATCGACTCCATGAAACTCGGCTCGGGTGGAGGCGGTGGCGGCGGAGCCCTGCGCACTGGCCGCTTCGGCGGCGGCGCGGCGGCTTCCTCGGCAACCGCAGGCGGCGCGTCCTTCACCGCAGCCGCCTCGGCCACTTCGGTGGGTTCCGGCGCGGCGGCTTCCGCACCGGCGGCTTCGGTCGGCGCCTCCGCACGCTGGGCAGGCTCGGTCCGGCCTGCCTCGTCTGCGGGGGCAAGCGCATCCGATGCAGCCGCTGGCGCCTCGGTCACGGCTGGCGTGTCCACCGCGGCTGCCGACAACAGCGGCTCGGCCGCGGCTTCACCGGCAACCGGCGACAACGGCGGTTCGGCTGCCGGCGGCACGCCTTCCGCTTCCTGCTGCAATTGGGCGAGCGGCGCGCTGCGCAGCTCGAGCAGCTTCTTCATGTCGTTGATGCTCGCTTCGAGCTGCGCCAGCCTGGCATTGGCCTCCTCCAGCGCCCGCTCGCGTGCGGCCAGTTCTTCCTCGAGCGCCTGCAGGCGGCTGTTTGCATCGGCGGAGCCTTCCGCCGGCTGGCTACGGGAAACCCTCAACTGGTCGCCGCTGTCTGCGGGCGCCTGCGGCTCCTCGACACGCGGCACGATCCTGCCCGCGCTTTCCTGCCCAGCCTCGGCCTGCTGTGCCGGTGCGCGGCGGGCCGCAGCGGCTGCCAGGCCGCGGCGGTAGGCATCGAAATCGGCGGAATGGACCCGGATCTCGCGTCGGGCCTCGGCAGGCGCGATGCTGCGGGCTGCATCGGCAGCGGGAATGGCAAGCACTTCACCGGCACGCAGGCGGTTGATGTTGCCGCCATCGAAGGCATTGCGGTTGGCGCGGTACAAGGCGACCAGCATCTGGTCGAGCGTCACGCCCGGCTGTGCATTGGCGGTTGCGATCCGGTTCAGGGTATCGCCGCGGCGGACCGTATAGGCGTCGGCGGGAACCCGCGCAGCAGGTGGCGGCGCCGACCGTGCCGGCGCCTGGCTGCTTGCGGCGGGCGCGGCCGGCCTATCGACGGCCGCCGCCAGCGGCTGGGGCGCAGTGAGATCGACCGGATCGAGCAGGAAAGTGTATTCCCGCGCGACACGGCCGTTGGCCCAATCGAGCTCGACCAGCAGGTCGACGAAGGGATCGTTGATCGGCCGGTCGCTGGACAGGCGGACGACGGGACGGGATGAGCGCGCATCGACGCTGACCCGAATCGCCGCGGCAGCAGCCGAATACGCGATGCTCGCCCGCTGGAAAGCTTCGGGCGATGCGATTCTGGCCGTCAGCGACTGTAGTTCCTGCGCGGTGGCATTGACCTGGATCTCCGCACGCAGTGGCTGGCCCAGGCCGCTGAAGACGTTGATCTGCCCGAGGCCCGCGGCCTGTGAGCCGAGCGGAATCGAAGCGATGGCCAGCGCAATCAGGGATGCCTTGAGCGAGGTTTTCATCATGGTCTTCAAACTGCGTTTCCCCCGAAAGCCGAGCTTTCCTGTCGAAAAGCGTCGTGGTTTGGGCTAGAAATCTAGCATCTTCCCCAATGAGCCGCAGCAATCCATATCAATTCACGGATGCTCGGTGTGAATTAGTACCGCGAACGCAGCCCCCGGAAAAAGCAAAGGGGGCCGCAGCCCCCTCTGATTACGGCACGGAATGCCGATTCTTGACGCTCGATCAGCGCTCGACCAGGATGCGCAGCATGCGGCGCAGCGGCTCGGCCGCGCCCCACAGCAACTGATCGCCGACCGTGAAGGCACCGAGATAGTCCGACCCCATCGCCATCTTGTGCAGACGGCCGACCGGCACCGACAGCGTGCCGGTGACGGCGGTCGGCGTCAGTTCGCGCTCGGTGATCTCACGCTCGTTGGGCACGACCTTCACCCACTGGTTGGCGCCGGCGATGATGTCGCTGATCTCGTCGAGCGGCACGTCCTTCTTCAGCTTGATGGTCAGCGCCTGCGAATGGCAGCGCATCGCGCCGATGCGCACGCACAGGCCGTCGATCGGGATCGAGCCCGGGGTGCGGAACGCCGGATTGCCGAGGATCTTGTTGCATTCGGCACCGCCCTTCCACTCTTCCTTGCTCTGGCCGTGCTCGACCGGCACGTCGATCCACGGGATCAGGCTGCCGGCCAGCGGCGTGTTGCGGAAGTTCTTCTTCGGGAAGCCGTCCGAACGCATGGTCTCGGCGACCTTGCGGTCGATCTCGAGGATGGCCGAGGCCGGATCGGCGAGCAGGTCCTTGACCGAGTCGTGGATCGTGCCCATCTGGCTGATCAGTTCGCGCATGTTCTGCGCGCCGGCGCCCGAGGCCGCCTGGTAGGTCATCGCCGAGATCCACTCGACCAGGCCGTGCCGGAACAGGCCGCCGAGGCCCATCAGCATCAGCGACACGGTGCAGTTGCCGCCGATCCAGTTGCGGCCGCCCTTGCCCAGCGCGGCATCGATGACGTCGCGGTTGACCGGGTCGAGGATGATCACGGCGTCGTCGTTCATGCGCAGCGCGGACGCGGCGTCGATCCAGTGGCCGTTCCAGCCGGTGGCGCGCAGCTTGGGGAAGACTTCCTTGGTGTAGTCGCCGCCCTGGCAGGTCACGACGATGTCGCAGCTCTTCAGCGCGTCGATGTCCGTCGCGTCCTGCAAGGGCGCGGAGGCTTCCTTGCCGCCGAAGGACGGCGCCTTGCCGCCGGCGTTGGAAGTGGAGAAATACACCGGCTCGATGAAGGCGAAGTCGCCTTCTTCGACCATGCGCTGCATCAGCACGGAACCGACCATGCCACGCCAGCCAACCAGACCGACTCGATTCATGTTCATCACTCTCAGCAAAAACGTTTTTCGAAGAATCCGTTCGGACCCGACAGCTTACAGGGCTGCGAGCACCGCGTCGCCCATCTCGCGGGTGCCGACCTTGCGCGTGCCCGGCTCGTAGATGTCGCCGGTACGCAAGCCTTGCGCGAGCACCTTCTTGACCGCGTTCTCGATGCGCTGCGCGGCCTCTTCCTGATTGAAGGTGTAGCGCAGCATCATCGCCGCCGACAGGATGGTGGCGAGCGGGTTGGCGACGCCCTTGCCGGCGATGTCCGGTGCCGAGCCGTGCGAAGGCTCGTACAGGCCCTTGTTGTTGGCGTCGAGCGATGCCGACGGCAGCATGCCGATGGAGCCGGTCAGCATCGAGGCTTCGTCCGACAGGATGTCGCCGAACATGTTGCCGGTGACCATGACGTCGAACTGCTTGGGCGCACGCACCAGCTGCATCGCGGCGTTGTCGACCAGCATGTGGCTCAGTTCGACGTCCGGGTAGTCCTTGGCCACTTCCTCGGCGATGTCGCGCCACAGCTGGGTGCATTCGAGCACGTTCATCTTGTCGACCGAGCACAGCTTCTTGCCGCGCTTCTGCGCCGCCTCGAAGGCCACCTTGAGGATGCGGCGGATTTCGTATTCGGCGTAGATCATCGTGTTCCAGCCCACGCGCTGCTGCGTGCCGTCCACTTCGCGAGTCTCGATGCCGCGCGGCTGGCCGAAGTAGATGTCGCCGGTCAGTTCGCGCACGATCAGGATGTCGAGGCCGGCAACCACTTCCGGCTTCAGCGAGGAGGCGTTGGCCAGTTCGGGATACAGGATCGCCGGGCGCAGGTTGGCAAACAGGTTCAGATCCTTGCGGATGCCGAGCAGGCCGCGTTCCGGGCGCTGCTCGCGCGGCAGGTTGTCCCACTGCGGGCCGCCGACGGCACCGAGCAGCACCGCATCGGCTTCGCGCGCGAGCCTCTGCGTGGCTTCCGGATAGGGCGTGCCGGTCGCATCCACGGCGCAGCCGCCGAGCAATGCTTCTTCCATTTCCAGCCCGAGATCGAGCGCGTTCAGCACACGCACGGCCTCCGCCATGATTTCCGGACCGATGCCGTCGCCCGGCAGCACGCAAATCTTCATTCCGTCTTTTCTCCTGTTGGCCCGCGCCGCAGCGGCTCAGGCAAAGTAATAGGGGTGCTCGGCGCGCCGGCGCTCTTCGTACGCCTTGATCTTGTCGGCATGGCGCAGGGTCAGGCCGATGTCGTCCCAGCCGTTGAGCAGGCATTCCTTGCGGAAGGGATCGATGTCGAAGCCGATCGTCCTGCCGTCCGGGCGGGTAATGGTCTGCGCCGCCAGGTCGACGACCAGGCGGTAGCCTTCGTTCGCCTCGCACTGGCGGAAGAGTTCGTCGACTTCAGCCGCATCCAGCTTGATCGGCAGCAGGCCGTTCTTGAAGCTGTTGTTGAAGAAGATGTCGGCAAAGCTCGGCCCGATCAGCACACGGAAGCCGTAGTCTTCTAGTGCCCAGGGCGCATGCTCGCGCGAGCTGCCACAGCCGAAGTTGTCACGCGTCAGCAAAACCTGTGCGCCCTGGTAGCGCGGCTGGTTGAGCACGAAGTCCGGGTTCAGCGGACGCTTGCTGTTGTCCTGGCCCGGCTGGCCGACGTCGAGATAGCGCCATTCGTCGAAGGCATTGGGGCCGAAGCCGCTGCGCTTGATCGATTTCAGGAACTGCTTGGGGATGATGGCGTCGGTGTCGACGTTGGCGCGGTCGAGCGGTGCGACCAGGCCGTCGAGCTTGGTAAACGGATTCATTATTTCACTGCCCTCTGAATGGCTTCGCCACCCTTTTCGATATCCTTGCCAATGCCATGCACGGTGTTGCAGGCGCCGAGCGACAGCCCGGCGAGCACGGCGGCGAGGACCATTGCTGCTCCTCTCATCGCGACACTCCTGGCGAACGCGCGGCTCAGCCGAGCTGGCGCACGTCGGTGAAGTGGCCGGTCACCGCGGCGGCCGCGGCCATCGCCGGACTGACGAGATGCGTGCGGCCGCCGGCGCCCTGCCTGCCTTCGAAGTTGCGGTTCGAAGTCGAGGCGCAGCGTTCGCCCGGCTCCAGCCGGTCGGCGTTCATCGCCAGACACATCGAACAGCCCGGCTCGCGCCATTCGAAGCCGGCGGCGACGAAGATCTCGTGCAGGCCTTCCTCTTCGGCCTGGCGCTTGACCAGCCCGGAGCCCGGCACCACCAGCACGCGCTTGACGCTGTCCGCCTTGCGCCGGCCCTTGGCCACCGCAGCCGCTTCGCGCAGATCCTCGATGCGCGAATTGGTGCATGAGCCGATGAAGACCTGGTCGACGGCGATCTCGGTGATCGGCGTGTTCGGCTCCAGCCCCATGTACTTCAGCGCCCGCTCGATGCCCTCGCGGCGTACCGGATCGGCCACCGCGGCCGGATCGGGCACGCGGCCATCGACCGTGGTGACCATTTCCGGCGAGGTGCCCCAGGTGACCTGCGGCAGGATGTCCTCGGCCTTCAGTTCGACGACCTTGTCGAACTGCGCGCCTTCGTCGCTCTTCAGCGTGCGCCAGTAGGCTGCCGCCTGCTCCCAGGCCTCGCCCTTGGGCGAGAACGGGCGATCCTCGAGGTATTCGATGGTGGTTTCATCGACGCCGACCATGCCGGCTCGCGCGCCCGCTTCGATCGCCATGTTGCAGATCGTCATGCGGCCTTCCATCGACAGCGAACGGATCGCGCTGCCGCCGAACTCCATCGCGTAGCCGGTACCGCCGGCCGTGCCGATTTTGCCGATGATCGCGAGCACGACGTCCTTGGCGGTGACGCCCTGGCCGAGTTGCCCATCGACCCTGATCAGCATGGTCTTGGACTTCTTCTGCAGCAGGCACTGCGTCGCCATCACGTGCTCGACTTCGGAGGTGCCGATGCCGTGCGCCAGACAGGCGAAGGCGCCGTGCGTCGAGGTGTGGGAGTCGCCGCAGACGACGGTCATGCCCGGCAGCGTGGCGCCGTTCTCCGGGCCGATGACGTGCACGATGCCCTGGCGCTCGTCCTTGAACGGGAAGTAGGCCAGCGAGCCCACTTCGCGGATGTTGGCATCCAGGGTCTCGACCTGCTGGCGCGACACCGGGTCGAGGATGCCCTGCTCCCAGTGATCGGTCGGCGTGTTGTGGTCGGCGGTGGCGACGATCGAGCTGATCCGCCACGGCTTGCGCCCGGCCAGCTTCAGTCCTTCGAAAGCCTGCGGACTGGTGACTTCGTGCACCAGGTGGCGATCGATGTAGATCAGGGCCGTGCCGTCGGCCTCTTCATGGACGACGTGGCTGGACCAGAGCTTTTCGTACAGGGTTTGCGCTGCCATCCCGTGTATTCCGTACAAAAGAGATTGATTATTTCACAAAGCGGCCGGCGCAGGCCATAGCCGCCCTCGCCCACGAACCCTCAGCGCCGCGCCGCCTGGTACAAGGGCATGACCCGCGCCGCGTATTCGCTCAGGTCGCGCTGGCGCGTGCTGTGCGACGGGTGGGTGGACAGCCACTGCGGCGGCGAACCGGCCGACTGCGAAGCCATCTTGTCCCACAGCGTGACCGCGGCGCGCGGATCGTAGCCTGCACGCGCAGCCAGCTCCACGCCCATGCGATCGGCCTCGGTTTCGTGCTCGCGCGAATTCGGCAGCTCGAAGGTGACCTGCGCCACCTTGCCCATCAGGTCCTGGCCCACCTGCCCCACGCCGAGCACCGCGCCCGCCACCGACAGACCGATGCCGGTCGCCATCGATTTCGAGATGCGCTCGCGGGCATGTTCACGCAGGGCATGGGCAATCTCGTGGCCCATCACCGCAGCGATCTCGTCGTCACTGAGCTTCAGCCGATCGATCAATCCAGTGTAGATCGCCATCTTGCCGCCCGCCATGCACCAGGCGTTGAGCTCGTCGGAGGACAGGACATTGACCTCCCAGTGCCAGGCCGGCGCATCCTTGCGGAACACGCCGGTATGCGGCGTCAGCCGGCCGACGATGCGCCGCACGCGCTGCACCGTAGCGGCATCGCGGTTCAGCGCGTTCTTGCTGCGCGCCTCGTTCATCATCTCCTGGTACTGCTTGCTCGAGGCCTGCTCGACCTCCTGCGCCGACACCATCATCATCTGTGAACGCTGCACCCCGACCGCGCCGCCCTGCGTGGTCTGCACCGTCTGGCAGGCGACCGTGATCGTCGCTGCCAGCACGGCCGGCAGCAGGCTTCCGTAAATGAGCTTCATGTCTTTCCCCCCGATTCAAGGATTCCGCACCTCGTCCTGCGCGGATGCGGGCCAGCCGCGCACCAGCCAGACGAGTCCCAGCAGCGCGAACACGGAGCCGAAGGTGAAAGTCCATTCCGGCCCCGGAGCGTCCCAAGTGTAACCACTGAGCAAGGCGCCCAGCATGCCGCCGGCGCCGAAGGAAATGCTGCCGTACAGCGCCTGTCCACGCGATTGGAGTCGGCCGGTGAACCATCGGTTCACCATTGCGATCGCGGCCGCATGATAAGCGCCGAAAGTCACGCCGTGCAGCACCTGGGCGAACAGCAGCACCGGCAGGCTGGCTGCGCCCCAGCCGATCAGCGCGAAGCGGAGCACCGCGCAGGCGAAGGAGAACACCAGGATGCTGCGCAGGCCGAAGCGCCGCGTGATGCGCGGCATCAGCATGAAGACGATGATCTCAGCCACCACGCCGAGTGTCCACATCCAGCCGACCAGCGCCTTGTCGTAGCCCGCAGCGACCAGGTAGATCGAATAGAAGACGTAGAACGCGCCATGGGCGGCCGACATCAGGAAGCAGGCGCCCAGCAGCGCCCTCACCTCGCGCCGCCGCAGCACCTCGCTCAGGTTCGCCGCCGCACGCCCCGCCTGCGCCGGCGCCGCGTCTGGGACGAAGAAGGAACACAGCAGCACGCCGGCGAGGATGGCGGCGGTGACCCACAGCACCGAGTCGATGGCGACGTGGTCCAGCGCCTGGCCGAGCACCAGCACTGCGACGATGAAACTGACCGAACCCCATACCCGCACGCTGCCGTAGCGGTGCCCTTCCTCCCCCAGATGAGAGAAGGTCAGCCCTTCGATCAGCGGCAGCGCCGCACTCCAGAAGAAGGCCATCAGCGCCATCGCCGCGAACAGGCCGCCGAACTCGGTGGTCATGAAGAAACCTGTGAAACCGGCCAGGGTCATCAGCGCGGACAGCCGCAGGATCGCCACCCGCTTGCCGAAGTGCTCGGCAAGCCAGCTCCACATGTAGGGCGCGACGATGCGCATCAACTGCATCATCGACATCAGCAAGCCGATCTGCGCCGCACTCAGGGAGATCGACTGCAGGTAGAGCGCGAAATACGGCGAGAAGGCGCCGACAAAACCGAAATAGAAGAAGTAATAGGCCGACAGGCGCCAGTAGGGAAACATGGAAGATACCGTCTTGCGCATCCTGAACCGCCGCAAATACTTTACTTGAGCGGCTTCAGCCCGGGGGTGCCGGGCCGAGAAGACAGCGTTCGGGGGAGGCAACATGGCCGTGTTCGCGGCCCGGCGTCCCCGGCTATGGCCCGGGCCACCAGTCGACCGTTCACGCGATCATTCGAAGAACACCGACAACCGAGACGACAGCTACCCGGCGGCCCCTGCAAGCAGGTTTTTTCGCTCCGGCCAGCCCGATCTCAGCGCGGCGACGGCAGGCGCTGCTGCCCTCCGGGCGCCAGCGCGGCGATCTTCGGCGTCGCCGTCGTCACGTCCGCGCACTGGGCGCGATGGCGCAGTGCGTGGTCGATCAGCACCAGCGCCAGCATGGCCTCGGCGATCGGCGTCGCGCGGATGCCGACGCAGGGGTCGTGCCGGCCATGGGTATTGACGGTCACCGGCTCGCCGCGGCGGTCGATCGAGCAGCGGTCGAGACGGATGCTGGAAGTCGGCTTGATCGCGATGCTGGCGATGATGTCCTGCCCGCTGGAAATGCCGCCCAGCACGCCGCCGGCGTTGTTCGACAGGAAGCCCTGCGGCGTCATCTCGTCGCCGTGCTCGGTGCCGCGCTGGGCGACGGAAGCGAAACCGGCGCCGATCTCGACGCCCTTGACCGCGTTGATGCTCATCATCGCGTAGGCAATGTCGGCATCCAGCCGGTCATAGACCGGTTCGCCCCAACCCACCGGCACACCGCTGGCAACCACGTCGATGCGCGCGCCGATCGAGTCGCCCGACTTGCGCAACTCGTCCATGTAGGCTTCGAGCTGCGGCACGATGCCGGCATTGGGCACGAAGAAGGGGTTGCGCTCGACTTCGTCCCAGCTCACGAACGGAATGTCGATCGGGCCGAGCGCGGTCATGCAGGCACGGATGACGATGCCGTGGCGTTCCTTCAGCCATTTCTTCGCGATCGCGCCGGCAGCGACGCGCACCGCGGTTTCACGCGCCGACGAGCGGCCGCCGCCGCGGTAGTCGCGGATGCCGTATTTCTGCCAGTAGGGATAGTCGGCATGGCCGGGACGGAAGGTGTCGGCGATGTTGCCGTAGTCGCGCGAGCGCTGGTCCTGGTTGCGGATCAGCAGGCCGATCGGCGTACCGGTGGTAAGGCCTTCGAACACGCCCGACAGGATCTCGACTTCGTCCGGCTCACGACGCTGGGTCACGTGCCGCGAGGTTCCGGGCTTGCGGCGATCGAGTTCGGCCTGGATGTCGGCCGCGCTCAGTGCCAGTCCCGGCGGGCAGCCATCGACGACACAGCCGATCGCCGGGCCGTGGGATTCGCCGAAGGAGGTGACGGTGAAGAGGGTACCGAGCGTGTTTCCGGACATGAACTTCCTGCCTGATCAGCACAAAAAAACGAAAAGGGGATGGGACGCGAGTCTAGCACGCACCCCATCCCCGCCGGCCGCCGTGCCCCTGCGGGCACGCGGAAATCAGTGGAAGAAGCCTTCCAGCCGCTCGAACACCTCGTGCTCGGCGCCATGGCGGCGAACGTTGAGCACGTCCTCCAGCTTCTCGACCTGGCGCACCATCTGCTCCAGCCGGTGATCGTCGAACACCAGCAGCCAGATGCGCGAGCGCTTGCCGTCGGACACCGGCATGCACAGGATGCCTTCGACATTGAAGGCGCGGCGCGCGAAGAGATTGCAGATGTGGCTCATCACGCCTGGATGGTTGTTCACATCCAGCTCGAGGACGACCTTGGCAAAAGTATTGGCTTGCGGCAGCGGGTCGGCAACCTGTTCGATCATCATCAGCCTCCGATCATTTCGGTGTTGGCGGCACCCGGCGGCACCATGGGATAGACGAATTGTTCGCGATCGATCGTCGCGTGGATCAGGCACGGCCCGGGTTCGCTGAGCGCCTTGGCCAGCGCCGCGCGCGGATCGTCCGCCTGGTCGAGATCGAGGGCCGGCACGCCGAAGCCTTCGGCGATCTTGACGAAATCCGGCTCGACCCGGTAACGGGAGGCGAACTGGCGCTTGCCGTAGAACAGCGCCTGCTGCTGGTACACCAGGCCGAGCGCGTTGTTGTTCATCAGCACGATCTTCAGGTTGAGCCCCTCCTCGGCCAGCGTGGCGAGTTCCTGGATGTTCATCTTGAAGCTGCCGTCACCGGTGAAGCACACCACCGTGCGCTCGGGTTCGGCCAGCGCCGCGCCCATCGCCGTCGGCAGGCCGAAGCCCATCGTCCCCAGCCCACCCGAGGTCAGCCACTGGCGCGGACGGCGGAAGGGGTAGGCCTGGGCGACCCACATCTGGTGCTGGCCGACATCGGTGGCGATCACCGCCTCGTCGTCGAGGGCATCGGCCACCGCCCTGATCAGGCCGTAGTGGCTGCGCGGATCGTCGATGTCGGGGAACTGCATCGGAAAGCGCTGCTTCAAGTCCGCGACCTGGGCCAGCCAGTCCGTGCGCAGCGCTGCCTTGACGCGCGGCAGCAGGGCTTCGAGCGCTTCGGTGACGTCGGCATGGATGGCGACGTGGGCGTTCTTGATCTTGTGCAGCTCCGAACGGTCGACGTCGATATGCACGATCTTCGCGTTCGGGCAGAACTGCGCCGCGCGGCCGATCGCGCGGTCGTCGAAGCGGGCGCCGACACAGATCAGCAGGTCCGCCTCCTCGAGCACGAAGTTGGTGTAGCGGGCGCCGTGCATGCCGAGCATGCCGACCGACAGCGGGTGATCGACCGGCATCGCGCCGAGCGCCATCAGCGTCATCGTCGTCGGCAGCCCGCCCTGCTCCGCCAGTTGCACGGCCAGCGGCGACGCGCCGGAATGGATCACGCCGCCACCCAGATAAAGCACCGGACGCACGGCCTCGTTGATCATCCGCGCGGCGTCCTCGACCGCCGTCATGTCGAGTTGCGGCGGCAGGTCGGCGACGGCCGGCGGCGGCAGCTCCTGCACTTCGACGAGCTGGTTCTGCACGTCCTTCGGCACGTCGATCAGCACCGGGCCGGGCCGGCCGGACATGGCGATGCGGAAGGCGTCGGGCACGACTTCGAGCAGTTCCTCGGCGGAGCGGACGAGGAAGTTGTGTTTGGTGATCGGCACCGTGATGCCGTAGATGTCGACTTCCTGGAAGGCATCCGTGCCGATCATCGATTGCGGCACCTGGCCGGTGATGACCACCATCGGGATCGAGTCCAGGCAGGCATCGGCAATCGCGGTGACGAGGTTGGTCGCGCCGGGGCCGCTGGAGGCGATGCACACCTGCGGCACGCCGGACACGCGCGACATGCCCTGGGCCATGAAGCCCGCACCCTGTTCGTGGCGTGCCAAAACATGGTGGATGCTGCTGGCCGACAAGGCGTCATAGACCGGCAGGATGGCGCCGCCGGGCAGGCCGGCGATGGTCTGCACGCCCTGGCGTTCGAGCAGGCGCACGATCAGTTGCGCGCCGGTGAGTTGAGTCATGATGTTCTCCTTCTTGGTTTCAGCGACATCACCGGCGAGGTTCCAGAATGCAAAAACCCCCGCCGGGCTTGCGCGCCGACGGGGGTTTGGAATCCTGCAGTTCGAGTGTTCTGTCCCGTTACGACGCGCGCATGCCTACGCTTACTACGCGTACGGCTACGACCACGACGGAGAAGAAACGGGAAACGGAACGCATGATGGCTCGAAATGAATTGCGCTTCGAATGAAACCACGAATGCGCCACCAATACAAGCGCTTTATGAGCAAAAAAACGCCATCGGTCTCGATCTGCCGAACTGGCCGTACCGAACCGCAGGGCTTGCACGTCACGCGTTCCCGTCGCGCAGCTCCCGGCGCAGGATCTTGCCGACGTTGCTCTTGGGCAGTTCGTCGCGGAACTCGATCCGGTGAGGCACCTTGTAGCCGGTCAGGTTCTGCTGGCAGTAGGCGATCAGTTCCTTTTCGGTCAGGTTCGGATCCTTGCGCACGACGAAGACCTTGACCGTCTCGCCGCTGCGTTCGTCAGGAACCCCGACCGCAGCCACTTCCATCACTCCCGGATGGCTGGCGACGACGTCCTCGACTTCGTTCGGATAGACGTTGAAACCCGATACCAGGATCATGTCCTTCTTGCGATCGACGATCGAGATAAAGCCCTTGTCGTCGATCACCGCGATGTCGCCGGTGCGCAGGAAGCCATCCGGCGTGAAAGCGCGCGCGGTCTCCTCGGGAAGCTGCCAGTAGCCTCGCATCACCTGCGGCCCGCGCACGCACAGCTCGCCGCGCTGACCGACCGGCTGCTCGATGTCGGCATCGTCGCGGATGCTGATTTCGGTCGAAGGCACGGGCAGGCCGATGGCATGGTTGAACTCGGGCAGATCGAGCGGATTGATCGTGACCGCAGGCGAGGTTTCGGTCAGGCCATAGGCCTCGACCAGCGGAATCCCGGTCACCTTGCGCCACTTTTCGGCAACGACCTGCTGCACGGCCATGCCGCCCCCGAGGGAAACACGCAGGTTCGAGAAGTCGAGCCTGGCGAAATCGGGGTTGTTCAACAAGGCGTTGAACAAGGTATTGACCCCGGTGATGACGGTGAACCTGTGCTTGCCCAGTTCCTTGACGAAACCGGGGATGTCGCGCGGATTGGTGATCAGCACGTTGACTGCGCCGATCTTGAAGAAGGTCAGGCAATTCGCCGTCAGCGAGAAGATGTGATACAGCGGCAGCGCAGTGATGATCACTTCCTCGCCCTCCTTCACGAAGGGGCCGATCCAGGCGTGGGCCTGCTGAAGGTTGGCGACGATGTTGCCGTGGGTCAGGATCGCGCCCTTGGCCTTGCCGGTCGTCCCCCCGGTGTACTGGAGGAAGGCGATGTCTTCATGTCCCAGTTCCACTGTCTGCAGGCGATGGCGCCCGCCTTTCGCCAGGGCATCGCTGAAGCGCACCGCGCCGTCGAGGCGCCAGGGCGGAACCATCTTCTTCACCCGGCGGACGACGAAATCGACCAGCATCGACTTCGGGAAGCCCAGCATCTCCCCGAGGCTGGTGACCACCACGTGCTTCACCGCTACCTTCGCGCGCACCTGCTCGAGCGTATGGGCGAAATTCTCGACGATGACGATGGCGTCCGCGCCCGCGTCCTGCAACTGGTGTTCGAGTTCCCGCGCGGTGTACAGCGGATTGACGTTGACGACGGTATAACCCGCGCGCAGGGTGCCGAACAGGGCGACGGGATACTGCAGCAGATTGGGCATCATCAGTGCCACGCGGGCACCGGCAGGCAGCTTCAGTTCCCCCTGCAGGTAGCCGGCAAACTGTGCCGACAGGTGATCGAGCTCGGCGTAGGTGATGCCCTTGCCCATGCAGATGTAGGCCGTGCGCGACGCGAAGCGGCGCACACCCTGCTCGAAGAGATCGACCAGCGAGCGGAACTCGTTGATGTCGATTTCGGCAGGCACGCCGACGGGGTAGCTTTTCAGCCAGATCTTGTCCACGGTATCTCCTCCTTTTGTTGGAAAAAAGCGGGTCGAACCAGGTTCGACCTGCCGCCCTCCCAAGGCATCGGGCGGGAGCCCGTGGCCCCGCCTTCCATTCCAACTGCCATCCCGCTCCTGTTATGTGTCGCGGAGCGTGGATGCTGCGTGCCTCGCACGGCACGCACAGGAGGGGCGGCGACACGAGGCCGCCGCCGCTCTGGGCCTTTCAGCCCCTCGCCTGTTTCAGCCCTCCTCTTCCTGTGAAGGCCAATTGCGGATGTAGTTCTTCAACATCCGGTTCTCGAAGCTCTGTTCCTCGAGCACCGCCTTGGCGACGTCGTGGAAGCTGACGACGCCGAGCAAGGTATGCCCATCCATCACCGGCAGATAACGCTGGTGATGCTCGACCATCATGCGCCGCAGTTCGTCCATCTCCATGTTCGGCGACGCGGTCTGCGGATCGGCGATCATGACGTCCTCGACGGCGAGCGACTGCCAGTCCGCCGCGCCGCGCCGGACCCCCTGCAGGACTTCGCGGAAGGTCAGCATGCCGACCATCTGGCCACGCGAGAAGACCACGAGCGAGCCGACGTCCTGCTCGTCCATGATGTCCACCGCTTCAGCGACACTCTTGTTCGGCGCAATGGTGAACAGCACCTTGCCCTTGATCGCGAGAATTTCGCTAACCAGCATCTCGTCTCCCTGAGGATCATTCGCGTCATCGATGCGCCATCTTAGAGCATCGGCCGATGACCGGGAAGGCACCCGGCCGCCTGCCACTGCGGCGAATCAGCGCTTCAGTTCGCCCAGCTTGCCCTTGACCTGCGCCCACTCCTCGGCATCCGGCAAGGAATCCTTGCGCTCGACGATCGGCTTCCACTGCTTCGAAAGCTCGGCATTCAGCGCGATGAACTGCTGCTGGTCCGCCGGCACGTCGTCCTCGGCGTAGATCGCCTCCACCGGGCATTCGGCCACGCACAGTGTGCAGTCGATGCACTCCTCGGGATCGATGACGAGGAAGTTGGGGCCTTCACGGAAGCAGTCCACCGGGCAGACATCGACGCAGTCGGTGTATTTGCAACGGATACAGGATTCGGTCACTACGTAAGCCATCGTTCTCTCCAACCAGATCGGGGCTCGGGCCCCTGCAGACGACAATATAGTGCAGCCGTTTGCGTTTTCACCACGCTTCGCGCGCGAAACATCGTTTTCGGCACATCGATTCTCTTGACGCGCGCCGCGTCATAGCATAAGTTTCGCCGAAATTCTTCGAGAGAAGGCTCTCTGCTTCTCTCCAGGCCGGGCGACTCTGCCTGCCCTGACCCCTCCATACCCGCAGCACCCCCACGAGGCGCCTCTGCCTCGTCCATACCCGCCACCCTGATGTGAGGAATCATGAGCGAGCATATCCACTATGTGACCGACGGCAACTTCGACTCCGAAGTGCTTCAGTCCCAGACCCCCGTTCTGGTCGATTACTGGGCCGAATGGTGCGGTCCGTGCAAGATGATCGCGCCGATCCTCGATGACGTCGCCAAGGACTATGCCGGCAAGCTCAAGGTCGCCAAGCTCAACATCGACGAAAACCAGGACACCCCCGCCAAGTACGGCATCCGCGGCATTCCGACGCTGATGCTGTTCAAGAACGGCAACATCGAGGCGACCAAAGTGGGCGCCCTTTCCAAATCTCAACTGACCGCCTTCATTGACAGCAACATCTAAGCCGGACCAGTCTCCGGCCCGTTCTCGCGGGGCTTCGCGCGCTCGTCGCCGCGGCGCGCGCAACCGCGACGGTAATTCCCCCCAGAATCCGCAGATCGAAGACGACCTGTTCGACGTCGAGAACGCCGGCGAGGAAAACTCCACGCCGCGCGACGCCAGCGTCCCCGCGCTTCACCTGTCCGAACTCAAGGCCCTGCACGTCAGCGAACTGCTGCAGATGGCCATGGAGAGCGGCGTCGAAGGCGCGAACAGGCTGCGCAAGCAGGAACTCGTCTTCGCGCTGCTGAAGAACCGTGCACGCAAGGGCGAACCGATCTGTGGCGATGGCGCACTCGAAGTGCTGCCTGACGGCTTCGGCTTCCTGCGCTCCCCCGACACCTCGTATCTCGCCGGCACCGACGACATCTACGTCTCGCCATCGCAGATCCGGCGCTTCAACCTGCGCACCGGCGACACGATCGAAGGCGAGATCCGCACGCCGAAGGACGGCGAGCGCTACTTCGCGCTGACCAAGCTCGACCGCATCAACGGCCGCCCGCCGGAAGAGTGCAAGAGCAAGATCCTGTTCGAGAACCTCACGCCCCTGCACCCGCAGGAATGCCTGAAGCTCGAACGCGACATCCGCGGCGAGGAGAACATCACCAGCCGCGTGATCGACATGATCGCACCGATCGGCAAGGGCCAGCGCGGCCTGCTCGTCGCCCCGCCCAAGAGCGGCAAGACGGTGATGCTGCAACACATCGCCCATGCGATCACGTCCAACCATCCCGACGTCAAGCTGATCGTGCTGCTGATCGACGAGCGCCCGGAAGAAGTGACGGAGATGCAGCGTTCGGTGAAGGGCGAAGTCGTGGCTTCGACTTTCGACGAACCCGCCACCCGCCACGTCCAGGTCGCCGAGATGGTGATCGAGAAGGCCAAGCGCCTGACCGAGCACAAGTACGACGTGGTGATCCTGCTCGACTCGCTGACCCGCCTCGCACGCGCCTACAACACCGTGGTGCCGGCATCGGGCAAGGTGCTGACCGGCGGCGTCGATGCCAACGCGCTGCAGAAGCCCAAGCGCTTCTTCGGCGCCGCGCGCAACATCGAGGAAGGCGGCTCGCTGACCATCATCGCCAGCGCGCTGATCGACACCGGCAGCCGCATGGACGACGTGATCTACGAGGAGTTCAAGGGCACCGGCAACATGGAGCTCCACCTCGACCGGCGCATGGCGGAAAAGCGCGTCTATCCGGCGATCAACGTCAACCGCTCGGGCACCCGCCGCGAAGAGCTGCTGCTCAAGCCGGACGTGCTGCAGAAGGTCTGGATCCTGCGCAAGCTGCTGTACGGCATGGACGACATCGATGCGATGGAATTCCTGCTCGACAAGATCAAGGCCACCAAGGGCAACGCCGAGTTCTTCGACGCCATGCGCTCCGGCCGCGGCTGATCGGCACTCTCCCGCCCCACCAGGCACGAACGCCACCCCTCGGGTGGCGTTCGCTTTTCTGCACGGCGATCGTGGCGCCCTTGTGACGCCGGCGCCACACCGGCCCGATCAGGAATAGTCGAAGAAGCCCTTGCCGCTCTTGCGGCCCAGGTAGCCGGCCTCCACCATTTCCACCAGCAGCGGCGCCGGGCGATACTTCGGGTCCTTGAAACCTTCGAACAGCACCTGCATCACCGCCAGCTCCACGTCGAGGCCGATCAGGTCGCACAGCGCCAGCGGGCCGATCGGATGGTTGCAGCCCAGCTTCATCGCCTCGTCGATCTCGGCTGCCGTCGCCAGGCCTTCGCCGAGCGCGAAGATTGCTTCGTTGATCATCGGGCACAGCATGCGATTGACGACGAAGCCCGGGCTGTTGCGCACCTTGACCGGCGTCTTGCCCAGGACTCCGGCGAAGGCCTCGACCTTGTCATAGGTTTCAGAACTGGTCTGCAGGCCGCTGATCAGTTCGACCAGCGCCATCATCGGCACCGGATTGAAGAAATGCATGCCGATCACCTGGCTCGGCCGCCGAGTCGCCGCCGCCAGCTTGGTGATCGAGATCGACGAGGTATTGCTCGCCAGGATGGCATCGGGCCGCATGGCGGCATCGAGCCTGGCGAAGAGGTCGAGTTTCAGTTGCAGGTTCTCGGTCGCCGCCTCGATGACCAGATCGCAGTCTCCGAGCGCATCCACCGAGGTCGCCGTGGCGATGCGCGCCATCGCCGCATCCTTCTGCCCGGCGCTCAGCTTGTCCTTCTTGATCAGACGGTCGAGGCTCGAAACGACCGTCGCCAGACCGCGCCGCACCTGCGCTTCGCCGATATCCATCATCACCACGTCCAGGCCCGAGACCGCGCAGGCCTGAGCAATGCCGTTGCCCATCGTTCCGGCGCCCACCACACCGATCTTGCCGATACTCATCGTTTTCATTCTCCAGTCAGGACTTCGATTCATGCAGCCGCCGCCGGGGAACGAATCCATACCGCGGCGTATGGATAACGACTCTAGCGGATAAATCGCACCGGCACCAGCCTGCCCTGTCGCAATGCGCTCATGCACACCGTATTGCCGCCGCGTCCGTTACACTGCACATGCAGCCTGGATCTCACCGATACCGCAGATCCTCATTCCATAAGGCATATGCACGCCCAGCCTCGTGATGGCCAGACAGAACCGATCCTTCGCAAGAGCGCTGCTGCTCGACATCGTCGGCCTGGTCTTGGCGCTCGGCTTCGCCCTGCTTGCCATCCTGGTCTGGCAAGGCGCCGCCAGCACCGAAGAAGCGGCGCAGCAGAAGATCGATGAATCGCTCGACCGGGCGATCGAGCGCCTGCGGCTTCTTGCCGCCGCGGCGGAAATGACGGTGGATTCGGCTGCGCGCGCCTTGTACGTGTCCGGAACGACCGGTGCCGGCTTGCGCCCGGCCCTGGAAAGCTCCTTGTCCGCATTCGAACAGCGGCCCGAATTGAGCTATCTCGGCATCGTCCTGCCCGCGGCCGGCGAATACGGCACCCTGGAGCGCACCAGTACCGACGAAATCCTGCTCTGGCTCTTTCCGGGCACGCGCCCCGACGACAGGTTCACGCGCAACTTCAGGCTGACCGAGAGCGGCTTCTCCCTGCACGAGGAACGTCCCAGCAACGATTACGATGCACGAACCCGCCCGTTCTATCTCGCGGGCCTGACGGCTCCGGCCGATGGCGGATGGATTGCGTCGTACAGATGGATCATCCATTTCGAAGAAGCAGACACCGCCCCCCTCTGGGGTTTCAGCTATGTCAAAGCACTCAGGGACAACGACGGCAGGCTGCTCGGCGTGCTGGATGCGGATTTCGATATCCCCGCGCTGAATCGCTTCCTGGCCGGTATCGCCGAGGAATACGACGCCCGCCTCCAGATCGTCGAGTTGGGGGATGCGCCGCGTCTGGTGGGCGGCCCACAGGTGGGCCGCGTACCCTTGCCAGTGCCGGAAGAACTGGCGCCGCTGATTGCATCCGCCGCCCATTCCTTCACGGGGAAAATCCAGGCGGGCGAGGAGCGCCGCTGGGCCGCCGCACACCGCTTCGAGCTCAAGGGCGGCTCGTCCTGGATGGTGATTGCATCGCGCGAAGCATCGCTGATCGAAGCCCCGCTGCGCCGCCAGTTGTATCAGGTGAGCGGCATGGGGCTCGCGATGGTGCTGGGCCTCGTGCTGATCTCGGTGCGCCTGGCACGCCGCTTCGGACAGCCACTGACCGCACTGGAACGCAGCGTGACCGCCATCGGCCGCAGCGATGTGGAGAACACTCCGAGCATCACCCCGGCCTCCGGGGGCTTCCGGGAAACGCAACTGCTGGAAGAAGCGCTCAACCGCATGGCCGCGGCCATCCGGGACCGGGAAGGCAAGCTCGCAGCGAACACCGCCAAGCTGCTGCAGGCCCAGGAGCAGCAGATGGCCTCGCTGGCATTGAAAGGCGCGATATTCGACTCCACGAACACGACGATCTTCAGTCTCGACGACGGCCTCGCCATCATCGAATGGAACACTGCAGCCGAGAACCTTTTTGGCCTGGAACGGAGGCAGGTGCTCGGACGCGCCATCCTGGAAGTGCTGTCTTCTCCCGACGGCCCCGCCGACTGGGCGGCGATCCTGGCCACCACGGGCACCGGCCTGTTCCGCTTTCTCGGCGCCCGCGGTGCATTCGATGCAGAGTTGCGCATCATCGCCCTGAATCAGGATGGTCAGGCGATACGTACGCTGATCATCAACGACGTCTCGGCACGCAAGATGGCCGAGCGGCGGCTGCAGCAGGAGCGCGATTATGCCGATGCCGTGCTCAACAGCCTGCCCGGCGTCTTCTATCACTGCGACGAGAACGCACGGCTGCAGCGCTGGAATCGCAACCTCGAACTGATCACCGGCGCCACGGCCGACGACCTGGCGGGTATCGATCCCCTGGATTTCTTTCCCGAAGACGAAAGAGCGCTGGTCAAGGACAGGATCGCCGAGATCTTCGACAAGGGAGAAGCCCATTTCGAGGCAAGCTACCGGCTGCCGAACGGGCAACGGGTTCCCTGCCTGTTCACCGGCCTGCGCTTCGAGCACGATGGTGCCCGGGGTTTCGTCGGCGTCGGTACCGACATTTCGGAGCGCAAGCGGGCCGAGCGGGCGGTGCGGGACAGCCTCGCACGATTCCATGCTGTCGCACGCGCCACCGGAGACGTGGTGTGGAACTGGGATCTCGAAAGCGACACGATCTGGTGGAACGAGAACTTCCAGCGCCAGTTCGGCTACGACGCGGAGGAGATCGAACCCGCGATCATGTCGTGGACGTCCCGGATTCATCCCGACGACCACGATCGAGTGAGCGCCCGCATCCGCTCCGTCATCACCGGCAGCGGCGATACATGGACCGATGAATTCCGCTTCCGCCGCAAGGACGGCAGCTACGCGGACGTGTTCGACCGCGGCTACGTACTGCGCAATGCCGCGGGCCGTGGCGTGTGCATGGTGGGCGCGATCCAGGACATCACCGAGCGCAAGAAGGCCGAGCAGCGCCTGCGCTACCTGGCCACGCACGACGAGCTCACCGACCTGCCGAACCGCAACCTGCTCCAGGACCACCTGGAGCAGGCCATCGCGCATGCCGGCCGCACGGGCCGGCCGCTCGCGCTGCTGCTCCTGGATCTCGACCGTTTCAAGGTCGTCAACGACGCCTACGGCCATCCTTTCGGCGACGCCGTACTCAAGGCGGCCGGACAACAGCTCGCGACGCTGGTGCGCAAAGGCGATACCGTCGCCCGCCACGGCGGCGACGAATTCCTGATCCTGCTGACCGACCTGCATACGCCTGCCGACGCCGACGCCGTGGCACGAGCCATCACCGAGAAGCTGCGGCAGCCGCTCGTCGTGCAGGGCCGTGAAATCCACCTTTCCGGCAGCGTCGGCCTGAGCATGTTTCCGCACGACGGCACAACGGCCGAGGCGCTGATCAGCAGTTCCGACATCGCCATGTACCGCGCGAAAAATCTGGGGCGCAACATGTACCAGGGATTCACGCACGAAATGAGGGAGGAAACCCAGCAGCGCGTCAAGCTCGAGACTTCGCTGCGCGGCGCCGCGGCCGCCGGCCAGTTGCAACTGGTCTATCAGCCAAAGCTGAGCCTGGCGAACGGCACGATCATCGGCTGCGAGGCACTGCTGCGCTGGCAGCATCCCGAGTTCGGCATGGTGCCGCCCAGCCGCTTCATTCCGGTCGCCGAGGATTCGGGCCTGATCATGCCGATCAGCGACTGGGTACTGCGAACGGCCTGCCTGCAGGCCAAGGCGTGGTCCGCCGCAGGCCTGCCGGCCACCACGGTGGCGGTGAACATCTCCGCGCGCCAGATCCTGCAACATGACGTGGCCGAATGGACGCTCGGTATTCTCGGCGAGACCGGGCTCGCACCGGGCTTGCTCGAACTGGAACTGACCGAGAGCCTGATCGCCCAGGACGTCGACAAGGTGACCACAACCTTCGGCCGATTGAAGGATGCCGGCGTGAAGCTGTCCATCGACGACTTCGGCACCGGTTACTCCAGCCTCAGCTACCTGAAGCACTTCCCGGTGGATACGCTGAAGATCGATCAGTCCTTCGTACGCAACATGCTCACCGAACCCGCCGACGACGCCATCGTGCGCGCCGTGATAATGCTGGCCCATAATCTCAGGTTCAAGGTGATCGCGGAGGGCGTCGAGACTGCGGAACACTGCCGGCTGCTGCGCGAGCACCGGTGCGACGAGATCCAGGGCTATTACATCAGCAAGCCAGTGCCAGCGGACGAATTCGAAGCCATGCTGCGCAATGGGGTGCAGCTTCCCGTCTGCCGGGCATGACGGCCAGGCACGCGAGGCAAAGGCGTCACCAGGACACCGGGTCCGGCCGATCGCGCAGCAGTGCTTTCTTCTTTGCAGCGTCGTTGCGCCGGAACGGCGTGCAATGGGCACAAAAAAAGGCTGCACACGCTGTGCAGCCTTTTTTTGACGACATGAGATGGCGGAGTGGACGGGACTCGAACCCGCGACCCCCGGCGTGACAGGCCGGTATTCTAACCGACTGAACTACCACTCCGCACTGACCTGAAACCGGCATTCCTGCCGGCCCTGCCTTCCAGCCACTCGGGCTGAAACGCCTTGTATGGCGTCCCCACGGGGATTCGAACCCCGGTTATCGCCGTGAAAGGGCGGTGTCCTAGGCCTCTAGACGATGGGGACTACGGTGCTGCAAAACTACTCTACTTCGTTTGGTGGAGGTAAGCGGGATCGAACCGCTGACCTCTTGCATGCCATGCAAGCGCTCTCCCAGCTGAGCTA
>NZ_JANUXN010000007.1:0-84394 GCF_025699485.1 Thauera carbonicopians | reverse complement strand
ATTCGAACCCCGGTTATCGCCGTGAAAGGGCGGTGTCCTAGGCCTCTAGACGATGGGGACTACGGTGCTGCAAAACTTCACTTCGTTTGGTGGAGGTAAGCGGGATCGAACCGCTGACCTCTTGCATGCCATGCAAGCGCTCTCCCAGCTGAGCTATACCCCCGTCACCGAAGAGCGCGAATTATAGGATGCAGATTTCGGTCTGTAAACACCAATTTCAGCTTCAAGCCTTCTTTTCTTCAGGTGGCAGCACCTTTCCCGGATTCATCAAGCCGCCCGGGTCGAGAGCCTGCTTGACCGCCCTCATCATGTCGATTTCCACCGGCGACTTGTAGCGCGGCAGCAGCTCACGCTTGAGCTGCCCCAGCCCGTGTTCCGCCGAAATGGAGCCGCCGAGTTCGGCGACGAGATCGTGCACGATCCGGTTCGCTTCGGACGTCCGGGACATGAACTCCTGGTTGTCGGCCGCCTGGGGTTTCGACAGATTGTAGTGCAGGTTGCCGTCGCCGATATGGCCGAAAGCGACGATGCGCACATCGGACCAGACGGCCCGCAGGGCGATGCGGGCGCGTTCGAGGAACAGCGGGATGCGGCTCACCGGCACGGAAACATCGTGCTTGATGCTGAAGCCCTCGATCCGCTGGGCCTCCGAGATGTTCTCGCGCAGGGCCCACAAGGCATGTGCCTGAGCAAGACTGGCCGCGATCACGCCGTCGATCGCCAGCCCCCGTTCGACGGCCAGCGCAAGCGCCCGGGCGAGTAGCTCATCGAGGGACATATCGGCACTGTCCGACAGTTCGAGCAGCACGCTCCACTCCGCCTCGAACGGCAGCGGCGCCCGCATGTCCGGGATATGCGCCAGCACCAGCTCGAGCGCGCTGCGGCCGACCAGTTCGAAAGCCGTCACCCGGTCGCCACAGGCATCACGCATCAAGCCGAGCAGACCGACCGCCGCCTGCGGGTCCGGCACCGCGATCCAGGCCGTCGAGCGGCTGCGTATCGCCGGAAACAGCTTCAGCACCGCGGCGGTGATCAGGCCCAGCGTCCCTTCCGCACCGACGAAAAGCTGCTTCAGATCGTAGCCGGTGTTGTCCTTGCGCAAGCCGCGCAGGCCATCCCAGATGCGGCCATCGGGCAGCACAACCTCCAGCCCGAGCACGAGTTCACGCATGTTGCCGTAGCGCAGGACCTGCACGCCGCCGGCGTTGGTCGACAGATTGCCCCCGATCGTGCAGCTTCCCTCGGACGCGAGCGACAGCGGGAACAGCCGATCCGCGGCGGCGGCGGCCTGCTGCACACTCATCAGGGTGCAGCCCGCCTCCATCGTGACGGTATTGTTGTCGGCATCGATGGCGCGGATGCGATCGAGCCGCCTCAAGCTCAGCACCACCGCACGCCCGTCGTTCAATGGCGTCGCGCCGCCGCACAAGCCGGTATTGCCGCCCTGCGGCACCATCGGCACGTACGCCGCGGCACACAGGCGCACCACCGCGGCAAGCTCCTGCGTCGTCGCCGGCAGCACCACTGCACGTGCCGCCCCCTTGTAGCGGCCACGCCAATCAACGACGTAGGGAGCGGTGTCTTCGGCATCGGTGAGCACATGGCGGTCGCCGACGATCCGCTGCAGTTCCTGAACGAACTCATCCATGTCCAAGCTCCAGCTCAGCGTTCCGCGCGGACGAGGCTGCCAGCCATCCGGCGATGTTCAATCGGCATCGTGACCCAGTACATAGCGCAGCAGGGGCCGCATGCGCATCACTGCCGCTTCACCTTCGGCCAGCGCTTCCGCAGCGCGGTGGTAATCCATCAGGCCGAGCTGGCCGACGCGCGGCGAAATCATGACGTCCGCCGGCTCCCCCGCCAGGCGGCTGCGCGCAATCCGCACCTGCATGATGTTGATGCTCGAACTGATGACCGATATCAGCGACGGCGCCGCTTCCTCGCCGCTGCCATTACCGTTGCCGTTGCCGAAGCCGAATCGCGACAGCAGGCGTTCGCTCCAGCCGGCTTCGGTTTCTTCCGACGGTGTCGGCTCGATCGCGGCCCGCTGGAAAGCACGGCCGACCATGTCCGAGCCGAGATCGACGGCGATCACGATGTCGGCCCCCATCGCCCGGCACAGCGACACCGGCACGGGATTGACCAGGCCGCCATCGACCAGCAGGCGTCCTTCGTGCATCACCGGCGTCATCAATCCCGGCAAGGCGATCGAGGCACGTACTGCCGCGGAGACACTGCCTTCCTGCAGCCAGATTTCGCGTCCGCTCGTCAGTTCGGTGGCGACGCAGGCGAAGCGGGTTTCCAGTTCGGAAAAATCCCGGTCGACGAAGTTGCGCTCGAAGAAACCGATGAGCTTGTCGCCCTTGATCAGCCCGCCGCGCAGCGACACGTCGAGCAGGGAGACCACGTCCTGCCATTTGAGCGTTTCCGCCCACTGGGTGAGCTTGTCGAGATCGCCCGACGCTGCGGCAGCACCGACGAAAGCACCGATCGAGCAGCCGCAGATGATCCGGGGCCGGACGCCCTCCTCCGCCAGCGCCCGCAGCACGCCGAGATGGGCCCATCCGCGCGCCGCGCCGCTGCCCAGCGCAAGGCCGATGACCGGCTCGTGCCGGTGGAGCGGCTTGACGCGCGGCTTGGCCGGCGCCTGCGGATCAGGCTCATCCATGGCGGATCACCCTGACGCCGGCCGCAACATCAGTCGAGCCGCTCGGCGTAGAGATCGTGGACATCGCAATCGGTGATCCGCACGCGAACGAAGTCGCCTGTCGCGAGGCCTTCGGCATCCGGGATGATCACCAGGCCGTCGATCTCCGGCGCATCCCCGGGCGACCTGGCCAGCGCGCCTTCCTCGTCGATGTCGTCGACCAGCACCGTCATCTCGCGGCCGATCCGCGCTTCGAGGCGCTGGGTGGAGATGTCCTCCTGGAAGTCCATCAGGCGCGCGCGGCGCTCCTCGCGCACCTCGTCCGGCACCGCGCCTTCCAGTTCATTGGCTGCCGCCCCTTCCACCGGGGAATAGGCGAAGGCGCCGACGCGATCGAGCTGGGCTTCCTCGAGGAAGTTCAGCAGCATCTCAAAGTCTTCCTCGGTCTCGCCCGGGAAGCCGGTGATGAAGGTCGAGCGGATCGTCAGCTCCGGGCAGATGCTGCGCCATTTGCGCACGCGCTCGAGCACGTTCTCGGCATTGGCCGGGCGCTTCATCGCCTTCAGGATACGCGGGCTGGCATGCTGGAAGGGCACATCGAGGTAAGGCAGTATCTTGCCTTCGGCCATCAGCGGGATCAGTTCGTCGACGCTCGGATAGGGATACACATAGTGCATGCGGATCCAGATGCCGAGCTCGCCCAGCGCCTTGGCGAGATCGTAGAGCTTGGTCTTGAGCGGCTTGCCGCCCCAGAAGCCGGTACGGTACTTGACGTCGACGCCGTAGGCCGAGGTGTCCTGCGAGATGACCAGGATCTCCTTGACCCCGGATGCGGCCAGCGCCTCGGCCTCGCGCATCACCTCGTGGATCGGACGGCTGACGAGATCGCCGCGCATCGACGGGATGATGCAGAAGGTGCAGCGATGGTTGCAGCCTTCGGAAATCTTCAGATAGGCGTAGTGCTGCGGCGTCAGGCGGATGCCTTGTGGCGGCACCAGGTCGGTGAAGGGGTCGTGCGGCTTGGGCAGGTGCTTATGCACCGCGTGCATCACCTCTTCGGTGGCATGCGGGCCGGTCACCGCCAGCACCTGCGGATGGGCGGCCAGCACCACGTCGTCCTTCGCCCCCAGACAGCCGGTGACGATGACCTTGCCGTTCTCGTTCAGGGCTTCGCCGATGGCGTCGAGCGATTCCTCGACCGCGGCGTCGATGAAGCCGCAGGTATTGACGACGACGAGATCGGCGTCGTCATAGGTACCGGTGATGGCGTAGCCCTCGGCACGCAGCCGGGTCAGGATGTGTTCGGAGTCGACCGTTGCCTTCGGACAGCCGAGTGATACGAAGCCGACACGCGGCAGGTCCGGGGTCTTGAAAGTGCTCATGCTGGATTGGCCTGTCGGGGTCGGCGCAGGGCAAGCCTGCGCAAGCTCGTTTTCTTATCTGTGTGAACCGCTCTTGTCGGAAGCCGGGCGGTTGGTAGGCGGGGCTTCGTCGCCCTGCGCACCGTAATTCGGGAATTTGAACCCGGTGAACATGTTGCGCGTCTGGCTTTCGAGCTGTTCCTGCATCTGCTCGAACATCTTCTTGGACTGGTCGACGTAGGCGCCCATCATGCTCTGCAGCGCCGGCCCCTGGAAGTTGAGGAACTGGGCCCAGAGATCCTGGCCGACGGGACTGTTCTCGCCGTAGATCGAGCGTGCCTGCTCCTGTAGCTTGCCCTGCATGTCGGTGAAGGCCTTGATGTTGTTCTCAAGGTACTTCCCCATCATGCCCTGCATGGCGTTGCCATAGAAGCGGATCATGTGCGCCAGCAGGTCGCTGGTGAACATCGGCGCCCCGCCCGCCTCCTCTTCCAGAATGATCTGCAGCAGGATGCTGCGTGTCAGATCCTCGTTGGTCTTGGCATCGACGACCAGGAACTCCTCGTGATTGAGGACGAGTTCCTTGACGTCGGCAAGCGTGATGTACGAACTGGTGCGGGTATCGTACAGACGGCGGTTCGGATACTTCTTAATTAGGCGCGACTGCTCGGGCATTTCCCCATCTCCTCGGCGGCGGCCACTCCGCTCTTTGGTCTTGAATGTCAACTCTGATTATATCGCGCTGCGAAAACGAAACCCCGCCTTCCGACGGGGTTCCGTGATTTCGCGCATGGCACGGTGCAGCATCAGCACATGTGCAGGCCACCGTTGATGTTGATGGTGGCGCCGGTGATGTAGCCGGCCTTGTCGGATGCCAGGTAGGCGCACAGGTCGCCGATCTCGTCCGGACGGCCCAGGCGCTTCATCGGCACGGTGTCGATGATGCTCTGGCGGATGTCCTCGCGGATGGCCATGACCATCTCGGTACCGATGTAGCCCGGTGCGATCGCATTGACCGTCACGCCCTTGGTGGCCAGTTCGGCCGCCAGCGCCTTGGTGAAGCCCAGCACGCCGGCCTTGGCGGTGGAATAGTTGGTCTGGCCGGCCTGGCCCTTGACGCCATTGACCGACGAGATATTGACGATGCGGCCCCAGCCGCGCTCGGCCATCTTGGCGGACACGTGGTGGGTGACGTTGAACAGGCTGTTGAGGTTGGTGTTGATCACCGCGTCCCACTGGCTCTTCTCCATCTTCGGGAAGAACTTGTCGCGGGTGATGCCGGCGTTGTTGACCAGCACGTCGATCGGGCCGACTTCGGCTTCGATCTTGGCGACCATTGCGGCGCAGGATTCATAGTTGGAAACGTCGCCTTCCGCAGCGACGAAATCGAAGCCCAGGTCGCGCTGAGCGGAAAGCCAGGCTTCCTTCTGGTCGAAATTGGGCAGGCAGTTCGCCACAACCTTCATACCGTCCTTGGCCAGCGATTGACAAATCGCGGTGCCGAGACCACCCATGGCGCCGGTGACGAGAGCGATTTTCTGCGACATCTTGAAATCCTTCTGGATTTGTTTGCGTGACCGAGAAACCATCACGAAACACGATCCGGACGGCCCCTTCGGCGTTCTTGCGGCAGCGCATCAGCTGCTTTGCTCCTGCATTATAGCTACTGCCGGCCATTTTTGCTGCAACGCAATACGCGGAGCAATGGGATGCGACAAAAAAAAAGCGGCATGCCCCTTTCGGGGGCATGCCGCCTGTACGCACAGGGCCGCAGATGCGGATCAGAACATGTGCTGGCCGCCGTTGATGGAGATGTTGGCGCCGGTCACGAACGCGGCCTCTTCCGAGGACAGGTAGGCGACCAGGCCGGCGATCTCTTCCGGCTTGCCCAGACGGGACACGGGAATCTGCGGCAGGATCTTCGAGTCGAGAATCTCCTGCGGAATCGCCATCACCATCTTGGTGCCGATGTAGCCCGGCGAGATCGTGTTGACCGTCACGCCGTTGCGCGCCACTTCGAGCGCCAGCGCCTTGGTGAAGCCGTGCATGCCGGCCTTGGCAGCCGCATAGTTGGTCTGACCGAAAGCGCCCTTCTGGCCGTTGACCGACGACACGTTGATGACGCGGCCCCACTTGCGCTCGACCATGCCGTCCATGACCTGCTTGGTCATGTTGAACACCGAATCGAGGTTGGTGCTGATGACCGCATCCCAGTCGGCCTTGCTCATCTTCTTGAAGGTCATGTCGCGGGTGATGCCGGCGTTGTTCACCAGCACATCCACCGGACCGACCTCTGCCGTCACCTGCTCGACGCAGGCCTTGGCGGAATCGAAGTCGGCGACATCACAAGGATAGGCCTTGAAGCCATAGCCCATGTTGTTCATCGTTTGCAGCCAATCGGCCGCCTTGCTGTTGCCCGGCGAGTGGGTGGTGACGACCTTGTAGCCCAGTGCTGCGAGCTTGATGCAGATGGCCTCGCCCAGACCGCCCATACCGCCAGTGACCAGTGCAACTCTCGACATGAATTTCTCCTCTCCCTAATTGGGGTTCTTATGGGGGCGGGTGGAACATGGACCGGGCAGCGCCCTCCCCACTCACTGCGGTCCCGTTGATCAACGCTCAGGCACGCTCCTTCACGTAGCGTCCCGGTGCGGGTTCGATCGGCTCGTACTTGGTACTGCCCAGACGGCCGCGCGCGGCGACCTGCTTGCCGCCATGCTGCCTCAGCCATTCGCTCCAGTGCAACCACCAGCTACCCTTCTGCTCGCCGGCCTGCTCCAGCCACTCGTCCGGATCGGTCGGGCGGGCATCGGAAGTCCAGTAGCTGCGGCGGTTTTTCGAAGCCGGATTGATCGCCCCGGCGATGTGGCCGCTGGCCCCGAGCACGAAGGTCGTGTCGCCGCCGAGCAGGTTGCGCGCCAGATAGGCACTCTTCCACGGCACGATGTGATCCTCGCGCGCTGCCATCAGGTAGGCCGGCATGTCCACCTTCGCGAGGTCGACCTTTTCGCCCAGCATCTTGAGCTTGCCGGGCACGCGCAGATTGTTCTCGAGATACATGTTGCGCAGGTACCAAGCCAGGAAGGGTCCGGGCAGGTTGGTCGAATCGGAGTTCCAGTACAACAGGTCGAAAGCCTGGGGTTTGTTGCCCTTCAGGTAGTTGCCGACGACATACTGCCAGATCAGGTCGTTTGCGCGCAGGGACGAGAACACATTGGCCAGTTCCTGGCCACGCAGCACTCCGCCCTTGCCGATCGTGGCCTCGCGGGTCGCGACGCTCGCCTCGTCGACCAGGCAGCCGATCTCGCCGGCATCGGCGAAGTCGAGCAGGGTCGTCATCAAGGTCAGGCTGGCGACCGGCTCCTCGCCCCTGGCACGCGCCACCGCCAGTGCGGACGTGAGCAAGGTGCCGCCAACGCAGAAGCCGAGCACGTTCGGCTTCTTGACCCGCGTCACCGAACGCACGATCTCGAGCGCCGTCAACGGCCCCTTCTCGAGGTAGTCGTCCCAGGTATGGCGGCCACCGGTCTCGGGACGCGGATTCTTCCACGACACCAGGAACACCGTGAAGCCCTGCTCGACGACGAAGCGCACCAGGGAGTTCTCCGGCTGGAGATCCATGATGTAGAACTTGTTGATGCAAGGCGGAATGATCAGCAGCGGCACTTGCGCGACCTTCTCGGTCAGCGGTGAGTACTGGATCAGTTGCATCAGCTCGTTTTCGAAGATCACCGACCCGGGCGTCAGCGCGAGATTGCGCCCGACCTCGAAGGCTTCATCGTCGGTCATCGAGATGCGCCCCTTCTCGAGGTCGCCGAGCATGTTGCGCACGCCGCGCGCGATGCTCTCGCCCTTGGTCTCGATCGCGGTCTTGATGAACTCGGGGTTGGTCGCAGCGAAATTGGTCGGCGCCAGCGCCTCGATGTACTGGCGGGTCAGGAACTGGATGCGCGATTTCGCACGCCCGTCCGCGATCGGCAGCGCGTCGGCCATCTCCTTTAGGAAACCGGCGTTCAGCAGATAGGCCTGGCGGACGTAATCGAATACGGGACTCTCGGACCATTCCGGCGCGTTGAAGCGGCGATCGCCCGGCTCCGGCTGCACCACCGGCGCGGCTTCGCCGCCAGGCTTGCGCGCAAGGATCGACGACCACAGCGCCACATGCTTTTCGGCGAACGCCTGCTGCATGCGCGCCACTTCAGCGGACTCCGGCATCGGCAGCTTGGGTACTGCGACACCCGAAGAATCCTGCATCGCAACCTGCTGGCGCGCCAGCGCATCGAAGAAGTTCTGCGCCATGGCCTGGCCAGCGGCCAGCATCGCCTGGATGCCTGCCGTCGACTGACTGCCTGCGGAATCCGACATTCTCATCTCCTCTATCCACGGGCAACAGCATGCCTGCGCCCGGGTTTGCCTTATTGTCAGCGCCCGACTACCCCGGCCGGACCGGGCGGTAGAATGGCGCCATGTACCTTATCGCAATCGCCTGGCTTTATGTCGCGCTGCTGGCAAGCATTACCGAAAACACGGTCGTGGGGGGCGTGTTGACCTTCATTTTTTTCGGTCTTGCTCCAATGGCGTTGTTCTTCTGGCTGTTCGGAACACCGACGCGGCGGCGTCGCCAGCGCGAGCGTGAATCGAGAGGGCTCAACGATAGAGCCGAATCGGACGCCGATCAATAGCCTGCACGCTTTTCGCACTCGCACGACGCTTCCCTTCCCCGCAAAACGGCCTGCGCCGCCGGCTCCAGCCAGACCATGGAGGCGAAGCGCCCGGTGTGCCGGTCCCGGCGGTACGAGTAGAAGCGCTCGACGTCCTTCACCGTGCACACGCCGCCGCCTTCGATGCGCCCGACGCCCGCCGCCTGCAGGCGTCTCCGCGCCAGCATGAACAGGTCCGCCAGCCACTTCCCCGGTGCCGGCGTCGGAACGAAGGCCTGCGCAGCGCCCGGATCCACGGCGACGAAGGCATCCCGCACTTCATCGCCGACCTCGAAGCTGCCGGGCCCGATCGCCGGCCCCAGCCAGGCCCGCAAGCGGGTGGGCGAAACTGCCATTTTCGCGATCGTGGCCTCGAGCACGCCGCCCGCCAGGCCTCGCCAGCCTGCGTGGGCTGCCGCCACCACTGAACCGTCGTCGTCGCAGAACAGCACCGGCAGGCAGTCGGCCGTCATAACGACGCAGACCCGCCCCGGCTCGCGCGCCACCGCCGCATCGGCTACCGGCACGTCCGCAGCCGGTATGCCCGCATCGGCCACTGCGCAGCCATGCACCTGCGACAGCCATGAGGGTTCGGCCGGCAGCAATTCCCGCAGCATCGCCCGATTGCGCGCAACCGCCTGCGGATCATCGCCGACGTGCTCGCCGAGGTTGAAGCCGTCATAAGGCGGCAGGCTGCAGCCGCCGAGGCGCGTGGTCAGCAAGGCCCGCACGTTCGCCGGTGCGGTCCAGTCGGGCCGGATCACGCCTGGGGAAGCTCCGTTCATCACCCTGCTCATGCTCCTGCCCTCACGCGCTGCAGCAGCGCGGCGAAATCGGCTGCCATCGGCACTTCCCACTGCATGAACTCTCCGCTGGCCGGATGCAGCAGGCCGAGCCGGAAGGCATGCAGGGCCTGGCGGACAAAACCTTCACATGCGGGGTCGGGCAAGCGTCGCCCCCCATAGACCGGATCGCCCACCAGCGCGTGGCCGATGTGCGCCATATGCACCCGGATCTGGTGCGTGCGTCCCGTTTCGAGCCGGCACTCCACCAGTGTCGTTCTTGCAAAGCGCTCGACCACGGCGTAATGGGTCAACGCCGGCCGCCCGTTGCCGACCACTGCCATGCGCGTGCGCTGCGTCGGATGCCGTCCGATCGGTGCATCGACGCTCCCGCCCGAATGCAGCACCCCCTGCACCAGGGCCCAGTAATGCCGCTTCACCGTACGTGCCTGCAACTGGCGGACCAGATCGGTCTGGGCCTGCAGCGTCTTCGCCACCACCAGCAAGCCGCTGGTGTCCTTGTCCAGCCGATGCACGATGCCGGCGCGCGGCACCTCCGCCACCGCCGGGGCATGATGCAGCAAGGCATTGAGCAGGGTTCCGCTCCAGTTGCCGCTGCCCGGATGCACCACCAGCCCGGCAGGCTTGTCGATCACCAGCAGGTGCGCGTCTTCGAACACCACCTGCAGCGGAATGTCTTCGGGCTGTTCGGTCCCCGGTGTCGGGGCCGGAGCAGGATCGAGTTCGACGCACTCGCCGCCTTGCACTTTGCTGCGCGCATCGGGCGACGCGCCATCGACGCGGATGCGCCCCTCCTTCAGCCAGGCCTGCAGGCGGCTGCGGGAATGCTCGGGAAAAAGCCGGGCGAGCGCCTGATCCAGCCGCAGCCCGGCCAGATCGACAGGAATCGTCTGCACCGCGGGGGGGTTCGGCTCGTCCGCTGCTATATAATCGACGCGTTCATTCACGCGAGTTTTTTCGATGGCCAGGTTCACCCTTGGAAGTGTAGCGGGAAAAGCGGCGCTGATCGGCGCGCTGATGCTCGGCGGCTGCGGTCTGCTGCCCGAGCAGATCGACGAGACGACCGGCTGGAACGCACAGCGGCTCTATTCCGAAGCCAAGACCTCGATGTCCGAAGGTGCCTACGATCGCGCCATCCAGATGTTCGAAAAACTCGAAGCGCGCTATCCCTATGGCCGTTACGCACAGCAGGCCCAGATCGAAGTCGCCTATGCGTACTACAAGCAGGGCGAGCAGGCGCTGGCACTGGCCGCGGCGGACCGCTTCATCAAGCTTCACCCCAACCATCCCAACGTGGACTACGTCTACTACCTGAAGGGCCTGGTGAATTTCAACGAAGACCTCGGCCTGCTCGCCGGCCTGTCGCGCCAGGACCTGTCCGAACGCGATCCGAAGGGCGCACACGAAGCCTTCGAGAGCTTCCGCGACCTCGTCACGCGCTTCCCGGAAAGCCGCTACGCGGACGACTCCCGGGCGCGCATGCAGTACCTGATCAATTCGCTCGCTGCGCACGAAGTCCACGTCGCGCGCTACTACTACAACCGCGGCGCCTACGTCGCAGCGATCAATCGCGCCCAGACGGCAGTGGCCAATTTCCCCCAGGCGCCCGCCAACGAAGAAGCTCTGTTCCTGCTGGTCAAGAGCTACGATGCGCTCGGCATGACCCAGCTACGTGACGACGCCGACCGGGTGATGCGCACCAACTTCCCCGACAGCGTCTATTTCTCCGGCGGCCCCGAGAGCGACAAGCCGTGGTGGCAGCTCTGGTGAGCCTTCGGGCGGAATGAAGGCAGGCACGACGCAGAGCCCGCCTTCCGCCGATCGGAACAACCCATGACGTGGATGTATCTAGCGATCGCCATCGTCGCCGAGGTGATCGCGACTTCATCGCTGAAGGCCAGCGATGGCTTCACCAGGCTATGGCCCTCCGCCTTGTCGGTGGCCGGCTACGGCCTGTCGTTCTTCTTCCTGTCGCTGACGCTCAGGTCGATTCCCGTGGGCGTCGCCTACGCGATCTGGTCCGGCGTCGGCGTGGCGCTGATCTCGCTCATCGCCTGGCTGATGTTCGGCCAGCGGCTCGACGCCGCCGGCCTGATCGGCATCGGCCTGATCGTCGCCGGCGTCGTCGTGCTCAACGTGTTCTCGAAAACCAGCGTCCATTGAACGGGAAATCGATCCGCCGCTCATGTGACCAGGAATTTCTGGTGCATTCACTCTGCGCAGGGAACTCTCCCGCCCGGCGATGAGCCGGCAACCAGGCGTTCCTGGCAACTTCCGGCCGCCGTTTCAGCTCAACGCAGCAACTCCGGCGGAATGGCGCACACCGGAATCGGATTGATCTTGTGCTGCATGGCGCGGTGCAGGCGGTGGTAAATCTCGAACACTTCCCGTTCGCGGCCATCGAAATCCTCGGCGCGGTGGCTGTCGTACACCGACATCGCCCATTCCAGCTCGGGGTAGCTGGCGCCCATCTGCTCTTCGTCGGCCCTGTCGGTATCCCACAAGCCGTCGGTCGGCGCCGCATCCTGGATGCTCTGCGGCACATCCAGCGCCCTGGCCAGTTCATAGACCTGGGTCTTGAGCAAATCGGCGATCGGGCTGATATCCACGCCGCCATCACCGTACTTGGTGAAGAAGCCGACGCCGAAATCCTCGACCTTGTTGCCGGTGCCGGTCACCAGCAGGCCGCGCTGCTGGGCATGGTAGTACAGCGCGATCATGCGCAGGCGGCTGCGGGCGTTGGCCAGCGCCAGATGCGTGTGCGGCTGGCTCTCATCGTCGATGCCGACTGCGCGGATGAAGGCATCGAAAGTCGCACTCAGGTCGACCCACTGCTCTTCCACATTGCTGAAACGCTCTCTCAGTTGGCCGATGTGTTCCTGGGCGCGATTGACCTGGTCCGGCTTCTGGCGAATCGGCATTTCCAGCACCAGCGTCTGCAGACCGGTCCTGGCAGCCAGCGTGGAAACCACGGCGGAATCGATGCCGCCGGATACGCCCACCACGAAGCCGTTCACACCGGCTTTTACAGCGTAGTCCCTCAGCCACCGGACGATATGGTCGATGACAGCCGTCGTCTGCATGATTCATCCCCGTCGATAGGATTGTGCACGGCAGCAATATACTGCCACTCCCGGCTGCCTGGAAAGCACGAATCCGTTTCCGGCAGCCGCCGGGCAGCATGAAAGGCCGAATCGACGGCCAAAAAAAGAGCGGCCCGAAGGCCGCTCAAGCTGCTGTCTGCATCCGCGGCGCCAGGCACCCCGACACAGTGAAACTCATTCGGTAAACGGCAGGGGCTGCATGCCGAAACCTTCGTCCAGGTCGCGAATCTGCAACAGGAGCCCGTCCAGCTCGTTCTGCAGGCGCTGCAGTTCTTCCGCATCGAGCAGGCGAAGCCCTTCGACCAGCACGCCCCTGGCCGGCGACGGCGCCCGCCCGAGCATGGCCTGCCCCTCGTCTGTCAGGTACAGCCTCACCACACGCTGGTCGGCGCTGGTGCGCTCCTTGCGGATCAGGCCGCTGGTTTCGAGGCGATCCACCATGTTGGATGCCGTCGACTGATGCAGCGCCATCCGCTTGGCCAGTTCCCCGACACGCAAACCCGGCGATTCGATCAATTCCTGCAAGACCCAAAGCTGCGCCCCAGTCACTCCGCTCTGACGTTCGATCCACTGGGAATGCCGCTGGGCCGTGCGGATCAGAACCCTGAAACGCTGAAGGACGGACAGAGGTGTCGCCGGGGGTGCGGATTTCTTGGTCTTCTGTTGCGTTTCCGCCATTTGATTTATCGCTCCAACTATATTTGCCTGAATCAGTATTGTCAAAATTACTGCAAAACCGCACGTTTGCGCCCGCATGGTAGCGGTATCGTCCACCTTCCGCATGGTGGGGATGTCGCATCGCCGCATCATGTGGCCGACATGCCACTCCCACCGCCTGAACATGGACAGTCCGCCGCCTCTTCCGCCCGCCGGTTCCCCCCGCCCATCCTCTTCGAACCGGCTCCGCAGCCTCGCCCGCGGCGGTCGCCGCTACGCCCTGCCCTGGCTCTCCATGCGGCGCTGGCACAAGCGCCTGCTGCTGGTCGGCGCAGCCCTGTTCGCCGGCCTGATCGCGATCGGCTTCGCACTCGGCGCCGACATGGCGATCGAAGCGCATGCCCACTTCATGCAGGAGCGCCCCTGGCTGACGCTGCTGGTGGCACCGGCCGGCTTTGCCGTCGTGGCGTGGCTTTCGCGCCGGCTGTTTCCGGGCACCGAAGGCAGCGGCATCCCCCAGGCCATTGCCGCGTCGCTGTCGGACGATCGCAGGGTGCGGCGGCAGTTCCTGTCGCTGCGGATCGCGCTGGCCAAGGTGGTGCTGACGCTGGGCGGCCTGCTGTCGGGTGCCTCGATCGGCCGCGAAGGGCCCTCGGTGCAGGTCGGCGCCTCGGTGATGCACCTGCTGGCGAAACGCCGGCACCGGCGCATCGCCTCCAGCCGAGACCTGATCGTCGCCGGCAGCGGCGCGGGCATCGCAGCGGCGTTCAACACCCCGCTCGGCGGCATCATGTTCGCGATCGAGGAAATGTGCCGCCACCGGGTGTTCAACGCCAACAGCACCACGCTGACCGCGGTGATCTTCGCCGGCCTGATGTCGCTGGCGGTACTGGGCAACTACACCTATTTCGGCCGCACCCCGGCGGCGCTGAGCTGGCCCGACGGCATCTGGCCGGTGCTGGCCTGCGGCATCGCCGGCGGTTTGCTGGGCGGCGGTTTCTCACGCCTGCTGATCGCCTCGGTGCGCGGCCTGCCGGGCCGGCTCGGCGTGTTCGCACAGTCGCGCCCGGTGGCCTTCGCCGCCGCCTGCGGCCTGGCGACGGGCATCATCGGCCTGGCCAGCGGCGGCATCACCTATGGTACGGGCTACGCCGAATCCAAGGCTGCGCTGGAAGGTTCGGCGGCGCTGCCGATGCTGTTCTTCCTGGTCAAGCTGGCCGTGATCTGGCTCGCTTTCGTGTCGCGCATTCCGGGCGGCATCTTCGCTCCCGCGCTCGCGGTCGGCGCCGGCCTGGGTTCGGACATCGCCGCCCTGCTGCCGGGCGGCGCCGAGATCGACGCCGCCATCATGGTGCTGGGCATGGTGGCCTTCCTGGCGGCGATGACGCAGACGCCCATCACCTCCTTCGTCATCGTCATGGAAATGACCGCCAACCACGAGATGCTGCTGCCGCTGATGGCGACCGCCGTGGTCACCCACGGCGTCTCGCGCTCGGTGGCGCCGGTGCCGCTCTACCACGCCCTCGCCTACCCCATGCTGCGGCGTGCCGAGGGGCGGGGGGCGCCCGCCGCCCCGGCGAAGGACGCTTAGCGGATACCCGCGCGCTGGATCAGCGCCTGCAGCTCACCGACGATGCCGCGGCGGAACAGCAGCACGCAGACGACGAAGATCACGCCCATGATCACGGTGACCCACGAGCCCACGGAGTCGGCCAGTTCGGTCTGCAGCGAGACGATGGTGGCGGCGCCGACCAAGGGGCCGAGGATGGTGCCCAAGCCGCCGAGCAGCGTCATCAGCACCACCTCGCCCGACATGTGCCAATGCACGTCGGTCAGCGACGCGAGCTGGAACACCAGGGTCTTGGTTGCGCCGGCCAGGCCGGCGAGCGAGGCCGACAACACGAAGGCCAGCAGCTTGAACTTGGCCACGTCGTAGCCGAGCGACACCGCGCGCGGCTCATTCTCGCGGATCGCCTTCAGTATCTGGCCGAAAGGCGAGTGGATGGCGCGGTAGATGATCGCGAAGCCGATGCAGAACACCGCGAACACAAAGTAATACATGGCGATGTTGTTCGACAGGTCGATGATGCCGAACAGGTGGCCGCGCGGCACGCCCTGCAGGCCGTCCTCGCCGCCGGTCGCCTTCCATTGCAGCACGATGAAATACACCATCTGCGACAGCGCCAGCGTGATCATGGCGAAGTAGATGCCGGTGCGCCGGATCGCCAGCACGCCGAACACCCAGCCCAGCGCCCCTGCCGCCAGCGTGCCGCCGATGACGCCGACTTCGGGCGTCACGCCGAGGTCGCGCACCAGCATGCCGCAGATGTAGCCCGCCGAGCCGAGAAAGGCCGCGTGGCCGAAGGACAGCAGCCCGACGAAGCCCAGCAGCAGGTTGAACGCGCAGGCGAACAAGCCGAAACACAGGATCTTCATCAGAAAGGTCGGATATACCGCGAACGGCGCCACCAGCCCGATCACGAACAGCACGCCGAACAGCAGCGGCATGGCGCGGGCGAACATCGAGTTCGTGTTGTTCATCTGTCTCTTTTCCCTGTCTCTTTCCCTGTTCGCTCAAGCCGCCTTGCCGAACAGACCGGCCGGCCGCACCAGCAGCACGATCACCATGATCACGAACACCACCACCGCCGAAGCCTCGGGGTAGAACACCCGTGTCAGGCCCTCGATCAGGCCGAGGCCGAGGCCGGTCAGGATGGAGCCCATGATCGAACCCATGCCGCCGATCACCACCACGGCGAACACGACGATGATCAGGTTGGCGCCCATCAGCGGATTCACCTGGTAGACCGGCGCCGCCAGCACCCCGGCGAACGCCGCCAGCGCGACGCCGAAGCCGTAAGTGAAAGTGATCAGCAGCGGCACGTTGATGCCGAGCGCCTGCACGATCTGCGGGTTCTCGGTACCTGCGCGCAGATAGGCGCCGAGCTTGGTCTTCTCGATGACGAACCAGGTGCCGAAGCACACCGTCAGCGCCGCCACCACGACCCAGCCGCGATAGATCGGCAGGAACATGAAGCCGAGGTTGACGCCCCCTTGCAGCAGTTCAGGCACCGGATAGGACTGGCCGGAGATGCCGTACTGGTCGCGGAACAGGCCTTCGAAGATCAGCGCCAGGCCGAAGGTCAGCAACAGGCCGTAAAGATGGTCCAGCTTGTACAGCTTGCGCAGCATCGTGCGCTCGATCACCACGCCCAGGGCGCCGATGATGATCGGCGACAGAAACAGCGCCACCCAGTAATTGACGCCGAACTTGGTCAGCGCGATCCAGGCGACGAAAGCCCCCATCATGTACTGCGCGCCATGGGCGAAGTTGATGATGTTGAGCAGGCCGAAGATGATCGCCAGGCCGAGGCTGAGGATGGCGTAGAACGAGCCGTTGATCAGGCCGACGAGCAACTGGCTGCCGAGCAGCGCACTGGGGACACCGAATATTTCCATACGAGACTCCCGCACCGGAACGGCCGAGCCGTCCCGGTGCGCAGCGAAGTGCGGTTCTTTCCGCGATCAGATCACTTCTTCACCAGCGGGCAGACCGATTCGGACAAGGGCAGGAAAGCTTCCTCGGCCGGAATCGTCGCGCGGATGTGGTAGTAGTCCCACGGCCCCTTCGACTCTTCCGGCGTCTTGACCTGCGCCAGGTACATGTCGTGCACCATGCGGCCATCCTCGCGGATACGGCCGTTCTTGGCGAAGAAGTCGTTGATCGGCGTCTTCTTCATCTGCTCCATGACCTTGCCCGCGTCGTCCGAGCCGACGGCATTGACCGCGCGCAGGTAGTGCAGCACCGACGAGTACTGGCCCGCCTGCACCATCGTCGGCATCTTCTTGTGCTTGTCGAAGAAGCGCTTCGACCAGGCCCGGGTGCCATCGTCGAAATCCCAGTAGAAGCCGGTGGTCAGGTACATGGTCTGGGCGTTCTGCAAGCCCAGCGAATGCACGTCGGAGATGAACATCAGCAGGCCGGCCAGTTGCTGCTTGGGCGTGATGCCGAACTCGGCGGCCTGCTTGATCGCATTGGTGGTGTCGGCACCGGCGTTGGCGAGGCCGATGATCTGCGCGCCCGAAGCCTGCGCCTGCAGCAGGAAGGACGAGAAATCGGAGGCCGGGAAGGGATGGCGCACCGAGCCCAGCACCTTGCCGCCGTTGGCGACGACGACTGCCGACGAATCTTTTTCCAGCGACTGGCCGAAGGCGTAGTCGGCGGTCAGGAAGAACCAGTTCTTGCCGCCCTGCTGCGTCACCGCCTTGGCCGTACCGTTGGCCAGCGAATAGGTGTCGTAGGTGTAATGCACGGTGCGGTCGTTGCACTGCTCGTTGGTGATCGGCGTGGACGCCGGGCCGCTCATCAGCGCGACGCGGTCCATTTCCTTGGCGATCTTCATCACCGCCAGCGCAGTGGAAGTCGTCACCAGCTCGGTCACGGTGTCGACGCCGTCGCGCTCGAACCACTGGCGCGCCCTGTTCGATGCGATGTCGGCCTTGTTCTGGTGGTCGGCGGACACCATCTCGACCTTGAACGCCGGCTTGGCCTCGGCGATGAAGTCGTCGATCGCCATCTGGGTGGCGAGCACCGCGCCCGGCCCGGCCACGTCGGAGTAAGTGCCCGACATGTCGGTCAGCACGGCGATCTTCACCGTGTTGCCGGAAATCTGCGCACTCGCGGCACCGGACAGCGTTGCAAAGGCGGCCGCGCAGGCCAGGGTCGTCAGCTTCTTCATCTGCATCATGATCTCCCGTCTCTTCCTTCTCGGTTGTGATACGCAGGGCTGCGCGGCATCCCGCTCAGACCCCAAGCGTCTGGTGCAGCCAGTCCATGCGGCCGGGCAGTTCCTCGGCGCTGATGGTGGCGATAATTTCCCCGTGCTCGAGCACGTAGTGGCGGTCGGCCAGCGGCGCGGCAAAACGGAAGTTCTGCTCGACCAGCACGATGGTGAAGCCGCGCGACTTCAGCTCGACGATGACTTCGCCCAGCTTCTTGACGATGACCGGCGCCAGCCCTTCGGTGATCTCGTCGAGCAGCAGCAGCTTGGCCCCGGTGCGCAGCACCCGCGCCATCGCCAGCATCTGCTGCTCGCCGCCCGACAGCTTGGTGCCCGGGCTGTTGCGGCGCTCGAGCAGGTTGGGGAACATGCTGTAGATCTCGTCCACCGACATGCCGCCGCTGGCCACCTGCGGCGGCAGCATCAGGTTTTCCTCGCACGACAGCGAAGAAAAGATCGCCCGCTCCTCGGGCACGTAGCCGACGCCGTAGCGCGCCATGCGGTGCGTCGGCTCGGCAATGACTTCCTTGCCATTGACCATGATCGAGCCGCTGCGGCGTCCGACCAGACCGAGGATGGATTTGAGCGTCGTCGACCGGCCCGAGCCGTTGCGCCCGAGCAGGGTCACGCATTCTCCGCGCGCCACCTGCAGGTCGATGCCGTGAAGGATGTGCGATTCGCCATAAAACGCGTGCAGATCGTGGATCCGCAGCATTTCGGGATTGGGATGGAAAGCGCTGGTCATGTATGCGTTCGCAACGGATCAGTGATGGGCGTCGTTGATGTCGTCGGAGCCGACGTAGGCTTCGAGCACCTTCGGGTTCTTCGATACCTCGGCATAAGGTCCTTCGGCCAGGATGCTGCCGCGGGTGAGCACGGTGATGCGGTCGCACAGGTTGGCGACCACCGACAGGTTGTGCTCCACCATCAGGATGGTCCGGTTGGCCGACACCTTGCGGATCAAGTCGACCACGCGCGCGATGTCCTCGCTGCCCATGCCCTGGGTGGGTTCGTCGAGCAGCATCATCTTGGGCTCGAGCGCCAGCGTGGTGGCGATCTCCAGCGCACGCTTGCGGCCGTAGGGCATCTCGGCCGTGACTGTATCGGCAAAGCCGGCCAGATCGACCGATTCGAGCAGCTCCATCGCCCGGTCGTCGAGCACGCTGAGCGATTTCTTCGAACGCCAGAAGTGGAACTCGGTGCCCAGCGAGCGCTGCAGGCCGATGCGCACGTTCTCGAGCACCGTCAGGTTGGGAAAGGTCGCCGAGATCTGGAACGAGCGCACCATGCCGCGCCGGGCGGTGGCGACCGGCGCCTCGCGGGTGATGTCCTGGCCCTCGAAGCGGATGGTGCCCGAAGTCGGTGGCAGGAACTTGGTCAGCAGATTGAAGACCGTGGTCTTGCCCGCGCCATTGGGGCCGATCAGGGCGTGGATATGCCCCTTCTGCACTTTCAGGTCGACATTCGACACGGCGACGAAGCCCTTGAATTCCTTCGTCAGGCCGCTCGTTTCGAGGATGAACTCGCTCATGTTCCGTTCCGGGAGGCCGCCGCCGCGGGTGTCGCGGGGGCGTGATGGTTCTTGCGCATCAGCTTATATCTTTTTTTTATAGTTCGGCAATTTTCCGTCAGCCATCACGCCGGACAAGCATCGTTTACCCCGATTGCGCCTCCCACGCCCATCGCGTGCACGAATCTCGGTTCCGGGCTCCAAAACGGCACGGTGCCTTGCCGACATTTCCGTCGGCAAGGCACCGGTTTCAATTACCGCGAACTCGAACGCGCGTCAGTAGCGCTCCGGCACGTACATGTCGTCGGGCACGGGATGGCGGATGTAATCGGGGTTATAGACGCGCGGCGGCAGCTTGACCTCGGGGTACGGGATGGCCTCGTAGGGAATCTGCGCCAGCAGATGGCTGATGCAGTTCAGCCGCGCCTTCTTCTTGTCGACCGCCTGCACCACCCACCACGGCGCCTCGGGGATGTGGGTCCGCTCGAGCATCGTTTCCTTGGCCTTGGTGTAGGCCTCCCAGCGGCGGCGCGACTCCACGTCCATCGGGCTCAGCTTCCACTGCTTCAGCGGGTCGTGGATGCGGGCGAGGAAGCGCGCCTCCTGCTCGTCGTCGGTGATCGAGAACCAGTACTTGATCAGGCGGATGCCCGAGCGCACCAGCATGCGCTCGAACTCCGGCACCGAACGGAAGAACTCCTCGTACTGACCCTCGTCGCAGAAACCCATCACCCGCTCGACGCCGGCACGGTTGTACCAACTGCGGTCGAACAGCACGATCTCGCCGCCGGCAGGCAGGTGCGTCACATATCGCTGGAAATACCACTGCGTGCATTCGCGGTCGTTGGGCGCGGGCAGCGCCGCAACCCGGCACACGCGCGGGTTCAGGCGCTGGGTGATGCGCTTGATGACACCGCCCTTGCCCGCCGAATCGCGGCCTTCGAAGATCACGACCACCTTTTCCCCGCTGCGCTGCACCCAGTCCTGCAGCTTGACCAGTTCGCCCTGCAGCCGCAGCAGTTCACGGAAATAGGTCCGCCGGCCCAACTCGCCCGCGGGCGCATCGTCGTCGATGCCCAGGGCTTCGAGCACGCTGGCATCGCCCAGGCGCATGTCGTCGATTTCCTGTTCGAGTTCCTCGTCGTAGCTGTCGATGACGTCGAGCCCGATGCTGCGCAGGACTTGTTCGTTGCGGTTGAAATCGGCGCGGTCTTCCATGGTTGGCTAAGTGTCCGTTTGCAGGAAGACAGCAGGCTACAAGGCGATTGTGTCGGTTGCGTTACGCCCGCCCGATCCGTCGATACCTGCCTTGGCATCGAGCGCCAAGGGCATCGACGCTCGCGAAGCCATAAATCTGATCTAAGCTGAAAATCGGATCGCGTGTTGAAGGAGCACTGCCATGGAACCGGTGGATCTGTTCTACAGCTACGCGCACGAGGATGAGAAGCTGCGCAACGAGCTGGACGGTCATCTGGCATTGTTGCGACGCAGAGGCGTAATCCGTCCATGGCATGATCGCGGCATCGTCCCGGGACAGAAGTGGGACCAGGCAATCGACAGCCAGCTCGCCACTGCTGACCTGATCCTGCTGCTGGTGAGCATGGACTTCCTCAACTCCGATTACATCTGGGGCAAGGAGCTTGCCGCCGCGATAGAGCGTGCCGAACGCGGTGACGCCAGCGTGGTACCGGTCTTGTTGCGTGCGGTGGACATCGAAGACGCACCCTTTGCACACTTGCAGGGCCTGCCCACCGACCTGCGCCCGGTCACGTCCTGGCCCAACCGTGACGAGGCGTGGACCGACGTGGCCAAGGGCATCAGGCGCACGGTGGATTCCATCCGGCAGCGCTGGGCCAGCACGTCGTCCCACGTGCCTGCTCCCCCGCCGCCGCCTTCGGGCAGTTCCTGGACGAGCACGGCATCCGACGAATCCGTAGGGTTCGCCGTCGAGTCGGGCTTCGAACCCTATGAGCCCGTCCGCAGGCAGACCGACGCCAAGCTCGACGCGCACACCGAGACCCTCGTCCAGCGCATGATCAGCGGCTTCGCCAACGAGCTGTCGGTGGCAGCGCGCATGCGCGGCATCGGCGACGTCGGCAGTGCCAAAGCCGAGGACACAGCCCAGGCGCTGATCGACATGCCCGAGCAGAAACGGGTGCTGTGGGTGGACGACAGGCCCGAAGGCAATCGCCACGAAATCGCCGCTCTGGCGAAACTGCAGATCGAAGTCGTCACCACACGCAATACGGAAGAGGCACTCGCACGCCTGGATAGCGACGCAGAAGGCTTCGACCTGGTGCTGTCGGACTGGGACCGCCCTGAAGAGCTGGACGGCATACCAAGCGCGGGCTTGAAGCTGCTTCGGGCGCCGGCCTTGCGTAAGCGCCGGCTGCCAGTGATCTTCTACCACGGCGAGTTCCACGAAACACAACGCGCCGCGCGGCGCGAGATGCTGCTGCAAGCGGGCGCCTTCGGCGAAGCAGTCGGCCCCGGTGAATTACTCGCCCTGGTCAGCAAGGCCCTGCAATCCACCGGCTGAAGCCCGACTCGGCGACAGAGCCGGCCAGGAGTGCGCCAATGCTGGGCGCAAAAAAAGCGGCAGGGCCCAAACCCCGCCGCTTCTGCATCTGCCTGGCCGCTGTGGCCTGTGGCCCGATCAGTTCCCGCTCATCGCCATCATCAACTGGTTGATGCGCTTGACGAAGGTCGCCGGGTCGTCGAGCGTGCCGCCTTCGGCCAGCAGCGCCTGGTCGAACAGCACCGCGGCCCAGTCGTCGAAGTTCTTGTCTTCGTACTTCAGGCGCAGCACCGCCGGGTGGCTGGGGTTGATCTCGAGGATCGGCTTCGACACCGGTGCGTCCTGGCCGGCCGCCTTCAGGATGCGGGCCAGGTTCATGCCCAGGTCGTGCTCGTCGGCCACCAGGCAGGCGGGCGAGTCGGTCAGGCGCAGCGTGACCTTGACGTCCTTGACGCGCTCGCCCAGGCTGGCCTTCATCTTGTCGAGCAGTTCCTTGTACTCGTCGGCGGCCTTCTCGGCTTCCTTCTTCTCGGCCTCGTCTTCCAGCGCGCCCAGGTCCAGGCCGCCCTTGGCCACCGACACCAGCGGCTTGCCGTCGAACTCGCTGAGGTTGCCGGTCACCCATTCATCGACGCGGTCGGACAGCAGCAGCACTTCGATGCCCTTCTTGCGGAAGACTTCCAGGTGCGGGCTGTTCCTGGCGGCGTTGAAGGTTTCGGCGGTGACGTAGTAGACCTTGTCCTGGCCTTCCTTCATGCGGCCGATGTAGTCGGCGAGCGACACCACCTCGTCGGCGGTATCGAGCTGGGTCGAGGCGAAGCGCAGCAGGCCGGCGACCTTTTCCTTGTTGGCGAAGTCCTCGCCCACGCCTTCCTTCAGCACCTTGCCGAAGGCTTTCCAGAAGCTGGCGTACTTCTCCTTGTCCGCCTCGTCCTCGCCGTTGGCGAGGCTTTCGAGCATGCTCAGCACCTTCTTGGTGCAGCCGGCGCGGATGGTGTCGATGTCCTTGGATTCCTGCAGGATCTCGCGCGACACGTTGAGCGGCAGGTCGGCCGAATCGACCACACCGCGGATGAAGCGCAGGTAGGTCGGCATCAGCTTCTCGGCGTCGTCCATGATGAAGACGCGCTTCACGTACAGCTTGATGCCGTGGCGGGCGTTGCGGTCCCACAGGTCGAAGGGGGCGTTCTTCGGCACGTACAGCAGGTTGGTGTACTCGTGGCGGCCTTCGACACGAGAGTGGGTCCACGCCAGCGGCTCGTCGAAATCGTGCGCGACGTGCTTGTAGAAGGCCTTGTACTCGTCGTCGCTGATGTCGTTCTTCGAGCGGCTCCACAGCGCACTGGCCTGGTTGACCGTCTCGTCCTCGTCGGTCAGCACCTGCTTGCCCTGCTCTTCGTTCCATTCTTCCTTCTTCATCACGATCGGCTGGACGATGTGATCGGAGTACTTGCGGATCAGGCTCTTCAGCTTCCACGAGGACAGCAGGTCGTCCTGGCCTTCGCGCAGGTGCAGGGTGATCTCGGTGCCGCGGCCGAGCTTGTCGATCTGCTCGACGGCGTAGGCGCCGGCCTCGTCGCCGGCCATCGAGCATTCCCACTTGACGCCTTCACTGGTCGGCAGGCCGGCGCGGCGGGTCAGCACGGTAACGCGGTCGGCGACGAGGAAGGCGGAGTAGAAGCCGACACCGAACTGGCCGATCAGGTTGGCATCTTTCTGCTGGTCACCGGTGAGCTTGCCGAAGAATTCGCGCGTGCCCGACTTGGCGATGGTGCCGAGGTGGGCGATGGCTTCGTCGCGGCTCATGCCGATGCCGTTGTCGGCGATGGTGATGGTCTTGGCCTCGGCGTCGAAGCCGATGCGGATCTTCAGTTCGGCGTCGTCCTCGTACAGCGCGCCGTTGTCGAGCGCCTCGAAGCGCAGCTTGTCGCAGGCGTCCGACGCGTTCGAGACCAGTTCGCGCAGGAAGATCTCGCGGTTGGAATACAGCGAATGGATCATCAGGTGAAGCAGTTGCTTCACCTCGGCCTGGAAGTTGAGGGTCTGGGAGGTGGCGGTTTGCGCTTCGGACATCTTGCTGAGGCTCCGTCTGGGTTATTCGAACGGAGCCTCAGATGGGGATGGGCAGACCGGATTTCAAGCCTGCCCGGGATTCGCGCGGCGAATCACACCTTGAATCGCTCCACCAGTTCGCTCAGGCGAGCGGACAGTTGCTCCAGTTGCTCGACGGCCGTCACCGCCGAACGCATCGACACGTTGGTACCCTCGACCATCTGTGCGATCTGTTCGACCTCCTGCGCGATCGCCGTCGCCGCCGCACGCTGCTCGGCCGTGGCCCCGGCCACGCTGCGGATCTGGCCCAGGGCTTCGACCGCCCCAGCGGCGATCTCGCGCAAGGAGCCCGTCACATCGAGTACCAGCGCCCTGCCGCTTCCCACCTGCGCCGAGACGCGCGACATCGCGTCCACCGTGCCGTGCGTCTCGGTCTGGATGCCGGCGATGTCCTGCTCGATCTGGACCGTCGCGGTGCTGGTGCGCTCGGCCAGCTTGCGCACCTCGTCGGCCACCACGGCAAAGCCGCGGCCCTGCTCGCCGGCACGCGCGGCCTCGATCGCCGCGTTCAGTGCCAGCAGGTTGGTCTGCGCCGCAATCTCCTTGATCACGCCGGCGATGGCCCCCACTTCGTCGGCGCGCTTGACCAACTGCTCGATTCTTCCCGTGGCTTCCTCCACGGTGCCGGCAATCACCTCCATCTCGCCTGCGGCACGCTCCGCCTTCGTCGCCCCCTGGTTCGCCAGTTCGGCTGAATGGGCCGAATTGCGCTCGGCGCCCATTGCGTTCTCGGTGATCTGGCCGATGCTGACGGTCATCTCCTCGATCGCCGCGGCAATCGACGCGGTCGCATCGGTCTGGCTTTCGGACGCTTTCGACACCGCGCGCGACACCTCCGAAATCTCGTGCGAGCGGTCTGCCACCTGCCGCGCGCTCTGGGTGATCTCGCCCATCATGCGGCGCAGCCTGTCCAGCATCGAGGACAGCGAGCCGAGCAGGCTGTCGGCCCCGCCCTTCACCGCGACATCCATGCGCAGGTCGCCGCCGGAGGCCTTGTGCATGATCTCGTTCGCGTACGCCGGCTCGCCGCCGAGCTGGCCCGTCACGCTGCGGACGACGCGCCACGAGACGACGATCAGCAGCGCCAGCACGGCCGCCGCGATGCTGCCGAAGCGCAGCATCGCGGCATTGAACTCATGCTCGATGTCATCGACGTAGACGCCCGTCCCCACGATCCAGTCCCAGGGTTTGAACATCTTCACGTAGGAGGTCTTGGGCTGGGGCGCATCCGAACCCGGGCGCGGCCATAGATAGTCGACGGCGCCTTCGCCGGACTCGGTCGCCACGCGCGCGAACTCGCGGAACATGTACTTGCCGGCGGCATCGCGCTGCTCGCTCATGCTCTTCCCTTCCAGCTCGGGACGAATCGGGTGCATGACGACCACGGTCGCGCTGTCGTTGACCCAGAAATACTCGTTGCCCTCGTAGCGCAGTTCCTTGAGCACCGCTTTCGCCGCACTCTGCGCCTGCTCGCGGCTCATGGCCTGCGACTGCTCCAGCCCATGGAAGTGGGCCACGATGCCATGCGCCAGCTCGACTGCTCCCTTGACCGAGCGCTGGTAGCCCGCCTCCACTGCGGCGCGCTCCTCGTACAAGGCATCCAGCACCAACACGACCAGACCCGTGAGCGCAATCGCCAGCACCAGTATCAGCCGGCGTGCAACCGGTATCGATTTCAGCGACATCTTCCTTTCCCCCTGAATATCCGGCACCGACGGTACACCGCGGTACCACCATGACCTCGATCAGATTGCGGGCTTTCGTCCGCCTCCGTAAGCGGAAAAATCAAACTTCCACTGAAAATGCATCATCGAGGCGAGGTATCCGTGACCGGCTGCACGGTACGCATCGGGCACGGAAGCCGAACGCAACGCAGCAGGCCAACGACAGCATTTTCGGCACTGCGCTGCGAATCCTTGAGCCGGATTCGAGAAAAAAGCCGCATCGACGCGGTGAACGCTCATTCAGACATAGCGAATCTCCACCACTTCGATCTCGCGCATGCCGGCCGGGCTCTGGAAACGCACCACGTCTCCCACGCGGGCCTTCAGCACCGCGCGCGCCAGCGGCGCGATCCAGCTGATGCGGCCCTGGGCGGCATCCGCCTCATCCACGCCGACGATCTGCCAGGTCTGTTCCTCGTCGGTATCGAGATCGCAGAAGGTCACCGTCGCACCGAAGAACACCTGCTCCAGGTCCTGCTGCCGCTCCGGATCGACCACCTCGGCGTTCTCGATGCGCTTGATCAGGAAGCGGATGCGGCGATCGATCTCGCGCAGCCGCTTCTTGCCGTAGATGTAGTCGCCGTTCTCCGAGCGGTCGCCATTGCCCGCGGCCCAGGCCACGGTTTCGACCAGCTTGGGCCGCTCGACGCGCACGAGCAGGTCGAGTTCGGCACGCAGCGCGTCGTAGCCGCGCCGCGTCATGTAGTTCTTGCTGCCCGCCGGCAGGCGCAGCGCGGGCGCGAGCTGGTCCTCGTCATCGTCGCCGCCGTCGTTTTCCTTCACGAACGCCTTGTTCACCTCGTCCTTCTCCCATGAAGCCGGCAAGCGGGGAATGATAAAGAATTGTGCCGGCAACGGCAGTCCGGGCGGCCGCATGGTTGTCAGCACACAGCCCTGCGCATACCATCGGCACAGCCTCTGCCCGGCCTTTCCATCCTCCACCAGTCCGCGGATCGATCATGAGCGACGAAACCTTCGAAGATGCCACCAGCCTGCACCGCCGGCTCGACGAGCTGCGCATCGAGCACCAGGACCTGGACGATGCGATCACCCGCCTGGCGCAACTGCCGCTGGGCGACGAACTGATGCTGCGCCGGCTGAAGAAGCGCAAGCTGATCCTCAAGGATCGCATGAGCGCCATCGAACGCCTGCTGGAACCGGACGAGCGCGCCTGAACCGCCGCCACGCCCCGACTCCCCCTCCTGCCACACGGATCACCAATGAAAGAACTCGAACTCCAGGGCCAGCCCGTCGCGCTCCACGAAAACATGCCCGCCGGAGATTCGGGCGCACCGCCCTGGTTGCTCGTCCATGGCGCAGGCCACGACCACACCGTATGGAACGAGGTCGCCGCCGGGCTCGCCGCACACGGCGAGCGCGCGCTCATCCCCGATCTGCCCGGCCACGGCGGCTCCGGCGGCAGCCCGCTGCCCGACATCGACGCCCTGGCCCGCTGGGTGCTCGCCCTCGCCGCTGCGCTCGGGCACGAGCGCATCCGGTTGTGCGGCCACAGCATGGGTTCGCTGGTCGCGCTCGCCGCCGCCGGCGAGGCTCCGGCACGCATCGACCGGCTCGCGCTGGTCGGCTGCAGCGTGCCGATGCCGGTTTCCCCCTTCCTGCTCGACGCCGCGCAAAACGAGCCCGAGAACGCCTTCGCGCTGATCAACAAGTTCTCCTTCGCACCGGCCGAAGTCCTCGGCGAAAGCCGCCGTGCCGAACTCGAAGCGGCCAACCTGCAGCGCATGCACCAGCAAGGCGCACGCGTGCTCGCCAGCGACCTGAACGCCTGCAACACCTGGCAGGACGGGCTGGCCGCCGCCGCCCGGGTGAGCTGCCCCACTTTGCTGGTCAGCGGCGAACTCGACCGCATGACGCCCGCCGATTCGGTAAAACCCTTATTCGATTCGCTTGAAAAGACGGGCTGCAGCACGCGTATGATTGTGCTTGCCGGTGCCGGCCATTCCATGATGAACGAAGCACCCGGCGGCCTGGTCGATGCTTTACGGGGGTCGTAGCCCACGACACGACAAGAATATATCGCGCCCCCGTCTCATCGCTGATGCCCCGACAGGAGAGAGACATGGCACGACAGAACGACCCCCTGCCCGCAGGTACGCAGGACAACCCCGCCCTTCCCTTCCCGACCATACGCGAGGTTTCGCTCGGCGCACCGCTGCGCTGGATCGCCCGGGGCATCGACGACCTGAAGGCATGCGCGATTCCGAGCCTGTTCTACGGCTTCTGCTTCGCCGCCATGGGGCTGCTGCTCACCATCACCCTTCGCCATGCCTACGAGTACGTCGCGGCGCTGACTTCGGGCTTCCTGATCCTCGGCCCCTTCCTCGCCATGGGCCTGTACGAGATCAGCCGCCGCCGGGAACGCGGCGAAGCCTGCAGACTGCTGCCGACGCTCACCGTCTGGCGGCGAAACGCCGGCAACATCGGCTTGTTCGCAGTGGTGCTGGGCGTCCTCTTCCTGCTCTGGGCACGGGCCTCGATGGTGGTGTTCGCGCTGTTCTACACCAACGAAATGCCCGACCTGTCGAGCTTCGTCACCCAGCTACTCCGCCTGGAGAACCTGGAATTCCTTGCCGCGTACTTCGGTGTCGGCCTGCTCTTCGCCTTCCTTTCCTTTGCCGCCAGCGTCGTCGCCGTCCCGTTGATGCTGGACCGCAACCAGGACGCCATCAGTTCGATGCTGGCCAGTTTCTCGGCGCTGCTGCGCAATCCCGGCACGATGCTGGTATGGGCCTTCCTGATCGTGCTGCTGACGCTGTTCGGTTTCCTGATCTTCCACGTCGGCCTGATCGTCATGATGCCGATCGTCGGCCATGCCACCTGGCATGCCTACCGCGACCTGATCGAGCCCCAGCAGACATCCGGCTGAACCTTCGCCCAGCCGGCACCGCCGCCCGGAACTCAGTCCGCCAGCTCCAGCACCACCGGCTGGTGGTCCGAGGCCGCGGTTCCCGCCAGCACCTCGACCGCGCGCACACGCGGCGCCAGATCGGCGCTGACGAAGAAGAAGTCGCAGCAGAAGGCGTGATCGGGCCAGTCCGCGCCGTGCAAGCCCACGCTCGGCGGGTGCGGCAGCCCAGGCCGGCAGACCGGCCAGGCGTCGCGCCATGCGGGCACGCCCGCGGCGATCGCCGCCTGCATCGAGGCATGCTCGTCCGAGCCCGGCTCGCAGTTGAAGTCACCGCACAGGATCGCCGAGGCCGGGCGCGGCCAGGCGGCAAAGCAGGCGCTGCCGCCATTCTTGGCCGGCGCCGGTGCGGCCGCATGCCCGGCAGCCTCGGCCTGCAGCGCACGCAACGCGGCGACCTGTGCCCAGCGCTGCCGCTGCGAGTAGTACTCCAGATGCGTCGTCATGACGCGCAGCGGTCCGCGTGCGGTACCCACCACTGCTTCCACGCAGGCCCGCTGCATCGACGGTACGCTGTCATCCGCCGGCGCCGGCAGCATGTGGCGGAACACCTGCCCCACCGGCAGCCGCGACAGCAGCAGATTGCCGAACAGCGCCCGCCCGCCTCTCGCGCCGGGCACGTCCAGCGCCGCGCCGAACACCGGCGTGTAGCCCTCGAACGCAGCGGCGAAGAACGCCACTTCGTCCTCCCCCGCGCCGCCCGGCAGGCCATCGAAATTGCACGCGACCTCCTGCAGGCAGATCACGTCGAGAGGGCCTGCGTCACGGATCGCCGCCGCGGTCCGCTCGAGATCGACCACGCCATCGGCGCCGCGGCCCCACTGTATGTTCCAGCTCAATGCTCTCATCTCGCTAGCTTATCAACATCGCCCACGCTTCCGGGAGGCACAGGGTGATTCTGCCCGCACACTTCCCTCGCGCAAGCCGTTCTTTGGCGCCTCATCTGCCGGCAATCGCGGATAATGGCCGCTCGCATCACGGAGCACCCCATGCATTCAGCCCAGGAACTGGCCAGCCAGATCGAAGCACTCACCTCGCTGCCGACCGTCTACGAGCGTGTCCGCGAGCAACTGGAATCGCCCACCGGGTCGGTATTCGAAGTCTCGCGCCTGGTGTCGGCCGACCCGGCACTCACCGCGCGCCTGCTGCGGCTGGTCAACAGCGCGATGTACGGCTGTCGCGGCGAGATCGACAGCGTCACGCATGCCGTGCAGACCCTCGGCCTGCAACAGGTGCACGACCTGGTGCTGGCGATGTCGATGCATGCGGTCTTCGCCGGCATCCGCCCGGCCCGGCTGGACATGAAGCGTTTCTGGCGCGACAGCGTGCTGTGCGCACTGGCCTCGCGCACGATCACGCAGCACACCGGGCGCCCCGGCCTGGAGAGGATGTTCGTCACCGGCCTGCTGGCCGACATCGGCCATCTGGTGATGTTCCAGACCGCCCCGCTGCTCGCCGACGCCGCCCGGCAAAGCGCAGTGCAGACGGGCGAGGCGCTGCACCTGGCGGAGCGCCGCATCGTCGGCTGTGACTTCGCCGAAGTGGGCGCGGCACTGATGGACCAATGGCGGGTTCCGGGCGCCTTCGCCGGCGCCATCGGCACCCAGACCCTGCCGAAGCTGGGCGGCGAACACGCCGGCGACGCAGCCACGCTCAACCTGGCGCGCGCCATCGTCGAAGCCGACACGCTGGACGAATCGAGCGAGCAGACCGCGAAGCGCGTCGATCCTGCGGTCTGGAAACTGCTCGACATCGAAGCGGGCGTGATCGCCCCGATCCGCGAGGAAGCCGAACTCAACCTCGCCGCCTGGCTGGCGCTGTTCTTCCCACCCCGGCCATACTGAAAACACCCTGCCCGCGCCCCGGCCAGGCGGCGCGGGCAGACCCCGCCAGCATCACAAGGCCATCAGCACCGACTTGAGTTCGGTGTATTGGTCGAACACCGCGCGTCCCATCTCGCGGCCGATGCCCGACTGCTTGAAGCCGCCGAACGGCATCGAGTTGTCCAGCACCGTATGGCAGTTCACCCACACCGTGCCGGCCTTGATCCGCGGAATCAGCCGGTGCACCCGGCTCAGGTCGTTCGACCAGATGCTCGCCGCCAGCCCGTAGGGCGTGTCGTTGGCGCGGCGGGCGACTTCGTCCAGGTCGTCGTACGGCATCGCCACCACCACCGGGCCGAAGATCTCCTCGCGCACCACCCGCATGTCGTCGCGCGCATCGACCAGCACCGTCGGCTTGACGAAGTAGCCGCCGCCCGCACCCGCTTCACCGCCGACCGCGGCACGCGCCCCTTCTTCGAAGCCGCTGCGGATGTAGCCCATCACCCGTTCCTGCTGCACCGCCGAGACCAGCGGGCCGAGCTGGGTGTCGGGCTCGAGCCCGGCGCCGACCTTCATGCCGGCGGCGATGTTCGACAGCCCTTCGACCACCTGGTCGAACTTCTTCTTGTGCACGAACAGGCGCGAGCCGGCGGTGCACACCTGGCCGGAGTTGAAGAAGATGCCGTGCGCCGCGCCGGCCGCCACCGCGTCGACGTCGGCGTCGTCGAGCACGATCATCGGGCTCTTGCCGCCCAGCTCGAGCGAGATGCGCGTCATGTTGTCGAGCGCGGCCTTGCCCACCAGCTTGCCGATCTCGGTCGAGCCGGTGAAGGCGAGCTTGTCGATGTGCGGGTGCGAGGACAGCGCCGCGCCGGCGGTGTGGCCCAGGCCGGTGACGACGTTGAACACGCCGGCCGGATAGCCCGCTTCCTGCACCAGCTCGGCCAGGCGCAGCGCGCTCAGCGGCGTCTCCTCGGCCGGCTTCAGCACCATCGTGCAGCCGCTGGCCAGTGCCGGGCCCATCTTCCACGCCGCCATCAGCAGCGGGAAGTTCCACGGGATGATGGCGCCGACCACGCCGACCGGTTCGCGCCGGGTGAAGCCCCAGAACTCGCGCTCGCGGATGATCGGCACCGAGGGCTGCATGGTCTCGCCGCCGATCTTGGTCGCCCAGCCGGCCATGTAGCGCAGCGAATCGACCACCAGCGCGACGTCGGCGAAGCGCGCCACCGTCACCGGCTTGCCGTTGTCCAGCGCTTCGAGCTCGGCCAGTTCCTGGGCGTTGGCTTCGACCAGGTCGGCCAGCTTCATCAGCAGGCGCTCGCGGTCGACCGGGCGCATGACCGCCCAGTCGCCGCCGTCGAAGGCCTGGCGCGCGGCGGCCACGGCGCGGTCGATGTCGGCCTTGCCGCCGGCCGGCACCTTGGCGAAGGCCTGGCCCGTGGCCGGGTCGAACACGTCCAGCGTGCCGCCGTCGCTCGCCTCCACCCAAGCGCCGCCGATCAGCATCCGTTGCGGCTTGGTCACGAAGCAGCGGGTGGCGTCGGTGACCGGCGTTTTCATCGTATTTACGTAATCCTGCATCTTTGCTCTCCTGTCCAGCAGACTCGTTGCTGCTCAGTTCTTCGGCCGGACCGCGTCGGCGGTGCCGAGGATGAAGGCCTTGATCTTCTCCACCTGCTCGGGCGTCAGCTTGCCGGTGAAGTCCGGCATGCCGCGCGGCATGAACGGTCCCTTGAACACGAACTGATCGAGATGGGAGATGGTTTCCGCGGTCGAGTAGCCGAGGTTGGGAATGCCGCCGCCCTTGTCCACTCCCGGCACGCCGTGGCAGAAGACGCAGTTCGTCACGTACAGCCCGGTACCTTCGGCAACGTCGTCGGGGTTGTATTTGACGCCCGACACCAGATTGTTGAGCTGATACTCGACGAAGGGCGGCATCTCCGCCTTGCCGCCCAAGGCGAAGGTGTACACCGTGCCCGGCGTGCGCCGCTCCGAAGCCCGCGCGAAGTTGCCATACACCCCGCCCCAGCCGACCGCGATGGACACGTACTGCTTGCCATCCACCTCGTAGGTCACCGGCGCGGCGATCACCCCGGTGCCCATCGGCGCCGACCACAGCTCCTTGCCGTCACGCGCATCGTAGGCCAGCAGGCGCGCGTCCGCCGTGCCCTGGAACACCACGTTGCCGGCCGTCACCAGGGTGCCGCCGTTCCACGGCGACACGTGCTCCTTGCGCCATACCTCCTTCTGCTGCACCGGGTCCCATGCGATCAGGCGGCCGAAAGGCTCGCTGGTGGGCGGCCGGGTATTGACCAGCAAGCCCAGGTTCCAGCCGATGCCGGCCATCGCCTGGCCGGGCTGGGCCTGGTTGTAGGACCAGTTCTTGTCCTCCTGCAGCACCAGCGGGATGTTCTGCGCCGGGAAGTAGGCCAGCCCCGTCTGCGGGCTGTAGGACATCGAATGCCAGTTGTGCGCACCGAAGGGGCCCGGAACCGTATCGAAGGGCTTGTCCGGATCACGCGCCGCCGGATTCTCGATCGGGCGGCCGTTCTCATCGTAGCCTGTCGCCCAGTTCACCGGCACGAAGTTCTGCGCCGAGATGAACTTGCCGTCGGTACGGTCGACGACGAAGAAGAAGCCGTTCTTGGGCGCATGCAGGATGACCTTGCGCGGCTTGCCCTCCAGCTCGATGTCGGCCAGGATCAGATCCTGCGTCGAGGTGTAATCCCAGTTGTCCCCCGGCGTCTGCTGGTAGTGCCAGACGTACTCGCCGGTGTCCGGGCGCAGCGCGACGATGGAAGCGGTGTAGAGGTTGTCACCGCCGGCCGGGCTGCGCTTGCGGTGCGACCACGGCGAGGGGTTGCCGGTACCGATGTACATCAGGTCCAGCTCGGCGTCGTACACCATCGAGTTCCACACCGTGCCGCCGCCGCCCGCTTCCCAGTACTTGCCGGCCGGATCCCAGGTCTTGGCCGCCGCCTCCATCGAGGCATCCTCGAACGGCAGCGCCGGATCGCCCGGCACCGCGAACCAGCGCCAGGCCTGCTCGCCGGTGTTGACGTCGTAGGCGGTGATGTAGCCGCGCACGCCAAGCTCCGCGCCGCCGTTGCCAATGATGACCTTGCCCTTGATGACGCGCGGCGCCCCGGTGATGGTGTAGGGCTTGCTGTCGTCGATCAGGGTGTTCCTCTCCCACAGCTTCTTGCCGGTCTTGGCATAGAGGGCGATCAGCCGGCCGTCGAGCGAACCGACGAAGACCTTGCCCTCATGCACCGCCACGCCGCGGTTCACCACGTCGCAACATGCGTCCTTGCCCTTCGCGCGCGGTACTTCGGGGTCGTAGGTCCACAGCCGCTCGCCGCTGCGCACGTCCACCGCATGCACGACGCTCCACGGCGCCGTCACGTACATCACGCCATCGACCACGATCGGCGTGGCTTCGACGCCGCGCGACGACTTCAGGTCGTAGGACCAGACCAGGCCGAGTTCCTTGGCATTGTCCGGGGTGATCTGGGTCAGGGGGCTGAAGCGCGTGCCGGCATCGTCATAACCATGCGTGCGCCATTCGCCGCCGGCAGCGAAGGACGTGGTACTCAGAACCAGGCAGCTCAGGCCGAGCAGCGCCCCTTGAATGCCCTTGCGCAGCGGGACGCTGTCCTCCCGTTGGCGCGCAAATGTCGTCGTCAACATGTTGTCTCTCCTTCCTTTTTTATTTCCCTGGTGCAGCACTTTGCAGCAGCGCCTTGGACGAGCACCGCCCTTGTCTGCTCGTAATGGCTCAGAAAACCTTCAGCACACGCAGGTTCAGGCGGTCGTCCTCGCGCAGGCCGCTGCGCACCGACACGTCGCGGCCGTAGCTGGCCAGCAGTTGCACGTCCGGCGCGAGGAACCAGCCGGTGCCGACGCTGACCTTGGTCGTGCGCAGGCGATCGCCCTGGTCCACGCCGGCGACCTCGGTCTCGCCGCCGATCGTGTGCGACACGCCGAGGCGCAGGTCCCAGGCGTCCGACATGTGGTAGCGCAGATAGCCCTGGAACTGCATCGACGCCTTCTGCTTCATCGTCTCCCGGGTCGGGCCGAACTTGTCGTTCTTGCCGTACACCATGACGTCGCCCGCCAGGTCGAGCGTCACCTTGTCGGTCAGCTTGGTGATGAAGCCGGCCTGCAGCGCGAACTTCCACCGGTTCTCGCCGATGTTCAGCGCATCGTCGTTGTCGTACTTGCCGGTCGGAACGTACAGGAAGGGCGTGATGCCGAAATAGGTGCCGGTCTCCGGCCGGTTCACCAGCCACACCGTCGCCGCCAGGATCAGGTCACCGACGCCGCTGGCGCTGCCGGCCGCCGACAGGTCGTCCTTGCCCTTGAGCCGGCCGAACGGCAGCAGGAACTGCGGATCGACGATGAAGCCGCCGATCTCGGTGAAATGCACGCCGCGCAGGATGCCGATGTGTGAATCCAGCCGCGGATCACCGGCCTGCTTGTGTCCCCGCACGTAGGCCGCATCACGGGTCGCGTACTGGTAGTACCCCATCAGCAGGTTGGTGCCGGCCGGCAGCGCTGTGTAGTCGCCCGCATCCACATCGACCGCATGTGCCTGCGGCGCTGCCAGCACGGCACACAACGCCACCGCACTGCCAAGCCCACACCAGCCGTTTCGGCGCATCTGCGCCGCCCCCTCGAGTGGCTTCATACTCTTGTCTCCGATAGTAGTAATATTCGGCGGCCGCCTTCCAGCATCGCGGAGCCAGCCTACCCACCGCTCCGGGCAGACGGACCGAATGATGCAGAAGCCGTGCCAAGAAAATAAAAACCAACAAGAACAATAGGTTGAATCAACTTCCGCCAACCTGGACAACAATGGAGCGCACGCACTGTATCGTTTCAATCCAGCTTGCTTCCGGCCACTGGATCGAAACGCAGCAGCCCCGGCACAGGAGGAGACATGGAGCTTGTCCGTACGGACTTCGACAGCAAGGTGCTGCATGCACGCCGGTTGCTGCGCGAAGGTCGCGATATTCCCACCGGTCTGGTCGCGGACGAGGTGCAGCGCTCCTGGTCACGCTCGCTCGAGTACGGCCTCAGGGAGCACGACCGGATACTGTTCGACCCGGTTTCGGCGGCGCAGCAGCGCCGCCTGGACGACGCTCATCGCGTGCTGCTCGACCATGCCACCCCCGAATTGCAGCGCCTGTTCGCCGCGCTGGACGACGCCCATTGGGTCATCGCCTGCCTGGAGGCCCGCGGCACCATCGTCAAGACCCTGGGCGGACAGCATCCGGCGCTGCGCGACATCGCCAACGTGCTGCGCCCCGGGCTCAACCTCAGTGAAAACCTGATCGGCACCAATGCCCCCGGCTGCGCGCTCGAAGAGCGGCGGTCCGTGATCGTGCGCGGCGGAGAACACTTTCTCGAAGAAGTACACATGTGCGCCTGCGTCGCGGTGCCGATCTTCGACCCCTCCGGCGATGTGGCCGGCGTACTGAACGCCTCACGCCACCATCACGCCCCTTCCATCGGCATTCTCGAACCGCTCGCCCTCACCGCGCGCGCGATCGAGAACCGCATGGTCAATGCCTTGCCGGGTGCGCTTCGCCTGCGCCTCCACTACAGCGCGGAACTCGTCGACACACCGATGTGCGGCCTGCTCGCTCTCTCCCATGACGGCCGCCTGCTCGGCGCCAACCCACTGGCGCGCCAGTTGCTGGAGCTGGACATGCTGCCGGGAGCCGAGCAATGCGCACAAACGGTGTTCCAGTGCGGCCTGGGCCCGCTGCTCGACATGCTGCGCAAGCATGGCCGTACGCCGGCCCCGCTGCACTGCCATAACGGAGTGCTGCTCCACGTGAGCCTGGCCGAGGCCCCCCGCCCACGCACCATCGCCGTGCCATCGCCACGGCCGGCCACGGCAGGCAGGGTGGCCAGCGCGCCGCATACGGCCCGCGCCTCCATGCCATCGATGCTGGCCGACCCGAAACTGAGCCTGCGCATCCACCAGGCCGAACGCGCCTTCGCCCGCGGCATTCCGGTGCTGATCAACGGTGAAACCGGTACCGGCAAGGAAGTCCTGGCGCGCCACCTGCACGACGGCGGTCCGCGTGCCTCAGGTCCCTTCGTCGCCATCAACTGCTCGGCGATCCCATCCGGCCTGATCGAGTCCGAACTCTTCGGCTACGACGACGGCGCCTTCACCGGCGCACGGCGCGGCGGCATGGCCGGACGCTTCGAGCAAGCCAATGGCGGCACCCTGTTCCTCGACGAAATCGGCGACATGCCGCTCGAACTTCAGGCCCGCCTGCTGCGCGTGCTGCAGGAGCGCACGCTGACGCGGCTGGGCAGCCCCCGCAGCATCGCGCTGGACTGTTCGGTGATCTGCGCCACCCACCGCGACCTTGCCCAACGCGTCGCCAGCGGCGAGTTCCGCGAAGACCTGTATTACCGCATCAACGGCCTGCGCATCACCCTGCCCGCACTGCGGGAGCGCAGCGACCTGGACGCACTCATCGACCACTTCCTGGCACGCGAAGCCACACCCGCGACACTGGCGCTGACCCCCGCCGCACGCGACTGCCTGCACCGCCACGACTGGCCGGGCAACATCCGCGAGTTGCAGCAGGTGCTACGCCTGGGCGCCGCCCTGGCCGAAAGCAGCATCGACCTCGTCCACCTGCCGGCAGAGCTGACCGAAACCCCGGCCACACCCCGGCCCGCCCACGAGCCGGACCCGCTCCTCGACGGCAAGGCAACATTGCAACAGACCGAAGCCGAAGCCGTGCGCGCCGCCTTCCTGCGCCACGACGGCAACATCTCGGCCACCGCGCGGACCCTCGGCATCGCGCGTGCCACGCTGTACCGCAAGCTGCGCGGTCATGGCCTGCTCTCCGATGCGGAGGAGGCTTGCTGACCAGGCCCAGGGGACCGCGCAGACGCCTGGCGGACCCTGCCTGCATCGCGGTCCGGCGATGCAGGCAGGGTCAATCACCTGTTCAGAAAACCTTCAGCACGCGCAGGTTCAGGCGGTCGTCCTCGCGCAGGCCGCTGCGCACCGACACGTCGCGGCCGTAGCTGGCCAGCAGTTGCACGTCCGGCGCGAGGAACCAGCCGGTGCCGACGCTGACCTTGGTCGTGCGCAGGCGATCGCCCTGGTCCACGCCGGCGACCTCGGTCTCGCCGCCGATCGTGTGCGACACGCCCAGGCGCAGGTCCCAGGCGTCCGACATGTGGTAGCGCAGATAGCCCTGGAACTGCATCGACGCCTTCTGCTTCATCGTCTCCCGGGTCGGGCCGAACTTGTCGTTCTTGCCGTACACCATGACGTCGCCCGCCAGGTCGAGCGTGACCTTGTCGGTCAGCTTGGTGATGAAGCCGGCCTGCAGCGCGAACTTCCACCGGTTCTCGCCGATGTTCAGCGCATCGTCGTTGTCGTACTTGCCGGTCGGAACGTACAGGAAGGGCGTGATGCCGAAATAGGTGCCGGTCTCCGGCCGGTTCACCAGCCACACCGTCGCCGCCAGGATCAGATCGCCGACGCCACTGGCGCTGCCGGCCGCCGACAGGTCGTCCTTGCCCTTGAGCTGGCCGAACGGCAGCAGGAACTGCGGGTCGACGATGAAACCGCCGATCTCGGTGAAATGCACGCCGCGCAGGATGCCGATGTGCGAATCCAGCCGCGGATCACCGGCCTGCTTGTGTCCCCGCACGTAGGCCGCATCACGGGTCGCGTACTGGTAGTACCCCATCAGCAGATTGGTGCCGGCCGGCAGCGCCGTGTAGTCGCCCGCATCCACATCGACCGCCTGTGCCTGCGGTGCCGCCAGCACGGCACACAACGCCGCCGCACTGCCAAGACCACGCCAGCCCTTGCGACGCACCTGCTCCGCTCCCTTGAATTGCTCCATTTCCTTGTCTCCGGTAGTCGTATTGTTCGGCGGCCGCTTCCCGGCACCGGGCAGCCAGCCTCCGCCCCTTCCCCATCACAAATCGTGCCAAGAAAATAAGAATCGAAAAAACATATGGTTACAGGAATCCTGGCATTCCGGAGGGCCGGAGACCACACGGACTGTGTCGTTTCGGAGCAAACCGGCTTCGGCAGTTGAGCCGATACGTACCATCTGCGCAGCAGCGGATCACACGCCGGATGCCCGCTCGATCCGCCCGAAACCCACTGTTTTCGCGGCTTTCAGGGCAAAAACCAGCCCAAAAATCACTACTATATGTAGTGTTTCATTTTTCCATCCAACACAAACAAAACATATAATTTATTGATTTTATTGAATAATATTTTTTTGATCTTATCCCGTTTCCGCGCTATTCTTCAGTCCGAACCCGGATCCACGTCAGACCCACCCACGGATGAAGAAAAACACCATGAGCGAGACCACCAGCGCAGCCATCCACAGCGCCGCCAAGCCCAGTGCCGCCAACCTGCCGATGCAGGAAATCTCCGGCGAAGTGCTCGTCGAGAAATACGCCAAGGGCGACGAGCAATCCATCGCCGAAGTGCGCCAGCGCGTCGCCCGCGCACTGGCCGCGGTCGAAACCGAGGACAAGCGCGCCCATTGGGAAGCCAAGTTCCTCGAAGCGCAGGAGAAAGGCTTCGTCCCCGCCGGCCGCATCAACAGCGCCGCCGGCACCACGCTGGCCGCCACGCTGATCAACTGCTTCGTCCAGCCGGTGGGCGACTCGGTCACCGAAGCGGTCGACGGCCGCCCCGGCATCTACACCGCGCTGGCCCAGGCCGCCGAAACCATGCGCCGCGGCGGCGGCGTCGGCTACGACTTCTCGTCGATCCGGCCGAAGGGCGCGCTGGTCAAGGGCACGGCCTCCAACGCCTCCGGCCCGGTGTCCTACATGCGGGTGTTCGACCGCTCGTGCGAGACCGTCGAATCGGCCGGCGCGCGCCGCGGCGCGCAGATGGGCGTGCTGCGCTGCGACCATCCGGACATCGAGGAATTCATCCACGCCAAGGACCACGGCGACCTCACCAACTTCAACATCTCGGTCGGCGTCACCGATCCCTTCATGCAGGCGGTCGAAGCCGACGGCGACGTCGAACTGGCGCACAAGGCCGAACCCACCGCCGAGCTCAAGGAAGCCGGCGCCTACCAGCGCGACGACGGCCTGTGGGTCTATCGCAAGGTGCGCGCCCGCGCGCTGTGGGACCAGATCATGCGGTCCACCTACGACCACGCCGAGCCGGGCATCCTGTTCCTGGATCGCATGAACCAGGACAACAACCTGTACTACTGCGAGACCATCGAGGCCACCAACCCCTGCGCCGAACAGCCGCTGCCGCCCTACGGCTGCTGCTGCCTGGGCTCGATCAACCTGACGCCCTTCGTCAAGAACCCGTTCAGCGACAAGGCCGAGTTCGACTACGCCGGCTTCGGCAAGGTGGTCGACGTCTCCATCCGCATGCTCGACAACGTGCTCGACAGCACCCACTGGCCGCTCGAGCAGCAGCGCGCCGAAGCCGCTTCCAAGCGCCGCGTCGGCCTCGGCTTCACCGGCCTGGGCGACGCGCTGATCATGCTCGGCAAGCGCTACGACACCCCCGAGGCACGCGAGGAAGCACGCAAGATCTCCGAATTCATGCGCAACCGCGCTTACTTGGCCTCGGCCGAGCTGGCCCGTGAGCGCGGCGCCTTCCCGCTGTTCAACGCCGACCTCTACCTGTCGGGCGGCAACTTCGCCTCGCGCCTGCCGGCCGAGGTCAAGGACAAGATCCGCAAGCACGGCATCCGCAACTCGCACCTGCTGTCGATCGCGCCCACCGGCACGATCAGCCTGGCCTTCGCCGACAACGCCTCCAACGGCATCGAACCGCCCTTCTCCTACACCTACACCCGCCGCAAGCGCATGGCCGACGGCACCTTCAAGGAGTACGCGGTCGAGGACTACGCCTGGCGCCTGTACCGCCACCTCGGCGGCAACGTCGAGGCCCTGCCGCCGTCCTTCGTCACCGCGCTGGAAATCTCCGCGCAGGCGCACAAGGACATGGTCGCGGTGGTCGCCCCCTACATCGACACGTCCATCTCCAAGACGGTGAACGTGCCCGAGGACTACCCCTATACCGAGTTCGAGGACCTCTACCTCACCGCCTGGAAAGCCGGCCTGAAGGGGCTCGCCACCTACCGCCCCAACAGCGTGCTGGGTTCGGTGCTGTCGGTCACGCCGACCAGCGAGCAGAAGCAGCCGCACGACGTCGAACTGTCCGACGCCAACCGCCGCTTGTCGATCAAGAGCCTGCCGGCGCCGGTGCTGTCCAGCCTGCGCTGGCCCGGCCGCCCCGACATGCCGGACGGCAACATGGCCTGGACCTACATGCTGAACACCCCGACCGGCGACTTCGCGCTGTTCGTCGGCCAGGTCGGCAACAACGGCGGCAGCTTCCCGTTCGAAGTGTGGGTCAACGGCGCCGACCAGCCGCGCGGCCTGGGCGCGGTGGCCAAGACCCTGTCGATGGACATGCGCGCCAACGACCGCGGCTGGCTCAAGCTCAAGCTCGAAACCCTGGCCCGCACCGTCGGCGAAAAATCCTTCGAGATGCCCTTCCCGCCGCACGGCGAGAAGAAGCTCTTCCCCGGCACGGTGTCGGCCTTCGCCCAGGTCGTGCGCTACCGCTGCGAAGCGCTGCACGTCTTCGACAAGGAAGACGAAGCCAACCCGGTGCTCGACACCCTGTTCAGCCTCGAAGAGCCCAAGACCGGCACCGACGGCACGCTGTCGTGGACGGTGGATCTCTACAATCCGGCCACCGGCGAAGACTTCGTGCTCGGCCTGAAGGAAATCACCCTGCCGGACGGCGTCACCCGCCCCTACTCGGTGTGGCTGTCGGGCAACTACCCGCGTGCGCTGGACGGCCTGACCCGCATCCTGTCGCTCGACATGCGCGTCATGGACCCGGCCTGGATCGGCATGAAGCTGCGCAAGCTGCTCGACTACCCCGAGCCGCTGGGCGACTTCATGGCCTTCATCCCCGGCACCAAGCGCCAGACCAACTACCCCAGCACGGTGGCCTACCTCGCCCAGCTCATCATCCACCGCTACGCCATGCTCGGCGTGCTCGACGAGCGCGGCTACCCGACGCGCGAGATGGGCATCCTCGAGTCGCCGCGTGACGACAGCGAACCGAAGCTGATGCAGGGCGCGCTGTGCACCGAGTGCGGCAACCACACGGTGATCCGCAAGGATGGTTGCGATTTCTGCACGGCCTGCGGCGCAGTCGGCACCTGCGGTTGAGGTGTGGTGGCTTCACCCGGCACAGGCCGTGTGGATCCACGCATGAGCTTCGGCTAGCTGATGGAAACTCGAAGGCCCAACGCCAGAGATGGAGTTGGGCCTTTCCACGTCTGCCGCCCGCGTCATTTCAGGCGTGAGTGGGGATAAACCGGCGATGCCGATCCGCTGTGGCGCTCAATGCACATGTCCATCGTAGGCCTGGCCATGCCGATGAACCAGCTCCGGCGACACGCCGTCGGGCGCGCCTTCCAGAAAAATGTGCATCGACTTGGCGAGCAGCTTCCAGGCGCTGCGCAGGATCAGCGCCGACACCAGGACGGACAGGATCGGGTCGATCGGCGTCCACCCCGTGTAATACACGACAACGGCCGCGATGATGGCGCCGACCGAGCCCAGCAGGTCGCCCATCACATGGAGGATGGCACCCTTGACGTTGACATGACCGGTCTCGCCGCGCGTCATGATCCAAAGCACGAGGCAGTTGATCAGCAAGCCGGCAATGGCGACCAGCAGCATGGGGCCGGCGAGGATGGGCTGGGGCTCCGAGAAGCGTTCCCATGCCTCATGGATGATCCAGGCGACGATGCCGAAGAGCATGATCGCATTGACGAAGCCAGCGATCACCTCGAAGCGCAGATAGCCGAAGGTGCGCTTGCTGTCCGCAGCTCGACGCCCCAGCCGAAAGGCCGCATAGGCCAGGTTTATGAAAACATAGCCCGTTCAAGGTGCTCAAAAGACCTCCTTCCGCGGGGTTCAGCATCGGGTGGCCCATTGAGCCAGTCGAGATTCTCACTGAACATTGCGCGCAGGAAATTCTGCACAAGTGAGACACGCTTTGAAAACTGTAAATCCTGGTGGACGCTGACCCATAGTTCGCGCTTAACGTAGGCTATATCAGGAAGAACCGGAACAAGGTTCGTTTCGTTGATAACAGAAAATTTAGGCAATAAGGCAAATCCGAGACCGGATGCGCATGCCGACATCTGCGCCAACATGCTGTTGGACTGAAACGCCATGCGTGGACGGACGATGATCTCGTCGAGCCAGCGTACGACATCAAGTTTGATGAGATCCTGGATGTAGCCGACAAAACTGTAGTTCTCCAGATCCTCGATGGAATTAGGAATACCAGCGCTTTCGATATACTCGATAGATCCGTATAAATAAAGCCGAAAATCCCCGATATAATGGCTGGCCATGCCCTTGCCATCCGGTTTGAAGAAACTGACGAATACGTCAGCCTCCCTCCGGCTGACATTGACCAAGGAGGACGATGTCACCAGCTCGATGTGCAAATCCGGATAGCGGACGAGCAGCGGTTGCAGGTGTCTGGCGACGAACATTGTCCCGATGCCTTCCATCATCGCAATCCGCACCGTGCCTGTGGGATCGGGACCTTCGCTACCCAAGGTCTCCTGAAAGGAAATGATTGCACGTTCCATCTCATTCCCTGGAGCGGCCAGAATATGGGCCAGATCGGTCGGCTTGAGGCCCGTGCGCTGCCTTTCGAATAAAGCTCCGCCAAGGCACAACTCGAGCTGGGAAAGGCGCCTGCTCAAGGTGGATTGGTTCAACGACAGTTGCTGCGATGCTTTCAGGAGACTGCCGGCACGGTATATGCTCAAAAATATCTTTACATCATCCCAATCCAATTTGGAAAGAGGAATTTTCTTCATTGGGGCACCTCGAATAATCCGAACTTTCGGAGAGCTCTGCCGCGCAATGATAGTCGCGACTGACCACGGTTCAACGTCATTGGCGAATCACCATTTTTACAGGCAGTACAGCTCCGATTTTGTCTCGAAACGCCTCAAAAATGGAATGTTCAGCTCGTTTCAAGCACCAGAGTATTCGAAGAGCTTCTTCGCTCCGCCACCCGGCATGCATGAATGAGTCACCTGGATACTGTCAGCCAAACCGGCCTATCCAAGCAAGAAGCCCATCGATGCTCCGGAAATCATCGCTGGCGCGCACTCGAATATGCGGCGCGATTTCAGCGAACAATCGTGCAAGGGCATTCCCCGGGCCGATTTCCAGGACGACGTCCGGACATAGCTCCCGGATCACTTCCATGCACAAGGCCCAGTTCATCGGCTGGCTGATCTGCCGGGCCAGTGCATCCAATGCCGGCCTGACCCTCTGGTTTGCGCAGGCATCGATGGCACTGAGCACAGGGCACAGCAACCTTCCATCGGGGATCTGAAGCAGACGCTTTGCGAAGCCTGCGGATGCAGCCGCCAGCACGGGCGTGTGCGACGGCGTTTCGACGGGCAGGCGAGCCAGCCGTACAGCGCCCAGATCATGGAAGCGCGCCTCTGCCAGCACCAGACCATCGCAGAGCCCCGCCACCACGAAATGCCGATCGCCGTTGACGATCGCGATGGCAAGGCCAAAATCCGCCGTCACCTGTTCCACCAGATCCCGGCTAAGCCCGATCACTGCCAGCATGCCGTTGCCGGAGGGGGCGGCTTCGTCCATCAGTCGAGCCCTCTCGATGCACAAGCGGATACCCTCGTCACCGGAAAATGCCCCGGCCGCACAACATGCAGCCATTTCACCCAGGGAATAGCCAGCAACGCAGATCGGACGCGGCAGGACAGCACTGAGTTGCCTCCAGATCAGCATCTGGTGCGCGAAGATCATCGGCTGGGCCACGCTGTTCCTGGTGATGGCACCCTCGCATCCTTCCGCCCGATCCCGTTCGGCAAGGACAGCCGGGAACCCACAGGCTGCGCTTGCCTCGGCCTGGCGCCAATGCTCCGCGCGCTGCCCGCCCTGACCGCTGAACAAGAGGGCGAGCCGCATATCAGCCAAGCTCCCCGATGCGGGCAAGAAAGAGCGTAACTGCCAGCAGATCAGCACTTCCACCGGGGCTCAAACGGCGTGATCTGAAATCCGAGTCGATAGCATCGACCCTCCTTCTCCAGTCTCTTGCGAGTACACCGCCACGCGCGATGAAATCTGCCGCGGTGCGTTTCGCATGCGCCAGCCCGGCAGCGCCGCCACGCCACAACAGGTTGGTATCGTCCAAGGACGCGATCAACGCAAAAAGCGCCTGTGTTTCCGCACACGTGGCATCGCCAGTCGTTTCCAGTACGGATAGATAGACCGGCAAACCGACAGCTACGACCGACGGAAAGCCTGCGGCCGCCTCTGCACGCGCACCACCCACACCATAACGTACGGCTACTTTCTGCCCATGACTGAAACGATACTCATCATGCCCATCTGTCGGCGAAGCCATGATGGACACCCCCCATGACTCCCGCACCACCGCACAAGCCAAAGCCGCCTCCAGGCCTTGCTGCTTGGCCGTGATCAAGCCTGCCGCCGCACACAGCAAGCCCAAGTTGAATATGGCGCCTCTATGCGTATTGATGCCGCCGGTAGCCAGCAACATTTGCCGCTCCGCCTCGATACCGAGCAATCGCAGTTCACGGAAATCCGGTCTACCGCATCCACATGTGGCAATCTCCGGAAAGTAGTGGCGCAGGGACTGCAGGCTTCGCAGAAAAGTGGAAAAATCCATATCCTCATGGCTGCCCTGGCTCCACGGTGTCACCAGACCCGGCTTGTACTCCAACGCCACCTCGCGATGAAGGCAGGCCAGCGCAAGCCTTCCGATGCGCTGCGCCGGCAGCACATATCGATCGGACATCAAGCTAGCGGCATTCGCAGACAAAGACGCTTCGATCACGCTATCCCTCCCTCAACCCATCCATCAAGGTTTCGATCGCTACCAATTCGATCTCTTCGTCGCCCTTGGCAAGCACTTTCGCACCGGGTGTATTCCTGCAGATCAACAGTTCACGCCAGGCAACGGCTTGCCCATTCGGGAAACGGATTTCGCCATCCAGCGGAAAGGACAGTCCTGCCGCCGCCTTCTGCAGCGCCACAAGAAGCATGTTGACCTGATTCATCTCGATCACATCGCAGACGACATCGAGATCGGAGGCCTCGTTCCGGTATGTTTCCCCGCTGACCAGTTCCCAGGCCATCGAACCATAAATACCGATCCGAACACCCGCACCATGCATGGCCGCATCCAGCCACACCAGGCAGTCCCGATCACGTCCGGACAGAATCTGCAGGCACTTCGCCAAGGGCATCGGCGGGAAAACCGCCGATATGTCCTTGCGTTCCACCTGTATGCTCAGCCGCTTCCCATCGCTATGCGCAGGCAATGCCAACCCCAGCACGATCTGCGTTGCAGAGGCCGCCTGCCGCGGCACGACCAGCGGCCTGCCACGGCATATCCAGTCCTGCACCTGCTGCCAGTGAAAACCATCCACCGGCATGCAGTTGCTGCTGAAGACCGCCGAAGGATGCAGCCAGACCCGATCGTGCCGGCGCATCATCATGTACCGGGAGCAGGCTGGATCGACAGTGCGATGGGTTTTGCCAGCAAGCGCCCACCCCGGCTAAAGCCCGATTCCATCCGATGATCGCGCAATACCGCCTCCTGTTTGAGAGCCGTCAGGGCTCCCACCAGCCAGTCGGCCGAAGGCAGGCCCAATACCGCCTCGACAGCCCCCATTTGCACGTAGTTTTCCGCACCGGGTGCAAAGATCGGCGAGTGACCAGCCAACTCGACCAGCCTTTCATGCTCGATCTTGGTCACCCTCGACATCGCCCGCAGATCCATGACCCTGACCTGGGTGTCGTTCAGGGCAAAGACTCGGTCCGCCATCAGGCCATAGGACAGGAAGCCGCCACTCACCGCGTTTGCTGTCACGAGGCTGAGGGAGGGATGGCCGCGACGACGCGCCAGATCGACGCATTCGGCCAAATGGGCCAGCGAACCATTCAGACAGAGCAGCTCCTCACTACGAGACAGCGCCTGCCCGCTGGTATCCACCAGATACACGAAAGGCCGTTCGGGGTGATGTGCCACTGTTTCCAGAATGAAGGCGGAGAGACCCAGCGCAATCACATGGTCCATCGCCGCAGCATCGGTGGTGCCAAGCACCGCAACCGTGCCGAGCGGAGTGGCTGCTTCTCCGGTGATGGTTTTTCCAGCCAGCCTGACACTATGCCCGTCAGGGAAGAGCTCATCCAGGATCGTCTCCAGCATCATGCTTCCATCCTCCCTTTCAACGCCACAGTCGCACCCCGGTCGAGCATCGGCACGCTTTCAGGCTGCTCGATACCCAAGCTACGCCAGACATCCAGGCCATCATTGAACCCCGCAAAACGCTCGATGCGCTGTTCCAGCCTGTGCTGCCTGGCCTGCAGGCTTTCCAGCGTCGACACATCGTGCGTAACGGCAGTGACGCAAGCGACTGCAGCTTCCCTGAACGAGGCCACATCGTCTTCCACCAGTTCAGCGCAGTCCCCCATCAGATAGCGGTGTTTACCGCCGGTCACCCGCCAGACAAGGGCCCGATCCTTGGAATCGAACTCCTCCACTCCTGCGACCGTTTCAATGACTTCCGGTCCGGAAAGGGCAAGCCTGCCTTCCTCTGAGATCAGGACTGCGGAGCAGAGCTTGGCGACGATGCCCATGCCACCAAACGCACCGCAGCTACCACCCACGAGCGCAAGCACTGGGATGCCGCCGGCACGGACCTCGAGCACGGCCCGCATGATCTCCGAGATGGCGATCAACCCCGCGTTCGCTTCATGCAGGCGCACGCCACCCGAGTCGATCAGGAAGAGGACGGCCCTGGGCTCCTCGAGCAATGCTCGACGCAACAGGCCGACGATCTTGGCGCCATGGATTTCACCTACTGCGCCACCCATGAACAACCCCTCCTGGGCAATCACGAGAACCTCCTGCCCTGACAGGCTCCCCGCTCCGACGATGACGCCATCGTCGAAAGCGCCAGGAATATCGAGCCGAGCCAGATGAGGGCTCGGCTGCGACGACGACGGCGGCAGGAACTCCCTGAAACTCCCAGCATCGAGCAGTCCGCCCAAGCGGGCTCGGGCGCTTGCCTCGAACCAGCTTCGCCTCGAAAGCGGCATTGAAATCATTTCTGTTCCCCCTGGTATTCAGCAAGCACCTGCGACAGCCGCAGCGAAACCACGGCTGGCGTAGCGCCCATGTCGTTGATGCCGAAATCGATGCCACCCGCGGTGTGTGCAGCAGCGAAGCTGGCGAGTACCGCTGCCCAGGTATCGCCAAAACCGCGTGCTGACGTCCTGATGACGAACGTGCATGCTTCCGGATCCACGCCAGGCTTGGCGAGGACCTCCAGGTTGCCGGACGCAGCCACGCCACACAGCACCGGGCCTGATTCGGCCGGCGAGGCCTGCGAAGAAAATCGATAGACAAGCTCTTCCATGGCAATCACCAGTTCCTGAAACGCGAGGGAGGGGAATAAAGCCCACCGGACCACCTGACCAGATCCTTGACCGATCTCGCGGCCAGCAGGTCACGCGTGGCATCACGCGGGTCGATGCCGAGATCTTCTGCTCGCCTGATGATCCCCCTGTCCCGCAGGTTTTCGACAGCAGCCTTGTCTCGTGCCATTCCGACCGGCGTAAACCCGGCCACACCTCGGATCGCCTGTTCACGCTCTTCCGCCGTGCGGCAAAGCAACAGATTCGCTATGCCCTCTTCGGTGACGACGTGACTGACGTCATCGCCATGGATCATGATCGGCGGCAGTTCCGCCCCCATCACTCGCTGAAGTTTCCAGGCATCCAGCTCTTCTACGAATACCGGCGCCATGTGCTCGCGGAAAGTCTCGACCGTCTGCACCACCAGCTTCCGCCCCCTGGTTGCATTTGCGCCGCCTGCCTCGCGTCCCGCCTTGAGCCAGGCCGGACTCGCATGACGCCTCCCATGTGGATCGGAACCCATGTTCGGCGCACCACCAAAACCAGTGATGCGCCCCAGGGTCGCAGTCGAGCTGTTGCCAGCGAGATCCATCTGCAGCGTCGAGCCGATGAACATGTCGCAGGCGTACAGGCCCGCCGTCTGGCAGAAGGCCCGGTTCGAGCGCATGCTGCCGTCCGAACCCGTGAAAAACACATCGGAGCGAGCAGCGACATAAGCTTCCATACCCACTTCCGAACCAAAACTGTGGATAGACTGGACGAAACCCGATTCGATGGCAGGAATCAGCGTGGGATGAGGGTTCAGCGCCCAATGCGTGCAGATCTTGCCCTTCAGGCCAAGTTCGACCGCATAAGTGGGCAACAACAGCTCGATTGCCGCAGTGTCGAAACCGATGCCGTGGTTCAGGCGTGTCACACCGTATTCGGCGTAGATCCCCTTGATCGCCATCATCGCCATCAGTACCTGTACTTCGGTGATCTGGGCCGGATCTCGAGTGAAAAGCGGCTCGATGAAATTCGGCCTTGGCGCACGCACGGTGAAGTCAACCCAATCGGCAGGGATATCGACGCGGGGAATCGTCCCCCTGCGCTCATTGACCTGAGCAATCACCACCCCGCCTCGGAAGGCCGTAGCCTCGACGATGGTTGGCGTCTCCTCGGCGTTCGGCCCGAGATACAGGTTCCCCTGGGCATCTACCGCCTGTGCCGCAATCAGCGACACATTCGGGGTCAGATCGAGGAAATAGCGTCCATACAGCTCAAGATAAGTATGAATGGCACCGATCTTGATACTCTTCTCATTTACCAACCTCGCCAACCGAGCACCCTGCGGTCCGCTAAAAGAAAAGTCGAGCCGGCTTGCCAAGCCACGCTCGAAAAGGTCCAGATGGCTCGGCAAGGCAAGAACGGACTGGACCAGGGAGAGATCGTATAATTTTGCCGGATCACAAGCCGCCAGCGATTCGGCAAGGAAATCCGCCTGCTTCTGATTGTTGCCCTCGATGCATATCCTGTCTCCTGGCTGCATCACCGCTTCGAACAATTCGATGATCTGATCGTCGGGAACCTCTCTACCAAACCCGGCTCTGGCTGCCCGCTCCAGGCGGCAGGCGCGATTCTCACGCTGGCTGTCCCACGATCTGGCTTCTGATGAATTCATGGCGTTATCGGGATTGTCCCATCTGGATAAGGAGCAACTGAGTTGCTCCTGACACCAGGTACCGGCCAGCCGGGAACGTCCACCCAGCGACGCTCCGGGGCCGCAAACCTGACTAGTTCTGCTGTGTGTTCAGCGCTGCGCCTTATTGTCCGCAGCCGACATCCCCCTCTTCCTGCCCATGGATGCTCCGGCGCAAAACCGGCTCTGCATCGCGATCATCCTTGAAGCGCGCCGGCACCAACCGCCGGCGGTCAATCTCCAGGTCAAACACATCGAAGCGGTTGTAATAGCCGACGATGTCGTGGAACTGCTTCGGCTCGATGCAGGCATTGAGGTCGAAAGTCGCATAGGCGATGCCTTCTTCGTTCTGCAACGTATCGCCGATAGTCGCCCCCGTCGGATCCAGAAACTGTGTCGCGGCACGCGGCGATCTCTGCAGCACATCGGCGGCGTCGCTACCCGCTCCATCAAGCAACATGTTCAGCATTGTGTCGTCCATGAAACCAGCATTAAGGACACCGAATGCCTTTGCTTCGAACGACGCGCCACCGGCACGGATACGGTTCGCTGCCAGGTTGTCGAAGTTCTGATTACCCGGCTTTCGGGTCGGCCAGATCGCGGGCCACGCCGAAATATGGATCTGCTCCCCTTGGGCCGCCAGCGCATAACGCGCCAGCGGATTGGTGTTCTCACCGCAGATCAGGGCACCGATCTTGCCGATCCGCGTATCAGAAACACGCAGCCCGTGGCCGTCCCCCGCTGCCCAGACCATCTTTTCATAGAAAGTCGGCACGAGCTTACGGTGGTGATTGAGGATTGCTCCATCATCGCCAATCAGCACGTTCGAATTCCATATGCAACCCAAGCTCACACGAGTCGATTCGCTGAACCCGAGCGAAACGAATACTCCATGCTGGCGAGCAGCATTGGTGATCTCCTCCATCTCCGGACCGTCGACCAGGATGCTGTTCGCAGTCATTCGCTTGAACCACTCATGGTTGTAGATCGGCGCCCACAGCGCAGCCCAGACCGGGAAGCCGGGAATGAATGACTCGGGAAAAACGATCAGCTCCGCGCCATTGCGTGCCGCTTCGCCGATGATCGAAACAGCCTTTTTAACGCTGGCAGCCTTGTCCATATAAACCGGTGCGACATGGGCGGCGGCAACTTTTACGGTAGGCAGATTCATTTGTTACTCCTTTATTAGTTTCGGTTTCTTCATCAGTGGGCGACAGCTTTCGCCACCCCGTACCCTGTCTCGCGACGGACAGCCAGTTCGGCCCAGCGCGAAGATGAATAAGTGCTCGGCATCAGCAGAGAGAAGATGATGACCAGGGCAAAACCAACCGGAATCGAAATCAAGCCGGGGTTGCGCAGGGAAATCAGCGGCGCGCTCAGGCCAACCATGCTGGTCGCGCCATCAGGAACTGAGGAAATGACGGCCTTTGCCGCTGCCAGGTCGGCCTTCAATTTGCCGAGTTGCGGCGCACCGGCGCCCAGACTCTCCTGCTCCATCTTCAGGATCCTTGGCTCGATATCCGCCACCGCCGCGATCGCAGCCTTCTTGACCTGCATCGGATAAGTCATGTTCGGAGATACCAGCACGAGCCCGATACTGAGCAAGGTGCCGCCGACGACACCGGCAACCACGCCGGCCGTGCTGCAGCGCCTCCAGTACAGAGTCAGAACCAGGGCCGGAAGATTGGCGGAGGCAGCCACCGCATAACCCAGCCCGACGAGGTGCGCGACGTTCTGGCCCTTTGCCGCAATCCCCGCTCCAATCGAGATCACCGCCATCGCAATCGTTGCGATCCGGGCGGCCTTGGCCTGCTGTTGCTCCGTGGCCTTGCCGTTCTTGATCGCACCCACATAGACGTCGTGCGCCAGTGCTGAAGCCGCTGCCAGTGTCAGCCCGGCAACGACAGCCACGATCGTCGCAAAGGACACCGACGCAACCAACGCCAGCATGAAATTGCCAAGCATGCTATCCGGGCCACCGCCGAGAAACTGCGCAAGCATTGGCGCGGCGAGATTACCGCCCTTGTCCATGGCGATGATTTCCTTCGGACCGACATTGAGAGCGGCCGAGAAACCGATCACGATGATCAGGATGTGGCAGAAACCGATTGCAGCCATTGCGTAGAGTGCTGATGTACGCGCTCCCTGAGCATCCGCCACGGTAAAGAATCGCATCAGGATATGGGGCATGGCAGCAGTCCCGAGAACCAGCGCAAGTCCCAACGACGCCTGTTCCACAGGGTTCTTCAGGTAAAGCCCCGGGTCCATGAAACGCTGCCCAGCCTCGGCGAGCGACATGGACGATTGCCCACCCAGCAAGGTCGCCAGAACGTGGGTCTGAATCCCCTCGTTGCCAACCACCGAACGGAAGAAATCACCGATATCGAAGCCGTAAGGCATCCAGGAAAGCACTACCAGCACGAAGCAGAACGAAATCAGCAAACATGCCTTGAGCACCTGTACCGCAGTTGTTGCCCGCATCCCGCCGAACATCACATACACCAGCATCGAGCTACCGACCGCAATGACAGAGATTTCGTACGGTATCCCCACCAACGCCCGAATGATCACCGCACCACCGACTATCTGCGGAACCATGTAGAACAACGCGACCAGAATACTGGAGGCCGCAACGACGGTTTTCGTCGCACGGAAGCTGTTTCGATACGCCAGTACGTCACCCAGCGTATATCTCCCAAGGTTTCTGCACGGCTCTGCAACCAACAGCAACACGGGGATGAAGGAAACGAAGAAGCCCACCACATACGTGATGCCATCCAACCCATAAAGTGCAATCAGGCCGGAAACCCCCAGGAAGGCAGCCGCAGAGAGGTAGTCCCCTGCAATTGCAATCCCATTTGTACGCGGAGAAATCCCTCCACCTGCCGTGTAGAAGTCACCAACCGTCTTGTTCTTTCGGCCAGCCAAGAATGTGATGACGAGCGTAAGAACGAACAGCGCCAGAAAGACGACGACAGTCATCAACTGGTTGTTCTCCGACACCAGCGTCGCAGCCTGGGCATGGGCGTTCCCACTTGACAGCAAGAGCGCCGGTGCCGCCGGCAGGAGGGACGCTGGTTTACACCTGATGATTCGTTTCATTTCCATCTCCAGACTCGGGCCAATGCGCTGACATATCAAATCTTGCGAATGAACTCGGAAACCAGTGCCGCCGTTTCCTTATCTACCTTGCCGAACATCACTGCATACCTCCAGGCTATAAACCCGCCCGCGATGTACTGGAAAATTAAGTAGGCCAGGCCCGCGTTAACCTCTCCGAAAACACGCATCTTGAAGAGATCAGGGAAATAACTTGATATCACTGGAATGGAGAAGAACAGAACCATTGATATTCCGAAGAGCACGAGACTCACACTCCTCTTCTTTCTAACCAGAGCTCTGAATCTTGGATCCGACATGAACTCATCGAAAGATCCGGCCTTAGCTTCCATGGAAACCTCCATGAGAATAAATTAAATGAATTTTTGTATAAACAGCGATCTCCCAATCGCAGACTAACAATGTGAGGAATGTTCGAGAAGACAAGAATTGGCAATCTTGATATGCAAAAAAGCATTCCCGAAAGATGCGCCGACCTGGTGCAAACCCTCATCGCAAAGCACCACGAGAGTGCATGACACAATCTCATAAGATCATGTTTTATATATAAAAATTATCAAATTAACGAAAACCCTGCATCACGCACCAATTCTATTCTTTCGAACGAGCCGGATCGAAAAATTGCACTTTTGCAGTGCATTCATGCAAACCATGCAAAGATGGAGCTTCGTCCATGGCATGAACGGTACGAAGCATCAACATCTTCAGAAACGATGCACCAGATGGGCAACAGTATTTCCTCCTCACTCTCACTAGCGACGAAGAGGCTGACAAGAATTTCAATTTATCGTCAAAGCGGATGATTTTGCCGCTCGCCTTTCTGTTGACAGGCCCACTACTGAGCAGGCCTGATCCAGGCCGCATTCAGCAGAAGCAAGGCGAGAGCAGCGCCAGCGCAAGTTGCAAGAGCATGAACAGGCTGTTAGGAGCGTTGCCACTATTGGTCAAGATGCCGAAAATGCTGGCCAGCAGTCGGATCAGGAGCTCGATCCTGGAATCGCCGGCAGCCTTCCAGACCAGTCATGACCACACGCAGCACGGAACGCTGACAACGCTCTACCATATCGAGCGCAGGCAACGATGACGACGGGGCAGGCAATGGAAAAGCGGATCCACGAATTCTTCGAGCATTACCAGCACTTCTTTCGCCAGGGGTTCAAGGGAGAAGCCGACATGGAACAAGTCGCGTCATCCTATGCCGCTGCCTTCGTCGCAGCCTCACCGGCAGGCGTCGTCGCCGGCCAGAACGGCGAGCAACTGCAGGAATGCGTCGGGGTTTCGAGCGCTACCGCCGGATCGGTACGAAGGACATAACCCTGCGTGGCGTGCGCACCGTCCCCATCGATGCGCACCACTGCATTGCGCACGTTGCCTGGACGGCGGCCTATGGCCGCTCGCGGAAATCGGCCTATTCACATATCTCTTGACCGAAAACAGAACTCATGCAAACCCTCTACAGTTCGACCTTCACCTTCGCCAAGCGCGAATTCGATGACGAATTCCACACCCTGGACCAGGCCATCGCCGAGGCCGCCAGGTCCATCCCCGGCTACATCGGCGAGGAAGCCTGGGAGAATCCGGCCACCGGCCTGATCTCCAATGTGTATTACTGGGAAAGCATGGAGGCGCTGCGCGCCCTGATCGACCATCCGGTTCATCAGGAAGCGAAACGGCAGCAGGTGCGTTGGCTCGACGGCTATCAGGTGGTCATTGCCCAGGTGATGCATACCTACGGCGACGGCGGTATCCAGCACCCGCTCGGCGCTCGCCAGGCATCACGGCCCTGAGGCCCGCCTCTTGCCATCCGCGGTCCCTGTGCTCACTGTCCACCGGGCGTCCCCCTGGACGCGCCGTGCAGGGCAGTCGCTGCGACCCTGCGCAGTACCGTGCCGATGTTCTGCAGGGTGTCGGAACGGACCGCGGCATGCTGCCAGTACAGATGCACATCGAGCCAGCGGTCTGCGGCGATGAGGCTCACCCGGCCTTCCTCCAGCGCCGGCCGTACCAAGGACTCGGGTGCCAGGCACCATCCCAAGCCGAGCGCAGCGGCATCGACGAAACCCGTCGGCGTCGGCAGGTAGTGTATCGGCGGCGACAAGCGGGCGCGGGTGATCCGGCGCACGAAACGCCACTGCAGTTCGTCCTTGCGGTCGAAGACGATCATCGGCGCCTGTGCCAGTGACGCGGCATTCACGCCATCCGGAAAATGGCGTGCCGCGAACTCCGGCGCTGCGATGGCGTGGTAGCGCATCGCGCCAAGCGCCAGCACCTCGCAGCCCTGCACCGCCGCCGCTTCACCCGTCACGGCACCCAGCACCGAGCCATCGCGCAACAGCTTCAGGGTGTGATCCTGATCATCCACCCGCACGTCGAACAGATAACCATGCTGCCGGTTCAGCAAGGACAAGGCATCCAGGAACCAGGTCGCGAGCGAGTCGCTGTTGACCGCGATGGCGATGGAGCGTGCTGCCGTGCCCTGCTCTGCTTCCGGCAGAAAGTCCGCCAAGGCCTCCGCTTCCAGCATCTGCATCGGCCGCACGCGGCGCAGCAGCAAGGCTCCCGCCGGCGTCGGCCGGCACGGCGGCTGGCGCACGACCAGCACCTGCCCCAGCCTGTCTTCCAGCGCCTTGATGCGCTGGGACACGGCGGACGAGGTGACGCAAAGCCGGCGCGCAGCCGCCTCGAAACTGCCCTCTTCCAGCACTGCGGCAAACGCGGCCAATTGAGGGTGGAGCAAATCCATGGAGGCTCTCTGAGATTAGAAATTCTTTATCTTGCGAAGAATAAATCATTTTACTAAACCAATCGATCGCAGCAACATGGCCGCCTCCCTCTACTGCACCGCTGGATCGTCGAATGCTTCTTGCCGCATCCCTTGCCGGATTCCTGACCGGCGCGGGCCTCCTGATCGTCATCGGCGCACAGAACGCCTTCGTTCTGCGTCAAGGGCTGCAGCGCAGGCACGTTGGCCTGGTGGTCGCCGTCTGCGCGCTCAGCGACATCGTCCTGATCCTGTGCGGCGTCGCCGGCGTTGGCGCCCTGGTGCACACATGGCCGGAACTCCTGCAGGCGCTGCGCTTCGCTGCCGCGGCCTTCATCGGCTGGTATGGCCTGATGGCAGCGCGGCGGGCGTGGCTCGGCACCAGTTCCCTCTTGCCGGACCCGGCAGACGGCAACAGCAGGCGTCGTGTCTTGCTGGCCGCGCTGGCGTTCACCTTCCTCAATCCGCACGTGTATCTCGACACGATGGTGCTGGTCGGCAGCGTATCCACAGGCTATCCGGGCATTGCGCAGTGGGCTTTCGGCCTGGGTGCCTGTGCCGCCAGCGTGGCATGGTTTGCGACCCTGGGTTTCGGTGCCCGCCTGCTGCAGCCCGTCTTTCGCAATCCCCGGGCCTGGCGCGTACTTGACGGCGGCATTGCCGTCGTCATGCTGGCGCTGTGCGTGTTGCTGCTGTCCGGCGTGAAGTGAATCTCATCGAGGACGACCTCAGCCTTCGGGCCAATCCATCGTCCGGGACGACCCGGCTCTTCGACACAGGGGGCCATATGGCTTGGATTTCGTTGTTTTTTGCAGGCCTGCTTGAAATCGTCTGGGCTTTCACGATGAAGCAGTCGGACGGCTTCACCCGGCTTGGATATTCCGCCGCCACCATCGTGGCCATGACTGCAAGCTTCGGCCTGCTGGCGGTTTCGATGAAGTCCCTCCCCCTCGGCACCGCCTACACGATCTGGACAGGAATCGGCGCCGTCGGCGCCTTCGCCGTCGGTATTCTCGTCCTGGGCGAGATCGCCAGTCCGATGCGCCTGCTTGCCGCCGTATTGATCGTCGGTGGCTTGGTGCTGATGAAGCTATCGTCCTGAACCAAGGCCAAGAAGCAACATTGTCACTTCGGCCTTGGCAAACTGAGATGGAGTCATTGCTGCGAGGATGAGCAGCAAGAACACGAACCTGTCCATCAGAGCTCGATATGTGAACACACCCACAACACCTTGGCATCGTCCGGGCCGCCGGACACGCAGACATGGCCCATGGTGCTGTCGAAATAGCAGGAATCGCCTGCCGACAACTGCAGCGGCGCATAACAGTCGGTATGCACCACGACCGTGCCGCCCAGCACGTAGATGAACTCCTCGCCGTCATGGCGCAGAAGCTCCGAAAAGTCGGAGGTTTCGTGGGCCTTGATGGTGGTGACCAGCGGGATGAAGCGCTTGTCCACGAGATCGCTGTGCAGTACCTCGTAAATGTACTGCCGGGTTCGGTGGAACACCCCCTGGTCACGATAGGTGACGCTGCGCCGCGCATGCACCGCCGGCCGTTCAGGCCCCCGAAACAGCTCGCCGACTTCCACGTCCAGGCCCGAGGCCAGCGCGGCAATCTTCTCGTAGGTGGGCGACAACTGGCCGTTCTCGATCTTCGACAGGGTCGAAACCGAAATCCCGGTGCGCTTGCTGAGCTGCTGCAGCGTCAGCCTCGCTGTGCTGCGCAGAGCTCGCAGCTTGTTGCCCAACACGTTGACTTCGGTGGCGGGAGGAATCGCCCTTGTCTTCTCGTTCATTGATCTGCCTGCACGGTTTTCTGGCGAAACCTAGGGTTATCCCTAATGTGAGATTCGCAGAAACACCAATAAATTCTCGTATAAGAAAATTCTTTCAAAAAACGAATTATTTTACCGATGCGCCAAAGCGCCCCTGAAGGGTACATGGATATCCTGAATCAAGCCCAGACCAATGAGCACCTTCCTTTCGATCGGCTCATTCCCGCCCTGGAACAGATGTTCGTGGAAGGCTGCAGGGTTCCGCTGCGTCACAACCACGCGATCGAGAACACCGCAGGAGAGCAGGCCGGCACGCTGCTGTTGATGCCTGCCTGGCAGCCCGGCAAACGGCTGGGCGTCAAGACGGTGTCGATCTTCCCCGGCAACCAGGAACTGGGCCTGCCCGGCCTGCATTCGGTCTTCATCCTCTACGACGCCACCACCGGCAAGCCGCTGGCCCTGCTGGACGGCGACGTCATCACCTCACGCCGCACCGCCGCGGCATCGGCGCTGGCCGCGCGCTGGCTCAGCCGGCCCGAGTCCGGCAGCTTGCTGGTCGTCGGCGCCGGCCGCGTCGCCAGCCTGCTGGCGCAGGCCTACCGCGCGGTACGGCCGATCGAGACGGTGCATGTCTGGGACATCCACCCCGCAAACAGCACAAAACTGGTGCAGTCCCTGCGCGAAGCAGGCTTCGACGCCCATCGCGCCGACGATCTGGAACAGGCCGCGCGCCAGGCCGACATCATCAGTTGCGCGACGCTGGCCACCGAACCGCTGATCCGGGGCCAATGGCTGCGGCCCGGTACGCACCTCGACCTGATCGGCAGCTTCACGCCGGCCATGCGCGAAAGCGACGCCGAGTGCTTCCGCATCGGCACGGTCTTCGTCGATACCGAGGAAGCGCCGATGAAGTCCGGCGACATCCTCGAAGCCATCAAGAAAGGCGGCTTCGCCACCAACCGCATCGCCGCCACCCTTCAGGACCTGTGCCGCGGCCAGCATCCGGGCAGGACCAGCGCAACCGAGATCACGGTCTACAAGGCGGTCGGCACGGCGCTGGAAGACATCGCCGCCGCCTCGCTGGCTTTCGACAGCCATCGCATTGCGGCGTCCGCATGATTCCCTCGTACCAAAGGCCCTTGCATGCCGAATGCTTTACGAGCCCCGCGCGGAGGCGCAGACTTGGATCGACGGGGCATATGCGGCCAAAAACCATATCTATGGTGCATCACAGTGCGCAAACGTCATGGCGTGACTCTTGCTTCCACACCCCTTCTGTCTGAACCGCACCGCTTTCTGCGCAAGCGCTCCAGCCGGTTCGGACAGACAAGGCCCCCGTCGGCCGGACATTCGTACGGACCGACGTGCAGCGCTTCCAAAGCCCCCACTCCAGCCTCGACACTCCAGGAGGACGATGACGATGTCCGGCAATCTCTACACATACACCGCACTCGCGGTGTACTTCGGCGCAATGCTGCTGATCGGCTACCTGGCCTATCTCAAGACCAGCGATCACGAGAGCTACATGCTGGCCGGGCGCGGCCTGCCGCCCTGGGTGGCGGCGCTCAGCGCGGGCGCTTCGGACATGTCGGGCTGGCTCATCATGGGTCTGCCCGGCGCGATCTACACCACCGGCCTGATCGAAGGCTGGATCGCAGTCGGCCTGTTCATCGGCGCCTACCTGAACTGGCGCCTGGTCGCCCCCCGGCTGCGCGCCTACACCGAGATCTCGCGGAACTCGATCACGCTGCCCAGCTTCTTCGAGAACCGCCTGCGTGACAACTCGCGCCTGCTGCGCAGCATCGCCAGCATCATCATCCTGGTGTTCTTCACGCTGTATGCCTCGTCGGGCATGGTCGCCGGCGGCAAGTTCTTCGAGAGCGCCTTTGGCGGCAGCTACCTGACCGGCATGATCCTGGTGACGGCAGTGACGCTCACCTACACCCTGTTCGGCGGCTTCCTCGGTGCGTCGATGACCGACGTGGTGCAGGGCCTGATGATGGTGGTGGCGCTGATCGTGGTACCGGCGGTGGCGATCATGGCCGTCGGCGGCATGGGCGAAACCGCCGACCTGGTGACGACCGTCGGCGCCGGCAATCTGTCGCTGATCGGCGCGGGCCAGCATACCGCCGGCGCAGCCGCGCTGATCATCATCTCCGGCCTGGCCTGGGGGCTGGGCTATTTCGGCCAGCCGCACATCATCGTGCGCTTCATGGCGCTGCGCACGCCGCAGGAAGCCCGCAGCGCGCGAATCATCGGCACCAGCTGGCAGTTCCTGTCGCTCGGCGGCGCGGTCTGCAGCGGCCTGATCGGCATCGCCTACTTCAGCAAGTTCGGCAATGCGCCGGCCGATGCCGAAACCGTGGTGCTGCTGCTGTCGCAGGTGCTGCTGCATCCGCTGGTCGCGGGCTTCGTGCTTGCCGCGGTGCTGGCGGCGATCATGAGCACGCTGTCGAGCCAGCTCATCGTCTGCTCGTCGGCGCTGGTCGAGGACATCTACCGCGCCGTCAAGAAGCCCGCGCCCAGCCAGCAGACCCTGATCGTGCTCGGCCGTGCCGGCGTGCTGGCAGTGTCGATCATCGCCGCGGTGCTGGCGGTCAACCCCAGCGACAACATCCTCGGCCTGGTGGGCTTCGCCTGGGCCGGTTTCGGCGCGGCCTTCGGTCCGCTGGTGCTGCTGAGCCTGTACTGGCGCAAGCTCACCAACATCGGCGCCATCGCCGGCATGGTGTCCGGGTCGATCATGGTGTTCGTGTGGAAATCGCTGGACACCGGCCTCTACGAACTACTGCCGGCCTTCATCACCAGCATGGTGGTGACGGCGCTCGTCAGCCTCGCCACCTACAAGCGCAACGAGGAGATCGAGCGTGAATTCACCCGAAGCTGCCAGGCGGTCGCGGCTCCCGCCTGCAGCCAAGCCTGACAGCACACCGGCGCCCTCGGCATGCCGAGGGCGCCACATCGCGGCGACGGAAGCGGCCCATCCGGAGCACACTTCCCGAACCAGCCGATTGCCTGAGTCCATTGAACATCACTTCGCCTTGATTCGAGGTTTTCCATGCAAGCCAATCCTTCCTCCGCCAGCGCAGCGCCATTTACCGCCATCACTCCGCATCCCGAGGCCTCGCCGCTGCGTGCCGCCATCACCGCGGCCTGGCGCACGCCCGAGACGAGCACGGTGCCGTGGTTGCTGGAGCAGGCCCGCCTGCCGCCGGCACTGGCCAAGCGCAGCCACGATCTGGCGCTGCGCATCGCCGGCGCGCTGCGCAGCCGCAAGGCCAGCGGCGGCAAGTCCGGCCTGGTGCAGGGGCTGCTGCAGGAATTCTCGCTGTCCTCGCAGGAAGGCATCGCGCTGATGTGCCTGGCCGAAGCGCTGCTGCGCATCCCCGACGTCGGCACCCGCGATGCGCTGATCCGCGACAAGATCAGCCATGGCAACTGGAAGGGCCACGTCGGCCAGAGCCCGTCGATGTTCGTCAATGCCGCCGCCTGGGGGCTGATGCTGACCGGCAAGCTGGTCGCCACGCACAGCGAGAGCGGCATGTCCAACGCGCTCGGCCGGCTGATCGCGCGTGGCGGCGAGCCGCTGATCCGCAAGGGCGTGGACATGGCGATGCGGATGATGGGCGAGCAGTTCGTCACCGGCGAGACCATGGCCGAAGCGCTGGCCCATGCCCAGGCACTCGAAGCCAAGGGCTTCCGCTATTCCTACGACATGCTCGGCGAAGCCGCACTGACGGCAGAAGACGCCAAGCGCTACCTGAACGACTACGAGCAGGCCATCCACGCCATCGGCAAGGCCTCGAACGGCCGCGGCGTCTACGAGGGCCCGGGCATCTCGATCAAGCTGTCGGCGCTGCATCCCCGCTACGCCCGCGCGCAGGTGGAGCGGGTGATGGCCGAGCTGTACCCGGTGGTGCTGAAGCTGGCGCTGCTGGCGCGGCAGTACGACATCGGCCTGAACATCGACGCCGAGGAAACCGACCGCCTGGAGCTGTCGCTCGACCTGCTCGAAAAGCTCTGCCACGAACCCGGCCTGCAAGGCTGGAAAGGCATCGGCTTCGTCATCCAGGCCTACCAGAAGCGCTGCCCCTACGTCATCGACTGGCTGATCGAGCTCGCCCGCCGCACCGGCCACCGGCTGATGATCCGCCTGGTCAAGGGCGCCTACTGGGACAGCGAGATCAAGCGCGCCCAGGAAGCGGGCATGGAGGACTACCCGGTCTATACCCGCAAGCCCTACACCGACGTGTCCTACATCGCCTGCGCGCGCAAGCTGCTGGCTGCGCCCGATGCGATCTATCCCCAGTTCGCCACCCACAACGCACAGACGCTGGCTGCCGTTTATGAACTGGCCGAACCGACCACCTACCTGCCGGGCCAGTACGAATTCCAGTGCCTGCACGGCATGGGCGAACCCCTTTACGAGCAGGTCGTCGGCCCGGTAGCCGAAGGCAAGCTCGGCCGGCCGTGCCGCATCTATGCGCCGGTCGGCACGCACGAAACGCTGCTGGCCTACCTGGTGCGCCGCCTGCTGGAGAACGGCGCCAACACCTCCTTCGTCAACCAGATTTCCGACGACGGCATCCCGCTGGAAGACCTGGTGAAGAACCCGATCGAGCAGGTCGAGGCGATGGCCACACAGGAAGGTACGCCGGGCCTGCCGCATCCGGGCATCGCAGCGCCGCGCAAGCTCTACGGCGCCGCGCGTGCCAACTCCGCCGGCCTGGATCTCGCCAACGATCAGGTGCTGCTGAAACTGGCCCAGACCCTGCAGACCACGGCTGCCGGCAGCCTGCGCGCCGAACCACTGATTGCAGCCGACGCAGCCGCCTCCGGGGACGCTCCGGTCGAACCCGTGATCAACCCCTCCTGCCATGCCGACCAGGTCGGCACGGTGCGCGAAGCCGCTTCCGCGGAAGTCGAAGCCGCCTTGCAGGGCGCACTCGAAGAAGCGCCGCGCTGGGCCCAGGTGCCCGCAGTCGAACGCGCCGCCGCGCTGCAGCGCGCCGCCGACCTGATGGAAGCGCAGTTGCAGCCGCTGATGGGCGTGCTGGTGCGCGAAGCAGGCAAGACCTACGCCAACGCGATTGCCGAAGTCCGCGAGGCGGTGGACTTCCTGCGCTACTATTCGGCCCAGGTGCAGGCCCAGTTCGACAACACGACGCACCGCCCGCTCGGCCCGGTGGTGTGCATCAGCCCGTGGAACTTCCCGCTGGCGATCTTCACCGGCCAGGTCGCCGCTGCGCTCGCCGCAGGCAACACCGTGCTGGCCAAGCCGGCCGAGCAGACGCCGCTGGTGGCTGCGCGTGCGGTGCAGTTGCTGCACGAGGCCGGCATTCCGCGCGCCGCGCTGCAATTGCTGCCCGGCCGCGGCGAGACAGTGGGCGCCCAGCTGACCGGCGATACCCGCGTGCAGGGCGTGATGTTCACCGGCTCGACCGAAGTGGCGCGGCTGCTGCAGCGCACGCTGTCCCAGCGCCTGTCGCCCGGCGGCCAGCCGATTCCGCTGATCGCCGAGACCGGCGGCCAGAACGCGATGATCGTGGACTCCTCGGCGCTGACCGAGCAGGTCGTCGTCGATGTGCTCTCCTCCGCCTTCGACAGCGCCGGCCAGCGCTGCTCGGCCCTGCGCGTGCTGTGCGTGCAGGAAGAAGCCGCCGAGCGGCTGCTGACCATGCTCAAGGGCGCGATGGCCGAACTGCGCCTGGGCAACCCCGAACAACTGTTCAACGACATCGGCCCGGTCATCGATACCGAAGCTCAGCAAGGCATCCAGCGCCACATCGATGGTTTGCGGGCCAAGGGACGTGCAGTGCACCAGCTGTGCCAGCGCGATGCCAGCGCCGACGAAGGCACCTTCATCCCGCCGACCCTGATCGAACTGCCCGACCTGGCCGATCTCACCCGCGAAGTGTTCGGGCCGGTGCTGCACGTGGTGCGCTACCGCCGCGAAGACCTGCCGAAGCTGCTGAACCGGCTCAACGGCCTGGGCTACGGCCTGACCATGGGCCTGCACACCCGCATCGACGAAACCATCGCCCAGGTCACGGCGACGGCCCACGTCGGCAACCTCTACGTCAATCGCAACATCGTCGGCGCCGTGGTCGGCGTCCAGCCTTTCGGCGGCGAAGGCCTGTCGGGCACCGGCCCCAAGGCGGGCGGCCCGCTCTACCTCTACCGGCTGCTGTCGGCGCGGCCCGATTCGGCCCTGGCCGCTCCTTTCGGCACGGTCTCGACCATCCAGCCCGCCGCGGACACGCCGGCACTGAAGGAACTGGCAGCATGGTGCCGCAGCCAGAACCTGCCCTTCGCAGCCCCCATGCCCTTCTTCAGCGGCGCGCACTACGAACTGCCCGGCCCCACCGGCGAGCGCAACGTCTACCGCGTGCTGCCGCGCGAGGCCGTGCTGTGCCTGGCCGGCGACGAGACCGGGCTGCTGGCGCAACTGGCCGCGGTGCTGGCTGTCGGCAGCCGCGCAGTCTGGCTCGATGACAATGCCACGGCCCTGCATCGCCGCCTGCCGCCCAGCGTGCAGCAGCACGTCGTGCTGGCGGCTACGTTCGCCGCGGCCGAGTTCGATGCCGTGCTGCATCATGGCGGCGAGGCGGAACTGCGCCGTGTGCTGGCCGACCTGGCCGTGCGCCCGGGGCAGATCATCGGCGTCACCACCTGCCTGCCCGGCGACAGTACGATAGCGCTGGAGCGGCTGGTCATCGAACGCGTGACCAGCATCAACACCGCTGCAGCCGGTGGTAACGCATCGTTGATGACGATGCAGTGATTTTGCTGCGCCCGACCTGCTCGAGGTCTCCCATTCAAAGGAGGAGGATCAAGACATGACTCAGTCAGCCACACCCGATCATTCGCCCCACGCCGGCAAGCGCATCGCGCCGAAACATGCCACGCATGCCCTGCCGTCGTATCTCGACCCCGAGCATCTCGGCCCATGGGGGATCTACCTGCAACAGGTCGATCGCGTCACGCCCTATCTCGGCCATCTGGCCAAGTGGGTGGAGACGCTGAAGCGGCCCAAGCGCTCGCTGATCGTCGACGTTCCGATCGAACTGGACAACGGCACCATCGCCCACTTCGAAGGCTACCGCGTCCAGCACAACCTCTCGCGCGGCCCCGGCAAGGGCGGCGTGCGCTTCCACCAGGACGTGACCCTGTCCGAAGTGATGGCGCTGGCGGCGTGGATGTCGGTCAAGAATGCCGCGGTGAACGTCCCCTACGGCGGTGCCAAGGGCGGCATCCGCATCGACCCGCGCCAGTACTCGCAGAACGAGCTGGAAAAGGTGGCACGCCGCTACACCAGCGAGATCGGCCTGATCATCGGGCCGACCAAGGACATCCCGGCGCCGGACGTGAACACCAACGAGAAGGTCATGGCCTGGATGATGGACACCTACTCGATGAATACCGGCGCCACCGCCACCGGCGTGGTCACCGGCAAACCGATCGACCTGGGCGGCTCGCTGGGCCGGCGCGAGGCAACCGGGCGCGGCGTGTTCACGGTGGGCGTGGAAGCGGCCAAGCTGACCGGCCTGGCCATCGAAGGCGCACGCGTGGCGGTGCAGGGCTTCGGCAACGTCGGCGGCACGGCCGGCAAGCTGTTCGCCGAGGCAGGCGCCAAGGTCGTCGCGGTGCAGGATCACACCGGCACGGTCTGCCGCGACACCGGCCTGGACGTGGATGCGCTGCTGGCGCACGTACAGCAGACCGGCGGCGTGAAGGACTTCGGCGAGGCCGATGCGATGAGCGACGACGAGTTCTGGTCGGTCGATTGCGACATCCTCATTCCGGCCGCGCTCGAAGGCCAGATCAACAAGGACACCGCACCCCGCATCCGCGCCAGCATGGTGATCGAAGGCGCCAACGGCCCGACCACGCCGACCGCCGACGACATCCTGCGCGACCGCGGCGTGCTGGTGCTGCCCGACGTGATCGCCAACGCCGGCGGCGTGACGGTGAGCTACTTCGAGTGGGTGCAGGATTTCTCCAGCTTCTTCTGGACCGAGGAGGAGATCAACCAGCGCTTGGTCAAGATCATGCAGGACGCCTTCCACGGCGTCTGGGAAGTGGCCCAGCATCACAAGGTCACGCTGCGCACCGCCACCTTCATCGTCGCGTGCTCGCGCATCCTGCAAGCGCGCGAACTGCGCGGGCTGTATCCGTGATCGCTTCCCTGCGCATGTAGGCAACACAGGCTGCATGCTGCAGGTTTTCCACCGTCCCGCGCGATCGAGGCGGTGGAACGGAAGCCGGGCATGATGTCCCCTGCGGACCTCATGCCCGGCATGAAATCGATCGGCGCCGGAACCGGCCGGCGCTCACGCCGCATGATCCCGGCCCAAGGGAATGTTTCCCCCCGCACGGCATCGGTCCCGTAAGGCGGAACCACCGCCAGCAGCCGCATCCCCGGTTCGGCCGCTCATGAGCGCCTGGGCGCCGCCTTCCGCCTCCGCAGGAAAGCACATCCGCGCCGCAGCAGACCGACGAGGCCTTTCTGCCTGCACCCGATGCATCTGGCAAGCGTATTCCCGTGATCTTGTTGTCATTCATGGTTTTGGCGATATTGAAATCTGCCCGCCATTGCCCGAGAATCGCCGCCGCAGTTCGCGTTTCATGCATCCGGTTCGTGCGTGTGCCCATGTTGTACTGCGTTCCTGCGTCCGGGCGCCTGGTCCGACCGCACTGCACAACCTGTCATCCCGAAAGGCCTCTTCATGGACGTAAGCGCCAGCATCTCCTGCCCCAAATGTGCATCGACACGCTGCCGCGTGTCGCGCTGGCGTTCGCATACGGAAAAAGTCGACAACCCGGACAAGCGTCCCTATCGCTGCGAAGCCTGCTCGCACCGCTTCATCGCCTCGGCAGACGCCGCGATGAAAAAAAGCCGGACGGGCGGATCTTCCTTGCTGACCATCGGCGCCGCAGCCGTCGTCGCCGGCGCGGTGAGCAGCGTCGTCCTGTTGTGGCCCGATGCGGCGGAGCACGATGAAGCCGCGATCAACTTCCCGCAGGCGGCAATCGCTGTCAACTCCACGATCGAAGAAGCTGCGCGCAACGGCGACGTCGAGGCACAGTTCCGCCTCGGCCGCGCGGCCCTGCTCGATACTTCGCGCGGCAAGGAAGGCGCTGCCGAAGCGGTCACCTGGCTGCGGCAGGCAGCCACCGGCGGCCACGCCGGCGCCATGCTGCAACTGGGCAAGCTCTACCGCAGCGGCGTGGGCATGCCGCAGAACTACGACTATGCCGAGAAGTGGATTCGCACTGCGGCCGAAGCGGGTGACAGCGATGCCATGGTCGAGCTCGGCCGCCTCTACCGCAGCGGACTCGGCGTCACTGTGAACCCGGTCCAGGCCTACGTATGGTTCAACCGCGCGGCTGCCGCGATGAACATGGACGGCGTGTACGAACGCGACAACATCGCACTGAAACTCGGCCCGGACGAGATGAAGGCCGCCCAGGCGCTGTCGCTGGCCGACGAAGAAGGCCACGTCGATCCGACGCCCGACAAGGTCGCCAGCGAAGACTGACCCCGCCATCTGCGGTTTGCCGAATAAGCAAACCAGAAATGCTTGGTTTGGTCGTCCACGGCCATTTGGCAGACTCCGTGCCTACGAATTTGCACAGGAGCTGCCATGAAATCCCGCTTTGCCCTCAAGTCCTTCGCTGCCGCCCTCGCCCTGGCCGGCCTCATCGGCAGCGCTGCCGCCGAATCGCTCAAGGTCGGCTACCTGCCGGCCACCGGCCATGCCAAGTTCTTCGTCGCCAAGGAGCAGGGCCTGTTCGCCAGGGAAGGGCTGGACGTGGAACTGGTCGAGTTCCACAATTCCGCCGACGGCCTCAATGCCATCATCGCCGGCAAGCTCGATACCGGCGCCTTCGGCACCACCGGCCCGATCGCCCATCTCTCCAAGGGCACCAGGCTGAAGATCATCGGCGGCATCATGGGCGGCGACGCCGCACTGGTGACCACCCCGGCCGGCGCGGCCAAGGTGAAGGACATCGCCGACCTCAAGGGCAAGAAAGTCGCCACCGTGCGCATGGCTTCGGGCGATGCGGTGTTGCGTGGCGCGCTGAAGGATTCGGGCCTGAACTGGAAGACCGACCTGGAAATCTTCGAGCTGAAGAACCCATCGGCGGTCATCGAAGCGGTCAAGTCCGGCCAGGTGGACGTCGGCCTGGTTTGGGGGCCGCATGACCTGCGCGCCGAAGCACAAGGGCTGCAGATCGTCATCCATTCCACCGACCTGCAGCCGGGCCACCCTTGCTGCCGCCTCGTCATTACCGAAGCGAACGGCAAGAGCCCGGAGACCTGGGAGAAGTTCCTGCGCGCGATCCTGCTCGCCGAACGCTTCGCCGCGGAGAACAAGGAAGCCACCATCGAGGCGATCGCCAAGTACGTGAAGCTCGACAAGGATCTGCTGCAGCGCGGCTACTACTCGCAGTACATCGACCAGTCCAGCGATCCGGACGCCAAGGGCGTCAGGCATTTCGCCGACGTCATGGCCAGCAGCGAATTCATCGCCAAGGCGCCGGACGTGTCGTCGTCGATCGATGCCCGGTTCTACGAGAAGGTGCTGAACCAGCTCGCCGCCGAAAACCCGGCCGACGCCTACTGGCAGAAGCTGCAGCAGGACTTCAAGCGGAAGAACGGCTGATGACCGCAGAGTTGAGCCTGCAAGGCGTCGGCTTTTCCTACGAGGAAGGCGCGGCGCCGATCCTCGAGAAGATCGACCTCGACGTCCCGGCCGGGCAGTTCGTTTGCCTGCTGGGGGCCAGCGGCTCGGGCAAATCGACATTGCTGCGCCTGCTGGCCGGCCTGCAGTTTCCCGGCCGGGGACGGCTGCTGCGCAAGGGCAGGCCGATCACCGGTCCCGGCTTCGACCGTGGCGTGGTGTTCCAGGACTACGCCTTGTTCCCGTGGATGAGCGTGGTCGACAACATCGCGATTGCCATCGGCAAGGCCCAGCCGGAGCTGCGCAAGGCGGATTGCCGCGCCCAGGCGGCGGACTGCCTGGCCAAGGTCGGGCTGGAGTCGGCGGTCAGCCTGTATCCGTTCGAACTGTCCGGCGGCATGCGCCAGCGCGCCGCCATCGCACGCGCGCTGGCGCTGCGCTCGCCAGTGCTGCTGATGGACGAACCCTTCGGCGCGCTCGACCCCGCCAACCGCGCCCGCCTGCAGGATCTGCTGACCGAAGCCTGGGAAGCCGATACGACGAAAAAGACCATCGTCTTCGTCACCCACGACATCGACGAAGCCCTGTACCTGGGCGATCGCGTCGTCGTGCTCGGTTCGACGCCCGGCCGGCTGATCGCCGACCTGCCCGTCCCCTTTCCCCGCCACCGCGACCGCCGCACGCTGTTCGACAGCGCCGGCTTCCACGCCCTGCGCGAATCCATCGCCGAAACCCTGGCCGCCGACACCCTGCGTCAACTCGTCTCCGCCTGAAGGAAGCCTCACCATGTCCGAAACCCTCACCGTCGCGCAGCGGGAACGGCCGCTTGCCGACGACGCTGCGCGTCCGGCTGCAGTGCGCAATGCCGCCGCCAAGCCATCGACCCTGCGCACGCTGCTCGACGGCTCCATCGTCTGGCTCGTGCTGCTGGGCGCCTGGTTCGCCGCCGCGGCCTGGTTCCCGCTGGGCGAAAACCCGCTGATCCCCAGCCCGCAGGTCACGGCGCTGGCGCTGTGGGAATCGCTGCCGGAACTGTGGAAGAGCACCCTGGCCTCGTTCGCCATTCTGGTGCCCGGCCTGTTGCTGGCCATCGTGACGGGTGTCGCCGCCGGCATCCAGGTCGGTGCGTCGCCACGCCTGCAGCGGATCTTCTTCCCCTTCGCGCGGGTCGCCGCCCCGGTGCCACCGACGGTGTACGTGCCCTACGCCATCGCCATCCTGCCGACTTTCAAGCTCTCGGCGATCTTCGTGGTCTTCATCGGCGCCTTCTGGCCGATCTTCCACAATGCCGCCGCCGGTGCCCACGCACTGGAAGGCCGCTACCGCGACAACGCTCAGATCCTCGGCCTGACACGGCGCGAATTCCTGTGGAAGGTCGTGCTGCCGGCGGCGATGCCCCACATCTTCTCCGGCATCGCCGTGGGCCTGGGCTTTTCCTTCATCCTGCTGACCGTGGCCGAGCTGTTCGGCGCCAACGCCGGCCTGGGCCGTTTCGTCCAGTACTACGCGGACTTCGCCGACTACCCGAAGATGGTCGCCGGCATCCTGTACACAGGCCTCGTCACTTTCCTGGCGATGAGCTTGCTCGAAGCCATCAAGCGCCGCGTGCTGTTCTGGCACCGCTGAAGGAGAAAACCGATGTTCGCCATGCTCTCTTTCCGCCCCGCCCGCCCCCGCCTCGCCGCGCTGCTGCTGGCCTCGCTGCTGGCTGCAAGCGCCGGCCCGGCCAGTGCCGTACTGTTCGAACGCGAAACCCGCGACTTGCGGGCCGAGACCCGCTCGGCGGCGGACTCCGGCCGCAAGCTGGCCGTGTTCCTGACCATGCCCGGCTGCCCCGGCTGCCGGGAGATGGAGCACAACGTGTTCCACGACGCGGCCACCGAAAAGGACTTCGGCACGCGCTTTGCCACCGTCAGGGTGGACATCGCGCAGGAGTCGGTCCTGGTCCTGCCCGACGGCGAGACCACCACGCCCGGCCAGTGGGCCCGCCGCCTGCGCGCGCTGGGCACACCGTCCTTCGTCTTCCTCGACGGCCAGGGCGAAGTTCTCTACCGCCACACCGGCGTCCTGGATGCCGACGGCTTCCGCCAGTTGAGCGACTTCGTCGCCAGCGAGGAATACGAGAACCGCCCCTTCCAGCCGGCCGGTGCCGCCCACACGCATCACGGCAATCACCACTGAAGACCCCATGCAGCACAACAAACTGATCTCCCTCGCCGACGCGGTCGAGCGCTACAGCTGGGACGGCATGCAGTACGCCAGCGGCGCCTCGCTACCGGTCGGCTCCGACGCCATCGTCTTCGGCCGCGAGCTGGTACGCCGCCAACGCCGCGACCTGCACGCCCTGTTCCACTGCAACACCCAGCAGCTCAACCTGCTGGCCGCGACCGGCGCGGTGGGCAAGGCCGAATGCGGCTTCACCGGGCTGGAAGTGTTCGGCTTCGCCAACGGCCTGCGCCGCGCGGTGGAAAGCGGCCAACTCGTGCTGGAAGACTATTCCAACCTGTCGTTCGGCCTGCGCCTGCTGGCCGGCGCGATGAACTGGCCCTTCGCCCCGGCGACGGTCAACATCGGCTCCGACATCCAGTGGCGCAGCGCCTTCGCGCCCGACGAATACCCCGCCCGCGCCAAGATCCCGACGGTGACCGACCCCTTCTCCGGCCGCGAAATCGGCGCCCTCAGCCCGCTCAAGCCCGACGTGGCCGCCATCCACGTGCCGCTGGCCGACCCGCTCGGCAACGCGATCATGCTCGGCACCGAATGGAACCGCTTCGAGCTGTCGCGGGCGGCGAAGAAAGTGGTGCTGATCGCCGACGCCATCGTCGATACCGCCTGCATGCGCCAGTTCCCGAACCTGGTGCGCATCCCCGACATCATCGTCGAGGCCGTGGTGTATTGGCCTTTCGCCGCCTGGCCGCAGTCCTCGCCCGGCCTCTACGACGTAGACGAGGCCCACATGCAGGCGATGAACAAGGCCCTGGCCACGCCCGAGGGCACCGTCGACTACGTCCGCCAGTACATCGACGGCTATGCCGACATCGACAGCTACCTCGACATGATCGGCCGCGATACCGTCGAACGCCTGTCCCACACCGGTACCGCCTTCCTGCTCGACCCGTTCCGCCAGTGGATCAAGACGCCGGAAGAAGTCCGCGCCCTGAGTTCAGGAGACGCCCGATGAGCGCCCCGGCTTCCAGCAATCCCGCCAATGCCGCGCTCGAGCAGCCCTACACCCGCCAGGAAATGATGGCGATCGCCACCGGCCGCGAATTGCGCGACGGCGACCTCGCCATCTTCGGCGTCGGCCTGTCGATGCTTGCCGGCTATTTCGCCCAGGCCTGCCACGCGCCCAACATCCGCACCATGACCGAAGGCGGCGTGTATGGCGCCACCCCGGTCGGCGGCCTGCCCTGGGGCATCGAGTGCAACCGCATCTCGGCCAACGCCACCAGCTTCACCAATGCGCTGGACGCGCTGGGTTTTCTCGTCGCCTCCGGCCGCTGCGACGTCGGCATCATCGGCGCGGCCCAGGTGGACAAGTTCGGCAACGTCAATACCACCGGCATCTGGGATGGCGACGGCGTCATCGGCGGGCATTACCGCCTGCCGAGGACACGCCTGACCGGTGCCGGCGGCGCCAACGACATCGCCTGCGGCGCGGGCCGGGTCATCATCATGGTCACCCACGAAGCCAAGCGCTTCGCCGACAAGGTCAGCTACATCAGCTCGCCGGGCTACCTGGACGGCGGCGACGCGCGCGCACGCCACGGCTTCGTCGGCGGCGGCCCATCGGCAATCGTCACCACACTCGGTATCATGCGTCCCGACCCGGTGAGCAAGGAATTCATCCTGGACGCCTGGTACCCTTTCTCCAGCGTCGAGGAAATCCGCGCCAACACGGGCTGGGACCTGAAAGTGTCCCCCACCGCCCGCGCCGTGCCGGAACCGAGCGCCGCGGAGCTCGCCGCCCTGCGCCGGGTGGACGAGACGGGAATGCTGCGCAAGAAATAAGGACCGAACGAAAGCATGAGCGACATCCAGACCCTGCGACGGGTTCTGCAGGAATCCCGCAGCATCGCCGTGGTCGGCCTGTCGGCCGACTGGTTCCGGCCGTCGTACTTCGCCGCCAAGTACATGCAGGCGCACGGCTACCGGATCATTCCGGTCAACCCGAAGTACCCGGAGATCCTCGGCGAGAAGAGCTACCCCGACCTCGCCTCGATCCCGGAAAAGGTCGACATCGTCGATGTGTTCCGCAAGCCGGCCGACGCGGTGGCCGTGGCCGAACAGGCGATCGCCATCGGTGCCCGCACGCTGTGGCTGCAGATCGGCGTCATCAACGAGGAAGCCAGGCGCAAGGCCGAAGCGGCCGGGCTCACCGTGATCATGGACCGCTGCGTCAAGATCGAATACGCCCGCCTCTTCGGCGGCCTCAACTGGTTCGGCGTCAACACCAAGCTGATTTCCGCCCGCCGCCCCCGCTGGCTTCCCTGAGCAGGATTCCGAACATGGCAGACCATCAGTACGGCTTCGACACCCTGTGCCTGCACGCCGGCCAGATTCCCGACGCGGCCACCGGCAGCCGCGCCGTCCCCATCTACCAGACCACTTCCTACGTCTTCGACAGCCCCGAGGAGGCCGCCAGCCTCTTCAACCTGCAGACCTTCGGCAATGTCTATTCGCGCATCTCCAACCCCACCGTGGCGGTGTTCGAGGAGCGCATCGCCGCGCTGGAAGCCGGCCGCGCCGCGGTCGCCACCGGCAGCGGCATGGCCGCGCAGATGATCGCGCTGCTGAACATCTGCGAAGCCGGCGACCAGATCGTCGCCGCGCGCACGCTGTACGGCGGCACCCACACCCAGCTCGACGTCAATTTCCGCAAGCTCGGCATCGACGCCGTGTTCGTCGATCCCGACGAGCCGGAGAACTTCGCCCGCGCGATCACGCCGAAGACCAAGGCCTTGTACGCCGAAACCCTGGGCAACCCCTCGCTCAACGTGCTCGACATCGAGGCGGTGGCGAAGATCGCCAACGGTGCCGGCCTGCCGCTGTTCATCGACAACACCTTCGCCAGCCCCTATCTGTGCCGGCCCTTCGAATGGGGCGCGGCGATCAGCGTGCATTCGGCGACCAAGTTCATCGGCGGCCACGGCACGACGATGGGCGGCGTGATCGTCGAATCCGGCAAGTTCCCCTGGGACAACGGCAAGTTCCCGAGCATGACCGAGCCTTCGCCCGGCTACCACGGCGTGCGTTTCTTCGAGACCTTCGGCGACTTCGGCTTCACGATGAAGTGCCGCATGGAAGGCATGCGCACTTTCGGCCCGGTGCTCTCGCCCTTCGCCGCTTTCCAGCTTTTGCAGGGCGTCGAAACCCTGCCGTTGCGCATGGACCGCCACTGCGCCAACGCGCTGGCGGTGGCCCGCCACCTGGAATCTCACCCCAAGGTCGCCTGGGTCAATTACCCCGGTCTGGAAAGCAGCCGCTACCATGCGCTGGCGCAGAAATACCTGCCGCGCGGCGCCGGCGCGGTGCTGAGCTTCGGCATCAAGGGCGGCGCTGCGGCCGGGCAGAAGTTCATCGACTCGGTCGAATTCCTGTCCCACCTCGCCAACATCGGCGACGCCAAGACCCTGGTGATCCACCCCGCCTCCACCACCCATCGCCAGCTTTCCGAGGAACAGCAGGTCGCCGCCGGCGTGCCGCCCGACCTGATCCGCCTGTCGGTCGGGCTGGAAACCCTGGACGACATCCTGTGGGACATCGACCAAGCCCTGGCCAAGGCTTAGGAGCCAGTCAGGCCTCCCCATCACGGCAGAACCGAGCCCTCATGCGGTCCAAGGAACCGTCATGGCAGCTCACCAATCATCGGATCACGGTGGTGTCCTCCCAAAAACGTTGGACCGCCCCAGAAAAGTCGCTTGAGCCTGAATCCGGCGGATTCCCAGGCCAGCAGCCGGACGACACTCTCCTGCACACTGCGTGACCCGGCCCAGGAAAAGGGGCGGGAAAGGCTGCCGGCACTTCACAACCGGCATCCGCAGCAATCTTTCCACTTTCCCGCACGACGTCCATACGTCCTCCAGGCAACTCCGCCTGGAGGAAAGGCCTGCATGAATACTTTTTGGCACGAGCCTTGCTTCAAGCAGCCATCACTTCGCCGACCCAACAAGCCATTTCCTTGATGGAAAAGCGACTTGCCGATGTTCCCGGGCACCGCATCACTCTGCCGATGCCCTCCGATGGATCGTTGATGCACTGCAATAGTGCCCATGGACCACAGCCCGCACCAAGCAGCAGAGGCATGAGTTCATTCGAACCCGACAATAGAGAAACGACGCAATGGAAAGCGCAATCTATGCCTCGCCTCCCTTGGCGGGCGCCGATCTGCCTGGCTTTGAGCTGTTCCAGACGAGCGACATCGAAGAAGCACGCCAGTGGGGCGCCCGTGTGTTCTGTGAGAACCGCCTGAGCAGGCTCGACACCCGAAAGCCGATCCACACCCGCATGTACTACCGCCGCCTGCGCGGCCTGGGCGTGGGGCGCATGAGCTACGGTGGCGAAGTAGCCATCGATCCTGGCACCCTGGATTCCTTCGTGCTGGTGCAGATGCCGCTGCGCGGGCGCGAAATCATCGAGACCGGCGGTGAAACCCTGTGTTCGACGCTGCGCACGGCTTCCGTGCTCAATGCCCACCTGCCGGTCCAGATCCGCCACGAAAGCGACACCGAGAAGCTGGTCGTGCGCATCGACCGGGACGTACTCGAACGCTATTGCATCCAGCATCTGGGTCAGGCCTTGCGCGCGCCCATCACCTTCCGCCCCACGATGGCGCTCGACACCGCGGCCGGACAACGGTGGATGCGGCTGATGACCTGGCTTCACACCAACCTGACCGAGGACGAAGGCCTTCATTCGCCGCTGATCGCGGCTCAGACCGAGCAGATGGTCATCACCATGCTGCTCACCTGTCAGGCACACAACTACAGCGAGGCCCTGACCCAGGAAGACCGCTCCATCGCCCCGGCTTTCGTCAAGCGCATCGAGCACTACATCGAGGAGCACGCCAACGAACCGATCACCATTCTCGATCTGGCCGAGCACGCAAACGTGAGCACGCGCTCGATGTTCACGGGCTTCCGCCGCTTCCGCAACACTACGCCCATGCTCTACCTGAAAGAGGTGCGCATGCGCCGGGTCAACGAAGAGCTCAAGCGCCTCATGCCCGGCGAGAGCACGGTGACCGCAGTCGCCTTTCGCTGGGGCTTCAATCATCTCGGGCACTTCACCACCGACTACAAGCGCCGCTTCGGCGAAAGTCCATCCGAAACCCTGGCGCGCTAGGTACGGCAATATCTTCCGCGGCATCGCCGCGGACTTCCCCGCATTGGACCAGGGTCAGGCCCTGCCTTCATCACACGGGAACGGCGGCCATCCTGCACTGGCAGGATAAGATCGGCGCTCAGCGGAGTGCGCACCCCACCAAGCTCAGCCAGCATGGTCCGAACAAGGTCTGTCGCTGCACCGCACGTCCGCGGCATGGCCCGGCGAAGGCTATCCGCAACCACCTATTCGAGGACTGCAGGCTTGATGCAAGAATCCGGGCTCTGTCCGCCACCAGCCACCTACCGCTCACATGATGTAGACGAGACACGCCGCATCGTGGCCGACATCTACTGTGATCACCGTCTGGCGCAGACCCGCGGCAGGGAACGGCTCGATTACCTGCACATTCATCAGCGCATGGGCGCGGTGAGCTTCAGCGAGATGCGCTATGGCGCGGAAGTCGCCATAGCGCCCGGTTGCCTGCAGTCCTTCTTCCTGGTACAGGTGCCAGCTTCGGGCCACGACCGCATGCGAGTGGACGGTGCCGAGTTGCTGTGCGACCCCCGCCACGCCACCGTCCATGCGCCCGACAGCCAGCTCGACATGCATTGGAGTGCCGATTGCAGCAAGTTCGTCGTGCGCATCGAGCGGGAAGCGCTCGAACGGCATGCCTCGCTGCTGGCGGGACGGGAATCGGCCGGCAAGCTTTCCTTCCTGCCCATTGCCGATCTCGAATCACCCACGGTCCGTACCTGGGTGAGGACCGCGCGCCACATGTTCGACGAACTGCGCTGCAACCCCGCACTGGCCGACGAACCACTGGTCAGCAGCCAGATCGAACAAATGCTGTTGACCACCGCGCTGAACTGGCTGCCGGGCAGTTTCGCCGCCGCGACGGCCTGCTCTACCCGTACCGTGCTGCCTCGCCACGTCCGCCAGGCAGAAGAATACCTGCGCACGTACCCGGAGCAGCCGATCACCGTGGAGATGCTGGCGCACCATGTCGGCGTCAGCGGGCGCACGCTGTACGACGGTTTTCGCAAATTCCTCGGGATAAGTCCCATGCGCTATCTGCGCGATCTGCGCATGGAGCGGGTACGTGCCGACCTGCTCGATCCAGCGCAGCCGGCCAGCGTTACCGCTCTCGCCACACAGTGGGGCTTCTTCCAGCTCGGCCGTTTCGCGATCGACTATCGCCGCCGGTACGGCGAGTCGCCTCACGAGACCCTGGCAAAGTCCCGCTGATTCAGTGATTTGAACGCCGTCACGGCAGCCGGCACTTCACATCCCTGCATCACCCCGGCGCTGCTTCACATTTCTGCAATTCCTGCATAGTCATTGCAGTCTGCGCATATTTCCCACCTCCTGCATCCGTCAAATTAGCCGTGCCTTCAATAACGAAGGCCCCCTCACGACGGAGCAGAAATAATGCGAAAGATCACCATCATCGGTGCGGGCCAGGCAGGCCTGCAGTTGGGTATCGGCCTCCTTGCCCGAGGCTACGAGGTCACCATCGTCTCCAATCGCAGCGCCGACGAAATCGCCCGCGGTCGAGTCATGTCCAGCCAGTCCATGTACGACATGGCGGTCGGATACGAGCGCGGGCTCGGACTTGCCTTCTGGGATCAGGAATGCCCACCCATCACCGGAGTCCACATGCGTGCAGGCGGCAGCGACGGCAAGCTGCTGGTCGACTGGCGCTCGCCAATGACGGCACCGGGTCAGTCAGTAGACCAGCGCATCAAGATGCCGGCGTGGATGGGCGAGTTCGAACGCCGCGGAGGCCGGCTGCTGATCGATGACGCGGACCTGGCTGCATTGGAGCGCTATGCGGACGCCGCCGATCTGGTAGTGGTCTCCACCGGAAAAGGTGAAATCGGCAAGCTGTTCGAGCGCGATGCCGAACGCAGCGTATTCGACTGTCCGCAGCGCACCATTTCACTCACCTATGTCCATGAGATGAAGCCGCGCGCGGACTGGTCGGCGCTCAACATCAGCATCAATCCAGGTATTGGCGAGTACGTGAACTTCCCCGGGCTGACCCACACCGGCCCCTGCGACATCATCAATCTGGAGTGCATCCCTGGCGGCCCGATGGACCGCTGGGACGAGGTGAAGACGCCAGCCGAGCACCTCGTACTCGCAGTCGAGCTGATCCGCACGTATTTCCCCTGGGAGGCCGAACGCTGTACCGATCTGCGCCTGACCGACGATCTGGGCACACTGGTCGGCCGCATCACGCCCACCGTACGCAAGGTGGTGGGGCGCCTGCCGTCCGGCCGCGCAGTCATGGGCATGGCCGACGTACTCGTACTCAACGATCCGATCACCGGCCAAGGCTCGAACAACGCCAGCAAGTGCGCAACCATCTATCAGGAAGCGATCACTGCACACGGCGCAGCCGCTTTCGACGAGGTCTGGATGAAGGCCACTTTCGAGACCTATTGGGACTACGCACAATGGGTGGCACGCTTCACCAACACCCACCTCCTCCCTCCGCCACCCCGCTTGCTCAAGATCTTCGCCGCCTGCGGCTCCAACCCCAGGCTCGCCGCCCGCGTCGCCAATGCCTTCGACGACCCCAAGGGTCTGGCCCCGTGGTACTACGATGACGCCGAAGCCGACCGCCTCCTCGCCTCCTTCGAAGTAACGGCATGAGGACCGCGGCAATGAAGCATATCGAAGCCTCGAGCCTGGCGCTGCTGATCGCCGGCGCTCTGCACTGCGGCACCGCGACAGCAACCCAGGGCATCTTCCCCCACGGCTACGGCGTCAGATCCGAGGGCATGGGCGGCGTCGGCGTGGCGCTGCCGCAGGATGCCGTGGCCGGCGCAACCAACCCGGCCGGCATGGTTGCCGTCGGTGACCGCCTTGATCTCGGCCTCGCGTTGTTGAAGGTAGACAACGGCGTCCGCTTTGCCGGCGTCCGCCATTCCGGCAGCAAGGACACGTCCCTCTACGTGATACCCCAGTTCGGGTACAACCACATGATCGACTCAGCCAGCAGTGTAGGCGTGAGTGTGATCGGCAACGGCGTCGGCACCAACTACGGCAGCAGCGACAACGTCGGCGGCATGGCATCGCCCCGCTCCGCACTCCAGCAGATGGTGATCACGCTGAGCTATGCGCGCCGCGTCGGCAATGCCCACGCGCTCGGGTTCGGTGTGGTCGTCGCCCGCCAGGATCTCGATATCGACGGGCCGGCCAGCATCGGCCTGCCGGAAGGACGCGACAAGTCCTGGGGTGCCGGCCTGCGCGTCGGCTGGCAGGGTACGCTGGCACCAGGCCTGACCGCGGGCGCCACCTACGCCAGCAAGGTCAACATGGGGCGGATGGACAAATTCGCCGGCCTGCTGCCCGAGAAGGGCGACATGGACATTCCTGCCAACTACGGCCTGGGCCTCGCCTGGACGCAGGGAGCACTGACTCTGGGTGCGGACGTGCTGCGCATCCTGTGGCGCGACGTGCGCGCCTACGGCAACGGCGGTGTCGGCAGCAGCACCGGCGCACCCGGCAGCGATCATGGACCCGGCTTCGGCTGGAAGAACCAGACCGTATGGCGTATCGGCGCGGCCTATACGCTCGATGCGGCATGGACCCTGCGGGCTGGCTACAACCACGGCAGTCGTCTGCTGGACAGCCGCCACACCTACCTGGGCGCGCTCGCACCCGCGGCCAACCGGCGCCACCTCACGATGGGGGCAAGCCACATGCTCGGCAACGGCGACGAACTGTCGGTGGCCTACACCCGTTCCTTCAGTGAAACGACCCACGGTACGGGCAACGGCCCCGACGGCATGACCGATCCCTACATGGGGCAACACTGGCTGTCGGTGTCCTATGGCCTGCGTTTCTGAGGAGATCGCCATGATCGATACCCGCCTGCTGCGCCAGGCCTTTGGCCAGTTCGCCACCGGCGTCACCATCATCACCACGCGCGACGGAGAAGGCCGGCCGGTGGGAGTGACCGCCAGCAGCTTCAACACCGTCTCGCTGTCGCCACCGCTGGTGCTGTGGAGTCTGGACCGCCGGGCCCTGAGTTTCGAGTCCTTCGCCAAGGCACGGCACTTTGCCGTACACGTGCTGGCTGCGCATCAGCGTTCACTGTCGGATCGCTTCGCGCAAGCGTCTACCGACAAGTTCGCCTCCCTCACGCTGGAAGAAGGCTTCGGTGGCGTACCCGTGATCGCCGGGGTGGAAACGATATTCGAGTGCCAGACCAAGCACCTCTACGACGGGGGCGATCATCTGATCCTCGTAGGCCAGGTGCTGCGCCTGTCGCTGCCGGCGGCATCGCCCGCGCCGCTTCTCTTCTGCCGTGGCCGCTACGCCTCGATCGCGGCGGAACCTGGCGCCGCCTGAGCGTGCCTGGCAGACCATTCCCGAATTGTGCACTGACGGGATAAAGCCGGTAGGCACGGGAGCGCCCCGGATGCCGGCAATCCCTAGCATTGATCTCGAACGGTGCGCGATGCATCCCGCACGCGGGTGCGCCTGAACCGGAAATCCCAAGCAAACCCCTGACACACGAAGGAGAAACAAATGGCAGACGAACCGATCGTACGCCGGCGCACCGTTGCCAAGGGCCACGGCATCAGCGACGCACGCACCAACAACGCCAAGACCCAGAGCCAGTACCAGCCCTACAAGGATGCAGCCTGGGGCTTCATCAACCACTGGTACCCGGCCGTGTTCACCAAGGAACTAGCCGAGGACGAAGTCAAGGGCATCCAGATCTGTGGCATCCCCATCGTGCTGCGCCGCGTGAACGGCAAGGTGTTTGCGCTGAAGGATCAATGCCTTCACCGCGGCGTTCGCCTGTCCGAGAAGCCCATGTGCTTCAACAAGAAGACCATCACCTGCTGGTACCACGGCTTCACCTTCGATCTGAAGGACGGCAAGCTCTCCACCATCGTCGCCAACCCCGACGACAAACTGGTTGGCACCACCGGCATTACCAGCTATCCGACCGAGGAAGTCGCCGGCATGGTGTTCGTCTTCGTGCGCGAGGATGACTTCCCCGACGAGGACGTGCCGCCGCTCGCCCACGATCTGCCCTTCCGCTTCCCCGAGAACAGCGAACGCTTCCCCCACCCGCTGTGGCCGTCTGCCCCCAGCGTACTCGACGACAACGCCGTGGCCCACGGCATGCACCGCACCGGTTTCGGCAACTGGCGCATTGCCTGCGAGAACGGTTTCGACAACGCCCACATCCTGGTGCACAAGGACAACACCATCGTCCACGCTATGGACTGGGTGCTGCCGCTAGGCATCCTGCCCACGTCCGACGACTGCATCGCTGTGGTCGAGGACGAGAACGGCCCCAAGGGCCTGATGCAGTGGCTCTTCACCGACAAGTGGGTACCGGTATTGGAAAACGAGGAACTGGGCCTGAAAGTGGAAGGCATCAAGGGTCGCTTCTATCGCACCTCGGTCGTGCTGCCCGGCGTGCTGCTGGTGGAAAACTGGCCAACCGAGCACGTGGCGCAATACGAATGGTACGTGCCCATCACCGACGACACCCACGAATACTGGGAAGTCCTGGTCAGGGTCTGCCCCACGCAGAAGGAACGCGACGATTTCCAGTACAAATTCGATCGGGTGTACAAGCCCTTATGCCTGCACGGATTCAACGATTGCGATCTGTACGCACGCGAGGCAATGCAGAATTTCTATGCCGACGGCACCGGCTGGGACGACGAGCAACTCGTCGCCACGGACATCTCGCCCATCACCTGGCGCAAGATGGCTTCGCGCTGGAACCGCGGCATTGCCAAGCCTGGCAAAGGCGTAGCCGGTTCGATCAAGACCCATTCGATCCGCTTCAAGGACACCGCCGAAGGCAAGCCGCCGCGTTATTTCGTCGATCAAATCGAAGACTGACCTGGATTCGCTCCCTCCCCTTCAGGGCGTGAAACAGGGGTTCCGGCATGAGTGCCACCTGCTGAACGACATCGCGGAGCGGAGGCTTCCAGGCTGGAGTGGGGATGGGACTCGCGAGGCACAACATTGCGCGACGCCCCCCTGCTCCGCCCCCAATCCCCACGGAGTCCGAATTTTGGAAAGCACCCATCAAAGCATCTGGGCCGAGTTCAGAGAGACCAGCTTCAGCCAGGGCTGGGTGGACGCGGGCGGTATCGCCACCCGCTATCTGCACAGCGGCCAGACTTCACAGCCAGCGTTGTTCCTGCTGCACGGTGTCGGTGGCCACGCCGAAGCCTACGTGCGCAACCTCAAGGCCCACGGCCACCATTTCTCCACCTGGGCCATCGACATGATCGGCCACGGCTGGTCCGACCTGGCAAGCCGTGACCTGGAGATCCCGGCCTACATCGATCACATCCTGCGCTTCATGGATGCGCAGAAGATCGAGCGCGCCAGTTTCTCCGGAGAATCCCTGGGCGGCTGGGTCGCGGCACGCATGGCCATCGACCACCCCGACCGGGTCGAACGCCTGGTGCTCAACACTGCCGGCGGTTCACAGGCCGACCCGGCGGTCATGGCGCGGCTCAAAACGCTGTCACTGCAGGCGGCGAGCGACCCAAGCTGGGCCTTCATCAAGGCCCGCGTCGAATGGCTGATGGCCGACAAGTCCAAGGCCTATGATGACCTGATCGCCGCCCGCCAGGCCATCTATGCGCGCCCCGGCATGAACGAGGCGATGAAGCACAACATGGTCCTGCAGGAAATGGACGTGCGCCTGCGCAACATCCTGCGCGCCGAGGATTACGGCCGCATCCAGGCACCAACGCTGGTGCTGTGGACCTCCCACGACCCCACTGCCAACGTGGCCGAAGGCCGCCGCATGGCCTCGATGATCCCCGGCGCCTTGTTCACCGTGATGGAAGGCTGCGGCCACTGGCCCCAATTCGAGGATCCACAGGTGTTCAACCGCATCCACCTGGCCTTCCTGCTGGGGGGCGACGTCCCCGAGGCAGAGCGCGTCGGCTCCTGAGGGCGGCGCGGAGGAAACATGAGATGAACACGATGCTGCAGTGCATGTCGCATACGCCCCTCAAGGGTTACTTCGATCCGTCCGATGAGGTGGTCGCGGAAGTCGCGGCACTGGTCGCAGCGGTGAGCGCAGAAGTGGCGCACTTCGATCCGGAAATGATCTACCTCTTCGCTCCCGACCACTACAACGGTTTCTTCCTCGACCTGATGCCTCAGTTCTGCGTGGGCATGGCCGCCACCTCGGTGGGTGACTACACCACGCCTGCCGGCCCTCTGTCGGTGCCGCGCGACATCGCCGAAGCCTGTGCCGAAGCGGTGATCGCCCGCGACATCGACATCGCCTTTTCCTACCGCATGCAGGTGGACCACGGCTTTGCCCAGCCCCTGCAGGAGATACTGGGCGGGCTGGCACGCTACCCGGTCGTGCCCATCATGATGAACGCGGTGGCGCCGCCGCTGGCGAGTTTCCGCCGTGCCCGCCAGTTGGGCACAGCCATCGGCGACTTCGCCCGCGGGCGCAGCCAGCGCGCACTCTTCGTCGCCTCGGGCGGCATGTCTCACAACCCGCCCATTCCCCGCATCGCCACCGCAACCGACCCGGAAGTGGTGGAACGCATCGTCGCTGGCCGCAACCCTACGCCGGAGGCACGCGACGCCCGCCAGAAACGCACCGTCGCCGCCGCACGTGCCTTCGCCACCGGAGTAAGCGAGCAGCATCCGCTCGCCCCTGAGTGGGATCGCAACCTGATCCACGACCTATGTACCCGCGACTGGGGCGCGATCGACGCGTGGCGCAACGATGCCGTCACCGAAGCTGCCGGCGCCTCCGCCCATGAAGTCAGGACCTGGGTGGCAGCAACTGCGGCGATGGACGCGGCAAGCGGCGGCCAATGGGATGCAAGCGAACGCTACTACCGCGCCATTCCCGAATGGATGGCCGGCTTCGGCGCCATCTCCGGCTACGGCCGCAAACACTGATTCACGCAGGATTCCCGAATGAGCGACATATCCACCGACATCGTCGCGGCGGCCGACCGCCTGCACGCAGCGATCACCCAAGGCCGACCCATCGCACCGCTGCGCGAAAGCTTCGCCGACCCCTCGATTGAACACGCCTACGCCATCCAGGCGCACAACACCCAGCGCGCGCTGACGGCCGGACGCCGACTGGTGGGGCGAAAGATCGGCCTCACTTCGCCAGCGGTGCAGCGCCAACTCGGCGTGGACCAGCCCGATTTCGGCATGCTGTTCGCCGACATGGCAGTGGGCGACGCCGAACCGGTCGCCCGCGGCCGCCTGATCCAGCCCAAGGTGGAGGCGGAAATCGCCTTCGTGCTCGATCGACCCCTCGAGTTCGAGCGCCACACCTATGCAGACGTTCTGAATGCCGTCGCCTACTTCCTGCCGGCAGTGGAGATCGTGGACAGCCGCATCGCCGATTGGCGCATCGGACTCTTCGACACCATCGCCGACAACGCGTCCTCAGGCCTCTTCGTGCTGGGCGGCAATCCAGTCAAGCCCGGCTCCTTCGACCTGGGTCGCTGCGGCATACGGATGCTGGAAGGAGAACGCGTGGTATCCGAAGGCAACGCCCGCTCCTGCTTGGGCAATCCGCTCAATGCAGCGATCTGGCTGGCAGACATGCTCGTCCGCGTCGGCCGCCCGCTGCAGGCCGGCGACATCGTGCTGACCGGCGCGCTCGGGCCCATGGTCGCGGTCGATCCGCTGCGCCCCCAGACCTTTGCTGTCGATATCGAAGGTCTCGGCCACGTCGAGGCGAGCTTCGCCTGAAACGGAACGAGATTCCCCAAGGAGTGAACGAATGAACAAGATCAAATGCGCGCTGATCGGCCCGGGCAACATCGGCACCGATCTGCTGTACAAACTCAAGCGCAGCCC
>NZ_JANUXN010000006.1 GCF_025699485.1 Thauera carbonicopians | reverse complement strand
CAAGCTGCACCGGCCGGTTTGACTGCCTATACGGCAGTCAAACTCTACCGCGCGGGTCTGGTTTAAAGATACAAGAGTCTTGGGATTCGAATCTGCCGGCGAATCCTTCCAGTTCGGCCATTGCATCAATCTGCTCGCGATCCAGGTCGGTGACTGGCGTTTCGAGGACGATAGGCAGGTGCGTGCACTGCTCGGGAAATCCGAGCCCTTCGATGCCGGCAATTACATCGATGTCGAGCAGCGGCTCGCGCGCATCGGCAAGAAGTCGTTGGCCAACGACATCTATTGCGACATGAAGGACAGGCAGGAAAAATCGTTGGCAGGCTTGAAGCGGTGCTGGCACTGGTGCGACAACGTGTTTTCGGGGCACGGAACAAAACCGCTCCGGATGGCCGTGTTGCTACTGGTTTCAGTGCTGCCGGTGCTCTACGTGTTCTCGGACCACCGGAATGTCGAATTCGTGCTCACCGAAAGCCGGGAAGGCGGTTCGGCGGGCACTCCAGTCTCGAACGGACGACCCTATGACCTGGCGCTCGATTGGGGCAAGGGCAAGGCGTTCGGCCTTGCGGCCAGCTACGCGATTCCGTTCTATGGCGGTGCCCGACCCGAAGTCGTGCGAGCACGGCTGAACGGCACCCTTTGCGCACCGTATGATGCCTCGCCGCCTCCCGGACAGCATGATCCTGCGCCAGCGGCATGCAAACCGCTCCCGCTCCTCGGCTGGGTTTCTCCGCATGGATTTGCCATGATCATCTCGGTGATACAGTTCATTCTTTGGATTCTGATCGCAGCGAACCTGCCCACGATCATCCGCCGCCGTTCCTGAGAGTGCCCCGCGCACCATGCTCCGTCCCCCGGAGGTGTCCCCGAAGCAACAGCCGATCCCGCTGACAGCAGAACCGAAGACCTCTGTCGCCATCAGGGTTTTCGCTATAATCGAACGCCTGTCATTCGGAGTAGGGTCAATGGCTTTCCTTGCCGGCAAACGAATCCTGATCACCGGTCTGCTCAGCAACCGTTCGATTGCCTACGGCATCGCCAAGGCGATGCACCGCGAAGGAGCAGAACTCGCGTTTACCTACCAGAATGAGCGTTTCCAGGAACGCGCGGCCAAGATGGCGGCCGAGTTCGGCAGCAGCCTGCTGTTCCCGCTCGACGTCCAGGACGACACCCAGATCACCGGCCTGTTCGAACAACTCGGCCAGCACTGGGACGGTCTCGATGGCTTGGTGCATTCGATCGCCTACGCTCCCAGCGACAGTCTCGAAGGCGATTTCCTCGACGGCCTGTCGCGCGAGGCCTTCCGGCTTTCCCAGGAGGTCAGCGCCTACAGCTTCCCGGCGCTGGCCAAGGCCGCCCGGCCGCTGATGAAGGGCCGCAACGGCGCGCTGCTGACGCTGTCCTATCTCGGCGCCGAGCGCACCATGCCCAACTACAACATCATGGGCCTGGCCAAGGCCAGCCTCGAAGCCTCGGTGCGCTACCTCGCCGTCACCCTCGGCCCGGAAGGCACCCGGGTCAATGCCGTATCCGCCGGCCCGATCAAGACGCTGGCGGCGTCGGGCATCGGCAGCTTCGGCAAGCTGCTCGCCTTCAACGAACACAACGCCCCGCTGCGCCGCAGCATCAGCATCGACGAAGTCGGCAACGCCGCCGCCTTCCTCTGTTCGGATCTCGCCAGCGGCATCACTGGCGAGATCATGTACGTGGACGGCGGCTTCAACATCACCGCGCTGGGCAACCCGGAACCCATGGCCTGAGCAGGCGCCGACGCTGCAGCAGCTCCCGAAGCTGAACCGAAACCGGCCGGCGAGCGCGCCGGCCAGGGTTCGACCTTGATTGTCGGCCGATCGAGTGCAATAGTGAAATCGGCAAGCATGCCGTCGGCGTGCTTGAGCGCCTTGACTGGAGCATGCCATGGCCTACGTCGGAGAGCCGTTTGCGCACGATATCTTCGTAAGCTACAGCCACGGCGACGATGGCAACGGGCAGAGTTTCCTCCAGCCCTGGTCGGTTGCTTTTGCGCATGAACTCGAGCGCGAGTTGCGCTCGGACCGGCGCTTCCGCCAGGATTTGCGGATTTTTCTCGACGACAAGCACCGGCCGGGCCAGGGCGTGGATCCGATGGCGCCGCTCACCGACCAGTTGCGCGCCGAGATCGGCGCGAGCGCGATCCTGCTAATACTGATGTCACCCGACTACCTCGCGTCGCAGTGGTGCGCCGAGGAGCGCGACTGGTGGTGCGCACGCCAGGCCGAACTGGGCCTGCCGGCAGACGACCGGATCGCGGTGATAAGGATCTGGCCGACCGGCGCGGAGCCCTGGCCAGCTGCGCTCACCGACGCACGCGGCCATCCCCTGGTCGGCTTCGCCTTCTCCGAACCGGTCGAGGGCAGCGATTCACATCGCCCGCTGGGCTGGTTCGAGTTGCCCGGCCCCTTCCCGGTGGCTTTCCGCAAGGCTTTGCTGGCGATCGTGGGCAGGCTCTACCCGCGCCTCGACGCGCTGAAGAGTACGCTCGCGAACCGGGTCAGGGCCGAGGCCGAGCGCGCACGCCTTGCCAGCGACGGGGGGCAGACGATCTACCTGCATGGCCGGGCCGAGCATGCCAAGGCCTGGGAAGCCGCAGGCATGGCGCTGATCGACTGCGGCTTCGCGATCGTACCCGGCGAACCGGATGCGATCGAGCACGATCCGGAAAAACTGCAGGAGGTGCGCGAGCGGCGAGTCGAGGCCTTGTGCGGCTGCGACGCATTGCTGCTGCTGGGCACCGACGACGGACGCGCCCTCGACGCCGATCTGGTGGTGGTCGGCAAGCACGACCGCCAGTCGGCGCGCGCACGCTCCAATCGCCTGCTGCCATGCGGCCTACTCGACACCGCAGGCGACGCCGTCGCGACGCCGGTGCGCAAGGCGACCGCGCGCATCATGCAGACCGACTGGCTCGACGGCACCCGCACGCAGTGGACCGCCGAGGTGCGGCACTGGCTGGGCGCGAAGGCGCGTGCGGCCGGGGGTTCGCCGTGAGCAGCCCACCCGCGGACGTCTTCGACGTCGTCCTGCCGTGCCGGCCCTACCCCGGGCTGAGGCCGTTCGAAAAGCACGAGTGGCCGATTTTCTTCGGGCGCGAGCGGATGGCCGACGCGGTGGTCGCGCAGTTGATCGACAGGCGGCTGCTGGTGGTCCATGGCGACTCCGGCTGTGGCAAGAGTTCCCTTGTGCGCGCCGCGGTGCTGCCGCGCCTCGAGCAGGAAAGTGCGCGCGGCGGCCTGAGCTGGCGCACCTGCGCGATGACGCCGGGCGAAGCCCCGTTATGGAATCTCGCGCTCGCGCTGGCCGAACTGGACGGCGGCAACGAAGAGCGCGCGCTCGAGATCCGCCGCGCGCTCAACTTCGGCCGCGATGCGCCCGAGACCATCGCGACGCTGCTGCGCCGCGACTCCACCGATCACCTGTGCATACTGATCGACCAGTTCGAGGAATTGTTCGACTTCGCCCGCCGGCACGGCCCGGAGGAAGCGCAATTGCTCGCCGACTTCCTGGTCGGCCTGTTCGAGACACCGCCCGCGGGCCTGTACGCGGTGCTGACGATGCGCTCCGAATTTCTCGGCGCATGTGCGCGCTTCGAGGGTTTTGCCGAAGCCGTCAACCGGGCCCAGTACCTGCTGCCGCGCATGACGCACGACGATCTGCTGCGGGCGATCCGCGAGCCGGCGCAACTGTTCGGCGGCGAGGTGAGCATGGCGCTCGCCGAGCGCCTGGTCCATGACGCGGGAGGCCGGCAGGACCAGTTGCCGCTCATCCAGCACGGGCTCATGCTCCTCCATCGCGACCACGTCGAGCTACCCCGGAGCGAGCATGGCGGACATGCCGATGATGCCGCGGGGTGGCTGCTGGACAGCGATGCCTACGACGGTTCGAGCGGCCTGGCCGGCCTGCTGTCCAGGCATGCCGACGATGTCATGGACAAGGCACAGGCGTTCTTCGGCGAGCGTGCCGGCGAGGTGCGCGTGGTCGAAGACGTGTTCCGCGCGCTGACCGAAATCAACACCGAGGGGCAGGCGATCCGTCGTCCCCGGAGCTTCGCGGATCTGGCCGCGATCGCGGGCTGCGGCGAAGCGGAGCTGCAGCATGTGCTGAAGCCGTTCCGGGTCGACGGCGCGTCGCTGCTGCGTCCCTACGGAGAGGCGCCGATCGCGGCCGACGAACGGGTCGACATCAGCCACGAGGCATTGATCCGCTGTTGGGAGCGGCTGGCCGACCCCGGCAATGGCTGGCTGGTGCGGGAATTTCGCAACGGACTGGTGTGGCGCGCGCTGCTGGTCCAGGCCGACAGCTTCGAACGCGATCCGTCCAACGTGCTGGGCCCCACCACCACCGGCGAACGCCTGGCGTGGATCAAGCGCCGCAACCCGGCCTGGGCCGAGCGCTACGGCGGCGGCTGGCCGCGAGTGAAGCGGCTGCTCGCAGCCAGCGCCGAAGCACGTGATCGCGAACAGGCCGCACAGGCGGCCGCACGCAAGCGCGAACAGCGGGTGCGTGCGCTTTCATGGGGAATCGCCGCACTCGTGCTGCTGGTCACGGTGATCTCGACGGCGGTCGTGTTCGCCTGGAACGAATCCAGGGCGGCCAAGGCGGCACAGGCAAGCGAAGCGGCGGCGCGGGCGAGCGAGGCGGAACAGCACGCGCGCACCGAGGCCTTGCTTGCCGAGGCGCGGGATACCATTGCCGCGCTGCGCACGGTCCAGGAGAACCTCCGCCAGGCGCAAGCAACCTACGCGAACAACGACCAGTTGGCGAAAACCTTCCAGCAGGCAGAGGAAACGATAAACACGCAAGTCGGCAATCTGAAGAATCTGGCCGTGCCGATGAGGATCTACGTCCATATCGCCGAGGACGGCCAGCGTGCCGCGGCGCACCAGTTCGCGACATTGCTGACCAAGCTCGGGGCCGGCGGTGAAAGGCTCCAGGTGCCAGGCGTGGAACTGGTCGCGCGCCCACCGGCGCGCAGCGTGCTGCGTTGCTTCAAGGCCGAGGAATGCCGCAGCGACGGCGAGCGGCTGCTCAAGACCGCGAACTCCTTGCTGATCAGCCCGACGCTGGTGCTGGAAGATCTCAGCGGGCGCTATGAAAACGCCACCAACATCCGCCCGCGCCACTTCGAAGTGTGGTTCGCCACCGGCAAGATCAGCCCGCGCTGAAGGACAGGCCGGCCATCCAAGGCGTTTGGCGTGTAGCGCGCGCACTTCGGCGCGGCGGCAGGATTAGCTGCGGCAGCTCGGCGGGCATCGGCAACGGCGATCTCAAGCTTGGGGGCAGTACGTCGCAGGCCGGGTTCACGCGGCCTGCGACATGAATCACTGCTGCGCCTGTTGCGATGTCAGCTTGACCTGGACTTCGTAACGCTTGCGCAGTTCGGCGATGAAAGCGGCGAAATCGCGCTCGGCCAGCACCTGGCCGTATTGCTCGGCCACCGCCCTGACCCGCTCGTCGCCGTCGGTGATCTGCGGACGGTCGACCGCTTCAATGCGGTAGATCACGTAGTCGCCGTCCGGCAGGGCCAGGCCGACATGGGCCGGCAGCTTGGCCGTCGGTGCCGAGAACACCGCCTGCATCGCTTCGCCGGGCAGGCCGGGTGCGGCTCGCTGCAACTTGCGCACGGCGCCGAAATTGCCTTCGACCGCTTCGCCCTTGTCGAGCGCAGCCAGCATCGCGCTGCCCTGCTCCTGGGCGCGTTTTGCACCTGCCTCGCGGCGCAGTTCGGCCACAACCTCGTCGCGCACTTCGTCGAGCGGTGGCTGCACTGCGGCTTCGAAGGCCTTCACCCGCGCAGCGACCAACGTGTTCGGCGCCACTTCGATCGCCTCGGTGTTGCGGGCACTCGTCACCGCATCGTCGGCGAACAGCGTATCGAGCAGACGCTCGCTGCTGTAGCCGCCGACGTTGCCGCCATTGCGCGACACCCAGTCGGTGCTGCGGACCTCGAGCTTCAGCGCCTCGGCGACCGGCGCCAGGCTGTCCGACTGCTCGTAGACCATGTTGGCGAACTGCTCGGCCTGTTCGGCAAACAGCCTGCTCGCAGCCTGGCTGCGCAGCTCGGTTTCGATTTCGCCGCGCACTTCGTCGAACGGACGGGTGGACGCCGGCTTGATGGCAGTGACCTGGATGACATGGACGCCGAAGTCGCTGCGCACCGGTTCGCCGATCTCATCCTTCTGCTGCGAGAACGCTGCATCCTCGAATGAAGCGACCATCGCTCCACGGCCGAAGAAGCCCAGATCGCCGCCGCGCGAGGCGGAACCGCTGTCCTTCGACTTTTCCTTCGCGACTTCGGCGAAAGCCGACGGATCCTTGCGCAGTTGCTCGGCGATCGCCCGTGCCTCGCCCATCACCCGCTCGACTTCGGCGGCATCGGCATCGGCCGCAAGCTCGAGCAGGATATGGCGTGCCTGGCGCTCCTCGGCGACACCGAAACGGCCGGGGTTGCCGTCGTAGAAAGCCTTGATCTCGTCTTCACCGACGCTGACCTGCTTCTCCACGGCTTCACGGTCGAACACCACGTATTCCGCCTGCAGGCGCGCCGGGCGCTGGAAGCGAGCGGCGTTGGCGGCATACCAGGTGCCGATCTCGTCGTCGCCGACCTGGAGGTCGGCCGCCAGGCCGGCGCCCGACAGGCGCAGCTCGCTGACGGTGCGCTCTTCGAGCTGCGCTTCGAGGAAACGGCGGGCCGACGACAGCGGCGCGAAGCCGGCATCGCCCACGGCCAGCGAAACGTGCTGGATGCGGACGTCCTGCGCCAGGCGGGATTCGAACATCGCCGGCGTCATGCCTTGGGCGCGCAGCAGCATTTCGTAGCGTTCGAGGGAAAAGCGGCCGTCTTCCTGGAAAGAAGGCACGGCGGCGATGGTTTCCTGCAATTCCTGCGGCGTGACGCTGAAGCGGTTGTCGGCGGCGTAGAGGGCGAGCACGCGGCGGTTGATGACGTTGTCCAGCACCGAGCGGCGCAGCGCCTCCGATTCGAGCAGGGCGCGATCGACTTCGCCGCCGGCAGCGGCACGCAGGCGATCCTGCTGGTCGCGCAGCGCCTGCTCGAATTCGAGCGCGCCGATCGGCGTGCCCGCCACGACCGCGACTTCGTTTCCGCCCGGCGCATCGCTGAAATAGGCATCCATGCCGAAGAATGCGAACGGCACGATGAGGACGGCCAGAATGATTTGCGCAATGCGCTTGTTGTTGCGTACAGCCTCGAACATCTCGATTTCCGTTGGAATGCCTGGGGATGTGAAGAAACGGGAAGCCGGCAGTTTATCGCATCCCGCGAGGAATCGGCTTCCCGAACCGCACGAGCGTGTCGAACTACTCGAAATGAATGGACGGGAACCACTACACTTGCGGCATGCAAATGCGCACGCTTTTCCGCCGTCCGGGCCTGCTGGCCATGATCGCACTCGGTTATGCCGTGGCAGGCTGGCTATCGCTGAAGCTTGCCGTCCCGCCCGACATCGCCTCACCGGTGTTTCCGCCTGCGGGCATCGCCCTGTCCGCCCTGCTCATCTACGGTTTCGGCGTCTGGCCTGCGGTCTTCGCCGGCGCGTTCGCGGTCGAGCTGATGACCGAGCAGATACTGCTCGATGGTGGCATGGACATCTCCCCCGTCCTGCAGTGCCTGCTGGCAGCCACCGTGACGCTGCAGGCGCTCGCAGGCGCCTGGCTGGCGCAGAAAACGATCGGCTTCCCGAACCGCCTCGATTCACCACGGCCGATCGTGCGCTTCATCGTCATCGTCGCCCCATTCAGCGCCTTGCTGGCACCGACGCTCGCCTTGCCGCTGCTTCATGGCAGCGGACAGTTTCCGGTATCGGACGAGTTCTTCAGCTGGTGGAGCTGGTGGCTCGGCGACACCATCGGCATCATCGTCGCCGCACCGCTGATGTTCGTCTTTTTCGGGCGGCCGGCAAGCGACTGGCATGGCCGCCGGGCCGGCGTCGCCGTGCCGTTCGCGGTCGCGCTGCTGATCCTCGGCCTGGCATTCCGCTACGTCATGGCCTGGGAAAGCATGCGCCTGGAAGCCCAGTTCGAACGCGACACCTCGCACCTCGCCAGCCAGCTCAGCAAGCGGCTCGACGCGCAGCTCGACATGCTGCTCGCGCTCAAGGGCCTGGTGGGTGCAAAAGAGACGCTGAGCCGCGAGACCTTCCGCAACTTCGTCTCACCCTGGCTGATGCGTTATCCGGGCACGCACAACTTCACTTGGAACCCCCTGGTCCTGGACACGGAGCGGGCGGCCTTCGAGCGCGCCGCCGGCGGCCCGGAACAGCCCGTCTTCCGCATTCTCGACCGGGATGCCGACGGCCGCAGCTTCATCGCGCCACCAGCGGACGAGTATTTCCCGATCATCTACGTCGAGCCCTTCGAGCAGAACCAGAGTACGCTCGGCCTCAATGCCCTGTCGCTGCCGCCGACCGCCTGGGCGGTCCACGAAGCACGGCAAACCGGGCTGCCGGTGGTGAGCGGAGCGTTCAGCCTGATGCGGGAAACCGAGAAGCAGAACGGCGTCGTGATCTATCTCGCCAGCGAGCAGGCCAAGTACGCCCCCGCCGGCCAGGCGGGCAGTCCGGCAGGGATGATTTCCGCCGCATTCCGCATGGACGATGCCCTGGTCAGCGTGCGCAGCAATGCCCGCGAGATCGGCATCGAGCTGTGCCTGGTGGATCACGGTACGGGCGGCCCGCCCACCAGGCTCAGCGGCCCGCTGGCTTGCGACACCGACGAGTGGATAGCGGGAGATCTCGCGCGGGCGATTCCATTGCCCTTCGCTGGCCGGCCGTGGGAATTGCGTCTGCGCATCGGCGACGCCTATCTGAAGGCCCAGCGCAGCTGGGTCGCATGGGGCACGGTCGCCACCGGTCTCTTCAGCCTGGGCCTGCTCGGCATCTTCCTGCTGCTCACCACCGGCAACACGCGCCGGATCGCCTCGCTAGTCGAGAGCCGTACCCGGGAACTCGAGGCCACCACGGCGTCGCTCTACGACAAGCAGGCCGCGCTCGCCGAAGCCATGCGCATCGCCCACATGGGCAGTTGGGAAACCCGCAGCGGACGCGAAGGGCTGCGCTGCTCGCACGAACTCCATTCCCTGCTCGGCTGCAGCCAGGGCACGCTCGACTCGCTGGACGACATTCTGGCCGCACTCCACCCCGAAGATCGCCCTCTGCTCGAAACCCGCTTCGCGCAGGTCATCAATGCCCCCGGCGAAGCGACCCTGGAGTGCCGGACCGCCACGGCACCGCCTTCGATCCTGCAGTTCCGCATCGAAAGCGAATGGCGCGGGGGCATGCTGGCGCGCCTGCGCGGCACCGTGCAGGACGTCACCGCAGCACGCGAAGCCGACGCCCACATCCATTTCCTCGCCCACTACGACCCGCTGACCGGCCTGCCCAACCGCAGCGCCTGGGTCGCCCATGCGCAGGAGGCCCTGGCCTCGGCCGAGCGCCACGATGACCGCATGGCGGTGCTGTTTCTCGATCTCGACAACTTCAAGACGATCAACGATTCGCTCGGCCACACCATCGGCGACAGCCTGCTCGCCACGCTCTCGAGCAGGCTGGGCAGTTGCATGCGCAGTGAAGACCGGCTCGCCCGCCTGGGCGGCGACGAATTCGTCGCGCTGCTGCCCAGGCTGGACCATGTCGAGGACGCCGCAGCCGTGGCACGGAAGATCCTCGAGGTACTGGGCGAAGCCATCGCCATCAACGAGTACGAGTTGCGGCCGTCGATGAGCATCGGCATCGCCATCTATCCCGAGGACGGCGACTCCATCGACATGCTGCTGAGACATGCGGACACCGCCATGTACGGCGCCAAGGCCGCCGGCCGCAACAATTACCAGTTCTTCGTGCCGGAAATGAACCGGCAGGCGATCGAGCGCCTGCAACTGGAAAACGCCCTGCGCCGCGCGATCGGCAACGGCGAACTGGCGCTGCACTACCAGCCCCAGATCGACACCGCCAGCGGCTGTGTGGTCGGCTGCGAGGCGCTGCTGCGCTGGCGCCATCCCGAGCGCGGCATGGTGCCGCCCGCGGTCTTCATTCCGGTTGCCGAAGATTCGGGGATGATCGTGCCGATCGGCGAATGGGTGCTGCGCGAAGCCTGCCGGCAGCAGGCGGAATGGGGCCGGCAAGGTCTGGGCGCACTGACGGTCGCGATCAACATCTCCGCGCTGCAATTCCAGCGCAGCAACTTCGTCGCCACCGTCGAGGCGATTCTCGCCGAGACCGGCGCCAATCCGCTCGCCATCGAACTCGAGATCACCGAAAGCGCGCTGATGGATCCGGGATCGGCCCTCTCCGAGCGTCTCGAAAAGCTGGTGGATATGGGGCTGACGCTTGCGCTCGACGACTTCGGCACCGGCTACTCCAGCCTCGCCTACCTCAAGCGCCTGCCGCTGAAGCAGTTGAAGATCGACCGCTCCTTCATCGCCGACCTGCCGGGCGATGCCGAAGATGCGGCAGTCGCGACGGCGGCGCTGTCGCTGGCCCGCGCGCTCGGCATGGACGTCGTCGCCGAAGGGGTGGAGACTGCCGCACAACGCGCCTTCCTCACCGAGCGGGAATGCACCCGGATGCAGGGCTACCTGTTCTCGCGGCCGCTGGATGCCGCCGCGTTCGAGGAATGGGTCCGGATCATGGCCCAGGCCTGAGCACCCGAGGGTGTCAGGCCTGGGTGGGACGCCAGGCCAGGGTATAGCGGCGGAATCAGGCCTTTTCGAACAGCAGCTTGCCGTCCCTGGCATCGACCTTGATACGGTCCTTGGCGGCGAAGCCTCCTTCGAGAATCGCCTTCGCCAGCGGGTTCTCGATGCGCTCCTGGATCGCCCGCTTCAGCGGCCGTGCGCCGAACACCGGGTCGAAGCCTGCTTCCGCCAGTTCGGCCAGCGCCGCGTCTGTGACCTCCAGCGCCATGTCCAGCCGCGCCAGGCGCCGCTGCAGGTACTGCAGCTGGATTTTCGCGATACCGGCGATGTGCTTCTCGTCGAGCGCATGGAACACCACGACTTCGTCGATCCGGTTGATGAACTCGGGGCGGAAATAAGTCTTGACCTCGGCCATCACCGCAAGCTTGATCACGCCGTAGTCGTCGCCGGCCATGGCCTGGATCATCTGGCTACCGAGGTTCGAGGTCATCACGATCACGGTGTTCTTGAAGTCCACCGTGCGGCCCTGGCCATCGGTCATGCGGCCGTCGTCGAGCACCTGCAGCAGCACGTTGAACACGTCCGGGTGGGCCTTCTCGACCTCGTCGAACAGGATCACGCTGTAGGGCTTGCGCCGTACCTGCTCGGTCAGGTAGCCGCCTTCCTCGTAGCCGACGTAGCCCGGCGGCGCGCCGATCAGGCGGGCGACCGAATGCTTCTCCATGAACTCGCTCATGTCGATGCGGATCAGGTGCTCCTCGGAATCGAACAGGAAGCTCGCCAGCGTCTTGCACAGCTCGGTCTTGCCGACGCCGGTGGGGCCGAGGAACAGGAAGGAGCCATACGGGCGGTTCTCGTCCGACAGGCCGGCGCGCGAGCGGCGGATGGCGTCCGCCACCAGGCGCACCGCCTCGTCCTGGCCGACCACGCGCTCGTGCAGCTTGTCTTCCATGTGCAGCAGCTTCTCGCGCTCGCCCTGCATCATCTTGCTGACCGGGATGCCGGTGGCGCGCGACACCACCTCGGCGATTTCCTCGGTGCCGACCTGGGTGCGCAGCAGCTTGTTCGGCGTGCCTCCCGCTGCTGCCCCCTGAGCGGCCTGCTCCGCCACCTTCAACTGCGCTTCGAGCTGGGGCAGCTTGCCGTACTGCAGCTCCGCGACCTTGTCGAGCTGGCCCTTGCGCTGGAATTCCGCCATCTGCGCACGCAGCGTATCGATCTCTTCCTTGATGTGGGCCGAGCCGGCGACCTTGGCCTTTTCCGCCTTCCAGATTTCCTCGAGGTCGTTGTACTCGCGCTGCAGCTTCTCGAGTTCTTCCTCGATCAGTTGCAGGCGCTTCTGCGAGGCTTCGTCCTTCTCCTTCTTCACCGCCTCGCGCTCGATCTTGAGCTGGATCATGCGGCGGTCGAGCTTGTCCATGACCTCGGGCTTGGAGTCGATCTCCATCTTGATCCGCGCCGCAGCCTCGTCGATCAAGTCGATCGCCTTGTCCGGCAGGAAGCGGTCGGTGATGTAGCGATGGCTCAGCTCGGCGGCGGCGACGATCGCCGGGTCGGTGATGTCGACGCCGTGGTGGATCTCGTACTTCTCCTGCAGGCCGCGCAGGATCGCGATGGTGGCTTCCACCGTCGGTTCCTCGACCAGCACCTTCTGGAAGCGGCGCTCGAGCGCAGCATCCTTCTCGATGTACTTGCGGTATTCGTCCAGCGTGGTGGCGCCGATGCAGTGCAGTTCGCCGCGCGCCAGCGCCGGCTTCAGCATGTTGCCGGCGTCCATCGCGCCTTCGGCCTTGCCGGCGCCGACCATGGTGTGGATCTCGTCGATGAACAGGATGATCTGCCCTTCTTCCTGGGCGATCTCCTTCAGCACCGCCTTCAGGCGTTCCTCGAACTCGCCGCGGTACTTGGCGCCGGCCAGCAGCGCCGCCATGTCGAGCGACAGCACGCGCTTGCCTTTCAGCGTCTCCGGCACTTCGTCATTGACGATGCGCTGCGCCAAGCCTTCGACGATGGCGGTCTTGCCGACGCCGGGCTCGCCGATCAGCACCGGGTTGTTCTTGGTGCGGCGCTGCAGGATCTGGATCGCCCGGCGGATCTCGTCGTCGCGGCCGATCACCGGGTCGAGCTTGCCGCTGCGGGCGCGCTCGGTGAGGTCCAGGCAGTACTTGTTCAGCGACTCGCGCTGGCCTTCGGCATCCTGGCTGCCGACGCTCGCGCCGCCGCGCACCGCCTCGATCGCGGCTTCCAGCGCCTTGCGCGTGAGGCCGTGCTCCTTCAGCAGGCGGCCGGCTTCGCCCTTGTCGTCGGCGAGCGCGAGCAGGAACATCTCGCTGGCGATGAACTGGTCGCCGCGCTTCTGCGCTTCGCGATCGGTGACGTTGAGCAGGTTGTTGAGGTCGCGGCCGATGCTGACTTCGCCGCCGTGGCCCTCCACCTTGGGCAGGCGGCCGATGGCCTTGCCGAGCGCCGTCTTCAGCGGCGGCACGTTGACGCCGGCGCGCTGCAGCAGCGACACGCTGCCGCCGTCGTCCTGTTCAAGCAGCGCCTGCAGCACGTGCAGCGGCTCGATGAATTGCTGGTCGTTGCCCACCGCGATGCTCTGCGCATCGGCGAGGGCCTGCTGGAACTTGGTCGTGAGCTTGTCGAAGCGCATGGAAGCCATCCTCGGGATTCGTTGAACTGAACCCTATGTGGGGCGCATTGCCCGCGCTTCAAGTGGGGATGCTCCCGGCTCAATTCAGCCTTTGCGCGTCCGACGGCAATTGCGGATAGCGCACATAGTCCACCAGATCCTGGATTTCCTGCGGCGGCGGCCTGGTCAGCAGGCTGACGACGACGATGGTCAGGAAGCCGAGCGGCACGCCGAACACCCCGGCCGAAATCGAACTGATGCCAAACCAGGCATTGTCCATCGAGCCGCCGAAGAAGCCGTGCGTGCGCACCATGTAGAACACCGTGACCGTCAGCCCGACCAGCATGCCGGCGACCGCGCCGGGCCGGTTGGCCCGCTTCCAGAAGATGCCCAGCACCAGCGCCGGGAACAGCGCCGAAGCGCCGATCGAGAACGCCAACCCGACCGTGAACAGGATGTTGTCCGGGCGCAGCGAAGCGACCCAGGCCGCCACCACCGCAACCACCAGCAACTGCGACTTGGAGATCACCAGGCGCCGATGGGCCGAAGCCGTCGGCCGCAGCACCTTGTAGTAGAGGTCGTGCGAGAAGGCGTTGGAAATCGTCAGCAGCAGTCCGTCGGCGGTGGACAGCGCCGCCGCCAGGCCGCCCGCCGCCACCAGGCCGGACACCACGTAGGGCAAGCCGGCGATCTCCGGCGTGGCGAGCACGATGACGTCGGTGTTCAGGCTCAGTTCGGCAAGCTGCAGGATGCCGTCGCCGTTCAGGTCCTCAATCTTCACCAGCCCGACCTTGCCCCACGACATCACCCAGTCGGGCAGGATGTCGAGGCTGGAGCCGACGAGGTTGTGATAGACCTCCCACTTGGCGAACACCGCGTAGGCCGGCGCGGTGACGTAGAGCAGGAAGATGAAGAACATCGACCACAGCACCGACTTGCGCGCATCGACCACGCCCGGCGTGGTGTAGTAGCGCATCAGGATGTGGGGCAGGCCCGCGGTGCCGAGCATCAGCACGAACATCAGCGCCAGGAAGTTGTTGCGCGCGATGCGGGATTCCTCCGGCGTCGCGCCGGGGTGGGCCTCGGCATGGCGCGGCGGCGGCCGGGCTCGTTCGAGTGCTTCGGTGCGCGCCTTCTCCCACACCAGTTTCGCGTCGCCGGGCGTGCGCGGCAGATCGCGCAATGCACGTTCGGCCAGCGCGATCTCGCGCGCCGAGGCATTGCCCAGGCGCAGCGCATTGAGCCGTTCGATCATGGCGCGGCGCTCGAGCTCGAGCGACTCCGGCAGCCGTGCTATCCGGTCGGCATAGCTTTCGGCGCGCTGGCGGTACAGCTCGCGCACCTCGACTTCGTCGGGAGCGTCGAACAGGACTTCCTCGCGCGCGCTGATCTGCTGCAGCACCGCGCCATAGACCGCCTGCGGAATCGGCACGTCGGTGAGCTTGTACGACAGGATCACCACCGGCACCAGGTAGGCGATGACCAGGATCACGTACTGCGCGACTTGGGTCCAGGTCACCGCCCGCATGCCGCCCAAGAAGGAGCACAGCAGAATGCCGGCGAGGCCGATGAACAGGCCGATCTCGAACTCGATGCTGATGAAGCGGCTGGTCACCAGGCCCACGCCGTAGATCTGCGCCACCAGGTACACGAAGCTGGCGAGCACGGTCGCCACCAGCCCGACCACGCGGGCGACGTTGCCCTGATAGCGCTCGCCGAGAAAGTCCGGAATGGTGTATTGGCCGAACTTGCGCAGATAGGGCGCGATCAGCAGCGCCACCAGCACGAAGCCGCCGGTCCAGCCGGTGACGAAGGCGAGCCCCTCGAAGCCCGAGAAGTACAGCGTGCCCGCCAGGCCGATGAAGGATGCCGCGCTCATCCAGTCGGCCGCGGTGGCCATGCCGTTGAACAGCGCGGGAACGCGCCGGCCGGCGACGTAGTACTCCGACACGTTCGAGGTCCGGCTCATGACGCCGATGCCGGCGTAGATCGCGATGGTGACGAACAGGAAAGTGTGGCCGATCACGCCTTGCGGCAGGCCCAGGTATTCGCCGATGGCGAGCCCGACGACGAACAGCAGGAAAATGCCTGTGTACCAGGCGTAGTAACGCTTGAGCCGGCTGGTGAAGGCGGATTGGGCGCTCACGGTCTATCCCGCCCGAAGGCGCCGGCTGGGGTGCGATGCATCAATACTTGATCCGTGCGTAGTAGGTCTGCTCCGCGGCTTCGCGCGCCTGACGCAGGGTCCGGATGCCCTTGTCCGCCAGCAGCGGAACGAGTTTCAGGAACACCTCGGCGGTGACGATGGCGTCGCCGAGCGCGGTATGCCGGCCGACGATCGTCAGGCCGAGCCGTTCGGCGATCGCCTCCAGGCGGTGCGACTCCTGGTTCGGGTGCACCACTGCCGACAGCAGCAAAGTATCGAGCACCGGCTGGTCGAAGCGCAAGCCGGTCGCTTCCTCCTTGAGCTGCAGGAAGCGCATGTCGAAAGCGGCGTTGTGGGCGATCAGCACGGTATCGGCGGCAAAGGCGTGGAAAGCCGGCAGCACCGTGTCGATCGCGGGCTGGCCTTTCAGCATCTCCTCGGTGATGCCGTGGATCTCCGCCGATGCCGCCGCAAGCGGCCGGCGCGGATCGATCAGTTGCTCGAAGGATTCGTTGCGCAGCAGCTTGCCGTTGAGGATTCGGGTGGCGCCGATCTGGATGATCTCGTCGCCCTGCGAAGGGTTGAGCCCGGTGGTTTCGGTATCGAACACCGTGAACACCAGCTCGGTCAGCGGACGGTCCTCGATCCCGTGCGATTTTTCCGACCAGGCGAAAAGGTCGAAATCGTAGTATTCCGGCCGGCTCTCGCCGCGCAGGAACAGCTCGGCCTCGGCCTGCTCCTGCGGCACCGCAGCCGGCAGCAGCACGCGGAAGAAGGCGCGGTGGCGGACTTTCTCGCGCTCCAGCCACATTTCGCCGTCGTGGCGATCGATGACGTCGCGCACCGTCAGCGGGCTGCTCTCGTCCTCGATCCGCATCGGCTCGAGTTCCCAGCTCATCACCGTCTCGTTGCTCATCGCCTGGCCCGACCAGATCAGGTCGAGGTGCACCAGGCGCCCGGCCGCGGTGAGGCGGAAGCGCACTTCGCGTACCTCGAACTCGTCGGACAGGCGGCTCGCCAGATAGGTCAGGGCCTGGATCAGCGAGAAGCTGTCGACCTTCACCCACAGGTTTTCATCGATCTCCTCGAGCTTGGTGCGCAACTCGATGCGCTGCTCGATGCGGCGCTGCACGGCCGCGACCAGGTCGGCGCCGAGCATTTCCTCCAGCGGCCAGCGCGCCTTCAGCGAATCGGCGAAGGCTTCGGCGGTCTCGTTGAGACGCTGGCTCATGCCCTGCACCTCGTCGCGGATCACGCGGCGAAAGCGGTCGCGCATGTCGTCGGGCAGGTCGCCGTACTCGAGCATTTCCGCCGCCGCCCGCACGTTCGCCAGCGCGGCGCGGTTGCCTTCGGTCAGGTTGTGCAGCATCTGGTCGCGGCGCGACTCGGTCTCGAAGTTGCGGGTGATGTTGTCGAGCATCAGGATGAAGCCGGTCTGCGTGCGCTCGGCCTCCTCCCCGGCAGCGCCTTCACCTTCCCCTTGCGGCTTCGCCACCGACAGCACCGGCGCCATCTGCACCCGCAGCAACTGCCCGGCTCGTGTGGTGGTGACGAAGTTGGCCTGCGGTTGGGCGGCACCGCGCCTGAGGCGCTGCTGGATGGTCTCGAGCGCATGGGCGATCAGGTTGCGCTCGAACACCGCGTAGATCGAACGGCCGAGGCCGATCAGTTCGCCGCCGCCGGCCACCCCCGGCGCGTCGGACAAGGCACGGAACTGCATGCGCGCGCGGTTGTTGTAGAGCAGGATCCGGCCGTCCAGGTTGCACACCACCACGCTCTGGGTCAGTTCGGACATCAGCGCGGCAAGGCGGTTCTTCTCCTGCTCGACCGAATCCTTGGCGCGGGCGATCTGCGCCTCGACGTCGGCAAGGATCTCGTCGCGCTGGCTTGCCAGTTCGTTCGCCGCGCTCGCCAGCATCCGCACTTCGGGCGGTCCTTCGGGCTGGACGCGGAAACCGCGGTTGGCGCCGAGCATCAGGCGCAGGTTCTCCGCCATCCGCAGCAGGCCTTGCACGTACTGGCGAAACAGGATGCGCAGCACGCCGACGCCGGCGGCAAAACCGACGATGGTCAGCATCGTGCCGACACCGAGGTGGGGCAGCAGGACCTCGGTCAACTGCTGCCGGCCTTCGTCATGCGTCTCGAGCCAGACGATCAGGGCAGTGAGAACGAACGGGCCGGTCATCAACAGGCCCAGAACGACGACCGCGAGGGCAAAGCGCGTGCGGGCCGACATCATCGTTCAGCCTCCCAGCAGGCTGCGGACCTTCTCCACCAGCTCCTTGGTCGAGAACGGCTTGGTCATGTAGGCATCGGCGCCGAGCGCCAGCCCTTTCGCCACCTCGGTGTCGCGCCCCTTGGCGGTCAGCATCAGGATGCGGACCGCCGCCATGGCCGGATCGGCCTTGATTTCCTGACAGACCTCGAAGCCGCTCTTCTTAGGCATCATCACGTCGAGCAGGACGAGGTCGGGATGATCGCTGCGGATCCGCCGTGCCGCCTCTTCGCCGTCGTTCGCCACCAGCACCTCGAAACCCTCACGCTTCATGAGGAATTCCAGGGATATGACGATATTCTGTTCGTCGTCTGCGATCAGGATCTTCTTGGTCATGCTCTTCTCCTCCCTCCTGCGCCATTCTATGTCATTCGCTGTCCGCGGCAGGCGGCAAGGGAAGCTCGAACGAGAAAGTCGCACCGTCTCCGGGTACCGACTCCAGCCACAAGCGGCCACCGAAATGCTCGACGATCTGGCGACTGATCGGCAAGCCCAGCCCGGTGCCCTGCGGGCGCGAGTGCTCGTCCCCGCCCTGCCTGAACTTCTGGAAGATCACCGCTTCGAGTTCGGGCGCAATGCCCGGCCCGTTGTCGCGCACATCGACCCTGATCCGGCCCTCGTCGGCGGTCAGCCGCACATCGACGCGCCCACCCTCCGCCGGCACGAACTTGGCCGCATTCGACAGCAGGTTGAGCATCACCTGCAGCAGGCGGTCGTGATCGGCGCGCAGCATCGGCACCGCGTCGGGCAACTCGAGCCCGATCTCGGCATCGCGATCGCGGAACAGCTGCCGCGTCGCCTCGATCGCATGCGTCACCAGCTCGCGCATGTCGATGTCGGTGTTGCACCACTCCGCATGGCCGGCTTCGATCTTGGCCAGATCGAGCACCTGGTTGACCAGACGCGTCAGGCGCACCGTCTCGGACACGATGATGCCGAGGAAGCGCTGGCGGTCGTCGACATCGATGTCCGGATCGTCGAGCATCATCTCGGACAGCGCCCGGATCGAGGTCAGCGGTGTGCGCAGCTCGTGCGTGACCGAAGACATGAAGTCGTCCTTCAGCCGGTCGAGCTCCTTCATCTTGTCGTTGGCCGCGCGCAGCTCGGCCGTGGCCGCTTCGAGCTCGCGCGACTTTTCCTCGAGCTGGTGCGAGTAGGCCCTCACCTGCGAAGCTTCGTCGAGGATGTCCATGACCTCGCCCAGGCCGAGCGGCTCCTCCTGCACCACCGTCGACACCATGACGCGGGCCGAGGCGCTGCCGATCGCGCCGGCAAGCAGCGACTCGGCGAAATGGACCAGGTCGGGATCGGCCTTCAGCTTGTCTATGCCGTCCACGCCGCGGCTGCGGGCGTAGGTACGGAAAGCCTCCTCGGTGCGGCGCTGCCCCAGGAAGCGGGCGACCAGCGGAATCAGGTCGGCGACTTCCGCGCGGCCACGCCAGAAGCCCGCCGGCGGGCTGTCGCCGCGGCGGAAGACATTGACGAACAAGGCGCCCTGCCCGGCTTCGGCCGTGGTCGGGACGCGCAGCAGCGACACGAACACGTAGCAGCCGATGTTGGCGAACAGGCTCCAGAACAGCGCATGGCTGATGTTGTCGAGCCCGGCAAGGCCGAACAGCTGTTCCGGCCGCAGCCAGGCCAGGCCGAACAGCCCGTTGTCCAGAAAGGCCGGATCGAGCCAGCCGGACTTGGCGAAGGACGGCAGCAGCAAGGTGTAGGCCCACACCAGGAAACCGGCGAGCAGGCCGGCGAATGCGCCGTCGCGCGTGCCGTTGCGCCAGTACATGCCGCCCAGCATCGCCGGCGCGAACTGGGCGACGGCGGCGAAGCTGATCAGGCCGATGCTGACCAGCGCATAGGCTTCGCCGGCGAGGCGGAAGTACAGGTAGCCGAGCAGCAGCACGCCGACGATCGCGCCGCGGCGGATGCCCAGCAGCAGCCGGGTCAGGTCGCGCTGCGCCGACAGCCCCAGCCGGCGGCTGCGCAGCAGGATCGGCATCACCAGGTCGTTGCACACCATCGTCGACAGCGCGATGGCTTCGACGATGACCATGCCGGTGGCCGCCGACAGGCCGCCGATGAACACGAACAGCGCCAGCGCGGCATTGTCGTGCGCCAGCGGCAGCGTCAGCACGAAAGTGTCCGGATCGACCGTGCCCTGGCCGAAATGCAGCAGGCCGCCGAGCGCGATCGGGATCACGAAGATGTTGATCGCCAGCAGATAGGCCGGAAACAGCCAGGTCGCGCGCCGCAGGTGCTGCTCATTGACGTTCTCCACCACCGCGATCTGGAACTGGCGCGGCAGGAAGATGCCCGCCAGCATCGCCAGCAGCACGTGCGCGAACCAGCCGCCGTAGCCGATCTTGCCGGTGCTGTCGAAGATCAGCAGGCTGGCGAGCCCGGAGTGCTCGCGCGCCCGCGCGTACAGGTCGGTGAAGCCGTCGTACAACCAGTAGGTGACATAGACACCAACGGCGACGAAGGCGAGCAGCTTGATCACCGACTCGAAGGCGATCGCGGCGACCATGCCTTCGTGCCGCTCGGTGGCATCGAGATGGCGGGTACCGAACAGCACGGTGAAGGCTGCCAGCGTCAGCGCGATGTAGAGCGTGCTGTCCAGCCACCAGTCGGTGTTCGCGCCGAGCGGCAGCGGGCTGCCGGCATCCTCCACCAGCAAGGCATAGGCGCTGGAAATGGCCTTGAGCTGCAGCGCCACGTAGGGAAGGATGCCGACCACGGCGATGATGGTGACGAGCCCGCCCAGCATGTGGCTCTTGCCGTAGCGCGAAGCGATGAAGTCGGCGATCGAGGTGATCCGGTGGCTGCGCGAGATGCGGATCATCTTCAGCACCACCAGCCAGCCGAGCGCCATGCCCAGCGTGGGGCCGAGATAGGTCGGCAGGAACCAGATGCCGCCCGAAGCGGCGCGGCCGACGCTGCCGAAATAGGTCCAGGCGGTACAGTAGACGGCCAGCGACAGGCCGTAAGTCCAGGCGTTGTCGATGACCGAGCGCCCCTGGTCGGCGCGGCGGTCGCCGAAATAGGCCACCGCGAAAAGCGTCAGCAGATAGGCGAACGAAGCGCCGATGATGAGCCAGCCCGGAAGCATCCGCCTGCCCTCAGCGCGCGCCGCGCTCGACGATCCAGCCCACGGCGGCGATCAGCCCGCCCCAGACCGTGAACAGGTACACATGCAGCAGCGGCAGCCCGAACAAGGTCACGGGCCGGTCGAACAGCGACAGCAACGGAAAATTGAGCAGCAGGACGCCCGCGATGAACATCGCGACCAGCCGTTGCCCGGCAAGTCCCTTGCGCATCATGCCCCTCCCATGATGACCGCTCCGGCAAAAAACGAATGCGCCCCCCGCTCTTGCGGCAGGTTGGGCGCATCGCACGTACGGGCGGCGGCATCACGCACGCCGCCCCCTCTCCCCTGCCCGGCTTCGTGGCCGGACCTTCCCTTATTCCTGTGCCGGCCGGGCTCTTGCGGCCCGGCTCGGACGAACTGCCTCAGCCCTTGAGCTGTTCGAGGATCTGCGGGTTCTCGAGCGTCGAGGTGTCCTGGGTGACGTCCTCGCCCTTGGCCAGTTGGCGCAGCAGGCGGCGCATGATCTTGCCCGAACGCGTCTTCGGCAGGTTCTCGCCGAAACGGATGTCCTTCGGCTTGGCGATCGGCCCGATCTCGTGGCCCACCCAGGTCTGCAGTTCCTTGACCACCGCGGCGGCTTCCTCGCCGGTCGGGCGCGGCCCCTTCAGCACCACGAAGGCCACGATCGCCTCGCCGGTGACGTCGTCCGGGCGGCCGACCACGGCCGCTTCGGCAACCTTCTCGTGCGCGACCAGCGCCGATTCGATTTCCATCGTGCCCATGCGGTGGCCCGAGACGTTCAACACGTCGTCGATACGACCGGTGATGGTGAAGTAGCCCGTCTCGGCGTCACGGATGGCGCCGTCGCCGGCCAGGTAGAGCTTGCCCTTGAAGTCGTCCGGGTAGTAGGACTTCTTGAAGCGCTCCGGATCGCCCCAGATGGTACGGATCATCGACGGCCACGGACGCTTGATCACCAGGATGCCGCCCTGGCCCCACGGCACTTCGGTGCCGGTCTCATCGACCACCGCAGCCTGGATGCCCGGGAAGGGCAGGGTGCACGAACCCGGCACCATCGGCGTCGCACCCGGCATCGGCGTGATCACGTGCGCACCGGTTTCGGTCTGCCAGAAGGTATCGACGATCGGGCAGCGGCCGCCGCCGACATTGTCGTAGTACCACTGCCAGGCCGCCGGGTTGATCGGCTCGCCGACCGAGCCGAGCAGACGCAGGCTGGACAGATCGTACTTGGTCGGATGCACGGTCGGGTTGTTGTCGGCCGCCTTGATCAGCGAGCGGATCGCGGTCGGCGCGGTGTAGAAGATGGTGACCTTGTGGTCCTGGATCATCTTCCAGAAGCGGCCGGCATCCGGATAGGTCGGCACGCCTTCGAACACGATCTCGGTGGCACCGCATGCCAGCGGGCCGTAGGCGATGTAGGTGTGGCCAGTGACCCAGCCGATGTCGGCGGTGCACCAGAAGACGTCTTCCGGCTTGATGTCGAAGCTGAACTTCATCGACAGCACGGCCTGCAGCAGGTAGCCGCCGGTCGAATGCTGCACGCCCTTCGGCTTGCCGGTGGAACCCGAGGTGTAGAGGATGAACAGCGGATGCTCGGCTTCGACCCATTCCGGTTCGCAGACTTCGGACTGGCCTTCGCAGGCATCGTGGAACCAGGTGTCGCGACCCGCGACGATGTTGCAATCACCACCGGTACGCTTGACCACGATGACGTTCTTGATCGTGTCGCAGCCGCCCAGCGACAGTGCCTCGTCGGCGATCGGCTTCAGCGGCAGCGCCTTGCCGCCGCGGTGCTGGCCGTCGGAGGTGATCAGCGCCACGGCGCCGGCATCCTCGATGCGGTCACGCAGAGCCTGGGCCGAGAAACCGCCGAAGACGATCGAATGGGTGGCGCCGATGCGGGCGCAGGCCTGCATCGCGACGACGCCTTCGATCGACATCGGCATGTAGATGACGACACGGTCGCCCTTCTTGACGCCCATGCCGCGCAGCGCGTTGGCGAACTTGCCGACACGGGCCAGCAGATCCTTGTAGGTGACCTTGGTGACGTCGCCGTTGTCGGCTTCGAAGATCAGCGCGACCTTGTCGCCCAGGCCGTTTTCGACGTTGCGGTCGAGACAGTTGTAGGAAACGTTCAGCTTGCCGTCGGCGAACCACTTGAAGAAGGGGGCGTCACTTTCGTCGAGCACCTGGGTGAAGGGGACTTTCCAGTCGAGCAGTTCCCTGGCGTAACGAGCCCAGAAACCTTCGTAGTCGTCTTCTGCTTCCTTGCACAGCGCCTGGTATCCGTCCATGCCGGACACCGCGGCGTTCTTCACCATCTCTTCCGACGGGTAGTAAATGCGGACTTGCTGCTCATTGGACATGCTCACCTCTCCTCAACTGATCAAATGGTTGAAGCTGACCCCTTGCGGGTCGTCGACCGGTTGGTTCCGGCCTTGAAATGGTTGTGGCAGCCACGCATCCGGCTGCCACCGAATTCGGCACATTTGAGAATATGTATCTTACAGAGGACTTACACAAGCCCCCAATCCGCTTCGACGACATGACCGGAACGCGACGATGCTAAAATTTCGCGGTTGATCGAATTCCGATCCAACTTCGGCATTCTGCCCCTATGTCATCCCGGAGACCAAGCGCCATGACGATTATTCGCGAAGAAGACCTCATTCAGTCGGTTGCGGATGCGTTCCAGTACATCAGCTACTACCACCCGCTCGACTACATCAAGGCGCTTGGCGAAGCCTACGAACGCGAGGAAAGCCCGGCGGCGAAGGACGCCATCGCGCAGATCCTGACCAACTCGCGCATGTGCGCCGAAGGCCACCGCCCGATCTGCCAGGATACCGGCATCGCCGTCGTGTTCATGAAAGTGGGCATGAACGTGCAATGGGATTCCAAGTCGAGCGTGCAGGAAATGATCAACGAAGGCGTGCGCCGCGCCTACAACCACCCCGACAACAAACTGCGCGCCTCGGTGCTGCTCGACCCCGCCGGCAAGCGCCAGAACAGCAAGGACAACACGCCGGCGGTGGTGCATTACGAGATCGTCCCCGGCGACCACGTCGAGATCATCTGTGCGGCCAAGGGCGGCGGCTCGGAGAACAAGTCGAAGATGGTGATGCTGAACCCGTCCGACTCGATCGTCGACTGGGTGATCAAGACCGTGCCGACCATGGGCGCCGGCTGGTGTCCGCCGGGCATCCTCGGCATCGGCATCGGCGGCACGCCGGAAAAGGCGATGCTGCTGGCCAAGGAATCGCTGATGGAGCCGGTCAACATCCACGAACTGCGCGAAAAAGCCGCTTCCGGCGCCCAGCTCAGCCGCGTCGAGGAACTGCGCCTCGAGCTGATGGACAAGGTCAACGCGCTGGGCATCGGCGCCCAGGGCCTGGGCGGCCTGACCACCGTGCTCGACGTCAAGATCATGGACTATCCGACGCACGCCGCCTCGCTGCCGGTGGCGATGATCCCGAACTGTGCGGCGACCCGCCACGTCCACTTCCACCTCGACGGCTCCGGCCCGGCAAAGCTGGAGACGCCGAAGCTGGAAGACTGGCCGCAGGTCACCTGGACCGCCGACACCAACGTCGCCACCCGCGTCAATCTCGACACCCTGACCAAGGAAGAAGTCGCCTCCTGGAAGCCGGGCCAGATCCTGCTGCTCAACGGCAAGATGCTCACCGGCCGCGACGCCGCGCACAAGCGCATCGCCGACATGCTCGAAAAGGGCGAGAAGCTGCCGGTCGATTTCACCAACCGCGTCATCTACTACGTCGGCCCGGTCGACCCGGTGCGCGACGAAGTCGTCGGCCCCGCCGGCCCCACCACCGCCACCCGCATGGACAAGTTCACCCGCATGATGCTGGAAAAGACCGGCCTCATCTCGATGATCGGCAAGTCCGAGCGCGGCCCGGTCGCGATCGAGGCGATCAAGGACAACAAGTCCGCCTACCTGATGGCGGTCGGCGGTTCAGCCTACCTGGTGTCGAAGGCGATCAAGGAAGCCAAGGTCGTCGGCTTCGCCGATCTCGGCATGGAAGCAATCTACGAGTTCACCGTGCAGGACATGCCGGTGACGGTCGCGGTGGACGCCAACGGCACCAGCGTGCATAACACCGGCCCGAAGGAGTGGCAGGCCAGGATCGGCAAGATCCCGGTCGCTGTTGCCTGATTCACCTGAACGCCCTGCCCAGGCGATGCAAAGCCCGGCCTCTCGCGAGCGCCGGGCTTTTTCGTTGCGGGATTACGCTGCAACTATCTCCTGTGGCGCCGACAACTCGCGCCGCAGGCCGAAACCATTGGCCTGACGCCGGTACTGCGTCGGCGAGCAGGACATGATGCGCTTGAAGGCAGTGCTGAAGGCGCTTTCGGACTCGTAGCCGAGCGAGAAGGCAATGCTGGAAACACTCTCGCTGCCGGCACGCAGCCGATCCGCCGCCATCAGCATGCGCCAGCGCGCGAGATAGTCCATCGCCGTGCTGCCCACCAGCGCCTTGAAGCGCTGCGCGAACACGGTGCGCGAGACGCCCGCGACCCGCGCCAGTTCCTCCAGCGTCCAGTGGCGGGCCGGCTCGGCGTGGATCGCACTGATCGCCGGACTGATCTGGCGATCGGTAAGCGCCAGGAACCATCCCTTCGGCATTTCGCTGCAGGACGCCAGGAACAGCCGCAACACCTGCACCAGCATCAGATGCACCAGATGCGTCGACAGCAGTGCGCCACCCGGCTGCGGGCTGTGCAGCTCGGAGACGAGTTGATCGAGCGACCAGCGCAGGATTTCGGCCTGGCTCGAGGCCTTGGGGATATTGACGATGGCGGGCAGCGCCTCGAACAGCACGGCGGCATGGTTGCCGGTGAAATCGAAGCGCCCGCTGATCAGGAACACGTCGCCGCCTCCGTTATGCACGGCGATCCCGTCGCGGCAAGCAGCGTCGAGGATATGCCCGGAATCCTGCGGCGGCAGCGCCGGATCAGACGAAAGAACGAAGCGGCGCCCGCTATTGAGCAGGAAGCAGTCACCCTCGTCGAAGCGCAGCGGGCTCTCCTGATCATCCGTATAGCCCCAACACGTGCCCCGCATCACCGCGGTGAACTTGATGCCTTCATGCGGCGGAAAGTCGAAGGACCAGTCTCCGGCAGCATCGAGGCCCGCATAGAACTGGCTGCGTGGCTTGAGTAACGATAGCACGTCGGAAAGAGGGTCCATGATCGAATCCGTACTTTCGAAAAAGAATAATGTACTTTAAAGCATGGTTCGTCCAATTCTCAACCGGTATCGTAGTCCCCATCGGATGCCAACTGCACATTCGCTGCCCTCACCAACATTCTGGAGCCTTTCGCCATGACCGAATCCGTGACCTTCAAGAGTTATTCCCAGACCCTGGCCGGCGTCCTGCATCTGCCTGCCGATTTCGACCCGAAGCACCAATACGCGGCCATCGTCTGCGTACATCCCTCGGGCGGTGTGAAGGAACAGACTGCCGGCCTGTACGCCGGCAAGCTCGCTGAACAGGGCTTCGTGGCCCTGGCCTTCGATGCCGGCTACCAGGGCGAAAGCAGCGGCGAGCCACGCCATCTGGAAAATCCGCATCTCCGTGTCGAGGATGTCAGCGCCGCCATCGATCACCTGACGACCCTGCCCTATGTGGACAACGCACGGATCGGCGTTCTGGGCGTCTGCGCAGGCGGCGGCTATGCCGTCAACGCCGCCGTGATCGACACCCGTATCAAGGCACTGGGCGCCGTCAGCGCGGTGAACTACGGCCAGATGTACCGCGAGGGTTGGGACAAGAGCGCCAACGCGCAGGATTGCCTGGCGCTGCGCGACATGGCGATGGCTGCGCGCACCGCCGAGGCCAACGGCGAGCCCACCCGGTACCTGCCTACCGTGCCCGACGACCGCGACGCTGCCGCCGGGCTTCATGCCGACTTCGCCGAAGCCTACGATTACTATCGCAGCGCCCGCGCACAGCACTGCAACGCCCCCAGCAAAATGACCACGCGCAGCCTGGCGCAACTGGTCACCTACGACGCCTTCAGCAACGTCGAGCTGTTCCTGACCCAGCCGCTACAGATCGTTGCCGGCAGCGAGGCCGGCACTCGCTGGATGAGCGAGGAGCTGTTCCGCCGCGCCGCCAGCAAGGACAAGGATCTGCTGATCGTCGAAGGCGGCACGCACATCGCCATGTACGACCAGCCCGACATGGTCGGAGCCGCCATGGCCAGGTTCGCGCCGTTCTTCAAGACCCATCTGTAATCCCCCCCTGCACGAGGAGCGTTCCATGAGCCAGATTCAATCCGTCAGCTTCAAGAACCGAACCTGGGACGTCGCCGCCACGCTGCGCCTGCCCGAAGGTTTCGATGCCGGCAAGAAGTACGCTGCCATCGTCTGCGCCCACCCGATCAGTAGCTGCAAGGAGCAGACTTCCGGCGCCATCTATGGCGAGGCGCTGACCAAGGCCGGCTTCATCACGCTGGCCTTCGATGCTTCCACCCAGGGTGCCAGTGGCGGCGAGCCGCGCTTCCTCGAAGACCCCGCCACCCGCGTCGAGGATTTCCGCTGCGCCGTCGACTACCTGGTCACGCTGCCCTACGTGGATGAAGAAAAGATCGGCGTGCTGGGCGTGTGCGGCGGCGGCGGCTATGCCGTCAGCGCAGCGATGACCGACCGCCGCTTCAAGGCCGTCGGCACCGTCGTCGCCGCCAACTATGGCCGCCTGATGCGCGAAGGCGACATGACTCCCGACGCCGCGATCAAGACCCTGGACGCCATCGCCAGGCAACGCACCGCCGAGGCGCGCGGTGGCGAACCGCTGATCGTGGGCTACATCCCCGGCTCCGAAGCAGAACGCGCGCAAGCCGGCCTGGACAACATCGACATCGTCGAGGCCGTCGATTACTACACCACCCCGCGCGGCCAGCAGCCCGGCTCGCCCAACAAGCTGCGCCTGACCAGCACCGGCGCGGCCGTGGGCTGGGATGCCTTCCACTTTGCCGAAGTGCTGCTGACCCAGCCGCTGCACATCGTCATCGGCAGCATACCGGGCGGCTTCGGCTCCTATCGCGACGGTCTGGAACTCTATGGCCGTGCGCGTTCGAGCCAGAAGAGCATCCAGATCGTCCAAGGCGTGAGCCACTACGACCTGTACGACAAGCCCGAGCCCACCGGCAAGGCGCTGGAGCAACTCGTGCCCTTCTACAAGAAGCACCTCGGCGCCTGAAGACGCCCACTCCGCGCGGCGCCCCTGTCGGCGCCGCGCAAGTCCCCAAGAACTCGCGTTCCCCCCGCCCCCACCCCATGTCCTTCGTTTTCCGCTGTGCGGGCATCACCACCCTCATTGCACTCATCGCCTGGAGCGCCTACATCATGATGCAGCCCAAGATCGGCGACTACGCATCCTCGCCCCAATCGCGTGATGGACGTTTCCACAACCCACGCCCGCTCGGCCCCGGCGACATGCCCGAATCCACGCTGCGCGTATGGTGGAACTTCCTCTTCAACAAGCCCGCCGGCACGGTGCCCTCGTCACCGGTCCCCATCCACCGCCTGAGCCGCGCCGAACTCGACGCCGCGCCCGACCGCAGCCTGTACCGCCTGGGCCACTCCACGGTGCTGATGAAGCTCCGCGGCCAATGGTGGCTGACCGATCCGGTGTTCTCCGAACGCGCCGCCCCGGTGCAGTTCTTCGGCCCCAAGCGCTTCCACGCGCCGCCGATCTCGATCGACGAACTGCCGCCGATCCGCGCCGTGATCCTGTCGCACGACCACTACGACCACCTCGACCGCGCCGCCATCAAGGCGCTGGGCGAAAAAGCAGAAGTGTTCCTGATGCCGCTCGGCGTCGGCGACCGGCTGGCCGACTGGGGCATCGCGCCGGACAAGATCCGGCAATTCGACTGGTGGCAAGGCATCAAAGTGGACGGCCTGCGCCTGACGGTCACACCCGCGCAGCATTTCTCCGGGCGCAGCTTCAGCGACGGCAACCGCACGCTGTGGGCTTCCTGGGTCATCCAGGACGACGATTACCGCCTGTTCTTCAGTGGCGACAGCGGCTACTTCAAGGGCTTCGCCGAGATCGGCGAACGCTTCGGCCCCTTCGACCTGACGCTGATGGAAACCGGCGCCTACAACGAGCAATGGCCCTATGTGCACATGCTGCCGTCGGAGACCGTCCAGGCTCACCAGGACTTGCGCGGCCGCTGGCTGCTGCCCATCCACAACGGCACTTTCGACCTCGGCATGCACGTCTGGGAAGACCCCTTCGACCAGATCCTGCACTTCGCCGCCGAGCGCGACGTGCAGGTCGCCACGCCGATGATGGGCGAGCGCATCGACATGGACGCCCCCCACGCGGGCCGCCTCTGGTGGCGGGAGGAAGCGGTGACAAGCAGTTCGGCGTTTCCCGCTGCCATCGCCGGGCAGGCCAGGCCCTAAGCGTTCGCCGCTGCGCCTGCCCGCATCGTCCGGGCAGGCGCCACTGCACGGCGCACCCCCTTCTCCCCACGGGTATGGAGCCCCATCACTGCACGCTCAGCTCGACACTCCATCTCCGACGCATTCCGGCGGATATGGCATCGAGCCCCGGGAAAGAGGGAGGCCTTGCCCCACCTCGGCCGGTGCACCCGAGGCCGTTGAAAAACGCCGTTTCAGGATTTCCCGACGGGCCTTGCTTCTTCAATAGTCGAGCCATCGTCTTGCTCCGGCCGGCCGTCCCGCGGGCCGACCATGCACTCCCCCAGCCGTCTTTTCACGCCCAGTTCATCTGCAATCGCCTCTTGCAGCGCCTTCAGGATGTCCTGGCGTTCGGGGGAAGAATTGCCTTTCCCTGATGCCTTCACCGCTCTGCCTCCTTCGCTGACCATCGCCGAACGAGGCCGGCTCGTCGGGCCGCCGACAAGGCCAACCCAGCAACTCCGTACGATCACAATAGAAATTCGCACGGTTAGGCATGGTTCGTACGACCACCCCGACTTATCTTAGGCCATCGGTTGCGATGTCGGCAGCACAAGGGCCGACGGACTCAAACCCCGGCATTTCGGGGAACACAAGTACAGGAGAAATCACCATGAACGCCACCCCCAAAGTCTGGCTGATCACGGGCGCCTCGTCGGGTTTCGGCAAGGCGCTGGCCGAGGCCGTCATCGCCCATGGCGACCATGTGGCCGTCACCGCCCGCCGCCTCGACCGTCTGCAGGCCCTGGCCCAAGGCCATGAAGACCGCGTGCTGCCGCTGGCGGTGGACATGACCGATGCCGCAATACGCGGCAAGGCCGTAGCCGACACCCTGGCGCGCTTCGGCCGTATCGACGTGCTGGCCAACATCGCCGGCAGCGGCTCGATGGGCGCGGCCGAGGAGTTCTCCGAAGCCGAGCTGCGCGCGCAGTTCGAGCTGAACTTCTTCGCCACCGCCGAGATGACCCGGGCCGTGCTGCCGCAGATGCGCAAGCAGGGCTCGGGCCGCATCCTCACCGTCAGCAGCGTCGGCGGTCTCGCGGCCATTCCCGGCTGCGGGCCGTACAGCGCCAGCAAGTTCGCGATCGAATGCTGGACCGTAGCCCTGGCGGCGGAAGTGGCGCCGCTGGGCATTCGCGTCACCCTCATCGAGCCGGGCTCGTTCCGCACAGGCTTCGCGGGCGACGTCAACGTGCGCCCCGTCCAGCGCCTCGAAGCCTACCGTCACGTGACCGGCCCGATGGAGAACTATCTGGAAACCTCCGCCGGCAAGGAAATCGGCGACCCCGCCAAGGCGGCGGAAGTCATCATCACCGCCGCGCAAAGCGATGCCCCGCCCATGCGCCTGATGCTGGGCCCCGATGCCTACGGGCTGTGGGACCAGACCATCGCCAAGCGCATCGAGGACATCGACAGCTGGCGCGAGCGCGGCCTGAACACCTCGTTCGACGGCGTTGAAATCAAGCCCATCGGCGGCTGAAACCCCTGACCTCTCAAGGAATGAACATCATGAGCAAGCCCTCCCGAAAAGTCTGGCTGATCACCGGCGCATCGTCCGGCTTCGGCAAGTCCCTGGCCGAGGCCGTCATCGCCAACGGCGACATCGCCGTCGTCACTGCCCGCCGCCTGGATCGCCTGCAGGCCATTGCCCAGGGCCATGAAGACCGCGTACTGCCGCTGGCGGTGGACGTCACCGACGCCGCCGCCCGCGACAAGGCCGCGGCCGACACCCTGGCGCGCTTCGGCCGCATCGACGTGCTGGCCAACGTCGCCGGCCGCGGCGTGGTCGGCGCCTGCGAGGAATTCAGCCTGGCGCAGCTGCGCGAGCAGATGGAGCTGAACTTCTTCGCCGCCGCCGAGATGAGCCGCGCCGTACTGCCGCAGATGCGCAAGCAGGGCTCGGGCAACATCCTCACCGTCAGCAGCATCGCCGGCCTGGTGGCAATGAATGCCGCCGGCCCTTATTGCGCGGCCAAGTTCGCCATCGAGGGCTGGACCGAGTCGCTGGCCATCGAGGCCAGGCCGCTGGGCATCCACGTCACGCTGGTCGAGCCCGGCGCGTTCCGCACCGAATTCGCCGGCGACGTGAACATGCGCCCGGTACAGAGCATCCCGGCCTACCGCCCCATGGTCGAGCCGTTCGAGACCTACCTCGAAGGCTCCGCCGGCAAGCAGGCGGGCGACCCGGCCAAGGCCGCCCAGCGCATGCTCGAAGTGGTCGCCAGCGATGCGCCGCCCGTGCGCCTGATGCTGGGCCGCGATGCGCACTCGATCTGGGATGCCACCATCGCCAAGCGCATCGAGGACATCAACAGCTGGCGCGCGCGCGGCGAAGACACCGCCTTCGACGATGCCAAGTTCGAGGAAATCAAGCTGTGATCGAAACTGACATGCGGCTCCGCCATGCCAGGCGCAGCCATGAAGATTTCCACCGCTCAGAGGAGCAATGAACGATGTTCAGCCACGTCAATCTCGGGAGCAATGACCTCGCCCGCTCCAGGCGCTTCTACGATGCCGTGCTGGCCGTCATCGGCGCCAGATCCGGCCTCGAGTTGAACTTCAATTCGCCGCGCATCCTGTACCGGCACAAGGGCTGTCTGCTGGTCATCACGACACCGCTGGACGGCAGGCCGGCCACACCCGCCAACGGCGGCACGACCGGTTTCCTGATGGACAGCCCCGAGCAGGTCGAGGCCTTCCACGCCGCCGCCGTGGCCAATGGCGGCACCACCTGCGAAGACCCGCCGGGCGAACGCAGGACGCCGGCCGGTTCGCTCTACCTGGCCTATGTCCGCGACCCGGACGGCAACAAGCTCTGCGCCTTCCACAATCTGACCTGAGCCACCGAACCGGGAACTGCCATGCATGACCAACAAACTCCGCTGAATTCCGGCTTCGGCTTTCATAGCACCGCCACCGAGGTGCTGGCCGGCATCGACTTGTCCGGCAAGCTCGCCATCGTCACCGGTGGCCATTCGGGCCTGGGACTGGAAACCACCAAGGCGCTGACCGGCGCCGGCGCCCGCGTGCTGGTGCTGGCGCGCAAGCCCGAAGCCGCCCGCCAGGCGCTGGACGGCGTGCAGAACGTCGAGGTCGATCGGCTCGACCTGGCCGACCAGGGCAGCGTGCGCGCCTGCGCCGAGCACTTCGTCGCCAGCGGCCGCAAGGCCGACATCGTCATCTGCAACGCCGCGGTGATGGCCAGCCCCGAAACCCGCATCGGCGACGGCTGGGAGTCGCAGTTCGGCACCAACCACCTGGGCCACTACGCACTGGTCAACCTGCTGTGGCCGGCCATCGCGAGCGGCGCGCGCGTCGTCTCGCTGTCGTCGAGAGGCCACCACTTTTCGCCGATGCGCTGGGACGACGTGCAGTTCAATGCCGGCTACGACAAGTGGCTGGCCTATGGCCAATCCAAGACTGCGATCGCGCTGTTCGCCAAACAGCTCGACACGCTGGGCCGGGCCAAGGGCGTGCGCGCGTTCTCGGTACATCCGGGTTCGATCTACACCCCGCTGCAACGCCACATGAGCATGGCGGAGCTGACCTCGCTGGGCTGGCTCGACGACAAGGGCGAGGTGATCGATCCGAACTTCAAGACCCCGCCGCAGGGTGCAGCAACCTCGGTGTGGGCCGCCACCTCGCCGTTGCTCGACGGCAAAGGCGGCCTGTACTGCGAGAACTGCGACGTGGCCGTGCGCGACAACACCCCCGAGCCGACCGAAACCGGCGTGCGCGACTACGCCATCGATCCTGCACAGGTCGAGCGTCTGTGGCAGCTGTCGGCCGAACTGACCGGCATCGACGCATTCGCCTGAAATCCACCCTCAAGGAGACCAGTGCCACCGCGGCAACGAGCACATGTGCCGCGAAATCCCCACCGAGACCTACAACGGCAAGGACCGCCGCAGCGGCGAAACCACCTACGGCGGCTACTCCAAGCACATCGTGGTCAAGGACGACTTCGTCCTGCGCGTGCCCGAGGGCGTGGACCTGTCACACACCGCGCCGCTGCGCTGAAAACGGCATGGACGGCCGTGAAGCGCGGCCGCCCATGCCGAGAAACATCCTGCTGCAGCCGATCAGTGCTGCAGGATCTTGCCCAGGAAGTCTTTGGTACGCGGCTGGCGAGCATCCGGGTTGCCGAAGAAATCGTCCTTCGTGCAATCCTCCAGGATCTTGCCGCCGACGTCCATGAAGATGACGCGGCTGGCCACCTTGCGGGCGAAGCCCATCTCGTGGGTCACGCACATCATGGTCATGCCTTCGTTGGCGAGGCTGACCATCACGTCCAGCACCTCGCCGACCATCTCGGGGTCGAGCGCGGAGGTCGGTTCGTCGAACAGCATCACGATCGGGTCCATCGACAGCGCACGGGCGATCGCCACCCGCTGCTGCTGGCCGCCCGAAAGCTGCCCCGGGAACTTGTCCTTGTGCGCCATCAGGCCGACGCGGTCGAGCATCTTCAGGCCGCGCTTCCTGGCCTCGTCCTGGCTGCGCCCGAGCACCTTGACCTGGGCGATGGTCAGGTTCTGCGTCACCGTCAGGTGGGGGAACAGCTCGAAATGCTGGAACACCATGCCGACCTTGCTGCGCAGCTTGGGCAGGTTGGTCTTGGGGTCATGCACCGGCGTGCCATTGACCCAGATCTCGCCTTTCTGGATCGGCTCCAGCGCGTTGATGGTCTTGATCAGCGTGGACTTGCCCGAACCGGACGGCCCGCACACGACGACGACCTCGCCCTTCTCGATGCTGGTGGAGCAGTCGTCGAGCACCTGGAAGCTGCCATACCACTTGGAAACGTTCTTCATTTCAATCATGGACAAACCCTCTTCCGGACGGGAACCGCCGGTCAATGAATGATGGCGATCTTCTTGTGCATCCGCTTCACCAGCCACGACAGGCTGTAGCAGATCACGAAATAGACGACGGCGGCGGCGATGAAGGCCTCGATCGGACGGCCGTAGTTCTTGCCCGCCACCTCGAAGCCCTTGAGCATGTCGTAGGCACCGATGGCGTAGACCAGCGAGGTATCCTGGAACAGGATGATGGTCTGCGTCAGCAATACCGGCAGCATGTTGCGGAACGCCTGCGGCAGCACGATCAGGCGCATGTTCTGGCCGTAGGTCATGCCCAGCGCCTGCCCGGCGAACACCTGTCCGCGCGGGATGGACTGGATGCCGGCGCGCATGATCTCGGAGAAGTACGCCGCCTCGAAGGCGATGAAGGTGACGGTGGCCGAGGCCTCCGCCCCGATCGGCGCGCCGAGGAACAGCGGCACCAGCAGGAAGAACCACAGGATCACCATCACCAGCGGAATGCTGCGCATGCCATCGACGTAGATGGTGGCCGGCACGATCAGCCACTTGCGGCCGGACAGCCGCATCATCGCCAGCAGGGTGCCGAAGAAGATGCCGCCCAGCGTCGCCACCAGCGTCAACATCACGCTGAAATACAAGCCCTTCAGAATGAAGTTGGAGACCAGATCCCAGCTGTAGAAGGAAAAATCGAACGCGAGATTCATGTTCAATGCCCTCCCGCCGCACTGGGCGCCGTCAGGCCCGGAACCCGCACACGCTTCTCGATGAAGGTCATGATGCGGTTGATGGCGAAGGCCGAGACGATGTACAGGCCGGTCACCGCCAGATAGATCTCGATGCCGCGCCCCGTCTCTTCCTGGGCCTGCATCGCGAACATCGTCAGCTCGGTCACGGATACCGCAAAGGCGACGGACGAGTTCTTGAAGATGTTCATCGTCTCGCTGGTCAGCGGCGGGATGATGATGCGGAAGGCGTTGGGCAGCAGCACATGGCGGTAGGTCTGCCAGGTGGTGAAGCCCACCGCCATGCCGGCGTAACGCTGGCCGCGCGGCAGCGCCTGGATGCCAGAGCGCACCTGCTCGGCGATCCGCGCCGAGGTGAAGAAGCCCAGCGCCAGCACCACCAGGACGAAACCCGATACGGACTTCATCGCCGGAAAGATGGCCGGGACGACGTGGTACCAGAGAAAGATCTGCACCAGCAGCGGAATGTTGCGGAAGACTTCCACCCAGGCGTTGCCGAAACGCACCGCCCATTTGCTGTCGGGCAAGGTGCGTATGGTGCCGATCACCACCCCCGCCGCCAGCGCCAGCACCAATGCCAGCAGGGAGACGGACACCGTCCAGCCCCATGCGGACAGCATCCAGTCGAGGTAGGTGATGTCCCCGTCGGTGCCAAAACAGCCCTCACGGACCGTGCGGTCCAGGGTGTCCTCGCAAAACATCTGCCAATCCCAAGCCATAGGATTTCCTTTCAGGTGCAGAAACGGTGGCCCGCACAGGGCAGCCTGCGGCATGCGCAGCCGCCCGCTGAAACACCCTTTCCCGTCAGCAATTCAACCGGGAAAGGGTGTTTTCATGATCGAAGCTTACTCGTTGTAGGCTTCCTTGGGCTTGTTGTTGGGGTTGTTCCAGGCCTCGCGGGTGGCATCGGACAGCGGCAGACCTACAGAGGTGTTGGTCGGCGGGATCGGCTGCAGGAACCACTTGTCCCACAGCTTCTCGAGCGTGCCGTCCTGGACCTGGCGAGCGATGGAATCGTTCACCGCCTTCATGAAGGCCGGATCGTTCTTGCGCAGCATGCAGGCGATGGGTTCGGTGGACAGCGGCTCGCCGACGATCTTGAAGTCCTTCGGGTTCTTGGATTTGGAGATGTTGCCGGCCAGGATCGAAGCATCCATCACGAAGGCATCGGCACGGCCGGTTTCCAGCAGCAGGAAGCTGTCGGCGTGGTCCTTGCCGTTGATGTCCTTGAACTTGATGCCCGCGGCGCGCTTGTTCTGGCGCAGCAACTGGACCGAGGTGGTACCGGTGGTGGTCGCCACCGTCTTGCCGTCCAGATCCTTGACGTCGTTGATGTCGGAATCCGCCTTAACCGCGATGCGCACCTGCTCCACGTAGGTGGTGTTGGCGAAGTCGACTTCCTTCTGGCGGTTCAGGTCGTTGGTGGTGGAGCCGCATTCGAGATCGACTGTGCCATTGACCACCAGCGGAATGCGGTTCTGCGAGGTGACGGGCTGATATTTGACATTCAGCTTCGACAGGCCCAGTTCCTTCTGCAGATCCTGAACGATGTTCTCCGCCATTTCGGTGTGGAAGCCGACATACTTGCCGTTGCCCAGGGTATAGGCCAGGCCGGAGGATTCACGCACGCCCAGCGTGATGCTGCCCGAAGATTTGATTTTCGCAAGGGTGTCACCCGTCTGCGCCATGGTTGAAGTTGCAGCCAGTGCAGTGATGGCAATTGCGAGCAGATGCTTCTTCATTGTGTCCCCTTCGATGCTTGTTCAGGAGAAGCCATTCTAGAGCAACTTTTTCATTTTGACGTATCTACTTAAATTCAGCAGAACTGCTCGATCCTGGTGCAAAGCACGCACGAAAAAGGGGCATTCGCCTATCGGCGAATGCCCCTATATCAGGCGGCCGGACTTTCGAATCAGCCGGCGCGATGCGCGGCCAGCTTCAGCCAGGTATCGACCACCGTGTCCGGGTTCAGCGAAATGGTCTGGATGCCTTCGTCCATCAGCCACTCGGCGAAGTCGGCGTGGTCGGACGGCCCCTGGCCGCAGATGCCGACGTACTTGTCGAGCTTGTTGGCGGCGCGGATCGCCATCGACAGCAACTGCTTGACCGCCGGATCGCGTTCGTCGAAGGCGTGCGCAACCAGGCCGGAGTCGCGGTCCAGGCCCAGCGTGAGCTGGGTGAGGTCGTTGGAGCCGATCGAGAAGCCGTCGAAGTGTTCCAGGAACTGCTCGGCCAGGATGGCGTTGGACGGGATCTCGCACATCATGATGAGCTTGAGATCATTCACGCCGCGCTTCAGGCCGTGCTCGGCCAGCAGATCGACCACGCCTTCGGCCTCTTCGAGATTGCGCACGAACGGAATCATGATCTGCACGTTGGTCAGGCCGAGCTCGTTGCGCACCTTCTTCATCGCCGCCACTTCCATCTCGAAGCAGTCGCGGAAGGAATGGGCGATGTAGCGCGAGGCGCCGCGGAAGCCGAGCATCGGGTTTTCCTCTTCCGGCTCGTAAATCTCGCCGCCCAGCAGCTTGCGGTATTCGTTCGACTTGAAGTCGGACATGCGCACGATGACGGGCTTCGGGTAGAAGGCGGCGGCGATCGTCGCCACGCCTTCGACCAGCTTCTCGATGAAGAACTGCTTCGGCGTCGCGTAGCCGCGCGAGCGGCGGTTGATCTCGTCGCGCAGGCTGGCCGGCACCTGGCCGATGTCGAGGATCGCCTTCGGGTGGATGCCGATCATGTTGTTGATGACGAACTCCAGCCGTGCCAGGCCGACGCCGCCGTTGGGGATCTGGGCGAACTCGAAGGCCAGTTCGGGGTTGCCCACGTTCATCATGATCTTCACCGGGATTTCCGGCAGGTTGCCCATGTCGGTGGTGATGACCTCGAACTCCAGCTTGCCGCGATAGACGTAGCCGGTGTCGCCTTCGGCGCAGGAGACGGTGACGGACTCGCCTTCGTCCAGCACGTCGGTGGCATTGCCGCAGCCGACGATGGCGGGAATGCCCAGCTCACGCGCGATGATCGCGGCGTGGCAGGTGCGGCCACCACGGTTGGTGACGATGGCGCTGGCGCGCTTCATCACCGGCTCCCAGTTCGGGTCGGTCATGTCGGTGACGAGCACGTCGCCCGGCTGCACGCGGTTCATCTCGGAGGCGTCGCCCACCACGCGGACCACGCCGGCACCGATCTTCTGGCCGATCGCGCGGCCGTGGGTCAGCGCCTTGCCGTACTGCTTCAGGCGGTACTTTTCCATCACCAGGCCGGAATCCTGGCTCTTCACCGTCTCGGGGCGGGCCTGCAGGATGTAGAGCTTGCCGTCCTGGCCGTCCTTGCCCCATTCGATGTCCATCGGGCGGCCGTAGTGCTTCTCGATGACGACCGCGTAGCGCGCCAGCTCCAGCACGTCCTCGTTGGTCAGCGAGAAGCGGTTGCGGTCGGCCTCGGGCACATCGACCGTGCGCACCGACTTGCCGGCGACGGCCTTGTCGGTGAACACCATCTTGATCAGCTTGGAGCCCAGGTTGCGGCGGATGATCGCCGGCTTGCCCTGCGCCAGCGTGGGCTTGTGCACGTAGAACTCGTCGGGGTTCACCGCGCCCTGCACGACGGTTTCGCCCAGGCCGTACGAAGCGGTGATGAACACCACCTGGTCGAAGCCCGACTCGGTGTCGATCGAGAACATCACGCCCGAGGCGCCCGAATCCGAGCGCACCATGCGCTGCACGCCGGCCGACAGCGCGACGTCGGCGTGGGCGAAGTTCTTGTGCACGCGGTAGGCGATGGCGCGGTCGTTGTACAGCGAGGCGAACACTTCCTTCATCGCGTGCAGGATGTTCTCGTAGCCGTGGATGTTCAGGAAGGTTTCCTGCTGGCCGGCGAAGGAGGCGTCCGGCAGGTCTTCGGCGGTGGCCGATGAACGCACGGCGAAACTGCCCTCGCCTTCTGCGGTAATCTTGTCGTAGGCGGCCTTGATCTCGGCTTCGAGCTTGGCCGGGAACGGAATATCGATGATCCACTGGCGGATCTGGGCGCCGGTCTTCGCCAGGGCATCGACGTCATCGACGTCGAGCGCGTCGAGCGCGGCGTTGATGCGGTCGGCCAGGCCATCGTGCGCCAGGAATTCGCGGTAGGCTTCCGCAGTGGTCGCAAAACCGCCCGGAACGCGGACGCTCGAAGGCAGCTGGCTGATCATCTCGCCGAGCGAGGCGTTCTTGCCGCCGACCTTTTCGACGTCGGTCATGCGAAGTTCGTTGAAAGGAATCACGTAGCGCGTCATGGATGACCTTCCGCAAAAGAGAGATAGAAAGCAAAATCCGATTTTAACGTTTTATTGTGCTCTGCCGCACGACAGGGTTTGCCCCAATGCCAACCCCGTCCCACTCCGAGCAAATACAGGCAGCGATCATGACTGACATCCCCACCCGCACCGTCTTCTTCGTCTCCGACGGCACCGGCATCACGGCCGAAACCCTTGGCCACAGCCTGCTTGCGCAGTTTCCGGAGGGCCGCTTCCGGCAGGTGCGCGCACCTTTCGTCGACGACATCGACAAGGCCATCGACTGCGCAGCCCAGATCCGTGAAGCCGCGGCGAGCGACGGCGTACGTCCGATCGTGTTCAGCACGCTGGTGAACGAAGACACGGTTGCTGCGTTGCACAACGCCGATGCGCTATTTCTTGATCTGTTCGACCGCTTCATCGGCCCGCTCGAAACCGAACTCGGCCAGCGCTCGACGCACGCGGTCGGGCGTTTCCACGGCATCGCCGACAGCATCAACTACAAGCACCGCATCGAGGCGATCAACTTCGCCATGGCCCACGACGACGGCGTCTCGAACAACGGCGAACTGGAAGAAGCCGACGTGATCCTGGTCGGCGTTTCCCGCTCCGGCAAGACGCCGACCAGCCTCTACCTGGCCATGCAGTTCGGCGTCAAGGCCGCCAACTACCCGCTGATTCCCGAAGACTTCGAGCGCAACAAGCTGCCCGGCGAACTGCACAAGTACCGCCGCAAGCTCTTCGGCCTCACCATCGCCGCCGAACGCCTGTCGCAGATCCGCCAGGAGCGCCGCCCCAACAGCCGCTATGCCTCGCTGGAGAACTGCCGCTACGAGATCGACGCCGCACAGAAGCTGATGCGCCGCGAAAACATCCGCTGGCTAGACTCGACCACCAAGTCGATCGAAGAGATCTCGGCCACCATCCTGCAGACCGTGCGCGTCGAACGCCCAGTGTTCTGAAGCGCAGTATCGAGCCGCCGGCGGCGGCCTCCGCTTATTCGGTTAGAATGTGGTCCTCGCGCCTGCCACCCGAAACGGGCGCCATCGCAAGAAGCAACAGGACTGCACAATGAAAAGAACGCGCATCAAGCGCCGCGGCGGCCTCGGACGCATCGCTGAACAACTGACGTGGCTCGCAAACGGCCTTGCCGAATCGAGCAGCCGTATCGAGGACAGCTACTGGGAGCAGCAGTTGAGTGCCGCGCTGGACGAGCACCTCGAGAACAACGAAGAAGAAGCGCTCAACATCGCCCTGGACCACCTCTACAGCACCGAAGCGCGCGCCTACGACGAACTGGCCGATTTCATCGAATCGCGCGCCGAATGCGCCACCGGCGCTTTCGCCGACCAGGACGTCGTGCTCATCGCCGCCCCCGTTCTTGCCTGGTCGCGCTACCGCATCCCGGCGGTCGCCGTGCCTTCGGCCGTGCTCGCCAACCTGCGCGTCCATTTCCAAGCCCACGTCCTTGCCCAGGACGCCCGCCTCGCCGTCGCCAACTTCCTGTTCAGCCCCGACCAACTGCCCCAGGGCTATTGCGCCACGGCGGAATTCGCCAAGATGCTCGGCTCCGCGGCGATGAACAATTCGGACCTTCGCATCGACACCGAAGGCATGCCGGACACCGCGCAGTTCCTGTCCGACACCCGCTACCTGCTCGCCGCCGCTGCGGTGCCCCGCGGCAAGCCGGTTTTCCGCTGGCAGGAAAGGGACGGCAGCCGCGACGGGGCGCGCGAACAATGGCGCATCCAGGGCGGCGCCTGTCTGGCCCCCCTGCTGCCGGGCTGTGCGGTCGACCTCGTGCTGCCCGAACCTTATTTCGCCGCCAGCCGCGCCGCCGACAAGGACAGCCGCCCGTACTCGGTGCGCGCCTCGGTCGCCTACCTGGGAACGGCGCTCGAAGTCCCCGCCTCCAACCTGCGTGCCGTCATCGCGCCGTTCTGGGACCGTGACCTCGAGGAATACCGCATCGGCTTCAGCGTGCGCGGCAGCGAGCAGGTCGTGCATGGGGTGGTCTGGCCCCTGCTCGGCGCCGAAGACGACAGCACCGACATTCCCAGCCAGATCGAAGCAGTGCTGCGCGAATGCGGCCTCACCGACATCATCCACCTCGACCACCAGTTCCCGCTCGAATACTGCGACGACTGCGGGGCGCCGATGTACCCCTCCGCCGAAGGCGAAGCCGTGCATGCCGAAATGCCGGAAGAGCAGATGGAACAAATGCCCCGCCATCTGCACTAAACGTCATCCCAACTACCCTATCCCAGTCACTGACAGAGAGATCGGAAAGCATGAGCAAGATCGACAAGAGCGACGCCGAATGGCGCGCCCAGCTTACCGACGAGCAGTACCGGGTGACGCGCCGCAAGGGAACCGAGCGCGCATTCACCGGGCAGTACTGGGATGCCTGGGACAAGGGCGCCTACAACTGTGTGTGCTGTGGCGCCCCGCTGTTCCGCTCGGAGCACAAGTTCGACGCAGGCTGCGGCTGGCCCAGCTTCTGGACCGCGGCAGAACCCGACAACGTCGCCACCGCGGCCGATCACAGCCACTACATGGTGCGCACCGAAGTGCTCTGCAGCCAGTGCGGCGCCCATCTCGGCCACGTCTTCGACGACGGCCCGCAGCCGACCGGGCTACGCTACTGCATCAACTCGGCGTCGATCGAGCTGAAGAAGGACGCGGAAACACCCTCCTCATAGGAGCGGCTTTAGCCGGGGCGCCTGGCTGCGAATGCAGGACGAGGGCCTGTGCTTCCGCTGTTGCGCCCCATCTCGGCTAAGGCCGCGCCTGCGAGAAGCCGAATTCAAGAACATAAAAAACCCGCGCTGCCCTGAGGCAAGCGCGGGTTTTTTGTGGGTGGAAGCAACGCTTACACGCGTTCCCACACCGTGGTGATGCCCTGGCCGCCGCCGATGCACATCGTGGCCACGCCATAGCGGCCATTGACGCGGATCAGCTCGTGCAGCAGCTTGGTGATGATCACCGAGCCGGTCGCGCCCACCGGGTGGCCCAGCGAGATGGCGCCGCCGTTCGGGTTGACCTTGCTGGTATCCAGGCCCAGACCACGGTTGACCGTGATCGACTGCGCCGCGAAGGCTTCGTTGGATTCGATCACGTCGATCTGGTCCAGCGTCAGGCCGGCGCGCTGCAGCGCGAGCTTGGTGGCGGGGATCGGACCTTCGCCCATCACTTCGTTCGGCACACCGGCGATGGCGTAGGACACCAGGCGGGCGATCGGCTTGTGACCGGCGGATGCCGCCTTGGCAGCGTCGGCCAGCACCAGGAAGGCGGCAGCGTCGTTGATGCCCGACGCGTTGCCGGCCGTCACCGAACCGTCCTTCTTGAAAGCCGGCTTCATCTTGGCCAGCGCTTCCATGGTGGTCATGCGCGGATGCTCGTCGGTATCGAACACCACGGTGCCCTTGCGGGTTTCGAAGGTGATCGGGACGATCTGGCTCTTGAAACGGCCTTCGGCGATGGCCGCGGCAGCACGCTTCTGCGATTCCAGCGCAAAGGCGTCCTGGTCCTCGCGGCTGATGCCGTGCTTGGTGCACAGGTTTTCGGCAGTGACACCCATGTGGCCGACACCGAAGGGGTCGGTCAGCACCGCGACCATGGCGTCGATCGCCTTGGTATCACCCATGCGCGCACCGCTGCGCAGGGCCGGCAGCAGGTAAGCGCCGCGCGACATCACTTCGACACCGCCACCGATGGCGTAGTCGGCATCACCCAGCATGATCGCCTGGGCCGAGTTGACGATTGCCTGCTGGGCCGAACCACACAGACGGCTCACCTGGAACGCGACCGAATCCATCGACATGCCGGCATTGACGGTGGCGACGCGCGACACGTAAGCATAGCGGGCATCGGTCGGAATGACATGGCCGACGGAAGCGAACGAAACCGCCTTCGGGTCCACACCGGCACGCGCGATCGCTTCCTTGATCACCACTGCGCCGAGATCGGACGGCTCCATGTCCTTCAGCGAGCCACCAAAACCGCCGACAGCGGAACGAACAGCGCTCAGAACAACGACTTCACGATTTGCCATGCACACTCCCTCCTATGGGTTCGAAAAATTATCCACCCACCCAGCCGGCCAAACCGACCAGGACAAGCAGAAACAAGCATACCAGTAGTGCCCGCCAGATCAGGCCCACCGTACTTTGCATGTAATCGGCACTCGCCTCGTCGCCCTGCCCCAGTTCGGGCCGATCGACGATGCCGCCGGACTCATGGACAGGCATGCCGAGTCTGACGCCCAGCGCACCCGCACCACTTGCAAGCAGTATAGCCGACGACTTGTCCGGCCACAGCACTGCCTGAGTGCGCCAGCAATAGATGGCGCCCTCGAAATCACCCACGACCGAAAACGACGCCGCCGTCAGCCGCGCCGGCAGCCAGTCGATCAGCTCGAAGCCGCGCCGTGCGAACCGGCCGGAATCATCGGACGCCGCCTGCGCGCCGCGCGCCCACTCATCGACAAAGAACCTCGCCAGCCTGTACATCACCGCACCGCTCGGCCCCGGCAGGATCACGAACCAGAAGGCGACGCCGAACAAGCTGCGATGCGTGCTCACCAGCGCCTGCTCGATGGCGAGCCGGGCCACCTCGCTGGCATCCGCCCCGCCACAGTCACGCCCCCGCCAATCGGCCAGCAAGGCCCGCGCACGATCGAGCTCGCCCATGCGCAAGGCCAGATGGATTTCGGAAAAGAAACGGTTCTCGTGGCGAAAGCCCATCGCCAGCAGCAGCACGACGACATTGAACGCAAACGCGAACACCGGATGCAGTTCCCACAGCAGATAGTGCAGCACCGCCGTCAGCAGCGTACCCAGCACCACGACGCCCACCCAGACCAGGCGGCGATGCCCGCCCTGGCCATCGCCGAAACGCTCGAGCAGGCTCCCGGACAGGGAGCGCAAGGGCTGGATTACCCAGCGGTCGACAGGAATCGGACGAATCTGCTCGATGAGCAGCGCAATGATCAGGGCGAAAAGAGTCATGCCGGGCTACTGTGGAAACGCAATCAGAATATCGCCAAGATACCACAGGGCCCGAAGGCGCCACGATGGCGCCTTCACCGGTACATCATGCAGGTTCAGACCCGGCCGCCCTTCCCGGACAGCAGGCGGTACAGGGACATGATGATGCCCGCCGTCGCGCCCCAGATGTAGTAATCCTTGTAGGGCATGGCGTGGAACTGGCGCTCCCGCCCTTCGTGCATCAAGCTGTGGCGCAGATGATTGGCCGGGTCGAGAAAATGCGCCAGCGGCACTTCGAAAGCCTCGGCCACCTCGAAGGTATCCAGTTGCAGTTCGAAGGGAGGGTGCACCACCCCCACCACCGGCGTCACGCGGAAACCCGTGCCTGTGTAGTAATCGGGCAAGGCGCCGAGCAGCTCGACATGGCTGCGGTCCAGGCCGATCTCCTCTTCCGTTTCGCGCAGCGCCGTCTCGACCGGCGAAGCGTCCTGTGCTTCGACCCGCCCGCCCGGAAAGCTGATCTGGCCCGGGTGGTGGTGAAGGTGGTCGGTGCGCCTGGTGAGGAGCAGCGCGGGCGCAGACTGCCCGGCAACCACCGGGACCAGTACCGCCGCGGGGCGATGACGCTGGCCATCCATCGTCTCGGGCCAATCCCCTCCCGGCCGTCCCGGCGCCTGCTGCAGAATCGTGCGCAGACGATCCAGCGGCGCGGGCCAGATTTCGGGCGCCGCGTGTTGCCCCAGACTCACCTCATCCTCCCATCGATCAATAACGCCGTTCCAGTATCAGGCGGTTCCCTTCCCGGCTCATCTGCATGCGGTTCAGGAAGCTCATGCCCAGCAGGACCACCGGCATGTCACCCTCGTGGATGGCCGCATCCACGCCCGCCAGTTCGATGCCACCGAGACGTACCGAGTTCAGCTTGACGATCCATATCGGCGCCACGCCATTGGCCGTCTGGCTGTAGGCTTGCCGCCCCTGGCGGAAATCGATCCCCGCCCGCCTGGCATCGGCTGCCCCCATGGACACCGCAGTCGCACCAGTATCGACCAAAAACCGCATCGACGCACCATTGACGCTGCCCTGCGCAAGGAAATGCCCCTGGCTGTCGCCCTCGATCATCACCCGCTGGGCCGTGCCCTCCGACGCCGCGCTGACCACCCGCTCGCCCAGCCGCAGCGTCTGGCGCACGCCGCCGATTTCCACCACCGCCGAATCCGTCCCGACCGAAACGAGCCGCATGCCATCGGCCGTCGCCTGCCCAACACGCAGCGTGTGCAGGCGGTCATCGTCGGTGACGATCACGGCCCGGCTGCCGAACACGCCGGACAGGCCGACGCCGGCGGCCTGGGCGGCATTCGAAGCCAGGCAAACTCCAAACGCCAGCACCGGTGCCATCAGGCGCGCTACTTCAAACGAGGCAAGGTTCATTCGTCGATCGCTTCACGCCATACCGCGCGCTTGCCCTGGAAGCCCTCCTCGGTGCTCTCCCAAGGCGGCTGAGGCGCACGCTCGGGTGTCGGATTATCCCCTTTCACGATCGAGACGACCGGCTCACCGTCTACATAGACGACATTGATACCCACGATCGGCGAACTGAAACGTGTCGACACCCAGCCAAGGGACGGCAACTGCGCCCCGGTCCGGTAGTTGATGAAGTTCAGCCAACTGTACCCACCCGGCTCGCAGGCCGTCGTGCTCGGCACCGTCGTCGGTACGATGAGCACGCCGCGCACCAGCATGGAGGCAACGTTCTGTCGCTCTCCGGAGTCCGGCAGATCGACGTACCATCCTCGAGCACTGGTCGGCACCGGATTATTGGTACCTGTTCGCTGCGCATCGGGTGTCTCGGTCAATACCTGCTCCACAAGCGAATTGCGCGGGTTGACCAGTGTCGCGCTCGCATCGTCATCCTTGATGCCATACAGGGATTGAAGCTGACGATTGCTGAGATCGCTCACCTCCAGATACTTGCCCGTGCCGATGAAGATCATGCGCTTGCCATTGACCTTGCCCAGGGTCGGACGCGTGGTGACGGGCTGGGGTTCGGTCGCCGCCTCATCCCCGTAAAGCCGTGCGAATCTGAACGGATTCTCCCCGCTGACCTGCCCCCTGTTCAGGTCGAAACGCCAGACATTGCCGAGCAGATCGCCGCCATAGGCATAGCCCGCGGTATTGTTGCGATTCTGGTCGTCCGTCCACACGGCAATCCGGGCAAGACCGCTGGGGGTCGATGCGCTTCCCACCCCCGTGCCGATCTTGCGCACCACCGCACCGGTCCACGCATCGAGCACGTACATGAAACCCTTGCCGGGGTTGGAACCATCGATGTTGTTGTAGCCCGACGTCAGCACCGCAACCCACTGGCCATCCGCGAGCTTGGTCACGATCGGCTCGCCAAAGCTGTAGCCGAGGTCGTTGTCGTCCTCGGTCGTGAACTCCCACAACAAGGCTGGCGAATTCGGGTTTGTGACGTCCAGAGCATAGTAGCCTCGCCCGCCGCCGTTGAGGCCGCCGATCAGGACCGTCTTCCAGACCGCTGAGCCTGCATTCGTGCAGTTGCTCGTGCAGATGTCCCATACCGTGGGCGCACCGTTCACGTAGTAGCGATGCAAGGCACTATAGTTCTGGTCGGCCAGCAGCCACATGTTCGGGATGACCGTGCTGGGCACGAAGGCCCAACGCTCGCTGAGATTCTCCGCATTGAAAGCGTGCAGCATCCCGTCGTTCGAGCCGACGTAGACCGTGCCGCCCCGCGACTCCTGCGCAGCCTTGAAGGCAGTAAAGCCAGGGTCGGCGTAGTTGAAATTCGGCTTCTGCACATAAATCGGCGTGGATTCGACGAGATCGCCCAGTACCGCATCGCGCGCGCGGAACACTTGCCGCTCCACCACATTGCTGCTGCGCATCTCGAAACCGTGCTGACCCCGGAGATAATTCACCAGGTTGGGACCAGTCGCCTGCGCCCGTTGCGCCGTCGTCAACTCGCCCCATTGGCTCAACGCCGATGCGCTGAAATACGCCTGCTGAGAGGGCGTGAGGTTGTCATAGGTGAAACTCACCAAGCCATCGCTCCCGCTCGTGTAAATGATCCGGGTATCCGCCTCCGCATCCACCTTGCTTGCCATCGTGCCCGCGCAGGAACCGAATTCCGACGTCACGCTCTCGGCACAATGCAATGGCTCGCGCCCGACCTCCCCCGTGGTGAGATCGATCTCACGCGCTTCGAGATTGCCCGTCCACTTTTCGGTCGTGAAACTGGCGACATAGGCAAAATTGTTTCCCGCCACCGGCGAAAGCGTGCTCGTTGCCGCTGCCGCACCCGCACCGACCTTGACCCTGATCTCCCTGAGCGCATCACGCAGGCCGCTTGCGAGCTCCGCCGGGTTCCCCGCACTGAAGTAAGTGCCCCGGCCATTCACCGCGGCGTGCCACATGTCATCGACCGCGCTGGGTTTATCTGCCTGCGGAACCGGCCAGTTTGCTTGCGGCGTGCCCAAACCCTTCAGGATGTTATAGTAATCGCCGGATTCGGCGGTCTTGTAGTCGCTCTGATAGCGCAGTTCTCCATCCACACCCAGGCCGAGCGTGAAGGTGGTCATGTGCTGCTTCGAATTATTGTCCTCGCCGCTGGTGAAGACGTTGTTCGTGCAGACGTTTTCGCCAGAAAGCGCCCCCGTACAATTGCCCAGCGCAGACGTCCTCAAATCCGTCTCATAGTAGTATTTCGCCACATCGGCCAGGCTTCCCGAACTTGCCGTCGGCCCTTCGTAATACGGGCGAGGCGTTCCGGAGCCATCTTCGTTGCCGATGGCCGAACCCGCCAGATCCACCCCTCCGTTCCCGTTCCAGTAGCCGTCCGAAGTCAGCAAGGCAAAATTCTGCTGGCAGGAATACTGGACTGGATCGGCGCCTGTGGTACCGCTCCCCTTGCCCGCGTATATCCGTCCGACATCCGACAAAGCCCGACGCAAGGGCGTGCCGCCGCTGGGCCTGGCATCGAACAACTTGCCATACCAGCCTGCCTTATGGTCGCCTGTAAAGTTGGCGATCTTGAGGTTGACGCTGTTGTTGTTGTTCAGCGAGCGAAATCCCACGCGGTAGGTGCTGTCGATCGTGACGAAGGTCCGGCTGACCGAGGTCTTCATCGCCTGCATCCGTGTCCTGTACCAGGCGAACCAGTTGGCGAAATTGCGCAACTCTTCCGCATAAGTGCAACTCGGCGCCGCCGCGCAGTCGCTGCGCTGGCCGCGATCCAGCAGGATGACGCCTTCGGCGTTGACGATATTGCCGTAGCTCATGCCCGGCACGATGTCGATGCGCGTGAACGTGCCGGGGACGAATGCCATTGCGCTGGCGGTGACCCCGCCGCTGAAGCTCATGCGCGCTGAATTCGCCCAGGAGGCGCCAAGCATGGAAGCTACAAGGCTTTGCCCGTTATACGACCCATCGGGCGCCGTGACAGCCATGTTCGCAGTGCCGCTGCGCGCCGCCGAAAATCCATTGGAAATCCGGTCCGCGATTGCATCCGCAAGGCCGCGGTTCCGGGTGCTGGTATCATTGCTCGCGTTGCAGTACTTCAGTGATTCGCTCAGCAGTTCGATGCCGCCAACGCGAATACTGCTGACCGTGACGACATTTGTTTTTCCGTCGCAGACGCTTCCAGTACCTGTCGCATTGCTTCTCGCAACGCCACTCACGCCGAAAACTCCCGTACTGCTCGGCACGGCCGAAACGGCCGAACTCGTCACGACGGTAGGGTATCTCGGGTAATTGTAGGTAGCATTCTGCGTCGCACGGCAATCCGTCAGGTTCGCATTCCGGCACCAGCGCAACTTTGCCGGCACACGATGCGTCGCAGTCGGAGCATCGGCCTCCACGCAATCGACAAGGCTGTTGTCCGAACAATATTCGGCAGGCAGCATCACGTAATAGAAAGGCCCTGTCGGCCGTTCTTCGACACTCGGCGAATCGACGGGCCCGACTGCAAATCGTGCTGTACCGCCAGTGGCTCTCACCGCTCTCAGCCAGGTATATGATTTTCCGCCGACCACGCCGGGCAAGACATAATCACCATTGCGGAGGCAATCGCCATAGCTGGAATCCGTGCACCACTCGACATCCGGATAGTTGCTGGTCAGACTCAGTGTGTCCGTTCGCTGGATGCCGTAGCCATCCAGCGGCACCGAACCGGTGCCCGCATAGTCCGTGGCCTCGTCGCCGTCGTCTTTCTGAGGCGGCCGATAAGTGACTGTCGGGTCGTAATAGTTCTTGTTGAAACCAGAGGCATAAAAAGGCGGCATGCCTCTATGGACGGTCAAGGATGTCGGTTGGCAGGCCCCGCTATCTCCTCTCGCAGTGCCGCCCTGGGTCCCGGTCGCCTCCCGGCAGCAGCGATAATTGGTGCCGGTCGAATTCGTTCCCTTGCAGTATGTGCCATCCGTCACCAGGTCAGGCATGAACTCCCAATCCATACTGCCCGAATCGTCGAGGATGAACATCAGATTGGGCTTTACTTCGGTCGTGGCCGCATTCGTCAGCGGCGTCCTCGCCAGGTCGACGACATCCGCCTTTGCCATTTGAGGCATGATCAAGCCGGCAGCGATGCCTGCCAGGAATGTGAACGCACGCAGAGTCATGTTTCTCATGATGTGCTCTCAATAAACAAAAGCTTGAACATAGCTGACCGTATTGCGCGGCCCATCGACCCGGGCCGTGATGCGATACACCGGACTGGCAAGGCCATCGTTTCCCAGGTCGGAGCGATCGGGGCTGACGCTCTGGCTGTAGCCTTCCGCCGCGCCTTCGATCAGCAGGCAGATATCGACGGTCGGCACCCCTGGCTCGGAGCACATGCGCTGGATGACATAGCGGATACGGTTGCCTGACAGGTCGACGCCGTTGGTGATGCCCGTTCCAGTGGCAACACGCGTCGTCACGCCTCCTGCTGCCCAAGTTTCGCCAAGCAGTGGATCGAACCCGCCGGATGTCGCGTAATAGGCATTAGGCACACTGTTGGCGTCAAAGATATCCGGCGCGACGGAATTCATCCATTCGATCGCCGTTTCCACGCCGTTGTCCGCTGCGAGGGTCGCAGCCTGTTTCAGGGAGACATTGCCCGCGACGATGATGTTGGTGTCGACCGAACGCACCAGCGCCAGCGCCGCAAGCGCCAGGGTGACGAGCGCAATCAGGGTGATCAGCAGGACAACGCCCCGCTGCCGGTATGGCCCAGGGTGGGCCGGATGCAATTCTCTCTTCGGCATCACATCGCCCCTTTCGCCCAGACCACGTTGCGCAGGGGAACGATCGTCTCGAAAACCCTGTAGCGATAATGATCCCAGTCGGCAGTGCCGGAGAGGTCGATGGCCGGAGCGGGCGAGTCGAAGCCGCCCAGGCTTTCATCCTGCCAGGCGCACACCCCGGTCGGTGGATCGACCGCCTGGTTGCAGGCTTGCGAAACCGGCTCTGGATCGCGCAAGGGGCTTCGCGCGACGATCGCCACCCGCACGGCCTTGATCCGCTTTCGCCGATCGGTGTTGCCCAGATTGGCCCAGTCTCCGGTCGCGTCGACCCACTGCTGGATTGCAGAATCCCCAGCGGAATCCGAAATCCCGTACTGGGCCTGCATACTGACGATGCCGGTGGCAATCTCCTGTTCATTGCGCCGGAGGCGACCATCGACAACGTCGAATGTCACTTCACGATATTGGCCAAGACACGACGCAAACCACGGCGAATCACCCGGCGCGGGCAGGCTGCCGGAAGGCAACGGCGGTTCGAGATCGCTGTAGCCATCCGCATCGAGGGTGATCTCCGTGGTGTTGGTCTCAGGAGCCGGCAAATCCTCGACTGAAAGCAGATAGCAGGTATCGCCGCCGTTCGACATGATCAGGGTGTCGCCCACCCGGCAGCCGAGATTGCTACTGACCGAAAGCACGTCGCCATCGCGCCGGGTGATCTGGGTGGCGATGCCACCGGACATCGACCCGCCATAGCGCACCGTGATCGTATCGTTTGCAGCACCATCCCCGTTCGCGATCACGACCGGCACCGTGCTGAAACCGCCGGTCGTCGCGCTGCCGTTGAGCGAAGTCGTGCAATTGAGCAAATTGGCCCCCCGGTGAAAGAGCGCGAATCCGTAGCCCGCCAACTGTGTTTCCCGCAGCACGGCCTGCAGCGCCAGGGCGCCGTTCGTCTGGGTATCGGCCGTGCCGGTAGTGATGCGCTTCTGCCCTTCGAAGCTGCCGAACACCTGCATGACGACCAGCAAGGCCAGCAGCCCCACGACCATGCCGACCATGATCTCCACCAACGTGAAGCCGTGGTGGGAATGCCTTGTTTTCCACATCGGACGATTCATGATCATTCATCCCACTCCATGACCCGCGCATCGATCGTCACGTTGTTGAATCGCGGGATCTCGCCTGAAACCTGTTTGAGATGCTCCTCCTCACTCACGCCCCAGGTCACGGTCACCCTGAGCGTGCCGGTCCCTGCCAGCGATGACACCGTCGAATATCCCGAGGGAAGAAGATTCGGGTCTATTTCCTGCGACGTTTCTTCCTCGACCAGATCGATTCTCACGACGCCGGACGGATTCGCCCAGAATCTGCCGATCTTCTGCTGGGCGATGTAGGTGGCCGTGCTGCGGAACTGAGCCTCGGTCGTGTTCGTGACCATGTTGGCCTGGATGCCGATCAGGCCGAGCACCGCGATCGAGAAGATCAGCAGGGAGATCAGGGCTTCGAGCAGCGCCATTCCATCCTGCAGCTTGCGCGATACCCGGCGGCGAAAACGAGCACGTGCCATATTCCGCTCCTTCATGGGCAAGCCCGCAGATCGGTCGAGCCCGCCGGGAAGCTGGCTTCGCAAATCCGGATGCTTCCGCTTGGAGTCACGATGATGCGCAATTCCCGGCTTTCAGCGGCATCGAGCGCGGAAGTATCGACCAGAAGCTCGATGTTTCCGGCCGGCTCCCGCACCCGGCCCGCGGCGTTGAATACCACAGGCACAGCGCCCTCTTCGATCTCGACCGTCACTGCGGCGGACGAGCCTTCAGCACCGCTGCGGCTCTGGATCGTGTTCGCATCGTCAGGGTTCGGGCAGGCATCAGCGGGGTCGGGCTGGATGCACACTGCCCAGGCTCCACCCGCCCCCGCATCGCGCAAGTCGAACTGGATCGGACGGTTGCGCTGGATCGCCTCGACACGCGCGATCTGCAGGCCGTTCTGGATCGACTCGGCCGCCGTGCGGACCTTGCCGTTCTGTATCCACGTACGAAAGCTCGGTACGGCAATCCCCAGCAGCACGGAGAGAATCGCGATGCCGATCATCAATTCGATGAGGGTGACGCCTCTGGCGTCGCGGCGCAGGTTCAGCATCCGCCCCCCGATCCGGTGACCCAGCAGTTTGCGTTCGCTGTCCAACCGGAAGGAACGGCAGTCGTGCGCTTCCTGTTGTTCTGATCGATGGTGAATACGAAGCCTCCGGTCCCCTGGCCGGCTTTCCCCGTGGCGGTTATGGTGTAGGTCTGCGACCATGCGTCGTTGCCCGGGTCGCAGGCGTAATCGAAGAAGCGCTGATCGCCGATTGCGGCAAGCCTGGCCGGCGCCACCCCGCATACGCCGGCAGCACCGTTGTAGCGTCGGTTGTCCTGAAAATAGCGCTCCATGTGCACACGCATTTCCGACAGATTGGCACGTGGCTCGGCGAGCTTGCCCTTAAGGACGTAGGTGCTGTATTGCGGTATCGCCACCGCCGCCAGGATGCCGACGATGACGACCACGATCATCATCTCGATCAACGTGAAACCCTGGTTCTTTCCCATGATGTTGTCCCTTCTACCTAGCATTACAGTATTCCCTTCCGCCCCTCCCTGCCCGGACTGGAAGACGAACGGAGCGGAAAACGGGATCAGTGGCATTTGGTGTGTGCTTCCAGAAAAGGAAGGGCCGGACCGCGCAATGGCAAAGTCCGGCCCTTGATTCAGAATCGCCTCGCAGCCTTGGCAGGCCGATCAGTGGAAAGGACACGCGAGCTGGTGATCCGACCGCAGATATGAAGGCCTCAAGCCCAGGTATCCACCACCCCGCCCGCCGCACTGCCCACCGCCGATGCCGGTGGCTGTGCCGGCGCCGGAACCGCCTGCAGCAACTGCAAGGCGCTCTCCGCCTGCATGTCCAGCGCCATCTTCAGCACCTTGACCGAAGCTTCGGCCTGGACTCTGGCGGCAGCATTGGCGCTGGCCGCGGCGGCGATGGAAGAGACGTCCATGATCTGTACTCCAAAACATTTGTGGTGCCGGCCGGGATGCGGCATGGCGCGCTTCAAGCGATAACGGCCGCAAATGCGGCCGCTTGAGGGTAGTTTGCGGGCTGCTCCCGCTCCACCGGAGATTAGTCGCGGAAGTTGCCGTACTGCAGCGGGAAATCCGTGATCTGCTTCTTGACCAGCGCGATCGCTTCCTGCAGCACGTCGCGTTTGGCACCGGACACGCGCACCGCATCGCCCTGGATCGCGGCCTGCACCTTCAGCTTGCTGTCCTTCAGCAGCTTGACGAGCTTCTTGGCCAGATCCTGATCGACGCCGACGCGGACCTTCACTTCCTGCTTGACCTTGTTGCCGGAAATCTTCTGCACGTCGCCGTAGTCCAGGCAGCGCACGTCGACGTTCTTCTTCGTCATCTCGGGCAGCAGGATGGTCTTGATCTGGTCGAGCTGGAAATCACTGTCGCCGTAGAGGGTCAGCAGCTTGTCGGCCTGCTCGATATTTGCGCTGGTGCCCTTGAAGTCGTGGCGGCCGGCGATCTTGCGGTTGGCCTGCTCGACGGCATTGCGCAGCGAGGGCTGGTCGACTTCGGACATGATGTCGAATGAAGGCATTGTCTTTTCTCCTGCCGGAACGGCCCTGCGCTCAACCGTAGTGGCAGATGTAGTGGAAGGGCTCGCCCGACACTTCGATGTCGAAGCTGGAATCGGCCGGCACGTCGAAGGATTCGCCCGCGCCGTAGGTCTTCCACTCCTCGCTGCCCTTCAGGCGCACGCGGCAGCTGCCGCCCACGCATTCCATGACTTCGGGCGCGCCGGTGCCGAAGGTCAGCGTGGCCGGCAGGACGACGCCGACCGACTTCCTGGTGCCGTCGGCGAACTGGATGCCGTGGCTGACGCACTTGCCGTCGAAATAGACGTTGGCCTTGGTGGTGACGGCGACGCCGTCGATCTTTTCGGTGATGCTCATGGAAATGCTTTCCTCATTCGATGCCGAGCAGCTTCTGGATGATGCCCTTGGCGACGAAGCCGACGAAGCCGACGCCGAGGCCGATGAACATCCACATCATGCCGTACTTGCCGGCTTTCGATTCCTTGCCCAGGTTCCAGATGATGAACATCATGTACAGGATCAGCGCCCCAAGGCCGAGCTTGAGTGACCAATCCTCGAACTCGGCCATGGTCAGGCCGAAGATCAGTATGTCGTCCATCATCCGTCTCCCGAATCAGCGCGCTCCGAAAACCGGGCTCAGCCCTGCCGTCTGGTCTTCGCGTTCGCCGCGATGCGCATGCGCAGCGCGTTGAGGCGGATGAAGCCGTGCGCGTCCTTCTGGTTGTAGGCGCCCTGGTCGTCCTCGAAGGTGGCGATGGTCGGATCGAACAACGAATCGGTCTTCGAGTCGCGGCCGGTGACGATGACGTTGCCCTTGTACAGCTTGACCCGCACCCAGCCATTGACGGTCTGCTGGGTCTGGTCGATCAGCGCCTGCATGGCCTGGCGCTCGGGGCTCCACCAGTAGCCGTTGTAGATCACACTGGCGTAGCGCGGCATCAGGTCGTCCTTGAGGTGGGCGACTTCGCGGTCGAGCGTGATCGACTCGATGGCACGGTGGGCCTTCAGCAGGATGGTGCCGCCCGGGGTTTCGTAGCAGCCGCGGCTCTTCATGCCGACGTAGCGGTTCTCCACCAGGTCGAGGCGGCCGATGCCGTGCTTGCCGCCCAGCTCGTTGAGCTTGGCGAGCAGTTCGTGCGGCTTCATGCGGGTGCCGTTGATGGCGACCAGGTCGCCCTTCTCGAACTCCAGGTCGAGATATTCAGCGGCGTCCGGAGCCGCTTCGGGCGACACCGTCCAGCGCCACATCGATTCCTCGGCTTCGGCCGCCGGGTCTTCGAGGTGGCGGCCCTCGTAGGAGATGTGCAGCAGGTTGGCGTCCATCGAGTACGGCGAACCGCCCTGCTTGTGCTTCATCTCGATCGGGATGCCGTTCTTCTCGGCGTAGGCCAGCAGCTTCTCGCGCGACAGCAGGTCCCATTCGCGCCACGGCGCGATGACCTTCACGTTCGGCATCAGCGCGTAATAACCCAGTTCGAAGCGGACCTGGTCGTTGCCCTTGCCGGTGGCACCGTGCGACACCGCGTCGGCGCCGGTCTCGCGGGCGATCTCGATCTGGCGCTTGGAGATCAGCGGGCGGGCGATCGAGGTGCCGAGCAGGTATTCGCCTTCATAGACGGTGTTGGCGCGGAACATCGGGAAGACGAAGTCGCGCACGAACTCTTCGCGCAGGTCGTCGATGAAGATGTTCTCGGGCTTGATGCCGAACTGCAGCGCCTTGGTACGCGCGGGCTCGAGCTCCTCGCCCTGGCCGAGGTCGGCGGTGAAGGTGACCACTTCGCACTGGTAGGTGTCCTGCAGCCACTTCAGGATGACCGAAGTGTCCAGCCCGCCCGAGTAGGCGAGCACTGCTTTCTTGACGTCGCTCATGCTGTTTTCCTGTTTCCTGCTGTGTTGCCGGCGCGCACGCCCGTGCGAGCCTCGTTGTTTTTTTGCGGTTTACCTGGGCTCCACGCGGCCGAGCATCAGGTATTCCATCAGCGCCTTCTGCGCATGCAGGCGGTTTTCGGCCTCGTCCCAGACCACCGACTGCGGCCCGTCGATGACTTCGGCGGTGACTTCCTCGCCGCGATGGGCCGGCAGGCAGTGCATGAAGAGGGCGTCCTTGGCAGCGACCGACATCATCTCGGCATCGACGCACCAGTCGGCGAAAGCCTTCATGCGCGCTTCGTTCTCTGCCTCGAAGCCCATCGAGGTCCACACGTCGGTGGTGACCAGGTGCGCACCGCGGCAGGCGTCCACCGGGTCGGCGAACTGCTCGAAATTGTCGGTGCCGTACAGCCCTGCCCGCTCGGGCTCGACTTCGTAGCCCGGCGGCGTCGACACATGGACGTTGAAGCCCAGGATCTCGGCGGCCTGCAGCCAGGTGTTGCACATGTTGTTGCTGTCGCCGATCCAGGCCACGGTCTTGCCCTCGATCGAGCCGCGATGCTCGATGTAGGTGAAGATGTCGGCCAGGATCTGGCAGGGATGGTATTCGTTGGTCAGCCCGTTGATGACCGGCACGCGCGAGTTGGCGGCGAAGCGCTCGACCATCTCCTGCTCGAAGGTGCGGATCATCACCAGGTCGCTCATGCGCGAGATGACCTGGGCCGCGTCCTCCACCGGTTCGCCGCGGCCGAGCTGCGAGTCGCGCGTGTTCAGGTAGATCGCCGAGCCGCCGAGCTGCTGCACGCCGGCCTCGAAGGACAGGCGGGTGCGGGTGCTGGCCTTCTCGAAGATCATCACCAGCGTGCGGTCGAACATCGGGTGGTAGGGTTCGTAGCGCTTGAACTTGTCCTTGATCCACTTCGCCCGCTCGAAGAGGTAGTCGTACTCCTCGCGGGTGAAGTCCTTGAACTGAAGGTAGTGCTTGATCGAACTCATCGGCATTCCTCAGCCGTTCGCGAGGAAATCGCGAATCATCGGCGCCAGCATCGACACCAGGGCCCTGGCATCCTCGGCGCTGAAGGTCAGCGCCGGCAGCAGGCGCACCACGCGCTCGGCAGTGACGCTGAGCAGCAGGCCTTGTTCGGCCGCACGCGCCATCAGCGGACCGCAGGGGCGGTCGAGTTCGATGCCGATCATCAGGCCGCGGCCGCGGATGTCGACCACGCCGGCGGCACCGTCCAGTGCTTCGGCCAGGCCCTTGCGGATCTGGTCGCCGATGGCGACGGCCTGTTCCATCAGGCCATCATCGACGATGGTGTCGAAGGTGGCGAGACCGGCTGCGCAGGCCAGCGGATTGCCGCCGAAGGTCGAGCCGTGGTTGCCCGGGCCGAACAGCCCCTTGGCACGGCCGGAGGTCACGCAGGCGCCGATCGGCACGCCGGAGGCCAGCCCCTTGGCCAGGGTCATCACGTCGGGCTTGGTACCGGCATGCTGCCAGCCGTACCACTTGCCGGTGCGCCCCATGCCGCACTGCACTTCGTCGCAGATCATCAGCCAGCCCTTGTCGTCGCACAGGGCACGCAGCTCGCGCTGGAAAGTCTCGTCGGCGACATTGACGCCGCCTTCGCCCTGGATCATCTCCAGCATCACGGCAACGACGTTGTTGTCGTGCGCGGCGATCTTGCGGATGGCCTCGATGTCCTTGTAGGGCACGCGGATGAAGCCCTGCACCAGCGGCTCGAAGCCGGCCTGCGTCTTGCGGTTGCCGGTGGCCGACAGCGTGGCCATGGTGCGGCCGTGGAAGGCGTTTTCCATCACGATGATGTGCGGCAGCGCGACGCCCTTCTTGTTGCCGTACATGCGCGCCAGCTTGATCGCCGCCTCGTTGGCCTCACAGCCCGAGTTGCAGAAGAACACCTCGTCCATGCCCGAGGTCTCGGCGATGCGGTCGGCGAGCTGCTCCTGCAGCGGAATGCCGTACAGGTTGGAAGTATGGATCAGCCTGCCGGCCTGCTCGGCAATCGCCTCGACCAGGCGCGGATGGTTGTGGCCCAGCGTATTGACGGCAATGCCGGACAAGGCATCGAGATAGCGCTTGCCAGTCTCGTCATACATCCAGGCGCCTTCCCCGTGCGTGAATGCGACGGGCAGCCTGGCGTAGGTGTTCATGACATGGGACATCGGAACCTCGATCGGAACGAAGCTGAAAACGCGCACGGCGGCAGGTGCCGCCGTGCAGAAATGAAGCGGAATCTTAAGCCAAAACCGCCGGCCCTGTACAGGCGCCGCCGACGGCGGCCGATATCACGCGGTACGCCGCCGATGGCGACATTCTGCTAGAATGCGCCGCGCTTTGGGCGCCGCCCGCAGGACGGCGTACCGGGCGCACCATCTCTGCCGCCAGGGCGCATACATGACTCACAAGATCGAAAATTTCATCATCGTCGGCATCACCAATGACGGGAAGAAATTCCGCCCGAGCGACTGGGCCGATCGCCTGTGCGGCGTCATGTCGGCCTTCGGCGCCGACAACCGCATGACCTACTCGCCCTATGTCCGCCCCGGCTGCACGCTGAAGGGCGACAAGACCGTACTGGTCGATGCCGGCCTCTACGACGTCGAACCGATGGCGTACAACTTCATGATCAATTTCGCCAAGGACAACGACCTGCAGATCGACTGGGTCGGCGACACGCCGCTTTGAAGGCTGTGCCGCACTGAAAACAAAAAGGCGACCCGCGGGTCGCCTTTTGCCTGCTGCGGCCTTGGCCGCAGCAAAGATCATGCACCGGTCAGGCGGCCATCGACTTGATGGCGGCGGACAGGCGGCTCTTGTGGCGAGCGGCCTTGTTCTTGTGGATGATCTTCTTGTCGGCGATGCTGTCGATGGTGCTCATCGAGGTGCGAAAGACCGACTGAGCCGCCGACTTGTCGCCACCCACGATGGCCTTGCGCACGGCCTTGATCGCGGTACGCAGGCGGGAACGAAGGCTGGCGTTGTGGGCGCGAGACTTGACTGCCTGGCGGGCGCGCTTGCGAGCTTGTGCCGAGTTGGCCATAAATTTGATTCCGTTGATGAATGGTTCTGGAAAGCCCGCGATTCTATCCGCCAATCAAACGCAACGCAAGCATGGTCGACAAGCCGGCACCACTGTTCCGGCTTACAGTTGCCAGGGCACCCGGCTATCATGCGGGCCTCGCCCCGCCATGAATCCGTTTTCCCGCCATAAATGAATCTGCTTCGCGCCCTCGCCACCATCAGCGGCATGACGCTGCTGTCCCGCATCCTCGGCTTCGTGCGCGACCTCGTCATCGCCCGCGCCTTCGGTGCCGGCATGGCCACCGACGCATTCTTCGTCGCCTTCCGCCTGCCCAACCTGTTGCGGCGCATGTTCGCCGAAGGCGCATTCTCGCAGGCTTTCGTGCCCATCCTGGCCGAATACAAGAACCGGCAAGGCCCGGAGGCCACGCATACCCTGGTCAGCCGGGTCGCCACCATACTCGGCCTCGTGGTCGCCCTCGTCGCCGCCCTGGGCGCGCTGGCCGCACCCTTGATCATCTATATCTCGGCGCCCGGCTTCTCGGGCGACCCCGGCAAGTTCGAATTGACGGTCGAACTCACCCGCATCACCTTCCCCTACATCTTCTTCATGTCGCTGGTGGCGCTGGCCGGCGGCGTGCTCAACACCTGGAGCCGTTTCGCGATTCCGGCCTTCACGCCGGTGCTGCTGAACCTCGCCTTCATCGGCATGGCGCTGTTCGCCGTGCCCTATTTCGACCCGCCGGTGCTGGCGCTGGCCTGGGCGGTATTCATCGGCGGCCTGCTGCAGCTCGCGCTGCAGATCCGGCCGCTGCGCAAGATCGGCATGCTGCCGCGCTTCGACCTCGACCTGTCGGACCCCGGCGTGCGCCGCGTCCTGAAGCTGATGGCGCCGGCCATCCTCGGCGTCTCGGTCAGCCAGATCTCGCTGCTGATCAACACCATCTTCGCCTCCTTCCTCGAAAGCGGCAGCGTGTCCTGGCTGTACTACGCCGACCGCCTGATGGAGTTCCCCGCCGGCCTGCTGGGCGTGGCGCTGGGGACGATCCTGCTGCCCAGCCTGTCCAAGCTGCACGCCGACGAGAAGGCGGGCGAGTTCTCGTCGCTGCTCGACTGGGGGCTGCGCCTGACCCTGATGCTGACCCTGCCCGCCGCCCTGGGCCTGGCGCTGCTGGCGGTGCCGCTGGTGGCGACGCTGTTCAACTATGGCGCGTTCGGCGCCGGCGACGTGATGCAGACGCGCAGCGCGCTGGTGGCCTACAGCGTCGGCCTCACCGGCCTGATCCTGGTGAAAGTGCTGGCGCCCGGCTTCTACGCCCGCCAGGACATCCGCACGCCGGTCAAGATCGCCATCGTCACGCTGATCGCCACCCAGCTGATGAACCTCGCCTTCATCGTGCCGCTGCGCCATGCCGGGCTAGCGCTGTCGATCGGGCTGGCGTCCTGCCTCAACGCCGGCCTGCTCTACCACGGCCTGCGCAAGCGCGGCGTCTATGTACCGCAAGCCGGCTGGGGCCTGTTCGCGCTGAAGCTGCTGGCCGCGCTGGCGGTGATGGGCGCGGTGCTGTGGTTCGGCATGGGCGCGGAAACGCTGTGGGTCGAGATCGGCGGGCTGGAACGCGGCCTGCGCCTGGCAGCCGTGGTGCTTGCCGGCGCCGCGGCCTATTTCGCCACGCTGTTCGTACTCGGCTTCCGCCTGCGCGACTTCCGCCGCCGCGGCGCCGCCTGAGAAATGCGCAACAGCGAACGACGAGGCATGCCATGAAGCTCTACTACGCCGACCACTTCGTGCTGCCGCTGCCGGAAGGCCACCGCTTTCCGATGGAGAAGTATTCGCGCCTGCGCGCCCGCCTGCTGGCCTGCGACGAGTTCGACGAGGCCGATTTCGTCGTGCCCGCCGCCGCCAGCGACGAGGAAATCCTGCGTGCGCACGACGCCGGCTATCTGGCGCGCGTCGTCGCCGGCACGCTGGATGCGGCAGAAGTCCGCCGCATCGGCTTTCCGTGGACGGCGGCGATGGTCGAGCGTTCTCGCCGCTCGGCCGGCGCCACGCTCGCCGCCTGCCGCAGCGCCCTAGCGGGCGATAGCGGCAGCGCCTGCGCCGCCAACCTGGCGGGCGGCACGCACCACGCCCACCGCGACTTCGGCTCCGGCTTCTGCGTTTTCAACGACGCCGCGATCGCCGCGCTGGCGATGCGCGCCGAAGGCCGGGTGCGGCGCGTGGCGATCATCGACTGCGACGTGCATCAGGGCGACGGCACCGCCGCCATCCTCGCCGGCGAGCCGGAAGTCTTCACCTGCAGCCTGCACGGCGCGAAGAATTTCCCCTTCCGCAAGCAGACCAGCGACCTCGACGTCGAACTGCCCGACGACACCGGCGACGCCACCTACCTGGCGGTACTGGACCAGGCACTGGCAACGACCTTCGCCCGCGCCCGCCCCGAACTCGTGATCTACCTCGCCGGCGCCGACCCCTATGCCGGCGACCGCCTCGGCCGCCTGGCCCTGAGCCTCGACGGCCTGCGGATGCGCGACGAACGCGTGCTCGGCGCCTGCCGCGATGCCGGCGTGCCGGTGGCGGTCGCGATGGCCGGCGGCTACGCCGAGCCGATCGACGACACCGTCAGCATCCACTTCAACACCGTGACCACCGCCGCCCGCCTGCTGCGCGATGGCCGCTGAACGGCAGCCTCCGCAGGCAAGCGGGATGCTGCTGATCGGCGTCGATTTCACCTCTGCGCCACGCCGGGCCAAGCCGATCACTGCCGCTTTCGGCCACCTCGCGGGCGAGGTGACCGAACCGAGGGTCGAACTGACCGGCCTGGAAGCCTTCGACGACTGGCCCGCTTTCGAAGCCCTACTCGCCCGCCCCGGTCCCTGGCTCGGCGCCTTCGATTTCCCCTTCGGCCTGCCGCGCGAAGCGGTCGTCGATCTCGGCTGGCCGCAAAGCTGGCCCGAGCTCGTCCGCCACTGTACCGCCCTCGGCAAGGCCGGCTTCCGCGCCGCACTCGACGCCTACCGTGAATCGCGCCCTATTGGCCGACGCTACGCCCACCGCGCCACCGACCTGCCGGCACGCTCGCACAGCCCGCTGAAGCTGGTGAATCCGCCGGTCGGGCTGATGTTCCTCGAAGGCGCCCCACGCCTGCTCGCCGCCGGCGCCACGCTGCCCGGCCTGCACGCCGGCGACCCGCAACGGATCGCCGTGGAAGCCTATCCCGGCCTGCTCGCGCGCAGCATCACCGGCGACTCCTACAAGAGCGACGAAAAACGCAAGCAGACGCCCGAACGCCGCAATGCCCGCAAGTGCATCGTCGCCGCTCTTGGCAGAGGCCACCTGGCGGGCGGCCTGCAACTTCAGCTTTCCCCATCGCAGGCCGGCAGCCTGATCGACGATGCCAGCGGCGACCGCCTCGATGCCGCGCTTGCACTGATGCAGGCAGCAGCCTGCGCACGGGCCAGCACGCCCGATTACGGCCTGCCGGCACAGATCGATCCGCTGGAAGGCTGGATTGCCGGCGTCTGATCCCGCATCCGCGAACGACCCGGTGCACATCGGCCTCAGCACCTGCGCCCGAAGGCCGGCCGGGCTAAACTTGCCAACCAGCTTCTTCCTTTCACCAAACGGCTCTCGATGAAACCCCTGCTTCCCGAATGGCTCCACCCCTGGCTCGAATTCATCACGCTCGGCCTGCAGCTCATGCTGGTCCTGCTCGCCGCCTGGGTGCTGAACATGCTGGTCCGGCGCATCGTCCGCCGCCTGGGCGAGCGCTACAACCTGCCGCCCGAGCTGACTCTCATCGTTCGCCGCAGCATCGCCTTCATCATCTATGCCGGCGCGCTACTGACGATCCTGGACCGCTTCGGCGTGTCCGGCACGGTGCTGTGGACCGCCTTCACCGGCTTTGCCGCAGTCGCGGCCGTGGCCTTCTTCGCCGCCTGGAGCGTGCTGTCCAACATCTTCTGCACGCTGCTGATCTTCACCACCCGGCCCTTCCGCCTCCACGACCACATCGAGGTGATCGAGAACGGCGAAAAACCCGGCCTGAAGGGCCAGGTGACCGACATCAACCTGATCTTCACCACGCTGCACGAACGCCTGCCCGACGGCAGCGACACCATGCTGCACGTCCCCAACAGCCTGTTCTTCCAGCGCGCGATCCGCCGCTGGCGCAGCCTGCCGCCGCTTTGAGCCAGGCTGTCCGGCGGACGTGATCAGGCCTTGCGCACGAACTCCGACTTCAGCTTCATCGCGCCGATGCCGTCGATCTTGCAGTCGATGTCGTGGTCACCGTCGATCAGGCGGATGTTCTTGACCTTGGTGCCGACCTTCACCACCAGCGACGAACCCTTCACCTTCAGGTCCTTGATCACGGTGACGCTGTCGCCGTCCTGCAGCACGTTGCCGTTGGCGTCCTTGAACACCTTTTCGGCTTCACCCGCTTCCTCGGCGGCTTGCGGCCACTCGTGCGCGCATTCGGGGCAGACGTAGTTGATGCCGTCCTCGTAGGTGTATTCGGAGCTGCATTCGGGGCACTTGGGCAGACTGCTCATGCTTCCTTCCTTTATTCGATCGTGATCCGCATCGACGGCGCCGGCAGGCCCCGGCGCTTGCGCTCGGCCTCGATCAGCCTGGCGATGTCGGTGTTGCGGTTCTGCAGCGCCCACGCGTCGGCGGACAGGCCGGCGTCGTTCAGCGCATTCAGGTCGGTCTCCGGCACTGCGAGCAGGCGGCGCACCACCTTGATATGGCCGTTGCGGGCGGCGAGCATCAGCGGTGTGGCGAGGTTCGGTGCCCGGGCATTGACGTCCGCGCCGGCGGCGAACAGCGCATCGAGCATGGATTCGCGGCCTTCGAAGGCGGCGTAGTGCAGCGGCGCCCAGCCGTCGTGATTCACTTTGGCACCGGCCTTCAGCAGCACGCGGACGACGTCGTCGTAGCCGCCCAGCACCGCCAGCATCAGCGCCGAATCGCCGCTGGGACTTTGCTGGTCGATCGACACGCCGCGCTGCAGCAAGGCTTCGACCGTAGCAGCCTGGCCTTCGCGCGCAGCGAGGATCAGCAGGGAGTTGCCGCTGGCATCGACGCTGTTCGGATCGATGCCGCCGTCGATCAGCCTGGTCAGGCCTTTCGCATCGCCCAGCACGGCGGCGTTGCGCGCATCGTCGAAGGTGCCGGCCGCATGTACGCTTAGGCTGAGGGTGGCAATGGCGGCCGCGGCGAGCAGGCGGCGGAGCGGATGCTTGCGATTCTGGCGCAGGGAGGTTTCAGGCAGGTCTTTGTGCATGATGGAAGAGTCGGAAGAAGTTGTCGGTACAGGCCTGTTCGATGCGGGCCAGCGGTTCGTCGCGCAGGCGGGCGATCTCCTCGGCGACATGCACGACCCAGGCGGGTTCGTTGGTCCTGCCACGATGCGGCACCGGCGCCAGATAGGGGGCGTCGGTCTCGATCAGCAGGCGGTCGAGCGGCACGCGGCGGGCGACCTCCTTCAGCTCCTTGGCATTGCGGAAGGTGACGATGCCGGAGAAGGAGATGTAGAAGCCCAGCTCGAGCGCGGCGTCGGCCACGTCCTGGCTTTCGGTGAAGCAGTGCATGACGCCGCCGGCTTCACCGGCCTTTTCCTCGCGCATCAGCCGCAGCGTATCTTCTGCCGCACTGCGGGTGTGGATGACGAGCGGCTTGCCGGTTTCGCGCGCGGCGCGGATGTGGGTGCGGAAACGTTCGCGCTGCCATTCGGGCGCGTCCTTCTGCCAGTAGTAGTCCAGGCCGGTCTCGCCGATGGCGACCACCTTGGGGTGGTCGGCCAGCGCGACCAGGCGGTCGACGTCGGGTTCGTCGCAGTCGGCATTGTCGGGATGCACGCCCACCGAAGCCCACAGCTGCGGGTGCCGCTCGGCCAGCCCGCGCACCTGCGGAAAATCCTCGAGCTTGACGCTGATGCACAGTGCGGTGCCGACGTCGTTGGCCGCCATGTTGGCGAGCACTTCGTCCTCGCGGGCGATCAAGTCGGGAAAATCGAGATGGCAGTGGGAATCGACGAACATCGGGAAAACCGGAAAGAATGGATCAGGTCGGCAACGCTCAGATCGTGTGCGTCGGCCGGCTGGAGCTGAGGTGGCCGGCGAGGATCTGCTCGATGCGGCCGCGCAGCACCTTGCTGGCATCGTCGTCGGAAAACTGCACGCCGACGCCCTGCGTCTTGCCGCCCTGTGCGCCCTGCGGCGTCAGCCAGGCCACCCGCCCTGCCACCGGGTGGCGCGTCGGGTCGTCCATCAGTTGCAGCAGCATGAAGACTTCGTCGCCGAGGTTGTAGCTCTTCGGCGTGGGCACGAACAGGCCGCCGTTGTTCAGGAAAGGCATGTAGGCCGCATACAGCGCGGATTTCGAGTTGATGTTCAGCGACAGCACGCTGGGGCGCGCCGTCTGCGGTTTGGCGTGGCTGCTCATCCTCTTGCTCCGGGGAAGCTGCGCGCATAGCGCAGCAACATGTCTTCGAGAACCAGGCGCAGGCTCAGGGGGTGGCGCGACACCTTGCGGATCTGCGCAATCTCATTGTAGCAGCCGCTCACCGCGGCCACGCTGGCGCGGCTGGCGAGCGCCGACAGCAAGCCTTCCTGGGCCGGAAAGAAGCGGACTCGGCCGCCCAGCCGCAAGGCCGCCAGGTCGCTGACCCAGCGCTGCATCCAGTCGGTGAGTTCGGGCAAGCCGAAGCCGGCCGCCAGTGCTTCCTTCGACTTCAGCCAGGCTTCCCACTGGCCGGCGATACGCAGCGCATCCGCTGCCTGCAGATTGGAGATGTCGCGCACGAAGCGATCGAGCAAGGCATCGGCACCACGCTGGGCCATACGCTCGGCCGCCAGCGGCATGCCGCCGCCGATCGCCAGCAAAGCCTGCATCGAAGGCGCCGCACCTGCCTTCCACTGCGCCAGCGCCGCATCGTCCGGGCGCGAGAACGGCCACTGCTGGCAGCGGCTGCGGATCGTCGGCAACAGGCGGCGCGGCGCCGACGACACCAGCAGGAACACGCAGCCTGCGGGCGGCTCTTCCAGCAATTTCAGCAAGGCGTTGGCGGTGAACACGTTCATCGCCTCGGCCGGGTCGAGCACTACCACCCGCCGCGCGCTATGGTGGCCGGTGACGCTCAGCGCCGACTGCAGCTCGCGGATCTGCTCGATGAGGATCTGCTCGGACTTGGCCTTGCCTTCCTTGGCCGGCGCCGCTTCCCCACCCTCGCCTTCGGCGCCGTCGGCCGCCGCAGCACCGGCTGCCGCAGCATCCGCCGCAGGTACCACGCGATGCAGGTCGGGGTGGTTGCCCGCCAGCCGCCACTGGCAGGGCTCGCAGCGGTCGCAGGCGTGGCCGTCGGCAGCGGGGCTGTCGCACAGCAGCCGCGCCGCCAGCGCCTCGGCCAGTTCGCGCTTGCCGAGGCCGGGCGGGCCGACGAACAGCAGCGCGTGCGGCAGGCGCCCGTCGAGCTCGACGAGGCGCGTCCACGCCGGCTGCATCCAGGGGTGGATCATGTCGGCAGGCTCTCGCGCACGATGCGCTCGATGTCGGCACGGATCAGCTCGGGCGCGCGGTCGGCATCGACCACGCGGATGCGCTGCGGCGCCTGGCGTGCGCGTTCGAGATAGGCCTCGCGCACGCGTTCGAAGAAGTCGCGCTGCTCACGCTCGAAGCGGTCGGGATCGACACCGGTCGACGCGACGCGGGCGGCAGCGGTTTCCGGCGGCAGGTCGAACAGCAGCGTCAGGTCGGGCTGCAGCCGGGGATGGACCCAGGCTTCGAGCGCATCGAACTTGTCGCGCGCCAGCCCGCGGCCGCCGACCTGGTAGGCGAAGCTGGCATCCGAGAAGCGGTCGCACACCACCCAGCGCCCGGCCGCCAGCGCCGGCTCGATGCGGGCGGCGAGATGCTCGCGGCGCGCGGCGAACATCAGCATGGCCTCGGTTTCCAGATGCATCGGCTCGTGCAGCAGCAGCTCGCGCAGACGTTCGCCGAGCGGCGTGCCGCCGGGCTCGCGCGTCTGGTCGACCTCGATGCCGCGCGCGCGCAGCAGTTCGACGGTGGCGGCGATCTGGCTGCTCTTGCCCGCGCCGTCGATGCCTTCGAAGGTGATGAAGCGCCCGCGCGGCGGCTGTTCGCCAGGGTTGAAGGGCTTCTCGTTCAAGGCTTGCTCCCGGGTCTGCCGGCGTTGCGGATGAAGCGGTTCACCGCCTGGTTGTGCTCGGCCAGCGTGCGCGAGAACTGGCTGCTGCCGTCGCCCCGCGAGACGAAATAGAGGAATTCGCTCTGCTGCGGGTTCACTGCCGCCAGCAGCGCGTCGGGGCCCGGCATCGCGATCGGCGTCGGCGGCAGCCCGCCACGCGTATAGGTGTTCCAGGGATGGTCGGTTTCGAGATGCTTGCGCCGCAGCCGGCCGTCGAAATCGGCGCCGAGACCGTAGATCACCGTCGGGTCGGTCTGCAGCGGCATGCCGATGCGCAGACGGTTGGCGAAGACCGAGGCGACCAGGCCGCGATCCTCGGCGCGGCCGGTTTCCTTCTCGACGATGGAAGCGAGGATCAAGGCCTCGTAGGGTGTCTTCAGCGGCAGCGCCGGATCGCGCGCAGCCCAGGCCTGGTCGAGCCGCTGCTGCATCGCATGATAGGCGCGGCGCAGCACGCCTGACGCGTCCGAACGCTTGTCGAACAGATAGGTGTCCGGAAAGAACAGGCCTTCCGGATGCGATTCGGCGGCACCGATGCGGGCGAGGATTTCCGCGTCGCTGAGGCCCGCGGTATCCGGCTCCAGCTCGGGGTGGCTTTCCAGCACCTTGCGCACCTGGCTGAAAGTCCAGCCCTCCACCAGCAGCACGTCCGCCTGCGACACGTCACCGTCCGACAGCTTCAGCACCAGTTGCCAGGGCGTGATGCCGGCATGGACCTCATAGCTGCCCGCCTTGATGGAATTGGCACGGCCGCCGATGCGGGCGAGCCAGCTCAGCCACGCCGGGTCGACGTCCACGCCTGCCTCGGCGATGACCTTGGCGGCCTGGCGCATGCCCAGGCCGCGCTGCACGGTGAAATCCACCACTTCGCTCTTCAGCGCCAGCGGGCGATGGGCGAACCATGTGCCGATGCCCGCCGCGAGGGCGGCCAGCAGCACGAGCAGCAATACGGAACGAAGCAGGAAACGTATCATCGTCGATCGACAAGACCATGGCGGGCGCAGGGGCGACCACCGTTTGGCGGGCGCCTATAATACTGCATCGCGCCGCCGGCCCGCCCGGCGGCGCCCCGGCACCACCGTTTCCCCACCCCAATCCGCTGGACCACACAACCAAGAACATGACCGCCTGGACCGATTTTCTTGCCCAGCAGGGCGCCGAGCTGGCAGACCACCATCTTCATTTCGCCGACCCCGCCGCCGAAGCCCGCGCCGTGGCCGAATCCACCATCGTCGTGCCGCTGCTGCATCTCGGCACGGTGCGCTCGGTCGGCCCGGATTCCGCCGCCTTCATCCACAACCTGGTCTCCAACGAGGTGCAGAAGATGGCGGCCGACAGCGCGGCCTGGAACAGCTTCAACTCGCCCAAGGGCCGCATGATCGCCAGCTTCCTGATCTGGCCGGAGAGTGACGGCCATTCGATGGTGCTGTCGGCCGACGTCCTGCCGGCCTTCCTGAAGAAGTTCTCGATGTACGTGCTGCGCAGCAAGGTGAAGCTGTCCGATGCCAGCGAAACACTGGTGCTGCTCGGGGTCGGCGGCAACGACGCCGGCGCGGTGCTCGCCGGCGCCGGCCTCGCGGTACCGGACGCGGCGATGAAGCAGACCGGCGGCGACGAGACCGGCGGCACCAGCGGCCCACGCTGCATCCGCCTGGACGAGCGCAACTTCATCGTCGCAGTGGCAGCCGATGCCGCACCGGCGCTGTTCGACGCGCTGCAGGCGGCCGGCGCGGTCAAGGCCGGCACCGGCGCCTGGCAGTTGGCAATGATCCGTGCCGGCATCCCGCTCATCAGCCAGCCGACGCAGGAAGAGTTCGTTGCCCAGATGCTGAACTACGATCTGATCGGCGGCGTGAACTTCAAGAAAGGCTGTTACCCCGGCCAGGAGATCGTCGCCCGCACGCAATACCTCGGCAAGCTGAAGAAGCGCATGTATCGCGTCGCCGGTCCGTCCGGCACGCCGCTGCCGGCGGCCGGCACCGACGTCTACGCACCGGCCTTCGGCGAGCAGTCCGCCGGCAAGATCGTCAATGCCGCGCCGACGGCCGACGGCGGCTTCGAGGCGCTCGCGGTGCTGCAGACCAGCAGCGCCGAAGCGGGCGAACTCCACCTCGGCAGCGTCGATGGATCGAGCCTGGCGCTGCACGACCTGCCCTACTCGCTGGGCTGAGCCTTGCTCGAACCACTCCTCTCCATGCCGAAGCGATGAGCACGCCCGACGCTGCGCCGCGCGCCGCCGCCGAGGCGGTGCCCGAGGTCGTGCACCTCTACCTGTATTACCGCTTGCGGCCCGATGCGGACACTTCCGCTGCGGCCGCGCAGGTCCGCGCGATGCAGGCCGGGCTGGCACGGCGCAGCGGCATCGAGGGCCGGCTGATGCGGCGCACCGACGACCCGCTGACCTGGATGGAAATCTACGAAGGCGTCAGCGACCGCGCCGCCTTCATGCAGGCGCTGGACGCCGCCGTACTGGAGCACCGGCTGACCGGGCTGCTGGCGGACGGCGGCACCCGCCACGCCGAGTGCTTCACCGAATCCATTCGCGAGCGCTGAACCCATGTGCCTGATCGTCTTCGCCTGGCAGAGCCACCCCGACTATCCGCTGGTCGTCGCCGCCAACCGCGACGAATACCTCGCCCGCCCGGCCGCTCCCGCGCACTGGTGGCCCGACGCGCCCGACTTGCTCGCCGGCCGCGACCTGGAAGCCGGCGGCAGCTGGATGGGCCTGAGCCGCAGCGGCCGCTTCGCCGCACTGACCAATTACCGCGACCCCAGCCGCCACATCGAAGGGGCGCCGTCGCGCGGCGCGCTGGTCCGCAACGCACTCGAATCGACCGACGATGCCGAGACCACGCTGAAACGCCTCGCCGGCGAGAGCACGGCCTACGCCGCCTTCAACCTGCTGGTCGGCGACGGCCGCAGCCTCGGCGTGCTGGAAAGCGCCACCGGTGCGGTCAGGATGCTGGCACCCGGCATCTACGGCCTGTCGAACCATCTGCTCGACACGCCCTGGCCGAAGCTGCTGAAGGCGCGCGAAGGCCTGACCGCGCTGCTGCCGCGGCTGCCGGACGACGAGGCCGCGCTGGCCCTGCTGCGCGACAGCACGCCGGCCCCCGACCCCCATCTGCCGGAGACCGGCATCAGCCTGGAGTGGGAGCGCTGGCTGTCATCCGCCTTCATCCGCGCACCGGGCTACGGCACGCGCTGTTCGAGCCTGCTGATGGTCGACCGCCAGGGCGGCACCCGCCTGCGCGAATGGAGCTGGGACGCGCACGGCGAGCTGTATGGCGAAGTAATCCATCGTTTCACTGCGCTAGAAGTACTAACAGAATGACTTCTACGCCTTGCGCAGGTGCCGCCAGCAAATGATGCAGCAGGCGATCTCGAGAAGGGCTTCATGAATCATGGCGAGCCGCTCGAAGCGGATGCGCAATCACCGAAAGCTGTACAGCCATCCCAAGTTACGCTCGACGACCCAGCGAACCGGGGGATTTCCCGGATTGGTTTAATTGAGACCCCGCTATTGAGTTTGCGCAAAAAAGCACGCCAAATTGCGAATTCTATAATTTCAGTTTTGGCGCATGCCCGCTTCACCAAAAATCAAGACGCCTTTCTTGCGGCCCAGGTCAAAGTTGGATACGCTTTCAACTACGATGTTTACTGTCTTAGTTGAGAATGTCTCACATCAGCACAGGGGTTGAATACGGCTTGCACTGCCTGCTGTTCCTGATCCGTTCTGATGGCGCCGTAGCGGAAGCCAGTGTTCGGGATCTGGCCGAACTTCAAGGCATTCCGAGCGAGTTCCTGGCCAAGTTGTTCACCAAGCTGGCCAAGGCCGAACTCGTTGTAGCCACGGAGGGGATCAAAGGCGGTTTCAGACTTGCACGGCCCGCCAATCGCATTACCGTGCATGACGTAGTTGTCGCTATCGACGGTGACAAGCCCTTGTTCGAGTGCCGTGAAATTCGTAGCCGTTGCGCGATATTCGACGACAGTGTGCCAGCTTGGGCAACACGAGGTACCTGTTCCGTTCATGCGGTCATGCAGGCAGCGGAAAAGGCGATGCGCGACGAACTTAAACGACACACCCTGGACGATCTGGCTCAGCGCGTTGCCGACAAGGCCCCCGCCGCGTACGAAATGCATGTTGTCGAATGGCTGTCGGATCGCGCGATGAATCGGCGCCGCGAGAGGCCGGAACCAGCGCGAGGACGGGCGCGCAAAAGCGCTTGAATCGGGATAGGGGCAGCCAGGTAATCTCACCGCTCCCCTCCCATACCACCCGGCTGCCCGCTCGCCCTGCTCAGATCCGGTTCTTGTCCATCGGCCCGCAGTTGCGCTTCGCTGCATTCGCCGTGGCCAGCTCATGGGAAAACTCACACCTCCAAGATCGCACCCGTGCCGAGCGCATCGCAGAAAAAGCGGGGCGACCAAGAAAGGCCACCCCGCTTTTTCAGGGCGGCTTAATCAAGCTACGACGATACGGCGAGGGTCAGCCAAGGCGAAGAGCTCCGCGCGATCTCCGCTCGGGGGGTAGATCCATTCAGTATTGATCTTCGTCTTAAGCGCCTTGGCCTCAGCGCCGGCCATCTTCACCTGGCGATCCCAGCCTTCCGTATAGACGGCTCCCCAAGGCCCCAGGTCCAAGCAGGTCACGTACTTCGGCTGGCTATACGGGATCAGGCTTTCACCAAGCAGGTCCGCTGCCGCGTTATGGCCAGCCGAACGGCCGAGGTTCATTGCATGCTGGCAGGACATCATCGCGTAATTTCCTTCATGATCGGTCGCCGCATAAGCGCAATCGCCCGTTGCAAGCACCGTGTCGAGGCCCTTGACCTTCAGGTTGCGATCCACGTACAGCCGGCCAAAGGAATCGCGCTCGGCCGGGATTTGCGCCGTGAGCCCGCTGGCACGGGCCCCTCCGGTCCAGATGACCGTACCCGCTTCGATGCGTTCGCCGTTTTCGAGCGCCACACCCTTCGCATCGACAGAGGCCACGCCGGAACCGAGCTTCCAGACCACGCCCAGGTCGGTCAGTGCCTGTATGATCACCGGCCGCGGGCTAGGTCCCAGGTCCGGCCCCACGTCGGCACTGCGTTCGACCATGATCACCTTCACGTCTGCATCGGCGCCCAAGGTTTCGCGCAGACGGGCCGGCATTTCCGCTGCCGTCTCGATGCCGGTGAAGCCTGCACCCACAACGACCACAGTATTGCGCCCGGCGCTCTTGGGCCGGCTCGCCAGACCGTGGATATGTGCTTCCAGTTTTGCAGCGTCGGCGATCTGGTCAACGTTAAAGGCATGTTCGCCCAAGCCGGGGATGGGGGGGCAATTCAGGCGGCTGCCGGCAGCGATGACCAGGCGATCGTAAGCGATGGTTTGGCACGAAGCGTCTTCGCCCAGCCCAGCGACGCCCACTTCCTGCTTTTGCGTATCGATTTTTTCCACCAGGCCCGGGATGAACCTGATGCCGGCGGTCTTGAAAATGTTCTCCAGCGGAGCCTTCATGCCCGCCGGGTTCTGCTCGTAGAGGCGAGGCCGGACGTGCAGTTCCGGCTTCGGCGCAATGAGTGCAACCTCTACATCGTCGCGCCCGACCTGATCAAGCAGGCGGGAAGCGGACAGCGCGCTCCACATGCCGGAAAAACCGGCTCCAATGACAAGAATGCGTTTCGACATGCGTCATGCTCCTGGATCAAATTTTGGTGTCACCCGACCGGACCGGCACCTGGGATGAAGCGCTCCGGCCAACTAAGCGGCACGAGCAGCCTCATGCCTATAACTACGACTATATTAGTCTTAGTTAAGCGACACAAGGGCCAATTGAGCATTTCTACCGACCCAGATTCGGCTATCCATCTGGCCTTGTTCGCGATCGATCCGTAAGCCGCGGCGCTCTGCCATGCCGGTGTCCTCGGCATGCACGAGACCGCGCGCGGCAGGCGCTGGATCAGGATGGCCTTCGCCGGGAAGCAGCACGACATCGCGCTGATCGAACATCCGCCAGTTGAAACGCCGGCATATCGGTGGCGCCGTGGACCGCCTCGAGATCGTGCGCATCCGCCCCTACACGCACGGCTCCCGCGTGGCCGGGTGCTTCGCGAACGGCAGGGTGGCGCTGATCGGCGGCACTGCGCACGTCACGCCGCCGTGAGCTGGACAGGGATTCAGCTCCGGCCTCCGCGACGTGGTCGGTCTCTGCCGGAAGGTGGCTGCGGCGGCCAGGGGCGGAGACACGTGCATCCCGGGATCGACTGGAGACACGCTTTGCACAGGTAAACCGTTCCCATGGAAGCCATGGGAGGTTTGCCAGTCGTTGGAAACTGCAAGTCGAACAAACCGAAGCGGGTTTACCTGCTCAAGCTTCAGAACGTTCCAACGTCCGGTGAAGCATCACTTGTTCAGCGTGTCCCTATCCCGTACTGCCGGACCGATGCATCGGCATCCGATCGAGCCGCGCCAGCACGCGCTGGGCGATGTTGCCGATGTCGAAGCTGTGCATCCCGTCCAGCGCCGTGCTGCGTGCCAGGATCTGGCCGCGCGACGGCGGGAAGGCGGTATCGGCGGCCGCGAAACTGATGCGGTTGTCGCCCTCTTCCGCCGGAATCGACAGCACGCGGCCGTCGAAGGCCTCGCGCAGCCTCGAGGCGTAGATCGGGTAGCGGGGATCTCCCGCCCAGTGGTTGATGGCCAGCACGCCGCCGGGCGCCAAGGCCCGGCGGCAGTCGGCATAAAAGGCCGGGCTGCCCAGCCCTTCGGGCAGCCCGGCGGCATTGAAGCCATCGATCAGCAGCACGTCGGGTGCGTCGTCGCCGTCACCGCAGTCGCGCACATGCTCGGCGCCGTCGGCGCAGATCACGCGGAAGCGCTCGTCATCCGGCGGGATGCCGAAACGCTCGCGCAGCGCGATCACCTCGGGATTGATTTCCACCGCGGTGAAGCGGACTTCCGGCATCGCATGCAGGCAGTACTTGGCCAGCGAACCGCCGCCGAGGCCGATCATCAGGATGTGGCGCGGCTGCGGCCTGAACAGCAGGAAGCCCATCATCGCCCGCGTGTAGTCCAGCGCCAGCAGATGCGGCCAGGTGATCGACATCATGCTCTGCACCGTCAGGCCGTCGAACTGCAGCGAGCGCAGGTCGCCGAAGTCGGACACGCAGGGGCTGTCGTGCTGCTGACCGCTCATCCCGTGCTGTCCCGCCGCTCTGCGAGCATCCGCCGCATCGCCCGGTGCGGGATGCCGGCTTCGACGAAGACTTCGCCGTATTCCTCGAAATCATGCCGGCGATAGAAATCCAGCGCCTGTAGCTGGGCATTGAGCAGCACCTGCGCCATGCCGCGCGCGCCGGCTTCTATCACCAGCGCTTCGAGCACCGCCCCGCCGACGCCGCGTCCGCGCCAGGCGGCATCCACCGCCATGCGGCCGATGTGGCCGTCCGGCAGCAAGCGGCCGGTGGCGATCACGCTGCCGCCAGCATCGGTGGCGACGGCATGGCGGCTCTGCGGGTCGAACTCGTCGAGCTCGATGTCGGCCGGTACGCCCTGCTCGACGACGAACACCCGCATGCGCAGCGGCATCACCCGCGCCTGCGCGGCCGGCCAATCGACGATGTCGATACGGACTTCGCCGGCCCTGCCCTTGTCGTCCACGTGCTTCATTCGCAGATCTCCACCGGCGTTCCGGCCTGCACCAAATCGAACAATTCGATGACGTCGCGGTTGCGCATGCGCACGCAGCCATGCGACAGCGGCACGCCCATCGGCTGGTCGTCGCCGGTGCCGTGGATGTAGATGTAGCGCCGCATCGAATCGACGCTGCCGAGACGGTTGCGCCCCGGCTCCTCGCCGCACAGCCACAGGATGCGGCTCAGCACCCAGTCGCGTCCCGGGTGCGCGGCGGCGAATTCAAGTGTCCAGCATTCGCCGGTCGGCCGGCGGCCGCGGAACACCGCGCCACAGGGCGCGCCGGCGCCGATGCGGGCGCGGATGCGGTGGCGGCCGCGCGGCGTGCGCAGGCTGCCGTTCTCCTCGCCGGCTCCGTTGCGCGCGGTCGATACCGGATAGCGGCGAAGGCAGGCGCCGTCGCCGCCGAACAGTTCCAGGCATTGGCGGCCGATGTCGACGCGGATCTGCATTCAGGCCACCATGGTCTTGTTGCGGCGGGCGGCGAAGAAGTCCGACAGCATGCGCCCGCAATCCTCGCCGAGCACGCCGCCTTCGATCGTGGCATGGTGATTGAGGCGCGTCTCGGCGAACAGGTCGAGCACGCTGCCGGCAACGCCGGTCTTGGGGTCGCGCGCGCCGAACACCACGCGCGCGATGCGGGCGTGCATGATCGCGCCCGAGCACATCGCGCAGGGCTCCAGGGTCACGAACAGCTCGCAGCCCGGCAGGCGGTAGTTGCCCAGCCGCGCGGCGGCGTCGCGCAAGGCCATGATCTCGGCGTGGGCGGTGGGGTCGTGACGGCCGATCGGCTGGTTGAAGCCGCGGCCGACGATCTCGCCGTCCAGCACCACGATCGCGCCGACCGGCACTTCATCGCAGGCGCCGGCCCGGCGGGCTTCTTCCATCGCCGCGCGCATGTAGTCTTCGTCGTTCATCTGCGTGTCCATTTTCCGATGCCACGGATTCTAGCGGACGGGCCCGGGCACGACGTGCCTGCCCATTGATTGATTACAAGAATGGAACAGTTAAGCATCTGCCAAGCTGTTTATCCCGCAGCGCGCTCCGCTTAAGCTGATCGGTGCCATCGAGGCAGTCCTCCTGCCATTCGCACTGCACAGGAACACCATATGTCCAGATCGTCCACACCCAGGCTTCCCAGCCTCTTCGTCTCGCACGGCTCGCCAATGTTCGCCATCGAACCCGGCATTGCCGGAAGCGAACTGCGTTCGCTGGCCGAGAAGCTGCCACGCCCCGAAGCCATCGTCATTGCCTCGCCCCATTGGATGGATGCGCGGCTCTCGGTGACTTCGGCCGAGCACCCGGAGACCATCCACGACTTCGGCGGCTTTCCGAAGCCCTTGTACGAACTGCGCTATCCCGCGCCGGGCTCGCCCACCTGGGCGCAACGCGTGCTGGAGGCACTCGGCGGCGCCGGCATCGCCGCCCAGGCCGATCCGCAGCGCGGATTGGACCACGGCGCCTGGGTTCCGCTGATGCACATGTACCCGGATGCCGACATACCGGTCGTCCAGCTTTCGCTGCACCCCCGATTCGGGCCCGCACACCATCTGCAACTCGGCCGCGCGCTGGCACCGCTGCGCGAGCAGGGGGTGCTGATCATCGGTTCAGGGAGCCTGACGCACAATCTCTACGAATTGCGCCGCGAACCCGGCCCTGTGCACGACTACGTGCGGGCCTTCGCTGGCTGGATCGCCGCCACGCTGGCAGCCGGCGATACCGGCGCGTTGCTGGACTATCGCAGCCGCGCCCCGCACGCCGAACATGCCCATCCCACGGACGAGCACCTGCTGCCACTGCTGTTCGCGCTGGGCGCGGCAGGCGAAGCCTGGCAGGCCCGGCGCATCGCCGCTGACGACGTGCGCTACGGGACACTGGCAATGGACGCTTACGTGTTCGACGATCCAGCCTGATCGACACCGCGTTAGAAGGGGAACAGCAGCGGCAGCAGGCCGATGACGACCAGCATCACCAGCACCGTGAACGGCACGCCGACGCGCAGGAAGTCGCCGAAGCGGTAATTGCCCGGCCCCAGCACGAGCGTATTCACCGGCGAGGATACCGGGGTCATGAAGGCCGCCGAAGCCGCCAGCGCGACCGTCATCGCGAACGGATAAGGCGACACGCCGAGCTGGGCGGCCAGGCCGATGCCGATCGGCGCCATCAGCACTGCCGTTGCCGTGTTCGACACGAACAGCCCGACCACCGCGGTCAGGCCGAACAGCGCCGCCATCACCATCCGCGGCGAGCCCTCGCCGGTCAGCGACAGCATGCCGCCGACCAGCAGGTCGATGCCGCCGGTCTTCTGCAGCGCGGTGGCGAAGGGCAGCATGCCGACGATCAGGATCAGGCTCTGCCAGTGGATGCTGCGGTAGGCGCTGTCCATGTCGATGCAGCGCAGCGCGCCCATCAGCACGCAGCCGATCAGCGCGGCGATGACGTTGGGTACCATGCCGCTGATCATCAGGGCCACCGTGATCGCCAGGCAGAGCAGCGCATGGGGCGCCTTGCGCGCCGCGGGTGCGGCCTCGTCGATCTCCGCCGGCAGCGTCAACACGAGGAAGTCGTGCGCCTGGGTATGCAGCAGACGGATCGATTTCCAGGTACCGGCGATCAGCAGGGTGTCGCCCATCTTCAGTTTTTCGTCGAGCAGATTGTCGGCCAGCGATTGGCCGTTGCGCCGCAGGCCCATGACGTTCACGCCGCGCTGGGTGCGCATGCGCAATTCGAGAATGGACTTGCCGGTCAGGCTCGAACCGGGCGGAATCAGCACTTCGGCGAGCCCCAGTTCGCGCGACAGCTCGGTGAAGTAGTCATCGCGGAAGGCACGCTGCAGCAGTTTCATGTTGTCGATGAAGCGTGCGGTCCCTTCCTCGCCACGGCCGCAATCGACCAGGATGATGTCGCCCGGTAGGATCTCGCGATTGGCAGCGGTGGTCAGCATCACGCGGCCGAACTGGCGGCTGCGCTCGATGGCGATGATGTTGGCGCCGTAGCGCGAGCGCAGTTGCAATTCCCCGAGCGTGCGGCCGATCATCGGCGAACCGTTCGTCACCATCATGCGGCGGGCGCGGTCGATCAACCGATAGTCCTCCGCCAGTTCGCGCAAGCGACGGCGGCGGCTCCGCACCTGGGCCTGCGGCGATGCCGGGCCGGCCAGCCAGTTGCGGACCAGGAGCATGTAGACCACGCCCAAACCGAGCACCGCGAGGCCCATCGGCGTGAAGTCGAAGAAGCCGAAGCCCGCCTCGCCGATGCGGTTCAGTTCCGCATTCACCACCAGGTTGGGTGGCGTGCCGACCAGCGTCAGCATGCCGCTCATCAGCGCGGCGAAGGCCAGCGGCATCATCAGCCGCCGCGGCTCGGCGCCGATGCGCGCAGCGATGCTCAGCGTGACCGGGATGAAGATCGCCACCACCCCGGTCGAACTCATCACCGAGCCGAGCAGCGCCACCGCCAGCATCAGCAACACCAGCAGGCGGGTCTCGTTGCTGCCGGCGCGCTCGACCAGCCAGTCGCCGACGCGGAAGGCCACGCCGGTGCGGACCAGGCCCTCGCCGATGACGAAGAAGGCCGCGATGAGGATCACGCTCGGCTCGCTGAAGCCGGCCAGCGCCTCGCCCACGCTCAGGGTTCCACTCAACACCAGGGCGAGCATGGCGCAGACCGCCACCACGTCCATGCGCGGCCGGTTGACGACGAAGCAGCCGACACACAGGGCGAGCAGCCCGAACACCCACAGCATTTCAGGATTCATGGTCATCGATCGAATGGCAGAAACGGCGGACGGTACGGCGTGGCAGCCCTCTTCCGCGGGCGTGAAGCATAAGCGAGAACCACGACGGGCCGCGCACCAACCCACCATGCAGGCTAGAATCGGACCCGACACAGGTTCATGCCCGCCGCAAAGCCTCCAGGAACATCGGGCGAGACCTCGGACCCGCTATCACACATCAAACAGAAACAGGTATTCACGCGATGGAAGCGTTCGAACGACAGATCAGGGCCTTTGCCGCCGACATGGACCACGAATTGAAGGCTGGCAACCTCAGCTTTCCCACGGTGTTCGACCTTTCCCTGCGCATCAAGAAGATCGCCGACGATCCGAACTCCTCGCTCGACAGCATCGCCGAGCTGGTGCGTGCCGAACCCCTGCTCAGCGCGAAAGTCCTGCGCATGGCCAACTCCCTGCTGCTGAACCCCTATCAGAAGGAAATCACCAGCGTCGCCAGCGCAATCGCGCGCATCGGCCTGTCTACGCTGCGCTGCCTTGCCTACGCGGTCGCCGCCGACCAGTTGGCGCGCGACCATCGCTCGCCGCGGATGCGCCTGATCGCGTCGGGCCTGTGGGTGCATTCGATCGACGTCGCCTCGTGGGCCTACGCCTTCTCGCGCCACCAGTCGCAGGGCAACGCCGACACCGCGCTGCTGGCCGGGCTGATGGTCAATATCGGCCAGTTCTACCTGCTCGCCAAGGCGTCGGACTACCCCGCGCTCGAAAACGACACCGCACGCTTCGCCGAATTCGTCATGCTGTGGGACGAGCCGATCAAGCGCGCAGTGCTCGAAACCTTCGAGCTCCCCGATGACATCGTCCAGGCGGTCGACCTGAATGCCGAGGGTGCGATCGAGTGGCCGCCACGCACGCTGGACGACGTCGTTTTCCTCTCCACGCTGGCGGCGAAGACACCCGATCCCTTCGCCGACCTGCTCGGCATCCGGCACCGGCCGGAACTGCTCGACGCCAGCCTGGGCGACGACGGCCGGCGTGAACTCGATTCGATGATGGAAGCGGCAAACGCGACGCGCAAGGAAATGCTCGCCGCGGTCAGCGGCTGACGCCAGACCGGCACCACCGGGCCCGGCTGGCGCCGCCCTCCGCGCCGGTGGACGCCCTCACCCGGCCCGCAGTGCAGCGGCGACTGCGCCGGCCGCGGCCCGGACCGCGTCGTTCGCATGCGGAAAGAGTTTTCCCAGCGTGATGAAGCCATGGACCATGCCGTCCACCTGCAGGTAGTCCACCTCGCAGCCTTCCTCGCGCAGGCGATGGGCGAAAGCGGCGCAGTCATCGACCAGCGGATCGAACTCCGCCGAGATCAGCATCGCCGGCGGCAGGCCGGCGAGTGAGGCGGCGCGCATCGGCGACGCACGCCAATCCTCGGTATTCCCATCAGGCAGATAGCGCTCGAAGAACCACTGCAGGGTGCCGAAATCGAGAAAGTAGCCTTCGCCGTAGCGCTGCCGCGAAGGCCGCTCGCTGAGGATTTCGGTGGACGGGTAGATCAGCAGCAGGAAGCGCGGTCCGATCCCGGCGCCGCGCAATGACAGCGCGGTGACGATCGAGAGGTTGCCGCCCGCGCTGTCGCCCCCCAGGGCGATGCGCCCGGCATCGATGCCCAGCAGATCGGCCTGCTGCACCGCCCAGTCGAAAGCCAGCGCGGCATCGTCGAGCGCGGCCGGAAAGGGATGCTCGGGCGCCAGCCGGTATTCCACCGACAGCACCGCGCAGCCCGACGCATTCGCAAGCTGGCGGCACAGCACGTCATAACTCGCGACGTCGCCGACACACCAGCCGCCGCCGTGGAAATAGATCAGCAGCGGCAGCACGTCCTGCGGCGCACTGGACAGCGGACGATACAGCCGCGACAGCAAGGCGCTGCCGTCGGCGCGCGCCATCGGCACTTCGGTGGTCGACGCCACCGCCGGCGCTTCCGGCCGGAAAGCGAACTGCAGCTTCTGGAAGGAATGCCTGGCCTGGGCCGGCGACAGCTCGTGGAATTTCGGCGCACCGACACGATAGGCCATGTCGAGCAGGGAACGGGCCTCGGGGCTCAGGGGCATGATGTTCTACATGGCGCCGTACATGCGCCGTCAGCGGATTCGGGGCCGCAATTCTAGCCGCTCGCGCCGTTCAGCGGCGCATGCGCGCATTACCGCACGCCACGCATTGCCTGGACGAGGCGTAAAATGAATCGTTATTCAATGGAGATCGCCGCATGACGAAAGACCACAACAACGCAGCCCTCCCTGCCCGCGACTCCGGTTCGGACGGCGGCCAGTCTCTGCCCGCAGCCGAACCCAGGATGAAATCGAAGCCGCAGTCGAAATCCGCTCCGCAGCCCAGGGCGGCATCCAGTTCCCGGGCGAAACGCAGCACCCGCAGTGGAGACATCGCCCCGGATCTGAGTCCGGAAGGCATCGAGAACTTCGAAGTCGACCAGGCCACGGCCGGCGCGCAGGACTCCAAGCTGGTCGCGCTCACCGACATCCTACAGCGTGAAACCGGCGCCGCTCCCGCCAAGGCCGCGGAGGCACTCGAAGCGATCCTCGCCGGCGCCTCGCCCGACGATGTCCATATGCTGCGCCGCGCGCTGATGAAGGCCGACGCGAAGCTCGGCAATGACGATCTGCACCCCGACGACGAACTTGCCGAGGACTGGCGCAGCGGCGGCTATCCCTACCGCAACCTGATGTCGCGCAAGGCCTACGAGAAGCAGAAGTACCGCCTGCAGGTGGAGTTGCTGAAGCTGCAGGCCTGGGTCAAGGAAACCGGCCAGCGCGTCGTGATCTTGTTCGAGGGCCGCGACGCCGCCGGCAAGGGCGGCACCATCAAGCGCTTCATGGAACACCTGAATCCTCGCGGTGCGCGTGTCGTCGCACTGGAAAAACCGAGCGAATCCGAACAGGGCCAGTGGTACTTCCAGCGCTACATCCAGCACCTGCCCACGGCGGGCGAAATCGTGCTGTTCGACCGCTCGTGGTACAACCGCGCAGGCGTCGAGCGCGTGATGGGCTTCTGTTCGGCCGACGAGTACAACGAATTCATGCGCCAGGTGCCGGAGTTCGAGCGCAATCTCGTGCGCAGCGGCATCCACCTGATCAAGTTCTGGTTCTCGGTCAGCCGCGAGGAGCAGCGCCGCCGCTTCAGGGAGCGTGAAAACCATCCGCTGAAGCAGTGGAAACTGTCGCCGATCGACCTCGCCTCGCTCGACAAGTGGGACGACTACACCAAGGCCAAGGAAGCGATGTTCTTCTACACCGACACCGCCGATGCGCCGTGGACGGTGGTGAAATCCGACTGCAAGAAGCGCGCGCGCCTCAACGCACTGCGCTACGTGCTGCACAAGATGCCTTACGCCAACAAGGACATCAGCCTCATCAAGCCGCTCGACCCGCTGCTGGTCGGCCGCGCCAACGTGGTGTACGAGCGCGGCGAGAAGGAAGGCGTGCCGCTGCTCTGAATCGTCCGCGCAGGCGGGCGGCGAAGTGGATTCGCGGCAATCGCCGGCCGGATTTGCGTCTCCGCCGGGTTCCGCCCCTGCCGAACCCGGTGGCGAACCTCGACGACAAGCCGCTGTCGACCGCACATTCCTCAGGAGAAGCAATGATGCCCGCTCGCCGCAGAGCCTCAGTCCTCGCATCGCTGGCCGTCGCCGCACTCGCAGCGCATGCCCCCGCCCTTGCACAGGCGCCCGCCGCCGTTCAGCAGACACCCTCGCAGGCGCCCTTGTTCGACCACCAGCTTCGCCGCCTGCATTCCGAAGAGACGGTAGACCTGGCGCAACGCTTCGGCGGTCAGCCGGTGCTGGTCGTGAATACCGCGAGCCATTGCGGCTTCACCGGCCAGTTCGAGGGGCTGGAGGCGCTCCACCAGCAGTACAAGGACAAGGGCCTGAAGCTTGCCGGCTTTTCGTCCGACGACTTCAAGCAGGAAGCCAAGGACGAAGCCGAGGCGGCGGAAGTCTGCTTCGTGAATTTCGGCGTCAGCTTCGACATGTTCGCGCCGATCCACGTCCGCGGGCCGAACGCCCACCCGCTGTTCCGCGAAATCGCGCGCCAGTCCGAAGCTCCACGCTGGAACTTCCACAAATACCTCATCGACCGCAACGGCAAGGTCGTCGCGGCCTTCCCCAGCCGCGTCACACCCGACGCGCCCGAGCTGCGCAAGGCGATCGAGAAGGTGCTCTGAGCACCTTCCCGACCGCCCCACCGTTTCAGCCGCCGGAGCATCCGCAGCCGTTGCCGCCGCCGCAGCTTCCCGCGCCCGCCACAGCGGCCGGCGCGGCTTCGGCGCCGGCGCCGAGCTGGATGCGGAAATCGATCACGATGTTGCCCGGTTCGCGGGCGACATAGTCGATCGCCACCTGGTTGCCGTAGCGCTGCTGGATCTGGTTGAGCAGCGGCAGCGGGTCGTGATCGTTCACGAAGCGCATCGTCTCACCGTCCTCCAGCGACTCGAGAGCACCGAAGATGGCGGCATGGCGAAAGCGTTTGGCGACGCCACGGGCGTCGAAAGGATGGACGGCATTGTCGAACATGGCAGAGATTCCCTCGATTCGGATTCCGGACTTTGGCTTCGCTTGCGGCCGGTCACGCAGTGACGCGAATGCTAAGGGACAGCTCCGGCCGGAAACCTTGAGGCAGAACAAGAAATCGGCCTGCATGCGCCATGGCCACCGCAACTCCCTCGCGGCAGACCTGCTAAAGTTTCATCGGACAAATCAAACAAACCCGAAGCGGACCACCCCGTCCCAGGAGATCCTGCCATGCTCGCTCGATTCACCCGCCGCGCTCCCGCCATCCTGATCCTCAGTGCCAGCCTCGCCCTGGGCGGCTGCGGCTACAACGATTTCCAGCGCCTGGACGAACAGACCAAGTCGGCCTGGGCCGAAGTCCTGAACCAGTACCAGCGCCGCGCCGACCTGATTCCCAACCTGGTCGAGACGGTCAAGGGCGAAGCCAACTTCGAGCAGGAGACCCTGAGCCGCGTCATCGAGGCGCGTTCGCGCGCCACCGCGATCCAGGTCACGCCCGAGATGATGAACGACCCGCAGGCAATGGAGCGCTTCCAGCAGGCCCAGGGCCAGCTCGGCAGCGCCCTGTCGCGCTTGCTCGCGGTATCGGAGAACTACCCCAACCTGAAGGCCAACCAGGGCTTCCAGGACTTGCGCGTGCAGCTCGAAGGCACGGAAAATCGCGTCACCGTCGCGCGCAACAAGTACATCGACGCAGTGCAGCAGTACAACGTGCTGGCGCGCAGCTTCCCGACCAACCTGACGGCGATGATCTTCAGCTACTCGCCCAAGGCCAGCTTCAGCGTCGCCAACGAAGCCGAGATCTCCAGCCCGCCGACGGTCGACTTCGGCAGCTCCAGCCAGGGCAGCAAGTGACGGCCGGATGGCGACCATGACGAGGCAACAATGACGACAGGCGCCCGGCAGCCCGGCCCGCCCATGCGCCTCCCGGCAGCGCGGCCCGCCACGCCCGGCTGGCGGTTTCTTGTCCACCTGCTTCTTCTTGTTCCGCTGATCCTGGCCTGGCCTGGCGCCGTTCAGGCGCAGCAACTGCAGCCGGTGCCGGAACTCACCGCCCGTGTCATCGACCGCAGCGGAACGCTCGACAGCACGCAGCAACAGGCGCTGGAACAGAAGCTCGCCCGCTTCGAGGCCGAGCGCGGCAGCCAGATCGTCGTCCTGCTCGTGCCCACCACGGCGCCGGAGGACATCGCCGCCTACGCCTGGCGCGTCGCCGACAACTGGAAGATCGGGCGCCGCGAAATCGGCGACGGCATCCTGCTGGTGGTGGCCAGGAACGACCGCCGCGTGCGGATCGAAGTCGCGCGCGCGCTCGAAGGCGCGGTGCCGGATCTCGCCGCCCATCAGATCATCGACCGGCTGATCACCCCCGCCTTCCGCCAGGGCGATTTCGCCGGCGGCATCGATGCCGGCCTCGACGGGCTGATGGCGCGGATTCGCGGCGAAGACCTGCCCCTCCCCGCTCCCGCCGGGCCCGGCAACGATGCGCCGGCACTGGAAGATCTCGCCGCCCTGCTGTTCATCGCCGTGCCGGTGGCAGGCTCGTTCCTGACCGGCATGTTCGGCCGCAAGCTCGGCGCGGTGGCGACCGGCGGCGTGACCGGCTTCGTCATCAAACTGCTGACCGGCAGCCTGGCAATAGGCATCCTCGGCGGCATTGCGGCGCTGGTGTTCGTGATCATGCTCGGCATCGGCGGTGGTGGTCGGGGTGGCGGCGGCCGTGGCGGCTTCCACCGCGGCGGCGGGCCGATCATCTGGGGGGGCGGCCGTGGCCGTGGCGGCGGTTTCGGCGGCGGCTTCGGCTCGGGCGGCGGCGGCAGCTTCGGCGGCGGCGGCGCTTCGGGGAGGTGGTGAATGAACAGGCTCGCACGACTTCTCCGCCACCTGTGGCTGGACGCCGACGACGCCCAGCGCGCCATCGGCAGCGATGCGCTGACTCGCCTCGAGGCCCGCATCACCGAAAGCGAAGCCGCACATACCGGACAGATCTGCCTATGCATCGAAGCCAGCCTGCCGCTGCGCTACCTGTGGCGGACGATCCGGCACGGCGAACCGATCGGCGAAGTGCTGCGCGACCGCGCGCTGACCACGTTCGGCAAGCAGCGAGTCTGGGACACCGAGCACAACAACGGCGTGCTGATCTACCTGTCGCTTGCCGAACACCACCTCGAGATCCTTGCCGACCGCGGACTTGCGCGCCATGTCCCGAACGCCGACTGGCAGGCCGTCGTCCAGGAATGCAGCGCAAGCCTGCGCGCCGGGCGCCTGGAAGAAGGGCTCAGCCGCGCATTGGAAGGCGTCCACACCCGGCTCGCGCAACACTTTCCCGCGGCAGGCGACGATCGTGCCGCCAGGGAGAACTCGCTGCCCGATCACCCGGTTCTGCGCTGAACCTCCGCCCCGCTTCGCTGCCCGGTTCCGCGCCGGGCATCGTTTTGCCTCTGTTGTTGCAGTGCAACATTTTCAGGAGTTTTGCATTTCCAGCTCAAGAATTGCGAGGTTTCGAGGCATCGCCTGTGCTATTGTCCTCATCGAGGCGGGGGAAGCTGGACAGCAGCACGGTCCGGACTCTGATTGCTCCGGGAGGGCGACGAGACGCCTCGCGAAACCTCAGACAACCATATCGCGAGTGGAGAAAATTTATGGCCAGCAAGCAAGATCAATTCAACGAGCTCCAAAAGAAGAATCTCGAGGCCGCGATGCGCCTTGCTCAGCTCTCCATCGAGAACTCGCAGCGCATCATGGAAATCCAGGTCACCACCGCCAAGACCCTGTTCGAGGAAGGCGTGGAAAATGCCAAGGCTCAGTCCTCTGCCAAGGATCCGAAGGCACTGATGGATCTGCGTACCCAGTACGCGCAGAACACCACCGAGAAGATGCTGGCTTGTGCGCGCGAAATCGCCGAGATCACCGCCACCACCCAGGCCGCCTTCGGCAAGCTGGTCGGCGAGCAACTGACCAGCGGCAGCCAGGACATGTTCGAAGCCATGCAGAAGATGTTCAAGGGCATGCCGATCTCCGACCAGAACGCCCTGGGCGCCATGCAGACCGCGATGGACACCACCCGCGCTGCTTTCGAGCAGATGACGCGTGCCTCGACCGAAGCCTTCCAGGCTTTCACGCAGCAGCCCAAGGGCCGCAAGTAACATCGCTCGACAGGCAAACGCCTGCAACGACGAAAACGGCGCCGACGAGGCGCCGTTTCTCGTTTACCGATCTCCTTCTCGCCCGGCCCCCGTTTCCGGGGATCAGCCCTGCTTGCCCGCCTCGCTCCAGCGCGCCGCCGCTGAATCGTCGCTGTCGCGCGCCTCGACCCAGCGCGCGCCTGCCGGCGTTTCCTCGCGTTTCCAGAACGGCGCACGAGTCTTCAGATAGTCCATGATGAATTCGCAGGCGGCGAAGGCGTCGCCGCGGTGAGCGCTGGCGACGCCGACGAAGACGATGCGATCGCCCGGCTCCAGCCGGCCGACGCGGTGGATGACACGCACGCCCAGCAGCGTCCAGCGCTGCCCGGCCTGCTCGACGATCTCGCCCAGCGCCTTCTCGGTCATGCCCGGATAGTGCTCGAGCGTCATCGCCGAGACGCCGCTGCCGTCATTGGCATCCCGCACCAGGCCGACGAAATTCGCCAGCGCGCCGACATCCCGGCGACCGGCGCTCAAGGCCGCGAGTTCGGTGCCCGGATCGAAATCCGCTTCCTGTACGCTGATGCTGGCGAGCACGATTCAGCCTCCCGTCACCGGCGGGAAGAACGCGACTTCGTCGCCCGCCGCCACCAGCGCATCGGCCCCCACCATGCGCTGGTTGAGCGCCGCGCGCACGTTGCGCCCTTCGGCCAGCGCCTGCCAGCCCTCGCCGCGAGCGGCAAGGTGGACGCGCAGATCGCCCACCGTTGTCACACCTGCCGGCAACTCGAGCTCTTCGTCCGTACGGCCCACGGCTTCACGCAGGCTGGCGAAATACAGCACTTTCATCGTTTTGATCCTCAATGCAGCAGATCGGCATAGGGCAGGAAGCGGACGGCTTCCCCTCTGGCCACGACCGTACCGGCCGGAATATCCACCAGGCCGTTGGCCCATACCGTCGAGTTGAGCGCCGACGAGTCCTGGTTCCGGAACAGCTCCACCCCGCCCTGCGCATTCATGCGCGCGCGCAGGAACTCGCGCCGCCGGTCGGGTTTCGGCCAGTCGAAATCGGCTCGCAGCATCAGCGACTGCGGCAACACTTCGCCTGCGCCCTGGCTGGCCAGCAGGAAAGGGCGAACCATCATCAGGAAGGTGACGAAGCTCGACACCGGGTTGCCCGGCAAGCCGATGAAGGCGGCGCCATGCACCCGGCCAAACGCCAGCGGCTTGCCCGGCTTCATCGCGATCTTCCACAGGTCCAGGCTGCCTTCGGCTTCGACCGCAGGCTTGACGTGATCCTCCTCGCCCACCGACACGCCGCCGCTGCTCAGGATCAGGTCGTGGCCCTCGGCAGCCCGCCGCAGCACTGCGCGGGTGGCGTCGAGGCTGTCCGGGATGATGCCGAAATCCTCGACCTCGCAGCCCAGGCCGGTGAGCAGATTGCGCAGCATGAAACGGTTCGAGTTGTAGATCGCGCCCGGCGGCAGCGGCTCGCCCGGCATCACCAGTTCGCTGCCGGTGGAGAACAGCGCGACTTTCAGGCGCCGATACACCGGCAGTTGCGCCGCGCCGACCGATGCGGCCAGCGCCAGCGCCTGGGGCGTCAGGCGCAAGCCCGCCGGCAGCACTTCGGCGCCGACGGCGACGTCGTGGCCCCGGCGGCGCACGAATTCGCCGACGGCCGGCACGGTGTTGATGACGACATCTTCGCCTTCGTGTTGACACAGCTCCTGCATCACCACCGCATCGGCGCCTTCGGGCAAGGGCGCGCCGGTGAAGATGCGTGCAGCGGTACCGGGCTGCAGCGCATGGCCGACGCTGCCTGCCGGAATGCGCTGGCTCACCGGCAGGCGGCTACCCGCTGCAGGCACGTCGGCAGCGCGCACTGCGTAGCCATCCATTGCGGAGTTGTCCATCGGCGGCTGGTCGATGGTCGAATGCAGCGTCGCCGCCAGTACCCGGCCGCAGGCGATCATGGTGTCGACGGTCTCGACCTCGCGTACCGGGCGGACGAAGCCAAGCAGTTTTTCCTGTGCTTCTTCGAAGGAGAGGATGTTGCCGTTCATTGCAAATCCAGATGATCAAGGATGAAACCGGCAATGACGGCCGGCTCATTGAGCGGAAGCAGCGGCAGCGGGCAGTCGATGCCGATTTCCGCGGCCGGCACGTCGCTGGCCACCGCCACCACGTGCGGGTTCTCCGGCCACAGCGGCGGCTTGCCGTGCGCCGGGCGATGGATTTCCAGCTTGGGCACCGCTGCGGCCTTGTAGCCCTCGATCAGCACCAGATCGCAGGGCGCCAGCAGGCGGAGCTGCTCGTCCAGCGTCGGTTCCGGCGCGCCGCGCAGCTCGTGCATCAACACCCAGCGGTCGTTGGACAGCATCAGCACCTGGGTCGCGCCGGCTTCGCGGTGGCGCCACGAATCCTTGCCGGGCTTGTCGAGATCGAAGCCGTGATGGGCATGCTTGATCACCGACACGCGCAAGCCGCGCGCGGTGAACTCCGGGATCAAGCGTTCGACCAGCGTAGTCTTTCCCGAGCCGGACCAGCCGGCAAAGCCGAATACTTTCATCGAGGACAAAAAGCCCGCCTGACGGGTTTGGCAAAGGGGAAGGATACCAAACAAAGGCCCTCCCCTTGCCCTGCCCGACCATTTGCCGCGTGGCAAATCGGAAAGGCGAAGCCGGCAACGGCGGCGGGCTCAATCCCCCGCTTTCGGCGGCGGCAGCGTGTGCAGGAAAGCCACCGCCTCGTCCTCGACGCGGGTGCGGCGCATCGGCGGCAGGCTGCGCCAGACGACCTTGCCGTAGGACTTGTCGATCATGCGCGGATCGCACACGCACAGCACGCCGCGGTCGCGCTCACTGCGGATCAGGCGGCCGGCGCCCTGCTTCATGTTGATGACGGTGCGCGGCAACTGGTGGTGGATGAAAGGGCTGAGGCCCTGCTTCTGCATGTGCTCGACGCGCGCGGCCAGCACCGGATCGTCCGGCGAGGCGAAGGGCAGCTTGTCGATGACCACCAGCGACAGCGCGTCGCCCGGCACGTCGACGCCTTCCCAGAAGCTCTGGCTGGCGACCAGCACCGCATTGCCGAGGCGGCGGAAGCGCTCCAGCAGCTCGGTGCGCGAACCTTCGCCCTGCAGCAGCACCGGCAGGTCGTCGCCGCTCTGCTGCAGGCCGTCGACGATCAGTTCGTGGATGCGGCGCATCGCACGCAACGAGGTGCACAGCACGAAGGCTCGCCCTTGCGCGGCACGGATCAGCGGCAGGGCGACACGGGCGACGCGCTCGGTATAGTCGGGCGAATTCGGATCGGGCATGCCGGCCGGCGCGTACAGCAGCGCCTGCTCGCCGTAGTCGAAGGGGCTGCCCCACACCGACGTCATCGGCGGCGGGTCCATCCAGGCCAGGCCGAGTTCGCGGCAGTAGTGGCCGAAATCCGCCTTGCCGACCGCCAGAGTGGCCGAGGTGAAGATCCACGCGCGCGGATGGCCTTCGAGCTGGCGCTTGAACACGTCCGACACGTGCAGCGGCGTGCCGTTGAGCGCCAGCGACTGGCTGAAGACCTCGACCCAGCGGATCAGCTCCTTGTCTTCCGGGTTCCGCCAGCGGGCGAGGCGCTCCATCATTTCCTCGCTGCGGCGCAGGCAGTTGGCCAGGCCTTCGGAACGTTCGGCCTGGGTCTCGAGCACGGCATGGAATTCGCCGAGGGCCTTCTCCAGCGCCTCGACCTGGGCGTCGAAGCCCTCGCGCTCTGCGGCCTGGATCGCGGACAGACGCGCGCTGTCGTTGCCGAACACCAGCCGCAGGTCGCGCGCAGCCTTTTCCAGGTTGCGGGTCTGGTCGATCATCGCCACGCAGTCGCGCGCCGCGGCCACCGTCTCGGAGCGGGTGTCGCGCGCCAGCTCCAGCACCTGGGCGGTCGATACGCTCTCGCCGAAGAACAGGCTGGCGGTTTCGGGCAACTGGTGGGCCTCGTCGAAGATCACCGCATTGCAGGCCGGCAGCAGCTCGCCCATGCCTTCGTCGCGCAGCATCACGTCGGCGAAGAACAGGTGATGGTTGACGACGACGACGTCCGCTTCCATCGCATTGCGCCGCGCCTGCATGACGAAGCACTCTTCCTTGTTCGGACAGTCCTGGCCCAGGCAGTTGTCGCGGGTCGAAGTCGCCGCCAGCCAGGCCATCGAATCCTCGCGCACGTCGGTACATTCGGCCTTGTCGCCGCTCTGCGTGATCTGGGCGAAACGCGCGATGGCGCGCAGGTCGGCGGCGTCCTGCGGGGTCAGGAAGCGGCCGTCGCGGGCATTGCGGTCCAGATGGTAGTGGCAGACGTAGTTCGCCCTGCCCTTCAGCAGCGCGATCGACACCGGCACCTTCAGCGCCGCCCGCACGGTCGGCAGGTCACGGTTGAACAACTGGTCCTGCAGCGTCTTGGTGCCGGTGGAGACGATGACCTTGCCGCCCGCCAGCAGCGCCGGCGCGAGATAGGCGAAAGTCTTGCCGGTGCCGGTGCCGGCTTCCGCCACCAGCACACGATGGGCACGGATCGCCTCGGCGATCTGCTGCGCCATCTCGATCTGTTGCGGGCGGGCGCGGAAACCGGGAATCGCAGCCGCGAGCGGCCCCGATTCGGCAAACACCGCGGCGATGTCGGTCATGAGTGTCGCGAGGAAAAAGAGGGAATTGTATGACAGGCCTGGCGTCCGGTCGCGCACAACATGCTGTACATCCAGACAGCAACATAACGCCTGCGCCGATGCCTCCTGGGCATCATCACATTTCCTTCATATCCGCTCTGTACGATCCAGCCGTCTGGAAATGTGACAGAAACGTGCTTGCAACAATGACTCGGGAGACGGCATGCAGTGGCTTGGCAACCACCGCGGATGGACTGCAGTGGTGGAATCGGCCTGGCTGCCCGCGCTGGCCTGGCTGCTGGCGCTGAGTCTGGTCGCCTGGCTCGCGGCCGGCGCATTCTGGGCCTGGCAGGGCACACCGCCGCTCATCGCCCTGCCCCATCACGACGCCGACCCACGCTCGGTGGCGGCGAAGATCATGCGCCATGCCGACGGCGCGCCATCCGCATCCGTGGCCGCTGCAACACAGGCCGCCGCACCGCCATTCACGCTGGTCGGCCTGGCGACCGGCTTCGGCAGCGAGCGCGGCTTCGCCCTGTTTCAAATGGCCGACGGCCAGCGCCGCACGGTACTTGCCGGCGAAAACATGGCGGATGGCTGGGCGCTGATCGGCATCCGCCCGGATCGCGTCGTGCTCGAACGCGATGGCCGGGCTGTCGAGCTGGCCCTTGCCGAAGCGCGTGGCACAGATGCTGCCGATGAGCCCCCATCCGGTCGATGACTTCCGAAGACCTACAAGCCTTGAAAACTTCTCCCCCAACAACAATGCTTTCCTGTCCTCCGAAGCCCCTCTCAACGCCGATCGATGGGATTCGCTTCGCTCTTCCCATCCTACGACCACGTATCTTTGGCTCGACGATTGGGCGCTGGCTCCGGGCATGCTGTCTGTGCGTACTGTCGCTGTATGCCGCCTCGGCCTTGCCGCAGGCCGGAGGCGAACCGGTCTCGCTCAATTTCCAGAACGCCGACATCGACGACGTCATCCATGCGGTCGGGCGCCTGACGGGACGCAATTTCCTGATCGATCCGCGCGTCAAGGGCAAGCTCAACATCGTCACCAACACCCCGATCGCGCGCGAACTCAGCTATCCGATCCTGCTGTCGGCGCTGCGCCTGCAGGGCTTCACCGCAGTGGAAGGCGAAGGCGTGATCAAGATCGTGCCCGAAGCCGATGCCAAGCAGCACGCCGCGCCGGTGTCCGCCGCCCGCCGCGGCAGCCAGGGCGCCCGCGGCGACCGCCTGGTGACCCAGGTCTTCCCGCTCAAGTTCGAATCCGCCGCGCAAATGGTCGGTGTCGTGCGGCCGCTGGTGTCGCCCAACAACACCGTCACCGCCTTTGCCTCGAACAACACCCTGGTCGTCACCGACTACGCATCGAACATCGAGCAGATCGCCGCGGTGATCTCCTCCATCGACATCAGCCAGAGCGACGTCGCGGTGTTCGAGCTGCAGCATGCCGTGGCGATCGATCTCGCCCCCATCCTGACCCGGCTGCTGGGCGAACAGGCTGGCGGCGGCCAGCAAGGCGGGCCCGACGCACCGCGCATCATGGCCGAGCCGCGCAGCAACGCGCTGCTGGTGCGGGTGGACAACCCCAGCCGCCTCAGTTCGATCCGCCAGTTGATCGCCTCGCTCGACCGCCCCGGTGCCGGCGCCAACATCCACGTCGTCTATCTGCGCAATGCCGACGCCCGCCAGGTCGCCGCGACCCTGAACGCCGCGCTCGCCGGCGAGGCGCGCAGCGGCACGGACGGCGCAAGCGGCACCACGCCACTGACGCGCAGCACATCCACCGAAGCGGATGGCGGCCTCACCACCGGCGCAAGCATGGTCACGGCCGCCGGCCAGCGCAGCACCCCGCTCCAGGGCGAAAGTTCCGGCGCGGTGCAGGCCGATCCGATCAACAACGCGCTGATCATCAATGCACCGGACGCGATCTACCGCAACCTGCGCCAGGTCATCGACCAGCTCGACCGCCGCCGCGCCCAGGTCTATATCGAAGCCCTGATCGCCGAGATCTCGACCGAACGCGCCGCCGAATTCGGCCTGCAATGGATCGGCGCCGGCTCGTCCGGCAGTGGCAGCAACGCCGTCGGCATCATCGGCGGCACCGCCTTCGGCAGCGGCGGCAACAACCTGCTGCAGCTGATCGGCAGCAGCGCCAGTGGCGGCACACCCAGCCTGCCCGGCAACGGCCTCAACATCGCCATCGGCGGCGGCCGGGTCAACATCCCCGGCATCGGCGAAGTGTTCAGCCTCGGCGTGCTGGCACGCTTCCTCGAGAACGAGGTCAGCGCTAACATCCTGTCCACGCCGAACATCGTCACGCTGGACAACGAGGAAGCCAAGATCGTCGTCGGCCGCAACCTGCCCTTCGTCACCGGCCAATACACCAACACCGGCGGCGGCACGACGCCGGCCAACCCCTTCCAGACCATCGAGCGCCGCGACGTCGGCCTCACCTTGCAGGTGCGGCCGCAAATCTCCGAAGGCGGCTCGATCCGGCTGCAGATCTACCAGGAAGCCTCGGCCCTGCTCGGCAGCGCCGAAGCCGCCAACGGCCCGGTCACCACCAAGCGCTCGATCGAATCGATGGTACTGGTCGATGACGGTTCGATCATCGCCCTCGGCGGCCTGGTCGAGGACAGCTATTCCGGCGGCGAGGAAAAGGTGCCGGTGCTCGGCGACCTGCCCGTCGCCGGCAGCCTGTTCCGCTACAACACGCGCAAGCGCAGCAAGACGAACCTGGTGGTGTTCCTGCGCCCGGTGATCCTGCGCGACCGCGACAGTTATGCCGCGCTGAGCCAGTCGCGCTACGACTACGTGATCGGCCAGCAGCGCGCGAGCGCTTCGGCCGACGATCTGATGCGCGGCGAGCCGGCGCCGCCCGAACTGCCGCCGATCGTCGAGGCACGGATCACTCCGGTGGCCGAACTGCTGATCCGCCCCGCGCCGACCGGCAGCGTCAGCGCGGACGAGCGACGATGAGCAGCGCCGCCCCGCTGCCTTACGGCTTCGCCCGCAGCCACGGCATCCTGGTCCGCGCCCTGCATGCCGACCATGCCGAAGTCGCGCTGCGCGAGGATGCCGGCCTCGGCGCACTGGCCGAAGCGCGGCGCGTGCTGGCGCTGCCGCTGAAGTTCCACACCCTCGCCCGCGCCCAGTTCGACGCCCAGCTTGCCGAGGCCTACGGCAACGGCGAACGCAACGCCGCCGAAGTCGTCGCCGACGTCGGCCAAGAAGTCGATCTCGAGCAATTGATGACCGAGATGCCGGCGGTCGAAGACCTGCTCGACAGCCAGGATGACGCCCCCATCATCCGCATGATCAACGCGCTGCTGGCGCAGGCGGTGCGCGACCGCGCCTCGGACGTGCACATCGAACCCTACGAGCAGGCTTCGGTGGTGCGGCTGCGCCGCGACGGCGTGCTGCAGGACATCGCCCACCCGCACCGCGGCCTGCATGCGGCGATGGCCTCGCGCATCAAGATCATGGCCAATCTCGACATCGCCGAAAAACGCCTGCCGCAGGACGGCCGCATCGGCCTGCGCCTGGCCGGCAGGCAGATCGACGTCCGGGTATCGACGCTGCCGACCACCCACGGCGAACGCCTGGTGCTGCGCCTGCTGGACAAGTCGACCGGCCAACTCGGCCTCGACGCCCTCGGCATGGATGGCGACACCGAAGCTGCCTTCCAGGACCTGCTCGCCCAGCCGCACGGCATCCTGCTGGTCACCGGCCCCACCGGCTCGGGCAAGAGCACCACGCTGTACGCCGCGCTGCGCACGCTCGACGCCAGCCGCCTGAACATCGTCACCGTCGAGGATCCGGTCGAATTCGACCTGCCGGGCGTCGGCCAGATCCAGGTCAACCCGCGCATCGAACTCGATTTCGCCCGCGCGCTGCGCGCCATCCTGCGCCAGGACCCGGACGTGATCATGATCGGCGAGATCCGCGACCTGGAGACCGCGCGCATCGCGGTGCAGGCCAGCCTGACCGGCCACCTGGTGCTGGCGACGCTGCACACCAACGACGCCCCGTCGGCAGTGACACGCCTGATCGACATGGGCGTCGAGCCTTTCCTGCTCGCCTCCACGCTGCGCGGCGTGCTGGCCCAGCGCTTGGTGCGCAAGCTGTGCCCGGCGTGCAGGACGCCGGACACGCTCGCCGCCACCGAGGCCGGTGGCACACCAACACACTGGCGCGCACAAGGCTGCAGCCACTGCGGCAACGGCGGCTACCGCGGCCGCATCGGCATCTACGAACTGATGCGGGTCGACGGTCAACTCGAGGCGCTGATCCACGACGGCCGCCAGGAAGCCGAACTGCGCCGCGCCGCCCGCGCTGCCGGCGCTCGCTCGCTGGTGGACGACGGCATGCGCCACGTGCACGCCGGCACGACCTCGCTCGACGAACTGCAGCGCGTGATGCGCGACTGAGAGGACCTCAGGCATGGCCGCATTCCAGTACCGCGCCCTCGACGGCTCAGGCCGCGAGCAGCGCGGCGTGATCGAGGCCGAGAGCCCGCGCGCCGCGCGCGCCGCGCTGCGCGAACGCGGCCTCGCGCCGCTGCAAGCCGACCCGGTCGGCAGCGGCACGAGCAGCAGCGCCAGGGGCGCCCGCCTGCCGGCCGCCGAACTGACGCTGCTGTCGCGCCAATGGGCCACGCTGCTGGCATCCGGTCTCACCGCCGAACATGCGCTGGCGGCGCTGATCGAGCAGGCCGAGCAGGAAGCGGCACGGCGGATCCTGGCCGGCGTGCGCAGCGAGATCGTCGCCGGCCACAGCCTCAGCGCCGCGCTCGAACGCTTCCCCAAGGCCTTTCCGCCGCTGTACCGCGCCTCGGTCGCCGCCGGCGAGCGCTCCGGCGAGTTGCCGCGGGTGATGATGCAGCTGGCCGACCATCTCGAACAAAGCGAGGCGCTGCGGCGCAGGACGCTGCAGGCGCTGATCTACCCGGTGCTGGTCGCCATCGTCGCGCTGGCGATCGTCATCGCGCTGATGGTCTGGGTGGTGCCGCAGGTGGTCGGCGTGTTCGAGCAGAGCCGCCAGAGCCTGCCGCCGCTGACGCGGATCATGATCGCGCTGTCCGCCTTCATCCAGCATTACGGCGCGCTGCTCGCCGCCGCCGTGGGCGGCCTCGGCCTGGCCTTCGCCGCCGCGCTGCGCAAGCCGGCCTTCCGCCTGCGCGTCGACCGCCTGCTGCTGCGCCTGCCGCTGATCGGCCGCCACCTGCGCACGCTCGACGCCGCCCGCTTCGCCAGCACCCTGTCCATCCTCGTCGGCAGCGGCGTGCCGCTGCTGGCCGCGCTCGAAGCCGGCGGCCGCGTGGTGCAGCGCATCCCGCTGCGCCAGGCGATCGCCAGCGCCGCCGGCAGGGTGCGCGAAGGCGTCGGCCTGTCGCGCGCGCTGGCCGCGACCCGCGCCTTCCCGCCGCTGCTGCTGCACATGATCGCCAACGGCGAAGCCACCGGCCAGATCGCGCCGCTGCTCGACAAGGCCGCCCGCCTGCAGCAGCAGGAACTCGAAGCCCGCACCGCGACGCTGACCAGCCTGATCGAACCCGCGCTGCTGCTGCTGATGGGCGCGGTCGTGCTGCTGATCGTGCTCGCGGTGATGCAGCCGATCATCGAAATTAACACCTTGATGAGGTAAACATGTCCACCGCCACCCCAAATCTCGTCGTCGATTCGGCCCCACATCGTCCTTCGGCCCTGAGTTTCCGTCGTCCGCACTTGCTGCGCGGCTTTACGCTGATCGAAGTCATGATCGTGATCGTCATCCTCGGCGTGCTCGCCGCGCTGGTGGTGCCGCGGGTCATGAGCCGGCCGGACGAAGCGCGCGTCGTCGCCGCCCGCCAGGACATCGCCTCGCTGATGCAGGCGCTGAAGCTCTACAAGCTCGACAACCGCCGCTACCCGAGCACCGAACAAGGGCTGAACGCGCTGGTCCTGCGGCCGACCATCGCGCCGTTGCCCGACAACTGGAAACCCTACGTCGAACGCCTGCCGGCCGACCCCTGGGGCAACCCCTACCAGTACCTCAACCCCGGCATCAACGGCGAAGTCGACGTCATGAGCCTGGGCGCGGACGGCCGCAGCGGCGGCGAAGGCTTCGATGCCGACATCGGCTCCTGGCAGCCCTGAGCACGCCAGCCCCGAACCATGTCCAGGCAGCACGGCTTCACGCTGGTCGAACTGATGGTGACGCTGCTGGTGCTCGGCATCGCGGCCAGCGGCATCGGCCTGATGGTCGACAGCGTGCGCGCGCACGATCCGCAGGCGGCCGTCGAGCACCTGCGCCGCGCGCTGGAAACCGCCGCCGCGCGCGCCGAGATCCGCGGCCATCGGCTGGCGCTCGAATTCGCTGCCGACGGCTACCGCTTCGCCGAGCTCGACCGCCACGGCGAATGGCGCGCGCTGGAGACCGATACGCTGCTGGCGCCGAGGCAGTTGCCCGAAGGCCTCGACTGGGCAGGCCTGTACATCGGCGGCCAGCGCGCCCTCGCCTCGCCGCTGCACCACCGCATCGTCTTCGGCAGCCGGCCGCCAAGCTACCGCCTGCAACTGCGTCACGGCAACACGCTGCACATACTCGACTGCGACATCACCGGCCGCGTGCGGCACGGCACCGCACGGCCGCCGGCATGAAAGCGACGAGACATCCCGCCGCCGGCTTCACGCTGCTCGAAACCCTGGTCGCGCTCGCCATCGTCGCGCTCGCGCTGACCGCTGCGACACGCGCAATGGGCGGCACCGTCGCGGCTGCCGCCAGCCTGCGCGAACACACGCTGGCGTCCTGGGTGGCGGAAAACCGCCTCGCCGAACTGCGCGCCGGCCAGGCCTGGCCGTCCGTCGGCCAGCGCCGCGGCGAGAGCCCGATGGGCGGGCAGCGCTACCGCTGGACCGAAACGGTCAGCGGCACGCCGAATCCGCTGTTCCAACGCGTGAAAGTCGAGGTTCACGCGGCCGATGGCAGGCCGCTGGCGAACATGACCGGCTTCGCCGTGAGGCCGCCGCGATGAAGACCACGACCGCCGCACAACGCGGCCTGACCCTGATCGAAGTGATGGTCGCGCTGGCCGTGTTCGCGGTGCTGGGCATGCTGACCTGGAAGGCCACCAGCCAGCTTGCCGATGCGCGCCAGCACGTCGGCGCCGAATTCGAACGCTGGCGCGCGATTTCCAGCGCTGCGCACCGCATCGGCAACGAACTGCAGCAGATCGTGCCGGCAGCCGGTGCCCTGCGGCTGGACACCGACGGCACCTCAGGCAGCACCTCCGGCATGACCGGCGTGCTGGATTTCACCATGCCGGCAGGACAGGACGGCCTGCCCGCTCGCGCCCGCTTCCTGCTGATCGGGCGCAGGCTCGAATGGTGGCTGTGGGACGGCAGTAACCCCACCGCCGCGCCTGAGCGTCTGACGCTGCTGGACGAAGTCGATGCCGTGCGCTGGCGCTTCCTGCACGAAGGCCGCTGGTACGACAACTGGCCGCTGCAGGACGAGGCCGCCGCGCCGCTGCTGCCCGCCGCGGTCACGCTGGAACTGGATCTGCCCGATGCCGGCACGCTGCAGCGGACCTATGCGCTGCGCTGAACGCTCGCGCCAGCGTGGCGCCGCCATCATCCTCGCGCTGCTGGCAACCAGCCTGGCGGCGATGCTGGCGGCGGCTGCGCTCGCCGATTTCGGCCACGCCTACGACATCCACGCCGGCCGCCACGAGCAGGCCCAGTCGCGCCAGCTCGCCCTCGGCGCAGTGGACTGGGCGCGCAGCGTGCTGGCGCAGGACGGACGCAACAGCAGCAGCGACCATCCGGGCGAAGCCTGGGCGATCCGGATTCCGCCGACGCCGATCGACGGCGACCCCGCCGCAGGCATCATCGGCGGCCACATCAGCGAGCTGTCGGGGCGCTTCGACCTCAATGCGCTGCACCCCTCGCGGCGCCTGCACGGCACTGCACGGACACATTGCGAACGGCTGTTCGCCTTCGTACTCGGCGATGCGGGGACCGCAACACGGCTGGTGCATGCGCTCGATGTCCATCTGCGCACACCGCCTTCGTCAACCGAAACAGGCACATCGGCAAATGGCAGCCCGGCAGCCCGCTACGGCTCGCTACTGACTTCGGTCGACGAGCTGCTGCGCCTGCCGGGCTTCGATGCCGACATTCTCGCCACGCTGGCGCCGCACCTCGCCGCACTGCCTGCCGGCGCGCCGATCAACGCCAACACCGCCACGCCGGAAGTGCTCGCAGCAGTCGTCGAAGGGCTGCCTCTCGACCAGGCCCGCCTGCTCGCCGCCGAGCGCGAACGCATCTGGTACCGCAATCCCGGCGATTTCCACGCCCGTCTCGGCGAAGGCGCCATAGCGCCCGGCCGGGAGGTGCTCGACGTGCGCAGCCGCTACTTCCGCGTCGACATCCATGCCGCCTACGGTCAGGCCATTACCCGCCTGCATGCGCTGCTCGACCGCGAACGGAACTGGCCGACTCTTCTCTGGTACCGCTACGAATGAAATCCCGCCTCACGCTGCTGATCCCCGAACACTGGCCGCGCATACCCGAATGCGAGTGGCGCCTTAGCACGCGCGACGGCGGCAGCCAGCACGGCCGCAGCGCCCCCCGGCACTGGCCGCCGGCGGACGAACACGTCGCCATCCTCGACGGCGCCCAGACCCGGCTGCTGAGCATCACCGTGCCGCCGGGCAAGCGCAAGGACCGCCCGGCGCTGATCGCCTACGCGCTCGAAGCCCGGCTTGCGCGCGACGTCGACCACGAGCACGTCACCGTCATCGCCGAATCCTCCGGCAGCGGCACCGCGAACAGCGAAAATACAGACGATGCGACGAACGACAGCAGCAATCCGGCCGCACGGCGGCTCGAGCTGCTGGTGGTCGATGCCGCCCGCCTGCGCCGGATCTGCGCCCAGTTCGACGCCCTCGAACGCCCCTTGTTGCGCGCGGTGAGCATTTTCGACTGCCTCGCGGCCAGCGCCGAATGCTGGCAACTGGCAAGCGGCGACGGCTGCAGCATGGCGCTGCGCACCGGCGGCGGCGACGCGATCGCCATCGATCTGCCGCCTCCCGGCCTTGACTCCGCTGACGAGGATGGAGAGCCTGGAAGCAGCGAGGATGAAAAGAACGGCGGCAGCGGCGACGGGCGGACGGCGGCGATCGCCGATTTGCTGGCCCTCGCCCTTGCCGACCCGGGCAGCCGCATGCCGCAGCGTATCGAGCTCGCTTTCGTGCCGCCGCTGCCGCCGGCCTGTTGCGACACCCTTGCCCGACGCACCGGCGTCGGCATGCAGTCCATCGATTTCGCTGCGGTATGGGCACGCAGCGCACGGGCGCATACGCTGCTGCACGGCGGCTTCGCACCCAAGGCCGGCCCCGGCGCCGGCTTGTGGGCCCGGCTGCGCTGGCCTGCCCTCACCGCCGCTGGCGCCTTGGCACTGGCCGGCATCGCCACGATTGCCAGCCTGTTCGCCGACCGGACCGAGCTCGCCCGGCTGGAGCAGCGCCAGGCACGGGTGTTTGCCGGCGCCCTGCCCGGCATGCCCGCCGTCGCTCCGGCGCGCCAGCTTCAGCGCGCCTTGCGCGATGCGCGCCGCATGCAGGGCGAACTGGCCGAAGACGACATGCTGTCCATGCTCGGCGCCGTCGTCGACGCAAGCGGCACCCTGCCCACCGCCTTCAGCTACCGCGATCGAGGCCTGAGCGTCGACCTGCCGGCCACGCCCAGCACCGCTTCCCCGTCGAACCCGGCACTCGGCACCCGCCTCGTCCGGCGCGGCTTCACGGTGGCAGCGGAAGGCGACGGCCGGCGGCTGAGGCTGTCTCCGACCCCTTGATTCCATGTCTTTTCCGGCCCGCCCCTCCCCGGTGTCCATCACTCGGCGCCGCTCCCGGCCCACTGCATCGATGCAGTTCCTTGCCGTCCAGCCCGTGATCGCCGCTCCGGCAACATTCCACCCGATCCCGATATCGCCTGAGCCCACATGAAAACCCTGATGACTTTCGCTCCCGCCGAACGCTGCCGCATGATCGTGCAGCGCCTGTCTCCACGCGAACGGCGCACCCTGCGCACCGCCCTCGCCGTCGTGCTGGCCGTGGTCCTGCTGCTCGGTACAGAAAGCCTGCTTGCCGAGCGGGCACGCCTGGATCGCCAGCTTCCGCTGCTCGCCGAAAGCCTCGTGCGCATGGAGCGCGACGCAGCCGAACTCGCCCGGCTGCGCCAGGCGCCGCGCACGCTCGCCGTGGCCGATGCCGCGCTGCTGGGCGCCAGCGCCGCGTCGCACGGCCTCGAAGTCGACATCGAAGCCGGCGGCGGCCAGGCTTTCCACATCGCCGGCCACGCTGCTCTCCCCCTCCTGCTGCCCTGGCTGGGAGAAATCCACGCCGAATACGGCCTGCGGGTCGCGGAAATGCAGTTCGACGGCGCTGCGGGCGGCCGCTACACCGCCGTGCTCGACCGCGACGGCATGACGCGCTGATGCGGACCCTGGCGACTTCCCCGGCCTTGCGCGCACTGTGTCTGACGGGCCTGGTGCTGGGCTTCGCCATCGCCTGCGCACCGGCCTCGCTGCTGGATCGCGGCCTGGAGCGCGTGAGCGAAGGCCGTATCCGGCTGAGCGCCGGCCAGGGCACGCTGTGGCGCGGCAGCGGGCTGCTGGTCGAGCGCGAGGCGGGCAATTTCCGCCCCTGGGCCGAGATCGCCTGGCGCTTCGACTTCGGCGAGCTATGGCGAGGCCGCATCGCGCTTGCGCTTGCCGTCGACGAGCAGCCTCCCGCCAGGCTGCTCGTCTCGCCACGCGGTTTCGACCTCGAGCTGCCCGGCACCGGCCTGCCGCTGGCGCCACTGCTACGGACCCTGCCCCATCCGGCCGCCCGCCTCGGCTGGAACGGCGAACTGCATGCCAACGGCAGGCTGGAACGCTGCAACTGGGCGCTCGCCTGCGATGGCCGGCTGCAGCTCACGGTGGCCGCCTTGTCGCTGGACGTGCTGCCGGATGCGCGCTTGGGAAGCTACACACTCGACGCCGATGCCGGCGCCGGTGGCCTGAGGCTCGCCCTCGCCGGCGACGAACGCAACCGGCTGACGGCCGCCGGCAAGGTCGACGTGAAACCGGACGGACGCAGCAAGGGCGAGATCACCCTGGCTGGCGAGCGCGAGCTGCTGCGCCAGATCGGCGCGCTGACTGCCGACCTCGCGCGCCCGGCAGCGGACGGTGCACTGCGCTTCTCCTGGTGAGTTGCCGCACCCGCAGCACACAGCGGTAAGGAAAGCTTCACCGTGTCGTAACGCGGCATGACGAGAATCCTCGCTCGCTGGATCCCAACCTGGAGAAATGAAGCCAATGAACAAGCTTGAAATGCTCGAAGACCTGCCGAGCAACACTTCCGACAACGAGCACTTCCAGGCCGTCGTCGAACGCGCCGTCAGCCGCCGCGGCTTCCTGAAAAGCGGGCTGGGGCTGTCGGCCGCCGTTTTCCTGGCCGGCTCGCTGTCGGCCTGTAACAGCGATGACGACGACGATGACGACGTCGCCGAAACCCCGCAGGAACCGGCTTCGCTGCTCGGCTTCCAGGCGATCCCGATCTTCACCGGCGACGACGTGCGCATCGCCGCCGGCTACACCGCCACCGTGTTCGCGCCCTGGGGCACGCCGCTGTTCGCCGGCGACCCGGCGTGGCAGAACGGCCGCGACGATGCCGCCGCCCAGGCCCGCCAGGTCGGCGACAACCACGACGGCATGCACTTCTTCCCGCTGACCGAAGGCAACAGCGACGAAGGCCTGCTGGTGATGAACCACGAATACGTCACCACCAGCGGTGCCGCGACCTACACCTGGCTGTTCGGCACCCAGGACACCACGATCACCACGCTCGACCAGGCCAACAAGGCGATCAACGCGCACGGCGTGTCGGTGATCCACATCGCAAAAAACGCCGCGGGCAAGTGGGAGATCAAGCTCGGCTCGCGCTACAACCGCCGCATCACCGCCGCCACGCCGATGCGCCTGACCGGCCCGGCGGCCGGCGATGCGCTGCTGCAGACCAGCGCCGACCCCACCGGCACCCTCGCGCTGGGCACTTTCAACAACTGCGGCAACGGCTGGACGCCGTGGGGCACTTACCTCGCCTGCGAGGAGAACTTCAACACCTACTTCGGCACCACCATCGCCGGTGACGGCCGCAGCGCCGCGCAGAAGCGCTACGGCCTGTCCTCCGGCGCCACCGCCTACGGCTGGGAACTGTTCCACGACCGCTTCGACTACAAGAAGGAGCCGAACGAATCCAACCGCTTCGGCTGGATCGTCGAGATCGACCCCTTCGATGCCGAATCGACGCCGAAGAAGCGCACCGCGCTGGGCCGCATCAAGCACGAGAATGCCGCCTACCGCATCGCCGCGGACGGCACCGTGGTGGTCTACATGGGCGACGACCAGGCGAACGACTACATCTACAAGTTCGTCTCCGACGGCAAGTACGTGGCCGGCGACCAGCGCAACAACGCCAACCTGCTCGACTCGGGCAAGCTCTACGTCGCCAAATTCAAGGATGGCGCGGTCAGCGGCGACTTCATGGGCGATGGCGAATGGGTGCTGCTCGACCACGGCACCACGCCGGAACTGGCCGGTTTCGCCAACCAGGCCGAGGTGCTGATTCATGCCCGCCTCGCCGGCGATGCGGTCGGCGCGACCAAGATGGACCGCCCCGAATGGGTCGCGGTGCATCCGGACAGCGGCGAAGTCTATGTCACGCTGACGAACAACTCGGGCCGCAGCGTCACCGACGAAGCCAACCCGCGCGCGCAGAACCGCTACGGCCAGATCGTGCGCTGGCGCGAGGCCGGCAACGATCCGAAGGCGACCACTTTCGAATGGGACATCTTCGTGCTCGCCGGCAATCCGGTGAAATACACCGACCGCAACGAACTGAAGTCCGGCTCGGACAACGTCACCGCCGACAACACCTTCAACAGCCCCGACGGCCTCGGCTTCGACCCGGACGGCCGGCTGTGGATCCAGACCGACGGCAACTACAGCAACGCCGGCGAATACGAAGGCCAGGGCAACAACCAGATGCTGTGCGCCGATCCGGTCAGCAAGGAAATCCGCCGCTTCTTCGTCGGCCCGAAGGAGTGCGAGGTGACCGGCCAGACCTTCACCCCGGACGGCAAGACGATGTTCATCAACATCCAGCACCCCGGCGAGGACGGCGACAGCCACTGGCCGGACGGCGGCAGCTCGGTGCCGCGCTCGGCGACCATCATCATCACCAAGGATGACGGCGGTGTGATCGGCAGCTGAGGCCGAAGAGGGCCGGCCCGGCTGCCGATGCTCCAGCGGCCGGCGATCCGGTCGCAGGATCGGCACCTCGTCACGAAAACGCCCGGACCATGCGGTACCGGGCGTTTCTGTATCGATGACATCTTCAAAGCCCCGAGGGGAAGTGCTCCGCGAGGTCGAGCATGGCCCTTGGACGCTTCGAGGGCAAGCCAGTCCTACTCGACCCGATGCGCCTCGGCCAGGTAGTCGCGCGTGCGCATCTCGATCAAGCGGCTGACGGTGCGCACGAACTCGTGCGCGTTCTGGCCTTCGGTATACAGCTCGTAGGCCGGCGCCTCGGCGCTGACGATGAGCTTGACGCGGTGGTCGTAGAGCACGTCGATCAGCCAGGTCAGGCGCCGAGCCTCGGAGGCGTCCGACGGCGACATCTTCGGCACCCGGGACAGCAGCAGCGTGTGGTACTCGCGCGCGATCTCGAGGTAGTCGTTCTGCGAGCGCGCGCCGCGGCACAGGGCATCGAAGTCGAACCAGATCACCCCTGGGGCCTTGCGCACCACCTTCAGCTTGCGCTCGAGGATCTCGACTTCGCCGGTTTCGCCGGTGCCGCCGGCGAGGCGGACGAAGTCCTCTTCGAGCTTGCGCTCGGCAGTGGCATCGTGCGGCACCAGGAAGATCTCCAGCGTCTCCAGCGTGCGCAAGCGGTAGTCGGTGCCGTCATCGACTTCGATGACGTCGAAGTTCTTCTTGATGAACTCGATCGTCGGCAGGAAATTGACCCGCATCAGGCCGTTCGGATACAGGCCGTCGGGCGGGTAGTTGGTGGTCATCACGAAGATGACGCCGCGCGCGAACAGTGCTTCCAGCAGGCGGCCGAGGATCATCGCGTCGGCGATGTCGGAGACGTGGAATTCGTCGAAGCACAGCAGCCGGGTCTGCGCCGCGATGCGGTCGGCGACCTTCTGCAGCGGATCGGCTTCGTTGTTGAAGCGCTTCAGGTCGTTCTGCACTTCCTGCATGAAGGCGTGGAAATGCACGCGGCGCTTGCGCTGGTAGGGCACGCAGTCGAAGAAGCAGTCCATCAGGAAGCTCTTGCCGCGCCCCACGCCGCCCCAGAAATACACGCTGCGCGGCATCTTCGGCCGCGCGAACAGCTTGCGCAGCGTGCCGCGGCGAGCCGCCTTGAAGCCCACCAGTTCGGTGTAGAGCGCTTGCAGGCGCTGCACCGCGCCGCGCTGGGCGGGGTCGGACTTGAAGCCGCGCGCCGCGAGCTGGGCCTCGTAGGCGTCGATCATCCCGCGCTCGGGGACGTTGAGGGTGCGATGGGGCATGGGTGAAAGCGGAGGAGCTTGACGGGAAAAGGGGTGAGTGCGAGGCAACCCCCGCGTCTCACCCCTCCTGGTGCTGCAGGTCGATCAGAAGTGCAGCGGGCGCTTGTCGCAGGCCAGCGCCGCTTCATGCACCACTTCCGACAGCGTCGGGTGGGCGTGGCAGATGCGCGCCAGGTCTTCGCTGCAGCCGGCAAACTCCATCGCCACCACGGCTTCGGAGATCAGCTCCGAGGCATTGGCGCCGATGATGTGCACGCCGAGGATGCGGTCGGTGTTGGCGTCGGCCAGCATCTTGACGAAGCCGGTCGGGTCACCCATGCCGAGCGCGCGGCCATTGGCGAGGAAGGGAATCTTGCCGACCTTGTAGGCGACACCCGCGGCCTTGAGCTGCTGCTCGGTCTTGCCGACCCAGGCGATCTCGGGGCTGGTGTAGATGACCCACGGCACGGTGTCGAAATTGCAGTGGCCGGCCTGGCCCGCCATCAGCTCGGCGACCATCACCGCCTCTTCCATCGCCTTGTGCGCCAGCATCGGGCCGCGCACCACGTCGCCCACCGCCCACACGCCGGGCAGGTTGGTGCGGCAATGGTCGTCGACTTCGATCATGCCACGCTCGGTGATCTTCAGGCCGACGGCTTCCGGGTTCAGGCCGTCGGTGTTCGGCACGCGGCCGACCGACACGATCAGGCGCTCGGCTTCGAGCTTCTGGTCGGCGCCATCCTTGTCCTTGTAGTTGATCGTGACGCCCTTCTTGCCGACCTTGACTTCGCCGATCTGCACGCCGAGCTTGATCTTGAGGCCTTGCTTGGTGAAGACCTTCAGCGCTTCCTTGGCGACGTCCTGGTCGGCGGCGGCGAGGAAGTCGGGCATGGCTTCGAGCACGGTGACGTCCGCACCCACGCGGCGCCACACCGAACCCATCTCGAGGCCGATCACGCCGGCGCCGATCACCGCGAGCTTCTTCGGCACGGCGTCGATGTCGAGCGCGCCGACGTTGTCGCAGACGATCTTGTTGTCGACCGGGATGCCCGGCAGGTGGCGCGGCGCCGAACCGGTGGCGACGATGACCTGCTTGGCGACGATCAGCTCCTCGCCGACCTTGACGTGCCAGCCGGCGTCGCCCTTGCCGGCGAAGGCGCCGTGGCCGTTCAGCAGCGTGACCTTGTTCTTCTTGAACAGACCCTTGATGCCGCCGGTGAGCTGGTCGACGATGCCGCTCTTGCGCGCGATCATCTTGGCGACGTCGATCTTGGGCGTGCCGACGCTGATGCCCTGGCTCTCGAAGCCGTGGCCGGCTTCCTCGAACAGGTGCGAGGTGTGCAGCAGCGCCTTGGACGGAATGCAGCCGACGTTCAGGCAGGTGCCGCCGAGGCGGGGCTCACCCTTGGGGTCGGCATAGGGATTGGATTCGCAGCATGCGGTCTTGAAACCGAGCTGGGCTGCACGGATGGCCGCGACATAGCCGCCGGGGCCGCCGCCGATGACGAGGACGTCGAATTCTTGGGACATTCATCTCTCCTGCAGAAAAACGGGGCGCTGCCCCGCCGCACGAGCCGGAACCCTGCGGTGGAACGCGCCCCTGTTCGTGTAGTTTAGACGTCGAGGATCAGGCGGGCCGGATCTTCCAGCGCCTCCTTCATCGTCACCAGGCCCAGCACGGCTTCACGGCCGTCGATGATGCGGTGGTCGTAGGACATCGCCAGGTAGTTGATCGGACGAATCACGACCTGGCCGTTCTCGGCCACCGGGCGGTCCTTGGTGGCATGGATACCGAGGATCGCCGACTGCGGCGGGTTGATGATCGGGGTCGACATCATCGAGCCGAACACGCCGCCGTTGGAGATCGAGAAGGTGCCGCCGGACAGATCTTCCAGCGACAGCTTGCCGTCCTTGGCCTTCTGGCCGAACTCGGCGATCTTCAGCTCGATGTCGGCGATCGACATCGATTCGGCGTTGCGCAGGATCGGCACCACCAGGCCGCGCGGCGAGCCGACCGCGATGCCGATGTCGATGTAGCCGTGGTAGACGATGTCGTTGCCATCGACCGAGGCGTTCAGGATCGGGTACTTCTTCAGCGCGGCCACGGCAGCCTTGACGAAGAAGCCCATGAAGCCCAGACGCACGCCGTGCGCCTTCTCGAACTTGTCGCCGTACTGCTTGCGCAGCGCCATCACCGGCGCCATGTTCACTTCGTTGAACGTGGTCAGGATGGCGTTTTCGTTCTTCGACTGGATCAGGCGCTCGGCGATGCGGGCGCGCAGGCGGGTCATCGGCACGCGCTCTTCCGGACGGTCGCCGACAGCGGTGAGCACCGCGGGCGCCGGCGCGGCGGCGGCCGCCTTCGGCTGGGCGGCAGCGGCGTCGCCCTTGGTGACGCGGCCACCACGGCCGCTACCGGCAACGTCGGCGGCGGCGATGCCCTTCTCGTCGAGGATCTTGCGCGCGGCCGGGCTCGCGGCACCGGCGGCCGACGAGGCGGCGGCAGCCGGCGGCGCGGTCACCGCCGGCACCGGCTCGGCGGCGGGCGCCGCACCGGCGGCGGCCTTGGCCTCGGTGTCGATGCGGGCGATCAGCTCGCCCGAGGTCACGGTGTCGCCGTCGTTCTTGATGATTTCGACCAGCACGCCGTCGGCCGGCGCCGGCGTCTCGAGCACGACCTTGTCGGTCTCAATGTCGATCAGGTTCTCGTCGCGCGAGACGGCGTCACCCGCCTTCTTGTGCCAGGACACGAGGGTGGCTTCGGAAACGGATTCGGAAAGCTGCGGTACTTTCACTTCGATCAGCATGGAGTTCTCTCCCTGTTCTTTCTATCGGTTCTGGGACATCAGTTCGGCGACTGCGGCGTGGTGTCGCGGATCGGGCCGAAGGCGTTCTCGATGACGGCCTTCTGCTGCTCGTTGTGCTTGGCGTAGTAGCCCACCGCCGGCGACGCCGAGGCCGGCCGGCTGACCAGCAGCAGCTTGCGCTTGCCGAGCACGTTGACCAGATGCTGGCGCGAAGCGAGCCAGTACCAGGCACCCTGGTTGCGCGGCTCTTCCTGGCACCAGACGACTTCCTTGGCGTTCGGGAACTGCTCGATCGCCTTGGCGAAAGCTTCGGCCGGGAAGGGATAGAGCTGTTCGACACGCACCAGCGCGGTATCGGTGATGTTGTTGTCGCGGCGGTGGGCCAGCAGCTCGTAATAGATCTTGCCCTGGCACAGCACCACGCGCTTGACCTTCTTCGGGTCGAGGTTCTCGACCTCCGGAATCACCGTCTGGAAGTGGCCGTTGGCCAGTTCGTCGATCGACGAGATCGCTTCCTTGTGGCGCAGCAGCGACTTCGGCGTGATGATGATCAGCGGCTTGCGCAGGCGGCGGACCATCTGGCGGCGCAGCAGGTGGAAGACCTGGGCCGGCGTCGTCGGCACCGCGATCTGCCAGTTGTTCTCGGCGGCGAGGCTGATGAAGCGCTCGGGACGGGCCGACGAGTGCTCCGGCCCCTGCCCTTCGTAGCCGTGCGGCAGCATCATCACCAGGCCCGACAGGCGGCCCCATTTGGCTTCGCCCGAGCTGATGAACTGGTCGATGACGACCTGGGCACCGTTGACGAAGTCGCCGAACTGGGCTTCCCAGACGACGAGCTCGTTGGGTTCGGTGGTGGAGTAGCCGTATTCAAACGCCAGCAGCGCTTCCTCGGACAGCACCGAGTCGTAGCACTGGAAGCGGGCCTGCCCATCCTGGATGTGATCCAGCGGCTTCCAGGTGCCTTCGTCCCAGCGCTCGCGGCGCTGGTCGTGCAGCGCGGCATGGCGGTGGAAGAAGGTGCCGCGATTGACGTCCTCACCCGAGACGCGCACGCCATAGCCCTGCGCGAGCAGGCTGGCATAGGCCAGGTTCTCGCCCATGCCCCAGTCGAGCGGCAGTTCGCCGCGCGCCATCGCGGCGCGGTCGTCGATGATCTTCTTGACCCGCGAATGCAGCGCGAAACCTTCGGGTACGGTGCTCAGGCGCTCGCCGAGACGCTTGATTTCCTGCACCGGAATGGCGGTCTCGGCCGCGTCGGTATAGGGCTGCTTCAGGAAGGGCGTCCAGTCCACCGAGAACTGGCGGTTGTGGCCCGACAGCACCGGGTTGTACAGCAGCTCGCCGCGGTCGAGATGCTCGCGGTATTCGGCGATCATCTTCTCCGGGTCGTCGGCGCCGATGCTGCCTTCGGCCACCAGGCGGTCGGCGTAGAGCTTGCGCGTGCCCGCGTGCTTCTGGATGTTGCGGTACATCAGCGGCTGGGTGACCATCGGCTCGTCCTGCTCGTTGTGGCCGAGCTTGCGGAAGCAGACGATGTCGACGACCACGTCCTTCTTGAACTCCTGGCGGAATTCGACTGCCAGCGCGGTGACGAAGGCCACCGCTTCGGGATCGTCGCCATTGACGTGGAAGATCGGCGCCTCGACCATCTTGAAGATGTCGGTGCAGTACAGCGAGGAGCGGTAGTCGCGCGGATCGGAGGTGGTGAAGCCGATCTGGTTGTTGATGACCAGGTGAACCGTCCCGCCCGTGCCGTAGCCGCGGGTCTGGGAGAAGTTCAGCATTTCCTGGTTGACGCCCTGGCCGGCGACGGCGGCGTCGCCGTGGATCAGCACCGGCAGCACCTGGCCCTTGTCGGCATCGCCGCGGCGGATCTGGCGCGCATAGACCGAACCGGCGACCACCGGGTTGATGATTTCCAAGTGGGACGGGTTGAAGGCCAGCGTCAGGTGCATCGGGCCGCCCGGCGTCATGACGTCGCTGGAGAAGCCCATGTGGTACTTCACGTCGCCCGCGGTCAGGTCGGCGGCGGCCTTGCCCTCGAATTCCGAGAACAGCATCGACGGCGACTTGCCCAGGGTGTTGACCAGCACGTTGAGGCGGCCGCGGTGGGCCATGCCGATCACGGTTTCGGCCACGCCCAGGCTACCGCCGACGCGGACGATCTCGTCCATCGCGACGATGGCGCTCTCGCCGCCTTCGAGCGAGAAGCGCTTCTGGCCGACGTAGCGGGTGTGCAGGTAGCGCTCGAGCGTTTCCGCGGCCGTGGTGCGTTCCAGGATGCGCTTCTTCACCTCGACGGAGAACTTCGGCGTGCCGCGCACGCTTTCCAGCCGGCTCTGGATCCAACGCTTCTGCGTGATGTCAGAGATGTACATGTACTCCGAGCCGATCGAGCTGCAGTAGGTCTGGCGCAGCGCTTCGAGGATCTCGCGCAGGCTGGCGCGTTCGGTCGAGAAGCCGTGGAAGGAGCCGACGTTGAAGCTCTTCGACAGGTCGGCTTCGGTGAAGCCGTAGTAGGACGGTTCGAGTTCGGGGATCTGCGGGCGCTCGGTGCGCTTGAGCGGATCGAGATTGGCCCAGCGGTTGCCCAGGAAGCGATAGGCGTTGATCAGCTGCAGTACCGAAACCTGCTGCTTGTCCTCGCCGTCGCCGGCGACCACGGTGCGGACCGGGCCGCGCTTGGCCATCTGCTCGAAAGCGGCGATCACCGGGCCGTGCGCGACGTCACGCGCGACGACGCTGGGCTGGCTCTGCAGCTGGTCGAAATAGTTGCGCCATTCGTCCGAAACGGAGCTCGGATCGGCGAGGTAATTCTCGTATTGCTCTTCGATGAACGGCGCGTTCGAGCCGAACAAATGCGAGGTCTGTTCGAGTTGCTTCATCATGATGAAAGCCACCTGTATTGTCTGTTGCGCTGCTTGCAGGTAATGCGGTGATCGGAGAAACCGTCGAGCGAACTCCGATGGAAAAACGGGATGAACGCGCGCACGCGTTCACCCCGCTGGTCGTCAGGTTCGGCGATGTCTCCCTCCCCTCTCCATCGTCTCTTACGGACGCTGTTCGATCGCCGGAACGTTGCGTCGCGCCGTGCCGGTATAGAGCTGGCGCGGGCGGCCGATCTTGTATTCCGGATCGGTGATCATTTCTTCCCACTGGGTGATCCAGCCCACCGTCCGCGCCAGGGCGAAGATGCAGGTGAACATGGAGGTCGGGATGCCCAGCGCCTTCTGCACGATGCCCGAGTAGAAGTCGACGTTCGGGTAGAGCTTCTTCTCGACGAAGTACTCGTCTTCCAGCGCGATCTTCTCAAGCTCCTTGGCGAGCTTGAACAGGCGGTCGTTCTCCAGGCCCAGCTCAGCCAGCACCTCGGCGCAGACCTTGCCCATCAGCTTGGCGCGCGGGTCGAAGTTCTTGTAGACGCGGTGGCCGAAGCCCATCAGCTTGAAGCTGTCGTTCTTGTCCTTGGCACGCTCGATGTATTCGCCGACGCGCGAGACGTCGCCGATTTCTTCCAGCATGTTCAGGCAAGCTTCGTTGGCGCCGCCATGCGCCGGACCCCACAGGCAGGCGATGCCGGCCGAGATGCAGGCGAAGGGATTGGCACCGGAAGAGCCGGCCAGACGCACCGTGGAGGTGGAGGCGTTCTGCTCGTGGTCGGCATGCAGCGTGAAGATGACGTCGAGCGCACGCACCAGCACCGGGTTCGGCTCGTACTTCTCGCACGGCGTGCCGAACATCATGTGCATGAAGTTGGCGGTGTAGTCGAGGTCGTTGCGCGGGTACATGAAGGGCTCGCCCTTGTTGTACTTGTAGGCCATCGCGACGATCGTCGGCAGCTTGGCGATCAGGCGGTTGATCGAGATGCTGCGGTGCTCGGCGTCGGAGAAGTCCAGCGCCTCGTGGTAGAAGGCCGACAGCGCGCCGACGACGCCGACCATGACCGCCATCGGGTGCGCGTCGCGGCGGAAGCCCGAGTAGAACTTGGTCATCTGATCGTGCAGCATGGTGTGCCGCTTGATCGTGTTCTCGAAATCGGACTTCTGCGTGGCATTCGGCAGTTCGCCGTTCTTCAGCAGGTAGGCGACCTCGAGGAAGTTGCAGTTGTCGGCCAGTTGCTCGATCGGATAGCCGCGATACAGCAGTTCGCCCTTGTCACCATCGATGAAGGTGATGTTCGACTTGCAACTCGCAGTCGACAGGAAGCCAGAATCGTAGGTGAACAGACCGGTTTTGGCGCCCAGGGTGCGGATGTCGATGACATCGTTGCCATGCGTGCCGGTCATCACCGGAAATTCGACGGTCTTGCCATCGACGGTCAGCGTTGCAGTGCGTTCAGTGCTCATAGATCGTCCCTTCTACTAGCCGGTTTAACTGCTTGTCGTATCGTGATCATATCTGCTGCGTCAGGGCTGACGCAGCAGGCCGATCATCTCCTTCCAGCGGTCCGTCTCACATGCCTTGCTGCCATTGACCATGCCCCACAGGTCGTGGTCCTCGCAACGCAGCAGGTCGTCCAGATCCGCTATCTGATCGTCGCTGAGACGATCGAAGTGCCGCTCCAGGAAGCGCTCGAACACGAGATCGAGTTCGAGCAAGGCCCGACGACACTGCCAGCGGACACGCCCCCTGTTGATGCTCATGTGCCGACCTCGTCCTCAGACCGCACGGCGGACCATCATATCCTTGATCTTGCCGATCGCGCGGGTCGGATTCAGACCCTTCGGACAGACGTCGACACAGTTCATGATGGAGTGGCAGCGGAACAGGCGGTACGGGTCTTCGAGGTTGTCGAGACGCGCATTGGTGTCCTGGTCGCGGGTGTCGGCCAGGAAGCGGTAGGCGGCCAGCAGGCCGGCCGGGCCGACGAACTTGTCCGGGTTCCACCAGAACGACGGGCACGAGGTCGAGCAGCAGGCGCACAGGATGCACTCGTACAAACCGTTGAGCTCCTCGCGGTCGTCCGGCGACTGCAGGCGCTCGCGCTCGGGCGGCGGGTCGTTGTTGACCAGGTAGGGCTTGATCGAGTGGTACTGCTTGAAGAACTGCGTCATGTCGACGATCAGGTCGCGGATGACCGGCAGGCCGGGCAGCGGACGCAGCGTGATCGGCTGCGGCAGGCTGTCGACGTCGGTCAGGCAGGCCAGGCCGTTCTTGCCGTTGATGTTCATCGCGTCCGAGCCGCACACGCCTTCGCGGCAGGAACGGCGGAACGACAGGGTGTCGTCCTTGGTCTTGAGGCGGACGATGGCGTCGAGCAGCTTCTTGTCGGAAGCTTCCAGCTCGACCGAGATGTCCTGCATGTAGGGCTTCTCGTCCTTGTCCGGATCGTAGCGATAGATCTTGAAATGAACGGTACGCTTGCTCATGTTGTTTGTTCTCCCGCGCTCAGTAGGTGCGCTTGGCGAGCGCGATGGGTTCCACGTCGTCGGACAGCGGCTTCAGGTTCACCGGCTTGTAGTCGAGGCGGTTGCCGTCGCGGTACCACAGCGTGTGCTTGAGCCAGTTCTTGTCGTCGCGGCCGTTGGGATTCTCTGCCGTATCCGGCGCGTCGTCGCGGACGTGGGCGCCGCGCGATTCCTTGCGCGCCTCGGCCGAGATCATGGTCGCCTTGGCGACTTCGATCAGGTTGTCCAGTTCCAGCGCCTCGGTGCGGGCGGTGTTCCACACCTTCGACTTGTCGCCGATCTCGGTATGCAACGACTGCTCGGCCACTTCGAGGATGCGGGCGACGCCTTCGGTCAGCAGTTCGTTGAAGCGGAACACGCCGGCGTGCTTCTGCATCGTGCGCTGCATGGCCAGACGCACTTCATGCACGTCGGTACCGTTCTTCTGGTTTTCCAGGCGGGCGATGCGCGCCAGCGACAGGTCGGCGGCATCGGCCGGCAGCGGCTTCAGCGACAGGTTGCCGGACTGGAAGTCCTCGACCACGCTCTCGCCGGCCGACTTGCCGAACACCAGCAGGTCGAGCAGCGAGTTCGTGCCCAGGCGGTTGGCGCCGTGCACCGAGGCGCAGGCGCACTCGCCGGCGGCGTAGAACCCGACCACCGGGGTGTTCGGGTTGCCGTCCTTCGGCACGATGACCTGGCCCTTGTAGTTGGTCGGGATGCCGCCCATCTGGTAGTGGCAGGTCGGCACGACCGGGATCGGCGCCTTGATCGGGTCGATTCCGGCGAACTGGATCGAGATCTCGCGAATGCCCGGCAGGCGCTTCATGATGTTCTCGGGCGCCAGGTGGGTGATGTCGAGCAGCACGTGGTCCTTGTCAGGACCGCAGCCGCGGCCTTCGTTGATCTCGGTCACCATCGAGCGCGAGACCACGTCGCGCGAGGCCAGATCCTTCAGGTTGGGCGCATAGCGCTCCATGAAGCGCTCGCCGCTACTGTTGCGCAGGATGCCGCCCTCGCCACGCACGCCCTCGGTGATCAGCACGCCCGCGCCGGCCACGCCGGTGGGGTGGAATTGCCAGAACTCCATGTCCTCCAGCGGGATGCCGGCACGCGCCGCCATGCCCAGGCCGTCACCGGTGTTGATGAAGGCGTTGGTGGAGCTGTAGTAGATGCGGCCCGCGCCGCCGGTGGCGAAGATCGTCGCCTTGGCGTGGAAGATGGAGACCTCGCCGGTTTCCATTTCGATCGCGGTGACGCCGAGCACGTCGCCTTCGCTGTTGCGGATCAGGTCGAGCGCGTTCCACTCGACGAAGAACTGGGTGTTGGCGCGCACGTTGCGCTGGTACAGCGCGTGCAGCATGGCGTGGCCGGTACGGTCGGCGGCTGCACAGGAGCGCATCACCGGCGCCTGGCCGTAGTTCATCGAGTGGCCGCCGAACGGGCGCTGGTAGATCTTGCCGTTGTCGGTACGGTCGAAGGGCATGCCGTAGTGTTCGAGTTCGACGACGACCTCGTTGGCCTTCTTGACCATGAACTCGATGGCATCCTGGTCGCCCAGCCAGTCCGAGCCCTTCACGGTGTCGTACATGTGCCAGTGCCAGTTGTCCTCGGTGGTGTTGCCCAGCGAGGCGGCCACACCGCCCTGCGCTGCAACCGTGTGCGAACGCGTCGGGAAGACCTTGGTCAGGACGGCCGTCTTCAGGCCGGCTTCGGAGAGTTGCAGGGCAGCGCGCAGGCCTGCACCACCCGCGCCGACGATGACTGCATCAAAGGTACGCTTGGCGACGTTCACGCTTACAGCCTCCAAAGGATCTGGGCCGCCCAGCCGGCATAGCCGACGAGCAAGAAGAGAGTGACAAGATGCAGCGACAGGCGCAGGCCGTCCGGCTTGACGTAGTCCATCCAGATGTCGCGCACGCCGATCCAGGCGTGATAGAACAGCGACAGGAAGAACAGGAAGCTCAGGAAGCGGAAGGGGCCGCTGGAGAACAGGCCGCTCCAGGCCTCATAGCTGAACTCGGACAGAGTCAGCGTACAGACCGCGAAGATGATCGTGTAGATGGCCATGAAGACCGCAGTGGCACGCTGCGCAATCCAGTCCTTCAGGCCGTAGTGCGCACCGACAGGTTGACGCTTCACCATAGTTTCACCCCGATGATCACGGTGAGCGCGATGCTCACGATCAGAACGATGCGCGACGAATTGCGCGCGGCCTGAAGTTCCGTTCCCTTGTGCAGGTCGAGCAGCAGGAAACGGATGCCGGCACAGAAGTGGTGCATGTAGGCCCACAGCAGGCCCAGCAGCAGCAGCTTGGCCAGCGGATGCCCCACCACCGCGCTGAAGGTATCGAAGGTCTCGGGCGAACCGAGGCTGCGATCGAGCAGATACAGCAGGAAAGGCAGCAGCAGGAACAGGCCCGCGCCGCTGACCCGGTGAAGGATCGAGACGATACCCGGCAGCGGCAGCCGGATCTGATTCACGGCCAAGTGCTTGGGCCTTGGTTTGCGTACAGTCACTTCTGACATGAAGACTCCCCTCTACATGTACGACGAAAGATCCGCCGTCGACTTCGAAAATACGTACACCGTTATACGTAATCAGTAATTATAGCGCCCTCACCCGGTGCGTCATTACGTCAATTCAACTCATTCAGATAAAAGTGCTCGGCCGTCGAATAGAGGCCGCGCCGCCATTCGACCGGCTTGTCGCCGTAGGTGTAGGTGACCCGCTCGACCGACAGCAGCGGCGTGCCTTCGGCGACCTTCAGCGCCTCGCTGGCATTGCGGTCGGCGGCAACGGCGCGGATGCGCTCCTGCGCGCGGATCATGCGCAGGCCGAAACGGGTCTCGAACAGGCTGTACAGGGAACCGTTCCAGTCCTGCAGCACTTCCGAAGTCAGCCCCTGGAAGATCTCCCCGGGCAGATAGATTTCGTCGATCACCACCGGCTTGGTCGAGAACTTCAGCAGGCGGCGGACGATGATGATCGGCGCCCCGGGCTCGATGCCCAGCATGCGCGAAGCTTCCTGGCCGGCCTTGGCGCGCCAGCAGTCCAGCGGTACGCTCTGCGGCTGCGACAGGTCGCCATCCATCGGCACCAGGCGCAGAAAACGGAACAACGCCCTCGGATCATTGTGCGAAGCGACGTAAGTGCCCTTCCCCTGCTTGCGGACGAGCAGGTTCTCGGCAGCCATTTCATCGATCGCCTTGCGAACGGTACCCTGCGACACGCTGAAGCGCGCCGCCAGTTCCTGCTCGCTCGGAATCGCCTGGCCAGGCCGCCACTCGCCGGATTCGAGAGCCTGAAGAATCAGGGTCTTGATCTGGCGGTAGAGCGGGCTGAAAGTAGGAGCTTCCCGTGACATGCGCGCATTTGAGCACAAAAAAAACAAGTCGTCTATGCCTCGTCTTATATCTTATATAAGATATAAGTCATGATTTGACAGCTTCGACATTTCTTCTTAGTATCTCCGCGCCCCTGATGCATGCGGCGCGAATGTCCGGCATGATGTGCCGGAATCCATCGCACCGTGCGGCAGAGGCGCGAATTCTCGATACCGCCATCACAGACCGTCTTCTTTATAGAGGGAGTATTCACATGAGCAAAGCCCCCATGCGCGTTGCAGTAACCGGCGCCGCCGGCCAGATCGGCTACAGCCTGCTGTTCCGCATCGCCAGCGGTGAAATGCTGGGCAAGGACCAGCCCGTGATCCTGCAATTGCTCGACCTGCCCCAGGCCCAGAAGGCCGTGAAGGGTGTGATGATGGAGCTGGAAGACTGCGCCTTCCCGCTGCTGGCCGGCATGATCGCCACCGACGACCCCAATGTCGCCTTCAAGGACGCCGACGTCTGCCTGCTGGTCGGCGCCCGTCCGCGCGGCCCCGGCATGGAACGTGCCGACCTGCTGACCGCCAACGGCGCGATCTTCACCGTGCAGGGCAAGGCCATCGCCGAGAACGCCAAGGAAGACGTGCGCGTGCTGGTCGTCGGCAACCCCTGCAACACCAACGCCTACATCGCCCGCGCCGCCGCGATCAAGGTCGGCCGCACCAACCCGAACAACTACCACGGCATGCTGCGCCTGGACCACAACCGCGCGCTGTCGCAGCTGGCAGCCAAGTCGGGCCGTCCGGTGTCGTCGCTGAAGAAGATGGTCGTGTGGGGCAACCACTCGCCGTCGATGTACGCCGACTACCGCTTCTGCGAATCGAACGGCGACAGCGTCAAGGCGCTGATCAACGACCACGCCTGGAACAACGACGTCTTCCTGCCCACCGTCGGCAAGCGTGGTGCCGCCATCATCGAAGCCCGTGGCCTGTCCTCGGCCGCCTCGGCCGCCAATGCCGCCATCGACCACGTGCGCGACTGGGTGCTGGGCTCGGACGACTGGGTCACCATGGGCGTGCCGTCCGACGGCGCCTACGGCATCCCCGAAGGCATCGTGTTCGGTGTTCCGTGCGAATGCAAGGACGGCCAGTTCAAGGTCATCAAGGGCCTGGAAATCGACGAGTACTCGCAGGGCAAGATCAACGCCACGCTGAAGGAACTCGAAGAAGAGCGTGCCGCCGTTGCCGACATGCTGAAGTAAGACCGCAACGCGGCCTGCGGGCCGCGTCTGCACCGGGCCGCGGGGTAGAATCCGTGGCCCTTTTTGTTTCCCGTGCCGCCTTCGAGGAGAACCCGCATGCGCCTGCACCCTGCCGATGTCCTGTTCGCCGGCGAAAAGCCTTTTCCCGCCCTGCCCGCGGTCGACCATTACGCCGGCGCCGAGAAGCTGATGCTCAAGGCACTGAAGCTGCAGCAGGAGCTCGGCCCGGTGTTCGACATCACCTGCGACTGCGAGGACGGCGCCCGCGCAGGCGCCGAAGCCGAGCACGCCCGGATGGTGGTGGGCGTGGTGAACGGCGCCGAGAACCACTTCGGCCGCGTCGGCGCGCGCATCCACGACATCACCCATCCGCACTGGATGCAGGATCTCGACATCCTGGTGCGCGGCGCCGGCCGGCGGCTGGCCTTCATCACCCTGCCCAAGGTCCGCTCGGCCGCCGATGCCGCGACCCAGATCGCGGAGCTGCGCCACATCGAGGCCGACTGCGGCAACACGCGCGCGCTGCCGGTGCATGTGCTGATCGAGACCCACGGCGCGCTGCGCGAAGCCTGGGAGATCGCCGCGCTCGACGGCGTCGAATCGCTCGATTTCGGCCTGATGGATTTCGTCTCCGGCCACCACGGCGCCATTCCCGGCAGTGCGATGAAGAGCCCGGGCCAGTTCGAACACCCGCTGGTCAGCCGCGCCAAGACCGAAATCTCCGCCGCCGCGCTCGCCAACGGCGTCGTGCCTTCGCACAACGTCACCACCGAGCTGCAGGACGTCGCCGTCATCCGCCACGACGCCGAACGTGCCCGCCGCGAGTTCGGCTACCTGCGCATGTGGAGCATCCATCCCAACCAGATTCTGCCGATCGTCGCCGCGATGCAGCCGGACTTCTCCGAAGTCGAGGAAGCCGCGCAGATCCTGATCGCCGCCCAGGATGCCGACTGGGGACCGATCCAGCATGGCGGCCGGCTGCACGACCGCGCCTCCTATCGCTACTACTGGGAACTGCTGCAGCGTGCGCGCAATACCGGCATGGAGCTGCCCGGCGAGGCGCGGCATCGTTTCTTCGCGGCCTGAGTCCGCTGCAACAAGCGTGTTCCGATCCGCTCCATGAAGCCGCCGAACATGGGTCCGGGCACTGCCGGCTCCACGCATCTCGAGGCGGGCACGCCCGCCTACCGCCGCGCCAACCTGGCGATGTTCGTCGGCGGCTTCGCCACCTTCGCGCTGGTGTACAGCACCCAGTCGCTGCTGCCCCTGCTCGCCGGCGAATTCGGCGTCAGTGCCGCCAGCGCCAGCCTGACGGTATCGACCACCACCGCCGGACTCGCGCTGATGCTGATTCCGGGCAGCGTGCTGGCCGACCGGCTCGGGCGGCAGCAGCTCATGAAATGGGCGCTGGCGATCGCCGCGATGCTCGCGCTGGCAAGCGCCTTCGCGCCCGATTTCCTCTCGCTGCTGGTGCTGCGCGCGCTGCTCGGCGCGGTGATCGCCGGGCTGCCGGCGGCGGCGATGGCCTACATCGGCGAGGAAGTCGCCGCCAGTGCCCAGGCGCGCGCAATGGGGCTGTACATCGCCGGCAATGCACTGGGCGGCATGAGCGGACGCTTCGTCTCGGCATTGCTGGCCGACCTCGGCTCCTGGCGCACGGCGCTCGCCGTGATCGGCGTCTTCGGCCTGCTGTCGGCGCTGGTGTTCTGGCGCCGGCTGCCGGATTCGCGCCACTTCCAGCCGCGCTCCGCCAGACCGGCGCGCATCCTGCGCGACATCCTCGCCATCTACCGCGACCCCGGCCTGCCATGGCTGTTCCTGGTCGCCTTCCTCGCCATGGGCGCCTTCGTCGGCCTGTACAACTTCCTCGGCTTCCGCCTGCTGGAGCCGCCCTACCTGCTCGGCCAGAGCGCGATCGGCGCGGTTTTCCTGCTCTACCTCGTCGGCACCGGGGCCTCGGCCCTGAGCGGGCGCCTGGCCGAGCGCCACGGCCGGCAGAAGGCGATGTGGCGCATGGTCGCGGTAATGGGCGCCGGACTGGCGCTGACGCTCGGCCAGCCGCTGTGGATGATCATTGCCGGCGTCGGCGTATTCACCTTCGGCTTCTTCGCCGCCCATGCGCTCGCCAGCGGCTGGGTGGGACGGCGCGCGGGCGAGCGGCGCGCGCTGGCCTCGGCGCTTTACCTGTCGAGCTACTACCTCGGCGCCAGCGTCATCGGCAGCCTCGCCGGCACCGCGTGGACGGCCGGACACTGGCCCGGCCTCGCCGCGCTGCTGGGGATCTGCGTGCTCGGGACCGGCGCGGTCGCGCTCCGGCTGCGCCGCCTGCCTACTTGAGGTTGCCGGACAGGAACTGGCGCAGGCGCTCGCTCTTCGGCTGGCCGAAAAGCTGTGCAGGCGGCCCGCTTTCTTCCGCCAGGCCCTGGTGCAGGAACATCACCTGGCTGGAGACCTCGCGCGCGAAGCCCATCTCGTGGGTCACCACCACCATGGTGCGTCCCTCTTCCGCCAGCCCGCGCATGACCTTCAGCACCTCGCCGACCAGCTCCGGGTCGAGCGCCGAGGTCGGCTCGTCGAACAGCAGCACCGCCGGCTCCATCGCCAGCGCCCGCGCGATCGCCACGCGCTGCTGCTGGCCGCCCGACAGGTGGGCCGGGTAGCTGTCCTTGAAGCGGCTGATGCCGACCTTGTCGAGATAGGCCATCGCGCGCTCGAGCGCCTGCTTCCTGGGCACGCCGAGCACATGCACCGGCGCTTCGACGACGTTCTCCAGCACGGTCATGTGCGCCCACAGGTTGAAGTGCTGGAACACCATCGCCAGCCGGGTGCGCAGACGCTGCAGCTGTTTCGCGTCCGCCACCTTCAGATGCCCGTCCCTGCCCGGCACCAGGCGGATCTCCTCGCCGGCCACGCTGATGCGCCCCGCATCGGGCTGCTCGAGGAAGTTGATGCAGCGCAGGAAGGTGCTCTTGCCCGAACCTGACGAGCCGATGATGGTGATCACGTCGCCGGCCTCGGCCGACAGCGACACGCCCTTCAGCACCTCGTGATCGCCGTAGCGCTTGTGCAGGTCTTCGACGGTAAGCTGGGTCATGAGAAACGGATCCTTGAAACGGGCTCAGGCGCCCTTGCCCAGCGGCTTGCGCGGCTGCAGGTGGGCGAGCCAGCGCCGCTCGGCGATGCGGAACAGGCCGACGAGGGCGAAGGTGACGGCGAGATAGATCAGGCCGGCGAAGATGAAGGCCTCGAAGGGCGCGAAGAACTGCGAATAGGCATTGCGCGCGGCGCCGGTCAGATCCACCAGGGTCACGGTGGAGGCGATCGCCGTACCGTGCAGCATGAAGATGATCTCGTTGCTGTAGGCCGGCAGCGCACGCCGCAGCGCTCCGGGCAGCTGGATGCGCCGCAGCATCGTGAACCGGCTCATGCCGCAGGCGCGCGCGGCCTCGATCTCGCCATGCGGCATCGCCCGCAGCGCGCCGGCGATGATCTCGGTGGTGTAGGCGCCGGTGTTGAGGGCGAAGGTGATCAACGCACAGCCGTAAGGGTCGCGGAACAGCAGCCAGAAGCGGCTGCCCGCATCCCACTGCGCCTGAACCCACTCGAACTGGCCGAGGCCGTAGTACATCAGCAGCAACTGCACCAGCATCGGCGTGCCGCGAAAGAAGTAGCTGTAGGCCCACACCGGCCCCGACAGCCAGCGATTGGAGGACACACGCAGCACGGCAAGCGGAATCGCCAGCAGCAGGCCGGCGATCAGCGACAGCACGGTCAGTTGCAGCGTCAGCCACAGGCCGGACGCATACGATGGCCAGCTCTCGGCGAACAGGCTCCACTCGATCATGTCTGCGCCCTCCGCACACCCACCGAGTAGCGCCGCTCGAGCCAGTTGAAGACCAGGCCCGACACCGCCGTCAGCACCAGATAAAACACGCACACCACCGCATAGAACAGGAAGGGCTCGCGCGTGCTGCGGCCGGCCTGGTCGGCCAGCCAGGTGATGTCCGACAGGCCGATGATCGACACCAGCGCGGTGCTCTTCTGCATCACCTGCCAGTTGTTGCCCAGGCCCGGCAGCGCATGGCGCAGCATCTGCGGGAACAGGATGCGGCTGAAGACCTGCCAGTTGCTCATGCCGTAGGCGCGCCCGGCCTCGAGCTGGCCGGCCGGCACCGCCATGAAGGCGCCGCGGAAGGTCTCGGTGAAATAGGCGCCGAAGATGAAGCCCAGCGTCAGCACACCGGCGACGAAGGGATTCACGTCGATGTAGTCCATCCCGAGCGCATCGGTCAGCAGATTGATGCCCACCTGCCCGCCGTAGAAGATCAGCAGCATCATCACCAGGTCGGGTATGCCGCGCACGATGGTGGTGTAGGCGGTCGCCGGCAGGCGCAGCAGGCGATTGGGCGACAGCCGCGACGAGGCCCCGAGCAGGCCGAGCACGAGCGCGAGCAGCAGCGAGAACACTGCCACGCGCAGCGTCACCCAGGCACCATCGAGAAGGGAAGGTAGATAACCGTGAAGCATCGGAAAGGCCGTGCGCTCAGCCCCGGCAGGGACGACCGCAGCGCTCAGAAACGGGTCGGCGACCACAGGGCCGCCGACGCAGGACACGAACGATCGCGCAGGCCTTGCCGCCCGCCCGCGCGCCGCAATCACTCACCGTAGATGTCGTAGTCGAAGTACTTCTTGCGGATCTCGTCGTACTTGCCGTTGGCACGGATCGCCGCCAGCGCCGCGTTGAGCTTGTGCTTGAGCTCGGCGTCCTGCTTGCGGATCGCGATGCCGACGCCCTCGCCGATCACGCCTTTTTCCTCGGCGGTACGGCCGTGGTAGAGACCACCGACGAAGGTGTAGTCGGCCCCCGCCGGCTGCTTCAGGAAGCCGCCGTCGGCCACCAGCGCGTCCGCCCAGGCCGCATCGATGCGGCCGGAGGAAAGGTCGAGATAAGCCTCTTCCTGGCGCGCGTAGCGCACCACGTTGACGCCCTGCCCGGCCCAGAAACGGGTGGCGAAGGTGTCGGCCACGGTGCCGCGCTGCACGCCGATGCGCTTGCCCTTCAGCACGTCCAGCTCGGGCAGCAGGCTGCTGCCCTTCTTCGCCACCAGCGCGAGCGGCGTGGCGTAGTACTTGTCGGTGAAGTCGACGCGCTTCTTGCGCTCCTCGGTGATCGACATCGAGGCCGAGATGGCGTCGAACTTGCGGCTCAGCAGGGCCGGGATCATGCCGTCCCACTCCTGCTTCACCCAGGTACACCTCGCCTTCATCTCCTCGCACAGCGCATTGGAGATATCCACATCCAGACCCTGCACCGCACCGCTGGTGTCCACGGTGTTGAACGGAGGATAAGCACCCTCGGTCGCAAAACGGATGCTGTCCCAGTCCTTGGCCATTGCGCCCTGCATGGACAAGGCCAGAGCAGCGAACAGCAGCGTGCGTCGGATCATCACGAGTCCCCGGAATCTGATAAATGTTGCAATTCTAACCGCAGCGCTGTCCGTCGCATGCGGATTTCGCCGGGCATCATGATGCTGCGATGCAAAAAGCGCCTTGATTCAACGCAGCTTTTCGGCCAGCGCCGCGGCCAGTACCTCTGCCGCCGGCGGATCGAAGCGGAAGAACAGCTCGGGTTCGATCATCTCGAGCTCCATCAGCCGGAAGCCGCCGCCATCGCGCACGAAATCCACCCGCGCATACAGCGGCAGGGACGGGCAGGCGGCGACCGCGGTTTCAGCAAAGGCGCGCTCGGCTGCGGAAGGCAGGTGCGCATGCACGGTGCCGCCATGATCGTCCTGCACGCGGAAATCCCCCGCCCGTGCGGTCTTGCGGATGGCATGGGTGCAGCGGCCACCGATCACGATCAGCGACAGCTCGCCGTCGGCGAGGATGGCCGGCTCGAAGCGCTGCACCAGCATCGCCTCCTGCGCCACACAGCGGGTGAAGACCGGTTCGTGCCCGGCCAGCGAAGCCCGATCCACACGGTAGGTCAGCCGCGCCGCGCCCGACACCGCCGGCTTGAAGACGATCTCGTCCCAGCCCTGCGCCGCCATGATCGACGCCAGCGTGGTCGCCTCGCCGCGCTCGACGAAGCACGTCGGCGCGATCGCCACGCCGCGCGCCGCCAGGTCGGCCAGATAGTGCTTGTCGACGTTCCAGCGGATCAGGCCGGCGTCGTTGAACAGGCGCGTCTGCGCCGACACCGCGTCCAGCCAGCGCGAGAACTCGGCGAAGCGGTCGAAATAATCCCAGGTCGTGCGGAACAGCAGGCTGCCGCATACGCGCCAGTCCATCGCCGGATCGGTCCAGGAACGCCGCGCCACGCTGAGGCCCTGCGCTTGCAGCGCTTCAGCCACCAGGCCGTCCTCGCGCGCAATCTGTGCCTGGTACCAATCGTCGGGGTCGGGGTGCACGTAACGATCCTCGGTCAGGATCACGACGTCGATCGGCTTGGCAGTCATCGGCGGCTGTGGCGTAATGAAAGGCCGCGATTCTAGCAGCAGCCCCATGTCCCGCTCCCCCATCCCGCTCTCGGTCCTCGACCTCGCCCCCGTGACGTCCGGCAGCACCACCGCCGACGCACTGCGCAACACGCGCGAACTCGCCCAGCTCGCCGACCGCAGCGGCTACAACCGCTACTGGCTCGCCGAGCACCACAACATGGCAGGCATCGCCAGCGCCGCCACCGCGGTGGTCATCGGCCACGTCGCCGCGCACACCCGGCGCATCCGGGTCGGTGCCGGCGGCATCATGCTGCCGAACCACGCCCCGCTGGTGATCGCCGAACAGTTCGGCACCCTGGAATCCCTGTTCCCGGGCCGGATCGACCTCGGCCTCGGCCGTGCGCCCGGCACCGACCAGACGACGGCACGCGCACTGCGCCGCAACCTGGGCAACAGCGACGAGACTTTCCCGCAGGACGTGCTGGAACTGCAGGGCTACTTCAAGCCGGCCCAGCCCGGCCAGAAAGTGCAGGCCGTACCCGGCGCCGGCCTGGAGGTACCGATCTGGCTGCTCGGCTCCAGCCTCTTCAGCGCCGAACTGGCCGCCCACCTCGGCCTGCCCTTCGCCTTCGCCTCGCACTTCGCGCCGCGCTTCCTGCTGCGCGCGGTGGACCTGTACCGCAGCCGCTTCCGGCCCTCGGCGGCACTCGAACGCCCCTATGTCATGGTCGGCGCCAACGCCATCGCCGCCGACAGCGACGACGAAGCCCGGCTGCTGTTCAGTTCGCTGCGCAACCGCTTCGCCGGCATCGCCCGCGGCGATCGCGGCCTGCTGCAGCCACCGGCGCTGGATGAGGAACAGGGCTGGACGCCGGCAGAACGGCAATACGTCGACGAGGCCACCACCTGCTCGGCCGTCGGCAATGCCGACACCGTGCGCCGCGGCCTGGAACGACTGATTGCCGAAACCGGCGCCGACGAGTTGATCGTCACCGCGCAGATCTTCGATCACGCCGCCCGCTGCCGCTCCTTCGAGATCCTCGCCGAGGCCTGGGAACCGGCCAGCGCCTGAACGGGCGCCGCGCGCTTGCACGCTCATGGGATACTCGGCGCTCGAACCCCGACCGAGGAATCCCATGCAGAAGAACGCCCCATCCCGCCTGATGCGCCCGCTGCTGCACTGCGCCGCCGCAGTGCTGATCGCCGCCGGCGCCGGCTTCGCCACCGCAGCCGCGCCGCAGCTCCAGACCCAGGTGCCCGGCTACTACCGGATGATGCTCGGCGACATCGAAGTCACCGCGCTGTACGACGGTGCCATCGAGATCGACACCGGGCTGCTGAAGAACCTGCGCGACGAAGACCGTGACCGCCTGCTCGCCCGCCACTTCCTGCAGGTGCCGAAAGTGCAGACCGCCGTCAACGCCTACCTGATCAACACCGGCGACAAGCTGGTGCTGGTCGATGCCGGTGCCGCCCACCTGTTCGGCCCCTCGCTCGGCCACGTCGCCAGCAATCTGCGCGCCGCCGGCTACGATCCCGCCCAGGTCGATGTCGTGCTGCTGACCCATCTGCACGGCGACCACATGAACGGCCTCATCGACGCCGACGGCAAGGCGGTGTTCGCCAACGCCGAGATCTGGTCGGCCCAGGCCGACAACGACTTCTGGCTCAACGACGAAGTCGCTGCCAAGGCAGCGCAGGAGGTCCAGCCCTTCTTCAAGATGGCCCGCGATGCCTCCTCACCCTACCGCGCCGCCGGCCAGTGGAAGACTTTCAGCACCGACCGGGACATCGTGCCCGACATCGCCAGCGTCGCCGCCTCCGGCCATACGCCGGGCCATAGCGGCTACCTGGTCGGCAGCGGCGAACGCAAGCTGCTGATCTGGGGCGACATCGTGCATAACCACGCGGTGCAGTTCGCCCAGCCCGAAGTCTCGATCGAATTCGACGTGGACAGCGAAGCGGCAGTGGCGACACGCAAGCAGATCTTCGCCCGCTCGGCGAAGGAAAAGCTGCTGGTCGGCGGCATGCACCTGCCCTTCCCCGGCATCGGCCATGTGCGCGCCGAGGGGGAGGCTTATGAGTGGGTGCCGCTGGAGTTCAACGCCACACCCCAATAAACGAGCAAGGAACTGGGCAGACGCAGCAGCCAACTCGCCTCCCTGAAAACAAACGGCCCTGCCATCGCTGGCAGGGCCGTTTCTATATGAGCGAGCAGACCGATGATTCAACGATCCGCCCTTCCCATCTTGCTTACACCTCGACGGTATCCGCCACCGCGCGGAATTCTTCGATCTGGTCGAAGTTCATGTAGCGGTAGATGTCGCCGGCCTTCTGATTGACGATCTCGACCTGCGCCGTGTACTCCTGCACGGTCGGGATCTTGCCCATCAGCGCGCACACCGCAGCCAGTTCGGCCGACCCCAGATAGACGCGGGTGTCGATACCGAGGCGGTTGGGGAAGTTGCGCGTCGAGGTCGACATCGCGGTGCTGCCCTTGCGGATCTGCGCCTGGTTGCCCATGCACAGCGAGCAGCCCGGCATCTCCATGCGGGCGCCGGACTTGCCGAGCACGCCGTAATAGCCTTCCTCGTTGAGGATCATCGCGTCCATCTTGGTCGGCGGCGCGATCCACAGGCGGGTCGGGATGTCGGTCTTGCCGTCCAGCACCTTGCCGGCGGCGCGGAAGTGGCCGATGTTGGTCATGCACGAACCGATGAAGACTTCGTCGATCTTGTCGCCGGCGACTTCGGACAGGAACTTGACGTCGTCCGGGTCGTTCGGGCAGGCGACGATCGGCTCCTTGATGTCGGCCAGGTCGATATCGATGACCGCGGCGTACTCGGCATCGGCATCGCCCGCCAGCAGTTCGCCGTTGGCGATCCAGTCTTCCATCGCCTTGATGCGGCGCTTCAGGGTGCGGGCATCTTCGTAGCCGTTGGCGATCATCCACTTCATCAGCGTGATGTTCGAGTTCATGTACTCGACGATCGGCGCCTTGTTCAGATGCACCGTGCAGCCGGCGGCCGAACGCTCGGCCGAGGCGTCGGTGAGCTCAAAAGCCTGTTCCACCTTCAGGTCGGGCAGACCTTCGATTTCGAGGATGCGGCCGGAGAAGATGTTCTTCTTGCCCTTCTTCTCGACCGTCAGCAGGCCCTGGCGGATCGCGTACAGCGGAATCGCATTGACCAAGTCGCGCAGCGTGACGCCCGGCTGCAGCGTGCCCTTGAAGCGCACCAGCACCGATTCGGGCATGTCCAGCGGCATCACGCCGGTGGCGGCCGCGAAAGCCACCAGGCCGGAGCCGGCCGGGAAGGAGATGCCGATCGGGAAGCGGGTGTGCGAGTCGCCGCCGGTACCGACGGTGTCGGGCAGCAGCAGGCGGTTGAGCCAGGAGTGGATCACGCCGTCGCCCGGACGCAGGCTGACGCCGCCGCGGGTGCTGATGAAGCTCGGCAGTTCGCGGTGCATCTTGACGTCGACCAGCTTCGGATAGGCGGCGGTGTGGCAGAAGGACTGCATCACCAGGTCGGCGGAGAAGCCGAGGCAGGCGAGATCCTTCAGTTCGTCGCGGGTCATCGGGCCGGTGGTGTCCTGCGAGCCGACGGTGGTCATCTTGGGTTCGCAGTAGGTGCCCGGGCGGATGCCCTGGCCTTCCGGCAGGCCGCAGGCGCGGCCGACCATCTTCTGCGCCAGCGAGAAGCCCTTGCCGCTGTCGGCGGGCGCCTGCGGCAGGCGGAACAGCGTCGACGGCGGCAGGCCCAGCGCTTCACGCGCCTTGGTGGTCAGGCCGCGGCCGATGATCAGCGGAATGCGGCCGCCGGCGCGCACTTCGTCGAGGATCACCAGGGTCTTGAGCTGCGATTCGGCGATCACGGCACCGTTCTTCAGCGCGGTGACCTTGCCGCTGGCCTGGTCGACCTTCAGCTCGATCTCGTCGCCCATGTCCATCTGGCCGGCGTCGATCTCGATCGGCAGCGCACCGGCGTCTTCCATGGTGTTGAAGAAGATCGGCGCGATCTTGGAGCCGAGGCAGACGCCGCCGAAGCGCTTGTTCGGCACAAAGGGGATGTCCTCGCCGGTGAACCACAGCACCGAGTTGGTGGCGGATTTGCGCGAGGAGCCGGTGCCGACCACGTCGCCGACGTAGGCGACCAGGTTGCCCTTGGCCTTCAGCTCTTCGAGGAACTTGACCGGGCCGCGCACGCCGGCTTCTTCCGGCTCGATGCCCGGGCGCGGGTTCTTCAGCATCGCCAGCGCGTGCAGCGGGATGTCGGGGCGCGACCAGGCGTCCGGTGCCGGCGACAGGTCGTCGGTGTTGGTTTCGCCGGTGACCTTGAACACCGTCAGCTTCTGCGAGGCGGGGACTTCCGGGCGGCTGGTGAACCACTCGGCGTCGGCCCAGGACTGCATCACGGCCTTGGCGTTGGCGTTGCCCTGCTCGGCCAGTTCCTTGACGTCGTGGAAGTAGTCGAACATCAGCAGGGTCTTCTTCAGGCCCTCGGCCGCGACCGCGCCGACTTCGGCGTCGCCCAGCAGGTCAATCATCGGCTTGATGTTGAAGCCGCCCAGCATGGTGCCGAGCAGTTCCGTGGCCTTGGCGCGCGACACCAGGCCACAGGCCTCTTCGCCCTTGGCGACCTTGGCCAGGAACTCGGCCTTGACCTTGGCGGCGTCATCCACGCCGGCCGGCACACGATAGGTCAGCAGCTCGACGAGGAAGTCTTCCTCGCCGGCGGGGGGATTCTTGAGCAGGGCGACCAGTTCGGTGACCTGCTGCTTGTTCAGCGGCAGCGGGGGGATACCGAGAGCGGCGCGTTCGGCGACATGGGCACGGTAGGCTTCAAGCACGGTGAGTTCCTCACTTTTCGTGGCGGTGATCGGGGCCCCGCGCGAGGATCACCCGCGCGGATCGGGACGGATTATATGTCTTTTATAAGACTGGCGGTGCACCGCAACAGAAAGACATCGTATCCGCATGAAAGGCGCCGCAATTCTACTCCCTGCCGGCACCTTGGAGCAGAATGGCGGCCTTGAATGAGGTATAGCATCCCGAGCCGATGAAAACGACGCCCTGCCCCTGTGAATCGGGCCAGCCTTTCGCACGCTGCTGCGGCCCGCTGCTCGCCGGCGAAAGCGCCGCCACCAGCGCCGAAGCCCTGATGCGTTCGCGCTACACCGCCTTCACCCGGCGCGATGCCGCCTATCTGCTGCGCACCTGGCACGGCAGCACCCGCCCGGTCACGCTCGACCTCGATGAAGATCCGCCCCCCAAATGGATCGGCCTGAAGATCCTGTCCCGCAGCCAGCCCGACGGCAACAACGCGCAGGTCGAGTTCCTCGCCCGCTACCGCGTCGGTGGCCGCGCCCGGCGCCTGCACGAAAACAGCCGCTTCGTCCGCGAAGACGGCCTCTGGTACTACGTCGATGGCGACATCGACGGCGGCACTGCCGAAGGAGAAGCACGGCAATGAACCTCGAGAAAGTCATCTTCGGCTTCTTCATCCTGCTCGCCGCGACGCTCAACTTCGGCTTCTTCGTCGGCGAAGTCGACAACCCCGCGCATCACGACGTCTATGAACTCTTCGCCGCGCTGGTGGTGAGCCTGATCGCGACGGTGCTCAAGTTCGGCGACCGCACCCAGATCGGCGCCGTGCATCTCGCCACCAGCCTGGTGGCCGACCTGCAGTTGATCGCCGCGGCGATGGTGTGGGGCTATGCCGTGCATGTGTCCGGCGCCGGCCTCACCGCGGCAGCCACCGCCAACGTGGTGTCGCTGTCGGGCGGCGCGCTGCTCGCCAACCTCGTTTCGGTGGTGATCCTGATCGCCGAAACGATCATGCAGCGGCGCTGATCCGGTGCGATGAAAGACGTGCAGCCGCTGGCGCGGCACCACGGCATCTTCTTCCTGATCCTGCGGCGGCTGCGTGCGCCGCTGATCCTGCTGATCGTCATCATGGCGGTGTCGGTGCTCGGCCTCACGCTGATGCCTGGCGTCGGCGAAGACGGCCAGGCCACCTACCTGAGCTTCTTCCACGCGCTGTACTTCATGAGCTACACCGCGACCACCATCGGTTTCGGCGAAGTCCCGCACAGCTTCTCCGAGCAGCAGCGGCTGTGGGTGATGGCCTGCATCTACATGTCGGTGATCGGCTGGGCCTACACGCTCGGCACGCTGTTCGCGGTGCTGTCGGACCGCAGCCTGCAGCAGGCGATCGCCGCCCAGCGCTTCGTGCGCGCAGTGCGCCGCCTGCGCGAGCCCTTCTACATCGTCTGCGGCTACGGCGAGACCGGCCGCCTGATCTGCAAGGCGCTCGACCGCATGAGGCTGCGCGCGGTCGTGGTCGAAATCGACGAGACCCGGGTCGGCGAAATCGGCCTGCGCAGCTTTTCGGCCGACGTGCCTGCGCTCTGCGCCGACGCCTCCAACCCCGAAGTGCTGCGCGACGCGGGTCTCACCCATCCGCACTGCGCCGGCGTCATCGCGCTGACCAACGACGACGCCTCCAACCTCGCCATCGCCATCGCGAGCCGGCTGATGGCGCCGAAACTGCCCGCGCTGTGCCGCGCAGAACACCGCTCGACCTCGGCCAACATGGCCTCCTTCGGCACGCGGCACATCATCAACCCCTTCGAGCGCTTTTCCGAAACACTGTCCACCGCACTGCACGCGCCGGCCACCTCGCAACTGCTGGCCTGGCTGACCGGCCTGCCCGGCACCACCGTCGACCGCCATCGCAGCCCACCGCGCGGCGCCTGGATCGTCTGCGGGCACGGCCGCTTCGGCCACTGGATGGTCGATGCGATGGACGCCGAATCGCTGCCGGTCACGGTCATCGACCGCAGCGAACCGCCGGATGGCGCGCATCGCTGGATACAGGGCGACGGCACCGGCGCCGAAACCCTGCTCGAAGCCGGCGTGCAGCAGGCCACCGGCATCGTCGTCGCCACCAGTTCGGATATCGACAACCTGGCGATCGCGGTCAACGCGCGGCAACTGAACCCCGAACTGTTCGTGATCCTGCGCCAGAACCTCCAGGAGAACCAGGTGCTGTTCGACACCTTCGAATCGGACATCACCGTGGTGCCGAGCGAGATCATCGCCCACGAATGCCTCGCCATTCTCGCCACGCCGCTGCTCGAACCTTTCCTGCGCGACATCCAGGGCCACGGCGACGGCTGGTGTGCCGAACAGCTAGAACGCCTGACCGGGCGCTTCGGCTGGAAAGTGCCGGAAGTCTGGAGCGAACGCGTCAACCTGAGCCGTGCCCCTGCCCTGCAGCAGCGCCTGATGCGCGGCGAAACCATCACACTCGATCAGGTGCTGCGCTCTGCGACCGAACCCGGCGCCCGGCTGGACTGCGAAGTGCTCTATCTCGAACGCGACGACGACGACCATCTGCTGATGCCGCCACCCGACACCGCGCTCAGGCCTGGAGACGAGCTGCTGCTGGCCGGCAGGCGCCGCGCCCGCGATGCCTTTGCGCTCAACATCGCCTACGAGCACACGCTCGCCTGGCTGCTGAGCGGCGAAGACCTGCCGGGCGGCTGGATCTGGCGCAAGCTGTCACGGCGGGGCGCGAAGCGGACCAAACCGCAGCTCCCCTGAAGCCTGCACCGGCGCCATTCAGACGCCGTTCAGCTGACGTCCTCGCCGGCGACCAGGACGATTTCCTCGCCGCCGAACTGCACCCGCTGGCCGGGACGCAGCTTGGCCCGCTTGCGGCTCTCCACCTTGCCGTCGACCTTCACTTCACCGGCCTCGACCACCGCATGGGCAACGCCGCCCGAGCCCACCAGCGCGGTGGCTTTCAGCAATTGATCGAGCTGGATGTGCTCGCCGCGCACGGCAAAGGAAATGCTCATGAAAAATTCCACTAAGGCCGAACAGCGCCGGCCCGCCCGGGCCTGCGTCCGCTCATGTCAGAATGCGGCATTGTCGCCTGTACCGCCGTCCCATGACCAGTTTTCACGCCACCGCACCGCTCGACTGCCGCAGCGACGCCTTGCTCGACCTGTCCGGGCAGACCATCCGCAACGCGCTCGCGACCGGCGCGCTGCAGCCGATCAGGACCGAAAGCACGCTGATCAGCGAAGGCGAATTGAGCTTCTCGGTCCGCTGGGTGTCCTCGCTCGCGCTCAAGGACCAGGCCCGCGTCGCCAGCATCAGCGCGCGCCGCGCCGACTTCAACCCCTTCCTGCCGCCCGAGCCGGCGCTGACCGTCACCCATCTCGGTGACGGACACATCGTCGTGCTGAACAAGTTTCCGGTCATCGACCATCACCTGCTGATCGTGACCCGTGCCTTCGAGGCCCAGACGGCGCCGCTGAGCACAGCCGATTTCCGCGCCCTGGCGACGATTCTCGGCCCGCAGGGCGGGCTCGGCTTCTACAACGGCGGCCGCATCGCCGGCGCCAGCCAGGCGCACAAGCATCTGCAATGGGTGCCGGACTCAGCCCTGCGCGCCGACGACGGCTTTGCCGCCTTCAGCCGACCGCTGCGCATCGACGCACCCGGCATCGCCCAGCGCAACGCCGCCCTGCCCTGGCAGCACGCCTTCGTTTGTCTAGCCGGCATCGACTGGTGCGATCCGGCGGCGGCCGGCCGGACCTTGCAGGACGCCTTCGCCACCGCCTGCCAGGCCGTCTCCCTGCCGCCGGTGGCCGACCCGATGCCGCCCTACAACCTGCTCGTGAGCCGCGACTGGCTGCTGGTGGTGCCGCGCCGGCTGGAGAAGTGGCAGGACATCTCCATCAACTCGCTCGGCTATGCCGGCTCGCTGTTCGTCCGCTCGCCCGCGCAGATCGAGCGCTTGCGCGCCGAAGGTCCGCTCGCGGTGCTGGCCGCGGTGGGCTTTCCGCGCTGATCAGGCCGCGTTCGGCAAGGGCGTGTGGGGCGAAGGCGCGTTGGGCATCGGTGCATGCGGCAGCGGTGGCAAACCGATCGTTGCGCGCAGCTCGTCGCACTTCGGGTTCGGCCGGCCGTCGTCGAAATACACCGGGAATTCGCGGCAAGGCGTGGGCCGGTTCTCGTAGATCGTACAGGCGACCTGCTCGCCCACCGTGCCCGACAGGGCCGAGCAGCGCCGCGGCACCTGGTTGCTGCCCTTCATGCAGCGCATGCTGTGGTTCAGCCTTTCGGTCATCCCCGCCGGCACGAAGCCGCCCGGCGCATCATCGGCTTCCGCCCAATAGAACGAAATGCGGAAATGGGTACAGCAGATGCCACAGGTGATGCAGGGGTTCGGCTCTTCCATGTTCGGGCTTTCGGCGGTGGAGATGCGGTCATGGGGCTGCCGGTTTCCCGGCAGGCGCGCATTCTAACGCTGCGGAAAGCGCCCGGAAATCACCCGAAACTTCTTTTTTATCAGTTATTTGCCGAAAATATTTGCAGAAATTTAATCAGCCCAGCGGCAGCAGCCCATGGCGCGCACGGGCACGATCGCAGGCATCCTCGCCGATGCCCAGCGCCGCATAGGGCGCGAAGTCCCGGCACGGTGAAGGCCGGCTGGCATACAGCGTACAGCGCACCGCCGTGCCGATCTCGCCGGCCAGCGCCACGCAGCGCGGCGGCGCGGCATCGGTGCCGCGCATGCGCACCAGCGTGGTCGTGACCGGCACCGTCAGGCCGTCGGGAACGCCACCCGGCGTGGCGCTTTCGAGTTCGGAATGATGGAAATCGACGCGGAAGGCGGCACAGCACGCGCCGCAACGCGTGCAGTGGTCGTCAGGCTGCCCCGCCATCGTCGAGCGCGCCGCAGCACTTCTTGAACTTCTTGCCGCTGCCGCAGGGGCAAGGGTCGTTGCGGCCGGGGCCGGTGGCGGCAGGCTCGCGCGGCGCATCCGCTTCGAGCAGTGCCGGCGCCGGAATGCCGGCATCCCGCCAATGCGCATAGATGTCGTTGACCGCCTCGCCCATCGCCCCCAGCCATTCCAGGCGCGTTTCCTCGCCGGCTTCGGCAGCGGAATCCTCCGCCCACGGCGCCAGCACTTCGTCCAGCGTGTCCCGCACGGCGGTGACGGTCTCTTCGTCCAGGCCTTCTTCCCAGCCCTGCGGCCACAGATCCAGGCCTTGGGCGAAGCCTTCCAGCCATTCCTCGCCGACTTTCAGCGTGTCGCCTTCGGCGATGGCGAAGCAGAAAGGCTCCCAGCAGATCTCGTCATCGTCGTCGAGGCCGAGCGTGCTCACCATCTCGTTGTAATAGGCCTTCACCAGGCGGATCGCCCGCTGCAGCCCGCGGCCGCCGCTGAAGCTCGCCTCCTCGCCATGTGCGGACCAGACATCCGGCAGCCAGCGCTCCACCGGAATCGGCCGCGGCGAGATCAGCACGCCGGCGAGGAAGCCGTCGAGCATCTCGAGGTCCATGCAGTCCTCGGGGACGATGTCGGAGGTCAGCACTTCTTCGAGTGCCTCGAAATCCTCGTCGCTCATCAGATAGGGGTTGTGGGGCTCGGTCATGGCAATTCTCCGGAAATGGCTGCAAGGGTGGCCGAAGCCGCGCCGGACGGCAAGCGAATCAGCAGGGCTCGCCGCGCAGATCGACTTCGAGCCGGTACAGCGTCTGGCCGGAATCGCGGTACTTGCGCTCGAAAGGGCTGATCGGCACTTCGGCGGGGAAGCTTTCCCACCGTATTTCCCGCCCGAGCGCGATCGACAGCGCCGCCGCCATCTCCTGAATATAGACATCCCAGTTGCTGCGGCATTCCAGCACGCCGCCGAGACGCGGGATGAAGGGAAACACCGGGTGCGCATGCCAGCGCCGGGCCAGATGCCCGATCTTGGGCCAGGGATTCGGATACAGGATGTAATGCCGCGCCAGCCGCAGACCCGCCTCGTCGAGCAAGCGCCAGTAATCGACCAGGTCGGCGCGGACGAACACCAGGTTGCGCGGCATCAGCGCATCCGGATAAGGCTTCCTGCGCTCAAGCCGGTCCTGCGACTGGTCGACGCCGATCACCCAGTGTCCGGGATGGGCGCGCGCAATCTGGATGCTGCTGTGGCCGACGCCGCAGCCCGCATCCAGGATCAGCGGCGCCTTGCCGTCCCAGCCGCCGAGGCTGAGCTCGAAGGCCTCGCGGTTGTAAGGCGTGATCGGCTTGCGGAAAGGCTCGGCGAGATGCTTGCGCACCAGCGCGTCGAGGCGCTCGTGGATGCCGTGCTGGGCGCTTTGCGGGATGCGGGAGTTGGCGTAGCTCATGCGATGCTGGATGGATTGATGGCCGGCGCCGGCACGCCGTGGCGCAGCAGCACGCCGTCGACTTCGGCCAGCGTGCGCAGGCTGCGGATGGCGGCGAACAGCTGCTGCGCCTGCGGATAGTTGCGCGCCAGCAGGTGAAGCCACTGCTTGATGCGCCCGGGTGCGTGCTTCGCCTCGACCTTGTGCCTGACGCGCTCGCGGAAGGCGCCGAGCAGCGGCAGCAGCGCCGCCCATTCCTGCGCCCGCTCCTCGGCATCGGGCTGTTCCAGCCTGCCGGCACGGATGCGCGCGGCCAGGAAAGGATCCGCCACCGCGCCGCGGCCCAGCATCACGTCGTCGACGCCGGACACCGCCCGGCAGCGCCGCCAGTCGGCCGCGCTCCAGACTTCGCCATTGGCCACCACCGGCACCGCCACGGCATCGTCGATGCGGGCGACCCACTCCCAGTGCGCCGGCGGGCGATAGCCGTCGGCCTTGGTGCGCGCATGCACGACCAGCGTGCCGGCGCCGCCTTCGCTCAGTGCCTGCGCGCATTCGATCGCCCGCCCCGCGTCGTCGATGCCCAGCCGCATCTTGGCGCTGAGCGGAATCGATGCCGGCACGGCGGCGCGCACGGCGACGGCGATACGGTTCAGCAGCTCGGGCTCGTTCAGCAGCGCCGCACCGCCGCGATGGCGATTCACCGTCGGCGCCGGGCAGCCGAAGTTGAGATCCACGCCCGCCGGTGCCAGGCCGGCCAGCCGCGCGGCGTTGTCGTGCATGCAGGCCGGGTCGGAGCCGAGCAACTGCACATGCACCGGCGTTCCGCCCGCGGTATGGCTGCCCTGCCGCAGCTCCGGCGCAATGCGGCGGAAGAAGCGCTCGGGCAGCAGCGTGCCGGAAACGCGCGCGAACTCGGTCACCACGTGGTCGTAGCCGCCCGACGCGGTCAGCGCGGCACGCAGCACGTCATCGAGCAGGCCTTCCATCGGAGCAAGCAGCAGGCGCAAACCGGTACTTCCCGAAACAAGTTCATCGGCGGCGCGGCAAGCCGCGCGGGGAGCGGAATTCTAATCCAGACGCGGCCGCAAGCCGATTTCCACTTGCCAGCCATTGCCCAGTCGCGGATAATTCCGCCTCTTTACCACTCAGGGCGGTCACAACCGCCGCCCGCGCGCATCAGGAAGACACCATGAAAGCGGACATCCATCCGAAATACGACGACGTGAACGTGACCTGCTCCTGCGGCAACACCTTCACCACCCGCTCCACCGTCGGCAAGCCCCAGTACCACGTCGAAGTCTGCTCCGCCTGCCACCCGTTCTACACCGGCAAACAGAAGATCGTCGACACTGCCGGCCGCGTCGAGCGCTTCCGCCAGAAGTACGGCAGCGTCCAGCGCGCCAGCTGATCGCGGCTGCACAGCCGGATTCGTGCCCCCCGCTCAGTCGGACTCGCGGCACTTCGCAAAAAAGGCAGCCGCGGCTGCCTTTTTTATCGTCGAAACCATTGTTCAGCTCGAAGCCCAACCCGGCTTCGAGCCGCCGCCTTTGCCTGCCGGAGCGCTCCGCCCCACAATGCGCGCATGATTCGAGAACCCGAAACGCCCTCCCTGTTGCAGCGCCGTATCTACGGCACGCTCGGCATCACGCTGCTGGTCGGCCTCTACCTGCTCGTCGGCCTGGCCGGGCACGATCCCTGGCGCGGCGACGACGCCCGTCATTTCGGGCCGATCCTGAGCATGCTGCAGGGCGAGGGTTGGCTGTTCCCGATGCTGGCCGGCGAAGCCCTGCCCGACTATCCGCCGCTGTATTACTGGACCGGCGCCCTGCTGGCCTGGGCCAGCAGCGGTTTTCTGGCGCTGCACGAAGGCGCCCGCCTGGCGAGCGCACTCTTCGTCGCGCTGGGCGTGTATTTCTCCGCCCGCAGCGCGGAAGCGCTGTACGGCCGGCCGGCGCGCACCCCCGGCGCGCTGCTGATGCTGGGCGCGCTCGGCCTCGTCCTCCACGCTCACGAAACCCAGCCCCTGCTCGCCCTCGTGGCGACGGTCGCGCTGACGCTGCGCGGCCTGTCGCGCGTGCCGCACTCCCCCCTCGACGGCGCCCTGCTCGCCGGCCTCGGCAGCGCCCTGGCCTTCCTCTCCACCGGCCTCAGCGGGCTGCTGCTGACCGCGCCGCTGTTCCCGCTGATCATGCTGTTCAGCAGCGACTGCCGCAACCCGCGCGCCAGCGGCGCCCTGCTGCTGGGGCTGTGCCTCGCCCTCACGCTATCGGCGCTGTGGCCGCTGGCCGTCCATCTCCACCAGCCCGAACTGCTGAACCTGTGGCTGCACACGGAATGGGCGCGCCTCGGCAGTGATCCGCTGGCATCGGGCGAGATCATGCGCGGGCTCGAACTGTTCGGCTGGTTCACCTGGCCATTGTGGCCCATCGCGCTGTGGAGCCTGTGGCGCGGCCGGCGCACGCTGGGCGACCTGCGCTGGCTGCTGCCGGGCCTCAGCGCCCTGCTGACGATCGCGGTCTTCGCCGCTGCCGGCGACCTCTCCCAGGCCGCGGCACTGCCCATCCTGCCCGCCATGGCCCTGCTCGCCGCCGGCGGCGTGCCCAGCCTGCGGCGCGGCGCCGCCAATGCCTTCGACTGGTTCTCGCTGATGAGCCTGGCGGTGTTCGGCATCCTGGTGTGGCTCGCCTGGTCCGCCCAGTCCGCCGGCTGGCCGCCCGGCCTCGCCCGCCACGTCGCCCGCAACGCCCCCGACTTCGTGCTGCCCGACCCGGTCTTCCAGGCCGTGCTCGGCGCGGTGATCAGCCTGATCTGGATCGCCCTGCTGTGGAAGCTGCCACGCTCCAGCTCGCGCGCCCCCGCCAACTGGGCCATCGGCCTGACCATGCTGTGGTGCCTGGCGGTCGTGCTGCTGATGCCCTGGTTCGACAACAGCCGCAGCTACCGCGAAATGGTGCGCTCGCTCGACATCGCCGTCACCGGCGAACGCGAGACCAGCCCCGACGCCTGCATCGCCACCACCGGTCTGCCGGCGCACGTGAAAACCTCGCTCGACTATTTCGCCGGCCTGCGCCCCGAACGCATCATCGACGACAGCACGCCCTGCCCGCTGCTGCTGGTGATGGACGATGCTCCGCAGCAGACGCCGCTCGCACCGGAGTGGCAGGCCGTGTGGGAGTTCCAGCGCGGCGCGGGGCGGCGGGCGGAGCATTTCGTGCTGTTGAGGCGGGAGCTGCCCTGAGCGGGAAAGCGTGAACCTACCCTCTGCCGCCTCGAGGCTTGCGCCACCGGATGCCGGATTCCAAAACCGCTGCTGCCGGCCTTGTCCGCTGGAGTGAATGACGCGCTTCGGCTTCGATCGGCATCAGCCTCCTCGAAGCCGGCGTGTCCTTTCGGCTTCCAGATCTCGACCAGCTCTCTCTGTAAAGCAAATCAGCCTGCGCACCCGAAGCCGTGCTTCATCGGCTTCAAGCTGCGCCGGCTGATGCTGCCTCTTGTCCACATTGCAATTTTTTTGATGATTTTGTAAATAATTCTCGATTACATATAAAATCCGCAGGCTGGGCGGAACAGCGTCGCAACAAACCCAAGGACTGGACGCGCCAGCCTTTCCCCTACCCTCTTCTCGATCGACTGTAGGCAGACAAATCATGAGGAAACTGACGTACACACCCATCATGTGGGCGGTTCTGGCAACGACGGGGGGCATGGGGCTGGCAGGGCCGATCCATGCGCAAGGGCTCGATGCGGCAGCCCAGGCAACGGCCGGTGATTCGGCGCAGACGCTGCAGGCCGTGACCGTGGTCGGCTCGGTCGACGAGCTGCAAAGCCTGGATTTCTACGCACCGAACTCCAGCGCGGTGATCGACCGGCAGGCCATCGAAGCGCAAGGCGCGCGCAAGCTCGACCAGGCACTGCAGTACCAGGCCGGCATCCTCAGCGAGCCTTTCGGCGGCGACAACAAGGTGGAATGGTTCAAGATCCGCGGCTTCGACGCCTCCACGATGCTGGACGGCACACCGACGACGCCGAACGGCTTCTTCGTCTGGAAACCGGAGATCTTCGGCGTCGAGTCGGTCGAAGTGCTGAAGGGGCCCAATTCCCTGGTGTTCGGCGCCTCCGAGGCGGGTGGCGTGGTCAACCTCATCACCAAGCGTCCGCACAAGAAGGAATCGCTGCAACTGAACGCGGAAGTCGGCACGCGCGATCGCCGCGGCATCAGCGCCGATTACAACGGCCTGGCCAACGAAGACGGCTCGGTCTATTACCGCATCGTCGCGCAGACCCGCAACGAAGACGGCATGCAGCGCGGCACCGACATGAAGAGCCATTACCTCGCCCCGAGCCTGAGCATCGACTTCAGCGACCGTACCACGCTGACGCTGCTGGGCAGCATCCAGCGCGAGGATGGCAACCCGACCAACGGCTTCCTGCCGGCCTACGGCACCATCATCAAGACGCCTTACGGCCGCATCGACCGGCGTACCCACGTCGGCGAGCCCGATGCCGACAAGCTCGAGCGCACCCAGATCAGCGCCGGCTGGCTGTTCAGCCACAAGTTCGCCAACGACTGGACCTTCACGCAGAACTACAAGTTCTCCCACCTGGATCTCGATCAGCTCAACGTCTTCGCCTGGAACTCGGACGGAGACCGCCAACTGTGGCGCGGCTACTCCTTCACCGACGGCAGGACCAAGTCGCACTACATCGACAACCGCGTCAGCGGCCGCCTGCGCCTGAGCGACAGCGTGGAGATCCTGCCCACCGTCGGCATCGACTATCTGAAGTCCGACACTTCCGGCCGGAACAACGGCTTCGGCTACGTGCCGAACCTGGACATGTTCGCACCGGTTTACGGCCAGCCCTTCGCGGTGACCGGTACGCCATACGACATCGATTCGAAGCAAGTCGGCGTCTATGCCTCCGCCCAGCTCCGGCTGGGGGCGAACTGGAACTTCAATGCCGGCCTCCGCCACGACCGCGTCAAGAACGACGGCCTCGTCAACGGCGCCGACTCCAGTTACGACGAGAGCAAGAACAGCGTGAACGTCGGTGCCATGTACATCGGTGACAACGGCATCTCGCCTTACATCAGCTACTCCGAGTCGTTCAAGCCGGTTGCCGGCGTGGACGGCTACGGCAAGGCCTACCGGCCTTATGAGGGCCAGCAGACGGAAGTGGGTATCAAGCTGCAGCCGAGCTGGCTGGACGGCACCATCACGCTGGCCTACTTCGACGTCGAGGAAAAGAATGCGCTGGTCTCGGATGCGTCCAACATCCAGACGCAGACCGGCAAGCGCACCAACAAGGGCGTGGAACTGGAAGGCGATTTCAACCTGACGCCCAATACCGCGCTCAAGCTGTCCTACACCCACAACCATTCGCGCCAGGACGTCACCGACACCCAGACCATCCGCACGCCGCTGCTGCCCAAGCACCAGGCCAGCCTATGGCTCAGCCATCGCCTCGAACTGCCCAACAGCCAGGGTCTGACGCTGGCGGCGGGCGCGCGTTACAACGGCTCGACCGAGGATGAGCGCTACTACCCGGGCGAGCGCATCGACAGCTATACCCTGCTCGACTTCATGGCGCGCTACCAGATCGACCGTGCCTGGGCGGTGCAGCTCAACGCCCGCAACCTGACCGACAAGAAGTACGTCAGCGGCTGCGACTTCTACTGCTACTACGGCAACGAACGGACGGTGGATGTGCAGTTGCAGTACCAGTGGAACTGATCCTTCCGCAGCGCCGAATGGCGACCCGATGAACAAAACGTATGAGCACGGCGTCCACGCCCCTTCGGCGTGGACGCCCCAGGCCTTGTTCACAGTCGCCTTCCTGGGCATCACCGCCGGCGTGCAGATGAGCGATATGGGCCTTCAGGCCATATCGCTCTCTGCCATTCAGAAGAGCTTCGGCATCAGCGACGCCATGCTGGGCGCCTTGCAGGGGCTCGCAGGCGTGCTGGTCGGCAGTGCGCTGGCGATTCCGCTGGCGCGCTTCGCCGATCGTTTTTCGCGCAAGCGCGTGCTGCTGTGCCTGATCCTGGCTTCGACCGCGATGATGGTATTGAGCGCACTCGCGCCCAGTTTCCCGCTGTTCTTCATCGGCCGCTCGGCGGCGGGCATCACCGAGTTCGCGATGGTGCCCCTGGTCTATTCGATGATTCCGGACCTGGCACCGGAGCGGCACCGCGTGCTGGCCAACCTCAGCTTCGCGGCCTTGATGGCGCTCGGCGCCAGCGGCGGCTTCTATTTCGGCGGCGCCATTCTGGCCACCGCCGATGCACTGATTCCGCTGGGCATCGAAGCCTGGCGCAAGGGTTTCCTGCTGCTGTCCTTTGCCGGCGCTCCCTTGCTGCTGCTCGGGCTGCTGACCGCCGATCCGCCACGCCGCACCGCGCCCGCCGATCTCGCCGCGGCCGCATCGCTGCGGCTTTTCCTGCGGCAGCGCTGGCGGGCGGTTGCGCTGTTCGCCGGCGTCGCGGGCTGCCTGCTGGTTGCCGTGCAGGCGCTCAACCAGTTGATCGCGCTGGCGCTCGAACGCCGGTTCGAGGCGGCGCCCGCCGATATCGGCAACGCGATGGGCGTCATCGTGCTGATGACGACCATCGGCTGCCTGCCCGTCGCCGGTTTGCTCGACCGCATGATGGCGCGGCGTTTTGGCCGCGCGGTGCGCCCGCTGATCATGGGCGTGTCGGTGATGCTGGCGGTGCCGGCGATCCTGCTGCTGGCCTCGGCGCGGACGCTCGACCATGCCTTCTTCATTGTCGGGATCTTCCTGTTCCTCACCTGCACGGCCAATGCGCTGGTGCCGACCATGCTGCAGGACCTGATCCCTGCCCCGCTTCGGGCGCGCAGCTTCGCAATCTGGAGCTTCGTGGTGTCGGTGTTCAGCGCCGCCGGCCCGCTGCTGGCCGGCACGCTGTCAGACCAAGTGTTCGACGGCCACATGCTGGACGCGATCAGCGCCACGGCAATTCCGGCACTTGCGGTGTCGGCATTCTGCGCCATGCGTTCCTTCATGCAGGCGCGCAGTGAACAGGCAATGGCAGCGGCCGGCCAGCCGGCCTGAACCGAATCAGGCCACGGCCACGCAGTGCTGCGCGAAGGCCCAGAACAGCGCTGCCTGGGCAAATTCGCGGTCGAGGTCATCGCTCTGCTGGTGGCCGCTGTCGGGGTCCAGCTGCAGCACGGCCGGATTGCCGCCAGTGGACAGATGGCGGATGTTCGCCACCAGCTTTGCCGGCTCCCAATAAGGAACGCGGTCGTCCTTCAGACCGGCGGTGCATAAAAGCGGTGGATAGGCCGCCCGCTTCACGTTCTCGTAGGGCGATATCGAAGCGATGTAGTCGTAGGCCTCGGGGTCGGCGAGCGGATCGCCCCAATCCGGGCGCAGCAGCGGCACCAGCGGGTGATCGGCGTCGCTCATGGTGTTGAGCATGTCGACGAAAGGCACCTGCGCAATCACGCCGGCCCACGATTGCGGATCGATGTTCATCGCGCCGCACACCAGCAGCCCGCCCGCCGATACGCCATGGGCCACGATTTTGCCCGGCGCGGCATGGCCGATGCCCTGCAGGTGCTGCGCGCAGGCGATGAAATCCGTCATCGAGTTGCGCTTGTTCATGCGGCAGCCGTCGCGATACCAGCGCGCGCCTTTTTCCGATCCGCCGCGGACATGGGCGATGGCATAGCGGAAGCCGGCGTCCACCAGCACGGTCGCAGGCAGGGAAAAGCGGGCTTCGCTGGCAATGCCGTAGGCGCCATAACCCGTCAGCAGCAAGGGCAGCGGCGTCTCGGCGGCCGCATCGCGGCGGGACAGCACGGTGATGTGGATGCATTCTCCATCCGCTGCCCGCGCGTGCAGGCGTTCGACCCGGTACGCAGCAGGATCGAAACCCTTCAGGCGCTCCTGTCCGACGACGCAACGCGCCCCGCTGGCGAAATCGACGTCGATCCAGCGCGGCGGACTGGCCGGCGTCTGATGGACGATGCGCACCTGCCGCGCTGCATAGCTCTGGGCGGGCGTGAGTTCGAGGCAATAGGCCGGCTCGTCGAAGCCGACCGTCGTCTCCTTGCCGTCGGGGTAGGTCAGCACCAGCCGCTGCAGACCCTCGACACGCTCGAGCCGCACGAGCGCATCGGCAAAGGGCAGCACGGCAATGATCGGGACGCCGGGCCGGTGCGGCACCAGCTCGCGCCGCACGGCAAAGCTCACCGGGTCGAGGCACAGCAGCTTGCGGTCGATGGCGCCGTCGGCATCCGTCAGCATCAGCAGCGCATCGCCCCACTCATTCACCTCGTAGCGGATGCCGCGCTGGCGAGGCCGCAGGATTCGCGGCGGTTCGGTTTCGGCACCGGCAGCGATCAGACGGACCTCGCTGACGTCCGGACCACCGAGCGTCAGGGCGACGAAGCTATCCGCCGCGGTGCGGGCCACCTGCATGAAGATCGCCGGGTCGTGCTCTTCATGCACCAGCACCGCCTCGCCGCCCTCGACCGGCGAGCGATACAGGCGCGTCGGCCGGCTGTGCGCATCGCGCCAGATCCAGAACAGGTGGCGGGACGACGGCGAGAAGGTGAAACCGCCGTAGCCGAAGGCATCGGCCTCCACCACGGTGCGGATGATGCCCGACACCATGTCGAGCACGCAGATGCGGTGGCGATCCGCGCCGACCACGTCTTCCGCCCAGACGAACCAGCGGTCGTCCGGGCTGTGCTGGTGGCCGGTGGCACGATAGTAGGCGTGGCCGCTGGCGCGGTCGGCCTCGTCGAACAGAAGCTGCTCTTCCCCGTCCGGCCCCATGCGGCAGAAGATGCGGTGCGAGCAGCCGGCCGGCAGCTTGAAGTCGTAGCGCCAGCCTGTGGACGAAGCGGGCAAGGGCTCGTTGATCTCGGGCGCCCGCTCCACCATGCGCCGATGGAAGCGCTCGGCCTCGGGCTCCAGCGGACGCAGAATGCCCTGCGCGTAGTCCATTTCCGCTTTCAGGTGCTCGCGCAATGGTGAGGGCAGCAGGTCCAGGCTGCGCGATCCCGACTGCGGAATGAATTTCATCCACGCATAGGCGTCGATGCGACTGCGCCCCAGTTGCAGGATTTCCCGCTGCTCGCGCGGCGCAAGCGGCGGCGGAAGGTCCGGCCAGGGAGATTCGGGCAAAGCCGGCGAGGCAGTGGATGTGACCAAAATGAAGAAGCCGTCGAAGAACGAGACCGCGATCATCCCACAGTGCGCGGCCAGAGATACGGCAGGCTGCCGACGTCAGCAGACCGGCCGGACCCGCGACTGGCCGGTCTGCCGGAAAACTTACTCGGAGATCTTCTTCAGATTGTCGAGGCCGCCACGATAAACAGCCGTCATCGTCGTCGTCGCATCTTCGTCCGTCGCCCCCGCAGCAGGCCTGGCGCTGGTGTCCTTGCGCTTGAAGTCGCCGCGCCAGACCACCCTGGTCTGGTTCGCGCCGTCCGCCTTCACCGAAACGACGGACTCGTAGCTGCTGACCGGCAGCACGCCTTCCAGGATCACGTACTTGAAGGTCTTGCCGGCGTCGTCGTAGGAAAGCAGCTTCTCCTTGATCGTGCCGCCGTCCGGCAAGGTGATCAGCCTCACCGCGCCGGCAACGTTGTTGCTGCCTTCGACGATTTCCGTGCTTTGCGCTGCCGGATGCCAGGCGCCCAGGTCGTTGAAGTTCCTGACCTTGTCCCAGACCTTGTCCGCCGGTGCGGCGATGACGACCTCTTCCTCGACCTGCAGGGTCGGCGCATCGGCGGCAACCGAGGCGGCCGATACGCCCAGAATGACGGGGGCGAGCCCGTGAATCAGTTTCATGCCTTGTCTCCTTGAGCGGGGCTGTTATTTGTTGTTCGCTGCGGCGCGTGCCGAGCGCAGGCATGGTGATCGGCGGTGAACGGCAGGGTCAAGACGGCGGCGGGAAAATCAAGAAATTCGCTGGAGGCGGGCTGTTTCATGCTGCGCGGCTCGATCCTTTGCCGGCCGAACGAGCTCCACATGCGGCAGCCGCCCCGCACCCTCATTCCAAGCGCAGGAAGGTGTCGCGGTAGTGACGCAGCTCGGCGATCGATTCCTGGATGTCGGCCAGCGCGGTATGCGCGCCCGCCTTCTTGACGCCGGCGTACACTTCCGGCCGCCAGCGCTTGGCCAGTTCCTTCAGCGTCGACACGTCGAGGTTGCGGTAATGGAACCAGGCTTCGAACTGCGGCATCCAGCGCGCGAGGAAGCGGCGGTCCTGGCATACCGAGTTGCCGCACATCGGCGAAGTCCGCGCCGGCACCCACTCCTTCAGGAAAGCCAGCATCCGGGCTTCGGCCTCGGCTTCCGACACCGTCGAGGCGCGCACGCGCTCGATCAGGCCGGACTTGCCGTGGGTGTTCTTGTTCCAGTCGTCCATCGCGTCGAGCACCGAATCGGGCTGATGCACGGCGATCACCGGCGCTTCGGCGATGGTTTCGAGCTTTTCGTTGGTCAGGACGATGGCGATCTCGATGATGCGATCGCGGTCCGGTTCGAGGCCGGTCATCTCCATGTCCAGCCATATCAGCGTATTCGGGTCCTGTGCCATAATCCGTGCGCCTTCCTGTCGTGTTCATGCGAAACATTAGAGGGCGCGATTGTGTCATAGAACGGGCCTGCGCCCCGCCGCCTCGCCCTCCGTACACACCGACGACCGCCCCATGCAAGCCGATTCCCTTTCCTCCTTCGCCAACGGCCTTGCCGTCCTCTTCGTCGCCTTGCTGCTGCTGAGCCTGGCCGTCCGGACGGGCCTGATGCGGCGCCAGATCCACCACGTGCAGGCCCACCGCGACAGCGTGCCGCCGGCCTTCGCCGAATCCATTCCGCTGAGCTCGCACCAGCGCGCGGCCGACTACACCGCCGCACGCACGCGCTTGAAGATGGCCGAGATCGCCGTCGGCGCGGCCTTCGTGCTGCTGCTGACGCTGGGCGGCGGCCTGCAGGCGATCCACGATGCCTGGTCGGCCATGTTCGTACCCGGCGGCATCGCCCACGGCGTCGCCCTGCTCGCCACGCTGGGCGTGCTGGGCTGGCTGGTGGACCTGCCCTTCGTGCTGCTGCGCACCTTCGTCATCGAGAAGCGCTTCGGCTTCAACCGCATGACGCCGGCGCTGTTCGCCGCTGATTCCGCGCGCGAGGCGGTGCTGGCCGCAGTCATCGGCCTGCCGCTGCTGGCGGTGCTGCTGTGGCTGGCGTCGGCGATGGGCAGCCTGTGGTGGCTGTGGGTGTGGGTTTTCTGGATGGGCTTCAACCTGCTCGTGATGCTGGTGTGGCCGACCTTCATCGCACCGCTGTTCAACCGCTTCACGCCGCTGGCCGACGAGGCCCTGAAGGCACGGGTCGAGGGCCTGCTGGCGCGCTGCGGCTTCAAGTCGCAGGGCTTGTTCGTCATGGACGGCTCGCGCCGCTCGGCCCACGGCAATGCCTATTTCACCGGCTTCGGCGCCTCGAAGCGGATCGTGTTCTTCGACACCCTGCTCGACAAGCTGAACGCCGATGAAGTCGAGGCGGTGCTGGCACACGAACTGGGGCATTTCCGCCACCGCCACATCGTCAAGCGCTTCGCCCTCATCGCCCCCGCCAGCCTCGCCCTGCTCGCCCTGCTCGGCTGGCTGGCCGGGCAGCCCTGGTTCTTCACCGGCCTCGGCGCCCAATCGACCGACAGTGCCACCGCACTGGCCCTGTTCTTCCTGGCGCTGCCGGTGTTCACCTTTCCGCTCGGGCCGCTGATGAGCCACTGGTCGCGGGTGCACGAGTTCGAGGCCGACGCCTACGCCGCACAGCAGACGCAGGCTGCGGACCTCGTCAGCGCGCTGGTGAAGCTCTATCGCGACAACGCCTCAACGCTGACGCCCGATCCGCTGTATTCGCGCTTCTTCGACTCGCATCCGCCCGCAGCGATGCGCATCGCCCGCCTGCAGTCCCTGTAGCCCAGCCCCGACCGGAGGAGACGAAAAAATGAATACCCGACCACTGCTTCGCACCGCCCCGCTGAGAGCTGCCGCGGCAGGCCTGCTGGCTGCCGCGGCGCTGTCCGCAAACGCAGACCCCTTCCCCGACGGCGACCCCGCCGAAGGCAAGGCAATGCACGCGAAACACTGCGTCGAATGCCACGCCAGGCAATTCGGCGGCGAGGACGGCACCGAAATCTACACCCGCTTCGAGCGCCGCGTCACCACCGCCAGCGCGCTGGCCCAGCAGATCACCACCTGTACGACGATGCTCAATCTCGACCTCTTCCCCGAGGACGAGCAGCACCTCGCCGCCTACCTCAACCAGCACTACTACAAGTTTCAGTGAGCCACGGAAAACAGCAGCGCAAGAAAGGCGGCGACAGCACGGTCGACGGCCTCATCGTCGCCGCCTTCGGCCGGCACTACGAAGTCGCCACCGCCGAGGGCCGGCTGCAGTGCTACACCCGCGGCAAGAAGAGCAGCTTCGCCTGCGGCGACCGCGTCCGCGTTGCGCCGGGCGGCGACGGCCAGGGCGTCATCGATTCGCTGGTTCCGCGCCGCAACCTGCTGTGGCGTTCCGACGCCTTCCGCGAGAAGCTGATCGCCGCCAACCTCAGCCACATCCTGATCGTCGTCGCCACCGAGCCGGGTTTTTCCGATCTGCTGGTGTCGCGCTGCATCGTCGCCGCGGAAAGCCAGGACATCACGCCGATCATCGTCCTCAACAAGGCCGACCTGGGCGACAGGCTGGATGCGGCGCGCACCCAGCTCGCGCCCTTCCGCGCCCTCGGCTACGAAGTGATCGAAATTTCCGCCCTGCAGGGCGCGGCCGGCTTGCGCGAGCGCCTGGCGGGCCTGCGGTCCATCCTCGTCGGCCAGTCCGGCATGGGCAAATCGACGCTGACCAATGCACTGATCCCGGACGCCCAGGCTGCCACCCGCGAAATATCCGAGGCGCTGGATTCGGGCAAGCACACCACCACTTTCGCCCGTCTGTACCCCCTGAGCGAGCCGCCCATCGACGAAGCAAAATCGGCAGAAGGCGCAGGCTGGCTCATCGACAGCCCCGGCCTGCAGGTGTTCGGCCTCGCTCACGTGAGTGCCGACGAACTGGCCGAGAGCTTCATCGAGTTCCGGCCGCTGCTGGGCCAATGCCGCTTCCGCGACTGCCGGCACGAAGCCGAACCGGGTTGCACCCTGCTCGCAGCGCTGGCCGACGGCCGCATCGCGCCGCGCCGCTTCGAGCACTATCGCACGATCCGCGCCGAGATCGCCGAAGCGAAGCGCCTGAACCCCGGCTGGTGAGACACGGCTTTGGGGCGCGGCGGAGCGCGCCCCAAAGCCGCCGTCAGCTCGATTTCAGGAAGCCGCCGACGACGCGGATCTGTTCCGGGTCCATCAGCATCGGCGCATGGCCCACGCCTTCGAACTCGACGATTTTCGCGCTTGGTCCACGCTGCGTCATCGCTTCCAGCGTCGATCGTTCCAGCAGGTCGGACTCGGCGCCACGCAGGGCCAGCGTCGGGCAGCCGATGCGCTCGTACACCGGCCACATGTCGATGTCCTCGGTCGCCGGCGTGGCGCGGAAGACTTCGCCGATCGCCGGATCGTAGATCATGACGAAGCCGCCGTCCGGTCCGCCGACCGGACGCACCGAGTAATTGGTCAGATGGCGCCACTGCTCGTCGGTCAGCGGCCCGAAAGGTGCGTTGACCTTCCGGAGGTAGGCATCCGCCTCTTCCATCGTCGCGAAGCGCGGTGCCGTGCCGACATAAGGGCCGATGCGCTGCAGCGACACCGCGGTGATCACCGGGCCGACGTCGTTCAGCACCAGCCGCCGGATCGGCGAGTGCGGCATGCTGGCGATCAGCATGCCGATGATGCCGCCCATCGAAGTGCCGACCCAATCGACCTGTTCGACGTTCAGGCGTGCGATCAGCGCGATCATGTCCGACACGTAGAGCGGGAAGCCGTAGTCCTCCTTGACCCCCAGCCAGTCGCTGCGCCCGCGGCCGACCACGTCGGGGCAGACGACGCGGAAATCGTCCGCCAGCGCCTGCGCCAGATCGTCGAAGTCGCGCCCGTTGCGCGTCAGCCCATGGACGCAGACCAGCACGCGCGGATTGTCGGTGTCGCCCCATTCGGTATACGCCATGCGATGCAGCCCGTGCGGGCCGATGCACTGCACGCGGCGCTCGCGCACGCCATGTTTCGGGCGGCGCGGCGGGGTCGGCGGTTCGAATGCGCGGCTGAGTTCGGAGAACAGGGACATGATGGGCTCCTCGGATAGTCGCTTCGGGGGGCAGTCTAGCATCGTGCCCCGGTCATGCGTTTTCTCCGGCACGACGGCATGGAGCAGTCGCATGAACGAGTCGCTGCCTCCGCTTGCAGCATGCTCCTCTCACCCCTTGCGGGAGAGGGACTCATCCACCATCCTGGCCGGCCGCCCTCGCCCGCTGCCCTGGCCGGTCGCCCCCGCCGGTCGCCCTCGCCGACCACACCTCACCGGCCGTGCCAGTAGCGCGGCTCGCGCAGACGCTGTGCCGTCAGGCTCACTCCCGCATCGGCGTCGGCCGCGAACACCGCCTCCACCGCCCCCTGGCTGTCGGTGCGCCAGTTGCGCGCGCCGACCGCCGCCCAGCGCGCCCATACCTGTGGGTGCGGATGGCCGAACGTGTTGCGATGCCCCACCGAATGGATCACCGCCTGCGGCAGCGTGGCATCCACCAGCGCGGCGGACGAGGACGAGCGGCTGCCGTGATGCCCGCTGACCACCACGTCGGCCGCCAGCGCAGCCTCGCCGTGGCGCGCCAGCATCGCCTGCTCGCCCGCAGATTCGACATCGCCCAGCAACAGCAGCACGCCCGCCGGATTGGCCACGCGCAGCACGCAGGAACGGTCGTTGTCGTGCCGCCTGCCGGCAGGCCGCGGTGCCTCGCCGTCCGGGTGCAGGAAAGCGAACTCCACACCGTCCCAGTTCCAGCGCATCCCCGACACACATGGGGTGACCATTGCCGCATCACCGGCAATCGCCGCTGCCTCCCCGGACGACCACCAGCGCTCCACATGCAGCGCCCCGGCGATCCTGCGCGCGCCGCCGACGTGGTCGCTGTCGTCGTGCGACAGCACCACGCCGTCGAGACTTCTCACGCCGAGGGCCTGCAGATAAGGCAGCACGACCCGGCTGCCGGCATCGGCATGCGCGCCATAAGGCGGACCGGTATCGAACAGCAGATCATGGCTCGCGGTCTGCACATGCACCGCCAGCCCCTGCCCCACGTCCAGCACCCGCACGACGAAGCCGCCGGCCTCGGGACGTGGCGGCGGCCAGGCGAGCAAGGCGGCGAGGACCGCCAGCGCCGCCAGCCTGCCCGGCGTGCCGCGCGGCAGCATCGCCCCGGCCACCGCAAGCATCGCCAGCATCCCGAGCCACATCGGCGGCGCGGGCTGGCGCCAGTAGCCGGGCTCGAACGCCGCCAGCCATTCGACCCAGACCATCAACAGCGCCGTCGCCATGTGGCCCCAGTGCAGCAGGAAATCCAGCGGCAACAGCGCCGCCAGCAGCGCGAGCGGCGTGACGATGAAGTTCACCAGCGGAATCGCCAGCGCATTCGCCACCGGCGACAGCAGCGGCAGCGACTGGAACAGCAGCACCAGCAGGGGCAGCAGCGCGAGGCTGATGCCGAGCTGGACACGCACCGCGGCACGCCAGCCGATCGCGCCGTGCGGCCGCCCGCCCAGCACGAAGCCGATCGCCGCCACCGCGCCGAAGGACAGCCAGAAGCCCGCCGACAGGCAGGCCCAGGGATCGGCGATCAGCACCGCGAACAAGGCCAGCGCCAGCACCCGCGAAGGCAGGATGGAACGGCCGCGGTACACTGCAATGGCGACCACGAACAGCATGATCAGCGCACGCTGCACCGGAATGCCCATTCCCGCCAGCAAGGCATAAGCGGTGCCGGCCAGCACCGCCGCCAGCGCCTGCACCCTGCGCACCGGGCAGCGCAGCACCAGCCACGGCAGCCTGCGCCACACGCCGCCAAACACCATGCCGGCGACCGTCGCGATCAATGTTATGTGCATGCCGGAGATGGCGACCAGGTGTGCCACGCCGGTACGGCGGAAGCTGTCCCATTGCACCGAGGGAATGCTGCGCTGGTCGCCGATCACCAGCGCCACCAGGATGCCGCCATAGGGCGCATCGCCGAGCACGGCGGTGAATCGCTCGCGCACGGCATCGCGCAGCCGGTGCACCGCATCCATCGGCCTGATGTCTGCTGCCTCCAGGCGCCGGGCACCACTGCGCACGTAACCGGTCGCGCGCAGTTCGCGCTCCAGCAGCCAGGCTTCGTAGTCACCAGGATTGTGAAAGCCGTGGGGACGCTTGAGCCGCACGGTGAAGCGCCAGCGTTCTCCCGGCTTCACCGCCGGTGGCGCCTCGATGCTGCCGCGCGGCCTGTACCACGACAGCAGCAGCTTGCCGGGCACGCCTTCGACCGCCGCATCCGGCTCGAAGCGGAAGCGCACGCCTTCATCCAGTGCTTGCGGCAGATCGGCGACGTATCCCGTCAGTTCGATATCGACGCCTTCGAGATCGCCGCGCAATTCGTCCGCCAGCCGCCACTCGGCACGCAGCGCCGCCCAGCCGAACCCCAGCACGAAGGCGAGCCCGATCGCCACCAGCCCGCGCCCGCGACGCCGCAGCGCATGCACTCTGCCCGCTTCGCCCGCCGGGCCGCCGGTGCGATGATTGCCGAGTGCCCACAGCAGCATGAAGCCCGCCCCGGCCAGGCCGACCATCGTGGCATCGGGCAGTTGCGCCTGCCCTTGCAGCAGCACGACACCCGCAGCGAAGGACAGGGCAAGCACTCTCATGGCGCCCGATATTGCCATCGCTTTCATGACAATGGCAAATACGGCCCGGCACCTCGCATCTGCTTACCGAATGACGCCCGGCGTGCCGCGCGGCATCCGCGCTCCGCTGCTAAACTTTCGCGCCTCGAACCGACCATGCGCAAACGACTCAAGAGCCTCCTGCCGGACCACGAAAGCATTCGCCAGAACCGCTGGCTGAGGCCGTTCTCGTCCACGCTGCTGCATCCGCGGCTGTGGCACCTCAACCGCCACTCCGCGGCCGGCGCCGTGGCAGTGGGTCTTTTCTGCGGCTTGATTCCCGGCCCGCTGCAGATGCTCGGCGCGGCCATCATGTGCGTGGCCTTTCGGGTCAATCTGCCGCTGGCGCTGCTGACCACGCTCTACACCAATCCTCTGACGATCGTGCCGCTGTACGTGCTCGCCTACGGTTTCGGCAGCCTAGTGATGGGCTTGAACGGCACGGACTTCGTTCCCCCGCCCGAACTCGAGGGCATGCACTTCTCGGCCTGGATTCCCGCCCTGATCGACTGGATGGCCGGGCTCGGCAAGCCGCTGGCGCTCGGCCTGGTGCTGCTCGCCGCCACGCTGTCGATCAGCGGCTATCTGGCAGTCCGCTGGGGCTGGCGGATCTGGCTGATCCGCCAGTGGCACAGGCGCAAGGAAAGGAACCGGAAGCGCTGAAGGGCACGGCGGGAGCCGCCAGCGTGCCCTTCGGCCTGCACTCAGACCTGGAAGCGTCCCACCTGCTGGCGCAGGGTCACGGCCAGGTTCTCCAGCACCTCGGCAGTCGACGTGGTCTGGTGCGCGGCGACGCTGTTGTCGCCCGCCATCGCCGCGATGCGCTCGACGTTCTGCGCGATCTCGTTGCTCGCCAGGCTCTGTTCGTTGAGCGCCACCGTGATCTCGCGTACGGCCCCCAGCACCTGTTGCGCACCGCCGTGGATCTGCGCGATCGATTCGCCCGCCTGGTTGCTCAGCGCCACGCCGTCGCGCACGCGCTGCACGCCCTGCTGCATGGTCTCGACCGCACGCTCGGTGCCCTGCTGGATGGCCTGCACCATGCCGGCGATTTCCTGCGTCGCGAGCGAAGTGCGTTCGGCGAGCTTGCGTACTTCGTCGGCCACCACGGCGAAGCCGCGCCCGGTTTCGCCGGCCCGCGCCGCTTCGATCGCCGCGTTGAGCGCCAGCAGGTTGGTCTGGTCGGCGATGTCGCGGATCGAATCGACGATCGTGGTGATCTGGCGGGACTTCTCGCCCAGCTCGCTGATCGCCTCGCCCGAGCGGTCGACCGCGTCGGCAATGCGCTCCATTTCCTCGACCGAACGGCGCATCACCGCACCGCCCTCTTCGGACAGACGCCCCGAGGTTTCGGCCATTTCCTGTGCAGTCGCCGCGTGGCGGGAAATCTCCTGCACGCTGACGGTCATTTCCTCGACCGCCACAGCCACACCGGACGCCGATTCGCTCTGGGCTTCCGATCCATCGGAGACGCGCCGGGCCGATCCGGAGAGCTCGCTGGCCGAGGAGCCGAGCTGGGAAGCGCCCTGCTGGATCTCGCGGATCAGCACGGCGACTTCGTCCGCCATCTTGTTGAACTGCTGAGCGACTTCAGCCAGCTCATCCCGCGCCGAGAACTCGACGCGTTCGCGGTAGTCGCCGGCGGCAAAGCGCTGGGCACCGGTCGACAATTCGCGCACCGAGCGCAGGATGGCGAGATAGACGCCGATGAAGAGATAACCCGCGACCAGCATCGCCACCACCGACAGCACGATCTGCAGCTGCAATTGCCCCGCCAGGCGGTCGAGCCGTTCGTGCAGCAGCTTGCCGGTCTGAGGGCGCAGCACTTCGTTGAAATTGCGCACCGCGACGTTGATCGCTTCGGTGACGAGGGCGAAATAGGCAGGGGCAGAAAGCGTGAATTGCTGATCGACGATGTCGCGCATCACCGCCGTACGCACGCCACTCACTGCAGTCGTGATCTCGCTGCGCATGCGTTCGAGCCCGCCCGCGAGCCCGGCATTCGCCTTGCCTGCTCGCCCCAGACGTTCGAGCAGATCGGCCTCGCTGCGGCCGATTTCCGCCAGCAGCGCGATCACCCCATGCTCGTCGCTGCGCGTCAGCTCGTGGCGGGCAACGATGTTGGTACCGCGAGCACGAAGCTGGCCCAGGCGTTCGCTCAGTTCGGGCAGCGAGGTCAGCAGCGGCGTGATCAGGTTCGCGCTCGCGGCATCGGGGTCGAGCGCCAGGCCCGACGCATCGCCGACGTCGCCGAGCCAGTGCAGCAGCCGGGCGATCACCTCGGTATGGGCACGGAAGCTTTCCGGCCCGCCGAGCTGGGTCGCCGACCGTGCCAGGCGGTCCAGTTCGCTGCGGATCGGCGCCCAGGGTGCCTGCAGCGGCCGCCACAGCGGGTCGGCCCCGATCGCGGCATCGAGCTTGCTCAGCGCGGCCTGCAGTTCACCCGCCTTCGCCTCCCGCTGGGGCACCATTTCGGTGCTGCCGCCCAGCACACCCGCGCTCAGCCCCCGATGCTGCTGGGTCAGCAGAACCACGTCGAAGCCGGCGTCGAACAGGGTGAGGCCGGCAATCTCGCGTTCGGCCACGTCCATGTTCTGACGCAGGCTGATGTAGACCTGGGCCAGCAGGGCCAGCGCGGTGGCGAAGCAGACGAACATGATCAGCATGAACTTGAAGGGATAGTTCATGCGGTCGAGCAGGCGGATGGCCGGGACGAAGAGGGTTTTCATTTTTGTTCGACCCGCGATGACGCAGGCTCCATTGATCGAGTCCCCATACTATCGGCCCCAATCTGGGCAACTTTATGACCCCGGTCAATCCGCTGCGCTACCCTCCACCAATCAGCCCATGAGTGTGACGCAAGTCTCAGTTCAGCCGGCCGTCGTCGAGCCGCAGGCTGCGTTGTGCGCGGGCGGCCAGCGTCTCGTCATGGGTCACGATGACGAAGCTGGTCGCCAGACGCTCGTTGAGCGACAGCATCAGTTCGAACACCGCTTCGGCGGTGCGCCGGTCGAGGTTGCCGGTGGGCTCGTCGGCCAGCACGCAGGCGGGCTGCGACACCAGCGCGCGCGCGATCGCGGCGCGCTGGCGCTCTCCGCCGGAGAGTTCGCCCGGCGCATGGTCGAGCCGGTGCCCGAGTCCGACTTCGCGCAGCATCGCGGCCGCCTGTTCGTCCGCCTCGGCCTTGCCGACACGGCGGATGTAGAGCGGCATGGCGACGTTCTCCAGCGCGGAGAATTCCGGCAGCAGGTGATGGAACTGATAGACGAAGCCCAGCGCCGCATTGCGCAGCCGTCCGCGCTCGCGCTCGGACAGGGTGGAGAAGTCGCGCCCCATCAGCCGCACCGAACCGGCGCTCGGCACGTCCAGGCCGCCCAGCAGATGCAGCAGCGTGCTCTTGCCCGAGCCGGAGGCACCGACGATCGCCACGCGCTCGCCGCGCCCCACCGACAGGCTCACACCGTCGAGCACCGCCACCGCATCCACGCCCTCGCGGAAATGCTTGGCCAGGCCGTCGCAGGCCAATACCGGCTCGTCCGGTTTCATCACCGTCTCATTCATAGCGCAGCGCCTCCGCCGGATTCACCCGCGACGCCCGCCAGCTCGGATACAGCGCTGCCAGCAGGGTCAGCACGAAGGACACCGAGACGATGCTGATCACGTCTGCCGGCAGCACTTTCGAGGGCAGTTCCTTGATGTAGTAGATTTCCTTGTTCCACAGCGTCGCCCCAGTCAGCGTCTCCAGCGCCGGAATGACGACATCGAGGTTGCCGGCGATCGCCAGCCCGCCCGCCACACCGGCCAGCAGCCCGACCAGGCCGATGATCGAGCCCTGCAGCACGAAGATACCCATGATCGAGGCCGGGCTGGCGCCCAGCGTGCGCAGGATGGCGATGTCGGCGTATTTTTCCTGTACCGCCATCACCAGCGTCGACACGATGTTGAAGGCCGCCACCGCGACGATCAGGAACAGGATCAGCGTCATCATGGTCTTCTCCAGCGCCACGGCGCGGAAGAAGTTCGCGTGGCTGCGCGTCCAGTCATGGATCATCAGGCCGGGCACGGAAATCTGCATCGCCAGCTCGCGGGCCACGCGAGGCGCGGCGAACAGATCGTCGAGCTTCAGCCGCACGCCGCTCACCGCATCGCCCAGCCGGTACAGCGCCTGCGCGTCGGCCACATGCACCAGCGCCAGGCCGGAGTCGTATTCGTACATGCCGGCCTCGAACACACCGACCAGTTCGAACTGCTTCACCCGCGGCAGCACCGCGGCCGGCGTCACCAAGCCTTGCGGTGCGATCAGGGTGATCTTGTCGCCGAGCTGCACGCGCAGCGCCTGGGCCAGGTCGCGGCCGAGCACGATGCCGAAGCGCCCGGGCTGCAGCGCATCGAAGCTGCCCGCCTTCATGTACTGGCCGAAGTCCGCCACCTTGTCCTCTTCGCTCGGGACGACGCCGCGCACGACGGTGCCGCGCACGCCTTCGTCGAAGGACAGCATGCCCTGCTCCTGCACGTAGGGCGCGGCGGCCTTCACCGCGGGGTGGCGCATGGCCTCGTCGGCCACCCGCTGCCAGTCGTACAGGCCGCCGTCGAAGCTCTGCACCTGGACGTGCGAAGCCACGCCGAGGATGCGCGAGCGCAATTCCTCCTGGAAGCCGTTCATCACCGACAGCACCACGATCAGCGCCGCGACGCCGAGCGCAATGCCAAACATCGACACCAGCGAAATGAAGGAAATGAAGCGGTTGCGGCCCTGCGCCCGCTTGCGCGAGCGCGTGTAGCGCAATCCGACGAGAAATTCGTAGAGCATTGGAAAAGGTTCGGCAGGTCTGTCCGGCAAGCCCGGCATTGTGCCCGCGCAGGGGCGATCGTGACCAGCCCGATCGATGTCCGACTGTAAGCAGGCCGGGCACATGCCTCGACGCCATTCCGCCCTGGACACGGGAAAATCACGATGGCGTGGCGCACCACATGCTTCTACGCTGAAGCTGTCCTGCCCGTACCCCTGCCTCAGACCCGGCCGGACGATGCACAGCGCCGACCATCGCATCCCGATCACCATGCCGAGGAAAACGACCATGATCCGCATCCTGCTGCTCGCCGCAACGCTGCTGTTCGCACCTCTGACCCACGCCGTCTACACCTCGATGTACGTGTTCGGCGACAGCCTGTCCGACAACGGCAACGCCTACGCCCTCAGCGGCGGCATCTGGCCCGCCTCTCCGCCCTACGCGGAACAGTTCTCCAACGGCCCAACCGCCGCCGAATACCTCGCCGGCCGCCTCGGCATCGATCTACGGCCCTCGGTGGCCGGCGGCACCAACTTCGCCGTCGGCGGTGCCACCACCGGAACGCAGAACTACAACTACGAGATTTCGTCTCCCGCAGCGCTGCCACCGGCACTCGGTCAGAGCGGAGCCCTGGCTCAGGTTGCAGGTTTCGTCGGCAGCGCACCGGCCTTCGATCCGGCAAGCTCGCTGTTCATGCTGTGGGCCGCGCCCAACGACTTCTTTCTCGCCCTCAGCCAGGGCACCGACCTTCTTGCCGCGGCCGGCACCGCCGTCTCGAATCTGATCACCTCGGTCGGGCTGCTCGCCGGCGCCGGAGCGACGGACATCCTCGTGCCGAACATGCCCAATCTGTCACGGACCCCGTTCGGACTCAGCCTGGATCCGCAGCAGCAGGCTGCGCTCGATGCTCTCTCGCGTGGCTTCAATGACGCCCTCGCCGGCACCCTCGATCTCGCCCGCAGCGGCCTCGTCCCCGGCATTCCCGACGGACTGCGCTTGATGTTCTTCGATACCGCCGCTTTCCTCGACGAAGTGATCTCCGACGCCGCCCGCTTCGGCTTCACCGATGTCGTCACGCCTTGCGCAACGTCACCCGCGGGCTGCGACGGTGCTCTGTTCTTCGACGCCGTCCACCCCACCACCGCCGGCCACCGCCTGCTCGCAGACCGTTTCCTCGCCGCCCTCGCCGTCCCCGAGCCGTCGACGGGCACGCTGCTGCTGGCGGCGCTTGCCGGCGCGCTGCTGCTGCGCCGCCGTCCCTAGCCGGGATCAGCGGCCGGACCGCGGCGCGCGCTTTGCCGCCGGCTTGCCGTTCCTGCGCCCGATGAGCGCGCCGGGCATCCGGCCATCGCCCGGCGGACGCCCTGCGACAGGCGGCCGCCCACCTTTCGCCACCGGCTGTACGGGCTGCTGGCGCGGTACCAGGCAGTTCGGCCCGTTGCCGATCAGGTCGGCGCGCCCCATCCGCATCAGGCCCTCGCGCAGGATCGGCCAGTTCTCGGGGTCGTGCCAGCGCAGGAAGGCCTTGTGCAGCTTGCGGATCTTGCCCGCGCGCGCGGTTTCAACCGTTTCGGAGTCGGCCGACACCTTCTTCAGCGGGTTCTTGCGCGAGTGGTACATCGTCGTCGCCAGCGCCATCGGCGTGGGCATGAAGGTCTGTACCTGGTCGAGGCGGAAGTTGTGCTTCTTCAGCCACAGCGCCAGGTTCAGCATGTCCTCGTCGGTGGTGCCGGGGTGGGCGGCAATGAAGTAGGGCACCAGATGCTGCTTCTTGCCCGCCTGCGCCGAGAACTTCTCGAACATGCGGCGGAACTCCTCGTAGGCGCCGATGCCCGGCTTCATCATCTTGGAGAGGGTGTTCTCCTCGGTGTGCTCGGGGGCGATCTTGAGCAGGCCGCTGACGTGGTGGGTGACCAGTTCCTTGACGTATTCGGGCGAGCGCACGGCGAGGTCGTAGCGCAGCCCGGAGCCGATGGTGATGCGCTTGACGCCGGGCAGCGCCCTCGCCTTGCGGTACAGCTCGACCAGCGAGGAGTGATCGGTGTTCAGGTTCTCGCAGATGCCCGGATAGACACAGGACAGGCGGCGGCAGTTTTCCTCGATCGCCTTGCTCTTGCAGGCCATGCGGTACATGTTGGCGGTGGGGCCGCCGAGGTCGGTGATGTGGCCCTTGAAGTCGGGCGAATGGTCGCGGATGTCCTCGATCTCGCGCAGGATCGATTCGTGCGAGCGGCTCTGGATGATGCGGCCTTCGTGCTCGGTGATCGAGCAGAAGGTACAGCCGCCGAAACAGCCGCGCATGATGTTGATCGAGAACTTGATCATGTCCCAGGCCGGGATGCGCGCACCGCCGTAGGCCGGGTGCGGGGCGCGGGCATAGGGCCGGTCATAGACGAAGTCCATCTCGGGCGTGCTCAGCGGCTGCGGCGGCGGGTTGATCCAGACGTCGCGCGCACCCGGGCCTTCGCCGTGGCACTGCACCATCGCCCGGGCGTTGCCGGGGTTCGATTCGAGGTGGAACACGCGCGAAGCGTGGGCGTACATCACCGCGTCGTCCTTGACCTGCTCGAAGGACGGCAGGCGGATCACGGTATGCGCGCGGTCGGCGCGGCGGGCGGCGACACGCTCGGCCGCCGGCACGATACGCACCGGCTGGGCGCCATCGGCAGCGGGCTTGGGTGCGGCTGCAGTTGGCTCCATTGCGTATGGATCGGGGTGGGCGTCGATGCGGCCCGGCCGGTCGAGCGCCAGCGAATCCGTCTCGTGCCAGGCCGCCGACGGCCGCCAGCCCGGCTTGACCATGAAGGCGGTGCCGCGCAGATCGCGGATCGCCTCGATCGGCTCGCCTGCGGCCAAGCGCCGGGTCAGCGCCACCAGCGCACGCTCGGCGTTGCCGAACAGCAGGATGTCGGCCTTGGAGTCGGGCAGCACCGAACGCCGCACCTTGTCCGACCAGTAGTCGTAATGCGCGATACGGCGCAGGCTGGCCTCGATGCTGCCGATGACGATGTTGGCGTCAGGGAAGGCCTCGCGGGCGCGCTGGGCATACACCGTCACTGCGCGATCGGGCCGCCTGCCGGCTTCGGCGTTGGGCGTGTAGGCGTCTTCGGAGCGGATCTTGCGGTCGGAGGTGTAGCGGTTGACCAGCGAATCCATGTTGCCGGCGGTGATGCCGAAGTACAGCTTCGGCTTGCCCAGCGCGCGGAAAGGCTCGGCCGACTGCCAGTCCGGCTGGCTGATGATACCGACACGAAAGCCGTGCGCTTCGAGCAGGCGGCCGACCAGCGCCATGCCGAAGCTGGGATGGTCGATGTAGGCGTCGCCGGTGACGAGGATGACGTCGCAGGCATCCCAGCCGAGCGCGTCCATCTCCTTGCGCGACATCGGCAGGAAAGGGGCGGCACGATAACCGGGGACGGCGCCGTCGAAGAGACAGGAAACCGGACTGGGCGGGGGACAGGAAACCGTTGATCCGGCTTCGTAAACTGGCTTTTGATTCATGATGGGCGCCATTGTATCGGCGCCTGCCCGAGCCTGCTTGTCCGCTTGTGTTACCAGAGTCGGGGGTCGGGCCTGTGAGCGATGCGCCGGGTACGGACCTTGCGCATGCTGGGGTGAGCCGGATTCAGCAGGTAGTTCCAGCCCACCGGCACCACTACCGACGGTACCCGCATCAGCAGCGTCGCGCCCCCTTTTACCCACTCATCACCCAAGGCCTGGCTTTCGGTACTGCCGACCGACCAATCCACATTGGCCTCGTCCCAGCCTTCCGGCGGCTCGACGGCGTGCGCCGCCGCCAGCGAGGCGGCAGGCAGGCTCACCTCCACTGCGATCATGCCGCGCGGCGGCTGATATGGCGTATGGACGCGCTTTTCGAGTTGCGCCAGCGCCAGGCTGTCGGCCAGATAGATCACCGGCGTGCCGACGCTGTTCCAGCGTCCGCCCACCGTCGCCACTCCATTGCCGGCGCAGCCGAAATCCTCCGCCGCGCACAGCACCATGCCGGTGTCGAAATCGATCCAGTCCTGTGCCAGCCGCCACAGGATGGCCATCAGGCCGCGGTCCCGGCCATGATGCGGCGCAGGGCGTTGATGACCGCCTGGTGGCCGGGCGTGGTGGCGAGCAGTTCGATCGGCACCGCGCCGCCGAGAACCGGCACCGGCGCCGCAAGCCATTCCCGGGCGGCCTCTTCATCGCCGAACACCCGCGCGGCCGCGCGCTCGACGTCTATCAGCCGCGCAACCCGGTCGGAATCATCCTGCGACAGCGGCTTGCCCTCGCGTACGCGGCGGTCGTAGGTCGCAGGCGCCACGCCGAGCAGTTGCGCAAGACTGCGCCCGCTGCGGCCGAAGCGGTTGGCGAAGCTGTCCAGCGAACCGACCTCGAAGCCTTCGCGCACCATGTGGTCGCGCTCGAGCGCGGACTTGGCATGCAGATAGTGCTCGATGCTGGCGCCCGCAGCCGAATGTCCGCGAGCAAACGCATAGGCTGCACCGGGCTCGCGTGCGGCGTGGACTGCCTTCAATTTGCTCATGATGTCCTCTTGAATCATTTGATTGCCTATCGTGAATCAAGTGAACACCGACAAGCCTGGATTGTCAAGCGATACCCGCTGCCGGCCGGCCATCGCCCCCCGCCTTCCAGGGCCCGGGCCGACGTATGCCGGCAGCCGCATGCTAGACTCGCGCCGCTTTCATCCGCTCGCTCCCGATGCAGATCCATCTCCTGATTCCCGGCCTGCTGTGGCCCGCTGCCACGCTGCTCGGCCCGGCTGCCGGGCTTGCACTGGACGGCCTGGCCACGCTGCTCGGCCGCGGGCGGCGACACGTCCGCGAATTCGAACCCTACGACCGCCAGCTCGCCCGCCTGTTCGGCCTCGAAGGTGAGGGACTGCCACTCGGCATGCTGCGCCGCCTGGGCGAGACGGATGCCGCAGCACCGCCACCCGGCAGCCACTGGCTGTGCGCCGATCCGGTCAATCTCTCCTTCGCCCGCGAGCACCTGCTGCTGTACGCCTTCGCCGACGGCGAGCTCGCGATGGACGAAGCGCGCGAGCTGGTCGCCGCGCTCAACGATGTATTCGCGGATCTGGGCCGCTTCGAAGCCTGCACGCCGACACGCTGGTATCTGCGGCTGGCAAAGCCCACCCGCGCCACACTCTATCCGCTGGACGACGTCATCGGCCGGCCGGTCAAGCATTTCCTGCCCGAAGGCGAAGACGCCCGGCTGTGGCAACGCACGATGAACGAAGCCCAGATCGTGCTGCACAACCATGCCGCCAGCCGCGCGCGCGAAAACGCGGGCTTGCGTGCGGTCAACAGCCTGTGGCTGTGGGGCGCGGGTGAAATCGAAACCGCCCTGGTTGCCCCCGCCAAGGCCGTACAGGCCACCGATCCGCTCAGCCTCGGTTTCGCCCGCGCCGCCGGCGTGCCGGCAAGCGCGCCCGACCCCGCCGGTGCCCTGCGCCAGGGCACCCTGGTCGTGCTCGATGCGCTGCGCAAGCCTGCCCAGCAGCTCGATCTCGACGCCTGGCGCAACGGCTTGCAGGCCATCGAGCGCGGCTGGTTCGCGCCGCTGGCCGCTGCCGTGCAGAATGGGCAGCTGAAAACCTTGCGCATCAGCGCGCCGAGCGACCGCGGCACGCTGGAAGTCGAAGTGCGCAGCACCGACCGCTGGAAGTTCTGGCGCAAACCCCATGCCTTCGACGCCCTGCTGAAGTCCATCGCACCGGCGCCCGCCGAGTTGCCCACGGCGCCGCCGCCCACGCATCCCGACACCGACCGATGACCCGCATCCAGTCCCGCCCCGTTTCGCCGCAAGCCCTCGACCGCCTCGCCGACGCCGGCCTGCACCCGCTGCTCGCCCGCCTCTACGCCGCCCGCGGCATCAGCCGCGCCGACGAGCTCGACACCAGCCTCAAGCACCTGCTGCCGCCCGAAGCCCTCACCGGCACCGGCGAAGCCGCGCAACTGCTGGCCGACGCCATCGAGGCCGGCGCGCGCATGGTCATCGTCGCCGACTACGACTGCGACGGCGCCACCGCCTGTGCCATCGGCATGCGCGCGCTGCGCGCCTTCGGCGCCGACGTACATTACCTGGTGCCGGACCGCGTCACCCTCGGCTACGGCCTGACCCCGGCAATGGTCGAGATCGCCGCCCGGCTCGAACCGGACGTGCTGATCACCGTCGACAACGGCATCGCCAGCGTCGAAGGCATCGCCGCCGCGCGTGCGCACGGCATGGCGACGCTCGTCACCGACCACCACCTGCCGGGCGACGAACTGCCCGACGCCGACGTCATCGTCAATCCCAACCAGCCCGGCTGCGACTTCCCAAGCAAGGCGCTGGCCGGCGTCGGCGTCATGTTCTACACCATGCTCGCGCTGCGCGCCGAACTGCGCGAACGCGGCGCCTTCGCCGGCAGCAAGGAACCCAACCTCGCCGACCTGCTCGACCTCGTCGCCCTCGGCACCGTCGCCGACGTCGTCAAGCTCGACCGCAACAACCGCATCCTGGTCGCCCAGGGCCTCGCCCGCATGCGTGCCGGCCGCCTGCAGCCCGGCATCCGCGCGCTGTTCTCGCTCGCCGGCCGCGACCCGGCGCGCGCCAGCACCACCGACCTCGGCTTCATGATCGGCCCGCGCCTGAACGCTGCCGGCCGGCTGTCGGACATGAGCCTGGGCATCGAATGCCTGATCACCGACGACGCCGGCCGCGCCATGCACATCGCCCAGGAGCTCGACCGGCTCAACCGCGAGCGCCGCAGCATCGAAGCCGGCATGCAGGAAGAAGCGCTCGCCCGCCTCGCCGGCAACGGCGAGATCAGCGCCGGCAGCCGCGCCACCATCGCGCTGTTCGAGCCCGACTGGCACCAGGGCGTGATCGGCCTCGTCGCCAGCCGCATCAAGGAAAGACTGCACCGCCCGACCATCGCCTTCGCCCGCAGCAGCGACGGCGAACTGAAAGGCTCAGGCCGCTCGATCCCCGGCCTGCACCTGCGCGACGCGCTCGACCTCGTCACCAAGCGCCACCCCGACCTGATCGCGCGCTTCGGCGGCCACGCCATGGCCGCCGGCCTCACCATCCGCGAAGCCGACCTGCGCCGCTTCGACGAAGCCTTCGAGGAAGTCGTCGGCGAACTGCTGGACCCCGCCCAGCTCGAACACCGCATCGATACCGACGGCAGCCTGGAACCGGGCTATTTCGCCCTCGACGCGGTGCGCATGCTCGAAAACGAAATCTGGGGCCAGGGCTTTCCGCCGCCGCTCTTCGACGACGTCTTCCGCGTCGAACGCCAGCGCGTGCTGAAAGACAAGCACCTCAAGCTCGAACTGTCGCGCGGCGCCACCCGCTTCGAGGCCATCCGCTTCAACCACGCCGACGGTGCCGCTGGCCAGATCCATGCCGCCTACCGGCTGGGCATCAACGAATACAACGGCGTGTCGAGCGTGCAGTTGATGCTGGAGCACTTCGAGGCGGCCTGACAACGGGGAGCAGGATCGGAGTTAGAATAGGTTTCCTTACTTCATTACTTTCGGAGGCTAGCATGCTGGCCAAACGAACGAGCAAGAACCAGATCACTCTGCCCAAGGCCATTGTCCAGACGGTAGGCGAAGCCGATTACTACGACGTCACCGTTCAGGATGGAAAAATCGTCCTGGCACCGGTTCGCCTTCAGCAGGCTGACGCGGTGCGGGCAAAGTTGGAAGAATTGGGCATCACGCAGGATGACGTGGACGACGCTGTCGCCTGGGCGAGAAAGCACGCGTGAATCTCCCGCGCGTCGTTCTCGACACCAACTGCCTGATCTCGGCCCTGATCTTCTCTCGCGGCAACTTTGCCTGGCTGCGTGAAGCCTGGCAGGCCAGGCGTTTCATTGCGCTTGCCAGCCACGACACCATCAGTGAACTCCTGAGAGTATTGCACTACCCCAAATTCAAGCTGGACCGCGATGCACGGGAAATACTGCTGGCTGAATTTCTTCCGTATGTCGAAACGGTCAAAATCGAACACACACCTGAAGGTCTGCCGGACATCCGGGATCCCGACGACATCATCTTCCTGATACTGGCCGTCACGGCCAAAGCCGACGCATTGGTCAGCGGCGATGCGGACATCCACGCCGTGAAAGCGCAGTTTCACATCCCCATCGTTACTGTGGCCGAATTCGCCGACTGGTTGAAACGGCATTGAGGGCATACCCGCCCGATGGTTTCAACGCCTGAAGGCAAGCACCAGCACCCCCGAAGCCACTAGGCCGATACCGAACCACTCGCGGGACGAGAGACGCTCGCCGAGAAACAGGAAGGCAAAGATCGCCACCAGCACAAGGCTGAACTTGTCGACCGGCGCCACCTTGGATGCCTCGCCCAGTTGCAGCGCACGAAAGTAGCAGACCCAGGACGCGCCAGTGGCGAGTGCGGACAAGGCCAGGAACAGCAGGGTTTTCAGTGGCAGCTCCAGCGGGTTGCTCCACTTGCCGGCGAGCCAGACGAAGGGGGCCAGCACGAAGAGGATCAACACCGTCCGCACCAGCGTCGCCAGATCGGAATCCACGCCGGCAACGCCCACCTTGGCGAATATCGCCGTGAGCGCGGCGAAGCAGGCCGACAGCACCGCCCAGAAGAACCAGTTCGAGGCAATGGACATGGGTCAGGACACCGTTCGCATGATCAAGGCCGGGGCCGCTCGATGTGCCGGACGGTACTTCCATACCGGGCCAGTTTTCCGTCCGTGGTGAGCAGGGTCAGCGGCTCGACGATCGACTGAGCAACGAGCAGGCGGTCGAAAGGCTCGCGATGATCATCGAAGGCCGGCAATTCAGCCAGCTTGAGGAGGTGGGCGTTCCCGATCGGCAGCCAGGAAAAGCCCATCTTTTCGACCTGAGCGGCAAACACGGACAGGTCGACATGAACCTTGCCCAGCCCTGCCTTGACGGTCAGCTCCCACAACGACACCTGACTCACCCTGACTTCGTCCGCAGCGTCGACGAATTGCTGGACCTCGTCCGTGACGCGATCGTCACCGGTCTGCCACCAGAAGGCGAAGTGCGTGTCGAGCAGCAGCCTCACCGAGCTTCTCCGCCAGGGCCTGCACTTTCGTTCTGGAATGCGGCAAAAAGCTCATCGACGGGTGCATCGAAATCATCCCCCATCTTCCAGTCCCGGCCGCTCAGGCTCCCCGGCGGAGCAATCCGGCGCTTCGGGGGCCGATATGCAGCGAGTGTCGCCACCGGCTGGCCGGCGCGCGCAATGATCACCTCTTCGCCTCCCTCGACAAGTTCGAGCAGACGCGACAAGTGGGTCTTTGCCTCATGGACGTTCACAACTTGCATGACGATCTTGCCGACTGAATGAACTAAGGCTTAGTCTAGTTCATGCACGCGCTTAGTCCACTGGCTTATCGTTTGTCGTAAACCTCGACAGTCGCATGGCGCTCCCGCGCACCTTTTGCCACGCGGCAGTTCACGGCAACATCCTTGTCACCGGCACGGATGCTTCCTTCTACGACCAGGACATTTCCCTTTTCGTAGTGACGACCGCTCCACTGCCAGGTCGCAACGCCCTTGCCGGCGAAATGGGCTTCTGCTTCCGAGCGGCACCACGACAGCAGTTCGCTGCCCAGGTGAAACTCGATCTCTTCCCGCGGATAGGACTGCGCCGCAAGCTGCGGCGCAAAGCTCAGAAAGGCCAGGCCCAAAACGAAACGCATCGAAGCCCCCTGTTCATTTGTTCACTGAAAACGTGATCGGCGCCGTCAGGAAACCCACAGGCCGGGTCATTACGTCATAAGGTTCGAACTGCCATTGGGATACTGCCTTGATCGCAAACTCATCCAACCATGGATGAGGCGACTGCTGGACCGTTATGTTCGACGTCGTTCCGTCCGGATTGATGAAAAACCGCACCCTGACCTCGCCCTGGATACCTGCGCGCCGAAGCGCGGCCGGGTATTCAGCCCCAACCAGCTTGACGATTTTCAGCTTCGTTCCATCGGGCAAGGACACATAGCCTCGCGTACTGTCGGTGAAATCCGGGCTCGAAGCACAAGCTGTCACCAGGAGTGCGAAAAATATTGGAGCTGCCCATAGCCGGTACGACACCTGAAAACCTCATATCGGGATTGCTTGAATGGCCCGGCATGCCGTATGGCACATGCACCATGGTCCAACGACAGGGCTGATCTTTCATTGCAATCGCCCCCTGCGTCAGACCCGCAGGAATATACCATATGCAAAAACGGCACCACGCGGGGCCAGCCGGCCTCCCGCATCCCGCGCCGTCAGCTACGCGTCTTCTTCTGCCCCGCTTTCCGTGTTGCCGGCTTTCGCGTGGCTGCCTTCTGCGAACCGGCCTTCTGCCCTGCCCCTTTCCCCGTGTCGAGCAGATCCAGCCACAGCAGCGCATCCGCGTAGGACATGAAGTTTTCCAGGTATTGAGGCGCAATGTCGCGCATGCGGATCAGTGCCTGCAGCACGAGGAAATGCGAATTGAGCGGCCCGGCATTTTCCGGCGCCTGCGCCAGCGCCTGTGACAACTGCTGCTCCAGGCTGAGCCGCGACCAGATGCTGCCGAAGTAGTGCAGCGACTTCAGCTCGCCGCCGGATGCGCCGGGCGTGGCCGCTGCAAGCGGTGCGGCGGTGTTCTGGCGGGCGGCATGGGCAAGCAGTTCGGCGAGTGGGCTGGGGCGGGGTGCATACCGGCGCGGCGCGGACTGCTGCGGCTCAGAGCGGCCCGGCGCCACCGCCTTGTTCTCGGTGCTTGCCCCGACCTCGGCACCTGCATGCTCGAAGCGCTCGCGGAGCGCGGCCAAGCGGCGCGCCAGCTTGCGTGCCACCGCCGCACGCGCCGCGCCTTGCAGGTTTTCGCCCCGCCGCCACATCGCCTCGATGACACGGAAACCCACCGGGTCGAAACTCGCCGCACCACGGCTGCGCAAGGCATCGATGAGCGCGGCCGTGTCGTCGTCTTCCGGTGCGGCATCGAGCCGCGATTCAGCCCGAAATAGCGAAAACGGTTCCCCTTCGGCAGCCCATCCGTCGCCACCAGCGCCCGGCAAGGCAGTTCCTGAGGACGGAGGCTCAGCCATTCGCGGCCGCCTTTTCGGCCAGCTTCTGCGACGATCTCGGCACCGGCGCGATCTCCACCCGCCGGTTGCGCGAACGGCCTTCGGCATCGTCGTTCGGCGCCACCGGCTGCTCCGAGCCGAATGCCGCGGCGAACACCGATGCGGACGGCACGCCTGCCTCGATCAGTACCCGCGTCACCGTCAGCGCGCGCTGCGCCGACAGATCCCAGTTGTCGGCGAAGCGGCGGTTGCTGTCGAGCACCGGCCGATCGTCGGTGAAGCCGCTGACCATCAGCATTTCGTCGTGCGTGCCGAGATAAGCCGTCAAGGGCGCCGCCAGGCTTTGCAGCAGTTGGTGGCCTTCCGGTTGCAGTTCGGCCGAGTTGTGGGCGAACAGCACGCTGCCGCTGATGCCGATGCGCCCGCCTTCCAGCGTCACCCGCCCTGCGGCCAGCGGTACCGCCAGCGCCTGTTCCAGCGCCTCACGCCGCTGTTCCTCGATCTGGCGCTTTTCCACTTCGGCTTCCAGCGTGGAGGCGAGCTCGAGCTGCACACCCAGTACGCCGACCAGGATCAGCACGAAAGCGCCCAGCAGCCCCGACATCAGGTCGCCGAACACGCCCCAGGCCGGTGCGGAGTCCTCGATGCCGCCGTGGATCTCTTCCATGCTCACACCTCGCCGGCGGCGGTGCGGCCAGGCTGCAGGCCCTCGACCATGCGCTGCTGCGACATCAGGCTGAGGTCGATGATCTCGCGCGCCTGCGCCACGTAGTAGGCGAGTTGCTCATCGCTGCGTGCCATCGATTTTTCCAGCGCGCCTTCGATGCGCTGCAGGCTCGCCATCAGCTTGTCGTTCGATTCGCTGAACAGCTGCACCGCCAGCCCGAAGGCCTCGGCCAGGCTCGCCACCTCGACCGCGCCGCCGGCAAGCTGGCCGGCGGTGTCGGTGAGCCGCGTGGATTCGGCTTCGATGCGCTCGGTGAAGCCAAGGCTGGCACGCTCCAGCGCCGACGCCGACGAGGCGACCAGCGCATCGATCGCCTGCCGCTGTTCGGTCGATGCATGGTTGATCGCATCCAGCAAACCGCCCAGCGTTTCCATGATGCGGCTGCGCTCGGCCAGCGAAGCGTTGTCGCGCGCGATGCTGGCCGACAGCTCGTGGCGCAGCTCGCCGATCACTTCGGCCGCGGCGCGGGGCGCTTCGGCTGCGGTCTGCAGCAGGCCGCCGACCTGCTCGATGGTGCGGGCGGCCTGTTCGTGGGTGGCGCTGGCCAGGCTGCGTGCGGTTTCGTCCAGGCGGGCGAGGACTTCCTCCTGCCGGCGGCCGGCCTGTTCGCCCGCCTGCCCCCAGGCCTCGCGCAGCGAGCTTGCCATTGCCTCCAGCGCCTGTGCCTGCGCCGCCTGCCGGGCGGCGTCCTGCGCGGCCAGGTCGGCCTGCAGCGCGGACAGCCGAGTCTCCACCTGCTCGACCAGGGCGGCGGAACGCTGCGCGAAAGTGTCGGCGAAGGCACGCAGGGCAAGCTGAAGCTCATCCGTCGCGGTCCTGCTGCCCTGCGCATGGCTCGCCAGCGCATCGGTCCAGGCTTCGGCCACCTGGCCGGCACTGGCTTCGAAACGTGCTGCCAGGCCTTCGAAACGGGCTTCCAGCGCGCCGGCCACCTGCGTGTGCAGTTCGGTGGTCTGGCGCGCGATGCCTTCCGCGGTCGCGGCGAAATCGCCGCGCAGGCCGGCCTGCGCGTCGCCGACCGAAGCCAGCAGGCTTGCCGCGCGACGCTCGAAATCCTCGTTCCAGCCGGCGAGCGATGCGTCCAGCTTGCGCCCCAGCGCCTCGCTGCCGGCCTCATGGCGGGCAAGCGCGGTAGTCCAGGTATCGGCCACGCTGGTCGTGGCCGCCTCCAGCCGCTGCGACACGCCGTCGAGCTGCGCCTGCACGCCATCGGCGACCTGCTGCTGCAGCGCAGCCGTCTCGCGCGCGATGCCGGCCATGGTCTCGGCCACCACCGGCTGGATGGTCTGTCCGGCCAGGCGGGCGCTTTCGGTCAGGCTGTCCTTCAACGAGGCATCCACCGATGCCGCCAGCGCCGCATAGGCGCCGCGCGCCTCGTCGTGGAAACGCTGCTGCCCGGTGGCGAGACGCTCGTGAAGTTCGGCGCCCTGACGCTCCATCTGCGCCATCATCGTCCGCAGGGTATCGACCAGCGTCGGCAGCAGCCGCGCCTGCTCCTTCATGGCGACGAAGGCCTCCTGCCGCAGCTGCGCCAGCGAAGCACCGCGCAGTTCACCGGCGATGCGGCCATCCAGCAGTTGCGAGGCCCGCAGGCGTTCGCGCCGGCACAGCGCCGACATCAGGCCCAGCATGGCCGACGCCGCCACCCCCGCCACCGAAGTGCCGAAGGCGACGCCCAGCCCCTTCACCGGCGCCGCCAGCGACGAGCGGATGGTCTGCAGGTCGGTGGTGGTCTCGAGCGCGATCACCGCGCCGTCCAACGTCATCACCATGCCGAGGAAAGTACCGAGCATGCCCAGCAGCACCAGCATGCCCACCAGATAGGGCGTCAACGCCGGGCCGGGCAGGCCGATGCGTTCGCCTTCGACGCGCAGGCGCACCGCGTTGCGCAGCGAAACCGGCAGGCCGCCCAGCCAGCGCTCGAATCCGGCCGCTGCTGCGCCGCTCTCCGTCGCTCCGACGCCTTCTCCTCCCATTGCAAGCGTGGCCGGAATCGCGCCCAGCGCCTGCCGCAGCGCCGCCGTTGCGCGCTCGAAGCGCAGCAGTTCCAGCGTACCGGCCAGGTACACCAGGCCGATCAGCACCGTCATTCCCAGGGCCAGCGGACTGCGTCCGACATAACCCGCGCCCACCCACACCACCACGGCCAAGCCCAGCAGGAAGGCCGCCACGCTCATGCTTCTGTTCATTCCCGTTCCGTCGATTCCGTATCCAGCGCCGCCACCAGCCCCGCCACCGGCATCAGCCGCAGGTCCAGTTCGGCCAACAGCACGTGCTGCATCTCCGCGCAAAAGCGCACCGGCCAGCCGTCCGGCGACATCCATCGGCCAGGGCCGTCGTCCTGCCCTGCTCCGGCCAGCTCCACGGCCGGCTGCGCGCCATGTGCCTCGAACAGGCGGGCGAAGCGCTTGCCCAGCAGCACCGGCACCTGGGCAAGCAGGCTGGCTTCGCGCACGGCCAGCGCCTGTTCCATCACCGCATCCAGCGTGGCTAGCTGCTTCAGCGCGGCGGACTGCCGGGCCAGTTCCGCACGCGCCCGCGCACGCAAGGGCGCGATGCCGCCCGCCAGACTGCGCTGCCGGGCCAGGTAGTGACGGTGGAGCGGCGAGAAATCCGGTTTGGCAGGGTCGGCAAACGCCTGGGCGGCAGCTTCGGCCAGCGCTTCCGGCCAGGCCGCAGCCGGATCGCCGCCTCCCCGCTCCGCCGCATCGGCGGCGGCGATGCCCTCCGCCAGGCCGCTCCGCATGCGCGCCAGCTCCGCACGCAAGGCTGCCGCGTTCGCTGCCGGAGATGCCGCGGCAAGTGCTGCCGTGGCGGCCGCCGTGCTCGAATTCAGTGCCGGATACAGCGCCAGCGCATCCTTGAAGCCCAGCCATGCACCCAGGCGCTCGGCAAAGGACTGCCGGGGCTCCACGGCATCCGCCACGGCCAGCTCTGCCAAGGCCCGCACCAGCGCGGCACTGTTGAAACGCGTGTTCGGCAGCCCCTGCGCCATCCCCCGACCCGATGCCCGATGGGCGAAAAAGGCCGAAGGCTACACCAAAAAAGCGGGGCGATGGCGCGCGCGCATCAGGGCGATCGCGCTACTCGAAGCCTTGCAGCGAACGATGAACGTGGCGGCCGATGGGCAGCGGAACCCGCGTTTGGTCGCCAAAACTGACCAGTCCATCCAGATTCAAGCACTTTATCCAGCGACGCTGCCTGCCTAGACTCCAATCCCTCACAAGCGTGTCGAAACAGGAGGCTTTCCAATGGCAGACCATTCACTGAAAGGCAAGGTCGTTCTGATCGCGGGCGGCGGCAAGAACCTGGGGGGTTTGATCGCGCGCGATTGCGCCGAGAAAGGCGCAAAGGCCGTGGCCGTGCATTACAACAGCGGATCCAGCAAGGCGGAAGCCGACGCCACCGTGGCCGCCGTCAAGGCACTGGGTGCGCAAGCCGCGGCTTTTCAGGGCGACCTGACCCAGGGGGCGAACGTCGAGAAACTGTTTGCCGATGTCCGCGCGCAGTTCGGCCAGATCGACGTGGCCGTCAATACCGTGGGCAAGGTGCTGAAGAAGCCCATCGTCGAGATCAGCGAAGAGGAGTTCGACGATCTGAACGCCGTCAACAACAAAAGCGCCTTCCTGTTCATCCGCGAAGCGGGCCGACAGCTGGCCGACAACGGTAAGCTGGTGACGCTGGTGACTTCACTGCTGGGCGCATTCACCCCCTTCTATGCCGCCTATGCGGGCGGCAAGGCGCCGGTGGAGCATTACACCCGCGCGGCGGCCAAGGAGTTCGGCGCACGAGGCATTTCCGTCACCGCCGTCGGCCCCGGCCCGATGGACACGCCCTTCTTCTATCCCGCCGAAGGCCCGGACGCGGTTGCCTACCACAAGACTGCTGCGGCGCTGTCACCCTTCAGTCCAACCGGGCTGACCCATATCGAGGACGTCGTGCCCTTCATCCGCCACCTGGTGACCGATGGCTGGTGGATCACCGGCCAGACCATTCTGATAAACGGCGGCTACACCACCAAGTAACGGAGGCAATGGCCGTTTCGTCTTCATCGGCGGCGGCCGGGTGCGGCGGTGCGTATCATGTCACCGGCAATCAGCACATCGCTGCACGCTCCTCAAGCAAGGGAAAAGCCATGCGCACAGTCATCATCATCCTGCTCGGCCTTGCAGCCACCGCCATCACGCTGTGGCTCGCACCATCGGCACAACGCAAGATTGCTGCCCTGCTGTTCACCATCGCCTGGCTGGTGGTCACCTTGCTGAACCTGCGCACCGGCCTGTCACATGGTTATACCCTGGCGGAGGAATTGCCGATCCATCTCGTGCTTTTCGGCGTACCCGTGATCACGTTCTGGGTTCTCGTGCTGCTGAAGAAGGGATGAGCATGGCCGCCGCGTCCGGGATGGCAGCCATGCAAAACGCCCTCACCGCCCGACGAGGCCGGGCGGTGTGATCATGGATCGTCTGGAGCAGTACCGAATCTTCATCCAGGTGGTCGAGGCGCGCAGCTTCATCCGGGCCGCCAATGCGCTGGGCATTCCACGCTCCAGCGTATCGGCGGCCGTGCAGCGTCTCGAACGTACGCTGGAAACATGCCTGCTGCACCGAACCACGCGGCGGGTCAGCCTGACGCTCGACGGCCAGCGCCTGCTGGAGCGCCTGACGCCCTTGCTGGCCGACGCGGAAGAGATCGAGCAACTGTTCAGTTCCGGGCGACGGCAGGTCGTTGGCGGCTTGCATGTCGACGTGCCCAGCCGCATTGCGCGCCGGCTATTGGCACCCGCATTGCCAGCGCTGCTGGCACAGCACCCTCGATTCGTGCTTACGCTGGGCGCCAGCGACCGCAACATCAACCTGGCGCAGGACGGCGTGGACTGCGTCGTGCGCGTCGGCAGCGTGCAGGGCAGCAGCCTGGCGGCACGGCCTCTCGGACGTGTGCGCATGGTCAACTGCGCCAGCCCCGATTACCTGCGACAGCACGGTCATCCCGAGCATCCGGACAGTCTGGACCGTCACCAGGCCATCGGTTATGCATCGAACCCCGGACAGGCGGCCACGTGGGACTACCTGGACGAGAACGGTCGCCTGCATGCCGTCGCCATGCACCACCCGGTGCTGGTAAACAACGTCGAGACCTACATCGCGTGCTGCCGTGCAGGATTGGGACTGATACAGGTGCCGCGCTTCGACGTGGAGGAACTGCTGGAAAAGCGGGCCTTGGTCGAAGTACTGCCGCACTGGCCCGCGCCGCCGATGGAGGTGGCCGTGCTGTATCCGCACAGGCACCAGCGCTCGCCCAGGCTGCGCCTGTTCATCGACTGGTTGGAAAGCCTGCTGGCGCCGCACCTGGATAAAGACGGCTCGTGAAGCCAAGGCCGCGCATGGCGCAATCGCGCCACAGCGCAGGCTCCGCCCGAATCAGCCCCCCGACCGGAAGAAACGCAGCCTGTTCAGGGCGCCGGGCGGCAAGGCCCCCATCAGCGCACCCAGCGACACCACGAGAATCCCGACCATCGTCGTGACGCCCAGCGCCTCGCCGAGGATCAGGAAGCCGCCGATCGCCGAGAAGGCCGGAACCAGCGCCAGCATCATCGAAGCCTGGCAGGCGCCGATCTTCTGGTTGGCGTAACTGTACATGCCGGCCGCCAGCATCGCGGCGATGAGGCCCTGATAGACCGCCTGCAGGCCGATCTCGCCCCAGCCCGCCTGGGCGATGTTGCCCGGCAGCCAGAGGAAATACACCGGCATATAGGACAGCATCGAGAAAGTCGCGATGCCGAGAATGCCGAGCTGCGGCCGGATCTGCCAGCGGCGCATCAGCAGCCCGAAAATGGCCCAGCACAGCGCGGCAGCAAGAAAGAGCAGGTCGCCGACCCACTCGTCGGCAGCCGCCGGCGAGAACAGGCTCTGGAAGCCGATCAGCACCAGCCCGGCGGTCGACAGGACCAGCGCCAGCACGGTCTGGCGCGCAATGTGGAAGCCTGCCGCGACGGCAACGATGGCCACGGTCCAGAACGGAATGCCGCCATTGACGAACACGCCGGCGTGCGCGCTCGGCGCGAAGGCGAAACCCGAATAGACCAGAATCCCGTAGCCCAGGCCGCCGAACAGCGCCAGTGCCATGTAGCGCGGCCACTCGCGCGGCGGCACCAGACGGACGAAGAACGGCAGCGCCAGCACCCCGGACACGCCGTAGCGCAGTGCCGCAAGATCGAAGGGGGTGAAGGTCGCGGTGCTGCCGAAGCGCGACACGATGTTGAAGCCGGACCAGCAGATGACCACGACCAGCGCGGCCAGCAAGCCCTTGGCCGTATCGGAAAGCCCCATGTGGTGATTGCCGCTCAATTGAACCTCATTTCCATGTTTTTTTATTGGGCCGCCCCTGCGCAGCGGCCCGGCAGTGTGACACGCATCGCCCCGATGCACCGAAGGCGGCACTCAAGGCAGGATGAAGCGGCTCTTCTCCCGGCTCGCCGTGCCGGCATCATGCACCGCTGCGGTATGGAATTCGATCGGCCTCGCCCCCGCGGGCGCCGCTTCGGCGGGAGACGACACGACGAGCGGCACGGTGTGGATGCTGCCCGGCCCGATGGTGAATTCGCTGTCGCCTTCGATCTTCAGGCCCGGCAGGCCGACGACCTCGACCCTGAAGGTGCGCACGGCCTCTTCCATGTTGATCAGCTTCAGCGTGTAGTCGTTTTCGATACGGCCTTCGGCGGTTTCCCGCGACAGCAGGCCGCGGTCGCGGATCACGTCGACCCGCAACGTCGAACGCTGGCTCAGCGTCGATACGCTGAGCACCGAGAACAGCAGCAGCAAGCCGGCGTAGACGAGCACCCGCGGCCCCGGCACCCATCGCCCCCTCCCCTCGCCGCCCCGCGTCGGCGCGCCGGCGAGTTCGCGCTCCGACGCGAAGCGGATCAGCCCGCGCGGCGCGCCGAGCTTGTCCATCACCTGGTTGCAGCCATCGACGCACAGGCCGCAGTTGATGCACTGGTATTGCAGGCCGTCGCGGATGTCGATGCCGGTCGGGCAGACCTGCACGCAGATGCCGCAGTCGATGCAGTCGCCTGTACTGCCCGCGTGCCGCAGCGCCCCGCGCGGCTCGCCGCGGCGATGATCGTAGCCGACACTGGCCGTCGCGCCATCGATCATCACGCCCTGGAAGCGGGAATACGGGCACATGTGCTGGCACACCGCCTCGCGCGCCAGCCCGGCCTGCACATAGGTGAAGGACGCGTAGAAGATCAGCCAGAAGCTTTCCCATGGACCGGTCTGCAGCGCCGCAACCGACGGCAGCAGTTCGCGGATCGGCGTGAAATAGCCGACGAAGGTGATCGCGGTCCAGCTTGCCACCAGCGCCCAGATGCCGTGCTTGAGCGCCTTGATTGCCAGCTTGCGCGCCGACATCGGGCTCCGGTCCAGCTTCAGGCGCGCCAGGTGGTCGCCTTCGATCCTGGCCTCGATCCAGACGAAGATCGAGGTATACACCGTCTGCGGACAGGCGAAGCCGCAGAACAGCCGCCCGGCCAGGGCGGTGACGAAAAACAGCGCGGTCGCCGCCAGGATCAGCATGAAGGCCAGCAGCAGCGCGTCCTGCGGCCACAGCACCAGGCCGAAGAGATAGAGCTTTTCATGCACGATGTCGAACAGGATCGCCTGCCTGACCCCTTCGCCCGTATCCCAGCGCAGCCAACAGCCGCCATAGAAGATGATCTGGGTCAGCCACACCACGACCCAGCGCGCGGTGTTGAAGCGCCCTTCGACGGCCTTGGCATGGATCGTGCCCTTGCTGCGGTAAAGCTCAAGTCTGGCTTCGCGCACCTTGCTGACGGCCTTGCTCATCGGTGGACTCCGGTTCTTGCGATGAGCGCAGTACATCATCCGGCCGGCAACCGGAACAGATTCAGACGATACGATTTCCGATAGGAACAGATCAGGCGAGCTGTTGCCCGATCAGCGTACCGAGCGTACGCAAGGCCTGATCCTGCCGGGCGCCCGCCGGATGGCCGAAGTTCAGCCGCAGGTAGTTGCGGAACGCGCGCGTCGCCGAAAAGATCGGCCCGGGGGCGATGCTGATGCCGCAGGCCAGCGCCTGCTGGTGCAGACGCAGGGTGTCGACCTGCGGCGGCAATTCCAGCCACAGGAAATAGCCGCCGTCGGGGCGCGCCAGCCGGATCCCGGGCGGAAAGTGCCGCTCGATGCCCGCCACCAGCACCGCCTCCTGCTCCGCCAGATGGCGGCGCAAGTTGCGCAGGTGCGCATCGAAACCGCCGCGCTTCATGTAGCCCGCCAAGGCGATCTGCAGCGGCACCGCCGTCGCCAGGCTGGTGGAGAACTTCTGCCGCTGCACTTCCCTGGCGTAGCGCCCGGCCGCCACCCAGCCCACCCGGTAGCCGGGCGCGAGGCACTTCGAGAACGAGGACACGTGCAGCACCAGGCCGTCCGCATCCATCGCCTTGGTCGCAGCCGGCGCATCACGGCCGAAATGCAGCTCGGCGTAGACGTCGTCCTCGATCAGCGGCACCTGGTGCCGGCGCAGCAGCTCGACCAGCGCGCGCTTGTTCCCGTCCGATACCCGGCTGCCGGTGGGATTGGAGAAATTGAGCATGAACAGGCAGGCCTTGACCGGATGGCGGCGCAGCGCATCGGCCAGCGCGTCCAGGCTCACACCTTCGCGCGGATGGCTCGGGATTTCCACCACCTTGAGCCCCAGCCGCTCGCTGGCCTGCAGCCCGGCATAGAAGGTGGGCGACTCCACCGCGATCAGATCCCCCGGCCGGGTCAGCGCCTGCAGGCACAGGTTGATGCCTTCCAGCGCGCCGGAAGTGGCGATGATTTCCTGCGGCGACACCACAGCCCCCTGGGCCAGATAGCGCAAGGCGATCTGCCGCCGCAGTTCCTCGTTGCCCGGCGGCAGGTCGGTCACCGTCGACAGCGGCGCCAGCTTGCGCCCCGCGCCGGCAAGGAAGCGGCCCAGCTTGTCCAGCGGATACAGGTCCGCGCCTGGAAAGCTGGATCCCAGCGGCACGATCGCGGGGTCGCGCACGCTGTCCAGGATCTGGAAGATGAAGTCGCTGACCTGCAGCGCCGTCGCCCCGCCGGCCGGCTGCGTCATGCCGGGTTCGGGCAGGCTGCGGCCGAGCCGGGCACGCACGAAGTAGCCGGACTTCGGCCGCGCCTCGATCAGCCCCCTGCTTTCGAGCAGATGGTAGGCCTGCATCACCGTGACCGGACTGACCTCATGGCGCCGGCAGGCCTGCCGGACCGAGGGCAGCCGCTCGCCAGCGCGCAGCACGCCATCGGCGATCAGCGCCGCCGTCCTGTCCGCGATGTCCTGATAAAGCGTCATGCCCGGATGCTAGCAGGCCGCGGCCGCGCCGGCTGCCGGTATAATGCGCGGTTTTCCAGATTCCGCCGGAGCCTTGCATGGAAGCCGAACGCCAGAACGCCATCGCCGAGAAACTCGCCGACCTCGCCGCCCGGGGTCGCGAACTACGGAGGTATCTTTGACTACGATGTGAAAGCATCGAAGCTCGAAGAAGTCAATCGCGCGCTGGAAGACCCGGCCGTCTGGAACAACGCCGAACGGGCGCAGGAACTCGGCAAGGAAAAGCGCACGCTCGAAGACGTGGTGCTGACGCTGCAGCACATCGACGCCCAGTCGCGCGACCTGAAGGATCTGTACGAGCTCGCCGAAGCCGAGGACGACGACGACACCTTCGAGGCGGTCGAAGCCGATCTCGGCGGGCTGGCAGCGGAAATCGAGAAGCTCGAATTCCGCCGCATGTTCAGCAACCCGATGGACCCGAACAACTGCTTCATCGAAATCCAGGCCGGCGCCGGCGGCACCGAGGCGCAGGACTGGGCGGGCATGCTCGAGCGCATGTACCTGCGCTATGCCGAGAAGAACGGCTTCAGCGTCGAGCTGATGGAAGAGACCGAAGGCGAAGTCGCCGGCATCAAGAACTGCACGATCAAGGTCAGCGGCGAATACGCTTACGGCTACCTGCGCACCGAGACCGGCATCCACCGCCTGGTGCGCAAGTCGCCGTTCGACTCCAACGCGCGCCGCCACACCAGCTTCACCTCGGTGTTCGTGTATCCGGAGGTCGACGATTCGATCGAGATCGAGATCAACCCGGCCGACCTGCGCATCGACACCTACCGCGCCTCCGGTGCCGGCGGCCAGCACATCAACAAGACCGACTCCGCAGTGCGCATCACGCACGAGCCGAGCGGCATCGTCGTGCAGTGCCAGAACGACCGCTCGCAGCACAAGAACAAGGCCGAGGCGATGTCGATGCTGAAGGCGCGCCTGTACGAGCTCGAACTGCGCAAGCGCCAGTCCGAGCAGCAGAAGCTGGAAGACAGCAAGAGCGACATCGGCTGGGGCCACCAGATCCGCAGCTACGTGCTCGACCAGTCGCGCATCAAGGATCTGCGCACCAACTACGAAGTGGGCAACACCCAGGCGGTGCTGGACGGCGACCTCGCGGACTTCATCGCGGCGAGCCTGAAGCAGGGCGTCTGATCATTCACCGGCCGCGGGCTCGGACAGGCTGAAGGATGAGTAGCGCCGAAGGCGAAACCCATCACTTCGGCGACGGCCCCACGACTCCGATCGATGGGTTTCGCCGTGCTCTACCTGCGCGACCCGACCCATCCCACGATCCTGCGGGCCCGGACAATCTTCGCCAGCTCCACGAACAGCCGCCCTCCTCTCGTCTGCCCTCACTGCCCCGGTCTGACACCTCCACAATGACCGATCCCTTCCTATCCGACTTCCTCGCTCCCGGCGTCGACGCCGGCGAAGTGCCCGAACTGGCGGCGCTGGCCTCGGCGCGGCCACTGCTCGACGCCTTCATCACGCTGTTCCGCGGCACCGAAGCCGAAGTGCTGATGCGCCTGCTGGTGCTGCGCGAGATCGGCCAGGAAGCCGAAGTGCCGCGCTGGTCGCCCGAGGCGCTGCGCGCGCGCTTCGCCTATCTCGACCCAGTGAAGCTCGAGACGGTGCTGAAGCGCCTGCGCGACAACGCCCTGCTGAGCATCGGCGAGGACGGCCAGTACGCGCTGTCGGACATCGGCCGCAACGCGGTGGCGGCACTGGCCATGCTGCTGCGCTTCGGCGACGAGGAAGACGCCGAGCTGGGCTTTCTCACCGCGCAACTGGCCGGCCTGCAGGCTGTCGGCGGCGTCACCGCCGAATCGCTCGGCCACCTGCTGTCCAAGCTCACCGATCTCACCTGGCACTTCGAGGAAGCGATCGCCTCCGGCTCCGAGTTCCGCATCCTCGACGCCCGCCGCCGGCTGTCGGCCAACGGCCGCTGGCTGGAGCGCGGCACCGACATCCTCAACAAGCTGCTAGCCGAGCCGGATGCCGATTTCGAACTCGCCCGCGTCGCCCAGCGCATCGGCCTGGCGCAGTCGCGGCTCGCCCGCGTGGACGCATCCTTCCAGCGCGCGCTGAACAAGATCGAAGCCCAGCGCGTGACGCTGGGCGGCTCCGGCATCTCCTCGTCCGACGTCGCCGCCTGGCTGCGCCGGCTGGACAGCAGCACGCTGGCCGGGCTCGCCAGCGGCTGCATTGCTGCAGTGCCCGAACTGCCGCTGCTGGCTGGCGGACACGAACTGCTGGACCGCGCCGAAAGCGCGCTCGGCGGCGAGGCTGCGCAGAACACGGCAGACGCCACGCTGCCACCGCCCGATGCCGCGCCGGTCGACGCCGCGCCCGAGACCGAAGACCTGGCGATGCTGGAGCACTTCACCCATCGCCTCGACGCCCTGCCCGGCGCGCAGCCGCTGCACCAGGTCGTCGCCGGCGGCGGCTTCGCGCCGGCCAGCTACCGCCTGTCGCTGCTCGCGCTGCTGGCCGACGGTGAACACGCCAGCCCGGTCGACGGGCCGGTCGGTGCCTTCATGCGTCTGCCGCTGGACGTCCATTTCGGCGACGAACTGGTCGCAGTCGGCGAAGACGAGATCGCCGCCATCAACAGCGGCGAAGTCAGCCCGCGCCTGCCGCACGCCCCTGCCCCGGCAGCCCCACTCGCCCACTCCTGAACGGTGCGCCCATGGAACACGAACTGAAGACGCTCACCGCCCGCCTGCTCGCCCAGCGCTGGCTGCCGCGCAGTGACCGCATGGTGCGGCGAGCACTGGTCGATGAGAGCTTTCGTCTCGAACTCGACCGCCGCCTGGCCGACGTCGGCCTGCAACTGCTCGACAACCCCTACGCCGCCCATGTCGGCGTCGCGCTGCAGGCCGACATGGCCGAACCGGTGTTCGGCGCCGGCCGCGAATACGCCGCCAGCAACCTGGGCCTGACGCGCGACGAGATCGCACTGCTGGTGGTGATCTGGTCGCTGATCGTGCTGCCCAAGCGCGAGCGCCAGGTCACGCGGCGCGAACTCGTCGACGACGGCCAGGCCGACATGTTCGGCGGCGACAAACCGGTCGCCCACGGCGAGGCCGTTTCCGGCAGCCTGGCCGAAAGCTCGCTGCTGGCCGACTTCGGCCCCCGCCTCGGCGGCAAGACGCGCATGGCGATCGCGCTCGGCAAGCTGAACCGCCTGGGCTTCATCGAGCGCCGCGCCGGCATCATCGGCGAAGGGCCGCTGCTCGACGTCGCGCTCGACTACCGCGTGATGGCCGACCGCATCATCCACGGCACGCTGGGCGAAGTGCTGGCCGCGACCGGCCACCACCTGCCGGGCGCGGAGGCGGCCGACGATGACGAGACAGCCGCCGACGACGAAGCCGTCACTGCCGGCTGAAACCTGGACGGCTGATCAAACCTATTCTCCCTGTTCCGCTTCAGCGGCCACCGGCCGCATGCAGGTAGGCAAGCAGCTCGGCCATCAGGCCGTTGATCGCGGCGTATTTGCTTTCATCCGCAGCCAGGATCCCGGCTTCGGATTGCACCCAGGCTGCAGGCTGCAGCTCATCCCGGCAATGCTCGACGATCTGCCGCGCCGACTCGGGCGTGGTCTCCAGGTGGAACTGCAGCCCGATCACTGCCTTGCCGAACTGGAAAGCCTGATTGTCGCAAGCCGTGCTGCGTGCGAGATGGGCAGCCCCGGCCGGCAGGCTGAAGGTCTCGCCGTGCCAGTGGAAGACCTCGACTGCCGACGGGAAGCGGAACGGCATCAAGTCGTCCTGCACCACCGCCTCGACCGGAAACCAGCCGATCTCACGCTCGCGGTTGGCAAACACCTGTCCACCCAGCGCGCAAGCGATCAGTTGAGCCCCCAGGCACACACCCAGCACCGGCCTGCCGAGACGGATGACTTCGGCAATGAAACGCTTTTCCGCCACCAGCCACGGCAGCTCGGCCTCGTCGTTGACGCTCATCGGCCCACCCATCACCATCAGCAGATCGACCGACTCGGGTTCGGGCAGCAGCACACTCTGCTCGAAGAAATGGGTAGTGCCGATGTCGTAGCCGGCGTTTTCCAACCAGGGGCCGATGCTGCCCGGCCCCTCGAAAGCGACGTGCTGCAGGATGTGTGCGTACATGGGTCGGAAGTCCGCTCTTCTTATCCGGGTGTCGGGGAAACGCGGAACTGGAACACCGCGTCGTCATCCCAGCAGTCCAGCAAAATGCGTTCCACCCGTTGCTGCCACAACCGGCCGAAGCGGCGGCGCTCGTCGTCAGTCGCCTCGCCATGCAGGCACTTCCCCATCAGCGCCGACGTCTCGGCCTCGGCCGGCACCTGCGAAAGATCCGACGCGGCATCGACGAAGGCACCGCTATCGATGCGCGTCAGCCGCAAACCGAGCGGCGCGTCGGCCTCGAAACGCTGCAGCCCGCGGCGTACGAAACGGCCGGCGATGCCCTTGAAACCGCCCTGCTGCGTGGCACCGGTGATCAAGGTCAGCACACTGGCGATGACGCCGGTCACGCCCTGCTCCAGCGGCTCGGCGAAATCGACACGGACGCCGCCGCGTTCGGACAAGCCATCCGGGTAAAGCAGGCTCATCGAACGGCAGGCCAACACATAGGCCGACGCCACCGTCGGGCAGGAATGCCCGGCCAGTTTCACGGCATCCTCGTAGCCGTAATCGAGCACGCCACCTTCGGCGGCACCGAGGAAATCGGCCAGGGGGTCATGTACACGGATGCGCGGCACGCGCTGGAAGAATTCGGGAAAGCTCATCGGATCTGCCTCTGTGGAGCGATACACGGGCACCCAGTGTTGCGGAGCCGGCCATGCACGGCATTGATGCAGCTCATTTCGCGCCCCGCACCATCTCAGTGCAGCTTCCGGCATGGCCGCTGCATTTGCCGCCACCCAAGGCCACCGCTACACTCCCCGCCTCGCATCCTGCCCGCGCCATCCCCTGCCGGGCCGCAAACCCTTTCGGCCGAACATCCAACATGTTTCACATCAAGACCCTGGAACTCGTCCACTGGGACTTCTGGCGCCGCTTCTCGCTGCCGCTGGACGCCCAGATCATCACCATCGTCGGCCCCAACGGCTCGGGCAAGACCACGCTGCTCGACGCCCTGCGCACGCTGTTCGCGCTGCGCTGCTCGGGCAAGCGCGACTTCCGCCGCTACGTGCGCCGCGCCGATCGCAGCTTTGCCTGGATCCGCGCCATCGTCGCCAACCTGCCGGGCAGCAGCGGCAAGCGCCCCTTCTTCCCCTGCCTGTCGGACGAAGTCACCCTCGCCTGCCGCATCCGCAAGGCCGGCGGCGACTGGATCCGCGACTACACCATCATCGACGGCAACCAGGACATCGAGGCGCTGGAAGCCAGCAACGACTGGATCGGCCTGCGCGACTACCAGCACCGCCTCGCCTGGGGCGGCCTGACGCCGGCGATCACCAAGGTGCTAGCGCTGGAACAGGGCGACACCGACAAGCTGTGCGAATACTCGCCCAAGGCGCTGCTGGAACTCGTCTTCGACGTCTTCGGTGACAAGGAAGTGCTGGACAACTACCAGGCCGCGCGCGAGGAGCAGAAATCCGCCGAACGCGAGCTCGACGAACTCGGCATCGACCTCGACCGCCTGAAGACCCAGGCCGAGGAAAAGAAGGCCGAAGCCAACCGCTTCCTCGAATGGAAGCAGCTCGCCGACGAAGCCCAGGCCCTGCAGGCCGAGATCGTGCCGCGCCTGGAAGTGGCCGAACTCGCACGCGACATCGCCACCGAGCACGAAGCCCTGCGCCGCGTCAATCTCGAACGCAGCGACAAGCTCGCCGAACAGCGCGACGCCCGCCTGCGGCTCGAAACCGTGCTGGCCGAACAGGAGACCGGCAAGGCCGAACGCGCCCGACTGAAGGACAGCGACACGAGCACCGAACAAGCCTACCTCGCCGCCCACGACCGCGTGCGCGACCTGGAAAAGCTGCTCGCCGAGCGCGACACCCTGCGCGCCCAGCTTGCCAGCGAACACGGTGCCGACGCAGTCGCACTGGAAAAGGAACACGAAGAAGCCGACGCTGCCCGCACCCGCCTGCGCACCAGGGAACGCGAACTCGTCGCCGCCTTCGAGGAAAAGACCGAAACCCTGCGCCACGAGCGCAACCGCGGCGGCCCGCCGGGCGACGCCGAAGTCTCCCGCTTCCGCGTCCGCCTCAGCGCCGAAGGCATCGCCCACCGCAGCCTGGCCGAAGTGGTCGAAGTCACCGACCCGGCCTGGCAAGCCGCGCTCGAAGCCATCCTGCGGCCCTACCGCCACCTGATCCTGCTCGAACGCGAAGCCGACCGCCACGCCGCCTGGGCGCTGGGCGAGCGCGAACGCTTCCGCCACTTCATCGTCCCCGAGCGCGAAACCGCACCGCCGCCGCGGTCGATGAGCCTGGCCGAAGTGGTCGAATTCGACGCCCCGGTGCCGCGCTGGCTCAGCGACCTGCTCAACCGCATCCGCCGCGTCGAAGACGCCGACGCCGCCCGCGACCTGCCGCGCGAACAGGAATGGATCACCCGCGACGGCTACCACCGCGAACGCCGCGGCGCCCGCCACCTCGGCCGGCCGCAGGAATTCCACTTCGGCGAACTCGCCCGCCAGTCGCGCCTTGCCGCGCTGCAGGACGAAATCACCGCGCTCGACAAGCAACTGCACGCCCTGCGCCCCAAGCTGGACGAAACCACCGAGCGCGTCACCGCGCTGCGCCAGTGCATGCTCGGCCTGCAATCGGCGCAACTGCTCGCCGCCAAGGCCGAAATCTACGCCGCCGCCGAAACCGAACTGCCGCAGGCGCGCAAGACACTGACCGCCGCGATCACCGAACGCGCCGACATGCGCGGCACGCTCGACGCCCTGAACGAAAAGCTCAACGGCATTCAGATCGAGCTTTCCCACCGTCAAAGTGCGCTCAAGGCCATCGACCAGCGCCTGGCCGACATCGCCCGCGACCACGGCCCGCGCCGCCACGCCCAGGCCGAACGCATCCTCAGCCTGCGCCGCCGCCGGCGCGGCATGCCGCCGCACTGGCTCGACAGCGGCGAACTCGCCCTGCTCGCCGAGCGCTACGGCGACGCCCGCGGCGCCCGCGCCGAGCTCGAGCGCCTGCGCCGCCGCCTCGACGAAGGCGACTGGATCACCGACTCCGCCGTGCTCGTCGTCCGCGACCGCCTCGCCGCCGACGTCGCCCTGCGCGAACGCGACTACCTCGACCGCCAGGGCTACTGCGCCACCGCCCGCCGCCACACCGACAACGCCCGCGCCGCCTACATCGCCAAGCTGCGCGCCACCGTGCGCCAGTACGCCAAGAACCTGAAAGCACTCGGCGAACTCGCCAACGTCAGCGTCGACTGCCCCACCCCACACCTTGACAACGACGACCTGTCGCTGGCCCAGGCCGGCCTGGAAGTGCGCTTCGACTTCGACCGCAAGGGAGCCGTCGGCCTCAACGACGGCGAAGCCTCCGGCGGCCAGCAGGTGATGAAATCGCTGATCCTGCTGATCGGCCTGCTGATGGACGAAGCCCGCCCCGGCGGCTTCGTTTTCATCGACGAACCTTTCGCCCACCTCGACATCGCCAACATCGACCGCGTCGGTACCTTCCTGCGGGCCACACGGGCGCAATATCTGATCACCACGCCGGTGACGCACAACGCCAATGTGTTTGCGCCAGCGCAACTGACGCTGGTGACGCGCAAGAAGCAGCCGGGGGATGATTGGGCGCCGGCGATCGGAGTGTTGCAACGGGCGGTGTAGATGCGCCGCCATCCAGAGAAGCTCTGAACAAGTCGGTTTTCGTTCGTCACTCCCGCAAAAGTGGGAGTCCAGCACTTTTGACGTCACGACAGGTCGGCGAATTGCGCAGCATCACGCTGCCTTCGCATGCAACTCGAACTGCACTTTCACATCCTGGTATGGAAACAGCAGCTTGCCGTCGCTGGCCTTGTCCACCAGGCCGCACCGCATCCACCGCCTGTCCAAACTGCCACGCCAGCATTCTGTCTACTCAGTCCAACTCTCCCAGACAGGGCTCCACTGTGGCTGCCGAGTGAGTGGCAAACCGCTGGCCGTCAGCGGCCTTGACGTAGGCCGCGGCGTGGCGGGCGTACCACTGCAGCGCCGCCGGTTTCACACCGGATTCGGCGAGTGAAAACCGGTACTTATGCCAGAAGCGGGCTACCGTGTCGGAGTGGTTTGACAAGGTCATGGGCCTGGACTAACGTCATCGCCGATGCAGTTGGAAGTTGTAGGCGTAAATGCTAAACAAATAATTTGGGGCGGGCAATATGTGGATTCCGTCTACTCCTCCACCAGCCCGTTCCGTCTACTACACTGTTGAACTAAACCGCTGACGCGGTGGTGGCACAAGCTTCCACCGCGTTGCCCATTTGGGTTGGGCAGCGGCGCTGATCGGGCGTGGCGCCGGGAAGTCGCCGGCATGCAGTGCCATCCTCGCTATCGGGAATGTTCCCGGTCACGAGGAGAACGTCATGTCGCCACTTCGCCAACGAATGGATGACGCGATGGTGCTGCGCGGATTCGCCGAGCGCACCCGTGAAGCCTACCTGCTCTGCGTGCGCTCGCTGGCCAAGTACTACCGCCGCCGGCCCGATCAACTGAGCATGGCCGAGTTGCAGGCCTATCTGCTCCATCTGATTGTCGACAAGAAGCTC
>NZ_JANUXN010000005.1 GCF_025699485.1 Thauera carbonicopians | reverse complement strand
GACCAACAGACAACTCCCTGTCAACCACCCCGAACCGCCTTCCTGAAAAACAAAAACCAGAAAAACAACCCGAAAAATCCCGCCTCCAAACCCACCCGGAAGCCCCGCATCACCCAAAATCAAACCCGGGCGCCGCGAGAAAGATCGGCATTATAGACACCAACACAAAACCGTCAACAACAACGAACAACAGGAATATTGATCTGCTCATGAGTCAGAAGACGCGCCGATGCATGAGCAAGCGATGCGGTCGCTTGCCTCCCATGCATGCCTGTCACGCCGCCATTACGCCGCAGGCGGCACTACCAGCCTGAACCACAGCGCGTAAAGCGCCGGTACGAACAACAGCGTGATCGCCGTTCCCACTGCCACGCCGCCGATCAGCACATAGGCCAGCGGCCCCCAGAAGGTGTCCAGCGTCAGCGGGATGAAAGCGAAGGCTGCCGCCAGCGCGGTGAGGATCACCGGCCGGGCCCGCTGCACCGCGGCTTCGACGACGCTGTCGAACGCTTCCATGCCTGCCTCCAGATTGTCGGCAACCTGCTGGGTGAGGATCAGGGTATTGCGCATCAGAATGCCCGCCAGACCGGTCAGGCCGAGCAGGGCGACGAAGCCGAAGGGCTGATTGAACAGCAGCAGCGCCAGCACCGCGCCGATCAGGCCCAGCGGCGCCGTGGCGACAACGATGAAAGTACCGGAAAAGGACCTCATCTGCAGCATGATGAAGACCAGCATGAAGGCCACCATCACCGGCTGCAGCTTCTGGATGGACGCATTCGCCTTGCCCGACTGCTCGACCGCACCGGAGATGTCCAGCCGATAACCCTGCGGCAGCTCGGCGCGCAGCGGCGCCAGCGATTTCCACAATGCCTCGGTGACGTCGTTCGGCTGTGCACCCTCGATTTCGGCTTGCACCGTCAGCTCGAACTCGCGGTTGTAGCGCTTGATCACCGGCTCCTCGAACCTGACTTCGATGCTGCCCAGCTGCCCGGCAGGCAGCTTGCGCCCATCGGGCGTGAGGACCTCGAGTGCCGACAGGCTATTGGCATCGAGCCGCTGCCCGCCGCTGGCGCCGCGTGCGACGACATCCACCGTGCGCACGTCCTGGCGGACCTGGGTCACGCGCAGGCCATCGAGCTGGAACTGCAGCTGCTGCGAGACATCCTGCGGCGTCAGGCCGAGCAGTCTCAACCTTGCTTGATCCATGGCGAGGTGCAGCACCGGGACTCTTTCATCCCACTCGAGGTGCGGATCGACCACGTGCGGATTGGACGCCATGATTTCGCGCACCTGATGGGCGATGCGGCGCAACTCCTGCGCCTCCGGCCCGACCACGCGGAACGCCACTGGCCAGACCACCGGCGGGCCGAACAGCAGGCGGGACACCCGTACACGCGCCTCGGGGAACTCGCCTTCTTCGATACGCCGCTGCAGTTCGGCCATCACCCGGGTCCGCGCCTCGACGCCTTGCGTCACCGCGATGATCTTGGCAAAGGCCGGATCCTGCGGCTCGGGGTTGGCAGACAAAAAGAAGCGCGGCGCCCCGCCGCCGATGTAGCTCGACAGCGTTCGCACTTCGGGCATCGGCGCCAGGATCGCTTCCAGCTTGCGCACCGCCGCATCGGTGTTGCCGATGCTGCTGCCTTGCGGCAGATACACGCTCACCAGCACCTCGGGCCGATCCGAACTGGGAAAGAACTGCTTCTGCACGAGCGCGATCATGCCGGCGACCGCCGCCGCAAGCAGCAGCACGGTCGTGAACACCACCGTCCTGCGCCAGTTGACGCACCAGGCGATGAGGCGGCGCAAGCGCCGGAACATCGGCGTCTGGTATACGTTCGCATCGCCATGCGGGTGCTCGTGCGCCACCTCGGGCAGCATCTTCACGCCCAGATAAGGCGCGAACACCACCGCCACCAGCCACGACACCAGCAAGGACACTGCCAGCACCCAGAAGATGTTGCCGGCGTATTCGCCCACCGACGAACGTGCGAAGCCGATCGGCAGAAAGCCCGCCACCGTGACCAGGGTGCCGAACAACATCGGCGCTGCGGTCACGTTCCAGGCATGCGCAGCCGCATGCATGCGGCTCCAGCCCTGCTCCATCTTCACCAGCATCATTTCGACGGCGATGATCGCGTCGTCCACGAGCAGGCCCAGGCCGATGATCAGGGCGCCGAGCGACACCCGATCCAGGTTGATGCCCATCAGCTTCATGATCAGGAAGGTGATGCCCAGCGTCACCGGCACCGCGATCCCGACCACCAGTCCGGCGCGCCAGCCGATGGCCAGCATGCTGACGGCCACGACCACGGCCACCGCTACCAGGAACTTGAGCTGGAACAGATTGACCGCGCTGGCGATGGCTTCCGACTGGTTGGTCAGCACCTCCAGCGACAGCCCCAAAGGCAGGCGTGCACGTTCGGCTTCGATGAATTCGGCGAGATGCCTGCCCAGTACCAGGCCGTTCTCACCCTTGTTCATGACCGTGCCGAGCAGCAGCGCATCCTCGCCCCGCGAACGCACCAGATAGCTCGGCGGATCCTCGTAGCCGCGATGCACGCTGGCGATGTCGCCGAGCCGGAACACCCGATCGCCCACCCGCAGCGGCACGGCGGCAAGCTGCGCCGGATCGGACAGATCCGCATCGAGCCGAAGATTCAGGCGCGGCCCCTCGGTTTCCATGCTGCCCGCCGGCAGCAGCCGATTGTGGGCCGAGATGGCATCGAACACCGCTTGTGGCGACAGACCCAGATTGACCAGCGTCGCATTGTCGAACTCGAGGAACACACGCTCGGCACGCTCACCCAGCACCAGCGCCTTGTGCACCCCGGGCACGTGCTGCAGGCGGTCGCGGATTGCCTCGGCCTCCCGCGTCAGTTCGCGCATCGGCATGCCGGGCGCAGTCAGGGCGATCAGGCTGAAGTAGGTGTCGGCAAAATCCTCATTGACGATCGGCCCGATCGCCCCTGCAGGCAAGCGGCCGGCCTCCTCCAGCATGCGCTTGCGCACTTCGTACTTGAGATCGGGCACCTGCGCGGCCGGCGTGTAGTCGTGGAACTCGACCTGCAGGTTGGCCATGCCCGCGCGCACCGTGGTGATGATGCGGTAGATGTTCTCGACCTCCTGGATGCGCTTTTCCAGCCGGTCGACCACCTGCTCCTGCATCTCCTGCGGTGTGGCGCCGGGCCAGACCGCATTGACCACCAGCACCCGCATGGTGAACGCCGGGTCCTCGGCGCGCCCCAGCGACAGGAAGGCATAGACGCCCGCCAGCACTGCGAGGACGAGAAAGAACAGCGTGACCGAGCGCTCGCGCACGGCGAGTGCGGACAGGTTGGGGAAGCTCATCGAGCCAGCTCCCGCACCTTCATGCCTTCGGTCAACAGATGGGTGCCCAGCGCCACCACGGAGTCGCCCGTCGCCAGCGCACCGCGTACCTGCGCCAGTTCGCCGTCGATGCGCTGCACATCGACCGGCACGGCTTCGACGATGCCGTCGCGCACGCGCCAGACGCGCGCGCCCTCGCCACGCTCGTTGAGTGCCGCGAGCGGCACGACGAAGCCGCCTTCGGCCTGCTGTTCGACATGGAAGCGCGCACGCAGCACGGCGCCCAGTACCAACTCATTTCGCGCCCCCTGCACCGTGTAACGCGCCCGCAGCGTGCGGCCCTGGGGTTCGACCGCGCCGGCCGTTTCGCGCAGGACCAGCGGCAAGCTCATGTCCCCGTCCAGCAGGGCAAGGCCTTCAGCCGGCGGCGCCACGCCTGCCGGAAAATGCACTTCGAGCTCCCGTTCGCCTGCCTGCGCCAGCAGCGCCACGCGCTGGCCGACGCCGACGACCTGGCCGGGCTCGCCAGCCACATCGACCAGCACACCCGCCGCCGGCGCCTGCAAGCGGGCATAACCCAGGGCGTTACGCGCCTGCACCAGGCGCGCTGCAGCCGCCTCCCGCCGTGTCTGCGCTTCGCGCCGGGCCAGTTCGAAACGCTCGGTGGCCTGCTCGCTGGTGTAGTTGCGCTCCCTCAGTTGCCTGGCGCGCGCCAGATCGGCAACCGCCGTGGTCAGCGCCGTCTCGGCCGCCGCCAGATCGGCTTCGGCCGCGCGAACGCCTTGTTCGAGATCATGGGTATCGAGCTGAAACAGCAACTGTCCGGCTGCAACCTGCTCACCCGCATCGACCGCACGACGGACGATGCGCCCGCCGACCTGGAAGGCCAGCGGCGACTCCACCCGTGCCCGCACCGTGCCGGACAGACCGAGATCGGCCTTGGCAGCCGCCCCCACTTGTGCCGTCCTGACGAAGGGCGGCGCCTTCTCTGCCTCTGGCAAGGGCGCCTTGTCACAGGCAGACAGCGCCAATACACCAAGGGAGAACAAAAGCGTCGAGCAGCGCATGGCAGTTCCGTATCCGGGGCGAATCGTCCGATCACATCGATCCAGGGCCTTCCTGTTCCTGGAAAGGGAAACATTATCCTTCTCTGATACAGCTTGCCACCCTGCTCACGGCTCGGGCGGCAGATAAAGGCTTTCCTTCACCTCTTCCATCACCACGTAGCTGCGCGACTCGGCCGCCGACGGCAGCTTGAGCAGGATGTTGCCGAGCAGGCGGCGATAGTCGCTCATTTCGGCGATGCGCGCCTTGATCAGGTAGTCGAAATCACCCGACACCAGATGGCATTCCATCACCTCCGGCACATAGGCCAGTTCCTTCTTCACCCGGTCGAAAGTGTCGTTCGACTTCGCCGACAGCTTCAGTTCGACGAACACCAGCAAGGGCCTGCCGAGGGCGCGCGGATCGACACGGGCGTGATAGCCGGTGATGACGCCTTCGCGCTCGAGACGGCGCACACGCTCGGTGCACGGTGTCGCCGACAGGCCGACGCGCTGGGCCAGCTCGGTCATCGACAGCCGCCCTTCCTTCTGCAATAGATCGATGATCTTCCGGTCCACACGATCGAGTTCGCGCATTTCGCTGCCCTCGCCGAAAAACAGCTGGATGAACGATTGATTCCACCATTCATCACATGTTTATAAGTGAAAAACACTGCTTGAACTTGCCTAGACTGCATACATCCAACGGCAATCGGGCAGGAGCCAGCCATGCATGTGATCGTACTCGGAAGCGGCGTCATCGGCACCACCACGGCGTGGTATCTCGCCCAGCGCGGGGCACGCGTGACCGTGCTGGAACGCCAGCCCGGCGCCGCGCTCGAAACCAGCTTCGCCAACGCCGGCCAGGTATCGCCCGGCTACTCGACGCCCTGGGCGGCGCCCGGCATTCCGCTGAAGGCGCTCAAATGGCTGTTCCAGCGCCACGCCCCGCTCGCCATCCGTGCCGACGGCAGCCTGTTCCAGTTGCGCTGGGCGCTGCAGATGCTGGCCAATTGCAGCGCGGACCGCTATGCGCTCAACAAGGAGCGCATGATGAGGCTGTCCGAGTACGCTCGCGACTGCCTGCGCACCCTGCGCAGCGAAACCGGCCTCCACTACGAGGAACGCAGCCTCGGCACCCTGCAGCTGTTCCGCAGCCAGGCCCAACTGGACGCCGCCCAGCGCGACATTGCCGTGCTGCAGGAATGCGGCGTGCCTTTCGAACTGCTGAGCGCCGCGGAACTCATCGGCGCCGAACCGGCGCTCGCCCGCAGCCGCAGTCCGCTTGCAGGCGGTTTGCGGCTGCCGAACGACGAAACCGGCGACTGCCATCTATTCACCGCCCGGCTTGCCGACATGGCACAGAAGGCCGGCGTGGAATTCCGCTTCGGCGTCGATATCCGCGAAATCCTGACCGGTGGCGGCGGCGTGATCGGCGTGCGCATCGGCACCGGCGAGCACAGCCAGGTTCTGGCGGCAGACCGCTACGTGCTCGCACTGGGCAGCTATTCGCGCCAGATGGCGGCCGGCCTGGGTCTGGATCTGCCGGTCTATCCGGTCAAGGGCTACTCCCTGACCGTACCCTTGACCGATCCCGACGCGGCCCCACGCTCGACCGTGCTCGATGAAACCTACAAGGTCGCGGTGACGCGCTTCGACCAGCGCATCCGCGTCGGCGGCATGGCCGAACTCGGCGGCTTCGACCTGCGCCTGAATCCGCGCCGCCGCGAAACGCTCGAAAAAGTGGTGACCGACCTGTTCCCGCACGGCGGCGACATCGCCGGCGCGCAGTTCTGGACCGGCCTGCGGCCGATGACGCCGGACTCGACCCCGATCATCGGCGCCACGCCCTACCCCGAGCTGTTCATCAACACCGGCCACGGCACCCTGGGGTGGACGATGTCCTGCGGTGCCGGCGCGCTCCTCGCCGACTTGATCACCAGCCGGCAGCCGGCAATCCGCCATGACGACCTCGGCCTGCGCCGCTATGGCCGCGAAGCCGTGCGACGCGCACAAGGCCTGAGCCTGTCGCCGGCCTGACACAAGCCTGCGGCAGGCACCGCAGACCATCCGCATTGCGGCGCGCTGCAGTTGGGCGCACCATGTGCGCCCCGCCTCCACTGGATTGAAACGATGCGCCCCGCCCGCGCCCTGATCGATCTCGCCGCTCTGCGCCACAACTATCGTCTCGCCCGCACGCGCCATGGCACATCGGCGCTCGCCGTGGTCAAGGCCAATGCCTACGGCCACGGCGCGGTGCGCTGCGCCCGCGCACTGGCAGAAGAAGCCGACGGCTTCGCGGTGGCCTTCCTCGACGAGGCGCTGGAGCTGCGCGCAGCCGGCATCACCGCCCCGATCCTGTTGCTGGAAGGCGTGTTCGATGCGCTCGAGCTGGCGGATGCCGTCCGCCACGAACTGTGGGTGGTGGTCCACCACGAAGCCCAGCTGCGCATGATCGAGACCACCCCGCTGGCGATGCCGCTGCATATCTGGCTGAAGGTCAACAGCGGCATGAACCGCGCCGGCTTCGTCGGCGCCGATGTCGCCGATGCCTGGCAACGGCTGCAGGCGAGCGGCAAGGTGCGGGAAATCACGCTGATGACGCACTTCGCCCGCGCCGACGAGCCGCAGGTCGTCTCCACCGCCGAGCAGCTCGAATGCTTCGACGCCGCCACCCAGGGCCTGGCCGGTACCCGCAGCCTGGCCAACTCCGCCGCCATCCTGGGCTGGCCCCGGGCGCACCGCGACTGGGCGCGCCCAGGCATCCTGCTCTATGGCGCCGACCCGATGCCCGGCGAGGCCAACGGCCTGCAGCCGGTGATGACGCTGGAAAGCGCGGTAATGGCGGTACGCGAGATCGAAGCCGGCGACGCGCTCGGCTATGGCGGCCGTTTCGTCGCCGAACGGCGTACGCGCGTGGGGCTGGTGGCGATGGGCTATGCCGACGGCTATCCGCGCAGCGTGCCCGACGGCACGCCGGTCGCCATCGACGGCCAGCCGGGCCGCCTGATCGGCCGCGTGTCGATGGACATGCTGACGGTGGATCTCACCGATCTGCCCGCGGCAGGCGTCGGCAGCCGGGTGGAACTGTGGGGCAGGCAGGTGCCGGTCAACCGCATCGCCGCGGCGGCGGGCACCATCGCCTACGAACTGCTGTGCAACGTCAAGCGGGTACGCTTCAGCTACCAGGACTGACGCTATCCGGCGGGCAGGGAAATACTGCCCGCCGGACAATGATCACGGCCGCACGCGGTCGATCTTGACGATGATTCCGCTGGCGTCGGCAGCGGCAGGCAGGGCCGGGCTTTCGAGGTCGCCGCTGTTCGCGGTGGCGTTGCCGCTCCTGGAAACGCGGGCGCCGACGACGACACGCTCGGGCAGCGGTCCATCGTTGCCCATCATCATCGCCGCGCCGTCGAACGAGAAGTCCCGCGGCAGCTCGCCGGCCTTGAAGCGCAGCGCCGCCAGCGGCGGACCGCCGCCTTCGTTGCGGGCGAACACGAACACCACGTCGTCCGGCTTCAGTTGATCGAGCAGCGCCGCGTCCACTTCGAGGCGGCCGGATAGCGTCAACCGGCCGCCACTCGGCGCCGGCGCGGCCGCAGCTTCGGCCAGCGGCGGCATGCCCGCCTTGGCCCGCGCCTCGTTCACGCTGGCGCGGACGCCGCGGGCGACGTCCTCGCCCGGCGGAATCTGCTCCAGGATTTTCTCCCAGTGCGCGGCGGCAGCCGTGTAATCGCCTTTCTGGTAAGCGGCCGTACCGACCAGCGCCAGCGCCTTGGGGTGCGCAGGCGCGATCGCCAATGCCTTCGCCGCCAGCTCCTCGGGCTCGCCCACCACCGTGCCCTGCGTCGCAGCGACGACGTCGGCCCAGTCGGCATACACGTCCGGCTCGTTCGGCTCCAGTTTCGACAGCTTCTCGTAGGCCACGACCGCCTTCGGGAAGTCCTGCAGCACCGTATAAGTACGGGCCAGCATCATCCAGCCTTCGGCATTGTCCGGCTCCTGCTGCAGGCGGGTTTCCAGCTTGCCCACCATGTCGGCGATCTGCTCCTTGGAGAAGCCCTGCTGCGCAGCCACCACGTTAGCAGGATCCAGCCCCTCCGGCTCACCGAACGCCAGGTAGCCGGCCACCGCCAGCACCGGTACGCTCAGCGCCAGGCCCACGGCCCAGCTACGCTCGGCGCGGGTGTCGGCGGAATGGGCTCGCTCGGCCGCGGCCTCGCCTTCTTCCAGCGCGCGCCGCTCGACTTCCTCGCGGCTCTTGGCGTGGGTGGCGGCATCGATGCGGCCGGCGGCGAGATCGGCATCCAGTTCGGCCAGTTGTTCGCGCAGTACCGCCAGCACCAGCTGGCTCTGCTCGGCCTGTTCGCGCTGCGCGCGGCCGCCGGCACGGAACAGCGGCGGCAGGATCCAGAGCAGAGCGCCGGCCACCAGCAGGCCGGCAAGAAGAATGAAGACGGTCACGAACGGGACTCCGGAGATTCAGATGAGGACTGCTTCGCATCACCGGCGAGCAGTTCGCGGGCGCGGCGGCGCTCGGCCTCGCTCAGGCCATGCATGGCGGCAAGTTCGCCCTGGCGCCGGCGCAGCCGCCAGGCCAGCCAGCCTGCGCCGCCCACCAGCAGCAGCACCGGACCGCCCCACAGCAGCAGCGTCGTGGCCTTGAACGGCGGGTCGTAGAGGACGAAATCGCCATAGCGGGCCACCAGATAATCGATCACGTCGTTCTTGCTGCGGCCGGCGGCGAGCTGCTCGCGCACCTGGTCGCGCAGATCGAGCGCAAGCGGCGCGTTCGATTCGGCGATCGACTGGTTCTGGCACACCAGGCAGCGCAGCTTGTGCGATAGCTCCATCACGTCGGCTTCGAGCTGCGGATCGGCCGCCACGGTGGGCGCGGCACCCGGCCCGGCGCTTTGCTGCGGCATCGCAGCCTGCTGCGCGACGGCGGGCAATGCCGCCGCCAGCAGCACGGCAACGGCAACGGCCAGCCGGCGGACAGGCTTCACGAACATCTCAGCCCGCACGGCGCACCTCCTCGATCTTCGGCATGATCACCTGCTGCAGGCTCTCCGGCGTGATCGGGCCGATGTGCTTGTAGCGGATGCGGCCTTCGCCGTCGATCAGGAAAGTCTCGGGCACGCCGTAGACACCGAAGTCGATGCCGACGCGGCCGTCGATGTCGAGCACCGACAGCACGTAGGGGTCGCCATGGTCGTCGAGCCAGCGCTGCGCGCGCTCGATCGCCAGCGCCGTCTCGGCTTCCAGCGCCATGCCGCGCGCGTTGATCGCACCGTCGCCACGCACTTCCTTGTAGTTGAGGCCGACGACCGGCACCAGCTTCTGCTGCGCCATGCGCACCAGCACCGGATGCTCCTGCCGGCAGGCCACGCACCACGACGCCCACACGTTCAGCAGCCACACCTGGCCCTTCATTTCCTCCAGCGCGAAGGGCCGGGCGGGATCGTCGAGCCGGGCCAGGCTGAACGCCGGCGCAGGCTTGTCGATCAGCGGCGAAGGCACTTCACGCGGGTTCAGAGTGAGGCCGAAGGCGAGGAAACCCGCGAGGGCGAAAAACAGGAGCAGGGGGACGAGGAATTTTGCTTTCATCGGGAGACTTCCGTGCCGCTCAGGCGACACGCTGGTTGGCCGCCACCGTCGCCTCGCGTGCGGCGAGGCGGCGGTAACGGCGGTCGGCGGCGGCGAACACGCCACCCAGGCCCATCATGATGCAGCCCAGCCAGATCCAGCTGATGAAGGGCTTGTAGTAGATGCTGACGATCCAGCTGCCGTCCTCGATCTGCTCGCCGAGCGACACATACACGTCGCGGAAGGGACCGATGTCGATCGAGGCTTCGGTCATCGGCATGCCCTGCGCCAGGTACAGCCGCTTCTCCGGCGTCAGCGTGGCGATCGCGCGCTCGCCGCGGGTGACGTCGATGGTCGCGCGCGCCGCATCGTAGTTGGGGCCGTCGGCATCCCGCACGCCGCGGAAGGTGAAGGTGTAGCCGGCGAGCTCGGCGTGCTGGCCGTTCTGCATCTTGACGTCGACGTGCGCCTCCAGGCTGCCGACCAGGGTCACGCCGATGATGAACACGCCGACGCCGAGGTGCGCCAGCCACATGCCCCACCAGGCGGCGGTGATCGAACGCAGCCGTGCGCCCATCGCCGCACCGGCGCGCTCGGTGATGCGCCCCACCAGCAACAGGATGCTGGCCAGCACCACCCAGGCCGCCAGCGACAGGCCGAGCACGGTGCGCCAGCTGACGTGGTCGACGGCGTAGGCCGTGCCGAGGCCGATCAGCACGCTGGCGACGAAGGCCGGCGCCACCTTGCGCACCGCCTTGGCCAGGTCGTCGTCCTTCCAGCGCAGGAAGGGGCCGAACATCATCAGCACCACCACCGGCGTCATCAGCGGAATGAACACCGACTCGAAGTACGGCGGTCCGACCGAGATCTTGCCCATGCCCAGGGCGTCGAGGAACAGCGGATACATCGTGCCCAGCAGCACCGAGGCCGAGGCCACCGACAGCAGCACGTTGTTGCCCAGCAGCGAAGTCTCGCGCGACACCAGGCTGAAGCTGCCGCCGCCGCCGAGCTTCGGCGCCCGCCAGGCGTACAGCAGCAGCGACACGCCGATGACGATCACCAGCAACGCGAGGATGAACAGGCCTCGCTTGGGATCGGTGGCGAAGGCATGCACGCTGGTGATGACGCCCGAACGCACGATGAAGGTGCCGAGCAGCGACAGCGAGAACGCACTGATCGCCAGCAGCACCGTCCAGCTGCGGAAGGCGCCGCGCTTTTCGGTGACCGCCAGCGAGTGCATCAGCGCGGTGCCGAGCAGCCAGGGCATGAAGGAGGCGTTCTCGACCGGATCCCAGAACCACCAGCCGCCCCAGCCCAGCTCGTAGTAGGCCCAGCCCGAGCCGATCGCGATGCCGGCGGTCAGGAACACCCAGGCCACCGTCGTCCACGGCCGCGACCAGCGCGCCCAGGCGGCATCGAGCCGGCCGCTCAGCAGCGCGGCGATGGCGAAGGCGAAGGCCACCGAGAAGCCCACGTAGCCCATGTAGAGCAGCGGCGGGTGGATGATCATGCCCGGGTCCTGCAGCAGCGGGTTCAGGTCGCGGCCGTCGGGCACCGCCGGCAGCAGGCGCTCGAAGGGGTTCGAGGTCACCAGCAGGAAGGACAGGAAACCGGTGCTGACCCAGCCGAGCACGCCCAGCACGCGGGCGACGAAGGCATCGGGCAGGTTGCGCGAGAACACCGTGACCGCGACCGTCCACAAGGACAAGGACATCGCCCACAGCAGCAGCGAGCCTTCATGGTTGCCCCAGACGCCGGTGATCTTGTACATCAGCGGCGTGGCGCTGTGCGAGTTCGCCGCCGCCAGCTGCACGGAGAAATCGCTCTGGATGAAGGCCCAGGTCAGACAGGCGTAGCTGAACAGGATGAAGAAGAACTGCCCCTGCGCCGCCGGCCGACCGACGGCCATCAGCGCCAGGCGGTTGCGGCTGGCGCCGATCATCGGCACGATGGCCTGCACCAGGGCGAGAACGAGCGCGAGAACGAGCGCGAAGTGTCCGAGTTCGGGGATCATGTCACTGGCTCACCGTTTCCGCGGCCTTGGCCGCCTGCTCCACTGCATGCGCCGCTTCCGGCGGCATGTAGTTCTCGTCGTGCTTGGCCAGCACTTCGGTGGCACGGAAAGTGCCATCGGCTTCCAGCTTGCCCTGCACCACCGCGCCCTTGCCTTCCTTGAACAGATCGGGCAGCGTGCCGCGGTAGCTCACCGGAATCACCCTGGCGGTGTCGGTGATGGCGAAGCTGACGGTCAGGCCGTCGGCCTCGCGCCGGATCGAGCCTTCCTCGACCATGCCGCCGACGCGGAAGGTCTTGCCGGTCGGCGCCTTGCCCTCGGCCACTTCGCTGGGCGTATGGAAGAACACCAGGTTCTGCTGGAAGGCGCTCAGCACCAGGGCAACGGCGGCGACCAGCAAGGCCACCCCGCCGCCGACCAGCATCAGACGTTTGCTACGGGCTTTCATGTTTCCGACTCCATGGCGGGCACGGACGCGCCGCCCTCTTTTGCCGAACCTCTAGCTGAGGCTCTTGCTGAATCCTTGCCGACGGCGCGCCGCCAGCGCAGCAGCCGTGTGATGGTGTCCTTCCGACGCCGCAGCACCAGCACGAGTTCCAGCGCCATCAGCGCGAACGTGACACCGTAGCTGCCCCAGACGAAATACGCCGCGCCGCCCATGTTCCAGAACGCGGACCAGCTCTCCCACTGCATCAGGCACGCCCCCCTTGCGCTTCGCGCTCGAGCACCGCGCCGACCCACTCGGTGTGGCGTTCGCGTTCGAGGATCATCGACCGTGCCCGCCACAGCACCACCGCGATGGTGTACATCCAGGCGGCGATCGCCATCACCAGCATGCCGAGCAGCATGGTCGCCGCCATCGACGGCGCCTTGTTCAGGCTGACCGAGGCGCCCTGGTGCAGGGTGTTCCACCACTGCACCGAGAAATAGATGATCGGCACGTTCACCGCCCCGACCAGGGCGATGATGGCGCCGGCGCGGTCGGCGCGGCGCGGATCCTCGATCGCCCGCGTCAGCGCGATGAAGCCGAAGTACAGGAACAGCAGCAGCAGCTGCGAAGTCAGGCGCGCATCCCACACCCAGTAGGCGCCCCAGGTCGGCTTGCCCCACAGCGCGCCGGTCCACAACGCGATGAAACAGAACATCGCCCCGGTCGGCGCCAGCGCCTGGCTCATGATGAAGGACAGGCGGGTGTTCATGACCAGGCCGACGGCGGACCAGAAGGCCATCACCAGATAGACGAACATCGACATCCAGGCCGCCGGCACGTGGATGAAGATCACGCGGTAGACCTCGCCCTGAGTGGCGTCGGTAGGCGCCACGAAGAAGCCGAGCCACAACCCGACCACGCCCAGCACCAGCGCGGCCGCGGCGAAACAGGGCGCGAGACGGCCGGCCAGCGGATAGAAGTTGTGCGGCGCCGCGAAGCGGAAGATGCTGCGGCTGCGCTCTGGTGAATTCATGCGTCGACTACTCGTTGTTGGTACGTTCCACCGGCCGCTCTGCCGCCGGTGCGGGGTTCATCGTCAATCCGTCGAAATCCTCAGTGCCGCCGCGCAGGCCCACGGCGCCAGCGCCAGCGCACCCGCCAGGCCGCCGCCCAGCAGCAGCAGATGGGCCGCGGCACCGGTGCCCGAGGCCTCCGCCTCGACCGCGCCGGCGCCGAAGATCAGCACCGGCACGAACAGCGGCAGCACCAGCAGCGCCAGCAGCATGCCGCCGCCACGCAGGCCCAGCGTCAGTGCGGCGCCGACGGCACCGAGCAGACCCAGGATCGGTGTCCCCAGGGCCAAACTTAAGACCAGCACCGGCAAGGCGCCTTGCTCAAGGTCAAGCAGCAGCGCCAAACCGGGCGCCACCGCCACCACCGGCAGGCCGGTGCTGAGCCAGAAGGCCAGCACTTTCGCCGCCACCCACAGTGCAGCAGGCTCGCTAGACAGGAGAAGCTGCTCCAGGGTTCCGTCGGCGTGGTCCTGCGCGAACAGCCGGTGCAGCGACAGCAGGCAGGCAAGCAGCGCGGCAACCCACAGCACGCCGGGCGCGATTGCCCTCAACTGGTTCGGTTCGGCGCCGACGCCGAAGGGGAACAGGCAGACGACGATGACGAAGAAAGCGAGCGTGACCAGCACATCGGCGCGGCCGCGCCAGGCCAGCAGCAGGTCGCGCCGCAGCACGGCGAGGAAGGTGCTCAGCATGCGTAGGCTCCGACGTCGAGCACGCGCGGCGCCACCGCGAAGGGCGCATCCTGGTGCGTGGTCAGCATCACCATGCCGCCGCCGGCGCAGTGGTCCGACAAGGCCTGGGCCAGATCGGCCACCGCCTTGACATCGAGCGCGGTGAAAGGCTCGTCGAGCACCCACAGCTTGCGCCGCGCCGACAGGAACAAGCGCGCCAGGCCGACGCGGCGGCGCTGGCCCTGCGACAGCACGCGGGCCGGCAAGTCGAGCTGGTTCGCCAGGCCGATGCGCACCAGCGCCTGGGTACAGGCCTCCTCGTCGCTGCCGTCGCCCGCGGCGGCACAGGCGAAGCGCAGGTTCTCGAGCGGGCTCAGCAAGTCGTTGATCGCGGGTGCGTGGCCGAGATAGAGCAGTTCGCGATGGAAAGCTTCGCGATCGCGGCGGATCGGCGTGCCCTGCCAGCGCACCTCGCCGGCCTCGGCCAGCGCCAGTCCGGTGACCAGCCGCAGCAGGCTGGTCTTGCCGACGCCGTTGGGGCCGGCGACGCGCAGCAGCTCCCCCGCCTGCAGGCGAAAAGCGAGGCCGCGAAACAACAGGCGATCGCCTTTCAGGCAGGCGAGATCATCTACTTCGAGCATGGTGCAGGATTGAACCACAACAAGCGGCCCCGCGGAACGCGCGGCGCCGCCTGAAGCGCAAATCCTTTCGCGATGGTTCCGGAACTAGCGCCCGGCCGCCGGCAGCGCCAGCCTCGACATGTAGTCGCTGACCGCCTTCAGGTCCTCGTTGCTGTAGTCGCGGATCACGGCGACCATCTTCGGGTTGGCGTTGCGCCGCTCGCCGTCGCGGATCATCACCGCCTCCTTGTACAGGTAGGCGTAGTGCTGATGCGCCACCAGCGGATAGAACTCGTCCGCCCGGCCTTCGCCGTTGTCGCCGTGGCAGTTGGCACAGTCGTTGTCGTAGAGCTCGCGGCCGCGCGCCAGGCGGTTGCCGCTGCCCTTGCCGTTGTCGAGCGAGATCGGCAACTGGCTGAGATAGGCGGCGATGTTGGCCACGTCCTCGACCGACACCACCCATTCGCCGACGAAGGGATGCATCTTCGGGTTGTCGCGGCGGCCCGCGCGCACGTCCATCATCTGCTTGATCAGCACCGAGGCGTGCTGGCCCGCCAGGCTGGGATAGATGGCGTCGGCGCGCCCGGCACCGTCGGGCTGGTGGCAGCCCTGGCAGACTTCGTAGGCGATCTTGCCCTGCCCGATGTCGGGACGGTGCGCGAGCGCGGCATCCTTGTCGGGATCGGGCTGGTTCCAGACGTAGCCGCTGGATTCGATCCCCGGCGCGCGCGGCGCGCTGCCGGTCTGCGCCACGGTCGAGCCACAGGCCACGAGCAGCAGGCTCATGGCGGACAATGCGTATCTCATTTGCTGCCCTCCAGGCTGGCGATGTACTCGGCCACTGCGCGGGTCTCGGTCTCGCCGAGGCGGCTGGCGATGGTCTGCATCAGGCGCTTGTCGTTGCTGCGGCGGCCATCGGCGAACTGCGCCATCTGGTCGAGCACGTAGGCCGGGTACTGGCCGGCGAGCCGCGGATAGCGCGCGTTGCCGATGCCGTTGGCGCCATGGCAGCCGGCACAGGCCGGCACGCCCTGGTCGGGGTTGCCCTCGTTGAAGACGCGGCGCCCGGCATCGAGCATCGACGGATCGTCCACCTGGCCCGGCAAGGGCTGCTGCGCGGCGAAGAACACCGCCACGTCGGCCATGTCGCGGGTGCTGAGGCCTTCGACGATCGGCTTCATGATGTCGCTGTGGCGCCGCCCGCTGGCGAACTCCTGCAGTTGCTTCAGCGCGTAGTCGGCGTGCTGGCCGGCGAGCTTCGGAAACATCGGCACCGGGCTGTTGCCGTCCGCGCCGTGGCAGGCGACGCAGATCTCGCCCGCCAGCGCCTTGCCGCGCTCGATGTCGCCGATCACCTCGGCGGACGCGGCGGCGGCGGTGAGCAGCAGGCCTGCACAGGCCGACGCCAGGATCATTCTCGAACGTTTCATTCTCACTTTGCCTCCTGTACCGCGCGGTGGTGGCGATCTCGATCGGCTGGAAGGATGTTCCGGCTCACAGCCTGACCTGCAGCAGCAGGCCGATCAGGCTGGCACGGTAGTTCTGCGGCCCGGCGTCCAGGATGACCGCGGTCGGCGCGCCGGTGCCGGGCGCGTTCACCGCCACCGGATCGGACTGCAGGCCGCTGTAGTGCCAGTCGCGGTACTTGCCGTATTCGTGGCGCAGCAGCAGGCGGGCGGTCACCGTCTTGTTCACCGGCATCAGCAGGTTGGCCTCGAAGATGTTCTGGCTGGTGGTCAGGTCCGGGAAGCCGCTGCCGGCCGCCGCCGCGGCCGCCGGTGCCAGGTTCGCCGGCAGCGAGTACTTCATCTCGGTCCTGCTCTTGGCGTAGGTGTAGCTGAAGTCGACCTTGAACTTGCCGAAGTCGTGGCGCAGGCCGAGGCCCAGCGTGTCGCTGCGGTCCTTGTGGTCCAGTTCCCAGAAGTTGGCCGCGACGAACACCGCGCCGGAGTTCGGGCTCTGGCAGATGTCCTCCGCGTTCTCCGGCGTGATCACGCCCATGCTGGTGTTGTTGCCGATGATGCAGCCCGAACCGCCGCCGCTCGGCACGCCGGTCTGGCCCAGCGTGCCGCGCTGGAAGGAATAGAAAGCGTAGAAATTGCTGACCGGGCTGTACTGCCAGTCGACATCGACGTTGAACCAGTTCTGCCGGTGCTTGCCGTCGCGGCCGTAATCCGAACTCGGATAGCGGATTTCCTTCAACTGGGCCGACAGGCCGATGTCCAGGTCCTCGCGCGGCATATAGTTGAGGCGGGCATTGAGCGTGTTCTGGGTACGGTCGGCGAGATCGTACTTGCGCATGCCGTTGTTCATGTGCAGCACCCAGGACTGCACGTTGCCGGTATCCGGCATCGGCGCCAGCGCGCCGCTCAGGAAGCTCGCATACGGATGGTGGGTGTGGTAGCTGCTGCCGCGGCGGCGGTCATGGGCGAAGGACAGCCGGATCGTGGTGTCCTCGATGCTGCGATTGATATAACCGAGCTTGTACTTGTCTTCCCAGGTCTTGTCGCGTTCGCGGTGGTCGCGCGAGTAGGTTTCGCGCTCGTAGGCGGCGTTGATGCTGCCGCTGTCCAGCCGCCAGTCTGCCGTCAGGCCGGTATTCAGCTTGCGGTAGTCGTAGGGCACGCTGCGGATCACGACGTTGCCGCTCGGCGCGGCCGGGTTGTACAGCGACACCGCGCTGCCGTCGTTGATCATCCGGCCCCACACGCCGGTGCAGCCGAAAGCGCTGACGCCGCCCGGCGTGCCATCGCCGCTGTCGTTGTATTCGGCATTGGGGTTGCACGCCAGGTAATCGGTGTGGTTGCGGGTTTCGTAGTAGCGCGCCTTGGCCTTGAGGTTCAGGCGGCTGGTCGGGTTCAGCGACAGCCCGAGGTCGATCAGCCGGGTGTCGATGCGGGCGTCCGCCGACTGGCGGCTGAGCGCATCCCGGCTGTTCCAGTTGGCCGAAGACGCAATGTTCGGGCTGAGGCCGGAATAGCTCGTGTAGGGCATCAGCTTGTCGTCTTGGCGCGACGAGCCCATCGACACCACTGCGGTGAAGCGGCCGTTCATCAGCTCCGGCAGCTTGCGCGCGTACTCGCCCTTGATGTTGTAGGCCTCGTTGTCCGGGTAGAGGTCGAAGCGCCCGCTGGTGAACATGCCGGGCGTCGCGCCGGTGACGCCGGCGGCATTCACCCGGAACGGCGTCTCGAAGTTCAGCGTGCCGGCGTTGTTGCGGAACAGCGAAGCCGAAGCCTGCAGGTTGAAGCTGTTCAGCGCGTCGTTGTAGTACAGGCCGCCGACGAAATCGTGCGTCTCGTAGTCGATCGGCTCGATCAGCTCCATCTGCATCTGGCCGCCGCCGCCCGCCCACACCGAGCCGAAAGGCCGCGATCCTTCACGCTTCTCCAGCGAATAGCCGGCAAACAGCTTCAGGTTGTCGGTGAGGGTCATGTCGAGGCGCAGGCCGCCCTTCTTGCGCACCAGGCCGAGCTCGGTGTTCATGTTGGCCTGGGCAGCCGCGGTGATGGCCTGATTGTCGGCCGCCTGGCTGCCGCTGCCGCCGGGCGTCAGGCCCGAATCGGGCTTCAGCGTCAGGTTCTTGCTGCCGGCACCGTCCCACAGCGAGCGGAACGAGGTCGTGAACACGTGCGGCGTTTCGTTGTAGAAGGCCTTGACGCGCCAATCGTTGTAGCGGCCGAAAGTGGCGCCGTAGAACTGGTCGTCACGATCGACGCCGCCGCCGACCACTTCGAAATAGTGGGCCGAATCCGCCTTTTCGGCGGAGACGCCGAAGGCGCTCAGGTAGCCGCCGTTGCCGACGTCCTTGTAGCGCTTGAAGCCCTGCTCGCGGTAGTCGCCCGAAACGTGGGTGATGCCGAACTCGACGAAGCCGAGGTACTGCCAGCCGCCCGCGGTGTCATGGATGCGGTCGGTCGGCACCCTGGGCCGGTCGTACAGTTGCCCGGTCGGCGTGCGCGCCGCATGGGGGTCGCCGCTCATGCCGTCGAAGTCGTAGCCGCCGGTATGCGTCACCGGGTTGATCGGCGCCAGGTTGAGCGCGTTGCCCAGCGTGGTGTCGGCACCGACGGCCGAATCCGCCCACACCCGCTCGGCTGCCATCAGCACCAGCGCGCCGCCCACCAGCACGCTCAGCATCCGTACCCGCGGCGGCATGGAGGAACGGACGGCCGCGCGATTCGCATTGACGTTGTTCATGTCGTATCCCTCCGATCAGCGCTGGAAGCGGGCACCCGCCGGGTGGTTGCTGCCGTGGATCTGCGTGTGGCAGTTCTGGCACGAACGGCCCATGACGCGGGAATTGAGCCCGGTTTCGTTGCCGGCCAGCTGTCCGGCGTTGTAGAACACCGACGGATGGTTGGTGTTGGCATGGCACTGCTGGCACAGCGCGGGACGGGCGACCTGCAGCAGCTTGTCGTGGTTGCTGCCGTGCGGCGTGTGGCAGTTGGTGCAGGCCTCGCGCACCGGCGCATGCTCCCAGATGAAGGGGCCGCGCTTCTCGGCGTGACAGCTGTAGCAGAGGTCGTTGACCGAGTCGGCCTTGAGCAGCGGCGCGGTGACGGTGCCGTGCGGGTTGTGGCAGTCGGCGCAGCTCATCTTGCCTTCGGGCACCGGCATGTGCGAACGCTTGCGGAACTCGGCGCGCTGCTGCGAATGGCAGCTTTCGCAGACCTGGGTGATGCTCTGCTTCTTCAGCAGGCTGGTGCCCGAGAAGCGCGCCATCGGGTTGTGGCAGTCGCTGCAGGCGAGCTTGTTCAGATCGTGGGTGGAGCCCGGCCAGTGCATGCGCTGGCCGCCTTCGTGACAGCTCAGGCACTGCCCGTTCATCTTGTCGATCGACGTGCCCCAGGACTTGGTGAAGCCGACGATCAGCGACTTGTCGACGATCTTGTCCCAGGCCTCCTCGCCCTGCGCCACCGGGTCGGTCGATTCGACGGCCATGTTCTCGGCGTGCAGCGAGCCGGGGCCATGACAGGCTTCGCAGACCTGGCGCTCGACATCGTTCCTGGGGTTCTGGCGGAAGATCTTGGCATGCAGGGTATGGCCGAAGTGGGATTCCTCGACCTGGTGACAGGAGACGCAGACCTGTTCGCCGACATAGGTGGCGTGGCGGGCCGGCTGCCCGTCCGCGGCGTTGGCCACACTCGCCGCAAGCAGCGAAACCGCCGCCAGCATCGCCCGCAGGGCAGGAAATACACCGGGAACTCTCATATCTTCGTCTCCTCGCCTGCAATGCCGGCGCATCACGGCAGCCGCCCGCGAAACGGCGGCACCCATCGGGTGAAAACAGAGGGAGAACACCACCCCGAGCGGACGTGGCACCGCCTTGGCGGCAAGCACGCGCGGGACACCCTCCTTTGGCTTCTGCCTCGGGTCGGGCGCCTGACTGTCCGCGGCCGACTCCGGGCTGTAACTGGATCGTTACAAATTTGGCACGAGTCTAATTCCCTTACGCGCACGCGCCTTGCCGGAAAGTGAACCGATGTTTGCGCAATCGGTCGCCGTGCCCTGGGTGCAGGGCGCGGCGCCGCTGCAGCAGGGCGCCAGCCCGCTCCTGACGTCGCTCGGGCTGACGCCGAAACGGGCGCGGAAGGCGCGGCTGAAGTGGGCCTGGTTGGCGAAGCCCCATTCCTGCGCGATCAGGTAGACCGGCCGCTTGAGCCTACCGGGCGCGGACAGCTCGCGATGGCAGGCATCGAGCCGCTCGGCGGTGATCCACTGCATCAGCGTCATCGTGCAGCGAGCGAAGAGGCGGTGGATGTAGCTCGCCGACAGGCCGACCTCGGCGGCGATCAGCTTGACGTCCAGTTCGGCATCGGCCAGATGGGCGCGCGCGAAAGCCTTGACCCGCTCGAGATGGTAGGCCTCGACCGACGAGGTTTCGTCCCCGACCTGGCGGGCGAAGCTGGCCAGCATGCCGCCCAGCAGGCCGAGCAAGGCGTCGGCACAGGTCTTGAAGTCGGAGGGCGCCAGGGTTTTGCGCTGGCCGAAGATACCGCGCAGGGTGCCGGCGAACACCGCCGCCGAACCGCAACAGGACGCCATACAGGACACCGTCAGCGGCCGCCAGTCGCGCATCACCCCTTCCAGCGCGGGACGCGGCACGCGCAGCACCAGATGGCAGAACTCCTCGGGTAGCTGGAGCATGAACGCAGCGGCGTCGTCGAGCAGGTGCAGCGACCCGGGCTGCAGGCGCGCCTCGCGCGGCCCCTGCCTCAACGAGCCGCTGCCGGCCACGTTCAGCAGTACGGCGGCGCCATCATTGACGCCCTGCACCTGCATCACGTGCGCGGAGCCGCACACTTCGAACATTTCCAGCATGCCGAGCCGGAAATGCTTCAGATGCAGGTCGAACGGCGCCGACGCGTCCGCCTCGATGTGATGACCCGACTGCAGCAAGGCATCCATCTCGGTACGGCAATGGGCGATGCGTTCGTGTTCGAACCTCGCTTCGGCAGCGATTATCTCGGTCATCACGAGCCTCCTCCGGACCTGTACGTGCAGGTTTATTGTTTTGTAACGGCCTATGTCGGCCTTTCGTGGCTTGTACTACGAAACCGGGAGCTTTTGGCCGTGATGGCGCCGTCCGAATATGTTCTTGATGCTGGAAATGTCGTTTATGAACAACATTTTTGCGGAATACAGGGCAAATTATGCAAAATGCAACTTGACGCCATGCCACCCCGATGGCAGAGGAATCCATTCCGGCGACATTCCGGGCCGTAACCCGGCAGCCCTTGCACGCACCTCCATGCAAAGAAAAAACGCAGCGCCATGGCGCTGCGTTCCTTCGAGCCGGAAGCGGCTGTCGGTGCCCTTGCCGGCCGAACCCAGAGCGGCCGGGTACCGGCTGCCCTCGCCGGGTGCCCCTTATTCAGGCGTCCCCTGCCGGACCGGCGGGTGCAGCACTTCAGGCGCCACGCCTTCGTGCGGGAGGCCGATGTGCTGATCGACCGGCGGCAGCGAATGGGCGATGCCCTTGTGGCAGTCGATGCAGGTCTGGCCCGCGGCAAAGCCGGACTGGTGCATCTGGTTGGAGCGGCGGCCCTGCACCGAGTAGTCGAAATACTCGTAGTTGTGGCAGTTGCGGCATTCCTGCGAGTTGTTCGCCTTCATCCGCCCCCACTCGTTCTGCGCCAGGCGCAGGCGCTCGGCGGCGAACTTCTCGGGCGTGCTGATGGTGCCCATGATCTTGCCGTACACCTCGCGAGAAGCCTTGATCTTGCGGATCATCTTCGGCCCCCACTCCTTCGGCACGTGGCAGTCCGGGCAGGTCGCGCGCACGCCGGTGCGGTTCTGGTAGTGGATGGTGTTGCGGTACTCCTTGAAGACGTTTTCCTCCATCTCGTGGCAGGAAATGCAGAACTTCTCCGTGTTGGTCATTTCCAGGGCCCAGTTGAAGCCTCCCCAGAAGATCACGCCGGCGGCGAAGAGCAGCGCGATGGCAGCCCAGCCGGCGCCGCGAATGCGCTGCATCAGGCTCTTGTTGTTGTCGGTCATGGCGATCCCCGTTGGTCGATGCGTCAGCGCAGCCCTTCCGCGCGCTGGAAACTGTTGCCGACCAGCGGCTTGGCGTCGGTCTGCGGCACGTGGCACTGCATGCAGAAGTAGCGGCGCGGCGAGATGTTCGACAGTTCGCCGCCGTCACGGTCCTTGAAATGGGTCAGGCTGACCTTGGTCGCGCCGGTTTCCTTGTAGCGGCTCCAGGCGTGGCAATCCATGCACTTGTTGAAGTTCATCGTGACTTCGTAGCCTTCGACCTTGTGCGGGATCAGCGGCGGCTGCTGCACGTACTCGCGGTCGATCGGCGCCTGGTCGGGCAACTGGCGGAAGTGGCCGACCTGCGGCTCGGGCTCCGCGACGTCGGCGCCGCGGATGCTCTTGACCGTCTGGGCCGTGGCCACGGCCGGCATCACCGCGCCGAAGCCGACGGCGGCGACGAGCGCGAGTACCAGATTGCGTGTGATTTTTTTCATGACTCGCTCCTGTTGAATCGGGTCGTAATACGGAAAACGTCCTTGCCGCAGACATCCACGCAGCGTCCGCAGGTGGTGCATTCGGCATCCAGAATCAGGGGGTGGTCCTGGCCGACGCCCTTCAGCGCCGGACGGATGACCTGGGGTTCGGGGCAGACCGCGAAGCAGTCCATGCAGTCGTTGCAGTCGCGGCGCTTGTCCGCCGACACCTTGAGCAGCGAAGCCCGCCCCAGCAGGGCGTAGAACGCGCCTTGCGGGCACAGGTGGCCGCACCAGCCGCGCGGCGCGATCAGCAGGTCGTACAGGAAGATGCCGCCGACGATGCCCCAGGCCAGGCCGAAGCCGAAGATCAGGCCGCGATGCAGCATCGACACCGGGTTCACCCACTCCCAGGCCAGCGAACCGGTCACCGCGGCGATCACCAGCACGAAACCGAGCAGCCAGTGGCGGGTATTGGCCGCCGGCGCCTTGCCGCCTTTCAGGCCGAGGCGGCGGCGCAGCCAGGCGGCGGCGTCGGTGACGAGATTCACCGGGCACACCCAGGAGCAGAACAGCCGGCCGCCGAGCAGCAGGTAGAAGGCGAGCACGATGCCGCCGCCCAGCAAGACCTCGCGGTAGGGCCACTGACCCGCAGCGAGCTGCTGCGCGATCAGGAAGGGGTCGGTCAGCGGCAGCAGACCGAGCGTCAGGCTCGACGACAGATTGCCCTTGACGATCCACCAGCCGAACCAGGGTCCGACCAGGAACAGCGCCAGGATGCCGAACTGCGAGGTCCGCCGCAGCAGCAGCCACTTGTGCGCACGCAGCCAGCCCTTGGCTTCGATCGCCTCGTGCCCGGGCCGCGCCACCACGCCGCGCATCGCCGCGCCGCGCACGCTGGTGGGCGGAACCTTGCGCTCCGGCCGAGTGCCGGTCGCCTGGCCGGTCGTCGTCTGCGCGTTCATGGCTTCCACCCCGAATCGAGGCCGCCGCCCGGCGGACGGGCAGGCGCGTAGTCGGGCACCGCCGGCGGCGCCTGCGGGCCTTCGCCCGGCCGCACGCGGGTGTCGCCGTAGGCCTTGTCCTCCAGGCCGCGCACCGGCAGTTCGAGCTGCTCGCCGATCAGCGATTCGCCGGCGGCGTCCTTCTCTTCCCAGCCGCGCATGTAGTGCTCGGCCTTCGAGCCCTGCGCGAGCTTGATCGGCAGCACCTTGATCGCCGACTCGCCGGGCAGCACACAGGATTTCTCGCACTTGCCGCAGCCGGTGCAGTGCTCGGAATGCACCGTCGGCAGCAGCATCGCGTGGCGGTCCGAGCGCGGGTTGTGCATGCGCTCGAGCGTGATCGCCTTGTCGATGACCGGGCAGACGCGGTAGCAGACGTCGCAGCGCAGGCCGAGGAAGTTGAGGCAGTTCTCCTGGTCGATCAGCACCGCCAGCCCCATCCTCGCCTCGCCGATGTCGGTGAGTGCGCGGTCGAGCGCGCCGCTCGGACAGGCGACGACACAGGGGATGTCCTCACACATTTCGCACGGGATGTCGCGCGCCAGGAAATACGGCGTGCCGGTCGCCACGCCGTCGCCGAGTTCGGCCAGCCTCAGCGTGTCGTAGGGACAGTCGCGCACGCACAGGCCGCAGCGCACACAGGCGGCGAGGAAGGCGGCTTCGGCGAGCGCGCCGGGGGGGCGGATGGCAGTCGCCGGCAGCGCCGAGGCCTGCCTGGCGTACATGCCGGCGCCGAGCGCGAGCAGGCCCGCACCGCCGGCGACGCCCGCCGCATCCTTGAGGAAGCGGCGGCGCGGCGACGACGTGCTGGCGGCAGCACGGCTGGTCGGTTTCATGGTGTCGTTCATGGTCGTTGCGAGCCCGCGCCCGGCCCTACCCCCCGGTCGGCAAAGCTACGGTGCTCGCACCTCCGGTGGATCAGGCCTTCATCACCTTGACTGCGCACTTCTTGAAGTCGGTTTCCTTCGACAGCGGGCAGGTGGCGTCGAGCGTGAGCTTGTTGACCAGCCTGGCTTCGTCGAAGAAGGGCACGAAGATCAGCCCGACCGGCGGCTTGTTGCGGCCGCGGGTTTCGAGGCGGGCCGTCATCTCACCGCGGCGCGACGCGACCTTCACCACCATGCCGCGCTGCAGCCCGCGTTTCTGCGCGTCGTCCGGGTGCATGAAGATCTGGGCTTCGGGCACCGAGCGGTGCAGCTCGGGCACGCGGCGGGTCATCGAGCCGGTGTGCCAGTGCTCCAGCACGCGGCCGGTGCACAGCCACATGTCGTACTCGGCATCGGGCATCTCGGGCGGGTCCTGGTAGGGCAGCGCGAAGACGATAGCCTTGTTGTCCTTGTGACCGTAGAACTTCACGCCTTCGCCGGCCTTGACGTAGGGGTCGTAGCCTTCACGGAAGCGCCACAGGGTTTCCTTGTTGTCCACCACCGGCCAGCGCAGGCCGCGCGCCTTGTGATAGACGTCGAAGTCGGCGAGGTCGTGGGCATGGCCACGGCCGAAGGCGGCGTATTCCTCGAACAGGCCTTTCTGCAGGTAGAAGCCGAGTTCCTTCGATTCGTCGTTCATGTAGCCCGGGATCGCGTGGGCGTTCGCCTTTTCGACGTCGGACAGCGGGAACTTGTTGACCTGGCCGTTGGCGTAGAGCACGTCGTACAGGGTCTTGCCCTTGTACTCCGGCTTCTTGTCGATCAGTTCGGCCGGCCACACTTCCTCGACCTTGAAGCGCTTGGCGAACTGGATGTACTGCCACAGGTCGGACTTGGCCTCGCCCGGCGCCGACACCTGCTGGCGCCAGAACTGGGTGCGGCGCTCGGCGTTGCCGAAAGCGCCTTCCTTCTCGGCCCACATCGCGCACGGCAGGATCAGGTCGGCCGACAGCGCGGACACGGTCGGATAGACGTCCGACACCACGACGAAGGCTTCCGGATTGCGCCAGCCCGGGTAGATCTCGTCATTGATGTTCGGACCGGCCTGCATGTTGTTGGTGGTCGTGGTCCAGTAGCACTTGATCTTGCCGTCCTTCAGCGCCCGGCTCTGGGCCACGGCGTGATAGCCGACCTTGGCCGGGATCGTGCCTTCCGGCAGTTGCCACAATTCTTCGGAATGCGCGCGATGCGCCGGATTGGTGACGACCATGTCGGCCGGCAGGCGGTGGGCGAAAGTGCCGACTTCGCGTGCGGTGCCGCAGGCCGAGGGCTGGCCAGTCAGCGAGAACGGGCTGTTGCCGGGCTCGGAGATCTTGCCCACCAGCAGGTGGACGTTGTAGATCATGTTGTTCACCCAGGTGCCGCGGGTGTGCTGGTTGAAGCCCATGGTCCAGAACGAGACCACCTTGCGGTTCGGGTCGGCGTACTGCTCGGCGAGCTTGAGCAGGCGGTCTTCCGGCACGCCGGACAGCTTCGACACCTTCTCCAGCGTGTATTCGGCGACGAAGGCGGCGAAGTCCTCGAAGCTGCAGTCGCGCGCCGCGCCGGTGTCGCCCTTGGGCTTGCCGTCCTGACCCGGATAGCCGTTGCTGGTGGCCTTGGCTTCGAGCGGATGGTTGGGGCGCAGGCCGAAACCGATGTCGCCCTCGCCGATCTTGAACTTGACGTTGCGATTGACGAACTCGGTGTTGACCCGATTGGTCTGAATGATGTGGTTGCAGATGTAGTTCAGGATCGCCAGGTCGGTCTGCGGCACGAAGATCATCGGGTTGTCGGCCAGCTCGTAGGAGCGGTGCTCGAAGGTCGACAGCACATGGACTTCGCAGCCATCCCTGGACAGGCGGCGGTCGGTGATGCGGCTCCACAGGATGGGGTGCATCTCGGCCATGTTCGAGCCCCACAGCACGAAGCTGTCGGTGTTCTCGATGTCGTCGTAGCAGCCCATCGGCTCGTCGATGCCGAAGGTGCGCATGAAGCCGACCACCGCCGAGGCCATGCAGTGGCGCGCGTTGGGGTCGAGGTTGTTGCTGCGGAAGCCCGCCTTCATCAGCTTGGAAGCGGCGTAGCCTTCCCAGATCGTCCATTGGCCCGAGCCGAACATCGCGATCGATTCCGGGCCGTGCTCCTTCAGCGCGACCTTCCACTTCTGTTCCATGATGTCGAAGGCCTGGTCCCACGACACCGGCGTGAACTCGCCGTTCTTGTCGTACTTGCCGTTCTTCATGCGCAGCAGCGGCTGGGTCAGGCGGTCCTCGCCGTACATGATCTTGGACAGGAAGTAGCCCTTGATGCAGTTCAGGCCGCGGTTGACCGGCGAATCCGGGTCGCCCTGGGTGGCGACGATGCGGCCGTTCTGCACGCCGACCAGCACCGAACAGCCGGTGCCGCAGAAGCGGCAGGCGGCCTTGTCCCAACGCACCTTGGTGCCGGCGCTGGCCACGCCCTGTGCCTGGGTGACCACCGGAATGCCGATGCCAGCGGTCGCGGCGGCCGCGGCGACCGCATTGCTCTTGATGAAATCACGCCGATTCATGCTCATTTCATTCCTCCGTCAATTCCAGACCGTCATCGGTATATTCGTAAGCCAGCGTCACCGCCTGCACCTTGGGCGCGAGGTTCACCGCGAGGATCGAATCGGTGACCGACCAGCCCTCGCCATCCTCCACCGTGACCACGATGCGGCCGACCTCCTCGGAAGAGCCGTGGATCTCGACCCCCGGGATTTGTGCCAGCGCCGCCTTGATTTCCGGGAAATCCGCGGGCAGCGCCCGCAGTACCAGACTTGCAATCTTCATCGTTCGCTCTCTGTCGGAAGTTCGTTCGCCGCCCTGTCCGCCGTCACCGCGATCGCCCGCGTCGGACAGGGCGCGAAGCAGGCACCGCAGCCGGTACAGGCTTCGGCGTCCAGTTGCGGCAAGGCCACGCCGCCGAGACGCGGACGGAAGCGGATCGCTCCCACCGGGCAGTTTTCGCCGCAGACACGGCATTCGACGCCCGATTCGGCGAGGCAGCCGCGGCCGATGCTCGCCTTCAGCGCCCACGGCGCGCCGTCTTCCGCGCTGCGCACCAAGGCCTGCGGTTCGCAGTGCGCCACGCATTCACCGCAGAACGTGCATTCACCGGCGCCGGCGGAAAAGTCGACGCCGGGAAAGCCGCCGTCCGCCCTCAGCAGGATGTCGGTCGGACAGGCGTCGATACAGGCATCGCAACGGGTACAGGCGGCGAGGAAGGCCACCTCGACCCGCGCCCACGGAGGACGGACGGCCGGGACCACCGCGCGCATGCCGCCACGCAGAAAACCCCGACGGGAAAGTGAAGCCGTTTGCACGAATCCTCCGGGCAGCCTATGTACGGCGTGCCATATGTACGCCGCCGATTCAAACCCATAGTCGGAGTGCGGTCATTGACCGCCGTCAAGAACGGCGCGAATGCGGAAGATTGCCCGGCCTCAGGTGCGCAGGTGCGCCACCGCCCACACCGCGGCTTCGACGCGCGAGCGCAGGTCGAGCTTGCGCAGGATGTGCTTGACGTGGACCTTGACCGTGCCTTCGGCGATGTCGAGCTCGCGCCCGATCATCTTGTTCGACAGCCCGGCAGCGATCTTCTCGAGGATGCGCGTTTCCTGTTCGGTCAGGCCGGCGGCATCGGGCGTCTGCGGCCGGGCTTCGCTGCGCAGTGCCGCGGCCAGCAGGTGGTTGAGCTGCGGCGGAATGACGACGCGGCCGGCGGCGACGGCGACGAGCGCTTCCAGCATTGCCTCGGGCTCCATGTCCTTCAGCAGATAGCCGTCGGCGCCGCCGCGCAGCGCGGCGACCACGTCCTCGCCCTGGTCGGACACGGTGATCATGACCACCCGCGGCTCGGGTTTCAACTGGCGCAACTGGCGCAGTACTTCCAGGCCGTTGAGGTCGCGCATGTTGAGGTCGAGCAGCACCAGGTCCGGCTGCCGCGCGCGCGCCATCTCGATGCCCTCCTCGCCGCCGGCCGCCTCGCCCACCAGGCGGAAGCCCGGCACGGTCTGCAGCAGCTGGGCGAGCCCCTTGCGGAACAGGGGGTGGTCATCGACGATCAGGATGGATTCGACGGACAGTTCGTTCATCGGCGGTTTCCTTGCTGGAACAGTGCAGTGCCCGTGAACGCGGGCGGAATGGCAGGCAGGGGGGATTGCGCGGAAGCAGGCGCGGCGGTGACGGCCTGGAAGCGGGCGCCGACACGGGTGCCGCCTTCGCTGCGGCGGCCGATCTCGATCGTGCCGCCGAGGCTGCGCGCGCGTTCGCGCATGATCGACAGGCCGTGGTGGTCGCGGCCGCCGATCGGCCCTTCGTCGATGCCGACGCCGTCGTCCTCGATCGAGACCGTGACGTAGCCCGCTTCGTCGCACTCCAGGCCCACGCGCGCATGGCGCGCCAGCGCGTGGCGCAGCATGTTCGACAGCGCCTCGCGCACGATCTGCAGCACGTGGACTTCCTGGTTGGGCGTCAGGCTGCAGCCGGCCAGGCGGATGTCGAGCGTGATGTCGACATCCGCGCGCTCGCCGTATTCCGCCACCGCCGCGCGCAGCAGGCTGCGCAGGTCGCCGGACAGCTCGAGGCGGAAGGACACCAGCAGTTCGCGCAACTGGCGGTAGGCGTCATTCACCCCGTTGCGCAGGTCGCCCAGGATCGTGTCCGCATCGCTCAGGCGCGCCGGATCGGCCAGCGCGCGCTGCAGCAGGCTCATCTGGATCTTCATGTAGGACAGCGACTGCGCAAGCGAGTCGTGCAGTTCACGCGCGATCACCGAGCGCTCTTCCTGCAGCGCCAGCAGGCGCTCCTGCTCGCCGCGGCGGGCGGCCCCAAGCGCCATGCCGATGTGGCGCGACAGCGCTTCGACCAGTTGGCGCTGCCAGTCCTCCAGCCCATGGTCGGCCGGCAGCGCCAGCCGTAACATGCCGTAATGGTGCTCGCGGTCGCGCAGCGGAAAGCGCAGCAGCTTGCGCTCGCCCTCGACCGTTTCGCCTGCTGCCGATTGGGCGCGGCAGGCGTTGCAGGCCTCGTCGCCGCGCGCGCTGCGGTCGACGCAGGGGCCGATGGTCGAGGCGATCACCGTTGCCGCCCCGCCCTGGCGGGGCTCGATACAGGCGAAGCTGCCGTCCAGGCCGGCGACGTGGTCGATGTCGCGCAGCGTGGCCTCATAGACCGCCGGTTCGGTCGGCGCCTGGTAGAGGCGGGCGATGGCGTGGTAGAGCAGTTCCAGCGCGCGGTTGCTGCGCTGCAGCTCCAGCGTCTTCTCGGCCACGCGCTGTTCCAGGGTCTGGTACTGGCGCGAGATCTCGCCCGCCATCAGGTTGAAGGTCGCGCCCACGCGGCCGAGTTCGTCGTGGCCGACGTGCTCCACGCGCGCCGAGTAGTCGCCGCGCGCGACCGCCCGCGTCGCCGCCAGCAGGCCGCCCAGCGGCTTCAGCAGCGAAGCGCGCAGCACCACCAGCGCCGCGGCGATGACCACCAGCGTGGCGATGATGGCGCCGGCCAGGATCTCGCTCAGGTCGCCGATGCGGGCCTCGGTATCCTGCTCCAGCACGAACACCAGGGTATTGAGCTGATCGACGAAACGGTCGACGTCGCCGAGCAAGGCCTCGATCTGTCCGGCCGATGCCGCCGGCCCCAGTTGCGCCACGCCCTTCAGGCTGGATCTGACGCTGAGCCGCCAGGCCGATTCGACACCGCGATAGGTGGCGGCGAACAGCCCGCCGGGCTCGCGCTGCACGATGCGCTGCAGTTCAGGGTGTTCCAGCACGCGCTCGAAGTCGGCGATGGCGGCCTCCACCCGCGGCAGCGACAAGGTTCCGCTCGGCGCCCCCGCGATCACCAGACTCGCCGCCCGGTGGGTCAGCCGCCGCAGCGCGCCGGCGTGGTTGATCGCGCTGGCACTGCCCTGCACGCTCTCGGCGACCATCACCGACGCGCTCATGCCGGCCAGGCTGATCAGCGCGAGCGCGAGCATCGCCACCGCCACCAGCAGCAGGATCGAATGCCTGACGATCAGGCGCGGCATCGCGAACTTCATGCAGTCCCTCCGGCGTCCCGTTTGCCGACGCCCCCTGTGTTTTCCATCCGGCTCACACCGATTCCCGCCCACCCATTCATTTCAAGTACGGATTTCCGGCCTACCCCTTTATACCCGCAAGCGCCGACATCGGCCGGGGAACGAATATATCATCCAATGTTTACAGGCACTTGCATGCCATGCAGATACCTCTTTGGAGGTATGCCGCGCGCCTGCACCGCCGCCGCCCTGCCTTGGATGCATCAGCCCCCCTGACTAGACTTGGCTGCAGCCAGCAGGAGCCGATGATGACACGAGTAAAGACCCCCGCCAGCATCCCCAGCCTGAGCGAGATCGCGCCCTTCGATCTGCTCGGCGACGCGCGCCTGCACCAACTGGTCTCCGCCTCGCGCCTGATACGCGCGGAACGGGGCGAGATCGTCCTCCAGGCGCAGGACGTTCCCTCCTGTATGCACGTGGTCCTCGACGGCGAAGTGAAATGCCTGCTGCTCGCGCCTTCGGGCAGCGAGAAGCTCATCCGCATCGTCGGCGCCGGCGACATTTTCGCCGAGGAAGCCGCCCTGCTGGGGCGCCCGGCGATGGCAATGGCAATGGCCGGACGCAATACCCGGCTGCTGCAGGTTCCCGTGGCGCTGGTGCGCGAAGCGATGGCCGCCGAACCCACGTTCGCCGAGGCCATGAGCACCCGCCTCGCCGCCGCCAGCTACGAGATGATGATGCACATGCAGCTCTGTATCCAGCTCAGCAGCACCCAACGCGTGGCGCAGTATCTGGCTCAGCTCGCGCCGCAGGGCGCCGAGCATGCGGAGATCCATCTCGCCTCCGACAAGCAGACCATCGCCGCCCAGCTCAACCTCACCCCCGAGACCTTCTCGCGCGTGCTGTCGCGCTTCGTCCGCGACGGCCTGGTGCGCCCGCAGGGGCGCCGCGGCCTGGTGCTGGACAAGGTCAGCCAGCTCAGGCGCGCCGCATCGCATTAAGGCGACGGCTCGACTGCCTCAGAGCCGTAGCATGGGTAGAGCGTAGCAAAACCCATCGGCCATGACGCCCGTCGAAGGTGATGGGTTTCGCCCTCGGCTCTAGCTGCGCGGCTCGACCTGCGCGGCTCGACCCATCCCACCCCGCAGAAACCCTCGCCACGCATCAGGACTCGAACGGCTCGACAGCGTCCAGATGGGCGGGCACGGCGAACCAGCGCCCGAGCAGGCGCCAGGTGTCGATGTCGAAGCGGCGCTCCCTCCCTATCGTCGGCAATTCCTCGCGCCGCGCCACGCTGCCGAGGTGGCACCACTGGTCGAAGACATGCCAGGCTTCGCGCCCCGAATGGGCATCGCGCTCGCCGACCACCACCGCACCCGGCCATGGCCAGGGTTTGACGCCGAGCGAGGCCAGGCCGCCCAGCAGCCTGGCGTCGTGTTCCGCCGCCGTTTCCCGGCGGGCACAGACGCCGGCGCAGCGGCGCGCCTGAAACGCCGAGCATGCTCCGGCCGTGCCCGGCTCCAGGCCGAGCCGGCGCGGGCACAGGCGGTAGAGCATGGCCAGTTCGCGCAGCCGGTTGTCCGCCTCGCGCTTGTTGCGGAACAGGCCGTGCAGGCCCGCCCAGGTGGCGGGATCGGCGCCGGCGACCGGCACTCGCTCGTAGATCGGCGCGCGCCGGCGATTCTCGATCAGGCGTAGCGCAAACGCTTCGCCACCGTCTTCGGGCAGGCGGTTCGACGGCGGCCGCAGGCGCTTGACGAACTCGGCTTCGAGCAGCAGCGAACCGAGTTCGCCGGCCGTTGCTATCCATTCGATGCGGCGGGTCCGTTCGCGCAGTTCGGCGCCCTTGCCCTTGCGCGTGCTGCCGGCGAAATGCTCCTTGACCCTTGCCCGCAGACTGGCGGCGCGGCCGATGAACAGCGGGCGGTCGATGCGTCCGGGCGGTGGCGCTTCTGCTTCGGCATGCAGGAAATAGAGGCCGGGCTCGTCCGGCAAGGCTTCGAGCAAGCCCTCCGGCAGTCCGGGCGGCGACGCCGGCGCCTTCATCGCGCGCTCGACCGCGCGCTGCAGCACTTCGGGCTCGAAGCGCGCCTGCGCCAGCTGCACGAACTGCCACAGCGCCTCGGTGTCGCCCATCGCCCGGTGGCGGGCGCCGCAGTGCAGGTCGTGGCGCTCGATCAGCGCATCCAGCCCATGGCGGTGATGCTCGGGAAACAGCGCCCGCGACAGCTTGACGGTACACAGCACCGGCGCATCGAAATCCCGCCCGATGCGGGCGAAGGCATTCTTGATGAAGCCGAAATCGAAACGGGCATTGTGGGCGACGAACACGTGGCCGGCCAGCAAGGCCTGCACCTGGTCGGCGAGCTCGCCGAAGCACGGCGCGCCGGCGACCATTTCGTCGCTGATGCCGGTAATCTGCCGGATCAGCGGCGGGATGGGCGCCTGCGGGTCGACCAGGCTTTCCCAGCGGTCGACGAGCACGCCATCCTCGACACGGAGGATGGCGATCTCGGTGATGCGGTCGCGTACCGGATGGGCGCCGGTGCTTTCGACGTCGATGAAGGCAAGCCGGCGCGGCAGACTCATGCGTTCGGCGCCCGGCCCGGCAGCAAGGGGAGACGGCTCAGTGATTGGCGTCGTAGTAGTAGGGCTTCACCGGCACGCGCGCTTCCTGCAGGCGCTGCTGCTCCTCGACCGATTGCGGCTTGTCCCACCACAGGGCGCGGCCTTTCTTCTGCTCGGTCTGCTCTTCGGGATGCTTGGCCATCCACTCGCGCATGAACTTGGTGTGATCGGATTCGTACATCGCCATCGTCGGGCCCCCCTGTTCTGAAGTGGCCGCAATTCTAGCAGCCAGCGGCAAAACGCGCCGCTGCGGCGATGCACCGCCCCGTGCGCAGGCTTCAGACCGCGCGGCCGTCGCCCTTGACGCGGCCGATGCGCACCACTTCCTGCACCCGCCGCACCGCGCGCATGACGCGCGCCAGGTGCATGCGGTCGCGCACCTGCAAGGTGAAGTTGAGCGCGGTGTAGGCCCCCTGCTCGTTGTCCATGTGCACGCTCTGGATGTTGCAGTCTTCCTCGGCGATGGCGCTGGCCACCCGCGCCAGCACGCCGCGCGCGTTGCGCGTCAGCACGCGGATGCCGACGTCGAACAGGCGGTCGTCGCCGGCTTCCCATTCGACATCCACCCAGCGCCCGCGGTCGCCGCGCAGCTTGGCCACGCTCGGGCAGTCGTGGGTATGCACTTCCAGCCCCTGGCCCTTGCGCAGCGTGCCGATGATCGGATCGCCCGGGATCGGATGACAGCAGCGCGCCAGCTGCACCGCGATGCCTTCGGAACCGCGGATCGTGATCGCGCCCGCCGGCTTCGGCTTGATCACGTCGGGCCGGCCCGATTCCATGTCCTGCGCCTGCGCCAGGCGGCGCGCGATGATCGCCGGCAGGCGCTTGCCCAGGCCGAGGTCGGAGAAGATCTCCTTCTTGTGGCGCACGCCGCGGTCGCGCAGGAAGCGCTCCCAGGCGAAAGTCGAGATCTGGCCCAGGGTCAGGCCATGCGGCCGCAGCGCCTGGTTGAGCAGGCGCTCGCCCAGCGCGACGGACTCGTCCTGCTGGGCGTTCTTCATGAAATGGCGGATCTGCGCCCGCGCCTTGCCGGTGCGCGCATACGACAGCCAGGCCGGGTTGGGGTTGGCATGGGCGGCGGTGATGATCTCGACCTGGTCGCCATTGTTCAGCTCGCTGCGCAGCGGCATCAGGTCGCCGTTGATGCGGCAGGCCACGCAGCGGTTGCCGATGTCGGTATGCACCGCGTAGGCGAAATCGACCGGCGTCGAGCCCTTGGGCATCGAGAAGATCGTGCCCTTGGGCGAGAACACATAGACCTCGCCCGGAAACAGGTCGATCTTGACGTGCTCGAGGAACTCGGTGGCCTCGCCCGAGGCGGACTGCAGCTCGAGCAGGGACTGCAGCCAGGAATGCGTCTTCTGCTGCAGCTCGGTCAGCGTCTTCTCGTCTTCCTTGTACAGCCAGTGCGAGGCCACGCCGGCCTCGGCGATGTGGTGCATCTCGCGCGTGCGGATCTGCACTTCGACCGGCGTGCCGAAGGGACCGATCAGCGTCGTGTGCAGGCTCTGGTAGCCGTTGGCCTTGGGGATCGCGATGTAGTCCTTGAACTTGCCCGGCACCGGCTTGTACATCGAGTGCAGCGCACCCAGCGCCAGATAGCAGCTCGACACCTCGCCGACGATGACGCGGAAGCCGTAGATGTCCAGCACCTGCGAAAACGACAGGTGCTTCTCGGCCATCTTGCGGTAGATGCCGTAGAGGTGTTTCTCGCGGCCGCTGACCTCGGCGGTGATGCCCCATTGCGGCAGCCGTTCCTCGATCGCCGTGCTGACCTTGCCGACCACTTCGCGGCGGTTGCCGCGCGCCGCACGGATGGCCTTGGCCAGCACCCGGTAGCGCAGCGGGTACTTGTTGCTGAAGGACAGCTCCTGCAGCTCGCGGTACAGGTCATTGAGGCCGAGCCGGTTGGCGATCGGCGCGTAGATTTCCAGCGTCTCGTTGGCGATGCGGCGGCGCTTGGCCGGGCGCATGTGGCCGAGCGTGCGCATGTTGTGCAGGCGGTCGGCCAGCTTGATCAGGATGACGCGCAGGTCGCTCGCCATCGCCAGCAGCATCTTGCGGAAGTTCTCGGCCTGCGCTTCCTCGTGCGAGCGGAACTCGATCTTGTCGAGCTTGGACAGGCCATCGACCAACTCGGCCGAAACCTTGCCGAAGCGTTCGGCGATCTCCGCCTTGGGGATGTGGGTGTCCTCCATCACGTCGTGGAGGAGCGCGGCGATCAGCGCCTGCGGATCGAGGTGCCAGTCGGCCACCAGCGAGGCCACAGCGACCGGATGGCTGACGTAGGGCTCGCCGCTGACGCGGAACTGCCCGGCATGGGCGTCGGCGGCAAAGTGATAGGCTGCCTCCACGCGGCCGACGTCCTCGGCACGCATGTAGGTCAGCAGCTTGGTCTTCAGTCCCTGGAAGTCGAGCGACAGCACGCTCGACGGCGGCGGGCGAAAAGGTTCCTGAGGGGCTTCCCGCTCGCTCTCGTCCATGTGTCTAGCCCCTCACGACCCGGCTCAGGCCTGGCCGCGGTTCAGCATCTCCAGCCCGACCTTGCCGGCGGCGACTTCGCGCAGCGCGATCACGGTGGGCTTGTCCTTGTCGGACGGGTCGAGCTCGATCTGCGGCGTGCTGCCGATGGTCAGCTGGCGCGCGCGGTAGGTCGCCGCCAGCGTGAGCTGGAAGCGGTTGGGAATCTTCTTCAGGCAGTCTTCGACGGTGATGCGGGCCATGTTCAATCCTGTTCCAAAAAGTCGAAATATTCGGGATGGCGCTTGTGCTGGCTGGCATGGCGCAGCCGCGAGGCGCGTACCACGGCAACCAGGTCGTCCAGCGCCTGATCGATTTCGTCGTTGATTATAACGTAGTCGAATTCCGCCACATGGCGCATTTCCCCGCGCGCGCCCAGCAGGCGCCGGCTGATGACCTCGTCGCTGTCGGTGCCGCGCCCGCGCAGGCGGGATTCGAGCTCCTCCATCGACGGCGGCAGGATGAACACCCCCACCGCCTCCGGGAAGACCTTGCGCACCTGCTGCGCGCCCTGCCAGTCGATCTCCAGCAAGGTGTCGCGCCCGGCGGCGATCTGTTCGCGCAGCCAGACCTTGGAGGTAGCGTAGTAGTTGCCATGCACCTCGGCCCACTCGAGGAACTCGCCGCGGTCGCGCAAGGCGCGGAAAGCCGGCACATCGACGAAGTGGTACTCCCGCCCGTCCTGCTCGCCGGCGCGCGGCGCACGCGTGGTGTACGAGATCGACAGCTGCACGCGCGCATCGCGCTGCAGCAGACCATGCACCAGCGTGGTCTTGCCGGCGCCGGACGGCGCGGTGACGATGAAAAGGGTTCCGGACATGGGGACGCTCGCAAATTCGCAAAAAACACCGCCCGGTGGGCGGTTGAAGGCTGGGATTGTAACGCGGGCGGGACGGAGGGTCGTGGGCAGCGCCCGCACCGCCTGTCGGCCGCCCTCTGCGGGCTCGACTGATCTACGATGCGACGGCAAGCCGACAATCATGGGATGAAAAACATGAAGACCATTGCACTACCCTCCGGAGAACACGTCCCTGCGCTGGGCATGGGAACCTGGATGATGGGCGAGGACCCGGCGCGCAGGGCCGACGAGATCGCCGCGCTGCAGCACGGCATCGACCTCGGCATGACACTGATCGACACCGCCGAGATGTACGGCGAAGGCGCTTCCGAGACCTTGATCGGCGAAGCCATTCGCGGCCGCCGTGACCAGGTCTTCATCGTCAGCAAGGTCTATCCGCACAACGCCGGCCGGCGCTCGATGCCCATCGCCTGCGAGCGCAGCCTGGAACGGCTCGGCGTGGATTGCCTGGATCTATACCTGCTGCACTGGAGCGGCTCGATCCCGCTCGATGAAACCGTGGAAGCCTTCGAGCGCCTGCGGGCGGCCGGCAAGATCCGCCACTGGGGCGTCAGCAACCTGGACGTGCGGGACATGAAAGCCCTGTTCACCGAGCCGGAAGGTGAACGCTGCGCCGTCGATCAGGTGCTGTACAACCTGTCCCGCCGCGGCATCGAATGGGATCTGCTGCCCTGGTGCCAGGCCCGCAACATGCCGGTGATGGCCTACTCGCCGCTGGAGCAGGCGCGGCTGCTGCGCAATCGGGAATTCGCATCGCTTGCCGCATCGCGGAGCGTCACCGCCGCCCAACTGGCGCTGGCCTGGCTGCTCCATCAGGAAGGTGTCATCGCCATCCCTAAGGCGACGGGCCGCGGCCGGGTGGAGGAGAACTTCGGCGCGCTGGATGTCGTCATCGACGCCGAACTTCGGGCGGAGCTGGATCGGATCTTTCCGCCGCCGACGAGGCCCAGCCCGCTGGAGATGATCTGATCGGAGTTCAATTTTTATACGCCATAGCGACTTATACCTTGCAAAAAACACGCTTTATCGTATAAATACAGCAAAGATGAATCGCTATGTCGTATGGCATGAAACCGCAATCGCGTGTCCGTAACCCTGAAACGCTCGCCCTGCTGGGCAAGCAGTTGCGCCGTGCCCGCGAAGCGGCCGGCCTGGCTCAGGGCAATGTGAAACACATGCGCCAGGGCACGGTATCGAAGATCGAGAACGGCCGCGAAGTCACGCTGGACACCTTCCTCACCTACGCCAGTTCTCTCGGCCTGGAGGTAGCGCTGGTTCCGATCGGGCAAGCCGCTCTGCTGGAGCAGAAACGGCTTTCCGGCAAATCGACCCCGCCCGTCCCTGAATCAGCCCCGATGGATCTGCTGACCGAATTCGAGCATCTGAAGGATCCGGAATGAATACCGTGCGCACACTGGAAGTGCGCCTGGGCGACCTGCGGGTCGGCCATCTGACGCACTATCCTGGGCAGCCGACTGAAGGACGCATGAGCGAACCCCACACACTCTCGCCATCCTCATCACGATACGGTACACGCGCCATGCGCGGATTGGCCACGGCCAGGCCTGCACCCAGCAACGCACAGACCACCTCGAAAGGCGGTTGAATCAGCTGAACCGTCCCGGGCCTACAGCACGCTCTCGGCCAGATTGTGTTGCTCGGCCACCGAGCGCAGCGTGTTGCCGGTGCACGGCCCCTCGTAGCTGCAGCAGTAATCGACCGCGGCGCGGCCGCCGAGCAGCGGGCAGGCGGCGAACAGCTCGGTGACCCAATCGACGAAGGCGCGCACCTTGGGCGACAGGTGGCGGCTGGCGGGATAGACCACCGATATCGGCAGCGAGGACGGCTGCCACTGCGGCAGCACCTCTTGCAGCGCGCCGGATTCCAGATGCGGCGACACCATGAAGCGCGGCGCCTGCACCAGCCCGAAGCCCTGCAGCGCACAGGCGAGGTAGGCATCGCCATCGTTGACCGCCACCACGCCCTTCATCTTGACCTCGGCGACTTCACCATCGACGACGAAATCCCAGTCCATGGGACGGCCGGTCAGGCTGGAGAAGTAATGCACCGCGTGATGCCCGGCGAGGTCGGCGATGGCCTTCGGTTCGCCGTGGCGTTCGAGGTAGGCCGGCGCCGCGCAGGTAACGACGAAGAAGGTGCCGATACGGCGCGCCACCAGCGAGGAGTCCGGCAACTGGCCGATCCGGATCGCGCAGTCGACCGCCTCGCGCACCATGTCCACCGGCCGGTCGCTCATGCCGATGGCGAGCTCGACCTCGGGATGGCGGGTATGGAACTCGCACAGATAGGGAATCAATACCAGGCGGCCAAGCGCGGCCGGCACGTCGATGCGCAGCCGGCCGCGCGGCGCGCGCGCGGCTTCGCGGAACGAGGCCTCGGTCTCCTCGACGTCGGCCAGGATGGCAACGCAGCGTTCGTAGTAGGCGGCGCCGTCCTGGGTCAGGCTCAGCCGCCGCGTGCTGCGGTTGAGCAGCCGCACCTGCAGCAGGCGTTCGAGATTCTGGATGATGGTGGTGACGGTGGCGCGCGGCAGCCCGAGGCTGTCGGCCGCGCGCGAAAAGCTGTTGGCATCCACCACGCGCGTGAACACCTGCATGGCCTGAAAACGATCCATTTCCCCTGCTCCTGATTCCTGTCCGCGAACCCGCCGGTGGGCGAATTATCCGTCAATCCTGGCTGAGATTATTCGCGATGAGCGAATAGTGTTTCCGAATTCGGCACATTTATCCAGGACAAAACAACAGCCAAGATTTGATGCACTGCGACATGACCGAAGCCGCCACGCATGCGGCCAGGCACGACGCCCCGCCACCGGAGCGCCCCTGAAACACCTGATCGCCCGCCGCCTGCCGGCGCCGCGATCCCCCGACAAGGAGTACACGATGTCCCTCTCGCGCAAGCCCCATGCCCTCGCCGCCGCGATCGCGGTGCTGCTCGTCCTCGGCGGCGGCTTCGCCGCATTCGGCCCGCAGGCCGATGCCCAGGCCACCGTCGCGCCGCCGCCCAGCCCGGTCGATGTGGCGACCGTCGCCAGCCGGCAGATCACCGACTGGCACAGCTATTCCGGCCGGCTGGAAGCGGTGGACCGGGTCGAGATCCGGCCGCTGGTATCCGGCACCATCACTGCGGTGCATTTCCAGGACGGCGCGCTGGTGAACAAGGGCGATCCGCTATTCACCATAGACCCCCGGCCCTACGCCGCCGCGCTCGAACATGCCCGTGCCCGGCTCGCCGCCGCCGAAGCGCGCGCCGCCTACACTGCCGGCGATCTCGCACGTGGCGAACGGCTGATCGTCGACAACGCCATCGCCCGGCGCGACTACGAAGAGAAGCGCAACGCCGCGCGCGAGGCCGAGGCCAACCGGCTGGCCGCCCGCGCCGCGCTCGAATCGGCCCGCCTCGACCTCGAATACACCCGCATCACCGCGCCTGTGGCCGGCAAGCTGTCGCGGGCGGAAGCGACCGTCGGCAACGTCGTCGCCGCCGGGCCGGGCACGCCGCCGCTGACCACGCTGGTGTCGATGGCGCGCATGTACGCCGCCTTCGACGTCGATGAGCAGAGTTTCCTCGCCATCATCAACGGTCGCCAGGGCGAGGCCGGCGTGCCGGTGCACCTGGGGCTGGCCAACGAGGACGGCCATCCGCGCCGCGGCACGGTCAGCTCGGTGGACAACCGCATGGACACTTCCAGCGGCACGATCCGCGTGCGTGCCGTGTTCGACAACGCCGACGGCACCCTGCTGCCCGGCCTCTACGCCCGCATCCGGCTGGGCAGCAGCACGCCGCGTGAGGCCGTTCTGATCGACGAGAAGGCGATCGGCACCGACCAGGACAAGCGTTTCGTGCTGGTGGTGGACGAGGCCAACCGCGCCGCCTACCGCGAAGTCACGCTGGGCGCCGCGCAGGGGCCGCTGCGGATCGTCGAGGAGGGGCTGCGGGAGGGCGAGCGCATCGTGGTCAACGGCCTGCAGCGCACCCGCCCCGGGCAGGCGGTCGATCCCCGGCCGGTGCTGATGTCGGGCGCCCCCGCCCCGGCCGCCGCCGCGCGCGATGCCGGCGACCCCGACAAGAGCTGAGCGCGCCGCCATGAACATCTCGAAATTCTTCATCGACCGGCCGATCTTCGCCAGCGTGCTGTCGGTACTGATCCTGCTCGGCGGCCTGCTGGCGATGTTCCAGTTGCCGATCTCGGAGTACCCGGAAGTGGTGCCGCCCTCGGTGGTGGTGCGCGCCCAGTACCCCGGCGCCAACCCCAAGGTGATCGCCGAGACCGTGGCCTCGCCGCTGGAAGAGTCGATCAACGGCGTCGAGGACATGCTGTACATGCAGTCGCAGGCCAACAGCGACGGCAACCTCACGCTCACCGTGCATTTCCGCCTCGGCGTCGACCCGGACAAGGCCCAGCAACTGGTGCAGAACCGCGTCTCGCAGGCGCTGCCGCGGCTGCCGGAGGACGTGCAACGGCTCGGCGTGACCACGGTGAAGAGCTCGCCGACACTGACCCTGGTGGTGCATCTGGTGTCGCCGGACGACCGCTACGACGCCACCTATCTGCGCAACTACGCGGTGCTCAACGTCAAGGACCGCCTGTCGCGCATCACCGGCGTCGGCGAGGTGGCGATCTGGGGTGCGGGCAACTACGCCATGCGCGTGTGGCTGGACCCGAACAAGGTCGCCCAGCGCGGCCTCACCGCCAGCGACGTGGTGCGCGCCATCCGCGAGCAGAACCTGCAGGTCGCGGCCGGCGTGATCGGCGCCTCGCCCACGCTGCCCGACGTGCCGCTGCAGTTCTCGGTGAATGCCCAGGGGCGGCTGACCACCGAGGTGGAGTTCCGCGACATCGTGCTCAAGACCTCGGCCGACGGCGGCGTCACCCGGCTCGGCGACGTCGCCCGCGTCGAGCTGGACGCGGCCGAGTACGGCCTGCGCTCGCTGCTCGACAACAAACCCGCCATCGGCATGGGCATCATGCAGTCGCCGGGCGCCAATGCACTGGCGGTGTCCGAGCAGGTGCGCGCGGCCATGGCGGAACTGAAGCAGGACTTTCCCGACTCGGTCGACTACCGCATCGAATACGACCCCACCCAGTTCGTGCGCGCCAGCATCAAGGCCGTGGTGGTGACGCTGCTCGAGGCGGTGGCGCTGGTGGTGCTGGTGGTGATCCTGTTCCTGCAGACCTGGCGCGCCTCCATCATTCCGCTGCTGGCGGTGCCGGTGTCCATCGTCGGCACCTTCGGCCTGATGCTGGCCTTCGGCTATTCGATCAACGCGCTGTCGCTGTTCGGCATGGTGCTGGCGATCGGCATCGTGGTGGACGACGCCATCGTCGTGGTCGAGAACGTCGAGCGCAACATCGCCGCCGGCCTCGCGCCGCGCGACGCCACCTACCGCGCGATGCAGGAGGTCAGCGGCCCGATCATCGCCATTGCGCTCACCCTGGTGGCGGTGTTCGTGCCGCTCGCCTTCATGACCGGGCTCACCGGCCAGTTCTACAAGCAGTTCGCGATGACCATCGCCATCTCCACGGTGATCTCCGCCTTCAACTCGCTGACCCTGTCGCCGGCACTGGCCGCGTTGCTGCTGAAAGGCCACCACGACCACCGGCCCGACTGGCTGACGCGGGCGATGAACCGCACGCTCGGCGGCTTCTTCGCCCGCTTCAACCGCGCCTTCGGCCGCGCCTCGGAAGACTACGGCCGCGGCGTCGGCGGCGCGATCGTGCGCAAGGGCAGGATGATGGGCTTGTACGCGGTGCTGCTGGCGCTCACCGCCGGCGTGTCGTGGATCCTGCCCGGCGGCTTCGTGCCGGCGCAGGACAAGCAATACCTGATCAGCTTCGCCCAACTGCCCAACGGCGCCTCGCTCGACCGCACCGAGGAGGTCATCCGCCGCATGGGCGAGATCGCCCTGGAACAGCCCGGCGTGCAGAGCGCCATCGCTTTCCCCGGCCTGTCGATCAACGGCTTCACCAACAGCTCCTCGGCCGGCATCGTGTTCGTCACCCTCAAGCCCTTCGCCGAGCGGCGCGCGGCGGAACTCTCGGCCGGCGCCATCACCGCCGCGCTCGACAGCCGGTACGCCGCGATCAAGGACGCCTTCATCGCCGTGTTCCCGCCGCCGCCGGTGATGGGCCTGGGCACGCTGGGCGGCTTCAAGCTGCAGATCGAGGACCGCGGCGCGCTCGGCTATGCCGAACTCGACGCCGCTGCGCGCGCCTTCATCGCCGCCGCGCAAGAGGCGCCGGAACTCGGCCCCGCCTTCACCAGCTATCAGATCAACGTGCCGCAGCTCGACGTGGATCTGGACCGGGTCAAGGCCAAGCAGCTCGGCGTGTCGGTCACCGACGTGTTCGACACCATGCAGATCTATCTCGGCTCGCTGTACGTGAACGACTTCAACCGCTTCGGCCGCGTCTACCAGGTGCGCGCCCAGGCCGACGCCCCCTTCCGCGCCCGGCCCGAGGACATCGGCCAGTTGAAGACGCGCAACGCCGCCGGCGAGATGGTGCCGCTGTCTTCGCTGGTGAGGGTGTCCAACGGTTTCGGCCCGGAGATGGTGGTGCGCTACAACGGCTACACCGCGGCCGACATCAACGGCGGCCCGGCGCCCGGCTATTCCTCCGACCAAGCCGAGGCCGCGGCCGAGCGCATCGCCGCCGAAGTCCTGCCGCCCGGCATCCGCTTCGAATGGACCGACCTCACCTACCAGAAGATCCTGGCGGGCAATGCCGGGGTATGGATCTTCCCGCTGAGCGTGCTGTTGGTCTTCCTCGTGCTGGCCGCCCAGTACGAGAGCCTGACCCTGCCGCTGGCGGTGATCATGATCGTGCCGATGAGCATCCTCGCCGCGCTCGGCGGGGTGTGGCTGACCGGCGGCGACAACAACCTGTTCACCCAGATCGGACTGATGGTGCTGGTGGGGCTGTCGGCCAAGAACGCCATCCTCATCGTCGAGTTCGCCCGCGAGCTGGAACTGCAGGGCAGCACGCCGAAGGAAGCCGCCATCGAAGCCAGCCGGCTGCGCCTGCGTCCCATCCTGATGACCTCCATTGCCTTCATCATGGGCGTGGTGCCGCTGGTGCTGTCGTCCGGCGCCGGCGCCGAGATGCGCCAGGCGATGGGCGTGGCGGTGTTCTTCGGCATGCTCGGAGTGACCGTGTTCGGCCTCTTCCTGACGCCGGTGTTCTACGTGCTGCTGCGCACGCTGGGCGGCGGCCGCAAGCTGCACAGCGCCAGCCCGCATGCGGCGCCGATTCCCGCACCCCATCTCGCGTCCTGAGCACGGAGCCGACGACATGAGAGCACCCCACACACGCAGCTCCCGCGCGCGGCGGATTCCGCTGCTGCTCGCCACCCTGCTCACGCTCGCCGGCTGCTCGCTGGCACCGGTCTACGAACGCCCGGCGGTCACCACCCCGGCCGCGTTCAAGGAAGCCGACCCGGCGCTCGAAGCCGCCGCCGCGGCGCGCTGGAAGACCGCCACGCCGGCCGAGGACCGGCACCGCGGCGAATGGTGGCGGCTGTTCGGCGACGACGTGCTGAACGCGCTCCAGGCCGAGGCGCTGGAGTCCAATCAGGATCTCAAGGCCGCCGCCGCACGCCTCGCCCAGGCGCGCGCGCTGGAAGGCAGCGCCCGTGCCGAGCGCATGCCGCAGGTCGACGCCGGCTTCGGCCCCACCCGCCAGCGGCCCTCGCCCGCCTCCCAGGGCCTGGACGAGGATGCCCCGGTGTCGCCCGACACCCTGTGGCGCGCGCAGCTCGGCATCGCCTACGAGGTCGACCTGTTCGGCCGCGTCGCCTCGACGGTCGCCGCCGCCGGCGCCGACAGCCAGCAGTACGAGGCCTTGCTGCGCTCGGTGCAGCTCGCGCTGCAGGCCGACGTCGCCCAGGCCTATTTTCTGCTTCGCGAACTCGACGCCGAGCAGGCTCTGTTCGACGCCACCGTGAGCCTGCGCGCCGAGGCGCTGGAACTGGTGCGGCGCCGCTTCGAGGCCGGCGACATCGGCGAACTCGAAGTCGCCCGCGCCCGCACCGAACTGGCCGCGACCCAGGCCGAGGCGCACGGCATCGCCCGCCGCCGCGCCATGGCCGAGCACGCGCTCGCGATCCTGCTCGGCCGACCGCCGGCCGCGTTCGACTTCGCACCGCGGCCGCTCGGGCGGATCACGGTCGAGGTGCCGGCCGGGCTGCCGTCGGCGCTGCTCGAACGCCGCCCCGACATCGCCGCCGCCGAGCGCGCCATGGCCGCCGCCAATGCCCGCATCGGCGCGGCGCACGCGGCCTTCTTCCCGCGCCTGACGCTGACCGGCGCGTTCGGCCACGAGTCGGCCGAACTCGGCGACCTCTTCCAGTGGTCCAGCCGGACCTTCCTGCTCGGCCCGCTGGTGGGCGGCATGCTGTCGCTGCCGATCTTCGACGGCGGCCGCAGGCAGGCCGGGCTCGACCGCGCCCGCGCGGTGTACGAAGAGGAGGTCGCGCGCTACCGCCAGAGCGTGCTCGAGGCCTTCCGCGAGGTCGAGGACGGCCTCGCCGCGCTGCGCCTGCTCGGCGCGCGCACCCACGCGCAGGACGAGGCGGTCGCCGCCGCCGAGCGCGCCGCCCGCCTGTCCCGCCTGCAGTATCGCGAAGGGGCAACGAGCCATTTCGAGGTCATCGATGCCGACCGCAGCGTGCTGCAGCAGCGACGGGCGGCCGTCCAGCTCGACGGCGAGCGCGCGCGCAGCACGGTGGGGCTGATACGCGCGCTCGGCGGCGGCTGGGACGGGGTGGCGGGCACGACCGGCGAACCTCTGGCGGTGGTGGGGCAGGTCGTGCGCGACGATTGATCGAGGGCGCGCAGCGGACGTGTTCAGCCTCAGTCATAGCGCGATCTCCACGGCGATTGACGAGGAGGCTGTGAGGTAAAAATTCGGGCGTTGCCCCAAAGTCGCGGGGTCAGTGCATTTACCCCACAGGAATCGTGCGCCACGCGGATACCGCTGAGGCTGTCACGATGCCATAGGCCGGCGCGACTTGGTGCCTCGTCGAAGCACCATTGTTACCCTTGTATCGTGTGGTCGTTGTATCACTGGGGCCACCTTTGGCGAACAGCTGAAGGCCGATTCTATGCGGACGAAACGCCGTCCTTGATTCCACTGGGACTAGTCTATAGTCCAGTCTGATTCAACCGGAGAATGCCATGAACGTTGAAATCGGCTCGTATGAGGCCAAGGCCAAGCTGCCGGAGTTGCTCCGCGGCGTACAGGCAGGCAAGCGCTACACGATCACCCTGCGTGGCGAACCGGTTGCTGACCTAGTGCTGGCCGAAGGCAGTGAGCAGGCGGATGCCGTGGCGGCCGTTGAGGCGATGCGTCAGTTCATGCGCGCAGTGCCGCCCGTCAAGGGGGTCGATCTCAAGGCGCTGATCAACGAAGGCCGAGCATGAGTTTCGTGCTCGACAACTCGGTGGCGATGTGCTGGCTGCTGGCCGATGGCAAGCCTGGAACATCTGACGCTCCCCAAGCAGTAACGCAGAGTTGAGGGTTCAATAGATTCCGGACAGTCGGACGCGCACCCACTAGCAGTAACTTTGCCCGCTACGATGGGGCCAAGCGCGAAAAAGACTCCAAAGCCCCCGTGGCCGTCAATATTTTGGACCGCCTGACCTGCTCCGCATCGTAGCCGCCGACCTCAACGCCTATCGGAAATTCCAGGTCGACCACCTCACGCGGATCAAGGGAGTGCAAAGCGTCAAGACGGACATCCCGATGCAGCAGATCAGGCTGACGTCTGAGTTGCCGCTTTGAGTTCGGTAAACTCGGTTGAGCTTCCTCCGCCTCGCCACATAATATCGGCCAAAAGCACCCACCACTAGGCTGTAGGCACTCACGTCAAAACGCGCATCGCCGCTATGTGAACTTCAATTCAGGCGGCTGGCCATGAGTATGGATGACCTGCCATCCATTCCATTGCACGTTACCGAGGTCCAATCCCCGATTCGGCAGACTCATCAGCGTCTGGAACTGGTTGACCGGATCCAACAGGTGATGCGAGTAGGTATCGAAGAAGCCGTCCACGAAAACCGACGGTATCTCCTCCAGTACTAGAAGCGTGGGGCAGTATCGGCCTGAAAGCCGTGCCGCGGCGGTAGCCAATTCCAGTACGACTCCGGCCTCTTCGCCTCCACTCAAACTATTCAGAGTTACCCCTGGTGGCCTTTCCGGCATATCCAGGCGGAGAACCTCTACCCCATCGCCCGGATTGCGCTCAAAGCGGAGATTAGCGGCTCTCGCGTGTGGAAAACGGTTCGCTTCCTGCACCAACCCCCTGATAACCGCCTTCGGCAAACCCAAGGCGCGTGACAACCACTCGATATGGTCCCCACAAGCTATGGTCGAGCGGCACGGTTGAATCACCTTAAAGCCCAACGGCACGAAGGCACACGGGCTCCCGTCGATCTCGTAGGCCGCATCGCCCCCTGATGCGGTCACGGACAGTTGCTGCAGCTTTGGATTCAACACCGACATCCTCACCTGGATCGGCAATGACTGGACAGTCATCCAGTGCGAAAATCGCTCCGGATCGAAAAATCCGGTAATCCATTCAATTAATGCTGTCTTGCCGGTTCCGTTCATCCCATAGAGTAGATTCAGCTTGGCGAACTGGAAGCGCTGCCCCGACACGAACAACGGATTCTGCCCGACTGAGAACTCGTGCAGCCAACCGATCGGTGGGAACAATCGTTCGTGCTCCAGGGCAACACGTGACTCGTGCAGGGCCTTGTAGCTATGCAGTACCTCCGGCGGATAGGCACTTCCCTGGTGGTTGTCCACGAGCTTGGCATGTCTGCCACAGAGCCATATCCCGTTGTCCGCGCTGTGCAACTCCTCGGGCGTCAACCCGCCTTGGCCGCGGGGTCCATTGGAAGCTGCGGAGTAGATGTGGGCAGCGTATCCGCTGTGGGAAACATATTGACCATTGGCCCCGATACCCGTGGTCCGGCGATTGCACCCGGGGAAGCTGCACTGGTACCCCGCACGCTCGGCGATCTGCCGGCGGACAGAGGCGGAGAAGTCATACCGCCCTCTGGATTTTTTGTTCTCCATACGTTCGCTCATCGCTTCCATTCGTCACGCCAGATATTGAGTGACATAGGTGCGCTCAGCCCCTTCTTGCCCCTGGCCCGTCTGCGCTCCTCCTGGCCAGCGACAGGTATACGAGTGCCGACCGAACCAGTTGCAGGAGCCGCAACGTCTTCTGCTCCAGCTCCAATCGAGTGACGTAGTAGGCCAAAGTGTCGTGGAACGGATGGTCCTTGCCGCGTAGAGGCACCGACATCTCGCATACCTTCACGTACTTGTGTTCAAGGTGGTTGCGAAGTTCAGCCAAGGCACGCGCCTCCGGCTCTGTCGTGTCCTTTACCTCTTTCTCAAAAAGATCCTTACTCAGCCAGTACAAGCCGCGAAGCGGCCAGTTTTCTGAGTTGGCGACGAGCACCCGCAACGGCCCACCTTTCTTCTCGCGCCAGATCGTTCTGAAGCTCACTTGGTGTTCGGCAACGCCTAAGCCAAGGTAGAAATTAAGGAAGTAGGCGATTTTGTCAAAAAGCGAGTAACCCAGTCTAAAGGCCATTTTTACTTTTTCAAGCGAGAGCCCGTAAGACGGATAGTCCAACGTGTTGAACAGCAGCACCTCTCGGTCCGAAAAGTGGGCTTCTTCCGCATGGGTTCCTTCCCACAACAGCCATCGTGCCGAGACGAACAACTGTTTGAGTTCATTGAACATGCCAGTCACGATCGGCGGCTTACCCGCCGGCAAGGTGAAATCCGGTAGGCTCAAAACATCCTGTGCGGCGATCGGCACCGGATCGACGTCATTCAACGGATTGAGAAACAGCGTGTGCTTCAGGCACCAGCGACGGTAGGCCTGTTCTGTCGGGCTCTCGCCCAATGACCAGGCATCAGGCCGGTACGACTGACCGATGGCCTCCAGATCGTAATGCTGCGCAATCTGCTTAGCGGCCTGCACAAAGGCCCTCTGCACCCCAGGGTCGCCCAAGTGCGGAAGAAGATTGATCAGTTCCACCGCTTTGGCAAGGTCTCGGTAGGCGTGATAGGCGAACACGCCTTCATGGCCCGGATCGTACAGCGCCGCAGCGTAGTACATAAGCCCGCGGCCCCGATTCGCCTTGGCCATCCAGAACCGAGGGTCGATGGCCAAGGCGGCGCTCCAGCAGGCACGCGCCTCGACGAAGCGGCCTAACGCATCAAACTGGTTGCCGAGGTTGGTCAGTATCTGGCAGCGCCGGACCGGCTCCATTGCGGCGAACCCGGAACCATGCGCCGCACGGCGCAGCAGAAATATCTGTTGTTGGATCTCGAGCTGCTCGAAGTTCCACAAGTCCTCGCGTTCGCGATAGCGTCGTTGATACCGGCATGCCCATGCGTTGGCACGGAAATAGTCGAGCAGGGCCCGCGCCTCCCCCCCAAACCACGCGCTTCCAGTTGGTCTGCGAGATCGAGCGCGTGGGCAACGAGAATCAGATTGTCGGTATCGGACGCTTGGTCGACCAGCCTTCCGATGGTGTTGAGCGCGTCCGCGTCGGACAACCCGTCCAGGTTCGGTTTGTCGACATTCCTGTCCTCCACTACCCCTCCTTCGTCCCCGCTACCCGTCGGACTGACATCGTAATGCTGCCCCACCGACATTCTCACATCGGATCCCGGGATGATCCTCCTCTGCTCGCCCCCTAACCAACATAACGATTCTCGTTGTGCCAGCGCAGGTAGGCCGCGCCAGGGCGCTGATCCGGATGTTCCGGCAGCCGGAGCAGTGGCTGACCATGCAGGCGATAGTAGGCCTTGCCATTGAACCACTCCTCGCGGATACGCGGGCTGACCTCAATGTGGTAATCCGGAGTGATGGTCACCAGGCCGATGTCGAACAACTTGTGAAAGTCGGAGCGCAGCAGCAACCCGTTGGCGGGATCATGCGGGCCACTTTCCGCATAGGGCTGGATGTGCGCTGCCTCCAGCACGGGTAAGGTGGATTCGCCGGTCAGTGCGCAGCGCCGCTGGTAGGCATCGGTGACCAGCACCCGGAAAGCGCCTTGTCCCAACCTGGGTCGGATCGGTACGGGTGCCCCATAGCGCTGCAGCGATACAGGCTCACTGACCCCGGGCGGTTCGCTGGGTTGTGCCGTGACTCTCGCCTGCACCTCGGCCCAGAGGTGCTCACCGGCGGGTTCGGCCGTGTCATAGTAGCGTCCCCGAACGATGTTGGCGGAAAAGTCGATCGGGTCGGGTATCCAGGCCTCGCGCGGCCAGAAGAACGGCTGGGCGAGTACGGTGCAGCCGATCTCCGGATCTCTCGCTGCCGGATCGGCGAGTAGGCTGCGGATCATCTTCTCGAAGACGCTGCGTTGCGCTGCGCCGTTCTTGTGTCCGAACGCTTCCCAGGCGATGGACAGCGGCAGCGAAGTCGACTTCACGAAATAGCCGCCTCCCACGATATGGTGGTAGGGGCGCTTGAGCTTGAACAGGAAAGGCGTGCCCGGCGTCAAGCCGGCGTAGGTGGTGGCACCCCGAGGTTGCCAGAAGTTGACTTCATCAGGGGCCGACTGGCTCAGAAAACTGAACCAGGCGTTGTCGGTTACGCCAACCCAGAACTTCATTTACTACCCTCAGAATCAACGTTCGGCGCGCTCGTAAACCGGGCACGGTGGTATTGCAGGTAGGCGGCATGCGCCGGCACCAGCCAACGCGACTGCAACAATCGATCAAGACCGCGCAGCCTACCATCCTCAGCGTACTTACATGAATAGACGGTAATCGTAGGAGCGATCGCTATATCGATCCAATAGCGCGCCAATTGCGGCTACACGCCTGGAGGTTTCGATCGTTGCGGGTAGCTGGCCGTAGAGATCAAAGCTGTTGAAGTTCATCTTCGACAAGCCGAGTACTTCGTCCGCCAGCTGCATGAGTTCACTCGTTCCCGCATGGCGAACCAGTACGAGTGGCGCTGGAATACGCCTCTTGCCTTGATAGTATGTCAATTTAGGATTGAGTGCGGTTGACGCTCCGTGAACCCAAAGCAACGCCGTTTGATCATCGACCACAATCGTGGTGCCCCGTCGGATGGGGAAATTGTCGATCCCGAAACCACCTCCCTTATTGGGTCGAGAGGCTAGATATCTGAGCGTGTCGTCGACGTAGATCTGAAGAAGCTCTACGCAATCTACGCCTTGAAGTCCTGCTTGTAGCCCTTCTCTCTCAGCCTTGAGAAACGGCGTTTGCTTATGAACAACAATGCGTCTGGGTAGACGAAGGTGTGCATTGAAAAACAGCTCCCGAATGCCTTCACCAAGGCGTCTAGCATCTTCGAAGCTCATGAAGGCATTCTTCCTGCGCATGATCGGTTCTTCGATCTTGCTCAGACGGAACTGCAGCCCGTGACCGCTGGGACTGTAGAGATGGCTGCACCCCAGTACGACGTGCCCTGGACCTTCACCCTTGGGACGAAGACTGAAGCCAATTCCGACATATGCCGAATCCTTGTCCAGCTCTTTCAAGGCCCATGGAGTACGCATTCCTTTGGCGTATATTGCAAGAGACAACCACCAACGCACGCGACACTGTTGCAAGTTGTTTAGGGTATCTTCTTCCAGAAACTGCGTTGAGCAACCGAGGGGAATTGCGGACGATTTGACGAAGTCGTGCAGATCGAATCGCTCGTTTTCCAACTCATATCCGCGCAGGCCGTGCCAGCGTGTCGGAATATAGATAAAGGTGACACTCGGGCTCTCCGCGGCTTTCAGCGAAGATAGCGCAGAAGCGATTCGTACACCAAGCATTCGGCATGCGGACGGTGAATCCTCCGTAGGCTCTACAAGCTCAACGAATGATCGTTGGCCGGGCTCAGCAATCTCCAGGGAACATTTGAAGGCGGCGCTGAAGCCAGGGAATGATAGCAAGTAGTCCGAGTCGTATTTCGTCGGATCGACGGCACCGTGCAATTGAGATAAATATTGGTGCACTCTCCTCGCGTCCTTCGCCGGCGCAATAATCGCCACCCGTAGCTTCGTGGAGATACCCGCCTCTGTCAGCAAAGCATCGAACGGGCGGTTTTGCAGCAGACCGCGGACTGGGTGGGTGTCTTCTGCAAGACCAGCTCCCGTTGAGCTCGCAAAGGTGAGTTTCGGTTCGGAGAGCTGCAAGCCCACCTGAGGTGCGGCACGCTCTTGGCTATCCGTCAGCTTGACTGTTCCAGAGCGCTCATCCGTGATTCGAGCAAAGAGTGGCCAGGACGAGATCGAGAACGTGATGCCATTTTCCACGTCTGGGAAGCGGACCTGTACATCCCGGTGCGGTAAAAGGCGATTTCGCCACATCTCAAGGGCTTCGTTGAACTCCTTGTTGTGTTGGTATCCCAGAACCTTGACTTTTAGTGCGCGTTCTACCTCGATCGGAGCGGCATTCCCCTGACGATCGGAAACAAAGAGCGTTGGTTTCATTACAAGTGCCAGGCCGTCGGCTAGCGTCTTGGCTTGCAGAATCACTGCTTGATGAACCTGCCATAAGCGCTCGTCGAGTTTTTCTTGCTTATACGCGTTGGCGTCCCAGATGAGCGAGTCGAGATCAGACCGGCATCCTTCCGCGCGTGACAACGAGATGACTACCGCACGCCGCATGAGCTGATTACCCGTGCCATCTTCATAGCGCAGATCCTCATCGCTAATGGCAACGCGGTTGAACGTACCGTTAACGTTCGCACCGAACGCTGCTTTCAGCTGGTCGATAGTTGCCATGGCGTACACCTTCCCTCTGAACGGGGCGGCCACAAAGCCGTGGCGGTCGCCAATTTCACGCAATGTTGACCAGACGGTACCTGGAGCAGGCCACTCCAAGAGATCGAACTCAATAATCTCTCGGGGCGGAACCATCGGGAATGCATTGCTTTTCACCAACCCCGTCACTGGCAGTGACGGCAATGAAAAGGCGGTACGCTGGCTTACCGGGTCAGCCTTGAAACGGCTGAGGGTTAACTCGATACGCTCCCGGTCTTCCTGCGAAGTTACATGAAGCACCAAGCGCCGCATGAGATCATCAAAGACGACATTTGGGATGTGATACCCGAAAGGCTCCGTACCTTCGTTGGCTGAAATCAGGCGCCGTACTTCGGAAGGAGGGTCTGAGTCGCCATACTGGGCCCAATAGAGGGGGTTCTTGCCAGCGCTCTCTCGATATGCATCATAGAAGACCTGCATGACGCTTCGATCCCGACCGCTGTATCCACATACCAGGACGGGATGGGTGCGCAGCTTTTCCAGCAGCACTTTACGCAATTCCGTTTCTTGTTCTTCAAGTTCGCGACGCGTGTTCTTTAAGGCATCGTAGCGATAGTCCCCATGCAGTGAGATACACTGCATCTCGCCTTCTCCGGGATTGCGGTACAGACGTTGCTGGCAATCAATGCCAATCTCCGTCACCGTTATTCCCGCCGCCACGGCTGCACGGGCTGCGAGCCCATCAAAGTTAGTAGTCCAGACGGAAGCAATCATCCCTTGACGGGCGAGTTCTGCAAGGAGCTGGTATCCCAGGTAAGGGCTGGACTGCTTGACCCATCGCTCAAAGTACATACGCCTGTCGTCGCTACGGGCGAAGCATTCCTCGATATAGACCGAATACTCCTCGGGGCTCCCTTCTGGTGGGTACTTGCGCCTGCTATCCAACCAGGCTTGGATGCGGTGTCTGACTGAAGGCAGTGACAGTTCGCTGAACTGAGCCTCTAAGCCTGGGTTATTGGTCAGGAAGATGCTCCGCTTCCACTCCCAAAGACATTGGTCCGCCGACGGCATGCCTGAACTCATTGAAGCGCCGGCACCAAGGAAGACCAACAACGGCCTGTCTCGTGCCACACCAATCGAGCGCACGAGGGCATCGACAGTCAACTGATGTACAACCAAGAGATTGTCCTCCCTTTCGAGGTTTCGCTGCGAACGCTGCATGACAGGCTACTACGGCATCCACACCACAGGCAAACGACCGCGGTAGCCAAAATCCCGCTTGTATCTTCGCACAACGAGATGCCCGGTTTCGACAAGGTACAACGCCAAGCCACGGCTTCTGGCTATTTCGTTAGCATCTGCTGCACGGTAAAATCCCTCACCATAGCAACAACAGCCTTCCACCCCATGAAGGCATGGCGGGTGTAGAGCAGCCCAGCAACCGGCGGTACATCCCGCAGGGCAGATAGAGCGACGTTGGTCCGTGGCCATCAGGTGCACGCATCACGAAACCAAGGGGAGGCAGCGGCGTAGGGCCTCGGCGGTACCACTATGTCCGGCTCTGCCGGTCTTGCAGGTGCGGAAGAAGTCGCCAAGACAAACGCAGGTTTAGGGGAGGGGGATGATCGAAGAGTCGGGAGTAGATGAAGCTGCCACGCTAGGCCGATGTCGGAGGCTCGCTTGATGCTGCCGCCGTCGAAGCTGCTCATCACACGACATATCAAAGCACTCGGCTTGGCAGCCAAGCGTTGTGACAGCGATGTGCCAACGCTTGTTGGGACGGTGTTGCGCATGTGGTGCAAGACCGCATTTCCTGCACTGCCAGAGCCGTCCCTGCCCTATTCTAAGGCGCTTGCTGCTGAGCCGGAGCTGGAAGCGTTCGTGGCTGTACTGCATCAGCTGAGCCTCCTTGAAGCCACATATTGGCTCAGCTCCTCATACGCGGTATTGGTCGAGGAAAGCTATCGGAAGCAGTTGGCGATGTTCTTCACGCCGGCGTCGTTGACCGATGGACTACTCGATGATCTAGCCCAGCAAGGCGTTGACTTTGGACGCCAGTCCTTCATGGATCCGGCCTGCGGTGGCGCCGCCTTCTTGGTCCCGATTGCACTACGCATGCGAGAAGCGCTGGTGGCGAAGGGCGTCAGGCCACGCCGGCGGCTTAAACACATTGAGCAGCACCTCCACGGTACCGAGTTGGACAAGACGCTTTGCGAGATGTCCAAGCATTTCCTGCGCATGGCGCTGCATAGTGAAATCCGGAAGACCGGCTACGTCCCGACGTTTAAAGTCTATCAGGCGAACTCATTGATCCGGTTCGCCACCAATCTGAGCACCGTCGATGTTGTCGTCTGCAATCCACCGTATCGCAAGATGACGGCCGAGGAGCTGCTGCCATTGCGCGACGCCTATGCGGAGGTTATCGAAGCTCAGCCAAACCTCTACTGCCTGTTCATTGCCCTGTGCGTACGCTTGCTGCGCACAGGCGGGCGTGCTGCGTTGGTCACACCGACCAGTTTTTTGTCCGGTCTGTACTTCGGCCAGCTGCGCAAGTTCCTCATGCGTAATACCGATGTCGAACACATCGGCATGGTCAGCGACCGGCAGGGCGTATTCATCGACGTAGAACAAGAAACGGCATTGACCGTCCTGCGCCGGCGTATCGAAGAGGAGCGCGCGCAGGTACAAGCCGCCGTCTCTGTAGTGTCTGGCACGGGCCAGTATCAGAGCGTGGGTGAATGCCTGCTGCCAAACTCCGGCGCTGTGTGGTCTATTCCACGTGCCATCGCGGATGTAAGGCTCCTCAAGGCCACCATGCGCTCTGCGTTCCGTCTCTCTGATTATGGCTACAAGGTGCGCATAGGCGCATATGTCTGGAATCGCGACAAGCGCCCTAAATTCGAGTCGCTTCAAGATGCGAAACAGGCCAATGCACACACAGCTATGCCTCTACTCTGGTCACGGGACATCACGGCCGGTGGCGTCGTGCGACTTGAAGACACCTCTACCAATCACGGCGAACATCGCTTTGTGGACCCGGGCCACAAGACGCACTCATCGGTCGTTAGGTCGCCGTGCGTGGTGATACAGCGTGTGACGTCGAATGACCAGCCCCGCCGTCTGGTGGCCGCCGCGGTGTCACCAGGCGTTTTCTCGACTTATGGTGGCTTTATCGGCGAGAACCATGTAGTCATCCTCGAGCAGAAAAGCGATAAACCGGCGTTGCCACCCGAAGAATTAGCCGCACTTCTGAGCACACACCTCATCGACCGCTGCTTCCGATGTATTTCCGGCGCTACCAACGTTTCGGCGTTCGAGCTCAATCAACTCGCGCTGCCAAACCCGCGGTTGCTTAAGGAGGCCATAGCCAATAGCGACTCAATGGATGCGGCGGTGCACGAAGCCTTCGGGCTCGTTGTCCAGTGCTGATTGGGCAACGCGAGTCAGTTCGGATTATCTCTAATGCCTGAATTTAAGCCACTGGCCGAGCGCCTAGCCGATCGAGAAAAAGCCCGGAAAAAGCGCGGTGAACTAGCGCGCAAGATCACAGCCAAGCCCATTGGTTCCAAGCACCAAGTACGAAAGCCCAGCGTACAGGCATCCACCTCGCCCACTCCTCCGGCTTCTGCATTACGCATACAACGTCCCTGGGCACAGGTCCGCGCTGGAAGCGCACATCTGACCTACCAAGCAAGGACGGGGAACGAATCTATCGCGCCGCAGCCTTGGACGAATGGGCTCGTGAGCACGCTTCTGGCAGCGGCGGACGAGGGCGGCGTTACCCTTTGCCTGGTCTGGCCGGCTAAGCTGACGTCGTTGCCGCTCCTGCATGCCTTAGCCAATGTTGAGCGTGTCTTTGCCAAGGATCTGCGAGGACTGCGTACTCTGCTGTACCCAGGCAACCATGCATGCCGCGCACCGCTGCACAGCGTGCTCGCGGACCGTCAAGCGCTCAGCGAGCTGTATCGGCAGCTATGGGTACAAAAGGAGCATGGCTCAACCGAACCGGAGACCTGCACATCCTCACCAGCATTTCTGGCCGCTCTTGGGGGGCTTAATGACGTTAGTCTGCATTCCCCAGAGCTGCCCAATCCATCGCTCGCAGAACTGGTTCCCGCATTTGTCTTCGATCCAGCCAAACGAACCTGGGGAACATTGGTAGCCAATCCTCTCGAACGAACCTTGTCCAAGGTCGAGCGACTTGCAAGTCGGCGTGATTTGCGTCAGCAGGTCAGCTTGGAATGGAGTATCCCCGACAAGGCACCAGGGGCACTGATGGTCGTGCATCACACCGCCAAAAAAGACATGTGGCGAACCGCCCTTGCTGCGCCAGCCCTGAAGGCGGAGGGGCGACCGGAAGTTCTACTACTCGACGCCACCCATGCCGCGTTGCACACGGACGACTCTGCAGTCAGACGCATCCTTGATTTCTTGTTGTTCGCACGCGAAAACGGTTTCGCCGATACCGGGGCAGTCGTCGTCACCGACGATCCCAAGACCTTCTTCATCCTGCGAAAGCAGTTTCATGGCTTCAATCCGACCTTCTCGACAAAGGTGTGGGCCGCCGAAGCCGACGGCTCTTTACTCTCAGCACATCCTGTACCTTCGAATTGGGAGCCGGCCCAGCGCAGCAACGCCAATTTCAGTGTCAGCATTGTCGACCGGGATGCGTCTCAGCTCGCCTTGGCATTCCAACGGCTGACCACCAAAGCCCGCGGTGAAGACACTCCAGCACACAAAGCGCTGTTCCAAGCGTGCATGTATATCCTGCGACTGTCCAACATGCCAGCAGGGTATAGAGATTTGACCGCGGTCTCAGCTGAGGCTGAGGCCGGCGACTATGGCAGTCACCAGAACGCCTGGATACCAATAAAAGAGGCGCTCCGTGAGGCACTGGCCTCTGGTGCCTTGAACGAAGTTCGCACATCGGTTGAGCAGACGATTGAGCGCGCCGAAAAACTCCTCGACGACTGGAATAATGCAACCCCAATGGCAGCCCGTATGCTGGCCGAAGTCAGGAAGCATGCTTTGACTGGGCGTCATGGCATCTCGCTAGTGCTACCCAGCAACAAGTACGTGTTATTGGCCCTTCGCTTCCTCCAGCGCAATTTGGCGAACGACTGGCCCACTGCCGAGGCACGCCTTGAATGGCATACGCTTTCGACTGTGGCCAAGACGCTCCCCGACGAACGCAAAGGCAAGCATTTTGCATTCGTCGGAATGAACCCGGATGTGCTTCGTATTCTGGTCACGCACCCAGACGTGCCACACGGTACTGCGATCCTGGTTGCGTATCGACAAGCCGAATCCGCCCTTCAGACATTGACTGGCATGAAAGAGGTCGGAGCGTTCAAAGCGTACCGAGGACGTATCGGGTTGTTGGCCCAAGAGCTCGGACGACGATTGGCTGAAGTCCCGAACCCCATCGTTATCGGAAAATTGCGCGAAATACCGATGACGTTCAAGTTCGATGAGTACGGGAACAACGGCCAAGGTGGCGAGCAAACGTACTACAAGTTCGAACTGGAGGGTGACGGACTGATGTACGCCTCAGGATGGGTCTACCGCCACGTGCCAGATGAAGACCCTCCTTTCAGGCGCACTGCTGCCAGCGCCATTCACCCAGGCGATTTCATCTTTGACATGAGCGACGAACTGCGTGCCAAGCTGGAGTCGTCACTACAACTGAACGACGAAGGCATAAGCTCAGTCGCACACCCCGTGCGCATGCTGCTCAAGCTGTACCACGATGACGTGCAAAGACGTTGCGCGATGATGTTCAAGGCCACGAAGCGGTCCGCGTTGGCGCGGGAAATCCACGCAAGAATGGTCGACATTGACCCTCAAGCGACGAACTGTCGACCAGGCCGTGTGTACTACTGGCTGGCCTTGCAAGCGAAGGACGACACCAAGCCGCACGCCTCGAAGGATGCGAAGTATTTCAAGGTGTTCTGCAAAGCCCTGGACATTAGCGACGAAGCCGCCGAGCAGCATTGGGGCTTCGTCCGAAACGCACGGCGTCTAAATCAATACCTAGGACGGGAGTTGGTTGCCCGTTACGCCGAAATCCTATTCCAGCCTGAGAGCGCAGCAATCTACCGCAAGCTACCTCAGGCGATCATCCAGCACCTCCAGCAGGAGGCGTTGTGCTGCGTTTACCGTGTCGAACGCGTTGTACCTCCGCGTACGGAGACAAGCAAGAAGGGGAAGCCAAGTGCCCATTCTCAGTGAGAACCCGCGCAACATCCATCCTGCCTACAAGGAGGCCGTTGTAGACAGTTTGCTGAATGGGCTGTCGGCACGGCTCGCTGGCCGAGGCGACTTTTACAAAGTCATTTACGGCGCAAAACCAAGTGCTACGCTGATGTCGGAATTCATCGTGCCGATGCCTGCCGAAGAGCGTAGCGGGGATGAGGAAGCCGACCCGATTCGTATCAGTGCGCACGGTATGGACTTTCAGCTTCGCTCGGCCGCGACGAATACGAATCTGAGTGTGTCTCTGACCGGCGCCGTCTACGTACGGATTCTCCCGAACGAGGACGACATGAAGCCTGGTGGCCGTCTTGAGCCCACCTTCCCATTGACCAAAGAGGCACGCACTGAAATCCGTAGTAGAGTCAAGAACGCTCTGACGACGCTCGAGGCGACGCTGCCAGGCGGCAAGTCAAATCCGGAATGGGCTGCGCAGAGTTACGAGGCCCGAAAGGGTGTGTACGAGTCCATGGGACTACCCTTCGACAACCGCCTGGACCGGACACCACCCAGCGAAGAAACTGAAGCAACGGCTGGGGAGGAAGACGAAGACGGTGTGGAAGGCGAGGTCCGCCCCGCCCAGGAGATCGCCGTCGGCCCCGTCACACCCGATGCCCTCGCGGACGATATCCCGCCTCCGCCGAAATGGCTCCGGCTCGAACTGACGCTGCCTGCGTTCGAATTTACGCCGGCAACGGCGGAGGCTGATGCGAAAAAGGCAAGCCACGCTCTGAACGAAGCCATCGCCAAACAGCTTTCAGATTGGGTTGCCAGCACCGACCCCAACTTCGGTGGAAAGCAATGGGGCTACCGCCGTGTGCGGGTACGTCCGTCCAACGTACGCGACTGGCAGCGCTATCTTGAAGCGGTTCGGACTTCCAGCCTTCCCATCGTGATTCCGAAACTCGATCTGCGGTGGGTCGTTCAAGCAGTGCCTGACCCGGTTGACGCGACTCGCCTCACCGTGCATGTGGCGCTTGAGAACTGGACATCACCGCTCACAAAAGACAACTTCAGAGAATTGGAGCCCGCACTCTTTCAGCTCTCTATATCTGTGACCTTGCCGGCGATTGACCATCTGTTTCTCCATCTAGATCGCGTCAAACCATCGTACCGATACAACCAATACCTTAAATATCCAGCGCTCGGTTTCAATGGTGGCATTACGCTCACGAAGAACGACGCGCTGCATCGCCTCACGACGACGTGGGCTCCACGCTACGTATTGCCGCGAATCATCCCAACCGATGGGGCGGTCGAACGTAGGATAGAGAAGCTGGCCCAGCCCGACTGCCTGGCCGGTCTCCAACCCCTCATCGCGGCATATGAAGCCTGGCTGACCCAAGTTGAGCAGCACCCGGTCGGCCAAGGGCTCGATGGGCCTAACGCAGCCGAGCAATTGGCGGCGGAGCACGACAAGCTGCATGAGGACCTCATAGCTTGGCGCAGGGAGCTGGGTGCGATCCGTTGCGGCTTGGCCATCCTTGAAAAGTCGCGTGCGCACTGGAGCGGCCCGGGCATCCAAAAATCGCCGCTGGGCATTCCGTTCGAGGCATGGGTGTCGATGAACACCGCCATGTCCAAGGTTGCCAGGTCGAAGGGGTACGACGAATGGCGCCTTTTCCAGCTCGCATTCATCCTGGCTTCCATCCCGGCATTCGCAACGCGCATCCCCAAGTTTCACGACTTCTATACAGCCGACGTTGCCAAGCATGCCAACGCCGTCACACTGCTGTACTTCTCAACCGGCGGCGGAAAGTCTGAAGCCTTCCTTGGCCTGCTTGTGTTCGTGCTCTTTCTCGACCGACTGCGTGGCAAACATAGGGGCGTGTCGGCGTTGATGCGCTATCCGCTGCGCCTGCTCACGCTGCAGCAAGCCCGTCGAACTTTCGCCACCATGGGTGCCGCCGAAGAGGTACGGCATGCGCGTCAACATCCGGGCGAGCCGTTCTCACTCGGATTCTGGGTAGGGGGCAGCAACACCCCCAACTGGCATTCCGCAGACGGCTACAACGAAGTGCCACGTGACGACGAGGTTCTCCCCAGCACCGAACCCAAATACAAGGACCTCCAGCCCTACAAAAGCGCCCGTGAGCGCTGGTTGAAGCTTTCCTCCTGCCCATTCTGCGGGAACAAGGACGGCAGCCTGCTCGCACTACGTCGCCATTCCGGCAATGGTGCCAATGCGATGGGCCACTACTGCTCCGCTCCCAAGGAGCAGTGCTCTTGGAACGCGCGCTTCATCAAGCCGACCCCTCTGCCTTTTTACATCGTGGACGAGGACATCTACGATTTGGCTCCATCCGTGTTACTGGGCACGGTCGATAAGCTGGCTGCCATCGGCCAGTCGCAAGGCACCATCCGCAAGTTCTTCGGCATGTTCGGCTTCGCGCCGCTGGTTGAAACCGGCAGCGAACGCCTGTTGGTGCCGATGAAGTCGAGAGAGTGGGATGGGCACCCCGGTGCTAGCTCGCGGGCATTGTTTCCGGCATTTTCATCCGGAGAAAAACGATTCTTTGACCCATTCCCTGCCCTGCTGATTCAGGATGAGGCGCACCTTCTGGATGAGTCTCTGGGCACATTCTCCGGCCTGTTCGAATCTGCGCTGGACGCTGCTTTCGACCACCTTGCTCCGTTGTTGAAGGGTTGCCTATCGTACGAACCCGATTCGACGGTGCGCCGGAAAATCAAGGTCATTGCCGCCTCGGCCACGGTCACCGAGCCGCAACGGCAAATGTGCCACCTCTATCAGCGCGATAACACGGTTCAGTTCCCCCACCCGGGGCCGACACTCTACGATTCCTTCTATGCAACCCCCATGCAACCGGACGACATGCCAGACGATACCGAGCGTGCCGCCATGTCCGTCAGCGATGTCGAGTTGCGGAGTCACTGGGCGCGGGTCTACGGCTCTGTCCTGACCAATGGGCACCGTCATACCGTCGCCATGGCCGCCGTCCTGGGCCACTACCACCTCATGCTTACGGACCTGTACGAACGCCTCAGAAGCGAAGATCCGGTCAAGGAAAAGGCTGCACGCAACGAGCTGATTCGCTGGGTGTCGCCTGGCCCCCTACAGCCCCAATTCGTTCGACTGCTGACACAGGCAGATGCCGCGACCTTGCTCACCCTGGTAGACCTGCACCGCATTGCCCTGACCTATGTCACCAACAAAAAGGGGGGTGACCAAGTCATTGATACCGAGAAGGTGCAGTTCGAGAAGCTCCATCGTGCGGAGGGATACAACGAGCACGTCTTGATTTCTGAACTCATCTCGGGCGCTGTCTCTGCTGCAGACATACAGGACATCGTCCGGAGGGCCGAGGCACGCGTTGGTGCAGAGCAGCCATTCCCAGAGCTCAACAACACGCTGCGGTCGATCATTGCCACATCTGCCATCTCACATGGCGTCGATGTGGAGGAGTTCAATGCGATGTTCTTCGCCGGCATTCCATCGGACATCGCGGAATACATTCAAGCCTCATCACGCGTCGGCCGTACCCACGTAGGATTTTCGCTGCTGGTGCCCGTGCCGCAGCGCTACCGAGACCGGTTCGTGCTCGAAATTCATGACATCTTCCATCGCTTCCTGGAACGGATGATTTTGCCGGCCGCGGTGGACCGTTGGGCGGAAAAAGCACTTGTGCGCGTGATGCCAAGTTTCTTCCAGGAATACGTTTGCGGCATGAATGCCATCGAACGATTGTGCGCGGTAGACGACAACAAGAAACGTAACAGCCCGACGTACGCGATGGCTCATGACGTACGCGATTTCCTAGCCGTGCCGGCCAATATGAAAGCGACCGAAGCGTTCATGGAGAAAGCTCTGGGACTGCCATTCTCACCGTCACCGGAAGGAAAGCGCCACTACCGCTCGTTGCTCAAGCGTCAGCTGACTCACTACCAGCAAGACCTGAACATCGACCGCCTGGTCAACGCCACGCATCTGGTGAAGTTTTTCGCTGAGCGCGACAACCTGCTCCGGCCGATGACCTCTCTACGCGATGTGGACCAGCCTGGACTCATTCGTGAGTCGAGTATCGACGCCGCTTCGAGGCCGGTAAAAGGGGGAATGACTGCGCGTACGATGACTTTTATCCGCCGGGGTTCAGGGGCAGATATCGATTCGACCGATAGCGCTACAGAAGCGCGTAGCTGACGGGAGACAACAGGATGGCCAAAGCAAAAACAATGAATCGTTCGCGCAACCAGCTTGCGACAGCCTATGCACCAGAGAGCTTCTTTACCTTCGAGGGCGGCATGGGGTCGTGCATCGCCCGCTCGTCGGCCGGAGAACCCATCCAGTTGTCCGAATCGACTAAGGACTTGCTGTTCGAGCGAATGAACGAGCTCGGAAGAGCGTGGTTTAACGCTGCCTCATCGGTGCGCGACAATGACCCGACAAAACCAAGTATCTTGCCTGCGCAGTGCGTGGATCGGGCCATGCTCGACCCGACGGAGATGGAGTTTCAGTTGCCCGGGCAGGATCGCTTCTACCTTTGCCGTCCATCCCACATGGAATACACGCCAGCGCCTCTGGCGTTCGTTTGCCGGACCTGCGGGATGTTCCAAGACTATGAAACACTCGAGGAGCTAGATAAGGATCTGGGAAATTTGTCTTCAGCCCACTGCCCTAATCCGAAGACAAAGGGAAAGTGTGACTGGGAGCAGCTGGACGTCATCTTCGTACACTGGTCCGGCCACTGGGAGGCCCCCTTCCCGGGCCAATGGCATTGCAACCGAGAAGGCCGGGCTGTCAAGCACCGCGACAGCTGCGTATGCGGCAGTTCTCAGTTCAAGTTGAATCGACGATCCGCTGGCATCGGTGACTGGTTCTTCGAATGTGCTGTCTGCGAGAAGCCACTCTCACCGAAGTGGCTGCAGAACGACCGCGACACGCTGCGGATCATTGGCACTGCAATGGGGCCCGACCGTTTGACCGAAGTGCGCATGCAAGCAGCCCCCTATCGAGCGTCGAGTGCCTACTACGTCAAATCTGACCTATTCATCGACTTCAAGGATGGCAGTCAGCAGCTGCTGACTTGCCTAAGACCCGGGCGGGAGGCAGAGCTCAAAGATTTTGTCGCCAAGCAGTATGGATTCGCCGCTCAGGATATTGCGGACGAAGACGTACAAAAAGCCTGCGAGGGCAAGCCCGAGTGCACCAAAGACTTAGCGGACTATCTGGCGGCTGTGCAACAAATCCATACGCTGGAGGAGTTTCCAGAACCCATACGTACGACCCTCAAAGGGTCAATTAACCTTGCTTATAGTCACAAGCAACGCGTCCTAGATGAACTTCGGCGACGCCAGATTCTGCTGCCAAAGGTGGACCTTCCGCTAACGGTGCTATCGAACATCCGCGACAGGCAATCGAAGTTTGCATCGAAGTTCGACCCGTTCCGTCTGGCTATCGAGCATGCCACATTGAAGAGTTCCCGCCTTGACGTCGAGACCAGAACGAACGGCAAGAAACCATATGTCTCGTTCACCAGGTTGGACGAAGACCTTGCGCCCGAGGACAAGGACAGGACGGAGCAAGTTCAGGCTGCGACGCGTACTTTGCTCGACAAGATGGGGCTTGACGACATGGGGCTCATCCGCGAGTTTGATCTATGTCGCTTCAGCTTCGGCTACTCCAGAATGGAGTCGACACCCATTCTCCGGGACAAGCGCGGCATGGACATGCCTGTCCGTCTGAATCTGTTTCCACCGGTAAAGCAAAACGACAGCACACGGTATCCCGTGTACGTTGTCCAACAGGGTAACGAGGCCATTTACGTACGCCTCAAAGAAGAAAGTGTTCTCGAATGGCTGCATAGTTTGAAATGCCCGGACATGTTCACGCTGAACGCCGGCGAGAAAATTGGCGCGGGCCTGTTGGGCGCAACAGAGTCAATGAGTCCATTCCTGGACAATCTGCCCGAGACGACTACACCCCCCGTCTATCTCTACCTGTATACGTTGCTCCACAGCTATTCGCACCTATTGATGAAGCACGTCTCCGAATATTCCGGCCTAGACCTAGGTTCGCTTGGCGAATACATCTTCCCTGCTGATTTGGCCTTTGTGGTCTATCGCAACGGAACCACGATGGACCTGGGTAACCTGTCGGCGCTCTGGCGCAATACGGGTACTGCAATGTTGACGGCGATGTTGGGCTCAAAGGCCACTCAATGCGGCACGGGCTCACTTTGTACGGCACGCGGCGGAGCATGCCCTGACTGCATAATGATGCCAGAGACATCCTGCATTGCCGGCAACAAGCTACTGTCACGATCGGTTCTGCGTTCCATTGGCGGCATGCCGCGCCTCGACAAGCGAGGGGCACCCATCTGCGGCTACCTCGACATGGTCAATTAATCCGCCCATCCTATTTGCCGCGAGTCGCACAGGATTTTCATTATCTGGATACCATCTATTACCTTGCCCGATTACCTCCACCCAGCCTTCCCTGTGGGAAGGCTATGCTCCCTCTTCAAACGACTCAACCTGATGCGGTTGAGAGAAATTGAGCATACCGACAGATTTTTGCATGGTGAGTCCAGTATGAAGAGGAACCACCATGCCGGCATTGTCGTCCGATGAGTTCGATCGGAATATCCAGAAATTGGGCCACATATCCCCACCCGCCCCCTCATTCTAAGTTTTGCACCTGCTCACGCATCTGCTCGATCAACACCTTCATCTCCATCGCAATTCCCGTGATGTCGGTCGCCGGCGATTTCGACGCCAACGTGTTCGCCTCCCGATTCAGCTCCTGCATCAGGAAATCCAGCCGCTTGCCCGCAGCACCGGGCGCTTTCAGAATGCGCTCCACCTCATCGAGATGAGTGCTCAGCCGCGTCAGTTCCTCCGCGACATCGATGCGCTGGGCGTAGAGGGCGACTTCCTGGCGGATGCGGTCTTCGTCCAGGCTGGCGACGGCGTCGCGCAGCTTGGCGGTGAGGCGGTCCTGGTATTCGGCGACGATGGCGGGCATGCGCGGCGAGGCGGTGGCGACCAGTTCGCGCATGCGGGCGACGCGCTCGCGGATGGCGTCGGCGAGCTTTTCGCCTTCGCGCCGGCGGGTGGCGATCATTTCGTCGAGGGCGGCGTCGGCCAGCGCGCGGATGTGCGGCAGCAGTTCGTCGAAGCCGAGGCTGTCGTCGGCGAGCATGCCGGGCCAGCGCAGCAGTTCGTTCACCGACAGCGGCGCGGCGTCGGGGAAGCGCGCGCGCAGCGTGGCCTGGGCTTCGGCGAGCTGGTCGGCGAGCGTGCCGTTCAGCGCCAGGCTGCGCGGGGCGCTATGGCCGGCCTGCAGATTCAGGCGGCATTCGACCTTGCCGCGGCCGAGGCGGGCGCTGATGCGCTCGCGGATGGCGGGTTCGGCCTGGCGCAGGTCGTCGACGATGCGGAAGCCGAGGTCGAGATAGCGTGAATTCACGCTGCGCAGTTCAAGGTGCAGGCTGACGCTGCCCAGGTCGCGGGTCTGGACCGCGAAGCCGGTCATGCTTTGGATCATCGGGGGTCTCCGGGAACCCGGCGCGATGGATTACACTGCGGGTCCCACTCAGGAAAGAGGCTGGGAAAGCCCGGATTCTAGCGCCCACGAAGATGCCGCCTCAAGCCAACTGCGCGCTGCCCGCAGGCTTCCAGCTCGACCAGTACCGCATCGACCGCCAGTTGTCGCTGGGCGGGTTCTCGATCGTGTATCTGGCACACGACGAAGTCGGCACGCCGGTGGCGATCAAGGAATACCTGCCCAACTCGCTGGCGCTGCGCAAGGATGGCGAGATCGAGCCGCAGGTGTCTGAGGAGCATCTGCCCGCCTTTCGCTACGGCATGAAATGCTTCTTCGAGGAAGGGCGCTCGCTGGCCAAGCTGCTGCATCCCAACGTGGTCCGCGTGCTGAACTTCTTTCGCGCCAACGGCACGGTGTACATGGTGATGCAGTTCGAGCGCGGCCGCACGCTGCACGACATCATCCAGAAGCATCGCGGCGAGCTGAAGGAGTCCTTCATCCGCACGGTGTTCGTGCGCATGCTGAACGGCCTGCGCGAGGTGCATGCGCACAAACTGCTGCACCTGGACATCAAGCCTTCCAACATCTACCTGCGCGCCGACGGCACGCCGGTGCTGCTCGACTTCGGCGCCTCGCGCCAGACGCTGGCGAGCAACCAGCCGGTGCTCAAGCCCATGTACACCCCCGGTTTCGCCGCCCCCGAACAGTACGACCGCCGCGACCAGCTCGGCCCCTGGAGCGACGTCTACAGCGTCGGCGCCGCGCTGCACGCCTGTATCGTCGGCAAGGCGCCGCCGCGCGCGGACGAGCGCGTCAAGCACGACACGCTGCAGCCGCTCAGCAGGACGCATGCGGAGAAGTACAGCGCACAGTTGCTGGGGCTGGTGGACTGGTGCCTGCAGCTCGACCCGCTGGCCCGGCCGCAGAGCGTCTATGCGCTGCAGAAAGCCCTGGTGCAGAAAGCCACGGCGACGACCGAGGCCACGCCGCACACGCGCTGGTTCACCGATCTCGGCAGCCGGCTCAAGGCCTTCGTCGGCCGCAGTTGAAGGAGCGCAGCATGCGATTCACCATCTACCAGGAAAGCCGCACCGGCCGCCGCTCCGCCAACCAGGACCGCATCGCCTACTGCTATTCGCGCGATGCGCTGCTGATGCTGGTCGCCGACGGCATGGGCGGACATCAGCACGGCGAGCTGGCGGCCCACATCGCCGCGCAGTACATCACCCAGGCCTTCCAGCGCGACGCCCACCCGGCGCTGGCCGATCCGCTGCACTTTCTGTCGCGCGCGCTGACCGGCGCGCACCACGCCATCCTTGACGACAGCTTCGACCGCCATCTCGCCGAGGCGCCGCGCACGACGATCGTCGCCTGCGTGGTCCAGGACGGCACGGCCTGGTGGGCCCATGCGGGCGACTCCCGCCTCTACCTGCTGCGCCGCGGCCGCATCCTGCAACAAACGCGCGACCATTCGCGCGTGCAGTTGCTGCTCGAACAAGGCATCATCAACGCCGCCGAAGCCTCCACCCATCCCGGACGCAACCGCATCTACTCCTGCCTCGGCGGCACGCATGCACCGCAGATCGACTATTCGGAGCCCTGCGCACTGAAGGACGGCGACCTCATCGCGCTGTGCAGCGACGGCGTGTGGGGACCGCTCGACGACGACACCATCGTCTTCGGCCTGAACGGCAAGCCGCTTGCCGAGGCCGTGCCGCAGTTGCTCGACCGGGCCGAATTCCACGGCGGCGACAAGGCCGACAACCTGTCGCTGGTGGCCATGTGCTGGCACGACGACACCGGCGCGGCGCAGCCCGACGCCATTTCGACGCAGACCATGGCGCTCGACGACTTCGCCACCGAGATGGAGCTTTCCAGCCGCGGCAGCGGCCGCCTCGTCGACCTCGACGAGGACGAGATCGAACGCGCGATCCGCGAGATCAACGCCGCCATCCACAAATTCGACAAACGATAGCTACAGGACATCCCCATGCGACCCAGCCAGCGCAAACCCGAAGAACTCCGCAAGGTCCGCCTCGTCCGCGGCTTCACCTGCCACGCCGAAGGCTCGGTGCTGGTCGAATTCGGCGCCACCCGCGTGCTGTGCACCGCCAGCGTCGAAGACAGCGTGCCGGGCTTCCTGCGCGGCAAGGGCCAGGGCTGGCTGACCGCCGAATACGGCATGCTGCCGCGCGCCACCCACACCCGCGGCGCGCGCGAAGCGGCCAGGGGCAAGCAGACCGGCCGCACGCAGGAGATCCAGCGCCTGATCGGCCGCAGCCTGCGCGCGGTGGTCGACCTCGCCGCGCTGGGCGAGCGCCAGATCATCATCGACTGCGACGTGCTGCAGGCCGACGGCGGCACCCGCACCGCCGCCATCACCGGCGCCTGCGTCGCGGTGCACGACGCCATCGGCGGCCTGGTCGCCGCCGGCAAGCTGGCGCGCAGCCCGATGCGCGAATTCGTCGCCGCGGTGTCGGTCGGCATCCACCAGGGCACGCCGGTGCTCGACCTGGACTACGCCGAAGACTCGGACTGCGACACCGACATGAACGTGGTCATGACCGAAAGCGGCGGCCTGATCGAGGTGCAGGGCACGGCCGAAGGCGCAGCCTTCTCGCGCACCGAGCTGAACGCCCTGCTCGACCTCGCCGAAGGCGGCATCCGCCGCCTGGTCGAACTGCAGCGCGCCGCCCTAAGTGACGCCACAACTCATGGCGCCAACACGAGGAGCCCGACATGAGCAAACGACTGGTACTGGCGAGCAACAACGCCAAGAAGGCGGCCGAAATGCAGGCCCTGCTCGCGCCGCTGGGCATCGAGATCATTCCGCAGAGCGCGCTGGGCGTCGGCGAGGCCGAAGAGCCCCACCTGACCTTCGTCGAGAACGCGCTCGCCAAGGCCCGCCACGCCGCCGCGGCCACCGGCCTGCCGGCGGTGGCCGACGATTCCGGCCTGTGCGTCGCAGCGCTGGCCGGTGCACCCGGCGTGCAATCGGCCCGCTTCGCCGGCGAGCCGAAGTCCGACGCGCGCAACAACGCCCTGCTGCTGGAAAAGCTGGCCGCCTTCCCCGATCCGGAACAGCGCAGCGCCTATTTCTGCTCGGTGGTGGTGCTGGTGCGCTACGCCGACGATCCGCAGCCGCTGATCGCCGACGGCGAATGGCACGGCCAGATCCTCAGCGCCGAGCGCGGCGAAGGCGGCTTCGGCTACGACCCACTGTTCTGGCTGCCCGAACTCGAACAGACCGCCGCCGAACTCGACGCCGCGCTGAAGAACACCCTCAGCCACCGCGGCGCGGCGATGCGCCACCTGCTCGCCCGCCTCGAATCACACCCGCTGTAAGCCGCCGGGCGGGCCTGGCGCGCAGTCCGGCGCCGCCCCGCTCCGCCCGGCCCTGGACCCTGCCGTGACCCGTCGCATCATCCCGCTCACCCCCGCCCCGGCGGCACGCACAGTGCCGCTGCCGCAGCGCCCGCAACTCGATGCCCCGCCGCCGCTGGCGCTGTACGTGCATTTCCCCTGGTGCGTGCGCAAGTGCCCTTATTGCGACTTCAACTCGCACACACCACGCGACAACGGCATTCCGGAACAGGCCTGGCTCGACGCCGTGCTCGCCGACCTGCAGCACGCGCTGCCACAGGTCTGGGGCCGGCGGGTGCACAGCATCTTCATCGGCGGCGGCACGCCCAGCCTGATGTCGGCGCCCACGCTCGATACCCTGCTCACCAGCGTCCGCATGCTGCTGCAACTCGACCCGCTGGCCGAGATCACCCTCGAAGCCAACCCAGGCACCGTCGAAGCCGAACGCTTCCGCGACTACCGCGCCGCCGGCGTCAATCGCATCTCGCTCGGCATCCAGAGCTTCGACGACGCCATGCTGGCCAGAATCGGCCGCATCCACGGCGGCGACGAGGCAAAACGCGCGATCGAGGCCGCCGCCACGCATTTCGAGCGCGTGAATCTCGACCTGATGTACGCCCTGCCCGGCCAAACGCTGGAGCAGGCGCTGGCCGACCTGAACACCGCGCTCGGCTTCGGCACCGAGCACCTGTCCTGTTACCACCTGACGCTGGAGCCGAACACCCCGTTCGCCCACGACCCTCCATCGCTGCCCGACGACGACAGCGCCGCCGACATGCAGGAAGCGATCGAGGCCCGCCTCGCCGCCGCCGGCTTCGCGCACTACGAAACCTCCGCCTTCGCCCGCCCGCACGGCCAGAGCCGGCACAACCTCAACTACTGGACTTTCGGCGACTACCTCGGCATCGGCCCCGGCGCCCACGGCAAGCTGTCCAGCCACGAAGGCATCCGCCGCGAGATGCGCCACAAGCACCCGGCACGCTATCTCGAAGGCGCGGCGCGCGGCGACTTCGTGCAGGAAGCCCGCGAAGTCGCGGTGGCGGAACTGCCCTTCGAATTCATGATGAACGCGCTGCGCCTGACCGATGGCGTGCCGGCCAAGCTGTTCGCCGCGCGCACCGGCATTCCGCTCGAGGCGATCGGCGGCAAGCTGCGCGCTGCGCAGGAACAAGGGCTGCTGGAGGCGGGCAACAACCGCATCAGGCCCAGCGCACGCGGGCAGCGTTTCCTGAACGACCTGTTGCAGGTGTTCCTGGAAGACTGAAACCCCGCCCGGCTCCCACCTCGAGAGGCGGGCCGGGTGGGAGTCGGGAACGGCGCAATATCAGAGCAGCGACGGATTCAGCGTATACGTCCCCGTGATGCGCGCTTCCGCCAGCACGTGGCCGTCGATCGCCGCGCGCACGTCCTGGCCGCTGAAGCGGCCTTCGACCGGGCAGTTCGCCACGTCCAGCGCATACAGCGTGAATACGTAGTGGTGCATCAGCTCGTCGTTCCACGGCGGGCAGGGGCCGTCGTAGCCGTAGTAGTCGCCCTTCATCGACTCGTCGCCGGCGAACCAGGCAGTGTAGTCGTTGACGCCCTGCCGGGCGCCGAGCGAAGTGTCGGGCCCCTGCTTGCCGCCGGGCGTCACTTCGTTGGAAAACTGGCCGGCATCGATGGAACGCAGGTCGGGCGGCAGATCGACCAGCACCCAATGGAAGAAATCCACCCGCGGCAGATCCACCGGCACCGTGCGCCCTTCCTGGTTCACGTCGTCGCCCCTGCTCGGCACGTCGGGGTCGTGGCAGATCAGCACGAAGGATTGCGTGCCTTCGGGCACCTCGCACCATTCCAGTTGCGGATTGTGGTTGCCGCCCAGGCACACGTAGCCCTCGTCGGCCGGAATGCAGAAGGCAAACTCGCCCGGGATGGGATTGTCGTCGGCAAAGCTCTGGCTGCTGAGTCTCATGCGGTCTCCTTGTTCACGCTCGGGATGGATGACACATGCGCGCGCCCCTCAGGGCGCCTCGCACAGGCAATGCAGGTAGTGGTGCTGCGGATCGTTCCATTGCAGCAGGGCTGCTGCGGGCGCCTGCGCTTCGGCCAGCAGGCGAAGCAGCGGCGACGGCGCGGCCTGGGGCAGTTCGATGCCGAACTGCCCGGCGAAACCCGCCAGCCGGCGCAGCAGGCGTTCCTGCAGCGACTGGCCCGGCTCCGGCCACACCACGTCGTAGCTCTCCAGGCCGGCGCGCGCCGCGGCGGCGGCGACTGCCGCCTCCAGGCCGCCGGTCTGGTCCACCAGGCCCAGCTCGCTCGCCGCCGCGCCGAGCCACACCCGGCCGCGGGCGACGGTCTCGACTTCGCCCTGTTTCATGTCCCGTGCCTTGGCGACGACATCGATGAAGCGGCGGTAGCCGTGCTCGATGCCAAGCTGCATCGCCTCGGCCGCGGCCGGGCTGAGCGGCCGGCGCGGATCGAGCGCACCCGCGAGCGGCGCGGTGGCGACGCCGTCGATGTTGATGCCGAGGCGCTGCAAGGGTTCGGAGAACTCCGGGAACATCGCGAAGATGCCGATCGAGCCGGTCAGGGTCGCCGGCGCCGCCCAGATCTCGTCGGCACCGGCGGCGATCCAGTAGCCGCCGGATGCCGCCACCGAACTCATCGAGGCGATGACCGGCTTGCCGGCCTTGCGCGTCAGTTCGAGTTCGCGGCGGATGACTTCGGACGCCCAGGCGCTGCCGCCCGGGCTGTCGATGCGCAGCACCAGGGCCTTGACCTGGTCATCGTTGCGGACGGCGCGGATCAGTTCGGCGAAGGTGTCGCCGCCGACCACGCCGGCCGGCTCGCGGCCATCGACGATCGCCCCCTGCGCCACCAGCACCGCCACCTGCTCGCCATGCTGCGGCTGCTTGCTCCGCGCCACGGCCAGGTAACGATCGACATCGACCATGCGCGGATCACTGTTGTGCGACTTCGTGCCGACACGCTCGATCAGGCGTGCGCGCCATTCGTCGCGCGTGCTGAAGCGGTCGACCAGGCCGGCGTTGCGTGCCGCCAGCGCGCCGTCGCCGCCGGCTGCCGCCAGCGCATCGCGATAGTCGTTCACATGGGCGTCGATCGCTTCCGGCGCCAGCTTGCGCGCCGCGGCGACGTCGTCGCGCAGCATCGCCCACACGCCGTCGAGCAGGTCGCGCGAAGCGGCGCGATCCTCGTCCGACATGTCGTTGCGGGTGAAGGGCTCGGAGAAGGACTTGTATTCGCCGACGCGGAAGACGTGCATCTTCACGCCCAGCTTGTCGAGCGCATCCTTGAAATAGGCGCCGTAGCGCGACAGGCCGTGCAGCAGCACGAAGCCGTCGGGCGACAGGTGCACTTCGTCGGCGGCCGTCGCCAGGTAGTACTGCCCCTGGGTGAAGCGCTCGCCGCGCGCCAGCACCGGCTTGCCCGAGGCCTTGAAGTCGAGGATGGCGTCGCGCAGCTCGCCCAGCTTGGAGAAGCCGCCGGCCATCAACTGGTCGGTTTCGATCACCAGCGCGCTGATGCGTGCATCGTCCTTGGCCAGGCGGACCGCTTCGAGCAGGTCGGCGAGCACGTTCTGCCCGGTGGGCGTACCGCCGGAGCCGAGGAGGTCCAGCGGCCCGTCGAACACCGCCTGCTCGACGATGGCGCCGCCCGGACGCAGCAGCAGCGCGGAGCCGGCCGGGATCTCGGGTTCGGGGCGGAAGAAGAAGGCCACGACCATGCCGACGCCGAACACCAGCATGGCGTAGAACAGCCCGCGCACGACGAAGTCCAGTGTGCGCACGAACAGCCGCAGCGTGGCGAAGATGAAACGGAACAGGCCCCGGATCACAGGACGCCCCTCCTCAGTCGGTGCGGCGGCGGAACACCAGGTCCCAGACGCCGTGGCCCAGCTTCAGGCCGCGGTTCTCGAACTTGGTCAGCGGCCGGTAGTCGGGCCGCGGCGCGAAGCCGTCGGCAGTATTGTGCAGCAGGGGCTCGGCGGAAATCACCTCGAGCATCCAGTGCGCGTAGTCTTCCCAGTCGGTGGCGCAGTGCAGGTAGCCGCCCGGCGCCAGCTTCTGCGCGATCAGGGCGACGAAATCCGGCTGGATGATGCGGCGCTTGAAGTGGCGCTTCTTGCGCCAGGGGTCGGGGAAAAACACATGCACGCCGGCCAGCGCGCCGTCGGCGATCATGTCGCGCATCACCTCGACGGCGTCGTGCTGCATGATGCGCAGGTTGCTCAGCTTGCCTTCGGCGATCAGCTTGCACAGCGCGCCGACGCCCGGCGTATGGACTTCGATGCCGAGAAAGTCGTGGCCGGGCATCGCCGCGGCGATCTTCGCCGTGGTCTCGCCCATGCCGAAGCCGATCTCGAGGATCTTCGGTGCTTGGCGGCCGAAGGCCGCATCCAGGTCGAGCGGCGCCATGCGGTAATCGATGCCGATCTTCGGCAGCATCTCGTCCAGGTAGCGCTGCTGCGCTTCGGACATGCGGCCCTGGCGCAGCACGAAGCTGCGGATGCTGCGGCTGGAGAAGCGGTGCTCGGGACTGTCGCGGCCGATGATCTCGATACCGGCCACGGCTTGCTGCATGTCGTGCTGCACTTCGCCTGCCTCGCTCATGAACCTATCAGCCCCTGGGTCGGCGAGCTGGGGTCGGCCGAGTAGAACTTGCGCGGCATGCGTCCGGCCAGGAAGGCCTCGCGGCCGGCCTCGACCGCCTTCTTCATCGCGCTCGCCATCAGCACCGGCTGGCCGGCGCCGGCGATGGCGGTGTTCATCAGCACGCCGTCGCAGCCCAGCTCCATCGCGATCGCCGCATCCGACGCGGTGCCGACGCCGGCATCGACCAGCACCGGCACCTTGGCGTTGTCGATGATCAGGCGCAGGTTCCACGGGTTCAGGATGCCCATGCCCGAGCCGATCAGCGAGGCCAGCGGCATCACCGCGGCGCAGCCGATGTCTTCCAGCATGCGGGCCTGGATCGGGTCGTCGGCACAGTAGACCATGACGTCGAAGCCGTCCTTGACCAGGATCTCGGCCGCCTTCAGCGTCTCCGGCATGTTGGGGAACAGGTTGCTCGGGTCGCCCAGCACTTCGAGCTTGACCAGCGCGTGGCCGTCGAGCAGCTCGCGCGCCAGGCGCAGCGTGCGCACCGCGTCGTCGGCGGTGTAGCAGCCGGCGGTGTTGGGCAGGATAGTGAAGCGGTCCGGCGGCAGTACGTCGAGCAGGTTGGGTTCGTCCGGGTTCTGGCCGATGTTGGTGCGGCGGATGGCGACGGTGACGATCTGTGCGCCGCTGGCGTCGATGGCCTCGCGGGTCTCGGTGAAATCCTTGTACTTGCCGGTGCCGACCAGCAGGCGCGAGCCGTAGGACTTGCCGGCGATGACCAGGGGGTCGTTCATGGTGTGAAAGCCTGTGTTGTTCTCGATGATGGGGTGGAGCTTGCGCCGATGCATGCGCTGCGCGAAGGCGGATTCAGCGGCCGGACCTGCGGCCGGCGGGTGCCGGACTCAGCCGCCGCCGACGGCGACGACGATCTCGACCCGGTCGCCCTCGGCGAGCTGCACTTCGGCATGGCGCGCCTTGGGCACGATGTCGCCGTTGCGCTCGACCGCCAGGCGCTTGCCGACGAGGCCGCGCGCTTCGAGCAGGCCGAGGACGGTGAGACCGGGCGCCAGCGCTTGGGGCTGGCCATTGACGATGACCTGGATCATGACGGTACCGATTGGTGATGCGGAGGAAAATCTTATCATGCCGCGAGGTTTGACTTTTCCCGCGGCGGGCGCTAAGTTCGCCGGACCTAGCGCCGATTTGATCAACAGCTTGCGGGCGCTCAACAAATACGGCTAAAGCGAGGGCACCCAGTCCGCTGCTTCAGCCGACTGGGTTTTTTGTTTTCTACGGCACGAACATGATCCAAGCTCAATCCGTCGGGGTCGTCGCACCGCAGCGGGCGGACTTCGCCGAGCCGCTCAAGCTGCGCAGCGGCGGGCAGCTCGACAACTACCATCTGGTCTACGAGACCTACGGCACGCTCAACGCCGAGCGCAACAACGCGGTGCTGGTCTGCCACGCGCTGTCGGGCTCGCACCACCTCGCCGGCCACTATGCGGACGATCCGCACAACGTCGGCTGGTGGGACAACCTGATCGGCCCGGGCAAGCCGCTGGACACGCGCAAGTTCTTCGTCATCGGGGTGAACAACCTCGGCGGCTGCTACGGCTCGTCCGGCCCCAACCAGACCAATCCGGCCACCGGCAAGCTGTGGGGCGCCGACTTCCCCTTCGTCACCGTCGAGGACTGGGTCGAATCGCAGGCGCGGCTGGCCGACCGGCTCGGCATAGCACGCTTCGCCGCGGTCGTCGGCGGCAGCCTGGGCGGCATGCAGGCGCTGTCGTGGTCGCTGCAGTTCCCCGAACGCGTCGGCCACGTCGCCGTGATCGCCGCCGCGCCCAAGCTCACCGCGCAGAACATCGCCTTCAACGAAGTCGCGCGCCAGGCCATCCTGACCGACCCCGAGTTCCACGGCGGCCACTACTACGAGCACGGCGTGGTGCCGGCGCGCGGCCTCAAGCTGGCGCGCATGGTGGGCCACATCACCTACCTGTCCGACGATTCGATGGCGGAGAAATTCGGCCGCAGCCTGCGCCACGGCCGCAACACCTACAGCTACGACGTCGAGTTCGAGATCGAGTCCTACCTGCGCTACCAGGGCGACAAGTTCGCCGGCTACTTCGACGCCAACACCTACCTGCTGACGACCAAGGCGCTGGACTACTTCGACCCCGCCTTCGACTACGGCGGCAGCCTGCCGGCCGCGCTGGCGCGCGCCAGCGCCGACTTCCTGGTGATCTCCTTCACCACCGACTGGCGCTTCTCGCCCGAACGCTCGCGCGAAATCGTCTATGCGCTGCTGCACAACAAGCGCAACGTCAGCTACGCGGACATCGACTGCCCCGCCGGCCACGACTCATTCCTGCTCGACGAAGCGCGCTACCACGCGCTGCTGTCGGCCTGGTTCGACCGCATCGAGGTATGACATGACCGCCTATCGTTACGACCATGAAGTGATCGCGCAATGGATCGAGCCCGGCGAAAAGGTGCTCGACCTCGGCTGCGGCGACGGCACCCTGCTCCGGCATCTGGTGGAAGTGCGCCAGGTCCAGGGCTATGGCGTCGAGAACGACCCCGACAAGCTGCAGGCGAGCGTCAGGAACGGCATCAACGTGATCCAGATGGATCTGGAGAAAGGCCTCGTCGGCCTGGAGGACGGCTTCTTCGACCACGTCATCATGAGCCTGTCGCTGCAGGCCATGCACAACACCCAGGGCATCCTGCACGAGATGCTGCGCGTCGGCCGCGAGGCGGTGGTGAGCTTCCCGAACTTCGGCTACTGGCGGCACCGCCAGAGCATCCTCAACGGCCGCATGCCGGTGTCCGAGAGCCTGCCGCACCAGTGGTTCAACACCCCCAACGTGCGCTTCTTCACCATCGCCGACTTCGACGTGCTGTGCGAGATGAACGGCATCGCGGTACGCGAGCGGCTGGCTTTCGACGAAGGCAAGCTGGTGCTGGAAGAGCCGAACTTCCTCGCCAGCGTGGCGGTGTATCGGCTGGGCCGGGCCGCCTAGGCCGGGCCGGCCGATCAGCCCGGTTCCTGCATAGGCCGTTTGAATCGGCAGGGTGGGTAGAGCCGAAGGCAAAACCCACCACTTCAAAAAAGGCCCGCGGTGCGCCTGTGGCCCGGCATGATGGGTTCGCTACGCCCTACCCGCCCCATCCGGACCGTTGACCGCCCTGCCGCCACCGTCCATCGGCTGGCGGCCCCGGGCAGCGGGGATCAACCGACGGTGAAACCCGCCACGTCGACGCGGATCGCCGGGCGATCGAGCGCAGCCGCCGTCACCAGCGCGAACTTCTTCGCCCACTCGGTGGCCTGCTCGAAGCGGCTCTCGCCGCCGTACTTGGCGACGTTGAGGACCATGTCCAGCACCAGCACCTTGCCCATCGGGTTGGACGGGGTGCATTCGAGCTCCTCGAATTCCTGCGCCAGCCAGCTGCGCGCCTGTTCCTTGGTCGTGCCCGCCACTGCGGATTCATGCAGCGCAAATTCGTACTCGCGGTTGCCGCCGAATACCACGGTCACTGTGTACGACATGAAGGACTCCCTCCTCGAAGCTGGAAATTCTGCAGCCGAACTCGGCTGGATGGCGGCATTGTTGAGGCATCCGCCCGCGGACGCAAGCAACGTATCGAATTGTGTAGACTCCCCATACCGCTCCGTATCTGCCGGCGAGGCCTTGCCGATCTGCGATAATGCGCCGTCCCGCCACGCTGCCCGCCCACGCCTCTTGCCCGCCTCTCATCCCCTCGCTCTCGCCCGCAGCTGGCGCCTGTCCGCCATCCTGGTGCTCGGATTCGCCTCCGGCCTGCCGCTGGCGCTGACCGGCCAGGCGATGCAGGCCTGGCTGACGGTCGACGGCGTCGATCTCGCCACCATCGGCTTCTTCGGCCTGGTCGGCGTGCCCTACACCTTCAAGTTCCTGTGGGCGCCGCTGATGGACCGCTTCGAGCCACCCTGGCTCGGCCGCCGCCGCGGCTGGCTGGCGCTGACCCAGCTCGCGCTCGCCGCGCTGCTGTGGTGGATGGCGAGCCTGTCGCCGACCGCCACCCCCGGCCTGTTCGCCGCAGCCGCGGTGCTGGTCGCCTTCCTGTCGGCCTCGCAGGACGTGGTCGTCGACGCCTACCGCACCGACCTGCTGCCCGAGGACGAACGCGGCCTGGGCGCCTCGGTGCACGTCTTCGCCTACCGCTTGGCGATGATCCTGTCCGGCGGCATCGCGCTGATCTGGGCCGGCCAGTGGGCCTCGTGGCCGCGGGTGTACCAGACCATGTCGCTGCTGATGCTGGGCTGCGGCATCGTCTCGCTGCTGGCGCTGCCGCGCGTGTCGGCAGCGCTGAAGCCGCTCGATTCCGATCCCAAACGCGAATTGATCGGCTTCGCCGCGATGCTGTGCGGCGTCGCCGCCGGCTACTGGATCGCCCGCCAGGCGCTGATCCTGCTCGGACTCGACCCCGACGACGCCAACCGCTGGATCCAGCTGCTGTTCGTCCTCGCCGAGATCGCGCTGGCGCTGCCGCTGGCCTGGTGGGCGGCACGCCGCGCCGGCTTCGAGACCCTGAACCGCTCGCTGTCGAGCTATTTCGCCCAGCAGGGCGCGGCCGCCTTCCTCGCCCTGATCATCCTGTACAAGCTCGGCGACGCCTTCGCCGGCAGCCTGACCACGCCCTTCCTGATCAAGGGCATGGGCTTCTCGCAGGAAGAAGTCGGCATCGCCAACAAGGTCATCGGCATCTGGCTGACCATCCTCGGCGCCTTCATCGGCGGCCTGATCATGACGCGGCTGGCGCTGTACCGCTCGCTGCTGCTGTTCGGCGTGCTGCAGCTGGTGTCGAACTTCGGCTTCTACCTGCTGGCACAGCTCGGCAAGGGCGCCTGGGGCGCGATGATGGTGCCGGCCTTCGACTGGGGTATCGTCTCGCTGGACGCGCCTGCCGCGCTCGACCTGCTGCTGCTGGCGGTGATCGCCGGCGAGAACATCAGCGGCGGCATGGGCACGGTGGCCTTCGTCGCGCTGCTGATGGGCCTGTGCAACCAGCATTTCAGCGCCACCCACTACGCCATGCTGTCGGCCTTCGCCGCGGTCGGCCGCATCTACGTCAGCCCGCTGTCGGGCGTGCTGTCGCAAAGCATCGGCTGGCCGGCCTTCTTCATCTTCTCGATCGTCGTCGCCGTGCCCGGCGTGGTCATGGTGTGGTGGCTGCGCGACGCGCTCCAGCGCCTGGGGCGGCCGAAAGTCGATCCGGCGATGGACGACTGATGGCAGGAAAGGCAACAAGCGCGGGCGGCGAATTCCTCGCCGGCTGCCGCGACGAAGCGCCGCTGCTGCTGGGCGTCATCCCCTTCGGCATGATCTACGGCATCGCCGCGCTCGCCGCCGGCGTACCGGCCTGGATCGCACAACTGGCCTCGGCCGTGGTCTTCGCCGGCGCGGCCCAGCTCGTCATCGTGCAGATGCTGGCGGCCGGCGCCGGCGCGCTGCCGATCGCGCTGACGTCCGGCCTGCTCAACCTGCGCCACGTGCTGTACAGCGCGTCGATGGCCGAATACGTCCGCCACCTGCCCCGCCGCTGGCGCCTGCTGCTCGCCTATTTGCTGACCGACGAAGCCTACGCCGTGGCCGTGCTGCGCTACCAGCGGCACGCGGCCGACACCGCCCAGCCTGATGACGGCGCCGATCTGCGCCACTGGTACTTCTTCGGCGCCGGCTTCACGCTGTGGGCCGGCTGGCAACTATCGACCGCTGCCGGGCTGCTGTTCGGCGCCACCATCCCTGCCGAGTGGGAGCTGGACTTCGCCGTGCCGCTGACCTTCATCGCCCTGCTCACGCTGCTGCTGCGCGAACGCGCCGGCCGCGCCGCGGCCCTGGTCGCCGGCCTGGGGGCGCTGGCCTTCGCCGACCTGCCCTACAAGCTCGGCCTGGTCGCGGCGATCCTGCTCGGCCTGCTCGCCGGCGTATGGACGGGGCACCGCCTCGAACGCGTGGAACGGAGATCCGCAGTATGAGCACGCCCGCGCTGCTCGCCCTGCTGGTCGTCGTCGGCATCCTGACCTTCCTGTACCGCTACGCGATGATCGGTTTCTTCGCCCGGCACGAGCTGCCTGGGTGGCTGCATGCGCTGTGCCGTCACATAGCCCCGGCCAGCTTCGCCGCACTGACCGCCAGCGCGCTGTTCGTGCACGGCGGCGACGTCCAGTTCGCCTTCGATACGCCCCGCCCCTGGGCCGCACTGGCCGCCGTCATCGTCGCCTGGCGCACGCGCAACGTGCTGGCGACCATCGCCGCCGGCATGGCGACGCTGTATCTGCTGAAATTCCTGATCTTCTGAATCGCCCGTCGCCTGTGTCACGCCGGCACGAACGATCCGGCTAAACTCGACTCTCCGCTGCTTTCCTGCTCCAACCGCCATGACTTCCACCGCCTCCCTCCTCATCGACGCCGCCCGCAAACTGTCGACCGAAGTCGACGCGATGCGCTTCTCCGCGCCCGTCACCCACGTCTACAACCCGCTCGACTACGCCTGGGAAGTGCACCGCCGCTACCTGGAACGCTACGGCGAAGGGCGCAAGCGCGTGGTCTTCGTCGGCATGAACCCCGGCCCCTTCGGCATGGCGCAGATCGGCGTGCCCTTCGGCGAAATCGCCAGCGCCCGCGACTGGCTGAAACTGGAAGGCCCGGTCGGCCAGCCGCGCGAAACCAACCCCAAGCGCCCGGTCGAAGGCTTCGCCTGCACCCGCTCCGAAGTCAGCGGCCAACGCCTGTGGGGCCTGTTCCGCGAACGCTTCGGCACGCCCGAAGCCTTCTTCGCCGAGCACTTCGTCGCCAACTACTGCCCGCTGATGTTCTTCGAAGGCGGCCGCAACCTTACGCCGGACAAGCTGCTTGCAGCCGAGCAGCGCCCGCTTCTGGCTGTCTGCGACGTCCATCTGCGCACGCTGGTCGATGCCTTACAGCCGGAATGGGTGATTGGTATTGGCAACTGGGCGGAAAAGCGCGCCATGGAAGCGCTGAGCGGCACGGCTGATATCAACTTTGGCCGTGTGCTGCACCCAAGCCCGGCCAGCCCGGCGGCCAATCGCGGCTGGGCCGAGGCAGCGACGAAACAGTTGGTTGAATTGGGGGTTTGGACAGACTGATGATGGTTTGAGCTCCATACTCGACGACGTAAATCCAGCGGCCAAATGATGTCGTTCATGGCTTCACCATGCAGCCGCGCACCGTCTCGATAGGCATCAATAAAACATGTTCGCCCAGCGGTGAGGGAGTAAAACCGTGCGCCTGGTAAAACCCGACGGCAGCGCTATCGATGGCATGCACGATGACGCCACGCGCTCCTGCGATTTCGGATGCGGCAAGGCAACGGCATAGCGCGTCCGCAAGCAGCGCCGACCCCAGCCCTTGGCCTTGCCATTCAGCATCGACAGCCAACCGGGCGATGAGCAGGAGCGGCACGCGCTCCGGCATGTTCTGGCGCAATTTGGCGGAAGGCAGCGCGTTGCGCTGTTCCAGCGCGGTGGCGATGGAGAAATAACCGACAACGCGATTAGGCTGGGCCTGGGGGCAAACGACGTAGCTCCGGGCCGACAAACCTTCGCTGCGTCGAGCCTGCTCGTACAGCCAATGGTCAAGCGAAGGGTGACTGCCGTTGCGGAAACGCGAAACGTCGTGGCGCGGGGCGAGCGGCTCCGGCCTGCCGAGCAAAGGGGCGCTTACGCTTCCCACGGTGCTTTGCGCTGCAGCCGTCGTACCGCGTCGGTGGAGATGGCGGGCGGGGCGTCGAGCAGCGCCAGAAAGCGCGCATGAGCCTCCTCGTCGACAAAGAAGGTGCGCTGGTCGAGCAAAGTTGCTTCGGCCTGGCGGTAAGCGCAGTCGAGCATGAATTCGGACAGCTTCTGACCGCGCAGAGCCGCCGCCTGGCCGAACAACACCTTGGCTTGCCTCGGGGCACGAATCTGGATGACTTCATCCTTTGCCGCGGTCTTTTGCGCTGCGGAGCGGGGGGGCGACATGGCGAATCTCATGATCTGGGAAGGAGATCAGTGTAGTTCGTGTATCGACATTGTCAATACATTACTCCACACCTGTTCATCACCTGACCGGGCAGGAAGTACGCGACTGGCTGGAGCCTGGGGCACCGATGACGAAAAGGCGGTGCCTGAGTGCCACAGGTGATCGTCGCTGAAACCGCAAGACCTGGATCGGAGATCACCGGATAAAGCGGAAATAGCCAATCAACTCGCGCAGGCGACCGGTGGCCTGCTGGATCTGATTGCTGCGCACGGCCACTTCCTGAATGGTGTTCGAGGTTTGGCCGATGCCGCTGACGATGTCTTCCATGCGTTGAGCGATTTCGCCACCCGCTGAAACCTGCTGGCGGGTGCCGGTGGCAATGTTGCCCGCCAGCAGATGAATCCGTTCGCCCTGATCGACCACCGCATGCAGTCCGTTGCGGGCAGTTTCGGCAGTGGCATTGACGGTTTCCACCTGGGTTCCGGCGACGGCCATGGTGGCGTGCACACTCTGGGTGCGCCCCTGGATATGCTGGATGCTGGCGGTGATTTCACCCGTCTGCTTGCTCGAATTTTCGGCCAGCTTGCGCACTTCGTCGGCAACCACGGCAAAACCGCGCCCGGATTCACCAGCCCGTGCCGCCTCGATGGCGGCGTTCAGCGCCAGCAGATTGGTCTGGTCGGCAATGTCGCGGATGACCTGGCTGACTCGCTCGATGGCCGAAATCGACTGGAACAGCTCGTCCATGGTATGCCCGGCATCCCGCACCGTGACGACCACGTGCTCCGATGCCTGCTGGCTTTGCTGCATGCGCTGCGTCGCCTCTTCGAGCAGGTTGCGCGACAGCTGCACTGCCTGGGACGCCTGCTGCGCGTCCTCTGCAATCCGGTCCACCGACGCCACCATCTCCTCGACCGAGGCGGCAATGCTGTTGGCGGCCTCCGACTGCACCGCCGCTGTCCGCCGGGTGGCGTCGATTTCCCTGCTGAGGTAATGGATGTGGCTGTCGACCGACGTACTCTGCTCGGCAATTTCCGCCATCATCGCCCGCAGATGGGTCTGCATGGTGATCAGGGCATCGTTCAGCTTGCCCAGTTCATCCACCCGGTGCAGCGGAATTTCGTCGGTCAGATCACCTTGGGCGATATTCTGCAAACGGCTGGTGATGCGGCTGAAAGCCACCATCATGCCGCGCTGGAAAGTGAGCAGACCGAGCGCAGCAGCGATGCCGGCCACGCCGAACAGCATGACGAACTGCCCGGTCACGTCTGCCGTGAGGCCCAGGTCGGGCCCCAAAACCTGCATACCGACGCCAAGAAGCTGGGCGAGGATCATGACGATGACCAACGCAGCGAATTTGGCCTGCAACGGGATGCGTGCCCAGAGCGTCGTTTTCGGAATGCTGGCGCTGCCGTCGGCAAGTTTCCGGTAGAGCGCTTCGGCATCCGCAATCTGCTTCCGGCTCGGCTTGGTGCGCACCGACATGTAGCCGACTTTCCTGCCGTCCTTGAGCACCGGTACGATCAAGGCATCGACCCAGTAGAAATCACCGTTCTTGCTGCGGTTCTTGACCATGCCACGCCACGGGCGGTCGGCCTTGATCGTGTCCCAGGCCCAGGCAAAGGCCGCAGGCAACATGTCCGGGTGGCGAACGATGTTGTGGCTCTTGCCTATCAATTCTTCGCGTGAAAAACCACTGATTTCGACGAACGTGTCGTCGGCGTAGGTGATGATGCCTTTGAGATCGGTACGTGAAACGATGTACTTTCCGTCGGGAAATTCCCGTTCCACATTCGTGACAGGTTTGTTGATCTTCATGTCAGGACGGCAATCGAATGAATTCTGATGAGGCTTCGGTATGGAAGAGATCGACGCCGGAAAGCTGCCGCCTGAAGCCATCGAACACATTCGCTGCCAGGCGTTCGTACTTCGCGAGCACGGCCACATGACCATGTGGCCGCATCTCTTCTGGAAACCCCTGTATTACCGCCCTGCGCTTGACTCCGGTTGTTGCTGCACCAGAAGCAGCCAGTGTTGCACTCTATGATTTTTAACCGGGCGCTGATTTGATTCTTGCTAAATCCCTCCAGAACTGCCTTATCAGGCGGTCTGCCCCGTCTCAGCGCGGTGCGTAGCTCAGCGCCGCGTCATACTCGAACGCGATCTCGCGTGCCAGCGCCTGCAAGGCAGCATTGCTGGCTGGTGGACACACCGGGCTAGCGGTATCCACCACCAGCTTGCGGCGGATGACGACTTCGCCCTCGCCTTCCAGCGCATAGTCGGACGTGAAGGTGTAAGGCAGCTCCGCATCCTCCGACACCAGGCGGCGGCTCAGCGGCAAGGCGCCGAGCTGCACCTTGTCCGGCCACTTGATGCGTTGCTCCTCGATCATCGTGGTTGCCGGGCACATGAAGGGCGCGCGCCGGGCCGAATCCATGATGGCCTTGCCATAGAGCTGGATACCGCCGAAGCCCACACCCCGGGTGATCGGGAAGTGGCCTGGTGCATTCAGGTCGAGTCCGCGTGTCAGGCTGTAGCTCAGCCCGGTTTCCACCGCTTCGCCCAGCGCCAGGCTCGCCGGCCGGCGCAGTTGCGCCTGCCCGTGTTCGCCCGCGTTGGTGAGGATGGCCGCGGCAATCTGGGCGTCGGGCACGGCGGTGGTCTGGACCATCATCGCCCGATCCATCTGTGCAGCGATCCCTGACGAACGCACCGTAGTGTCACCCTGCAAGCGCCCTTCGGCATCGACCGTCATCCGCTGCACGATACTGGCGCCCGAATCCTGCGCCCGTACGGCCGGGGTCTGCACCACGCGGCCCTCGGCGACGACCAACGCCGGCTTGGCGGCCGACTCGAAGGGCAGGATGCCGAAATCCACGTAGCGCGCAGTCGAGTCGACGTAGAGATCCAGCGTGGGCAGGTAGAGCAGCGCATGGTTGAACGAAGCCAGCGTGGGATATTGCGACAGCCACTGGCTGGTGCCGGCATTGAGCAGCACCGGCGAACTGTCGATGCCCTTGGCCCGCAGCAGCGCGGCCAGCAGCGTGACGTGGTCCTTGCAGTCACCATAGCGGCGCGACAGCACTTCGCCCGCCGCATGCGGCACCCAGCCGCCGCGGCCCATGTGGATGGCGACGTAGCGGATGTTGCCCGCCACCCATTCGTACAGCGCACGCGCCTGCTCGCGCGGCGTCTCCTTGCCGGCAGTCAGTTCGTCGGCCAGCGCCTGGATTTCCGGCGTCACCGCATCGCGGCCGGCGATCATGTCGCGGTAGGCGGCAGCGAATGCGCCGTAGTCGGCAAAAGTACTCACCGCCACGCGCGGGCTGTAGTCGACGGCCGAAACACTGCCCGGCTCGGACGGCCACGGCTCCTCCACCTTCATCGTCACCGTCCACGTCACCTTGTCGCCGTCAGCCTCGCGCGTGACTTCGGCATCGTGCGCCTCGACGTGCAGCGGCATGTCGGCTGGCAGCGTGAAGCGGATGCGCGTGTCCAGCGAAGCGAAATGGGCCGAGCGCCACTCCAGGGCCGAGAACAGGCCCGGAATCACCGGCTCGAGGCGCTGGGAGCGCGCAGTAGCAATCGCCCTGCTACCGGGCTGCAGGTCGGGAAACACCAGGGTCTTGCGCTTGCGGTCGGTGAATACCGCCGCCTCGGGAAAGGGATAGGCCTCCTGCAGGTGCACGTCATCCGGGTGCAGCACGATCTCGCGGCCATCCGGCTGCGCCACCCGGGCATCGATGAATTCCGCCTTCTCGGTGCCGCTCTGGAATGCCAGTTGCGCCTTGCCGTGCGCTTCGATGCCCTGGGCATTTTCGAAGCGCTTGACGATCTCGGACGTGCGTACATAGGTGCCGTCGCGCGCAACTTCGTAATCGACATGGACACGCTCGAAGACGACACCCGCCGTGTATGGCTGGTTCGCCCACACGGAAGGCGCCAGCAGGATCAGCACCATGGTGGCCGACACGATGGACAGCGGGCGGGATTGCAATTGGGGGGCGACGGACATGGGTTGATGATCTCTCTGTCGGGAAGAAAAGCTGAATGCGTACCCCACGCGGCCGTGATCCGGCCGCGTCTCAACGCGGCGTATAGCTCAACAGCGTGTCGTATTCGAGTGCGATTTCACGCAGCAGAACCTGCAGGGCGGCATTGCTGGATGGCGGGCAGCTTCTGCTGGCGGGGGCCACCACCAGCTTGCGCTGGATGACGACTTCGTTGCCTTCCAGCCTGTAGTCGGACGTGAAGGTGTAAGGCAGCGCCGCATCTTCCGACACCAGGCTGCGCCCGGGCGGCAGTGCGCCAGGCCGCACCGTGTCCGGCCAGGCGATGCGCTGCTCTTCCTCCATCGTCACTGCCAGACAGTCGAATGGCGCGCGGCGGGGGATGTCCATGACCGATCTGCCGAACATCTCGATGCCGTGGAAACGCACCCCGCGCTTCACCGGCAACACTCCCGGTGTGCTCAGGTCGAGCCCGCGGGTCAGCGTGTAGCTCAGCCCGGCCTCCAGCGGCTCGCCCGGCGCTAGGTTCGTCGGCCGCCGAAGCAGTGCCTGTCCATGTTCGTCTGCACTGACGAGCATCGATCTCGCGATCTGGGCGTCGGTCAGCGGCTTCGTCCGGGCCATCGTCTCCCTGAAGGATAGCGCCATGTTCCCCCTGACCTGCACCGTGGTATCGCCCTGCAGTTGCCCTGCGCTGTCGAGCACCATTCGCTGCAGGACACGGCTGCCGGAATCCTGCGCTGATACGACCGGCGTTTGCACCACTCTGCCATCGGCAACGAGCAGTGCAGGTTTGCCGGCGAACCGCGGCGACAGGCTGCCGAAATCGACAAACGGTGAGGTCGAATCGAGATACAGATCCAGCGCCGGCACATGAAGCATCACATGATCGAACGACTGAAGCGTCGGATATCGCGGCAACCAGTAGTTGCCACCGGCATCGAGCAGCACCAGCGAACTGTCGATGCCCCTGGCCTTCAGCAACGCGGCCAGCAGCACGGCGCGGTCCTTGCTGTCGCCGTGGCGGAGTGACAGTACGCTACCCGCCGGATTCGGCACCCATGCGCCATGGCCGAGGGGAACGGCGACGTAGCGGATGTTGCCCACCACCCATTCGTACAAAGCCCGCACCTGCTCGCGCGGCGTCTTCAGGTCGGCGCTCAGTGCGTCGGCCAGCGCCTGGATTGCGGGTGTCACCTCGTCGCGGCCGACGATCATGTCGCGGTAGGCTGCGGCGAAGGCGGCATGGTCCGGGAAGGTGCTGATCGCGACGCGCGGGCTGTAATCCACTGCTCCGACACTGCCCAACTCACGCGGCCATGGCTCACGCACTTGCATATGTGCAGTCCACGTCACCATCTCGCCATCGACTTCGCGTGTCATCTCGATGCCATGTGCATCGATATGCAAGGGCATGTCGACCGGCAGTCGGTAGCGGACACGCAGATCCTCCACGCCGACATGCGGCGAACGCCATGTCAGCGCTGTGAACTGGCCGGGAAACACAGGTTTGAGCCGCTGCATGCGCACGGTCGCAATCGCACGGCTGCCGGGCTGCAGATCGGGAAACACCAGCGTCTTGCGCTGGCGATTGCTGAACAACTGCGCCGGAAGAGAAGAATAAGACGGCTTCATCTCCACCACGTCCGGCTGCAGCACGATTTCACTGCCATCGGGCTGCGCCACCCGGGCGTCGATGAATTCCGCCTCCTCGATGCCCTGCTGGAACACCAGGTGGGCCTTGCCTTCGCGCTCGATGCCCTGGGCATTCTCGAGCCGCTTGATGATCTCGGCCGTGCGAGTGAAAGAGCCGTCGCGCGCAATCTCATAGTCAACGTAAATGCGCTCGAAGACGACGCCTTCCGAATAAGGCTTGCCGTGAGAGTCCGTGCGTGCCGCTTCAGCGCCGCTGGGCTCCTGCCCGGCCATATCGGGTTTGCTCGCGCAACCGGAAAGCACCAGAACCAACAGCGCTGCAGCGGCGCCAATGACAAGGCGCCCCCGGCGCAAATGCAAGGACGGGGAAAAACTCACGAAGGTTCGTGCCTGCCGGCTCATGCAATGGTTTCCTGGCGAAAAAAGGTCTCGAAAACCTGCCAGGTAATGGGCAGGACGACAGTCATGGACAGCCTCGGACTGGAAGCGGGGCATGCCACCCAGCCATCCATAAACAATACTAATTGTTATTATCGGTTGCGATTATCATCAAGTGCTCCCGCATAGTCAATACAGATATGCCGTTTGCCTTGAGTCGCTCGATGCCGGCTTCAAGCCGGCTTCCGGCAGTTGTTCCGCCCCCGGGCTGTCCGTCACAATCACGCCTGTCGCGCGGACGCGCGTTTCCAGGATTTCCATGTCTCACTCCATCGAACACCTCTTCGCCAACAACAAGGCCTGGTCCGAGCGCATGCAGGCGGAGGACCCGGAGTTCTTCTCCCGCCTCGTCGCCCAGCAGTCGCCCGAGTACCTGTGGATCGGCTGTTCCGACAGCCGCGTGCCGGCGAACCAGATCATCGGCCTGGCGCCGGGCGAGGTCTTCGTCCATCGCAACGTCGCCAACGTCGTCGTCCACACCGATCTCAACGCACTGTCGGTGATCCACTACGCGGTCGAGATGCTGCGCGTGAAGCACATCCTGGTGGTCGGCCACTACGGCTGCGGCGGCGTCAAGGCTGCGCTCAACGACAACCGCACCGGTCTCACCGACAACTGGCTGCGCCACGTGCAGGACGTGCGCGACCGCCACACCGAGCGCCTGGCGCAGATCGACGACGCCGATGCCCGGCTCGACCGGCTGTGCGAACTCAATGCCATCCACCAGGTGGTCAATGTGTGCCAGACCTCGGTGCTGCGCGAAGCCTGGCAGCGCGGCCAGAACGTGACCGTGCACGCATGGTGCTACAGCCTGGACAACGGCCTGGTGAACAACCTCGGCCTCAGCGCCAACAGCCGCGACGAAGCGCTGGAGCTGTATCGCAGCGCGGTCGAACGGCTGGCCTGAGCGCCGCGCGCCATGCGCATCGGCATCGATCTGGGCGGCACCAAGATCGAGCTCGTCGCCCTCGACGAGCGCGGCAGCGAACGCTTTCGCCGCCGCGTGCCGACGCCGCAGGGCGACTATCCCGCCACACTGCAGACCATCGCCGATCTGGTCAGTGAAGCCGAGGCGCACGTCGGCCTGCGCGCCACGGTGGGCATCGGCACGCCGGGTTCGGCCTCGCCGCGCAGCGGCCGCATGCGCAACGCCAATTCCACCTGCCTGAACGGCCAGGCGCTGCAGCAGGACCTCGAAGCCCTGCTCGGCCGTCCGGTACGCATCGCCAACGATGCCAACTGCCTGGCGATGTCCGAGGCCGCCGATGGCGCCGGCGCTGGTGCGGAAGTGGTGTTCGCGGTGATCCTCGGTACCGGCGTGGGCGGCGGCATCGTCGTCCGCGGCGGGCTGCTGAATGGTGTGAATGGCGTCGCCGGCGAATGGGGGCACAACCCGCTGCCGCTGCCCACGACCGACGAACTGCCGCTACCCGCCTGCTATTGCGGCCGCCGCGGCTGCATCGAGACCTGGCTGTCCGGCCCCGGCATGGCCGCCGACCATGCCCGGCACCACGGCAGCAGACTCGATGCAGCCGCGATCGTGGCCGCGGCGAATCATGACCCGGACTGCGACGCCACCTTGCGGCGCTACGAACAGCGCCTGGCGCGTGCGCTGGCCGGGGTGATCAACCTGCTCGATCCGGACGTGATCGTGCTCGGCGGCGGCTTGTCACGCATCGAACGCCTGTATACGAATGTCCCCGCGCTGTGGGTCCCCTATGTCTTTTCCGACTGCATCGCCACACGGCTGGTGCCGGCCAGGCACGGCGACGCCTCGGGCGTGCGCGGCGCGGCATGGTTGTGGCCGGCCTGAAGCTGCTTCTACGGACAATCGTGCAAGCGCCGCAATCATCCAAATGAACGCTTGACCGCTCTGAACACGGAAAAAACCAAACATCTCCGGGGAATCTAAGCGGCAACATCACGTCAAAGCCCCCGTTCAGCTTGAGAGGACTCGCTGCGCCTTTTATACTTGAGAACGAATCTCACTTAAATCTCCTTTTCAATTTCATTTCAGGCAATTCCGGCGTTTCGCTCCGGGAACGCCGCCGCGCAGCACGCGCTTTCCCGAACCCATGCCTTCCACTTCGTCATCGAAGGGGCGATCACGCCTCTTGCTGCTGGCCGCAGTCGTTGCGGCGGCCGCGGCCACCTGGTACTTCCTGCGCCCCGCGGCGCAAACATCTGCACCCTCCGGGCCGCCACGACCGATGATGGGCTGGGGTGGCCCGGTGCCGGTCAAGACCGTGCCAGCCGAACGCGGAGAGCTGGATGTGCGCTTGCGTGCGATCGGCACGGTCACGCCGCTGGCCAGCGTCACGGTGCGCAGCCGCGTGGATGGCGAGTTGATCAGGCTGGCCTTCAACGAAGGCGACCGGGTGCGCAAGGGAGCATTGCTGGCCGAGATCGACCCCGCGCCCTACCGCGTCGGCCTCGCCCAGGCCGAAGGCCAGTTGCAGCAGAACCAGGCCCAGCTCAAGAACGCCGAAACCGAACTCGCCCGCTACCGCCTGCTGTTCAAGCAGGACTCGATCGCCCGCCAGCAGGTCGAAGCCCAGGAAGCGATGGTCAATCAATTGCGCGGCACGCTGAAGTCCAACCAGGCCCAGGTCGACGACGCCCGCCTGAAGCTCGGCTGGACCCGCATCGAGGCGCCGATCGAAGGCCGCGTCGGCCTGCGCCGGGTCGATGCCGGCAACCTGATTTCCAGCGGCGACAGCGAGGGCATCGTCAGCATCGTCCAGACCCGCCCGATCGCGGTGATGTTCACCGTGCCCGAGCGCGACCTGGCGACGCTGCGCGAGGAAATGGCGCGCGGCCATGCGCTGGAGGTGGAAGCCTGGGACCGCGACGACCGCAAGCCGGTCGCCAGCGGCGTGCTGCGCACTTTCGACAACCAGATCGACACCACCACCGGCACGGTGCGGCTGAAAGCCGAGTTCGCCAATACCGACGATGCCTTGTTCCCGAACCAGTTCGTCAATGTCCGCCTCGCGGTGCGCAGCATCAAGGATGCGGTGACGATCCCCGCCGATTCGGTGCAGTTCGGCTCCAGGGGCAGCTACGTCTACGTCATCAACGAGGGCAAGGCCAGCATCCGTCCGGTGACGCTGGGCGCCTCGGACGGTATCAAGGTGGTGGTGGAAGACGGCCTCGAAGGCGGCGAGCAGGTCGTGCTCGAAGGGCTGGACCGCCTGCGCGAAGGCAGCAACGTGATCCTGGCCGACAGTGACGGCAGCATGGAGGGTGGTGCACGAGCGCCCGGCGCGTCGGGAGCCGGTGGTCCGGCTGCGGGCACGAGACCAGCGAGCGCACCCGCTGCTGGCGTTGGAGTCCCCGGGACGCCGGCCGCAGGCGCACCGGCCGTTAGCTCCGGCGGCCCGCGCCCGGGCGGCTGAACGACGCTCCAGCGATGAACATCTCCCGCCCCTTCATCGAGCGGCCGGTGGCGACCACGCTGCTGATGCTCGCGCTCGTCATCTCCGGCCTGCTGTCCTGGCGGCTGCTGCCGGTGGCGGCGCTGCCCCAGGTCGATTACCCGATCATCCAGGTGTTCACCTTCCACCCGGGCGCCAGTCCCGAGGTGACGGCCCGCACCATCACCGCGCCGCTGGAACGCCGCCTGGGGCAGATCCCGGGGCTCAAGCAGATGAGTTCGACCAGCTCCGGCGGCGCCTCGGCGATCACCCTGCAGTTCGGCCTCAGCGTCGATCTGGGCGTGGCCGAGCAGGAAGTGCAGGCGGCGATCAACACCGCCGCCAACCTGCTGCCCAGCGACCTGCCGACGCCGCCGATCTACCGCAAGGTCAATCCCGCCGACGCGCCGATCGTGACGCTGGCCGTGTCCTCGGCGGCGCTGCCGCTGCCCGAAGTGTACGATATGGTCGACACCCGCATGGCGCAGAAGCTGGCGCAATTGCCGGGCGTCGGCATGGTCAGCCTGGCCGGCGGCCAGCGTCCGGCGCTGCGAGTGCAGGTCAATCCGCAGGCGCTCGCCGCCCACGGCCTGAGCATGGAGGACATCCGGACCACGCTGGTGGCGGCCAACTCCACCCAGCCCAAGGGCAGCCTGGACGGCCCGCACCGCTTCGTCATGGTCGAAGCCAACGACCAGATCAAGTCGGTCGAGGAATACCGCAACCTGATCGTCACCTGGTCGAACGGCGCACCGCTACGCCTGGGCGACATCGCCACCATCGAACAGGGTGCGGAAGACCGCTTCCTCGCCGCCTGGGCCGGATACTGCCAGGCCAGCGATGCAGACGGCGCCTGCGCCGAACCGGTCGATGCACCGGCGGTGCTGGTCAACATCCAGCGCCAGCCGGGCGCCAACGTCATCGAAGTGGCCGACCGCGTGCGCGAACTGCTGCCCCAGCTCACCGCGACGCTGCCGGCGGCGGTCGATGTGGCGATGCTGACCGACCGCACGCTGTCCATCCGCGCCTCGGTGCGCGACGTGCAGAAGGAGCTGGTGTTCGCCGTCGGCCTGGTGGTGCTGGTGACCTTCATGTTCCTGCGCCGCGGGAGCGCGACGCTGATCCCCAGCGTGGCGGTGCCGCTGTCGCTGGTGGGCACCTTCGGCGTGATGTATCTCGCCGGCTTCTCGGTGAACAACCTCAGCCTGATGGCGCTGACCATCGCCACCGGCTTCGTCGTCGACGACGCCATCGTGATGCTGGAGAACATCGCCCGCCACCGCGAGGCCGGCGCCTCGCCGATGCAGGCCGCGCTGAAGGGCGCCGCCGAAATCGGCTTCACGCTGGTGTCGCTGACGATCTCGCTGATCGCGGTGCTGATCCCGCTGCTGTTCATGGGCGACGTCGTCGGCCGGCTGTTCCACGAGTTCGCCGTGACCCTGGCGGTGGCGATCATGATCTCGCTGGTGGTGTCGCTGACGCTGACGCCGATGATGAGCGCGCGCATGCTCGGCGACACGGCAGGACATGAGGAAGGCGGCAATGGCTTCCTCGACCGCGTCATCGACCGCTACGCGGTATGGCTCGACTGGGTGCTGCACCACCAGACCGCCACCTTGCTGGTCACGCTCGGCACGCTGGCGCTGACCGCGCTGCTCTACGTCACCGTGCCCAAGGGCTTCTTCCCGGTGCAGGACAGCGGCGTGATCCAGGTCGTCACCGAGGCGCCGCAGACCGTGTCCTTCAGCGCCATGGCCGAACGCCAGCAGGCGCTGGCGCGGGTGGCGATGACCGATCCGCAGGTGCAGAGCCTGTCCTCCTTCATCGGCGTCGACGGCAGCAACACCACGCTCAACAGCGGGCGCATGCTGATCAACCTGCACCCGCACGGCGAACGCGACGGCGTGGCGGAGATCATGCAGCGGCTGGCGGAGCGCTTCGCCGCAGTCGAAGGCATCGAAGCCTGGATGCAGCCGGTGCAGGAGCTGTCGATCGAGGACCGCATCAGCCGTACCCAGTACCAGTTCACGCTATCCACGCCGGACGAGGACGAACTGGCGGCCTGGGTCGACGCCATGGTGACGGCACTGCGCCAGCGCCCGGAACTGGCCGACGTCGCTTCCGACCTGCAGCGCGGCGGCGTGCAGGCACGGGTCGAGATCGACCGCGACGCCGCGACCCGGCTGGGCGTCAGCGCCGCGCAGGTGATCGGCGCGCTGCACACCGCCTACGGCCAGCGCCAGATCGCCACGCTGTTCACCCACGCCAACCAGTACCGCATCGTGCTCGAAGTCGATCCGCGCCATGCGGTCGGCCCCGAGGCGCTGGAACGCACCTACATCCCGACCGCTGGCGGGCCGGTGCCGCTGTCGACGGTGGCGCGGATCTCGCTGCGGCCGGCGGTGCTGGCAATCTCGCACCAGGGCCAGTTCCCGGCAGCAACGCTGTCCTTCAACCTGGCGCCGGGCGCCTCGCTCGGCGAAGCGGTGGCGGCGATCGAGGCCGTACGCGACGAGATCGACCTGCCGATGGCGGTGGAAATGCGCTTCCAGGGCGCGGCCGAGGCCTTCCGCGCCTCGCTCGGCAATACCTTGTGGCTGATCCTGGCCGCGGTGGTGACGATGTACATCGTGCTCGGCGTGCTGTACGAAAGCACCATCCACCCGATCACCATCCTGTCCACGCTGCCTTCGGCGACCGTCGGCGCGCTCGCCGCGCTGCACCTGTCGGGCCGGCCGCTCGACCTGGTGGCGGTGATCGGCATCGTGCTGCTGATCGGCCTGGTGAAGAAGAACGGCATCATGATGGTGGACTTCGCCCTCGATGCGCAGCGCAAGCTCGGCATGGCGCCGCCCGATGCCATCCGCCGCGCCGCGCTGCTGCGCTTCCGCCCGATCCTGATGACCACGCTGGCAGCGCTGGTCGGCGCGCTGCCGCTGATGCTGGCCGGCGGCTCGGGTGCCGAGCTGCGCCAGCCGCTGGGCATCGTCATGGTCGGCGGCCTGCTGGTCAGCCAGGTGCTGACGCTGTTCACCACGCCGGTGGTCTATCTGTTCTTCGACCGCCTGACCGGCGGGCGCGCGGCAGAGCCGGACACGGCGGCCGCGGACGCGCGCGCATGAACCTGGCGCGCACCTTCATCCGCCGGCCGGTGGCGAGCTGCCTGCTCGCGATCGCGCTGGTGCTGTGCGGCCTGCTCGCCTACCGGCTGCTGCCGGTGGCGCCGCTGCCCGAGGTGGAATTCCCGCAGATCGAAGTCACCGCCAACCTGCCCGGCGCCAGCCCGGAAAGCATGGCGGCGAACGTGGCGACACCGCTGGAACGCGCGCTCGGCAGCATCGCCGGCGTCACCGAGCTCACCTCGTCGAGCAGCCAGGGCGCCAGCCGGGTGCGGCTGCGCTTCGACCTCGACCGCGACATCAACGCCGCCGCGCGCGACGTGCAGGCGGCGATCAACGCGGTGCGCGGCCAGCTGCCGGCCGGAATGCCGGGCAACCCCAGCTACCGCAAGGTCAACTCGACCCGCTCGCCGGTGATGGTGATCGCGCTGTCCTCGCCCAGCCTGTCGCCCGGCCGGCTGTACGACCTGGCGGCGACCATCCTGGCTCAGAAGATCGCCCAGATCGAAGGCGTCGGCGAAGTCGCCGTCGGCGGCTCGGCGCTGCCGGCGGTGCGGGTGCAGCTCAATCCCGGCATGCTCGCCCATCACGGCATCGCGCTCGACGACATCCGCACGGCGATCTCCGCCGCCAACGCGCTGGAGCCGCTCGGCGTACTCGAAGAGGGCGAGCTGCGCTGGCGCGTCGGCACCAGCGAGAGCCTGCGCACCGCCGACGACTACCGCGAACTGATCGTGCGCTACCGCGACGGCGCGGTGGTGCGGCTGGGCGACGTCGCCGCCGTCAGCGACAGCACCGAGAACCGCTACAGCAGTGGCTTCCACAACCACGACCCGGCGGTGCTGCTGCAGGTCTATCGCCAGCCCGACGCCAACATCGTCGCCACGGTGGACACCATTCGCGCACAGATGCCGATGCTGCAGGCGCTGCTGCCGGCCGACACGACGATGCGGGTGGTGGTCGATCGCAGCCCCGGCATCCGCGCCACGCTGGCCGAAGCGCAGTTCACGCTGCTGATCGCCGCCGGGCTGGTGATCGCGGTGGTGTGGACCTTCCTCGGCGACGGCCGCGCCGCGCTGATCCCGAGCCTGGCGGTGCCGGTGTCGCTGATCGGCGCCTTCGTCGTGATGTATTTCTACGGCTTCTCGCTCAACAACCTGTCGCTGATGGCGCTGATCGTCGCCGCCGGCCTGGTGGTGGACGACGCCATCGTCGTGCTGGAGAACATCGAGCGCCACATCGCCGACGGCATGCGTCCCTACCGCGCGGCGCTGAAAGGCGCGGGCGAAGTCGGTTTCACGCTGCTGGCGATGAACGTCTCGCTGGTGGTGGTGTTCCTGTCGGTGCTGTTCATGGGCGGCGTGCTCGAGCGCCTGTTCCGCGAGTTCGTCGTCACCCTCGCCGCCGCGATCCTGGTGTCGCTGGCGGTGTCACTGACGCTGACGCCCAGCCTGTGCGCCCATCTGCTGCGGCCGCGCGAGGAACGCGGCGGCGGACGCCTGGCGGCTCTCGGCAGCCGCCTGTCGGCCGCGCTGCAGCGCGGCTACGCGGCCAGCCTGGGCTGGGCGCTGCGCCACGGCGTCATCGTGCTGCTGCTGCTGGCCGCGGTGATCGCCTGCAACGTGTATCTGTACATCGCCATTCCCAAGGGCACGCTGCCGGAGCAGGACACCGGCCAACTGCGCGGCATGGTGCGCGGCGACGACGGCTTCTCCTTCCAGTTGATGCAGCCCAAGATCGACGTCTACCGCAAGCACATCCTGTCCGACCCGGCGGTCGAGGACGTCGTCGGCACCAGCGGCGGCACCGGCGGCATCAGCAACTCCTGGCTGATGGTCAAGCTCAAGCCGCGCGCCGAGCGCGACGCCAGCGCCCGCGAGGTCATCGACCGCCTGCGCGCCAGCGCGCCCAAGGTGCCGGGCGGTATGCTGTTCATGCACGTCGACCAGGACATCCAGCTCAACCCGCCCTTCAACACCAGCGACTACACCGTGCTGCTGATGTCGCCCGAGACCGAGATGCTGAAGCACTGGGCGGCGCGCCTGACGCGGGCGATGGAAGACCTGCCCGAACTGGTCGACGTCAACGGCTACCGCGACGAAGGCACGCAGCAGTTGAACATCGACGTCGACCGCGAGGCCGCCCAGCGCCTGGGCGTGGACATGCGCATGATCGGCTCGGTGCTCAACAACTCCTTCTCGCAGCGCCAGGTGGCGACGCTCTACGACAGCCTCAACCAGTACCGCGTGGTGATGGAGCTCGACCCGCGCTACACCGAGCACGCCGGCGTGCTCGACGAGCTGCAGGTGGTCACCGCCGACGGCCAGCGCGTGCCGCTGTCGGCCTTCACCCGCTACCGCCACAGCCTCAGCAACGACCGCGTGTCGCACAAGGAGCAGTACGCCGTCGAAGGCGTCGACTACGCGCTGGCGCCCGGCGTCGGCCCGGAACAGGCGATGCAGGCGATCGACGAAGCCGTCACGAAGCTGATGATGCCGTCCGCGCTGTTCGTCCGCCACGGCGGCTCGGCCCAGACCCTGGGCCAGACCAGCCAGTCGCAGCCGCTGCTGATCCTGGCGGTGCTGGTGACGGTGTATTTCGTCCTCGGCATCCTGTACGAAAGCACGCTGCATCCGCTGACGATCCTGTCCACGCTGCCCTCTGCCGGCATCGGCGCGCTGCTGGCGCTGATGCTGTCGGGCACCGAGTTCAGCCTGATCGCGCTGCTCGGCCTGTTCCTGCTGATCGGCGTGGTGATGAAGAACGCCATCCTGATGATCGACTTCGCCATCGACGGCGAACGCCGGCTCGGCCTGTCGCCGCGCGCCTCGATCGAGCGCGCCGCGCTGCTGCGCCTGCGCCCCATCCTGATGACCAACCTCGCCGCCCTGCTCGGCGCCCTGCCGCTGCTGCTCGGCGTCGGCGAAGGCTCGGAGCTGCGCCAGCCGCTCGGCATCGCCATCGTCGGCGGCCTGGCGGTCAGCCAGTTGCTGACGCTCTACACCACCCCGGTGGTCTATCTCGGCCTCGACCACCTGCGGCTGCGCGTGCTGCGCAAGCGCGGCGCGGTCGGGGCGGTAACGCCATGAAGAACAGCAGCCTTTCCCTCTCCAGCCGCCGCCTCTTCCCTGGCCGGACACCCAACCGGGGATGCCCGGCCAGGGGGAGCGGGCGTTTCGCCGTCGCTGCCCCGGACCTCTCATCCCTTCCTCCGCCTTTCCCACCATGCGCCTGACCACGCTCTGCTCCCTCGCCGCCGCCTTCGTCCTGACCGGCTGCGCAGTCGGGCCCGACTACCGTGCGCCGGAACTGCCCGCAATGCCGCAGACCTTCAAGCACGACGCCGGCTGGCAGACGGTGCGGACTCCGCTGCTCGAAGACGGCAACTGGTGGAAAGCCTACGGCGACAACACGCTGGACGCCCTGATCGCCGAGCTGGAAGCCGCCAATCCGGGAATGGCGCAGGCCGCCGCCCGCCTGCGCCAGGCCGAAGCCGCCCTGCGCGGCGCCCGCGCCGGCTTTTCGCCGACGGTGGGCGCCGAGCTCTCGGGCCGGCGCAGCGGCACGGCCGACGGCGTAGCCAACAGCTACGACGGCGGCCTATCGGTGAGCTGGATTCCCGACCTGTGGGGACGGGTGCGGCGCGCGGTCGAAGCCGGCGAAGCCGAACTGGCCGGCTCGGCCGCCGACCTGGCCGCGCTGCGGCTGTCGCTGCAGGCCAGCCTGGCGCAGTCCTACATCCGCCTGCGCGTGCTCGACCTGCAGCGCGAGCTGCTGCTGCAGACCGAGGCCGCCTACACCCGCTCGCTGCAGCTCACGCAGAACCAGTACGAGGCCGGCATGATCGCGCGTGCCGACGTGGTGCAGGCCGAAAACCAGCTCGAAGGCGTGCGCGCCCAGTTGCTCGAACTCGTCGACCAGCGCGCGATGGCCGAGAACGCCATCGCGGTGCTCGCCGGCCAGCCGCCTTCCAGCTTCGGCATCGAAGCCAATGGCAGCCTGCTGGCGCTGCCCGCCGTGCCGTCGGCACTGCCGGGCGAACTGCTCGCCCGCCGCCCCGACCTGGTGGTGGCCGAGCGCCGCGTCGCAGCGGCCAACGCCCGCATCGGCGTCGCCCAGGCGGCCTGGCTGCCCGACCTGACCCTGGGCCTGTCCGGCGGCTACCGCTCCGGCTCCTTCGCCAACTGGTTCGAGGCACCCAACCGGGTCTGGGCGCTCGGCCCCACGCTGGCCGCGACGCTGTTCGACGGCGGCGCCCGCGCGGCGACGCTGGACGACGCCCGCGCCGCCCACGAAGCCGCCGCCGAAGCCTGGCGCGAAGCGGTGCTGGCCGCGCTGCAGGAAACCGAGGACGCCTTCGCCAGCCTGCGCTCGCTCGAAGCCCGCGCTGCCCAGCAGGCCCGCGTGGTGGAACTGGCCGAGGAAAACGAGCGCCTGGTGACCAACCGCTACCGCGCCGGCCAGGTGTCCTTCCTCGAAGTCGTGGTGGCGCAGAACGGCACCCTCGCCGCCCGCCGCAACGCTCTCGACATCACCCGCGACAGGCTGCAGGCCAGCGTGCAGTTGGTCGCTGCGCTCGGTGGCGGATGGGCAGCGGACGAACCGCATTAGGCCACCCATCCCGCCGCATCGCGAAAGTCAGTCCTGCGGCCCCTGCCCGTTGCGCGGACGCATGCCGGCGCGCATCTCGTCCTCGGTCAGCTTGCCGTCCTGGTTGACGTCGAGCGTGTCGAAGCGCTCGAGCAGGCGCGGATTGTCCTTCAGTTCTTCCTTGACCAGCACGCCGTCGCCGTTGGTGTCGAAACGGGCAATGCCGCGCGGGCCGTCGCCTGGCGGGCGCTCGCCACGGGGCTCGGACTGGGCGTGGGCCAGGGAGCACAGCCCGGCAAACAACAGAGGAAGCAAGTGGACGGCTTTCATGAGGCGTTTCTCCAGAGGCATCCCGGCGGGATGAGGCGCGTATCCTAGCGTCCGCCCCGCCGGCGCATTTGTCCGGAGAGTTTTTTCCTGTATCGCCGTGTAGGACTACAGATCGAAGGGATCCACATCCAGATGCCAACGCAGCTCGCGCGCGGTGCGCTGGCGGTAGAGCAACGCCATCCAGTCGGCCAGGAAAGCTTGCAGCAGGCCACGCTGGTCAGCCTCGACCAGTAGCTGGGCACGCTCACGCCGTGCCAGCCGCGTCATGCGCATCGGCACCGGGTCGTAGATGCGCAGTCCGGCCGGGGCGCGCTCGACGGCCAGGCGGCGGGCGTGGCTGAGGAACTCGACGGCGTCGTCCAGCGCCGGCGCATCGGCGCGCAGCATGGCCTGGTGGCTGAAGGGCGGGAAACCGGCGCTGCGGCGCGCCTGCAGTTCCATGCGGGCGAAGGCGTCGAAGTCGTGGCGGGCGAGCTGCTGGTAGAGCGGATGCTCCGGGTATTCGGTCTGGATCAGTACTTCGCCGGGCAGCGCGCCCCGCCCGGCGCGGCCGCCGACCTGCATCAGCTGCTGGAACAGGCGTTCGGGGGCGCGGAAATCGGCGGCGTGCAGCGAAGCGTCGGCGCCGATGACGCCGACCAGGGTCAGGTTCGGGAAGTCGTGCCCCTTCGCCATCATCTGCGTGCCGACCAGGATGTCGGCGCCGCCTGCGGCGATGGTGTCGAGCAGCGCTTCCCATTGCTTGCGCGTGCGCGCGGCATCGCGATCGACCCGCAGCACCCGCGCCTGCGGATACAGCTCGGCCAGGCGCGCTTCGATGCGCTGCGTGCCACGGCCGAAGGGCTTGATGTCCTGGTCGCCGCAGCTCGGGCAGGCGTGCGGGATGCCGCCCTCGCAGCCGCAGTGGTGGCAGCGCAGGCGGCGGTCGGCGAGGTGGACGACGAGGTTAGCCGAGCAGTGCGGGCAGCGGCTGACCCAGCCGCAGGACGGGCAGGACAGTACCGGCGCGTAGCCGCGGCGGTTGAGGAACACCAGGCTCTGCTCGCCGCGTTCCAGCCGCTGCGCGATCGCCGCCTGCAGGCCGGGGCTGAGCCCTTCGTCCAGCTTCAGCCGGCGCACGTCGATGCAGCGCACCGCCGGCATCGTGGCCGCCACCGCGCGCTGCTTCAGCACCTGCAGCGCGTAGCGTTCGCTGCGGGCGTGGTACCAGGTTTCCAGCGATGGCGTGGCCGAACCCAGCACCACCGGCACACCGCGCTGGCGGGCGCGCCACACGGCGACGTCGCGTGCCGAATAACGCACACCTTCCTGCTGCTTGTAGGAGGCGTCGTGTTCCTCATCGACCAGGATCAGGCCCAGCCGCGGCAGCGGCGCGAACACCGCGAGCCGGGTGCCGAGCACGATGTCGGCGTGGCCGCTCAGGGCCTGGACGAAGCCGCGCGAGCGCGCGCCGTCGGCCAGGCCGGAATGCAGGCTGACGATCCGCGCCGCGGCAAAGCGCTGGGCGACGCGCTGTTCGAGCTGCGGCGTCAGCGCGATCTCGGGCACCAGCATCAGCACCTGCCGGCCCTGCGCCAGCATGTGGGCCGCCAGGCGCAGATAGACCTCGGTCTTGCCGCTGCCGGTGACGCCGTGCAGCAGCCAGCTGCGGAAGCCCTCGCCGGCGTCCAGGATGGCCTTCACCGTGCCGTGCTGTTCCGTGGTCAGCTCCGGCAGGGCGCCGGACGCGGCACGGCTCGGGGTATCGAGCGCGGCCTCGGCCAGCCAGCCGCGGCGCAGCAGGTCGCCGACCGCTTCGCCACCCTCCCGCTCGCGCACCACGCTCCGCCGCCACGGCGGCGTGTCCTGCGCCAGTGCCTGCAGCAGGGCAAGCGCCTTGCTCGGGCGTCGGCCGGCCTGCAGGGCTTCGGTGCCGGCAGGACCGATGTCGAGCAGGGGATCGTCTTCGTCGCCGCAAACGCCGTCGGCACGGCGCAGGCCGGGCGGCAGCGCGAGGGCGACGACTTCGCCGATCGGCGCATGGTAGTAGCGGGCGACGAAAGCGACCAGCTCCAGCCAGTCCGGCGGCAGCGGCGGCACGTCGCGCTGGATGTGGTGCACGGCCTTGAGCCGCGCCGGGTCGACGTCGGCCTCGGTCACCAAAGCAACGATCAGGCCGTTGCGTTCGCCACGCCCGAACGGCACCTTGACGCAGCGCCCGATGTCGGCTTCGGATGCGTCCGGGGCAAGATAATCAAACACTTGCGGCAGCGGAACCGGCAGGGCGACACGGACGATGGGCATGCGACAGCAGTGATGATCCGAAAAATCGTTGTGCTTCAGTGGCTTGAGCATGGTTCGTGAGAATGAACCACGAAAATGCCGGGCAAGCCATTGGCGGGAAAACCAGCCTTGCGCTTGTCCACAAAACCTGTGGATAAGTTTGTGGGAAAGATGGGTGAATCGGCCTCAAACCGGCGCCAGATCAGGCTTTCCGTCACATTGCCTTAACATTGTGCTTTTCAAATTTTCTTTGTTTTCAATTGCTTATGAAAACAGCAGAATAAAACCGAAATCTGATGCTCATTCGTCCGGCGGAACGAGGCGATGTGTATAAGTCAAGCCTCCGGATGCTGATTTAGTGCTTGACAGCACGCGGCGGCGGCCTTCCGGAAAGCGGCCGCCGCGGCATCGCCGGATAGGGCCTTCGATCAGCCCTGCGCGCGCAGCTTGCGGCTGTGTTCGTGCACGGTATCGACCAGCACCGTGACGTTGTCGGGCGGGGAGAACTGCGAGATGCCGTGGCCGAGGTTGAAGACGTGGCCCGGATGATTGCCGAAGGAATCCAGCACGCGGCGGGTTTCAGCGGCCACGGTCTCGGGCGGGGCGAACAGCACGTTGGGGTCGAGATTGCCCTGCAGCGCGACCTTGTCGCCCACCAGTTGGCGGGCGCGGCCGATGTCCATGGTCCAGTCCAGGCCGACCGCGTCGGAGCCGATCGCGGCGATGGACTCCAGCCACAGGCCGCCACCCTTGGTGAACACGATGCTGGGCACGCGCTGGCCGTCGCGCTCGCGGATCAGGCCGGACACCACCTGCTCCAGGTAGCGCAGCGAGAATTCGCGGTAGGCCGCTTCGGACAGCACGCCGCCCCAGGAGTCGAACACCATCACCGCCTGGGCACCCGCCTCGATCTGGGCATTCAGATACTTCACCACCGCCTGCGCGGTGACGTCGAGGATGTGGTGCATCAGGTCGGGGCGGTTGTAGGCCAGGCTCTTGACCTTGCGGTAGTCGCTCGACGAACCGCCTTCGACCATGTAGCAGGCCAGCGTCCACGGGCTGCCGGAGAAGCCGATCAGCGGCACGCTGCCGTCGAGCGCGCGGCGGATCTCGCTGACCGCGTCCATGACGTATTGCAGCTCGGCATGCGGATCGGGCGCGCTGAGGTTGCGGATCTCCCATTCGTCCTTCAGCGGGCGCTCGAAGCGCGGCCCCTCGCCTTCGGCGAAGTACAGGCCGAGGCCCATCGCGTCCGGCACGGTGAGGATGTCGGAGAACAGGATCGCGGCGTCGAGATCGTAGCGGGCCAGCGGCTGCAGCGTGACTTCGCAGGCCATCGCCGGGCTCTTGCACAGCTGCAGGAAGCTGCCGGCGCGCTTGCGCGTCTCGCAGTACTCCGGCAGGTAGCGGCCGGCCTGGCGCATCAGCCAGACGGGAGTGTATTCGGTGGGCTGGCGCAGCAGGGCGCGCAGGAAAGTGTCGTTCTTGAGACGGCTCACGTCGAGTCCTTATGGCGTTCGTTCGGGCACAAGCCGCGATTATCGCCCGTCGACCGCCCGGATGGGCTTGTTGCGCGTCAAACAGGCCCGGAATCGCCTCAGCGCCGCCAGAAAGCCGGCGTCAGTACCACCAGCACGGTGAATATCTCGAGCCGGCCGAGGATCATCGTGAACGCCAGCACCCACTTGTGGAACATCGACAGGACCTGGTAGTTGCCGCCCGGTCCGACCCCTGCCAGGCCGGGACCGGTGTTGTTCAGGCAGGCGACCACGGCCGAGAAGGCGGTCAGCAGTTCCAGCCCGGTGGCGGAGAGGATCAGCGTCAGGCAGGTGATCGACACCATGTAGGTGAAGCTGAAGCCGAGAATGGCGTGCAGGATGTTGTCGGGCACCGACTGCTTGCCGATGCGCACCGGCTGCACCGCGTTGGGATGCAGCGAGCGCACGATTTCGCGCAGCACCTGCTTGTACAGGATGATCGCCCGCATCATCTTGATGCCGCCGCCGGTCGAGCCGGAACAGGCGATGAAGCTGCCGAGGAACAGCAGCCAGATCTGGGCGAACATCGGCCAGCCGGAATAGTCCTCGATGACCAGGCCGAGCGAAGTCGAGATCGACACCACGTGGAAGGCGACGCTGCGCAGGGTGTAGAGCGGGTCCCCTTGGCTCTGCCAGACTAGCAGATAGATCGTCAGCATGACGATGCTGAAAACCAGCACGCCGAAGTAGAACGGGATCTCCGGGTCGCGCGAATAGGGCCGCAGCGAGGTGCGCACCAGGGCGAGGTAGTGGGTGGCGTAGTTGAGGCCGGCCAGCAGCGCGAACAGCATCGCCACCAGCTCGACGTTCAGATTGGCGAAATGGCCGAGCGAGGCGTCCTTGCTCGAGAAGCCGCCCAGGCCGGTGATCGAGAAGGCGTGGATCAGCGCATCCCAACCGCCCATGCCCGCCCCCCACAGGCTGAAGCCGCAGGCGACTGTCAGCAGCATGTAGGTCAGCCACAATCCCTTGGCGGTCTCGGTGATGCGCGGCGTGAGGCTGGAATCCTTCATCGGCGTCGGCACTTCGGCCTTGTAGACCTGGCGGCCGCCGATGCCGAGCAGCGGCAGGATCGCCACCACCAGCACGATGATGCCCATGCCGCCGATCCAGTGCATCTGGGTACGCCAGACGTTGATCGAGATCGGCAGGTCGTCGACGCCGGACAGCACGGTCGCGCCGGTGGCGGTGAGGCCGGACACCGCCTCGAAATAGGCGTCGGTGAAACCCAGCGCCGGCATGTGGCCCATCAGCGGCAGCGAGCCGAACAGCGGCAGGATGGCCCAGGTGGCGACGACGAGGAAGAAGCCGTCATGCACCCGCAGGTCGCGCCGCACGCCGCGGGTGGCCAGCCACAGCGCCAGCCCGGCGGCGACGGTGACCAGGACCGCCTTGTCGTAGGCCAGCGCCGCGCCGTCGTCGAGCCACAGCGAAACGCCGAGCGGGAAGCCCATCAGCAGGCCGAAGATCATGATGATCAGGCCGAGCGCGTTCAGCGCGGGACGGTAGGCGCGCATTCGGGATACCCGTATCAGAGGAAGTGGAAACCGACCTGGAAGAACTTCTCGACCTTGCGCACCAGGTTCTTGTGGGTACAGAACACGATGACGTGGTCGTTTTCCTCGATCACGGTGTCGTGGTGCGGCATGATCACCTCGCGCCGCAGCAGGCGGCCGTCGTCGCGCTTGATGTCGCGCACGATGGCGCCGATGGTCGCGCCCTTGGGGAAGGGAATCTCCTCGATCGGCCGTCCCACCACCTTGGAGTCCTTGCGATTGCCGTGGGCGATGATCTCCAGTGCCTCGGCAGCGCCGCGCCGCAGGCTATGCACCGCCACCACGTCGCCGCGGCGCACGTGCGCGAGCAGGGTGCCGATCGAGGTGTGGGCGGGCGAGATGGCGATGTCGATCGGCCCGCCCTGCACCAGGTCGACGTAGCTCCTGCGGTTGATCAGCGCCAGCGTGCGGCGCGCGCCCATGCGCTTGGCGAGCGAGGCCGACATGATGTTGTCTTCCTCGTCGTTGGTCAGGGCGACGAACAGGTCGGTCTCGTCGATGCCTTCGTTCTCGAGCAGCTTCTCGTCGGTCGAGTCGCCGCGCAGCACCAGCGCGCGCGACAACTGGCTGGCCAGCAGCTCGGCGCGCTCCTGCCGCGTCTCGATGATCTTGACGTGGTAGTTCTCCTCGATCGACTGCGCCAGGCGGAAGCCGATGTTGCCGCCGCCGGCGATGATGATCCGGCGCATCGGCTTGTCCGAACGGCGCAGCTCGCGCATCACCTGGCGCACATGCACGGTGGCGGCGAGGCAGAAGACTTCGTCGTCCCGCACGATGACGGTGTCGCCCTGGGGGATGATCGGCACGCCGTTGCGGTAGATCGCGGCGATGCGGACTTCGACGTTGGGCAGGTGGAACTTGAGCGCCTTCAGCGGGTGCCCCACCAGCGGTCCGCCTTCGAAGGCGCGCACGCAGATCAGGCTGAGCACGCCGCCGGCGAATTCCAGCACCTGCAATGCCTCAGGAAAGGCGATCAGGCGCTCGATGTAGTCGGTGACGACCTGCTCGGGGCAGATCGAGAAATCGACGGCGAAATTGTCCTCGTCGAGCAGCTCGGGGTGGTCGACGTAATCGGTCGAGCGCAGCCGTGCGATGCGCGTCGGCAGGTTGAACAGCGCCTTGGCGATGCGACAGGCGCACAGATTGGTCTGGTCGGACTGGGTGACGGCGATCAGCAGGTCGGCATCGTCGGCGCCGGCTTCGCGCAGCACCCTGGGCGATGCTGCATTGCCGCAAACGGTGCGCACTTCGAGCCGGTCGCGCAGCACCCCGAGGCTGTCGGGGCTGGTGTCGACGAGGGTGATGTCGTTGGCTTCGGAAGCCAGGTTTTCCGCCACCGAGGCGCCGACCTGGCCGGCACCGAGAATGATGATCTTCACCGCACGCTTCCGCAGGACGTATCGGCGAAGATTCTACGCTGCCCTGCACAATCGCGGAACAGGGCTGCTGCAGCGCAATATCCGCCGGCGGCTCAGTTCTCCTCGTGCCGGCGACCCGCCTGCAGGCCGAGCTGCTTGAGCTTGCGGTAGAGGTGGGTGCGTTCCAGCCCGGTCTTCTCGGCCAGGCGCGTCATGTTGCCGGCCTCCAGCCGCAGGTGGTGCTCGAAATACAGCCGCTCGAAGGCCTCGCGCGCCTCGCGCAGCGGCTGGTCGAAGGACACCCCGATCGAGCTGGCCGCGGCATCGGGCGGCAGCAGGCGGCGCACGTCGCCGGCACCGATCTCTTCTTCCAGCGTGCCGAGCGCCAGCGACTTCACCGCGGCGCGCAGCTCGGCATAGCCGCCCGGCCACTGCAGGTTGCGCATCTGGTTGAGCGCCGCCGTCGAGAAGCTGCGCAGCGGCACTTCGCCGCCTTCGACCAGGTGCAGCAGGATCTGGCTGGCGAGCTCGGGCAGGTCGTCGCGCACGTCGGCGATCGACGGCGGTGCCAGGCTGACTTCGAACAGCCGCGACACCAGCGCCTCTTCCCAGCCTTCGGCCAGCAGCGCCTCGGCACTGCGGTCGGTGGCGGCCACCAGGCGCAGGTCGTAGCGGTCGAGCCGATCGACGGCGAATGCCAGGTTCTTCTGCTGCGCGCGCGACAGCCGTGCCAGCTCGCCGACGAACAGCACGCCGCCCTGGGTCGCCTGCAACTGGCTGATGTCGAGCGGCGCCGAGATCGCGGCGAGGTCGAGCCAGGCCGCGCGGCCGTCGTTGACGCTGCGCGCGACCAGTTCGGCGAGGCTGCCCGCGCCTACCCGCAGCAGCAGCAGGCGCGAGCTGCTGGCGATCTGTTCCACGCGGCGGCGCAGTTCGCGCAGCGGCACCGAGCGGGTGAACGCGGCCAGCGTCAGCGGCGCCGGCGCGCCGGGCGCGAGCGGACGCTGCAGCCCGCGCTTGACCGCCGCCAGCAGCTTCTGCAGCGCGATCGGCTTTTCCAGGTAGTCGATCGCGCCGATGCGCGTCGCTTCGACCGCGGTGTCGATGGTGCCGTGGCCCGACATCATCACCACTGGCATGTTGAGCTGGCCGTTCGCCGCCCATTCCTTCAGCAGCGTTATGCCATCGGTATCCGGCATCCAGATGTCGAGCAGCACGATGTCGGGCCGCCCGGCATTGCGCATCGCCCGCGCCACCGTGGCATTCTCGGCGAGCAGGATATCGTAGCCCTCATCGCGCAGGATCTCCGACAGGAGCTCGCGGATGCCGATTTCGTCGTCAACGATGAGTATTTTTGCCATTGTGTTCAGTCTTCGTCATTCGTTTCGGCCGGGCGCAGCCGGATGCGGATTTCCGCCCCGCTGCCGTCGAGGTTGGCCAGTCGGACGTCGCCGCCGTGTTCATCCACGATCTTCTTGACCATCGCCAGGCCCAGCCCGGTGCCGCGCGACTTGGTGGTGAAATAAGGCTCAAAGGCATGCGCCAGCACTTCGGCCGGAAAGCCCGGGCCATTGTCGCGGAACATCAGCACCATGCGCTCGCCTTCGCGCCGGGTGATCACCCTCACCTTGCCGCCATCGACGCCGGCCAGCGCATCCTGTGCATTCTGCAGCAAGTTGTGGATGACCTGCCGCAACTGGCTGGCATCGCCGCGCACGCGCGGCAGGTCGGCGGCCAGCTCCGGCCGGATCAGCGACGCGGCGCTCTCGTACAGGTGCAGCACCTCGCGAATCAGCGCATTGAGGTCGATCACCGCCAGTTGCGGCGCCGGCAGCCGGGCATAGTCGCGGAAGGCGTTGACCAGGTTCTTCATCGCCTCGACCTGGTTGACGATCGTCGTCGTGCCACGCTCGAGCATCTCGCGGCCGCTGTCGTCGAGCTTGTCGGCAAGCTTGAAGGCCAGCCGCTCGGCCGAGAGCTGGATCGGCGTCAGCGGGTTCTTGATCTCGTGCGCCAGCCGCCGCGCCACTTCGCCCCAGGCCGCGGTGCGCTGCGCGGCGATCAGGTGCGAGATGTCGTCGAACACCGCCACCAGCCCGCCGCCACTGCCCTCGGGCAGGCGCGAGCCATGGATCAGCAGCGTCAGCGGCGTGCTGTCCTTCACCGGCAGTTCGATCTGTGCCTGCCAGTCGCTGTCGTGGGCGGCAAAACCATCGAGCAAGGCGTCGCGGAAGCGTTCCAGGCGCGGCCATTCGGCCAGCGTGATGTCCTCGAAGCCGGCCAGGGCATCACCCAGGATCTGCTCCGCGCCGTGGTTGGCCGCCCTCAGCCTGCCGTCGGGCGAAAAGGCGAGCACGCCGGTCGACAGGTTGGCGAGCACGCTTTCCAGGTAGGCACGCGCCGACTCCACCGCGGCGCGGTTGCGTTCGGCAGCCTCTCGGGCTTCTTCGAGCTGGCGCGTCATGCGGTTGAAGGACTGGGTCAGCACGCCGAGCTCGTCGCGCGCCGGCAGCGCCTGGCGCGGGCTGAAGTCGCCCTGCGCCACCGCCTGCGTGCCTTCGGCCAGGATCAGCAGCGGCGCCGCCAGGCGGCGGGCGATGATGAAGGCGGCGGCCACCGCCGTCAGCAGCGCCAGCAGCAGCGTCATCGTCAGCGTCAGGGTGTAGATGCGGTTCAGCCCCTCGCGGCCGAGCGTGAGCTGCTGGTATTCGCGATAAGCGTCCTGCACCGCCTCGGCATGCCGGCCGAAGGTCTCGGGCACGGCCTGGGTCAGCTGCAGCAGGTGGGGTTCACCCGCCAGCGTGCGCAGCGGAATCTGCGTGATCACGCGAATCACCAGGCGGCCGTCGGGTTGGCTCTCGACCGTATGGAACACGCGCACTCCGCGCGCCTGGCGCAGCTGGTTGGCGCTGGGCAGGTCCGGGATCAGGCCGGCCGAGGCATCGGCCGCCATCGCCAGGATCTGGCCGTTGGCCGTCAGCACGGTGGCACCACCGACCACCGCCCGTTCGCGCAGGCGGTTCAGCAGCGCCGGCGAAACCCGCTCCACGCCTTCCAGTTCCAGCACCATGTCGGACGCCTTGTCGCTGACCTGGCCGACGAGGTAGTCGAGCGCGTTCTGGCCGAGCGCGATGCCGCCTTCCAGCGCCGACTCCACCCGCACGTCGAACCAGCTCTGGATGCTGCGCACGACGAACTGCAGCGACACCGCATACACGACCACGCCGGGCACCACGCCCATCAGCGCGAACATCAGCACCAGGCGGTACTTGAGCCGTGAGCCGAACTGGCGCGTGCGGTACTCGCGCCACAACTGGCGCAACTGCACGCCGACCAGGCCCGCTAGGGCGACGACCAGCACGCCGTTGAGCGCGAACAGGTAGGGATAGCTGCTGACGAAGAATTCGGTGTTCGAACTGGCCGAGGTCAGCAGGAAGAGCGAGATCGCGGCCAGTGCCGCCGCGACGATGAGCAGGAAGCGTTTCATCGCTGGCCCGCCACCCCGGGCAGGAAGGTCCAGGTGGCCCAATCCGTGCCCAGGTTCCAGTCGCGGCCACCGATCGCCGTCACCTGGAAAGGCTTGGGCAACTGGCTGGTGTCGAGCCGGAAGCGCAGTGCCACCTCGTGCGACTGGCCGGCGGCAAGCTGCGAGGTGTCGGCGATCTGCCAGTTGCGCACGCGCTGCATGGTGCGCACGGCGGCGTCGAGGTCGTCGAAGCTCTGGTGGAAGCTGCCGATCGACAGCCGGTAGCTGCGGGTGATCGCATGGTAGGACAGGCGGTAGTGCAGGCTGCGATCGACGACGACTTCGTTCAGCCAGTACCAGCGCGGCCGCTCGATGCGCAGCTCGGTGATGAAATACAGCGACACACCACGCGCCACCGCATCGGCGAGGCGGGAGTTGAGCTCGATGTCGATGTCGGCATTGAGCACGTAGCCGCCGTCGCCGCGCACGATCTCCGCACTGCGGATACGAGCGTCGTCGGCATGCACGGCGGACGCGAAGGCAAACAGCACCAGCAGCGTGCAGCAGGCACGCAGCAGGCGCTCAAGCCTTCTTGCGCAGGCGGGCGAAATAGAAGCCGTCATGATCGGCATCGGGCAGCAACTGGCAATCGGGAAAACCGTCGATGGGATCGGATTCGGCATCGGCGTGGCGGCGGAGGAAAGCGGCGAGCTGTGCAGCGTTCTCCTGCCCGAACACCGAGCACGTGACGTAGAGCATTGTGCCACCCGGAGCCAGGGTCTGCCAAAGCGCATCGACGATGCGGGCCTGCTGGGCGGCAAAGCCGGCGATGTCCTCGTCGCGGCGCAGCCACTTGATGTCGGGATGGCGGCGCACCACGCCCGATGCCGAGCATGGCACATCGGCCAGGATGCGGTCGAACTGACGCCCGTCCCACCAGCTATCCAGCCTGGTGCAGTCGGCCACCTGGATGCGCGCCTCCAAGCCGAGGCGGTCGAGGTTGGCGTGGATGCGCTGGGCACGCAGCGGGTCGAGCTCGAGCGCCGTCAGCTCGATATCGGCCAGCTCCAGCAGATGGGCCGTCTTGCCGCCCGGCGCGGCGCAGGCGTCGAGCACTCGCTCACCGGCCCGCGGCGCCAGCAGTAGCGCGGCACGCTGGGCACCGGCATCCTGTACCGACACCTTGCCTTCGGCGAAGCCCGGCAAGCGCGCGACCGGCACCGGCTGGGCCAGCAGCACGGTCGGGCCGCCGACCGCCCGTACCACGATGCCTGCTGCTTCCAGCTCGGCGACGACCGCATCCACCTCCGCCCGCCGCCGGTTCACCCTCAGCGCCATCGGCGGACGCTGCCTGCCTGCTTCCAGGATGGCGCGCCAGTGCTCGGAATGATCCGCCCTCACCCGCGTGATCCACCAGCGCGGATGCGCATGGTGCGCCTCCTCGTCCGCTTCGACCCAGGACGGCCATTGCCGCCGCTGGCGCAGGGCGTTGCGCAGCACGCCGTTGACCATGCCCTTCAGCCCCGGCATGGCCACCGCTGCGGCCTGCACCGTCTGGTCCACGACGGTGTGCGCCTGCTCCGGCCGCTGTTCGAGTCGCATCAGCGCGACCAGCAGCAAACCATGGATGAGCACGGCCGGCGGACTGTGCAGGAACTGCTGCAGGACGGCATCACCCGTCCCGTAGTCCCTCAGCGTCGACCAGGCCAGATCGCGCACCGCGCCGCGGGTGGCGTCCGGCCACGCGGCCTGGTCCGCAGCCATGCGCTCGAAGGCATCGGTCAGGTTGCCGCCTTCCATCACGCCGGCAACGAGCTCGGCCGCGCGCAGCATGGCGTAGCCGAGGCTGTCTTCGGGCAGCACCGGGCGCGGCGCGGGCGCGCTACGGCGCCCGGGCGAAGAAGGACGCGCATTGGCCGTACTGCGGGGGCGGGAATGCGGGGGCGCCGCACGCGGGCGCCTGGGCGGGGAAGAACTCACTGGATGTCGAAACCTTGCGGCGCGCGCCGCCGACCTTCGTCAGGCCAGCAATGCGCGCAGATGATTGGGGAGCGCGAACTGCGCGTGATGTACCGCGCCATTGTAATGTTGAAGCCCGCCGATTCGCCGCGCCGCGATGCGGCGATCGATCTCGTCGGCATTCACGACGAGCGGATCGAGTCGATCGGAAGCGGTCGCCAGCCCCCACAGGCTGCCATACAAGGGGATGTGGACAAAATACGGCCGCACACAGGCGAACACTTGTCGCAGGCGCTGCACCAGGCTGCCGACCCGTTCGGGCTGGAAGAAAGGAGCCCCCAGGTGCAGGCTCAGCGCGCCACCGTCTGCGAGCAAGGCACGGCAGGCGCGGAAGAAGTCCTCGCCATACAGCGCCTCGGCCAGGCCTTGCGGATCGGTCAGGTCGAGCACGATCAAGTCGTATCGGCTAGTGCCCGCTGGACCGTCGACGGTGACGTAGCGCAGGCCGTCACCAATCTGAAGATCGATGCGCGGATCATCGAGCGCGCCGTGGTGCACGCCATGCAGGTAGCGGCGCGAGATGTCGACGACCTTCTCGTCCAGTTCGACGATCTTCACCTGCTCGATCGTCGGGTGCTTCAGCAACTCCTCGGCCGAACCGCCGTCACCACCACCGATGACCAGTGCCCGGCGCAGCCCGTCGTGCGCCATGCCGGGCACGTGGACCAGGTTCTCGTGGTAGAGGAACTCGTCCCACTCCGAACTCATGAAGCAGCCGTCGAGCCGGAACAGGCGGCCGAAGCGCGGCGTTTCCCAGACTTCGTAGCGCTGGAAACGGGATTTCCCTGCCTCCAGCAGGCGGCCAGCCTTGAGGAAGTATCCGGCGTCCTCGCTCAGCCATTCGGACAACAGCCCTTCCGGCAGCGAGGGTTTCGTATCAGCCATGCTGCTGGCCTCCCTTGAACAAACGGCGCTTCGCCGATTGTGCGAGCACCCTCCGGTGGCAATTCCAAGACGGGTAAGCCGAGTGTTTCCAGGCTGCCGCTTTCACTTGTTCCACGTGAAACAAAACGCCGTCAGCGAAGGAAAGTATCGTAGGCCAGCCGCGCAATCAGCACCGTCACCACCGCCAGGAACATCTTGCGCACGAAACCGGAGCCGCGCTTCAGCGCCAGGCGGGAACCGACGACCGCCCCGCAAAGATTGCACAGCGCCATCACCAGGCCCAGCTTCCACATCAGTTCGACCGTACTGGCGAAGTAGGCGATCGCCGCCAGATTGGTCGATACATTCAGGATTTTCGCCGACACCGAAGCTCGCAGGAAATCCATGCCCAGCAAGCGGATGAACAGGAAGATCAGGAAGCTGCCCGTCCCGGGGCCGAAGAAGCCGTCGTAGAAGCCGATCACCACGCCGATGCCCAGCGCCAGCGCAACCGAACGCCGGCCGTGCGCCGGCTCGGTGGAAACCGTGCCCAGGTCCTTGCGCACAAAGGTGTAGAGCGCAACGAGGATCAGCAGCACCAGTATCAGCGGCCGTAGCACAGCCGGATCGAGAAATACCACCGCCTTGGCGCCGTACCAGGAACCCAGCAGCGCCGCGATCGCACCCGGGCCGACCACCCGCCAGGGTATCTCCACCCGCCGACTGTACTGGACTGCCGCACTCGTGGTGCCGACGATACTGGCAATCTTGTTGGTGCCGAACAGATTTGCCGGTGCACTGGCAGGGAAAGCCGCGAGCAAGGCAGGAATCTGGATCAGGCCACCACCACCGACGATTGCATCCACGAAGCCGGCAAACATTGCGGCAAGGCCTAGCGCTATGAAAAGAAATTCGATATCCATCATTTGTTTCACGTGGAACACATCGGGGTGTCGACAACTCGTGGAGCCGGCACGCAACGCCAAGACGCCCGTTTTCCCTCCGGCAGCCATGCTACCCAAGCGCTTGAACGTGCGTCGCGCGCCAGCGATCTTACCCGGAATGGAAGTCTCCACGCGCCGGACATGCGCAGTCCGCGGCGCCACCTGTGGATATCCCGCAGAGAGCCAATGGAAACAATGGCTTGAGACTCCGGGATAGTTGACTTAGAATGGCGCGTCCGGCACCCCGCCGGGCCATCTGCTGGTTGGAGAGGACGCCATGTCAATAGACGCCCTGTTCCAATTGGGGATCGTCTCAGTTCGCCTGAACACCTCCCAAACGGAAAACAGCCCAAGACCGCGATTTTCGCAAGGGTCTGGGCACTGCCTGCCCGTCGTGCGCATCAGCTGTCATCGCACGCCCCTCGATCTCAGGCCATTCAGCCGCCGGCCTTGCCAGGCCCTGCACCACCGCCGAATACCCCATTGAATCTGGCCCTCCCGGCCAGTGCCTTTACGACACGCCCGCGGCATGACACAGCACGCCGCGGCCCGATTCATTTGCACCCGGCTTTTGAAAGGTGCAGTTTGGCCATTGCGACATCGTGATTCAGACACCTTACTACCTGATCGACAAATCGCGCCTGCTGAAGAATCTGCAGCGCATCGACGTCGTCCGCAAGCAGTCCGGCGCCAAGGTCCTGCTCGCACTCAAGTGCTTCGCGACCTGGTCGGTTTTCGACCTGATGCGTGAATACATGGACGGCACCACCTCGTCCTCGCTGTACGAGCTGCGGCTGGGGCACGAGAAGTTCGGCGGCGAAACCCACGCCTACAGCGTGGCCTGGGCCGACCACGAAATCGACGAAGTCGTCTCCCACGCCGACAAGATCATCTTCAACAGCCTGAGCCAGTTCGAGCGCCACGCCGGCCGCGCTGCCGGCAAGCCGGTCGGCCTGCGCCTGAATCCGGGCGTCAGCAGCTCCGGCTACGACCTCGCCGACCCCGCCCGCCCCTTCAGCCGCCTGGGCGAAGCCGATCCTGCGCGCGTCGCGCCCTTCATCGGCCAGATCAGCGGTTTCATGATCCACAACAACTGCGAGAACCGCGACTTCGCCCGTTTCGACGCCCTGCTCGGTGAAATCGAAACGCGCTTCAGCACTCTGCTCTCGCAGGTCGAATGGGTCAGCCTGGGCGGCGGCATCCACTTCACCGCCGACGACTATCCGCTGGAAGCCTTCTGCGCCCGCCTGCGCAGCTTCTCGGAACGCCATGGCGTGCAGGTCTACCTGGAACCGGGCGAAGCCGCGATCAGCGACAGCGCCAGCCTGGAAGTCAGCGTGCTCGACACCTTGTATAACGGCAAGCAACTGGCCGTGGTGGACGCCTCGATCGAGGCCCACATGCTGGACCTCCTGATCTACCGGCTGCAGGCCCGTGTCGAACCCGATGCAGGCCCGCACCGCTACCTGATCTACGGGAAGTCCTGCCTGGCCGGCGACATCTTCGGCGAATTCGATTTTCTGCAGGCACTCGAAATCGGCCAGCGGCTGTCGATCCGCGACGCCGCCGGCTACACGATGGTCAAGAAGAACTGGTTCAACGGTCTGACCATGCCCTCCATCGCCGTGCGCGAGCTCGACGGCACGGAACGGGTGGTACGCCAGTTCGGCTACCACGACTACGCAGACAGTCTGTCCTGAGCGCAAGCCAGGCATTCCATCGCAAGGAGCTGACGGATGAAACCCAATGTCCTCATCATCGGTGCCGGCGGCGTGGCCCACGTGGTCGCGCACAAATGCGCACAGAACAACAAGCAGTTCGGCGACATCCACCTCGCCTCCCGCACGCTCGGCAAATGCCAGGCAATCATCGATTCGGTGCACGCCAAGGGCAGCCTGCAACGCCCCGGCGTACTGCGCGCCCATGCGCTGGATGCGCTGGACGTGTCCGCCACCGAAGCCCTGATCCGCGACATCGATGCGCGCATCGTCATCAACGTCGGTTCGGCCTTCCTGAACATGTCGGTGCTGCAAGCCTGCCTGCAAACCGGCGCGGCCTACATCGACACCGCCATCCACGAAGACCCGGCCAAGATCTGCGAAACACCGCCCTGGTACGGCAACTACGAATGGAAACGGCGTGAAGCCTGCAAAGCCGCCGGCTTCACAGCCATCCTCGGCGCCGGCTTCGACCCCGGCGTGGTCAATGCCTACGCCCGCCTGGCCTGCGACGAATACTTCGACCGCATCGACGCCATCGACATCATCGACATCAACGCCGGCCGCCACGACCGCTACTTCGCCACCAACTTCGACCCCGAGGTCAATTTCCGCGAATTCACCGGTACCGTCTGGTCCTGGCAGGACAGGCAATGGACGCCCTCGAAGATGTTCGAGTACCGCAAGGACTGGAACCTGCCCGTGGTCGGCAAGCAGACCACCTACCTCACCGGCCACGACGAACTGCACTCGCTGTCGCAGAACCTCGACGTGCCCAACATCCGCTTCTGGATGGGCTTCAGCGAGCACTACATCAACGTGTTCAACGTGCTCAAGAACATCGGCATGCTGTCCGAAAAACCGGTACGCACCGCCGAAGGCCAGGAAGTCGTGCCCCTCAAGGTGCTCAAGGCCGTCCTCCCCGACCCCGCCTCGCTCGCCCCCGCCTACACCGGCAAGACCTGCATCGGCAACATGGTGCGCGGCGAAAAGGACGGCAAGGAACGCACGGTATTCATCTACAACATCTGCGATCACGCAGAGAACTACCGTGAAATCGGCAGTCAGGCGATCTCCTACACCGCCGGCGTCCCGGCTGTCGCCGCCGCGCTGCTGATCGCCGACGGCACCTGGGACGTGCGCCGCATGGTCAACGTCGAAGAACTGCCGCCTCGCCCCTTCCTCGCGCTGATGGCGAAGATGGGCCTGACGACCTGGGTGCGGGAAGGTGAACGCGACGTGCTGCTGGAGGAGCAGGCGGAGACGGTCGGGGTGTAGGGGCTGGAAATGGACTGCTTCGTGGATCGGGATTGTCCTTCCGCTGAACTATCCGGAAATTCCGGATAGTTCAGTCATCAATGTTCTCCCTGAGCCAGCAATTGCACTAACGGCACGTTGATGAAGTACAGATGCTTGCCTTGGCTATGCTCCTGCACCAAACCCACCTGTGCCAGTTGCCGAAGATAGCGCGCCGCCGTTTGCCGTGTGATACTCAAATCGCGCTGCACAAACTCAATGCGCGTGTAGGGATGACGAAACAAGTTGTTGAGTAAGTCCTGAGAATACAACTTTGGCAAGTTTGTGCGCATGCGGCGCTTGGTCTCGGCCATCAACTCGCGCATGCCACCCACCAGTTGCACGGCACGCTGAGCCGTCTCCGCCACCGCGTACAGCATAAATCTTACCCAGTCGTGCCACGCAGCCGCATTCGGTGTCTCATCGCGCACTGCCTGCAACAAGCGATAGTAGTCCCCCTTGTGCTGGTTGATATAGCGCGACAAATACAAAACCGGCGTATTCAATAGACCAGCTTGCACCAGATACAGCACGCACAGAATCCGGCCAATGCGGCCATTACCGTCGCTGAAAGGGTGAATACTCTCGAATTGGTGGTGAATCAAAGCCATTTTGATGATCGGGTCCAAGTCACAGACAGTTTCATCGTTGATAAAGCGTTCCAAGGCTTGCATATGTGCCAGCACGCTTTCACCATCCTGCGGTGGCACGAACACCGTGGCCCCTGTCCCTTCATTCTTCAGTACGGTACCTCCGCTGGAACGAAAGGCTTCGCTGCTATTCTTGAGCAATTGAAACAGCCCTATCAGCGTTCCGTTGCTCAAAATGCCTTGCTGCTCCCGCATGCGTTCGAACCCGTGCATCAGCGCCTCACGGTAGCGAGATACCTCCTTGGCTGCGGGTGACATCCATTCCGCGATGTGCAGATCGGCCTGAAACAGTTCGTCCTGGGTCGTCACGTAGCTCTCGACCTCCGAACTGGCTTTGGCCTCTTGCAATACCAAGGTATTGATCAGAATTCCCTGGTTCGGAATGCTTGCGGCACACCCCTTCAGCTCCGCCAGATGGCGGTGCGCCGTCACCAATGCCTTGAGGAGTTCCGGCGTATGGAAATCCATACCTGCCGGGGGCAACTCGGGGATGACGTAGTTGCCTTGCAGGGCCATGTCAGGACTCCATTCGATTCAACACGCGAATTATGTATGAGAGCATGCTTCATGTTCTAATTTCCGTCTTTTTTTAACATGAAAACCAACTCATGTTAAAAAATGCTCTCACTGCTCGCTCACTTCCCGATGCAGAAGTGGTGATTTCGCCGCATGTCGTTGATTTTCAAGGTAGTCATGGCGGTCCCGCAACGCGCTTGGACCTATTCTTGGACCCAAATACCAAGCGTGTCCCTTTGTAGCGGCGAATGGCCTGTCTTGGACGCTCCTCGCTCTGCTTGTTCCCGGTGCAACGTGTCAGCGGACAACCTGATCTGAGGCAGCGAACCCGGCCATCGACGTTCAGCAACGTCCAATGCGCTGCAGCGTGCTCTTTTTCCCACCTCCTGATCCGGAACACCAAGGATGTTGCTCCCTGCTTCAGCCCGAAAAAACGGGAGGCGCGCAGTTCGGATTGATGGCTGCGGCAGCGGTGATGTCGGGGTGAGATGGCGGCTCCTTTGGCCAGTTGGCCGATACCGACAGGAGCCTCACCATGCCACACCAAACTTCAGACATCATCACCCCGAAAGCTCTGTTGCTCGATGAGCGGCTGACGCCGCTGGAGCGCAACGCCTGGCTGACTTTCCGTGCGCTGGCCAGCAGCGACGGCACCGTGGTCCTCAGCTACGACGCGCTACGCAAATACCTGCCCAGCGCACCGGGCAGCAAGCGGGCGGCCCTTGAAACCGTGTCCAAGGCTGTGCTGTGCCTGCGGCTGTCCACGTGGATTGCGCTGGTCGAATACCGCCGCAATCCGATGACCGGCTTCTCGATGGCCAGCCGCTACGCGGTGCGGAATCAGCCCCTCGCGTTCGACGACGCCTGCATGGAGGACGAAGACTACCTGCCCCTGCTGGAACGGGCACTCGGCCATGCCAGCGCGACAATCCGCCAACTGGCGCAGTCCATTCTTGACGAAGCCATGCGCCATCCGGGCAGGTTGAAAAAGCTGCCTGCAACGATGCAAGAGAGGATCAGGCACCTACAGCACCGTGGTGGCGACCATGATCCGGGCAGTCCTGGTGGCTCAACTGCGCGCGATGCCCTCGTGCCCGAAGCCAGCGGCGGCATTCCGAAACCCGTTCCGGCATCTGCGACAGTAGTACGTACTGTACAAAAAGAAGTATTTAAAGAAGTACATACGTACCGGTCACCAACCGAAGTCCAGGCATCGCGGTCGGATGTGCCCATCCGCTTCCGGCAACTGCCGCAGGATCAGCAGCAGATTCTCACCACTCGTCTCAGGGGCTTGCCTCTGGAGCAACGCCTGGCGGTTCTGGCCGAGTGGGACGTGCGCTGCGAATCAGGTGGCGTGCACAACGCCATCGCCTACCTCTACGGGTTGATCAAGAAGGCCGTGGAAGGCGTGTTCAAGCTCTGGGCGGCGCGCACATCCACCCCGCAGCAGACACCCGTGCAGGCCGTCAGCAACAGCCAGCATGGCCCGCTGCCTGCCCCTTCTCCATCGTCCAGCAGCCAAGCTGCAAAACCTGCGTCGCGCGAGGTGGCGCAACGGCATCTGGATCAGATCAGGCGCATGCTGAAGACGCCATCGCTGCCCATCGGGCAGATCATCGGGTGCATGGCTGACAAATGCTGCCAACAGCCCCGGGAAACACGCCTGCTGCTGCAAGGCTGGGGCCACAGGGCTCGGCGTGAAACAGATGGGGGCCGTCACTGCCCGCCGCAGTGACGGCCCGCCGAACTGCAGCAGCAATGCGGGTTGGCGCAGCATCGCATTGATGGCTGCGCACATGACGATGCCCCGGCACACTGGCCCAGCAACGACCTGCCGGTGGGTATGAACACCGGAACCCTGGCGCAGGTTCCTGCAAGCGCCGACCCGGCTCGCCGGACGGAAGCATCCCAGGCACACCCCGGCTCGCTCTGTGTGCCGCCCTACCATGGGCAGAGCCTTCCTCATCCTCGGCGTGGTTCGTCCCGCCATCGTCGCCGCACACATCCGCCGTTCCAGGCACTCGCCGCGGGTCGCCCGACCTGCCGGCTTCTTTCCACCACTGCACAACAGGAGGCACCCATCCCAGCACATCGCGTTGTCGTCCCTTGCAACTCTTCCGCCCGGCCTTCCCACAGGAAGCAAGGCGGACGCCTCATTCGAGGCCACAGGTGAACTGAGCACCTGGCCCTTGCCCCTCGGGGATCTCGCCTTGGCGAGTTGGCAAAAACACTGACCGCTTGCTTCTCAGCCCCGACAACCGATGAAACAACACCGCGATGGACGACCTGACCTATACCCTACGCCAGCTCTGCCTGCGCAATCGCGACGGCAGCCGCGCCACCCAGGCCGACCGGCAGCGATCACTGAGTCTGGTCGCCCGCCAACTGCGCGAGGCGGGCTTCCGCCAGATGCGAGCCACCTCACTCAAGGGCAAGCATGTCGAAGCCCTGTTGCAGCGCTGGCAAGCCGAAGGCCTGTCGGCTGGCACGATCAAGAACCGCATGGCACACCTGCGCTGGTGGGCCGAGAAGGTCAGCAAGGCAGGCATCCTGCCAGCGGACAACACCAAGCTGGGCATCCCTGAACGCCGCTATGTGACTAACGAGAGCAAGGCCAAGGAACTGGGCGATGGGCTGAACAAAATCACCGATCCACACGTCCGTATGAGCCTACGTCTGCAAGCGGCCTTTGGCCTGCGGCGGGAGGAGTCCATCAAGTTCCAACCCCTCTATGCCGACCGCGGCGACCACATCGCCATCAAAGGCTCATGGGCCAAGGGCGGACGTGACCGGACAGTACCGATCACTACGCCGGAGCAGCGTGTAGTACTGGACGAAGCACAGCAGCTGACTGGCTTGGGCTCGCTTATCTCGGCGCACAAGACCTACATCCAGCAACGGCACGTCTATGACGGCCAGTGCAAGGCGGCGGGTCTGAGCAACATGCACGGACTGCGGCATCGGTACGCGCAAATGCGGTATGAGGCGCTCACAGGCTGGAAAGCTCCGGCGGCGGGTGGGCCAACTAAAGCCCTGTTCAGCGCAAGCCAACGAACGATTGACCAGCACGCCAGACAGCAGATCAGCCGCGAACTTGGACATGAAAGACTGAAAGTGACGTCGATCTATCTGGGTACCTGAGATTGGGCACCAACATCCCCAAGCCTCTCATGCCTCTCTGCAAAGATTCGGACTTCCGAGCGCCGAGTAATCGTATAACCTATTGATTTTTAATTGGTTTAATCGGATTCTCTTTGCGGTTCTCTAATTTCTCTCTGCAATTCTCTCTGTCAGCCGCCAGCAAGGAGCCGTGTCTGAGCCGGTGTTCACAATCACCCCATGGCGGCGCAGCCTGGTCAGCAGGCTGCTGATCTTGTTGTACTTCTGCTTGTCATCCAGGGCATCGCTCAATTTGACCATGAGCAACTTGTTGATCTCGGCACGGTTCGCTTGACCAAACTTCTCTAGATAGTCGGTCAGCAGTTTGGCGTAGAACTCGTCATCTTGCGCCCGGGTGCGGATGTAATCGGCCTTGTTTGCAGTTGCCTCGGCTACGGCGGCTGATACGTGGAAGTTGGGTTTGCGCCCTTCGATCAGCCTGTTGCGTCGCAAACGTGCGGCGGCATCGTCCGGAATAGGCAACTTTTTCTGCACACGATCCAGTGCCAGCACATCCGCCAGTGGTAAATCAGTGTTCTGGATCAGTAGACGACTATAGGCCGGATCCACGACGCCACCATAGATCGTCAGCTTGACGGCACCGGGCTCACTCAGGTCGTAGTCCGGCAATGGGAAGTAGCGTCTTGCCTGCCCCGTATAAATGGAGTGAATGCCATAGCCCATCGTGTCGATCATGTTTAGTTCGACCATTGCCTGGGCCAAAGCTGGATTACGGTATCGGCGTGGTGTCTTGTCGCCCTGGATGTATTCGTCGGGCTGTCCCTCGAAGAAGCTGCCTTCATTTTCGAACACCAGCCTGTCCGGCAACTCTGTCACCACCACGCGCCCATTGCGGGTGTAGTCCTGATGGGCAAGGCAATTGTGCAGGGCCTCCAGCACGATTTTCTGGTCGTATTTCGAGACCTCGATAGGCAACAGCTCGTCTTGCGGCAGCAACCGAAGCTGAATGTTGCGAATGCGTTGGTAGAGTCGTGTCGTACTCAGCAGAAATGGCGGGCCGAAGTGTTCGTAGGCCCGCTCCTGGCCTTCCAGCTTCCAGGTCAGTTGCGCCGGATAGGGAGACAGGCGAAAAGACGATTCCGCCTTGCCAAGCAACAGCAGTGCGGCACGTGTTATTTGGCCATTCTGCGTGACGCGGGCACGGTCAAGAAAGGTTGCCAGCGACCAGCCTTCTACTTCACCAAGCTGGAAGCGGTTGGCATATTTCTGTGCAAAAGACTCACGCGCTTTTTGTACTGCGGCGTCATCCAGATCATCCAGCGTGGCGCCAGGAACCACCTGGGCCGTCCAATCTTGAGCGAGCGTTTGGCGGCGGATGTCATCTAGTTTGTCCAAGCCCAGCGATGTCAGGCTTTCACCAGCGCGGGCATAGTAGTGGCCCTTCCAGGCAATCGGAATACCCTGCGGCGCAGCGGGGATTTCAAATATCAGCACGCGACCATCGGCGTGGGCCAGTTCATGGATTTCGCGGAAGGTGATGCGAGGCTCCGCATTTTCGGCAATCTGCATCTTCAGCGAATGCAGGCGCTCGGATTGTGGGCGATAGTCCGTGCCGACCACGCGACGGGTCTTGTTGTTCACGCCGAACACCAGCCAACCGCCATCGGTGCCGCGCAGGTTGGATTCGTTAGCTAGCGCAGAGAAGTATTTGCCGATGTCGTCGGTGCTGTAGTCGTTGCAGGCCTGCTTAAATTCCACCACCTCGTTTTCCCAGGTGGCTATCAGGTTGTCCAGTCGCTGGCTCAAGTCTGATTGGGTCATCGTTTCTCCTCCGCCTACGCCGATCACTTCGACCAAGCGTTCGACAGCGATTCCGCCTGCTTCAGCACCAGTTCGATGGCGGCGTCCTCACCCACCGGCGGGTACTTCCACTTCTTCAGCGTGCGTCGCACCAGAATCCGCAGCTTCGCCCGCACGCTCTCGCGCACTTGCCAATCCACCGTAGTGCTGTTGCGCAGCTTCTCAGTGATCTCGACGGCGATCTTCTTCAAGGTATCGTCGCCCAACTCCCGCACGGCGCTTTCGTTGTTGGCCAGCGCATCGTAGAAGGCGATCTCGTCCGGATTCAGCCCCAGCGCCGCTTCGCGCTCCAGCGCCGCCTGGAAGTCCTTGGCCATCTGGATCAGTTCCTCGATGACCTGCGCCGTCTCCACTGCCCGGTTGTGGTACTTTCGCAAGGTTTCCAGCAGGCGGTCGCCGTACTTCTTCTCCTGCACCACGTTGTTGCGTGAGCGCGCCTTGATCTCGTCGCGCAGCAGCTTTTCCAGCAGTTCCACCGCCAGGTTGCGGCTCTTCATCTGCCGCACGTCTTCCAGGAACTCGTTCGACAGCAAGCCGATGTTGGGCTTGTCCAGGCCCGCCAGGGCGAAGATGTCCGCCACCCCGTCTGCCACGATGGCATTGTCCAGGATCTGCTTGAGCGCGCTATTCTTGTCCGCGTCGGAACGCTTGCGATCCACCGTGGTGAACTTGACGATGGCGGCCTTGACGGCGGCGAAGAAGGCGATCTCCGTGCGCAGGGCGGCGGCCTCGTCCAGCGTGCTGCATAGGGAAAACGCCTTGCTCACCGCCAGTATGGCATCGAGGAAACGCTGCTTGCCGTCCTTCAGCCCCAGGATATGGTTGGCCACCGGCACCAGCAACTTCATCGCGTTGGTCTCGAACCCGCTGTAATCGAAGCCGTGCATTAGCCCGCGCACGATGTCCAGCCTCTCCAGCAGCACCGCCAGGGCTTCGGCCGCGTTGTGCGCCGGGTCGCCCTTGCCCTTGGATTCGGTGTAGGTCTTGAGCGCCGCTTTCAGTTCGTTGGCAATGCCGATGTAGTCCACCACCAATCCACCGGGCTTGTTGCGGAACACCCGGTTGACGCGGGCGATAGCCTGCATCAGGTTGTGGCCCTTCATGGGCTTATCTACATACATGGTGTGGCAGCAGGGCGCGTCGAAGCCCGTCAGCCACATGTCGCGCACTATCACCAGCTTCAACGGGTCTGCCGGGTCTTTGAAGCGCTTTTCCAGGCGTTTCTTCACCTGCTGGCTGTATAGATGCGGCTGCAGCAAGGGCTTGTCCGCTGCCGAGCCAGTCATCACCACCTTGATCGCACCCTTTTCGGGGTCGGCGTCGTGCCAATCGGGGCGCAGAGCGACGATGGCGTTGTACAGCTCGGCGCAAATATCACGGCTCATGCAGACGATCATCGCCTTGCCTTCCAGCGTGGCCGTTCGTATCTCGAAATGCTGCACCAGATCTGATGCCACCTGCTCCAGGCGCGGCTGCGCGCCCACCAACTTGGTCAGCGCAGCCCAATCACTCTTGGTCTTTTCGCGGGCAGTGATGTCTTCCTCGTCCTCAATGACCTCATCCACCTGGGCATTGAGTGCGTCGATCTCGGCTTGGTTCACGTCCAGCTTGGCCAAGCGGCTTTCGTAGAAGATCGGCACCGTGGCGCCATCGTCCACCGCATCCTGGATGTCGTAGATGCTGACGTAGTCGCCAAAAACCGCCCGCGTGTCCTTGTCTTCCAGCGCGATGGGCGTGCCGGTGAAACCGATGAAGGTGGCATTAGCCAGTGCGTCGCGCATGTGCTTGGCATAGCCGAATACGTACTTGCCGGTCTTGGTATCCAGCCGCCCCTTCATGCCGTACTGGCTACGGTGCGCCTCGTCGGAGATCACCACGATATTGTTGCGATCCGATAGCAACGGGTGTTGCTCCTCATCGTCCAGCAGGGCGAACTTCTGCACCGTGGTGAAGATGATGCCGCCCGCCTCACGCGAGGCCAGCATCTCGCGAAGTTCCTCGCGGCTGCCGGCTTGCACCGGTGTCTGCCGCAGCAGGTCTTCGGCGGCGCAGAAGGTGCCGTACAATTGCCCGTCTAGATCGTTGCGGTCGGTCACCACTACCAGCGTGGGGTTCTTCATCTCCGGCTGCTGCAACAGCTTGCCCGCGTAGCAGGCCATGGTGATGCTCTTGCCCGAGCCTTGCGTATGCCACACCACGCCGGCCTTGCGGCTGCCGGGCTGCACTTCCTTACCATAGGTGGCGCGCGGCTCCTGTACCTCTAGCATGTCTTTGTTCGGACTGTTGGCGGCGATCACCGTGGCTTTTACCGCTTCGCGCACCGCATGGAACTGGTGGTAGCCCGCGATCTTCTTGATGATCTGGTCGGCGTCTTGCTCGAACAGCACGAAGTGGCGCACATAGTCGAGAAACAGCGCAGGCGCGAAGAAACCGCGCACCAGCGTTTCCAACTCGAACTCCAGGAGCGGCCGGTCGTCCTCATTCACGATCGCCCGCCAGGGCTGCATACGCTCCTGGTTCGCCGTCAGCGAGCTCAGCCGCGCCGTGAAGCCGTCGCTGACCACCACCGCCACATTGGTGTTGAACAGGTCGCCGATTTCTTCCTTGTAGGTCTGTATCTGGTTGAAGGCATCCCAGATATCGGTTTGCTCATTGGCTGGGTTCTTTAGCTCGATCACGGCCAGCGGCAGACCGTTGACGAAGGCCACCAAGTCGGGGCGGCGCGGCTGCTTGGTGCCGGCCACGGTGAATTGGCTAACCAGCAGGAAGTCATTGTTGCGTGGGTTGGCGAAGTCGATGAGATTGACCAGATCGCTGCGTTTCTCGTCGCCCACTGAAAACTCAACCGGAATGCCGACCAGCAGTAAGCGATGCACGCGGCGGTTGCGGGCGATCAGTAGCGGATCGCTGACGGTCAGCAGTTCGTGCGCAGCCTGTTCCAATGCACTGGCAGGCATCTGCGGGTTGATGCGGACCAGCGCAGCTAACAGGCGTTCTCGTAGTACGGTCTGGCGATAGTCGGTACGGGCTGGGCTGTCGCCATCCGGCGCAATGTCCGGGCCATTGACGTACTGCCAGCCCAGTTCGCCAAACCAGCCGATAGCGGCGTCTTCGAGTTGCTGTTCGGTAATGCTCATGTCGTCCGTTCTTCCGTATCGCCTCTTAGCAGCATGAAGTACTCGATCAGCCGCACCATCCGTTCCTTCTGTGCGGGCAGCAGCGCTTTCTTGGCAGCGGTTTCCGACAGAAAGGCCATTAGTCGGCTTCCTCCACTCTTGGCTCTACAGCGTCTTTTGCGACACTGGCGTAATGAAATTTTGTGAGTTCAGAAGTTAGGAAATCGTCCATTAACACCTTGATGAACAAGTCCTTGGATACCTTGGTATCAAGTATCACTTTATTGCTTTCTTCATTAAATCGAATGCGGCCAACAAGTTCGGGAAATGTCTTGCAAAAATTGACAATGCTTTTCCCTGAAATACCAGCTTTAAGTACAGGAGAAGCTTTGGCAATTTTGGTGAGGCGACGTGCATATTTGACATCATCGACAAGCTCTCGCAAGACATCCGGATTGGTCACCAACGCAGCCGAGACAATGGCATTAATACCCAATGCAGCCTCCTTTTTGATCACATCGTGGAACCCGAAATTATGCTCTAATGCCTCAAGATTCAGCACCAGCAAGGCATCATTAATCCGCAACATCTGAAACCCGGCACTGACGCGCAGAAATTCGTCATTCATCCGTTCAAGTCGACTTTCATGCTTACGCAGAAAAAAACTCGATCGACCAAAGATATTGACGGGAGCCATAGTCTTGTACAAAACCAACTGGCCGATGTCGTTGCCCATTTCGATGAGCAGCGCCTTGATCGAAGACAGGCTTTTTTCATTCAAATCCAGCATGGGCAGATCATCTTGAGCAATGACAGCCTCAAGTGATGTCAGCTCCTCGGGGATATCGAGATCGTAAACATAGATAGCATTGACTCGCTCATCCGCACTCGATAAGGCAAGTGCCGACAGTTCCTCTTTGCTAGAAATTTCGTCACGCAGGCTTTGTAGAAACAAGTCCTTAAGGCCAGCCTGTGCATCGGCCTCAATGTCCAGCTTGAAAGGACCGGGATTATTGGCATCCTTCATCAGCGCATACACGCAAACGCCGATATTAGCCTGATCGTTATAGTAGGCCTGCAAGGCAGCTTTCAATTCATCCACGGTCACTTTGTTCCCCTGACGTAGTAAATTCTGTCATCCAGTTTTATGTAGGAAAGCTTTTGGTTCTCCACCAATCGTTCACGACAAATCAACGTGATGCCTTCTCGCTCGCCATTCTTGAAATGACCGCTGGCACGGTAGATGTGGAACCCAAGAAGCGCCAAAGACGGGTTGGCGTAAAACAGATCCGTCTTGATGTAGATGACCCCCATCACTATCAGTAGCAACGCCAGTACAATCATTTGTCGGCCACTGCCAAAATCGAAGCTGATGAGTGGTACCACATAGGTAGCAAGAAATGTCAGGTGCTCATAGTTTATGTTTTCCAGCTTCTTGACTTCAAAAGGTATCTCGTTAGCGCCTTTCAAATCGAAGTCAAAGCGAATGTATGCAAACAGGCAATAAAGCAGCCCCAATGTCGAAACCACGGGCAAAGGATTGTTCACCACAAGGGCTTTCCAGCTCCCGGCATCCTTGAAAGAAAAGGAAGAAGCTGGAGGCTCCGCCGCAATAATGACAAAGAAGACGAATAACAGTCCGAGAGATAGGATGTAAAGGTCCACTTTCCGGCGTACGTTTGTCATGGCCACACCTCCTCCAAAATACGTTCAGTATCGGGAATGCGCAGTTCGCCGGAAAGGAGTTTGGGAAGGAGGCTGTCGCGAATCTCAGCCAAATTATCAGCCTGCTTTTGATTGGCAAGGATTTGAGAAAAAACGGGCGAAATGAGTTCGCTGAATTTTATGATAACTCCATCTTCAGGTAGCAGCGTTTCTACTTTTGAAAAAATAGAAGTATTCATATTCAGGGTCGCGCTTCCCCCACTTGCTAGATCAAAAAACACTTGCTGTTTTTCTAGCATCTGGAAATATAGATAAAAGCTATATTCAAGCCGACGGGGGATGATGCTATTAATTTGCTGATTAGTCTGAGATGGTTGATGAACCAAAATCACCTTACCAACCGTCGCTATACAGCTAACGCAAATTGAACCCGGCGGGATCGTTTTTTTGGGTTGCGATGCAACTCCCTGTACAGTGAGTTGCTCAGATGGCTGAGTGACATACACATTATTGTGCATGTCCGGAATTTTTATAAATGGCGTGCCTAACCCGAAGTAACCTGGATTGCTTTTTGCGGGTGTCTTGCCACACACCACCTCACCAAATTGAGCTATTTGACGAAAGCTCCATCCCTTCGGAATACTTCCTAGCTCCGACTCTTCCATGGCATCGGGAAATAGCGCGGCAGAGGCGGCAAGTTGGTTGTGGTGCTCGCGGGGCATCTGGTCGAGTTCGGCGTCGGTCTTGCCGCTGATGGCGCACATGGCGGCGCGCAGCGGATCTTCGCCTTGTTCGATGGCGGCGATCTTGGCCTTGACCGGGTCGAAATCGACAAACCAGGATTTGAAGATGGCTTGCGCCATGGCTTCGAGGGTTTGGTTGATGCGGTGGTTGAGGGCAATTTTGTCGTCTAGCCTTGCCAGCATTTCTGCTATAGACCTCTGCTCCTTCAGCGGGGGGAGCCTGATTTCAATCGCTTCAAACCTGGATTTGGAGACATTTGTATATACCGAACCGCCACCACCAGCAGCTTCTAATGCTTTTCCAAGTTGAGTAAAGCTGTAGTACACGAATCGTGGATCAATGCCATCTTTGCAGATAAGGCTATTGATCTGCTGATTGGTGAAACTCTCTTTCGTTGTTATTCCGCATTTTCCAACAGTGGCAATGCACGACATCATCACTGCGTCACTGGGCAGCCGACAAGATCGCATTGCGTGAGCGCCGAGTTCCGAAAGTGTTCGAGCCGACGTTGTTATTTCTCTACGGTCATCTAAGTCTGGAATGGTGATAAACGGATAGGGTCCACCGAAATTCTCTGAAATGGCGGTGGATGGCGTTTTCCCCGTAATCACTTTTCCGAGGTCGCCAATCCTCACTGTTTGCCAGTCAGTACTCATATCCCAACCCCGCCAAATTCTTCTTGATCTCTTCTTCCAGCTTCGCACTCTCCGCAAACTGCCCCGCCAGTTGTGCCGTCAATCGCCGCATCTTCTCGGCAAAGGGCTCACCGTCATCTTCCTGCTCCACCGCGCCCACATAGCGCCCGGGTGTGAGTACATGCTCATGCTTGCGGATTTCGTCCAACTTGGCAGAATGGCAGAAGCCAGCCACATCCTCATACCCTTCACCCTGCTGCCAGGCATGGAAGGTATCGGTGATTTTCTGGATGTCGTCGGCGGTGAAGTCGCGCAGCACGCGGTCCCTCATATAGCCCAACTGGCGAGCGTCAATGAACAGGAACTTGCCGCGTCGGTCGCGCTTTTTCTTGTCCAGCGCGAAGCCGTTCTGCTTGTCGCGGGTCAGAAACCAGATGCAGGCTGGAATCTGGGTATTGGTGAACAACTGACCGGGCAGCGCGACCATACATTCCACGTAGTCGTCTTCGATTAGCCGCTTGCGGATTTCGCCTTCGTTGTTGGTGTTGGAACTCATGGAACCATTGGCCAGTAGCAACGCCATGCTGCCGGTGGGTGCCAGGTGCCAGAGCATGTGCTGCAACCAAGCGAAGTTGGCGTTGCCCTGCGGCGGCGTGCCGGCGATCCAACGCGGATCGTTGGCCAGCTTTTCGTTCCACCATTCCTTCATGTTGAAGGGCGGGTTGGCCATGACGAAATCGGCGCGTAGGTCCGGGTGCAGGTCGTTCAGCAAGGTGTCGGCCGGGCCGCTTCCGAAGTTGAAGTCGATACCGCGAATGGCCATATTCATCGCAGCCAGCCGCCAGGTAGTGGGGTTGCTTTCCTGCCCGTAGACGCTGATCTGCCCGCTTTTGCCATTGGCGGCTTTACCGCCGTGCTGTTCGATGAACTCCTCACTTTGCACGAAGAAGCCACCGGAGCCCATGGCCGGGTCGTACACGCGGCCCTTGAACGGCTGGAGCATTTCCACGATCAGGGTGACGATGCTCTTTGGAGTGTAGTACTGGCCGCCCTTCTTGCCTTCGGCCAGGGCGAACTGGCCGAGGAAGTATTCGTAGACGTGGCCGAGGATATCCTTGGATTTCAGGTCCAGCGGCTGGCCCTTGTACTCCTTGGCGCTGAAGTCGGTATCCGAGAAGTGGCTGATCAGCCCGGCCAGCTTGCTGGAGTCGAGCTGCACGCGGGCGAAGTCCTTGTTGAGCACGTTCTTCAGGCGGGCGTTCTCACGCTCGACGGCTTCCATGGCGTTGTCGATCAGCCAGCCGACCGAGCGCATTTCCTCGGGCTCGTCCTTGCCGGGTTTGTTCCAGGGCAGCGCCGCCTTGGGCGGCAGTTGCGCGCAGTCGCGCAGGGTTTGCCAGCGCGCTTCTACAGGCACCCAGAACACGTTCTTCTCGGTGTAGTAGTCGCGGACTTCAAGCTCGGCGGCGATGTTGTCTTCGTACTCCTGGGTGCCTGCGCCGCCGTATTCGTCCGGGTCCATGTAGTAGTCATGATCCGGATTGGTGAACTGTTCGCGCAGTTCCCGTTGCCGCTCTTCGAAGGCATCTGAAACGTACTTGAGGAAGATCAGCCCGAGCACGACGTGTTTGTACACTGCAGCGTCGAGGTTGGAGCGCAGCTTGTCGGCAGCGATCCAGAGCTTCTTTTCCAGGTCGTTGAAGAACTGTTGTTCGATGGGTCTCATGTCTTTGTCCCGTATTGCGTCATGCTTGTCTTCCTTGCGGGTCTCGTTGGCTTGCCGCTTGATGGCCGCTGATGGTTCGGTGACAGGTTTGGGCAAGGATGAGGCGTTCTCGACAATGGCAACTGAGCCGCCGCGCCCGCGCCCAGGGCGGATGCGGCCGTCGTCGATCAGTTGCTGCTTGACGCGTTGGTAGATACTGTCCTGCCAGCCCAGCGCTTCAAGCAAGCGCTGATTGCCCGCGCTGCCGCCAAGGGAAACCAATATGCCGATGAATTGTTCGATCTGTTGTTCTGTGGACGTCACTTGCTATTCCTCTGGCGTCAGGCAGGCCAGTACAGCCGCTTCAGCGGCACGATTCGTTTGGTTTCGGCATCGGTGGCGTCGTAGTGCTCGATCAGCGCGCGCACCACATGATCCAGCGTCCACATTGCCAGCGGGATGGATGCTCGATCTGCTTCGTACTGGGCGTCCTTGGTGAAGCCGCCAGTACTGACGTATAGCCCGCGATCATCCTTGTGACGGCCGCCGAGGAAGCTGCGGATTTCCTGACTGCCCATCTGTCCTTTGCGGTGCTTGACCTCCACGACAATGCGCGGGTGTTCGAAGCCGAAGCCGTCGGGCGATGCGACGATGTCCTTGCCCCGGTCTGAGCCAGGTGGTGAAACTTGAGTCTTGTAGCTCATGGCGCGCAGGATGCCGGCGACCAGTTGCTGCATGTCGTCCCAGTCGAGTTCGTTGACCCGATCCTTGATGCGCTCCAGCGCCTGGGACTCGATGTCAGCCAGTGGATCGGCGATGACTTCCTCGGCTTCATCTTCCACAACCGGCACCGGTTTGCCCTTCAGCGTTGCCAAAACCTCGGTTGTTGCGCTGGATGGCACTTCGAACAGGGTCAGGGTCGAGCCCAGACTGTTCTTTGTGCTGGTGCCCAAACTATCACGCGGCAATTCCTGCGTTTGCCACTGCACCTTGCGCGCCAGTGGCATGCCTTGCTCGGCCCACTCAGGGTGATGCTCGGCTGGTCCTGTGATCTTGCCGATCGAGTACAGGCGATTGGCTGGCGAATAGGTGATGACCCAGTCGCCATCCTGGATGTCGTTAACGAAACGCCAGACCTGGGATGCACCCGATACCACTGTGCCTTGCTTTGCCTGTGGTTCGGCAGACTGGTACAGGGCGATTAGCTGCTTGCGTCCGACGCCGGGTTTGGCATGGGCTGCCAATTGATTCCAGCCCACGGCAGCTACGCCGCGTTCTCGAAAGGCGTCATACAGGCTGCCACCTTCACCGCGCACCATCCACATCCGTGCCATTGCATTCCCTCTCGTATTCATAGCCATCAATCCAGCACCACCAGAAACTTAGTCGCCAGCGCTGTCGGCTGAACATCCCGAACATTGCGCTGCAGCGATACCAGGCCGTAATCCGACATCATCCGCAGGGTGCGCGACAGGTTCGGCACCTTGCGGCCACTGAGTTCGGCCAGCTCGGTCAGAGACTTGGGTTGTTTGTTATGGATCAGGCGCAGCAGGCGGCGGTTGTCGTCCGACAGCACTGCTGCTAGTGATGCCAGGGACGGAAACCAAATGCTGGGCGTTTCGCTTCCCTTCGGTAGCGAGCCTTCTGGCTGTCGGATACCCACAATGCAGCGTTTCATGATCGCAAATCCAATGACACGTTGATTTAGTATTGTATCATTGTCTGATAATCATCGTCGATCACAAATACCTGCCACAAAGGAAAAGGCAGGGGGTAAGGGAATGGCAATCAAGGGGCAACGGCCCTACCCCAAAAAGGGAAAGGCCACCAGCGCCCCGGACGGACTCACACCACCAAATTGGCCGACGGTGCCAACCCGTCGATGTAGTCCGCCCACGCCTGCAACATCTCCCGCCGCTGCTCGGCGTATTCCGCCCGGTTGTAGACTCCCCGCACGCCGCCGATGGTATGGTTCAGCGCCTTTTCCACCACGTCCGAAGGCCAGCCCTGTTCGTGCAGCAGCGTCGATGCGGTGCGCCGCAGGTCGTGAATGGTGAATGCCGGGATTTCCTGCCCCTGCAATGACACCTTCAGCGCCTGGTTCAGCGCGTTGTTGGCAAAGGGCTTGGCCAGGGTTCCGCGCCCCGGCAACACCCAGACGCTGCTGCTGGCGAGCGGCTTGAGTTCCTTGAACAACGTCTGCGCCTGCGTGGACAGGTAGACGATGTGCGGCTTGCCGGTCTTGGAGTTCTCGACCGGGATGTGCCATTCGCCTTCGTCCAGATGCACGTCCTTCCACTGCGCCAGCATCAGCTCGGACTTGCGCACCAGGGTCATCAGGATCAACTGGAAGGCGATCTTGAACTGGCGACGGATGTTGGAGGTCTGCATGGCGCGCAGGAACTGCCGGATTTCGTCCGGCGTTAGCGCCCGGTCGCGGGCGGCGGCGCGGTAGACGTGCCGCATGGGCAGGGCCATGACCGGGTTGGCCTGGATCAGGCCGCAGGTCAGCGCGTAATCGAACATGCGCTTGAGCAGGCCGCGCACTTGGCCGGCGGCGGCATCGAAGCCTTGTTCCTTCTTGCGCCAGATGATGCTGCGCACGTCCTCGGCGGTGATGTCCCGGATCGGCTTGCTGCCGATGTGCGGCAGGATGTCCTTTTCCAGGTAGCGGCGCGGCATGGTCACGTTCTTGCGGTCGCGTGACTGGATGTCCTTGAAGAAGCGTGCGGCGAATTCGGCCACGGTGGCGTCTTCTGCGCCGGCCACCTTTTCCTGCTGCTTCTTCTTTGCTGGCGACTCTCCCATCGCCACCTGGTGGGCCGCCTCGTCCCGCTTCAGGCGGGCGTTCTTCAGCGTCAGTGCGGGGTACTTGCCGAGTGTCAGCTTCTCGTACTTGCCATTCAGCCGGTAGCGGTAGCGCCAGACGACGCCTCCGGTCGGGAAGACCTCCACATACAGCCCCCGGTCGTCGGTGACCGTATAGGTCTTGTCCCTGGGCTTGAGTGCCTTGAGCGCAGTGTCGGTCAGTGCCATCTCATCCTCCGTATGTCCAAGCAGAGGGATAAGAGACAAGAATCCAGCTACTTGGAACCAAACTTGGACATAAAAACAAGTGGCTTTGACTGTATCACCGAATTACTCAGTAGACAAAAATCCCTTTATTTACGCGGCTTATCGCTACATCAGCAGACATCAGTGGATGCCCCTGGACGCCACATCACTTCCCGATGCAAAACCTCGAAAAGATCACCCCCAGCAGATCGTCCGCACTGAACTCCCCGGTGATCTCGCCGAGGCTTTCCTGCGCCAGGCGCAGTTCTTCGGCGAAGAGTTCGAGGGCGGCGGACTGGGTGGCGGCGGATTCGACGTGGGCGAGGGCGGCGCGCAGGGCGTGGAGGTGGCGTTCGCGGGCGAGGATGACGTCTTCGCCGTGGGCGTGCCAGCCGGCGATGCGCAGCAGTTCGGCGCGGACGAGATCGATGCCGGTGCCGTGGCGGGCGGCGACCTGAAGGCGGACGCGGCCGCTTTCGTCTTCGCTACGGCCGGCTTCGAGGCCGGCGAGGTCGATCTTGTTGACGACGGTGATTCGTTCGGCGTCGCGCGGCAGGCGGGCGTCGATGGTTTCAGGAGCGCTGTCCGGCGTGGTCGCGCTGGCGTCGATAAGGCGCAGGATGACGTCGGCGCGTTCGATTTCGCGCCAGGTGCGTTCGATGCCGATGCGTTCGACGGTGTCGGCGGTTTCCCGCAGGCCGGCAGTGTCGATGATGTGCAGCGGAATGCCTTCGATCTGGATCGTCTCGCGCAGCGCGTCGCGGGTGGTGCCGGCGATGTCGGTGACGATGGCGCGGTCTTCGCCGGCGAGCTGGTTGAGCAGGCTGGATTTGCCGACGTTGGGTTCGCCGACCAGCACGACGTTGAGGCCGCTGCGCAGCAGCGCGCCCTGGCGGGCACGGTCGAGCACGCTTTCGAGCTTGTCGCGGATTTCTTCGAGGCGCGGCATTGCGCGCGCGCGTTCGAGGAATTCGATTTCTTCCTCGGGGAAGTCCAGCGTGGCTTCGACCAGCATGCGCAGGTCGATCAGCGCATCGACGATGCGGTGGATTTCTTCCGAGAAGCGGCCGGACAGCGAGCGCACCGCGGAACGGGCGGCGGCGGCAGTCGAGGCTTCGATGAGGTCGGCGACGCTTTCGGCCTGAGCGAGGTCGAGCTTGCCGTTGAGGAAGGCGCGGCGGGTGAATTCGCCGGGTTCGGCGAGGCGGGCGCCGAGTTCGAGGCAGCGTGCCAGCAACATCTGCATGACCACCGGACCGCCGTGGCCTTGCAGTTCGAGCACGTCCTCACCGGTGAAGGAGGCGGGGCCGGGGAAATGGAGCAGGATGCCCTGGTCGATGGCCTCGCCGGCAGCATCGGTGAAGGTCGCCAGCATGGCCTTGCGCGGCTGCGGCGCGCGGCCGCAGAGCGCGGCGGCAAATTCACTCAGACTGGCGCCCGAGACGCGAACGACACCGATGCCTCCCCGGCCCGGTGCCGTCGCGATGGCGGCAATGGTGTCAGGCGTCCTTGCTGCCGGGTTTTGCACTTTCGATCATCCGCGTGATCTGCCATTGCTGGGCGATCGACAGGATGTTGTTGACCACCCAGTACAGCACCAGGCCGGACGGGAACCACAGGAACATGAAGGTGAACACGATCGGCATCGCCATCATGACCTTGGCCTGGATCGGGTCCGGCGGCGTCGGGTTCAGCTTCATCTGGATCAGCATGGAAGCGCCCATGATGATCGGCAGGATGAAGTAGGGGTCCTTCGCCGACAGATCCTGGATCCAGCCCAGCCACGGCGCGTGGCGCATCTCGACGCTGCCCAGCAGCACCCAGTACAGCGCGATGAACACCGGGATCTGCACCAGGATGGGCAGGCAGCCGCCGAGCGGGTTGATCTTCTCGGTGCGGTAGAGATTCATCATCTCCTGCTGCATCTTGGCCTTGTCGTTGCCGTACAGCTCCTTCATGCGCTGCAGGCGCGGGCCGAGCACGCGCATCTTGGCCATCGACTTGTAGCTGGCGGCCGACAGCGGGAAGAACAGCAGCTTGAGCGCGACGGTCACCAGGATGATGGCCCAGCCCCAGTTGCCGGTCAGCTTGTGGAACCACGACAGCACCCAGAACAGCGGCGCGGCGATCACCGTCAGCCAGCCGTAGTCGACCACCAGGTCGAGGCCCGGGGCGATGCCTTCGAGCTTGTCCTGCTCCTGCGGGCCGGCGTACAGGCGGGTGCCGACCGTGGCCTGCGCACCCGGTTCGATCGCGGCTACCGGCATGATCAGGCCGGCCGAGAACATGTTGTTGCCCAGCGGACGGGCGAAGTATTCGCGCTGCGCGCCCTGCTCCGGCAGCCAGGCGCTGACGAAGTAGTGCTGCACCATCGCCACCCAGCCGTCGCTGGCGTTCTTGACGAACTTGGCCTTGCCTTCGGTGATGTCGTCGAAATGCACCTTCTGGAACTTCTCGGCGTCGGTGAAGAAGGCCGGGCCGGTGAAGGTATTCACGCCGAAAGCTTCGACCTGCTCGGCGGCATTGCCGTCGCGGGTGAGCTGGAAGTAGGCGTGCGGAGCGATGGCCTGGCCGCTGCCGTTGTTGATCTCGTAGCTGACGTCGATCAGGTAGCTGCCGCGCTGGAAGCGCATCACCTTGGTGACCTGCAGGCCGTTCTGCTCGGGCGCCTGCAGGCGCAGTTCGACCTGGTCCTCGCCGTCCTTCAGCGCCAGTTCGGAGGCCGGTAGCGCGAACAGCGTCTTGTGCGTCGGCAGGCCTTCGCCGATCAGGCCGGACTGGGCGAAATACTGGTGGCGGACCGAGCCGTCGTCCAGCAGCACGAAGTTGGCGTCGCTCTCGCCGCTGGCCTGGTGCTGCTTGAGTTCGAGGCGGACGATGTCGCCGCCCTCGGCGGACACTTCGGCACGCAGCAGGTCGGTCTCGACCACGGTGCGCGGCGCCGTGGCGGTGGCGGCCTGCCCGCCGGGCACGGCGTTCTGGCTTGCAGCCAGGCCGGCCGACGGCGTCGGCACCGAACCGTCGGCCGCTGCGCCGGCGGTAGCCGTCGTCTGGGCTGCCGGCGCAGGGTTGTTATGCTTGATCCAGCCTTCCCACAGCATCACCAGCGAGAAGGAGAAAACCAGGAAGAGGATGAGGCGGCGTTGATCCATCGGATTCGTTCTGTCTCAGGTCAGGGAACGGGATCATACCCGCCCGGATTGAAAGGGTGACAACGCCCCACCCGTCTTGCCGCGAGCCAGCCGCCACGCAGTGCGCCGTGGCGCTGGACGGCTTCGATCGCGTACTCGGAGCAGGTCGGATGAAAACGGCAGTTGCGCCCCAGCATGGGGCTGATCGCATAGCGGTAGAAGCGCAGCAGGGCGATCAACAGGGTTTTCATGGCCGGGGCAGCTTTTGCAGCAAAGCGAGCAGGTCCTGGTTCATCTCGGCCCGTGTCGCCTTGGCGACCGGTGCATGCAGGCGGACGACCATGTCGACCGCGGGCAAGGATTCACGATTGCGGCGAAAGATCTCGCGCGCGATGCGCTTCACCAGGTTGCGGGTGTTGGCGCGCTTGGCGAGCTTCTTGGCCACCACCACGCCCAGCCGGGCCGTGTCGAGACCGTTGGGGCGATAGTGCAGCATGTAGAAGCGCCCGCGCAGTGCCCGCCGAAAAGCAAAAACGGATGAATACTCATCCGTTTTGTGCAATCTGTGAGCGCTGCGGAAACCCTGGTCAGCGCCCGGGGGCAACGTCACCTCAGACGGCGAGGCGATGACGGCCCTTGGCACGACGTGCGCGGATGACCGCACGGCCGCCACGGGTCTTCATGCGGACCAGGAAACCATGGGTGCGCTTGCGACGGACGACGGAGGGCTGGTAGGTGCGTTTCATGATCGACTGCCAATGTTAGGTCAAACGCGAGAGTTAAATGGATAATCCCATGTTTGTCAATCATAATTTTTGGCCGAGCCTGTGGATAAGTCCTGCTCGCAGGGTTAGAATAGCCGGTCCATGAGCTTCGCCGGCAACGGCAGGCGCCGACCTAAGGTCCGGCCGCCAAGAAGCCGCCCATGCAGCATCTCCCTGCCCGTGCCCGCCGATGCGCCGCCTGAGCGCGCATGCCGCACGACTTGCTGTAGATAGCGCCTACAAACAACACGAACCGAACGCCCACGAACCCGCCGTGACCGAAGAATTCTGGCCTTTCTGCCTGTCGCGCCTTGAACAGGAGTTGCCGCAGCAGCAGTTCAACACCTGGATCAAGACCCTGCGGGCCGAGTCCGGCGAGGACGGCGTATTCAAGCTGATTGCGCCCAACCGCTTCGTGCTGCAATGGGTGCGCGAGCGCTACCTGCGCCGCATCCACGAACTGGGCGAGGAGCTCGGCGGCAGCCCGCTGCAGGTCGAACTCCAGTTGCCGCCGGTCGGCGCCACGCGCGCCAGCCGCCCGGCCGCCGCCGCTGCGGCCGCACCAGCCCGTCCCGCCGCGGTTGAACCGGCCACCGATGCCAGCCCGGCACCGGCTGCGGTGGAAGCCGCGCCCGCCCGTGCCCCGCGCGCACCGGCCGCCGCCAGCCGCGACAAGGACACCGCCGCTGCGCCGGCTGCATCGTCCGGCCTCGAGCTGGCCTACGAGAAAACCCGCCTGAACCCGGACTTCACCTTCGACACCCTGGTCACCGGCCGCGCCAACGACCTGGCCCGCGCCGCGGCGATGCAGGTGTCGCAGAACCCCGGCACCTCGTACAACCCGCTGTTCGTTTACGGCGGCGTCGGCCTCGGCAAGACCCACCTGGTGCACGCCATCGGCAACGCGGTGTTCAGGCACAACCCGCGCGCGGTGATCCGCTACGTGCACGTCGAGGACTACTACGCCGACGTCGTGCGCGCCTACCAGCAGAAGAGCTTCGACGCCTTCAAGCGCTACTACCGCTCGCTGGACATGCTGATCATCGACGACATCCAGTTCTTCAACAACAAGAACCGGACCCAGGAAGAGTTCTTCCACGCCTTCAACGCCCTGACCGAAGCGCGCAAGCAGATCGTCATCACCTGCGACACCTATCCCAAGGACATCCAGGGCCTGGAAGACCGCCTGATCTCCCGCTTCGACTGGGGCCTGACGGTGCAGATCGAGCCGCCTGAGCTGGAAATGCGCGTCGCCATCCTGAAGAAGAAGGCCGAGGCGCTGCGGGTGGCGGTGGACGACGACGTCGCCTTCCTGATCGCCAAGAACCTGCGCTCGAACGTGCGCGAGCTCGAAGGCGCGCTCAACAAGGTCGTCGCCTACGCCCGCTTCCACGGCCGCCAGATCGGCCTCGAAGTGGCCAAGGAAGCACTCAAGGACCTGCTGCACGCACACAACCGCCAGCTTTCGATCGAGCACATCCAGAAGACCGTCGCCGACTACTACAAGATCAAGGTCGCCGACATGCATTCCAAGAAGCGCACCCGCGTCATCGCCCGGCCGCGCCAGGTGGCGATGTGGCTGGCCAAGGAGCTGACGCCGATGAGCCTGCCGGCGATCGGCGAAGCCTTCGGCGGCCGCGACCACACGACGGTGCTGCACGCCTGCCGTACCATTACCGAGCTGCGCCTCGGCGATCACCAGCTCAACCACGACGTCCACGTGCTCACCCAGGTGCTGCGCGGCTGACCCGAACCTGTTTCCTTCCGATCAACTCAACGACCCGATCTGACGCCATGCTCCTGCTCACCACCACCCGCGATGCGCTCCTGGCCCCGCTGCAGTCGGTTGCCGGCATCGTCGAAAAGCGCCACACGCTCCCGATCCTGTCCAACGTGCTGATCGAGAAGCGCGGCGACCAGCTCACGATGCTCGCCACCGACATCGAGATCCAGATCCGCACCATCACCGCCGGCCACATCGGCGGCGAAGACGCCTCGATCACCGTCGGCGCACGCAAGCTGCAGGACATCCTGCGCGCCCTGCCCGACGGCATCGACATCAACCTGACGCTCGACGACAAGCGCCTCACCGTCAAGGCCGGCCGCAGCCGCTTCCAGCTGCAGACCCTGCCCGCTGCCGACTACCCGCGCCTGTCGCCGCCGGACGAAGCCGCCGCGCGCATCACCATCAGCCAGCGCAGCTTCAAGCGCCTGCTCGCCCAGGTGTCGTACTCGATGGCGCAGCAGGACATCCGCTACTACCTCAACGGCCTGCTCATCATCGCCGACGGCGGCGAACTGCGCATGGTCGCCACCGACGGCCACCGCCTGGCCTATGCCGCCGCCGACCTCGACGCGCCGGTGGAACAGCGCACCGAAGCCATCCTGCCGCGCAAGACCGTGCTCGAACTCGCCCGCCAGCTCGCCGACAGCGAAGACCCGCTGGAAATCGTCCTCGCCGGCAACCAGGCGGTGTTCCGCTTCGGCCCGATCGAGCTCGTCACCAAGCTCATCGACGGCAAGTTCCCCGACTACGAGCGCGTCATCCCGCAAGCCCACCCCAAGCTGATCAACTTCGCCCGCCAGCCGCTGCTGGCCGCGCTGCAGCGCGCCGCGATCCTGACCAACGAGAAGTTCCGCGGCGTGCGCATGGTGCTCGAGGACGGCCTGCTCAAGATCGTGTCGACCAACGCCGAGCAGGAAGAGGCGATGGAAGAGCTCGAAATCGACTACCACGACGACAAGCTCGACATCGGCTTCAACGTCACCTACCTGCTCGACGTGCTCAACAACCTCTCGTCCGAGACGGTCGACTGGCGCTTCAACGACGGCAACTCCAGCGCCCTGATCACCCTGCCCGGCAACGACAAATTCAAATATGTCGTGATGCCGATGCGCATCTAGTGGAGCGCGAATAAACCTGTTGCGCGGTCCGACGTCGCCGCTGTGATGCTCGCCATACGGCAGTATGGCTGCGCTTCTCGCGCCGACGTCGACCCGCTCGCTACGGTTTCTTCACGCTCCACTGTGGCAATTTTGTTTCTTAGCAGCAGCGTTCTTTGAATCACCGAGATGACCATGTCCGAACCGCAAAACACGCCGGCCCCGCAAGGGAGCAACGACTACGACGAATCCAGCATCCAGCAGCTCGAAGGGCTGGAGGCGGTGCGCAAGCGCCCCGGCATGTACATCGGCGACACCTCCGACGGCACCGGCCTGCACCACATGGTGTTCGAAGTCGTGGACAACTCCATCGACGAAGCCCTGGCCGGCCACTGTGACGACATCGTCATCACCATCCACGCCGACAACTCGATCTCGGTGACCGACAACGGCCGCGGCATCCCGGTCGGCGTCAAGATGGACGACAAGCACGAGCCCAAGCGCTCGGCGGCCGAAATCGTCATGTGCGTGCTGCACGCCGGCGGCAAGTTCAACCAGAACAGCTACAAGGTCTCCGGCGGCCTGCACGGCGTCGGCGTGTCCTGCGTCAACGCGCTGTCGAAGTGGATGCAGGTCATCGTCTCGCGCGACGGCAAGAAGCACCAGCTCGAATTCGAGCGCGGCAAACCGCAGAACCGCGTCATCGAAGTCGTCGATGGCGTCGAGGTCAGCCCGGCGCGCATCGTCGGCGAAACCAGCAAGCGCGGCACCAAGGTGCACTATCTGGCCGACCACGAAATCTTCGGCACCGTCGAATACCACTACGACATCCTCGCCAAGCGCCTGCGCGAACTCTCCTTCCTCAACAACGGCGTCAAGATCCGCCTCGTCGACCAGCGCACCGGCAAGGAAGAAGACTTCGCCTTCGCCGGCGGCGTCAAGGGCTTCGTCGAGTACATCAACCGCGCCAAGACGGTGCTGCACCCCAACGTCTTCTACGCCACCGGCAACACCCGCATCCCCACCGGCCAGGGCCACGACGCCGAACTCACCGTCGAAGTCGCCATGCAGTGGAACGACAGCTACCAGGAACAGGTGCTGTGCTACACCAACAACATCCCGCAGGCCGACGGCGGCACCCACCTCACCGGCCTGCGCGCGGCGATGACGCGCGTCATCAACAAGTACATCGAAGAAAACGAGATCGCCAAGAAGGCCAAGGTCGACATCACCGGTGACGACATGCGCGAAGGCCTCGCCTGCGTGCTGTCGGTCAAGATGCCCGACCCCAAGTTCGCCAGCCAGACCAAGATGAAGCTGGTGTCCTCCGAAGCCCGCCCGGCGGTGGAAGAGGTCGTCGCCAGCAAGCTCGCCGACTTCCTGCTCGAAAACCCGATCGACGCCAAGACCATCTGCAACAAGATCGTCGAAGCCGCCCGCGCCCGCGACGCCGCCCGCAAGGCCCGCGAAATGACCCGCCGCAAGGGCGTGCTCGACGGCGTCGGCCTGCCCGGCAAGCTCGCCGACTGCCAGGAAAAAGACCCCGCGCTGTGCGAGCTCTACCTGGTCGAGGGCGACTCCGCAGGCGGCTCGGCCAAGCAGGGCCGCGATCGCAAGTTCCAGGCCATCCTGCCGCTCAAGGGCAAGATCCTCAACGTCGAGAAGGCCCGCTTCGACAAGCTGCTGCAGAGCCAGGAAATCGCCACCCTGATCACCGCGCTCGGCACCAGCATCGGCAAGGACGACTACAAGCCCGAAAAGCTGCGCTACCACCGCATCATCCTGATGACCGACGCCGACGTCGACGGCGCCCACATCCGCACCCTGCTGCTCACCTTCTTCTACCGCCAGATGCCGGAACTGGTCGAGCGCGGCCACATCTACATCGCCCAGCCGCCGCTGTACAAGATCAAGCACGGCAAGACCGAGATCTACATCAAGGACGACCACGAGCTCAACGGCCACCTGCTCAAGCTCGCCCTCGACGGCGCCAGCCTGAGCCCGCGCGAAGGCGCCACGCCCATCGTCGACGAAGCCCTCGGCGGCCTCGCCCGCAGCTACCTGCTGGCCGAAGCCGTCATCAGGCGCCTGGCCAACTACATCGACCCCGAAGTCCTGCAAGTCATGCTCGCGCACGACCTGCAGGTCAGCCTCGACGACGAAGCCGCCGCCCGCGCCTCGGCCGCAAGCATCCAGCCCCACCTGCCCGATGGCCTCGGCATCTACCCCGAGTACCACGAGGAAACCGAAGCCTGGCGCCTCGTCATCGAGCGCCTGCACCACGGCAACCTCAAGTACGGCTGGATCGAACAGGACTTCCTCGTCTCCGGCGACTACCGCAGCATCCGCAATGCCGCCGAAGCCATCGCCGGCCTGATCGGCCCCGGCGCCGAAATCCGCCGCGGCGAAAAGCGCCAGCCCATCACCCGCTTCGCCGACGCCATCACCTGGCTGCTGCGCGAAGTCGAACGCGGCCTCACCAAACAGCGCTACAAGGGCCTGGGCGAGATGAATCCCGAGCAGTTGTGGGAAACGACCATGGATCCTGCGGTTCGCCGGTTGTTGCGCGTACAGATCGATGACGCGATTGCCGCAGACGAGATCTTCACGACGCTGATGGGGGACAACGTGGAGCCGCGACGGGCGTTCATCGAGGGGAATGCGCTGTATGCGCAGAATATTGATGTGTGAGATTTCTCGGCAGTAACCAGAACGACGCCCGAATCAAGCGCATGGGCAAACCACTCAAACCTTGGCTCTCGTTTGCTGACCAGCTTCAGCAACTGCAGGTCCGTGGTCTACAGGTAGACAATTCCACTGCCGCTCTCGACTACCTGGAACGTCTGGGCTACTACCGCCTGAGTGGCTACTGGTACCCGCTACGGGCTGTCGACCTGGTCGCATCAGCAGCACAAGGCAAAGCTGTTCGGCAGGACACATTCGTACCCAACAGCCGCTTCGAAGATGTGGTACGGCTCTATGTGTTCGACAAGAAGCTGCGCCTGCTCGCTCTGGATGCGCTGGAGCGCATCGAAATGGCGGTGAGGGTGGATGTAGCACATCTGTTAGGGCAACGCGATCCGCGGGCCCACGAAAACCCAGCCTGTCTGCACGGTAACTTCAGCAAGAAACCGCTCACCAAGGGCCCTGACGCTGGCAAGACCCAGCACCAAGTCTGGCTTGCCAAATACCGGGCTCTGCTGCACCGGGCCCGTAAGGAGCCTTTCGTACTGCATCACATACAACAGTATGGCACCTTGCCCATCTGGGCCGCTATCGAGGTATGGGATTTTGGCCTGTTGTCCAAGCTCTTCGCCGGCATGCAGTACGTAGACCAGCAGAAAATTGCGGCAATGTATGGTGCACCGAGCGGCAAGGCGTTCGCACAGTGGCTGCGTAGCCTGAACTTCATCCGCAACGTGTCTGCGCACCACAGCCGCCTATGGAACATCAACGTGCTGGATTACTCGCCGCTTCCTTTAGGCTGGCCAACCCAACTCAACAGTGCACGCCCGTTCGTTTATTTCTGCCTGATGCAGAAATTGTTGGAGGTGATCTGCCCGAACTCTTGCTGGGGACAGCGCTTTAAGGATTTGCTGGAAAACGAGTTCCCGGCGATGGCCAACCAGCAGATTTCCCTCGCGGAGTTTGGGGCCTTTTCCGGATGGGAAAAATGGGTGCTATGGCCACAGTGACATAGAAATGAAAACCGACGCGTACACAGAGTGCAGAGGCGTCGGCCATATTGGGGCGGATTTTAGTTCCCTGAACTTTTTCGGTCAAGCTGTTTCGCTTCAGGCTGGTCCAGACACGAATGCACCGCAGTCTGTCATGAACTGAACGTCAGGACTCCCTCAACGGCCACCTCACCGCTGCCATCAGTGATAAACAGTCGCACCACCTCGCCCAACTTCTGAACCCCGGCAGGCCTGCGACTACAGCCGACACCCTTATTGCCGGTCAGATCGAAGCCGCCGAAGGCCTCATGCTTCTCGCCTCTCGCAGCGCCGCTGAAGGGATTCGGCAGAACATGATGATCAACCTGATGCGGGACACCTCCAAGACCATCCCGCAGTTGTTGAACGACCCTTCCGCGGTTCAAATCGCCACCGCTGAATCCATGGCGGCAGCCTCCAGCAACAGCAGTTACCTGGTCATGGCCAAGGTCGCCGAGGGAGCACTGCCCAAGATTCGCAACGTCATCCACCTGGTTGTCCTTGCCGTCTTCCCCATCTTGATGATGCTGCTGATCGCAGCCGGCACCAAGGGCGGCTTGGTCCTGAAGTCTTACGTCATCACGCTACTGTGGGTTAACTTGTGGGCGCCGCTCTACGCCGTGGTGAACTACATCGCAACAATGGCCGCAGCCAAGAGTTCCGCCGCCGCGTTGGCCGGCATCGGGGGTCAGACGCTGGGGACGGCCGCCACGCTAGCGTCCACCGTACTGTCCGATCAGGCCGTCGCTGGCCTGCTCTCGATCGCCGTTCCCGTCATGGCGCTCGCGCTGGTGAAAGGCGGAGAGGTCGCCATGAGTGGCGTTGTCTCCAGCGTCATGGGCCCGGCGCAGTCCGCGGCGTCCCGTGCCGGCGACTCCGTGGGCCAGGGCAACACCTCGATGGGCAGCACGAGCTGGGGCACGCACACGGCGAACATGATGGCCGCAGGCAAGGCCGACACCAACATCGCGCACAACTCGGGGGCGTTTTCCTTGGGGAGAGGCTTGGGTACGCATCGCTGGGATACCGGCGGTGCGAGCTCTTTCGATGGTTCTGGCTTCGGCACCAATCTAGGCAAGGTTGGAGGGATGCTCAAGAGCGCAGTCGAGCGTAGTTCTGCGGAACAGGCCTCCCGATCCTATTCGATGGCGACAGACCAGGCTCTCACCTTTGCGCAGGGGTTGCAAAGTATCGGCTCTACGGCCAGGGGGTATGAAACGCACAATCAGGGCAGCGAGGGCTTCCGTGGCAGTGAAGCCGGCCGCATCACGTCCGATATCTCCTTTGGCACAAACAACATGACCAAGATCGGCGAGCAATACGCCAAAGATCATAGTGTGAACGCCAAGACTGCCACACAGATTGCGATGGGAATGCAGGCTACCGCTTCGGCGGGGGGGGGACATCGGTATTTTTGCTGCTAAGGTTCATGGCTCACTGCAGGCAAATGGCATGTCTAGCGATGAAGTCAACAGGACGATGAAAGCGGCGCAGTCCATCCAGAGTGACACGGGCTTCCAGGAAGGCTACAACCGAACGGTTCAAGCAGTTCGCGATGGTGGCAGTCATTGGGACAGCTCGAGCGGAGACAAGGCGTCGAGAACTTTTGGTGCCCAGCTAAACGATACTATGCGTGCTGAAGAGCAAGCGAGCACGTCGTTCAAACGAGCCCAAGCATATGACGAAGTCAACCGCGAGATGAAGTCGAACGGTAGCGGCGTCGACGCCAGCCTTGGTGCGATGTATCTTGAGAAATACGGCTCTGCGGCAACTGAGGCACTGGCTCGAATGTCAACCCCTGAGCAAGCTGCAGCCCTGCAGGCCTTCTCGCAAGGTGCTGCGCAAGACATGGCGGAGAAGTTCCTCGGGGGAAGTGGCGTTCAGCCCATTACTGCGGAGCAGAAAGCAGTGAAGGGCACTGTACAATCCCAAACGCCTGAGGATGTCACCGCGACCAATGCGAAAGTTCAGGTACTTGGGAAACATGCCCAGAACGATGCAGGCATTCCGGGAAATCCTAATGCTGCGCCAGTCGATAGAAGCTCGAAGGAAATACAAGTTATTGCGGCAAACACTGAAAACACCGTTGCGAGGGAAACCGCAAAGGCACAGGAAAAAGTCGCCAAGAAAGGAGGTGAAGTTTACGACGCCTATAAGCAGAGCGCCGAAAATGCCAGCAGTCCGACGAGCATCTTTACTGGGGGCACAGCACTTGGAACTGTGAACGGTCTTTTCGATCTGGGTGTGAAATTTGGGCTCGATGGCGTGAGCCTGGAGAAAATGAACAGGACTGATGGGCCTGACCAACCAGGGGAGGCTCTCAACAGCGTTTTCAATCGAGCCAAAGCATGGGGCTCTGAAGAATGAAGAAAGAGTGTTAACTCAAAATCGAAAAAAACGGCGCTAAGCGCCGTTTTTCGTTTTAGGAGCATCACATACTTAGAACTTGAAAGGATCCATATCAAGATCAGCGCTGACTTTGAACTTGCATGGTGACGTAGGATGCTCGAACGCAAAAAATTCATCCGCCTTTTCTTCCCTACGGCTGGTAGCACGCGGCGCTGCACGGACAAACGGTGCAGTCAGCTTGGCAACAACCCATGCCGCAAGCACAACCACCAGAATGATAGATACCGCGCCCATGACCATGATTCCCTCCTGATTCCATCTATCCCAAGCTCATCGGTGAGCCCTGACGCCTTCAACTTATCACCTATGTCCGCAAAAGGGAACAAAAAGTTCAACCCCCTGGGCCTTGCCTCCCCGGGTCAAAAAAACCGCCGCCCCGACGCTGGAACAGATGTCATATGGGTCAGTTCCCTTCCGTTTTTTTCCGGAAGGGCTGCTGGATATACTGAAATGCATGAGCGCCTATGACACCTTCCGCACGACGGTTGAGCACCTTTACCGGCAACGCTTCGGCGGCACTGCGGATGCGCTCGGCGTCTCAGCCATCACGGCAGCTTCACTGCTCACCTCTCAAGCACTCGAATGAACCCAGGTCGCCCAACTGAGCTTGGGCAGGCAGACAAAAACTCATGCTGAAGCGACAGTCATGATGGCTTTCTTCATTGACGCGCCCCTTCAAACACCGCGTTCACCGTACCTTCAAGTGCCATGTAGATCAATTCCTGAGGGATGAAGGCGGGCTGATAGGCCTCTGCCGCACGACCGAAGCGGGAAAGCTGGACATCGCCTTCAAACAGGTACGCTTCGACCCGGGCTTTCTGGCGACTGAAGTCGCGATCGGCGCAATCCTGTAGGCAGACCCCACGTGGGTCGCCGACCAGCATCTGGTTGAAGCGGCCAGAAATTCCTGTTGCCTGGGCAATAGCCCCAAGAATGTTTCCTCCCATATTGTTCAGGTATCCTGCATTGAACATTTCTGCCGTTTGCACTGAAGCCCCGATAGTGATGAGGGTTTCCCCGGTCGTCGCTGTACGATAGTCACGTGCCTCAAGAGCAGCATCTGCCCAATCGAAGATCGGACCCAGTTCAATCGGCGGGATATTGATCTTTCCCTTGGACTGGAAATGGCCGGAAACTAGGATCACATAGCGAGCCTGATCGCTATTCTCCACGATCTGAAAACCTCCTTTGGAGAACGCTTCCGTCAGATACCGAGTCATGGAAGTACTGTTCTCAAAGGAAACATAGACCGGAGCGCCTTTGATCTCCGCGGGAATCTTGTCCACACCGACGAGCATCAAATACGCGGGCTCTTCCTTGACGATTCTTTCCGGCAGGGTCGTGCAGGCCGAAAAAATCATGACCGAAAGGGTTACGCAGATAAATGGGATACGTCGCATGAACCTTTTCCTATTAAATTATGAATATGTATTATCCCTCTCTTCGCCATGCTTATCCAGTATATTTCTGATGTCTTTCGCCTCGCACCAGCCGAGAAAATAACGGAAGCAAGCAATCAGAAACAATAACGACACCGCGATGAGAATGCCGTATAGCCAACGCTGCTCACGTACGGATTTCTCCGCGAAAGCCGGAAGCTGAGCTCTAGTGTCAGCTTCACAGAGAAGTGCGAGATCCGCCTGCGGCATGCTCGTGACGGATTCTCTGGTCGCTTGATCGTCACACCGCGCCAGATCGAAGGTCTCTCCATTGCTGCCTCTGAAGTGGATCACCGCGCCATCCGTACGAAACCGGGCTCCTGACTCCTTCATATACAACTGCGCAAGAGGATCATTGGCGCCCATGTTCGCCCAGACCATGCACAACACGGCGGCTGCCATGACGACGACTGTGCAGGCCAGCTCCCGCCTGCTCGGCTCGACAACGATTTCCGCCTCGCGCAACCGAACCCAGTAACGGGCACGCTGGAGCCGGACCACCGGGATATCGTATTTCTTGCACCAAGTCATCAAGCGCTTCAACTGGGCCTGTGACTCGACTTTCAGGCGGTACATGAAACGAAATTTCTCGATGTCGCGATTCCATGCGAGGAATTCTTCCAGCTCTTTGCTGGCAACCTTGGCCTGCCCGGCAGCCAAGCTCCATACGCGCTCGAAAAGGGTGTTCATCGAACCTGCCCGCCACAAATAAAACACGCAAAGAAAAACGAGCGCAGCCACAGGCGCCAGTTTCAGCACGAGAGGACTCCCGGCCAGGGCAGCAATATCGTTCACATACCTCTCCAATCAATTGTCATATTTATGGGCTATGGATCTGTAGTCTGGCTTCCGATACTGTCGCTTTCTTCACGCCCCCGCTGTACGGACGCTGCGAATCCCAGCACATCCGGCAAAAACTCCATGAAATCCTCCTCGAACCCCGCGTAATTCTCCAGCAACTCTTCCCCCGCCCCTTTCAACTGATTGGGCTGGCGCAAGCGATACTCGCCAATGCGGTCGAGCGCGAGAGCCACCGAAGCCGGATTGCGATAGCTGGCCAGCCAGTCCTGCACGGCCATGCGGGCGAACACCTTACGGAAGGCCGGTGGCAAGGGCTCGGGGTGCGTGGCAATGAGCCGATAGGTATTGGCAGTGAAGCATTCCAGCTCGCTTTCCCCGGGCAGATCCTTCGCCAGTTCCGTCCAATGCACGGCAAGAAAATGGTCATAGAACAGATCGACCATGATGCCGCCAACACGGCGGCGTTGCGCGCTGACGCGGGCGCGGCTGCGCTGGAAGGCGAGATGAGTGTCCGCGTAGGCGTCGATGCGGCGATGCAGGACGAGGCCGGCGCCGAGCAGGGGGCCGATGCCGGGCGGTAGCGGGTCGAGCGGGCCGCGGACGAAATCGCCGGCAATGCCGCCGACGCGGTCGGAGGACAAGGGACCGGCGAGGAAGGCGTGGGCGAGATAGTTCATGGCGCTATGGGTGAAAAGCGGGAACCGGTATGGAAACAAGCCGCGATCGATGGGTTTCGCTACGTTCCCTGCTCATCCTACGGCACGGATCGCTGAAACGACACCGCCGTACCAGCACCTTTTGCACCGCAGTCTTGTCGAAGGGTTGTATGAGCAACGGAGAACAGCCATGCTCCGCAAACACCTTCTCGCCGCAGCCGCTGTGCTGCTGGCCTTCCCCATCACAGCCCCAGCGGAACCACCACCGCAGGTTACGGTGGAATTCGTCAAGCCGGAAGGCTACATCGACGTTGGCCGTTACGGATACGACCGCGAACGCAACCTGAAGACGCTGGAACGCCACTTTGCCACCGAGGGCAAACGTTGCCTGAAACCGGGCGAACGCATCGAAGTGCGGGTGCTCGACGTCGACCTTGCCGGGCGCCAGGAATGGTGGCATCACGGCAACGACAACCTGCGGGTGATGACCGACATCACCTGGCCACGGCTGGAGTTCGAATTCACCAGGCACGCGGCCGATGGCACTGCGCTGGAAAGCGGCCGCGAACGGCTGAGAGACATGAACTATCTGCGCCGCAGCGCCTGGGTACGCCACGACGGCAAACCGCTGCCCTATGAACAGGCCATGTTGCGCGACTGGTTCGACAAGCGCTTCTGCCGTCCCCAAAGCGACAACCTGGCGTCACACCGTCCGTGAGAATGTGGGAGGCACCGACCAATCGGCCACGAAGAGGGTGATCCGATCGGTTCCCCGTCTACGGTGCTTCGTTCTTGCGCTCCCCGGCCTCCGCCGCCAGCAGATGCGGAAACACGTCCATCCTCGCCAGCACCGGAAACAGCTTCATCCATCCACCGGCCACGGCGAGCGTCGCCGCACCGCCGAACACGACCGCCGGCACCAGGCCGAGCAGGCGCGCGGCAACACCGGATTCGAAATCGCCGAGCTGGTTCGAGGCGCCGATGAACACCGAATTGACCGCACTGACGCGGCCGCGGATTTCGTCCGGCGTCTCGTGCTGCACCAGGATCTGGCGCACATAGACGCTGACCATGTCGCCCGCGCCGCTCAGGGCCAGCGCAACGAAGGACAGCAGCAGGCTGGTGGACAGGCCGAACAGCACCATCGAGGCACCGAACAGGGCGACGCCACCGAACATCCAGGGCCCGACGTTACGGCGGATGGGCCGCCATACCAGCATCACTGCGGCCAGCGCAGCACCCACCGCCGTCGCCGCGCGCAACAGGCCGAGGCCGGCGGCGTCGGTATGCAGCACGTCGGTCGCCATTGCCGGCAGCAGCGCCACGGCACCGCCGAACAGCACGGCGAACAGGTCGAGCGATACCGCGCCCAGCACCACCGGGCGCGAGAAGACGAAGCGCAGGCCCTCGAACACCGCGCCGGCACCACGATCGCCTTCCTGTGCAGCGACGTGGCGCAAGCCGCTGCGGACCCGGCTCATCAGCAGCACCGCGCAGCAGAACAGCGTGGTCGAGGCGACGTAAACCGCGTGCGGCCCGCCGAGATAGACCATGCCGCCGAGCACCGGACCGACGATCACCGCGATATGGAAGGACGAGGAGTGCAACGCCACCGCCTGGGCGAAGCGCGGCGCCGATACCAGGTTGATCAGTACCGCCTGGCTGGCCGGCATCATGAAGGCCCGCGCGCAGCCGAGCAGCACCAGCACGGCATAGATCAGGCCGACTTCGCGCCAGCCCGACAGCGTGATTGCCAACAGCGCGGCCGATGCCAGCCCTTGCAGCGCAAAGCAGACGGCGATGATGCGGCTGCGTTCCTTGCAGTCCGCGACTTGGCCGGCGGGCAGGATCAGCACCACGAACGGCAGGAACTGCGCCAGCCCGACCAGGCCGAGCGCGAGCAGGTCGCCAGTCAGTTCATAGACTTGCATGCCGACCGCGACGCTGACCATCTCGGCGGCCAGCGTGACCAGGATCTTCGCGCTCAGGAAGAAGACGAAATCGCGCTCCTGCAGTACTTCCAGCCGCTCGCGCATGCTCAATTTCGTCTCCGCGGGTGTTTCGAGCGGGCGATTATCGCGCATCGGCTTAGAATTCCGCTCATTGCGCCTGTCTCTCACCAGCCATGCAGAATTCGCTTTTCGCCGATGACGAAGCCGGCCTGCCGCTCGTGGTCGAGGCCGCAGCGCCCGACCCGGCGCTGGTCGAGCTGGCCACCGCGCTGCCTCCTCGGCTGCGCTTCGGCACTTCGTCGTGGAACTACCCCGGCTGGGCCGGGATGGTGTGGAAGCGCGACTATCCGGATGCGGTGCTGTCCAGCCACGGCCTGCCGGCTTATGCGCAGCATCCGCTGTTTCGCACGGTCGGGCTCGATCGTAGTTTCTACCGGCCACTGAGCGCAGCCCAGTACGCCGACTATGCGGTGCAGGTGCCCGAGGATTTCCGCTTCGTGATCAAGGCGCCGGGCGCCGTGACCGATGCCATGCTGCGCGACTCATCGGGCCGCGGGCGGCAGCCGAATCCCGATTTCCTCGCCACGGAGCCTGCGCTGCGGGATTTCATCGAGCCTGTGCTGGCCGACATGGGCAAGAAAGCCGGCGCGCTGGTGTTCCAGATCAGCCCGCTGCCCAACGACTGGCTGACGCGGATACCGGAATTGATCGCGCGCCTGCACACGATGCTGGCTGCCATCCCCGAGCTGCGCGACACCGCCCCCGACGCCCTGGTGGCGGTGGAAGTGCGCGATCCGCAATGGCTGGTGCCGGCTTTCACCCAGGTGCTGCGCGACACCGGCGCGACCTATTGCATGGGCCTGCATGCCAAGATGCCGCGCATCGCCGAACAGATTCCGATCCTGCGTGCATTGTGGCCGGGGCCGCTGGTATGCCGCTGGAACCTCAACCCGCTGCACGGCGCCTTCGGCTACGAGGAAGCGCGCCGCGCGTATGCGCCCTACGACAAGCTGGTCGATCCAGACCTGGACACCCGTGCCGCGCTGGCACGGGTCATCGCCGGCACGGTCGGCGCTGGCCAGAACGCCTACGTCACGCTCAGCAACAAGGCCGAAGGCAGCTCGCCGCTGTCGGTGCAGGCCCTGGCCGAAGCCGTCCACGCACTGCGGCGCTGAACGCGCAGGCCAAGCCGCCTTTCACTGCTCGCGCTTCTTGTTGGCGTACATGGCATGGTCGGCATGGGCGAGCAGGGTCACGCTGTTCGTGCCGTCAGCGGGGAAACAGGCCGCACCGATGCTGGCGCCGACCCTGAAAACATGCCCGTCGTACTCCAGCGGCGCGGAAATGGCCCTGTACAGCTTGTCGATCAGGACCTGGGGTTCGTAGGGCCGCTGCAGGTTCTCGGCAATGACGACGAATTCGTCGCCGCCGAGGCGGACCACGGTGTCGGAGCGGCGCACGCTGCTCGACAGGCGGCGCGCCGTTTCCTTCAGCACGGCGTCCCCCGCCGCGTGTCCATAAGTGTCGTTGATCGGCTTGAAACGATTCAGGTCGATCAGCATCACGCAGCCGATCGTCTGCTGCCGCTCGGCGCGCGCCACCGCGCCCGACAGTTCTTCTTCCAGCACCAGCCGGTTGCCGAGCTTGGTCAGCGGGTCGAGGCGGGCGATCTCCATCAGCGCCCGTTCGTTGTCGCGCAGCCTGTCGATCACGCTGGCAAGCTCGACCATCAACTCGTCATAGGCACGCATGACGTCGCCGAGCTCGTCGTTGTGCTTGCGGATCTCGTCGTCGAGCCGGGGCAGATCGTCGCCGCCGAAACCCACGCCGGTGCGGATGGCAGCCTGGAAGCGCGCCAGCGGCTGGCTGATGGTGCGCCTGAAGACCAGGATCGCGCCCACCATCATCACGCCGAGCATGACGAAGAACAGCACCAGATAGCGCCACATCATGTCGAGCGCGGCATTGGCGATGGAAGCCGGATGGAAGGCCACCGTCAGCTCACCGACGGTGTACCGGCGCCCCTGCTGATCGACGTAAATCACGTGCTGGCTGTATTGCTGCGCTTCCGTCTGTGCGGACCCGACCTCACCCGCCTTCAACGACAGGTTGTTGCACAAATCCTGCAGCTCGGCGCCCGCTACCGTCGGCAGCGAGGCCAATGCATCGACCACGCCTTGCGAGGCCGTACTGTCGCAATCCCACAGCGGCTTGACCAGGGCATGCGAGAAGACGCGAACGAGATCCTGCCGATGCGAAACCTGCGCCGCGAGCTCGACCCGGTAGCCGATGAGCACCGTGCCGGCGGCAGCCAGCACGAAGGCGATGACCAGGGGAATGAGCAGTTGGCCGATGAACTGCCGATACAGCGGCCGGCGGGGCCGGGTATCGTTCCACGGAGATCCGAGGCTCACTTCGCCCTGTCCTCGAAAAGAAGATGGCGATACTTCGGCGGCACCAGGTCGTAGCCGTAGAAGGGGTTGGGGATGTCGATGATGACGCGGTCCTTGAAGACCGAATCCGGCGGCGGCTTGCGGTACTGCTGCCAGATTTCCAGAAAGCGGCCGTTGGCGACCATTTCGTCGAAGCCGCGCTGCAGCGCATCGAAGACTTCGTCGGCCTCGGGTTTCGGCGACACCCACACGAAGCGAAACCACGGATAGCGCACGATCACATGCGGATCGATGGTCAATTGCGGGTATTTCCTGCGGAAATGCGGCAGGAAGTGGGTGAGCGTCTCTTCCAGCCCGAGCGGGAAAAGATCGAGAAAGCCGGCCTCCATCTGCAGCGCGAACTCACCGTCGGCCCAATCCTTGATCTCCTTGGTCGGGATGCCGGCCGCACGGTAGATCTCGACGTCCATCCAGCCGACGTTCTGCCCCAGGCTGAAGGCCCGCAGGTCTTCCGCGGTCCGGACGCCGGCAAGCATGTCGCGCCGGCTCTCCAGCAGCAGATTGACCCGGTATCCCAGCAAGCCGCGATCGAGCGGAATCGGGATCATCCTCAGCTTGCCGCTGCGTACCAGCTCGAGACGGGTGGGCGTGGCCGGCATCATGTCGATGTGGGTCAGCCCCTCGGAGATCAGGGCCACGTTGCGCCGCTCGTTGCCCTTGGACGCATCGACCATGTCGACCGTCAGCCCGCCAACGCGCAAGGCCTCCTGCACCAAGGCGCGGGCATGCGCCAGGTGAGGTTCGTTCTGCACCGTCAGCGTCATCGCAGCGGCGCCGGCAGCCGCGAACAGGCCGCAGACGAGCAGGCAGAAACGGATCGGCAAGGCCATGCTCACCTGCTGGTCAGGATGCCTTCCGAAACCTTCTTGCCCTTGGAATACAACGCGACCTGGCCGTCCTCGAATTCGACTTCCATGCAGCCGGAGTTGCCCTGGAGCTTGCCGTCCAGCCATTCGCGGCAGTAACGCCCCTGCTCATCCACCCACCAGCGGCCGTTGGCGCCGGTGGCATCGGTCAGCTTGCCGTCGGTGCCGAAACTGAGCGTATAGGCGGACTCGGTGCGCAGATAGACACCGATGAAGGTCGCGCCACTCAGTATTTTCTCGACTTCGGCCTTGTCGGTGATGAAGTTCTGCGCCATTACGCCGCCAGCGGCGGCAGACAGGGCCGTGGCAGCCAGCAATACGCGTCCTGCATTGTGGATTTCGAGTTTCATGGTCCTCTTCCTGTTGCCTGGTTTGGTTCGATTCATGCAGCCGCGGCTTTCAGCCGCGCATCCCCAGCCGGCCGACGAGGCCGCGCAGCGTTTCCTGCAGGTCGGCCGGCATCACCACCACCTTGGAGCCGCTGCCTTCACCCAGCTTCTCCAGCGCGGCGATGTACTTCTCGCCCAGCAGATAGAGCATCGGCGTGGTCTGGTCGCCGATGCTCGCCGTCACCCGGCGGATGGATTCAGCCGAAGCCTCGGCCAGCATCACCTGGGCATTGGCGTCGCGCTTGGCCGCCTCCAGCCGGGCCTCGGCTTCGAGGATCGCCGCCTGCTTGGCGCCTTCGGCCTTGGTCACCGCGGCCTTGCGCTCGCGCTCGGCGGCGGCCTGCAGCTCCATCGCCTTCTGCATCGACGGCGACGGCTTGATGTCCTGGATCTCGACCGACTTCACCGTCAGGCCCCAGTCCACCGCCTCGTCGGCAATGCTCTCGCGCAGCCTGGCCTTGATCTTGTCACGCGAGGATAAGGCCTCGTCCAGCTCCATTTCGCCGACGATCGAGCGCAATGTCGTCATGATCAGGTTACGGATCGCTTCGGAGAAGTCGGTCACGCCATACACCGCCTTGACCGGATCGGTCACTTTCACGAAGGCGATGGCATTGGTCAGGATCACCGCGTTGTCGCGGGTGATCACCTCCTGCTCCTGCACGTCGAGGATGATGTCCTTGGTCACCAGCTTGTAGGCGACGTTGTCGAGATAGGGAATCAGGATGTTGAGGCCCGGCCGCAGCGTGGCGTGGTACTTGCCGAGCCGTTCCACCACCCATTCCTCGCCCTGGGAGACGAGCCGCACGCCCTTGGCAATGGTGATGACGATGAAGATCAGGACGGCGAGCGCGATGGCGAGGCCTTCGGTCATGTATGTGTTTTCCCGTGGATTGAAACGATCAGGCTTTCGCCACCTTGACGAAGCTGCCTTCGACGCTGACGACGCGCACCCGCTCGCCGGCCGCGATCGGACTTTCGGCCATGCAGGCCCATTCCTCGGCGCCCAGTACCGGGCGCTGGAAGCGCACCTTGCCACGCTCGAACGGCGCCACCGCACTGACCAGCAGCCCCACTTCGCCGATGACCTCGCCCACCGCAGTGCCGATCAGGGTCTTGTGCTGCGAACGCTTGAACACCCGGAACCACAGCACCGCCATCGCCACCGACGCGACCGTCCAGGCAGCGATCTGCGTCGGCAGGGACAAATCCGGCATCGCCAGCAGCAGCAAGCCGACCAGCAGCGCGCCGAGGCCGAACCAGATGACGAAAAAGGCCGGGATCACCAGCTCGAGCAGCACCAGGCCGACGCCGACGATTTCCCAGTGCCACCATTCGATGAGCGATGTGTAGTCCATGGCGCGACTTTAGCGCAGCTCGACGGCGGCGGGTTCGATCCGGCAAGGCTTGTGAACGCCGGGAACGGTGGAAAAGCTGTGGTCCGGAAGGGGAGGAAACTGTGGACAAAGCCGACCCTGCAGCGCGTGACGTTTTTCATCAACAAAGCGTCCAGCGCTTTCCGTGCAACCATACACGCCTTTATGCAGTGCACAAGCATCTGTTTTCAAAGTGCTAAAACGGCTTATCCACAGAAATGGGCAATACATGATGTTTACAGTCTTTTAAATATATAAAACCTGTGTACACTCAAAAGAAACAGCCTTCGGCTGCATGGACACCTGTTCTTCCCTCCCCTTCGCGGGGGGAGGGAGAGACCCGCTCAGGAACCTCCAGGAAAAGACATCTGCATCAGAACGGCGGGTCGTCTGCTGCCACGCTGGCCACGGCTTCGGAAGACGGTGCTGTCGCTGCCGGACCAGCTTCCACTTTTGCTTCCGTCGGTGTAGCCACGATCTCGCCGCCCAGCGCCTGAACTACTGCCGGCAGCAACAGCGCCAGCTCGCCGGTCATCAGTGCGAATTCGGCGTTGAACAGTGCTTCGGCATCGTCCTGCTCGCCATCGATCTGGTCGCGCACGACGTCGAGGAAATCCAGGCGCTTGATTTCCAGCTTCTCGGTCAGCACGAAGCTGATGCGGTCGTCGAAAGTTAGTGCCAGCCGGGTCGGCAGCTTGCCGGCTTCCAGGTGGCCTTTCACCTCCTCGCCTTCCAGCGTGTGGCGCACGTAGCGCACAGCCGCCTTGTCCTCGCCGATCGAACGCAGCTCGCAGTCCTGGTCGATGGTGAAACCTTCCGGCGCCTCGCCGCCGGCCAGCCAGTCGGCCATCGCCGAAGTGGGCGAACGCTCGGTACGCAGCAGGCTCAGCGGGAAGCTGTCGAGGGTGTGGCGCAATTGTTCGAGCACGTCCTCGGCCTTGCTCTGGCTGGCAGCATCGACGACCAGCCAGCCGTTGATCGGATCGATCCAGGCGAACATGCGCCGGCGGCGGGTGAAGGCGCGCGGCAGCAGCTCCTGCGTGACTTGCTCGCGCAGCTCCTTCATCTGCTTGCGGCCGAGCTTGTAGCCCTGCTGCTCGGCCATTTCCTCGGCGCGCTCGTCGGCTTCCTGCTTGACCACGGCCGAAGGCAGCAGCCGGTGCTCGAAGCCCAGCGATACCAGCCACTGGCCGCCGACGGCATGCACCAGCACTTCGTTGTTCAGCGGCGACAGCCAGCCGCGGCTTTCCATGTCCTGGCTGCCGCAGGGGTGGAAGGGCTTCTTCGCCAGTTGCTCTTCCAGGCGCTCGGCGCTGATGTCCCAGTTGGCGGGCAGGCGATAGATCTGCAGATTCTTGAACCACATCGGTAGGGGTCTTCCTTGTTGTGAACGAAAACACGCCCGCCATGGCTGCAGCGGGCGCGGTAAAGATTGGAATCAGTGCGTCAGGGTCACTGCTGCAAGCCGCCGGATGCGGCGATCATGCGGATGACGCGGACGGTATCGACGTCGGACTGGTGATAGGCCGAACGCACGAACTCGGCATAACGACCGTCCTCGCTGCCGGCACCTTCCGGCAGCGTGGTGCGGTAGCGGAAGCGCAGGAACAGCGAACCGGTCTCCGGCTCCTCGATGCTGATCCTCAGACTGCCGCCGGCATGCTCCTCGTTGGCTTCGGATTCGAAGCAGATCCACTCCATCGTCTTGAAGGTCACGCGGTCGCGGACGATCGCATGGCCGAAATGCAGGTCGCGCACCAGCTCGCCGTCCCTGCGCTCGACGATGTTGCAGGCTTCCAGCCCCGGCAGGAAGGCGCGCGCGTCTTCCGCCCTGCACAGCAGGCCGAACCACAGCTCCTCGCGTGTCAGCACGTCCTGCTGCGGATCGGCGAGGTCATTGACTTCGACCAGGTGTTCGAAATTCACGGGCATCTCCTGAACGGCGAGCGCCACAGTTTACCCCGACGCCCACCATGGCCGGGATAACATGCGCCTCATGCAGATCGAACGACTCCTCCATTCCCAGGGATTCGGCAGCCGCAAGGAATGCCGCGCCCTGATCCGTGCCGGCCATGTCAGCGTCGCCGGCGTTCCGTGCGAAGACCCTTCCGCCGATTTCGACCCGGGCAGCAGCGACGGCTCGGCGGGGCTCGAATTCAGCGTCGGCGACGAGAGCTGGCGCTACCGGGCCAAGGCCTACCTGATGCTGCACAAGCCCGCCGGCTACGAGTGCTCGCACAAGCCGACCTTCCACCCCTCCGTATTCACCCTGCTGCCGCAGCAGATGCTGCTGCGCGACGTGCAGTGCGTCGGCCGGCTGGACCAGGACACCACCGGATTGCTGCTGCTGTCGGACGACGGCCAGTTCATCCACCAGTGGAGCTCGGGCAAGAAGCGCACGCCGAAAGTGTATGAGGTGACGCTGAAGCATCCGGTGGATGAAAGCTTCACCGCCCGCCTGCTTGCCGGGGTCGAATTGCACGACGAGCCGGCGCCGATCGCCGCAGCCGCCTGCGTGCTGACTTCGCCGACGCAATTGCAACTGACCATCTGCGAAGGCAAGTACCACCAGGTCAAGCGCATGATCGGTGCCGCCGGCAACCGGGTGGAAGTTCTGCAGCGCAGCCGGATCGGCGGCTTGTCGCTGGATCCTGTGCTCGAACCCGGGCAATGGCGTTGGCTGGAAACCGGCGACTTGCAGGCCTTGGCCGATTTCGTCTGAGTAGTTGCTTTAGCCACCAGGTACGGGCCGTACCGGTGGCATCGAAGGCGAAACCCGGCACGAAGTTTTATGTGGCGGGTTTCGCAGGCTATGGACCTGCCTGGCCTGACTCCCGGTCCACCCTTGTGTGTTTCCAGTCCTGCCACGAGGTCTTCCATTTTTGTTTTCTACCTGCCGGCAACGCTGAGGAAAGGGGCAGGTTTGTTCTATATGTTTTTCTTTTTATTTAAAGATAAAGATGTAAACAGTAGGGCAAAATCTGTGGATAAGTCCATCAAGGCCTTGAAGCACACTGGTTCCAGGACTGTAGAACAGCGTGGACAAGGCAAGTGGATGCCTGTGTGCCGATTGTCCATGGTTTTTCCGGCAATGCGCTTTTCCCCCTTTGTTCAAAAGCTTTCCCCTCTTTCTACGCAAAAGTATCCACATCCATGAATACCGCCCATGAACCCTCTGTTCCTACCTGGGAGATCTTCTGCCAGGTTGTGGATAATTTTGGGGATATCGGCGTGTGCTGGCGGCTGGCGCGGGATCTGGCGGCGCGTACGGGTGCCGGCGTCCGGCTGTGGGTGGATGACTGGGCGGTGCTGCTGCGCCTCTGTCCGGCAGCCGGAAACATCGATCCGGCCGTGGGCGGCGTCATCGCAGGCGTGGAACTGCGGCAGTGGGCCGCGCCCTTTCCTGCAGTTGAACCGGCCAGTGTCGTCATCGAAGCCTTCGCCTGCGAGATCCCTGAAACGCATCTGCAGGCCATGGCGCGGCGGCAGCCGGCGCCGGTGTGGATCAATCTCGAATACCTGTCGGCCGAGGACTGGGTGGCGGGCTGCCACGGCATGGCTTCGCCGCATCCGCGTCTGCCGCTGACCAAGCATTTCTTCTTTCCGGGGCTCGGTGGTGGAACGGGGGGCCTGCTGCGCGAGCCGGGGCTGCTGGCGCGCCGCGACGCTTTCCTGCGCGACCGCTGCGGGCGCGAGCAATGGCTTGCATACAGAGGCGTGCGGCGCGAGGCGGGCGACACCTGCGTGTCCTTGTTCGCCTACGAGCAGCCGGCTTTGCCTGCCTTGCTGCAGGCCTGGATGAAGGGCTCGCGGCGGACGCATTTGTTCGTTCCCGAAGGGCGGGTGCTGGCGGACGTGGCGCGCGCCTTCGACCGCGGCGAACTCGGCGTGGGTGATGCCGCGAGCAAGGGCGCGCTGGACCTGCATGTGCTGCCCTTCACCGACCAGGACGGCTACGACGAGCTGCTGTGGGCCTGCGATCTGAACTTCGTCCGCGGCGAGGACTCCTTCGTCCGCGCCCAGTGGGCCGGCCGGCCTTTCGCCTGGCACATCTATCCGCAGCAGGACGGGGCCCACTTCGACAAGCTCGAAGCCTTCATCGCGCGCTACACCGCCGGCCTGCCGGCGCCGGAGAAGACTGCACTGAGCGATTTCTGGTGGGCCTGGAACGGCCGCGGCGACCCTGCTGCGGCCTGGCCGGCCTTCGCCGCTGCGCTGCCGACGCTGGGCCGCCATGCGGCCGCCTGGGGCGATTCCCTAGCCGCACAGCCGGACCTGGTGACGCGCTTGGTGGAATTCTGCTCGCACAGCAGGGCATCGGCAGGGTAGAATCCCGCGGCTAAATTTTTCAAGGACATGCGGCAGTTGCGCCGCATCGACTCAATCAGGAATCAGCATGAAAACCGCTCAGGAACTCCGCTCGGGCAACGTCATCATGGTCGGCAGCGACCCGCTGGTGGTGCAGAAGACCGAATACAACAAATCCGGCCGCAATGCCGCGGTCGTGAAGATGAAGCTCAAGAACCTGCTCACCGGCGCGCCGTCCGAGTCGGTTTACAAGGCCGACGACAAGTTCGAAGTCGTGGTGCTCGACCGCAAGGAAGTCACCTACTCCTACTTCGCCGATCCGATGTACGTGTTCATGGATGCCGACTACGAGCAGTACGAAGTCGAAGCCGAGAACATGACCGATGCGCTGAAGTACCTCGAAGACGGCCTGCAGTGCGAAGTCGTGTTCTACAACGGCAAGGCGATCTCGGTCGAGCTGCCCAACAGCGTCGTGCGCGAAGTGGTCTATACCGAGCCGGCCGTCAAGGGCGACACCTCGGGCAAGGTCATGAAGCCGGCCCGCATCGGCACCGGCTTCGAACTGCCGGTTCCGGCCTTCGTCGAGATCGGCGACAAGATCGAAATCGACACCCGTACCGACGAGTACAAGAACCGCGTCAAGTAAGCATCTGCTTGCATGCCGCACGAGAGGCCCCGTCACGGGGCCTTTCCTTTTTCGGGCTTCACTCGCGCCCAGGCCGCCACACCGCAGCGAAGGCCTTGAACTTGTTCCAGGCCGACAGGCGTTCATCCGATACCGCGTCGAGGAAGTCCGACAGGCGCTTCGATTTCACCATCGTGTAGATCGTCAGCCCGCCGAAGACGGCGGCGACCAGCACGAACAGGAGCAGCCGCCGGGACAGCGGCGAATTCGCTTCCGCCAGCAGGTTCATGCCGAGGAAACCGGTGGTCATCGAGCCGATCAGGCCGAAGATCGTCACCACCGTCAACCGCACCACCGTGTTGGCCTGGCGGCGCAGGCCGTCGGCGTCGAGATAGGTATTCATGTCGGCGGTGCGCTCCTTGACTTCGGCATACAGCGAATCGGTCTGCAGGTGCTCGGTGGTCATGCGGAACAGCGCGCGTGTCTGCGCCTGTTCGGCGATGTCGTGGAACCAGTAGCGGTGGGTGAAGCGCAGGAAGCCCTCGAAGCTGGCGCGGATCGCGCGCTTGAAGCGCCGGACGCTGGCCGGGTCGCTGACCCGCAGCGGCTTCAGCGCTTCGACCAGGCGCTCGGAAAAGGTCAGCAAGGCCGCTTTCTGGAAGTGCGCGATCAGGAACAGCAGGAAATGCTGGTGGCGGAACTGCGCCAGCACGCCGCGCTGGCGGTCGGTGAAGAAGGCAGAACGCGCATCGCCCACCACGATCAAGGCATGGCCGCTGCACAGGTAGCGGGTATGCGGCGCGGCGCCGCCGGCGCTCCAGAAACGATCGTAGCAATAGCGGCGCTCGAAGTCCGCGAGATGGAGTTCGGCATAGGGCGGCGCGGCAGCGTCGCCGTCGATGGCGGGTGCGGTTGAAGGCTTGCGTGGCCCGGCGCCGGTCACCAGGCCGAGGCGGATGAAGTCGTTGCGTGTCAGCGCACTCGGATCGTCGAGCGCCAGGTAGGCCGCCAGCGGCATGCGGTGGTATTCGATCTGGCGGTAGCGCAGCGCGCCTTCCTCGTCGGCATGGGCGCTGACCAGCGGACGCATCAGGAAGGCCCAGTTCGCCGCGATGCGCGGCGAGCGGTGGCGGCTGACGTGGGTCAGGAAAGCCTGCTTGTCGTGGGCGTCGGAGCGTGCCAGCACCGTGCCGTCGGCGGCCAGCCATTCGGATCGCGCCAGGCCGTGCAGCGCCTTGCCGTGCTCGTCCCAGCCCGAGGGGTAGGCGCGGCCGATGCGGTACATCAGGTCCTGCACCTGCGGCAGCGGCATGTCCTCGCCCTTGACCTCGACGTTGAGGATCACCACATCGACGTCGAAGAAGAAGTACAGATGCACATGCACGATGTCGAGCGTCACCGGTTCGTCGTGTTCGTGCGCGGCGATGCGCATCCTGGTCACGTCGCGGCGCTTGAAGACCCGCATCGGCGCGCCTGCGCCGGGTTCGCCGCCAGCCGCCGAGCGGCCTTCGCCGTACAGGAACTGCTGTACGTAGGGCAGGAAGGTGACGAACTCGCTGTAGTGGCGTTCCTCGAAAAAGCCGCCTTCGCGCTCGATGTCGTGCTCCACTTCGCGCCACGGCGAAGCCTCGCCCATGTCGCGCAGTACTTCCCAGGGCCGCAGCTGCGCTTCGACCATGCCGGGCGCCGGCAACAGGCGCAGCGGCCACAGCAGGGCCAAGCGGAATTGGGACACCCTCGGTGCGGCGGCGGATTCATCCATCGCCTGTCTCCTGTTCATCGTTTTTCTGCAGCGGGGCCTTTGCCGTGCAGTGTAGCGGCCCTGCCGTTTCACTGCTGGTCCGCAGGCTGGTAACGGATTCGGTGCGGCGCGGGCCAAGCCTTAGAATGTCGCCTTGTGTCACTTTCCCGCGAGCCATGTCCGCCGCCGACCACGATCCCGCCGCCATCCGCATCCGCGGCGCGCGCCAGAACAACCTGCGCAACCTCTCGCTCGACCTGCCGCTGAACCGCCTGACCGTCGTTACCGGCGTGTCCGGCTCGGGCAAGTCCTCGCTGGTGTTCGATACCCTGTACGCCGAAGGCCAGCGCCGCTACGTCGAGACTTTCTCGCCCTACGCGCGCCAGTTCCTCGACCGCATGGACAAGCCGCAGGTCGACCGCATCGAAGGCGTGCCGCCAGCGATCGCGATCGACCAGACCAACCCGGTGCGCACCTCGCGCTCGACGGTCGGCACCATGACCGAGCTGGCCGACCACTTCAAGCTGCTGTACGCGCGCGCGGCGCATCTGCACTGCCGCTGCTGCGGCAAGCCGGTGCGGCGCGATTCGGCGGCCAGCATCGCCGCCAACCTCAGGGAGCGCGCCGCGGCAACGGGCGATCCGCGGCTGGTGGTGTGCTTCCCGGTGCCGGTGCCGGCCAACTTCAGCGAGGAAGAAGTCGCCGGCCTGCTGAACGCCCAGGGCTATACCCGCATCCAGCAGCGCACCGCCGGCAGGAACGGCGAAGGCGACGTGCTGCAGGTGGTGCAGGACCGCTTCCGTGCCTCCAGCGTGGATGATGCCCGCCTGGCCGAGGCGCTGGAAACCGCGCTGCAACGCGGCAATGGCCGCATGTCGGTTCATGCCTCGGGCGAGGGCGTGAAGCCGGATCCTGCTTCGGCGGACGGCGAGGCCATATGGCGCTACTCCTCCGGCCTGCACTGTGCCGAGTGCGACATCCACTATGCCGAGGCCACGCCCGGCCTGTTCTCGTTCAATTCGCCGATCGGCGCCTGCGAGACCTGCCGCGGCTTCGGCCGCGTGATCGGCGTCGATTACGGCCTGGTGGTGCCGGACGAGTCGAAGACGCTCGCCGAGGGCGCGGTCAAGCCCTGGCAGACCGAAAGCTACCGCGAATGCCAGGGCGACCTGGCGAAGATGGCGAAGAAGTACGGTGTGGCGATGAACATCCCGGTGCGCGACCTGCCGCCCGAGCATCGCGAGTGGCTGTTCGAAGGCGATCCGAAGTGGAAGAGCTGGGACAGTTCCTGGCCGCGCATGTGGTACGGCGTGCGCCATTTCTTCGACTGGCTGGAGAGCAAGGCCTACAAGATGCACATCCGCGTGCTGCTGTCGCGCTACCGCAGCTACACGGAATGCCCAGCCTGCCACGGTGCGCGGCTGAAGCCCGACGCCTTGCTGTGGCGCCTGCCGGTGGCGTTTGATGCTGCGGGCGACTCGCGAGGGCTGGCAATCCACGAGCTGATGGCGCTGCCGATCGATCGCGTCCGCGAGGCGGTGGCGGCGCTCGGCCTGCCCGGCGCGGCCGACGAGGCCACCGAACTGGTGCTGGGCGAGATCCGCAGCCGGCTTGACTACCTCGCCGACGTCGGCCTCGGCTACCTGACGCTGGACCGCCAGTCGCGCACGCTGTCGGGCGGCGAGGTGCAGCGCATCAACCTGACCACTGCGCTCGGTACTTCGCTGGTGAATACCCTGTTCGTGCTCGACGAGCCTTCGATCGGCCTGCACCCGCGCGACATCGGCCGCATCCTCGGCGTGATGACGCGGCTGCGCGATGCCGGCAACACCCTGGTGGTGGTGGAGCACGATCCACAGGTGATGGTCGCTGCCGACGAACTGCTGGAAATCGGCCCCGGCCCCGGCGAACGCGGCGGCAACATCGTCGCGCGCGGTACGCCGGCCGAGATCGCCGCCGATCTCGGCTCGGTGACCGGCCCCTGGCTGGCCGGACGCAAGCGCATCGACATCGACCGCCCGCCGCGTCCGGTCGATGCGACCACACCGCGATTGGTGCTGGCCGGTGCGCGCCAGCACAACCTGCGCAACATCGACGTCGCCTTCCCGCTGGGCCGGCTGAGCTGCCTGACCGGGGTGTCCGGCTCGGGCAAATCCACGCTGATCCAGGACGTACTGTATCCAGCGCTGGCCAAGCATTTCGGCGAGTCGATCAGCGAAGCGCCGGGCGATTTCGACCGCCTGGAAAATGTGGATAACTTGCGCGGCGTGGTTATGGTCGACCAGTCGCCGATCGGCAAGAGTTCGCGCTCCAACCCGGTCAGCTACGTCGGCGCCTGGGACCCGATCCGGGCCTTGTTCGCCGCCCTGCCGGAAGCCAGGCAGCGCGGCTACACCCCGGGAACCTTCAGTTTCAATGCCGGCCACGGCCGCTGCCCGACCTGCACCGGCTCGGGTTTCGAGCACGTCGAGATGCAGTTCCTGTCCGATGTCTGGCTGCGCTGCCCGGACTGCGACGGCAAGCGCTACCGGCCGGAAGTGCTTGAATTGAAATGGAACGGGCTGTCGGTCGCGGACGTGCTCGAACTCACCGTGCATGAAGCGCTGGACGTCTTCCGCGAGCATCCCAAGGCGCTCGCCGCGCTGGCGCCGCTGGCCGACGTCGGCCTCGACTACCTGCGCCTCGGCCAGCCGGTGCCGACACTGTCCGGCGGCGAAGCCCAGCGCCTGAAGCTCGCCGGCCATCTCGCCGAAGCGGCGCAGAAAAAGACTGTACGCAAAACCAGGGTTGTGGATAACTTTGGGGAAAAAACTGGGGGCAAGTCCGCACCCGGCCTGCTCTTTCTGTTCGACGAACCCACCACCGGCCTGCATTTCGAGGACGTCGCCAAGCTGCTCGGCGCCTTCGACAAGCTGTTGCAGGCCGGGCATTCGCTGATCGTCATCGAGCACAACCTGGACGTGATCGCCGCCGCCGACTGGATCATCGACCTCGGCCCGGAAGGCGGCGAGGGCGGCGGCATGATCGTCGCCGAAGGTCCGCCGGAGGTGGTGCGTGCCCATGAAACCTCGTTTACCGGCGCCGCGCTGCGCGAATACGCCGAAGCGCTTCAACGCACACGCAGCGAAGCGGCCGACCAGGTTTCCGGTGCCGCGTTGCTGGCCGCCGAGCCGGCCGTGCGCTACCGCGCGATTGCGGCGCCGGCGATCGAGATCCGCCATGCGCGCGAGCACAACCTGAAGAACGTCAGCCTGAGCATTCCGCGCGACCGGTTCACCGTCATCACCGGGCTGTCGGGCTCGGGCAAATCGACGCTGGCCTTCGACATCGTGTTCGGTGAAGGCCAGCGCCGCTACCTCGAATCGCTCAACGCCTATGCGCGCCAGTTCGTGCAGCCGGCGAGCCGGCCCGACGTCGACGGCCTGTTCGGCATTCCGCCGACGGTGGCGATCGAGCAGCGCACCAGCCGCGGTGGGCGCAAGAGCACGGTGGCGACGCTGACCGAGATCCACCCCTTCCTGCGCCTGATGTACGTGAAGCTGGGCACCCAGTTCTGCCCGGACTGCAAGGTGCCGGTGACGCCGCAGAGCTTCGAGGCCATCGTCGCCCAGATCCAGCGCGAGCTGTGCGGCGCGTCGGTCGAAGTGCTGGCGCCGCTGGTGGTCAATCGCAAGGGCTTGTACACCGATCTCGCCAAGTGGGCGCGCGGCAAGGGCCATGCGCAGTTGCGCGTCGACGGCGAATACCTGCCCACGGCGAAGTGGCCGCGGCTCGACCGCTACAAGGAACACAACATCGAGCTGCCCATCGGCATGGTGGTGGTCGAGCCGGAGCACGAGACGACGCTGCGCGAGTTCGTCCGTCAGGCGCTGGACATTGGCAAGGGCGTGATCAAGGTGCTGGCGCTCGGCAGGCTGGGCGCGGAGCCAATTACCTTCTCCACGCTGCGCGCCTGCCCGAGCTGCGGCACCGGCTTCCCCGAGCCCGATCCGCGCCTGTTCTCGTACAACGCCAAACACGGCTGGTGCCCGAAGTGCTTCGGCACCGGGCTGAAGACTGCGCCGCGCATCGAAGACCCGGATGCCCTCGATCTCGGTGACGCCGAAGGCGTCATCGTCAGCGACGAGCCCTGCCCGGCCTGCCACGGCGCGCGGCTGAACCCGGTGGCGCGGGCAGTGCGCTTCCGCGATCTTGGATTGCACCAGCTCGCGGCCTGGCCGGTGGATAAAGCTGCGGTCTTCTTCGGCGATCTGGCGCTGAACGAGCGCGAAACAGACATTGCCCGCGACCTGGTTGCCGAAATCCGCGGCCGGTTGGCCTTCCTGCAGCACGTCGGCCTGGGTTACCTGGCGCTGGATCGTGCCGCACCCACGCTGTCCGGCGGCGAAGCGCAGCGCATCCGCCTGGCAGCCCAGCTCGGCTCCAACCTGCGCGGGGTCTGCTACATCCTCGACGAACCGACGATCGGCCTGCATCCGCGCGACAACCGCCTGCTGCTCGACACCCTGGAAGCCCTGCGCGACCGCGGCAACACGCTGCTGGTGGTCGAGCACGACGAGGACACCATCCGCCGTGCCGACCACGTCATCGACCTCGGCCCCGGTGCCGGTGTGCGCGGCGGCCAGGTGGTGGCCGAAGGCGGCATCGCCGATCTGCTTGCTTCACCTGCGTCGGCGACCGGCGAGTGCTTCCGCCATCCGCTGCAGCATCCGCTGCGGCCGCGCCGGCCGGTGCTCAAGGATCATCCGTCGATCCGGATCGAAGGCGCCAGGCTGCACAACCTGCAGGACGTCTCGGTGCGCATCCCGCTCGCCCGCCTGAGCGTGGTCACCGGCGTGTCCGGCTCGGGCAAGTCCAGTCTGGCGCGCGACGTGATCCATGCCAACCTGCGCGCCCGCCTCGGCGACCCCGAAGCCACCCGCGCCCGCCGCCGCGGCCAGGCCCAGCCGGCCGAAGTCGATCAGCCGCTGGTCGGCTGCAAGGCCATGCACGGCTGGCAGCAGGTCGGCCGCGTGCTGGAAGTCGACCAGACCCCGATCGGCAAGACACCGCGTTCCTGCCCGGCGACCTACGTCGGCTTCTGGGACGCGATCCGCAAGCTGTTCGCCGACACCTTCGAGGCCCGCACGCGCGGCTGGAGCGCATCGCGCTTCTCCTTCAACACCGGCGCAGGCCGCTGCCCGGTATGCGACGGCGCCGGCCAGACCACGGTCGAGATGAACTTCCTGCCCGACGTGAAGACGCCCTGCGAAGGCTGCGGCGGCGCCCGCTTCAACCCCGAGACGCTGGCGGTGCGCTGGAAGGAGCGGACGGTGGCCGAAGTGCTGGCGATGCCGGTGGACGAGGCGGTCGATTTCTTCGCCGCCCATCCGGCTATCGCCCATCCGCTGCAGCTGCTGCAGGACGTCGGCCTCGGCTACCTGACCCTGGGCCAGCCCAGCCCGACGCTGTCCGGCGGCGAGGCCCAGCGCATCAAGCTGGTCACCGAGCTGGCCAAGGTGCGCCGCCGTCCCGGCGATGCCGAGGACACCGGCGGCGTGCCGCTGCCGGCCGACAAGCACAGCCTGTACGTGCTCGACGAGCCGACCGTGGGCCTGCACATGGCCGACGTCGACAAGCTGATCCGGGTGCTGCACCGCCTCGCCGATGCCGGCCATACCGTGCTGGTGATCGAGCACGACCTCGACGTGATGGCCGAAGCCGACTGGCTGATCGATCTCGGCCCGGAAGGTGGCGACGGCGGCGGCCGGGTGGTGGCCGAAGGCCCGCCGGAAACGGCGATGGCGACCAAGGGCTCGCACACCGGCCGGTATCTGCGGGAATTCCTCGCCAGCCGCGCAAAGGGCGCAGGCTGGTAGCAGGGTGGGTCGGGCCGCGCAGGCAGAGCGAAGCGAGGCCCACCCGTCAAGCCTGAGGCGAAATCCACTCATCATCGAGGTCGGTGGGTTTGGCCTGAGGCTCTACCCACTCTACGGGCTGATCCTTCTCATCGCTTCCCGGCCCACTGCGGCCGCGGCTCCCGCTCGAAGCGGTAGAACAGGTTGGGTTCCGACAGCACGTAGATGGCGCCGTCCGGCCCGGTCGCAAGGCCTTCGGCCTGCGGCACCATCGATGAGAGGCCGTGCCAACCTTTCCACATCGGCAGCATGCTGACGGGGCGGCCGTCCGGCGCGTATTCGACGATCAGCGCCGATTCGTCGCTCAGCAGCAGCATGTTGCCGGTCGGTTCGTGGACGGTCAGCGAGGACAGGTCGGTCATGAACAGCGCGGATGCTTTCGACGACGTCCATTCGCTGATCTGCAGGTCGAAGGCGCTGCCCTTCAGCAGTCCGGGCAGGCCGGCGATGGCGAACACCCGCAGCGGCGCCTTTTCCTTAGCGACGAACAGGCGCTGGGTAGTGGAGTCCCACGACACGCCCTCGAATCCGCGATTCTTGTACAGATCGATCGCCAGCCCCAGGCGCGGCACGCCGCGCAGGTCGATGCTGTCGGTGTCGGCGTCGATGATGACGCGGTAGAGCTGCTGGTCCGGCTCGTCGGCGATGACGAAGACGTCGCCATCGATGTGGGCGATGCCTTCCGGGTCCTGGCCGCCGTGGATCGGAATCCGCCGCAGCAGGCGGCCCTCGGTATCGAGCTCGATCACTTCCTGCGGTGCATTGGTGACGGAGAACAGCGTGCCGGTCGCGGGGTTGAAGGTCAGCCCCGAGGCATTGCGTTCGATGCCCTCGATCGGCCGGGCCTCGACCGCGACGCGGTAGAAGGGCAGCCAGACGCCCTTCTCCTGCCACTCGGCCGAGCGGCCCTTCATCGTCATCCAGTAATATGCGAACGGAACGGCCTTGAAGTGCCAGGCGGCGAAAGCCAGGATGGCGAGCAAGATGCTCAGGCCGAGGATTCGTCTTTTTTTCTTGGTCATTGTGCGGTTTTCCGCAAGAGAGTGGGGCTGCCGGGCAGCCGATTCTAGCGGCCCTCGCCGACGGGCGACGATCGCCTGTTTGCTACAGTCTGCAATGCTGCGGTGCGGAACTTCAGCCGATCGGATTTGTCGTTTTTCGGATCACCGAACATTCCGGATCATTCAATAGGGACGATGAACAATTCATGAACATCCGCAAGATACTTGTCTGGGATATTCCCACGCGCGTTTTCCACTGGACGCTGGCGCTGCTGGTCGTCGCGGCCTACTGTACGGCGCTGATCGGCGGCAACCTGATCGTCTGGCACGGCTGGCTGGGCATTGCCATCGGCGGCCTGCTGGTCTTCCGCCTGGTGTGGGGCGTGCTCGGCTCGACCTATGCGCGTTTCGCCAACTTCGTGCCGGGGCCGGGCGGCATCGTCGCCTATCTGCGCGGACAATGGCGCGGCGTCGGGCACAATCCGCTCGGCGCCCTGTCGGTGCTGGCGCTGCTGGCGATCCTTGGCTTCCAGGTGGTCAGCGGGCTGGTGGCGAACGATGACATCGCTTTCGAAGGGCCGCTCTACGCACTGGTGAGCAAGGACACCAGCGACTGGCTCAGCGGCCTGCACCGGCAGAACTTCTGGATCATCATCGCGCTGGTTGCGCTGCACGTGCTGGCGATTCTTTTCTATGCCCACGTGAAGAAGGACAACCTGGTGAAGCCGATGATCAGCGGCTTCAAGGAGGTGTCCGATCCCGAGCTGAAGTCGGCGCAAGGCGGCGGCACGGTCGCCTTCATCGTGGCTCTGGCGGTGGCGGGTTTCGCGGTGTGGGCGGCAATGGGCGGGCTGCTGCCGCCTCCGCCGCCACCGCCTCCGGTCCAGGCCGTTCCCGCCTGGTGATCGCGGGCAGGGAGCCTGCCACCGCGTGAGCGCCCTGCCGGTCGGCAGGCATGAATGAAAAAAGCCGCGATTTGCGGCTTTTTCATGGCCCGGGCTCACGTGGCCCGTCCTAGAACGGCGCGGCCTGATGCGGCCTGATGCGGCCCGATCGCTTCTTACTTGGCGCGATACTTGTCGTGGCAGGCCTTACAGGTGCCGCCGGTATCGCCGAAAGCCTTCTGCACTTCGGCCTTGTCGCCGGTGGCGGCAGCGGCAACCAGGTTGTTCGCCGCGCTATTCAGATCGGTGGCGAGCTTGGCGACATCGTCCATGTTCTGGAAGAACTCGGGCTTCACGCGCGTTTTGACGTTGCCGATGGCCTTCTCGGTGCCGGGGCCGAACAGCGCGCCCATGCCGGAGCCGGAGATGGCGGCGATGGCGTTGGCGGCGGCCTGGACCTGCTGCGCGTTGAATTCGCCATCGAGGTTGGCCTTGATCTTGCCCATGTTCCAGGACATGAAGCTGTAGCCGGCCTGGCGGTACTTGATCTGGTCTTCGGGCTTCACCTGGGCGGATGCGGTGCCGGCGACGGAAAGGGCAAGGATGCCGAGTGCGATGATCTTCTTCATTGTTACCTCGTTGCTGCTTTGAAGCGTGGTTGAAAAAAATGACGTCGAGGAGGGCGACGGGCGCGTCTTGGAACCGAGACCGTCCTGCGACAGCACAGGTTCCATATTGGTTCAATGCATCTTATATCAGCGCCGAATGATATTCGGTTTGCACGGCAGCGATCAAATCCCCTGCCGCCGGCTCAAGAATGCGGGTTTGCCGGCCGTTGATGGGAAACGGGCCCGCCGATGGGGCGTCTCGGCCCGCCATCGTAAATGTGGATAGAGAGAGCGAATGATGCGCCGCTTTGCGGATACTCCGATCTGGTTCAGGCTGACCGCCGCGATCTGGCTGATGCTGGTGCTTGCCTGGGGAAGCATGATCGTGTGGGAAACGCGCGTGACCCGCGACATGGCGATCGAGCAGGCGAAGGATTTCGCCGCCACGGTCAACGAAATGACCATGGCCGGGCTGACCGGCATGATGATCACCGGCACCGTGGCCCAGCGCGACGTGTTTCTCGACCAGATCAAGGAACTGTCGGTGGTGCGCGACCTGAAGGTGATCCGAGGCGAGGAGACGAGCCGGATTTTCGGCCCGGGCGAGGCCGGCGAAGTTCCGCTCGACGAGGCCGAGCGCCGGGCGCTGGCCGACGGCCGGACCCACATGGCGGTGGAGCACGGCGCGGAACATGGCGAGCATTTGCGCGTGGTCATACCGGCGCTGGCATCGAAAGACTGGCTGGGCAAGGACTGCATTACCTGTCATCAGGTTGCCGAAGGAGTGCCGCTGGGCGCGGTCAGCATGCGCGTCTCGCTCGACCGGGCGGAGGCGGCAGTGGCCGAGTTTCGCAACAAGAGCATCGTCTTCGCCGTGTTGGTGTCGCTGCCGCTGCTGGGCTTCGTGTTCTTCTTCATCCGCCGCTTCGTTGCCCGTCCCCTGTCCGGTCTGGCTGCCGGCCTCGCCGAAATCGCCCAGGGCGGCGGCGACCTGACGCGCCGTCTCGAACGGGCCGGCAAGGACGAAATCGGCCGTACCGCGGATTCATTCAACGACATGATGGCCGTCATTGCGGTGCTCGTGCGCGAGGTCGGCGCGGCAGCCGACGAAGTGGCACGGGCGGCACGGCATCTGGCGGAGGGTGCCGATGATCTCGGCCAGCGCTCGCACCGACAGAACGAACGTTCGGCAACGGCCAGCGCCGCAGTCGAGCAGATGAGCGGCAGCATCACGCACATTGCCGCCAATGCGGCCGAGGTGCGCGAACGTTCGCATGCCAGTCTGGCGCATTCGCGAGAAGGCGAGCAGAGCGTGCGGCAACTGATCGGCGAGATGGAGCAGGTCGAGTCGGCAGTGCGTCAGATGGCAGGCACGGTCGGTGATTTCATCGAATCGACGCAAGCCATTTCACGCATGACGCAGGAGATGCGCGAGATTGCCGAGCAGACCAACCTGCTGGCGCTGAATGCCGCGATCGAAGCGGCACGCGCCGGCGAGCAGGGGCGCGGCTTTGCGGTGGTTGCCGATGAAGTGCGCAAGCTGGCCGAGAAGTCGGCGCGTTCGGCGGGCGAGATCGACGGCATCACGCACGAGGTCGGGCGGCGTTCGGATTCGGTGAGAGGGGCGATCGAGAGCGGCCTGGCCCACCTCGAATCGAGCCGCGTGGCGGCGGATGGCGTTTCGCAGGTGCTGGGTGCGGCGAACCTGCTGGTCGCCGAAGTAGGCGAAGGACTGGACCGCATTGCCACCGCAACGGCCGAGCAGCGCCGCTCCAGCGCATCGGTGGCATCCGGCATCGACGACATTGCCGGCATGGCGAGCGAGAACGATCTCGCCATCGGGCAGACGGTACAGGCGGCGCGCGAACTGGAACGGCTGGCGGCACGGCTGCAGGAATCGGTCGGGCGCTTCCGGGTGTGAGATGCCGGGCCTGAACGGATGCGTGGGGGCCGGGGCGGGGCCGGCCCCCGTCTTGCGTCATTCCAGCCGCAGCGGCACGTAGATGCGCGATTCGCCGCGCTGGATCAGCAGTGCGAAGCGTTTGCCGGCGGCCCGGACCAGCTTGCGGAAGTCGGCGACGTTGGTGACGGCGTTGTTGTTGAGCGCGATGATGACGTCGCCGTTGCGCAGGCCGGCGCGTGCGGCGGCGCCATCCACGCTTTCCACCACCAGGCCGCCGCGCAGCTGCAACTGGGCTGCCTCTTGCGAAGTCAGTGCCCGCACGCCGAGGCCGAGGCCGGCATCGACGTTTTCGACCTGGCTCGGCGCCGGGGCGGCGGCGATGTTGTCGTTCGTCATCTCGTCCAGCGTCGCCACCACGTCGCGGCTGCGGCCGTCGCGCCAGATTTCCATGCGGATGCGGGTGCCGGGGCGCTTCTCGCCGACTGCGCGCGGCAGGTCGGCCATGTCGTCGATGCGCTTGCCGTCCAGGCTCAGCACCACGTCGCCGGCCTGGATGCCGGCCTTGTCGGCGGCGCTGCCCGGCTCCACGCTGGCCACCAGGGCGCCGCGCGCGTCAGGCAGGCCGAAGGACTGGGCGAGATCCTTGTCGACGCTCTGGATGCCGATGCCGAGGCGGCCGCGCTGTACGCGGCCATGAGTGGCAAGCTGATCCTTGACGTTCATGGCGACGTCGATCGGGATCGCGAACGAAATGCCCATGAAGCCGCCCGAACGAGAATAGATCTGCGAGTTGATGCCGATGACCTCGCCGGCGAGGTTGAACAGCGGCCCGCCCGAATTGCCGGGATTGATCGCGACGTCGGTCTGGATGAAGGGCACGTAGGTCTCGTCCGGCAGGCGGCGCGCCTTGGCCGAGATGATGCCGGCGGTGACGGTGTTGTCGAAGCCGAAGGGCGAGCCCATCGCCACCACCCACTCGCCGACGCGGGCCTCGTCGGCCTTGCCGATCCTCACCACCGGCAGGTCCTTGGCCTCGATCTTCAGCAGCGCGACGTCGGTGCGGCGGTCGATGCCGACGACCTTGGCCTTGAATTCGCGCTTGTCGATCAGCGTCACGGTGACTTCGGACAGCGCCGCGTCGCCGTCCTCGCCGGCGACGACGTGGGCGTTGGTCAGCACGTAGCCGTCCTGGCTGACGATGAAGCCCGAGCCGATGCCCTGCCGGGCGCGCGGCCCCATGCCGGGCTGGCCGGGGAAGCCCGGCATCGGTACGCCGAAGCGGCGCAGGAAGTCGTAGAAAGGATCGTTGGCGAACGGATTCTGGCCGCCCGCCGTCTGCTGCTGCTGCACGACGCTGATGTTCACCACCGCCGGGCCGACCTCTTCGACCAGATCGCCGAAGTCCGGCAGGCCGTAGCGGTTCGGCGACACCAGCGAAGCCGCCGGCGCGGCCTGGGCATGGGCGGCGGGAATCAGGGCCGTACCGGGCAGCGCGGCAGCGATGGAGAGAGCGATAACAGTGGTCACAAGATGTTTGCGCATGATCGATTCCGTAGTTGGTCAGTGCCGACGACAGCAGTGGACGTCGATTCGCCGAGACTGTTCCACTGCACACATCTGATTGCAAATTTGGGGTGAAGCACGCTGCGATCAAGCCTTCCGGTCGATTTTTCCGCCGCAGGGTCCCGGCCAGCCTCAAAGAGGCATGTTTACGCTCAGGAAGACCTGCCGATCCGCCTTGTTGGGCTCGCGATGCCGGTGCTGCGGCATCGACTGCAGCGGCTTGTGCGCCAGTTCCTGGTGCCTGCCGAGGAGGTTGATGGCCGTCAGGCGCACATCCATCGAACGGTCGCCGATGCGCAGGCTGCGGGCGACGCTCCAGTCCAGGCTGGTATAGGAGGGCACGGTGTAGTGCAGGCCGGGAACATCGCCGGTCGTGGCCGCGAGCGGCCCCATGCGCAGCAGGCTCATCGTCGATCGCCAGTTGCCGATCCGCTCCATCCAGGTCAGCGTCGCCGTGTAGGGCGGGACGCTGCCCCGCACGGCCCTGTCGTCGGCGTGGCGCTGGATGAGGGTGTGAGTGAACAGCAGCGTCGTGGCCGCTCGCGGCTTCAATGAAAGCTGGTATTCCAGGCCGCGGAGGCGAATGCTGCCGGGCGCGTTGGACCACTGCGTGGAACCCATGATGTGATGGATCAGGAAGGGGTCGCCATTGGTCGCATCCTCCAGGGCTTCGCTCGGATCGAAGGGGTTCGAGAGCCTGATGGGCCTGCGCTGGATGTAGTCCCTGACGTGTTCGTCGAATATGCGCACGTCGAGCAGGCCGCCCCACGGGGTGCTGCCGAGGTAGCCGATTTCCCAGGTATCCAGCCGCTGCGGACGAAGATGGGGGTTGGGGGTGTAGCGTTGGTTGACCACGCCGAGCCCATCGACTGATATCCGCACGTTGGTCCAGAGCTCGTGCAGCGTGGGCTGGCGCCAGGCGCGCGAATAGCCCACGCGCCATGTCACGTCGTCCCGCGGCTGCCAGTTCAGGAATACGCGCGGTGCGAAGCGGACGCGGTCGCCTTCGACCTGTTCGGCCATGGCGCCGAGGTTCCACAGCCATTCGGATGCGGAGTGCCATTCGGCGTTGCCGAACAGCCGCCATTCTTCCCGTGTGCGCCGGCGGCGGCTGTCATAGAGGAAATCCGAATCGATGCGGTCGTAGCGCCATTCGGTACCCCACAGCAGGCGCAGCGCATCCGTTGCGGCGAAGCGATGCTGGAGCGAGACGTTGTCGCGCAGGGTGTCGCGGTTGTTATTGACGTTGCCGCGATAGCGCGGCATTTGCAGCAGCCTCGAGCAGAGCTGTCCCACGCGGAGGTCGTGGACGGGGCAGTTGGCCCGGGAATCCACCCACCAGTCGTCCCGGGTGTGTTCACGGTTGCGGTACCACGATACGATCCATTCTTCGTCGAATGACGGCAGATGCCGCCAGGTTGCGTGGATCGTGTAGTCCTGCTGTTCGAGCTCGCGGATGCCGCTGCCGTTGAACAAGGTGTCCGGATAGCCTTCGTCCTGCGTGGCAGTAGCGTAGCTGGCGGAGAATTCCAGCGTGTCGGTGGTTCCGAGGTCCAGGTCGCCGCGGAGGTTGAAGGAACGCAGGTGCTGGCCGTCGTGCAGCCCGGACCAGCCGTCGTCGCGCTGTTCGTGCGCGCTCAGCCGCAGGCCGAGCGCGCCGCTGCGCAACAGCGCCCGTCCGCTGACGTCGGCGATGCCATGGCTGCCGATGCGTGCGCTAACGGAATGGCCGGCTTCGGCGCCGGTATGGCGGGTGACCAGATTGACCACGCCGAGAAAGGCGTTCGAGCCGTAGCTCGCGGAATTGGAGCCGCGCACGATCTCGATGCGCTCGATGTCCTCGAGCAGGACCGGAAGGGCGCGCCAGTTGGTGCTGCCGGAATAGTGGGGCGAATAGATCGAACGGCCGTCGATCAGCACCTGCATCTGGTTCGGATGGTCGGCGCTGAGGCCATGATAGGTCACCCACTGCTGGTTGCCGCGTTCCTGCGCGACCATCATGCCGGGTACGAGCCGGAACAGCCGGGCGAGTTCGCGGTAGCCGGTGGCTGCGATCATGTCGGCGTCGATGACGGTGACGGCGCCGGGTGTATCCTGCAGGGGCTGAGGCAGGCGCGATGCGCTCAGCACCACCGGGAGCGGCTGGAAGAAGGCATCCTCTGCAACGGCATCGCCTGCCGGCATGAAGGCGAGCAGAGGCAGCATCATCGCGCTGACGTGGTGCAGGCGGAGCGACATTCGTGTCCGTCGAATGGTTGCAGAACATCGAAGTATAAGCGGGCGGCTACTGAAGCACGCAGGGGCTTGATGGGCAAGGTAACATCGACAGCCCATCCGGAGGGAAACCCATTTTCAGCGGGAGCAGACCATGACATTGACCGATCTGCGCTATCTCGTCGCGCTCGCCCATGAGCGCCATTTCGGCCGCGCCGCGGAGAAATGCCACGTCTCCCAGCCGACCTTGTCGGTGGCCGTGAAGAAGGTCGAGGAAGAACTCGGCATCCAGCTCTTCGAGCGCAGCGCGACCGAAGTCAAGATCACCGAAACCGGCCGCCGCATCGTTGCCCAGGCCGAGAAGGTGCTGATGGAAGCGAGCCAGATCCAGGAGATCGCCGCCGCGGGCAAGGACCCGCTGGCCGGCCCGCTGCGTCTCGGCGTGATCTACACGATCGGCCCCTACCTGCTGCCGCGGCTGATTCCGCGCATGCACCAGCTGGCGCCGCGGATGCCGCTGATCATCCAGGAGAACTACACCGCCCGGCTGGCCGAAGCGCTCAAGCGCGGCGAGCTGGACGTCATCATCATCAGCCTGCCGTTCGAGGAGGCCGGCATCGTCGCCCAGCCGGTGTATGACGAACCTTTCCGCATCCTGATGCCGGCCGATCATGAATGGACGCAGGAGGCGGCGGTCGATGCCCGTCTGCTGGCCGAGGACCAGTTGCTGCTGCTCGGTGCGGGCAACTGCTTCCGCGACCAGGTGCTGGAAGTCTGTCCGAGCTGCCGCAACGTCGGCGGCCTGCAGCGCACGCTGGAAGGCAGTTCGCTGGAGACGATCCGCCACATGGTCGCCACCGGCCTCGGCGTCACCGTGCTGCCGAGTTCCGCGGCAGACGATGCGACGATGCAGTATCCGCTGGTGGCGGTGCGTCCGTTCTCGCAGCCCGAGCCGGCGCGCCGGGTGGCGCTGGCGTGGCGTGTCACCTATCCGCGCAGCGGCGCGATCGACATCCTGCGCACCGCGATCCTCGAGAGCGGCCTGCCCGGTGTGCGCCCGGTCGGCCGGATGCCGGTGAAGGAGCCTGCCTGATCGGCAGGGTCGAGCGTTTCAGATCGGGAACGGCAAACCGCCGCCCGAGCGCGGTGGTGAATGCTGTGAGCTTGGCCTAAGGCTCTATCCAGCCGCGTAGGGTGGGTAGAGCGAAGCGGACTCACTGCACTTGGCTACAGGCAAGTTCATCTACCACCGCGATCTTCGCCGGCGTTGATGGGCTTCGCTTTTGGCGCGACCTACGCGGCCCGACCCATCCCGTGCCGGGTTGGTCCGACGGCTTATCCAGATTCGGGCCGGCTCAGCCGGTCTTTCGGGCCGTGCGCTTCTTGGCGGGTACTTCGGGTTTGGCAGCCGGGGCTTCCTTGTCGGTCTTCTCGGCCTTTGCCGCAGTGGCCTTGGCGCCGGCTTTCGGCGTCTTGGCCTCGAACTCGAAGCCGACCTTGCCGTCCTTGCCGCGCACCAGGAAGGCCGAGAACTTGCGCCGCGTGCGGGCCGAGACGAAGCCTTTCAGCAAATCGGTCTTGCCTTCGGCCAGCAGCTTGGCCATCTGCTCACGCTCGATCGGCTGCTGCAGGATGATCTTGCCGGAGCGGAAGTCGCAGCTCTTGCCCGGGCCGACCGATTTCTCGCAGACGTAGGCCATGCCATGCTCGAACACCCGGCTGCTGCACTTCGGGCAGGCGCCGACGCTCTGCTGGTCGGAGAAATCGACCGGCTCGGCTTCCTCGCCTTCCTTGGGCTGGCCGAAGTCGAAGGCGGGCTGCTTGTCCTCGTTGAGCACGATCTCGGCGTTGAACAGGCGGCCCATCTTGTTGCGGAAGCCGAGCAGCGGGCCGACCTTGCCTTCGCGCAGCAGGGTTTCGATCTCGTCGTATTCGAACTGGCGGCCGGCGACGATCTTCCAGGTGCTCCAGTCGCAGCGCTGGCAGGCGAACTTCTTGTAGTTCTCCTTCACCACGCCGCCGCACTTCGGGCAGGGCGTCTTCAGCGTGACGAAATCGCCCGGCACGGTGTCGGATTCGTAGCGCTTGGCGCGCTCGACCACTTCGCGCGCCATGTCGGCGATTTCCTGCATGAAGGCTTCGCGGCTCAGCTCGCCCCGCTCCATGCGCGACAGCTTGTATTCCCAGCCGCCGGTCAGTTCGGGCGAAGTCAGTGCGTTCACGCCCAGGCCCTTCAGCAGCGTGATCAGCGAGAAGGCCTTGGCGCTGGGGATCAGCTCGCGGCCTTCGCGGTGGATGTACTGCTCGGTGATCAGGCCTTCGATGATCTGCGCGCGCGTGGCCGGCGTGCCGAGGCCGCGTTCGGCCATCGCCGCGCGCAGTTCCTCGTCGTCCACCATCTTGCCCGCGCCTTCCATCGCCGACAGCAGCGTGGCTTCGTTGAAGCGTGCCGGCGGCTTGGTCTGCAGGGACTTGAGCAGAATGCTTTCGGTGGCGACTGTCTCGCCCTGTTTCACCGGCACCAATTGCGGGCCGCCGTCCTTGCCGTCCCCCGCCTTGCCATCCTTGTCGTCGCCGGCGGCTTCCTTGCCGTAGATCGCCAGCCAGCCCGGATTGACCAGCACCTTGCCCTCGGTCTTGAAGGCTTCGCCTTCGACGCGGGTGATGCGGGTGGTGATCTGGTATTCGGCCGCCGGGTAGAACACCGCCAGGAAGCGCTTGGTGACCAGGTCGTAGATCTTCTGCTCGGCCTCGGACAGGCTCCTGGGCAGCGTGCCGGTCGGGATGATGGCGAAGTGGTCGGAAATCTTGGCGTTGTTGAAGATGCGCTTGTTCGGCTTGACCCAGCCCTGCTTGGCGATCTCGGCGGCGAAGGGGGCGTACTGCTCGGGCAGGTTGCGCATGACTTCGCCGACCGTGCCGAGGTAGTCCTCGGGTAGCGCGCGCGAATCGGTACGCGGGTAGGTCAGCACCTTGTGCTTCTCGTACAGTGCCTGGGCCAGCTGCAGGGTGACGCGGGCGGAGAAGCCGAAGCGGCCGTTGGCCTCGCGCTGCAGGCTGGTGAGGTCGAACAGCAGCGGCGACAGCTGCGTCGAGGGCTTGGATTCCTCGGTGACCACGCCCGGCTTGCCGTCGCACTTGGCGCGAATGGCCTCGGCCTGGGCCTTGTCCCAGATGCGATAGGCGGTGGCGTGCTCGTCGCCTTCCGGCTTCTTGAACTTCTCGTCGAACCAGCGTCCGGGGTAGTGCCCGGCCGCGGCGGCGAAATCGGCTTCCAGCTCCCAGTAGTCGCGCGGCTTGAACTTGCGGATTTTGTCCTCGCGCTCGACCACCAGCGCCAGCGTCGGCGTCTGCACGCGGCCGACGGTGGTGAGGTGGAAGCCGCCGGTCTTGGAATTGAACGCGGTCATCGCCCGCGTGCCGTTGATGCCGATCAGCCAGTCGGATTCGGCGCGGCAGATCGCGGCGTTGCGCAGGCCTTCGACGTCCTGCGCGGCGCGCAGGTGGGCGAAGCCGTCGCGGATCGCCTGCGGCGTCATCGACTGCAGCCACAGGCGCTGCATCGGCTTTTTGGTGCCGGCGTGCTGGGCGATGAAGTTGAAGATCAGCTCGCCTTCGCGCCCCGCGTCACAGGCGTTGATCAGGCCGGTGACGTCCTTGCGCTTGATCAGCCGGGTCAGCAGCTTGAGGCGGTCCTCGGTCTTCTCGATCGGCTTGACGGCGAAGTGCGGCGGGATCACCGGCAGGTGGGCGAAGGTCCATTTGCCGCGCTTGACTTCGAATTCTTCTGGCACCGCCAGTTCGAGCAGGTGGCCGACGGCCGAGGACAGCACGTATTCGTCGGACTCGTAATAGTCCTTTTCCTTGGTGAAGCCGCCGAGCGCACGGGCGATGTCCTGTGCGACGGAAGGTTTTTCCGCGATGATCAGTTGCTTGCTCATGCTCTCTGGCTGTCGGGCGGGCCGGCATATGCCGGCTGGGGGGTCGGGAGGCTGGAGCCGCGGATGATAAAGAGGCCGCGCCGCGCCTTGCAAGCAGTCGGGACTGCCGTATTTTTCCTAATGTATCGTGGGACTGTAATCCCAGTCTTCATCGACGCTCAGTAGTTCATCGACCATCAGCGTGTCGATCGGTTGCTCCTGCTGCCACAGCACCATCAGCACGATGACCTTCAGGCGGTCGAGCGTGATATCGACACTCTCCAGCGCGAGCGCGCGTTCGATGATCAGTTCGCGATGCACGCCGTCCAGCACGCCGGCGCTTTCCATCAGCGCCAGGAAGCCGCGGCAGTCGGCATTCAGGTGAAGCTGTTCGTCTTCGGTGTAGATGCGGACCGAGCGTTCGTCGGGCGCGCCGGCCGGATGGGTTTCGCGCGCCACGTGCTGCAGCCCGGCCAGCCATTCCAGCGCCCTGGCGATTTCCGCTTCCTCGAAGCCGGCAGCGGACAGCTTGCGCGCAAGCTGGTCGGACTCCGGGCAGGCGTCGGCGTGGATGTAGCTTTCGTAGAGATAGACGAGGATGTCGAACAAAACGGTCTCTCAATGGAACGGAACGGCAAGGGGAGCGGTGACGCGGGTGAAAGGGAGAACGATGTGGTTCAGCGCCCGACTCTCTGGATGCGGCCACCGGGAAGGCTGGCGACCCGCCCGTCCAGCTCGAGCGGCAGCAGGATGGCGTACAGGGCATCTACCGTCAAGCTGCAGCGTTGCGCAAGCGTGTCGAGGTCGACGGGATCGTGGCCGATCGCCTCCATCACCCGGGCGGCATTGCCGTCGAGTGTCAGGTCGGCCTGCGGCGTGGCGCTGCGTTTCGCGGCAGGGGCGGGCAAGTGAGTGCCGAGCCGGCCCCGCAGTTCCTCGACCACATCCTCGGCGGTTTCCACCAGCTTGGCGCCGTCGCGGATCAGGCGGTGGCAGCCGCGCGACAACGGCGAGTGGATGGAGCCGGGGATGGCGAAGACTTCGCGCCCGGTTTCGGCTGCCAGCCGCGCAGTGATCAGCGAGCCGCTGTTGAGCGCCGCCTCGACCACCAGCACGCCCTGCGCGAGGCCGGCGATGACGCGGTTGCGGCGCGGGAAATTGTGCTGCAGCGGTGGCGTGCCGAGCGGAAATTCGCTGACGATGGCGCCGCAGGCGGCAATTTCCCGTGCCAGCGCCGCATTGCGGGCCGGATAGATGCGGTCGATGCCGGTGCCGACGACGGCCACCGTGCCGGCGCCTGCTGCACCCGCCGCCAGGGCGCCGCGATGGGCGGCGGCGTCGATGCCTGCCGCCAGGCCGCTGACGATGGTGAAGCCCTGGGCGGCCAGATGGCGGGCGAAGGCTTCGGCGTTCGCGTCGCCCTGCGGCGTGGCGCTGCGGGCGCCGACGATGGCGAGTGCCGGGCGCTGCAGCAGGGCCGGGTCGCCCTTGACGTAGAGCAGCACCGGCGGATCGGCGATGTCGAGCAGGGCGCGCGGATAGTCTGCGTCGGCCAGGGTCAGGATGTGGCTGCCGTCCTCGGCGGCCCAGACCCGGGCGCGCTCGATCCAGTCCTGCCGGGGTTCGGCGAGCAAGGCATCGGCCGCGACACTGCCGACGACGCCGGTGATGGCGCTGCGTCCGGCGGCGAAGATGTGCCGCGGCAGGCCGAAGGCGGCGAGCAGGCTGCGCTGGCGGTCGGCACCCAGGCCGGGCGTGGCGGCCAGCCGCAGCCAGTCGATGAGGTCGTCGTCTCCGGTCAAGGGTGACGGCCGCCGCGCGTCAGGGCTTGCGGACGGCGTCGCCGATCGTCACCGGTCCGTCGGTCTCCATCACCAGCGCATAGGACACGCGATCGAAGACGCGGAACACGAACAGCAGGCCGTAGCGCTTTTCCGGCAGGACGAAAGTTTCCTTGCCGTTGTCGCCGCGGTAGACGGCGGTACCGCGGTTGCGGAACAGGCTCAGCACGTGGCCCGGCTCGACGCCGTCGCGGGCACCGGTGTCGAGGGCGACGACGTGCAGGCGGCCGGTTTCCTGCACGCCGCGATGGATCGACACCACATGGCCGGCGACTTCGTGTTCGGGCGCATGGGGCATGTAGGAGAACACCTTGGGCGCTTCGCTGGGCAGCAGCAGGTCACCGGCGCCCACTTCCTCGATCGCCGAGAGGATTTCGAGTGTTGCCGGCTCGCCGTGTGCGGTGATGCGGGCACTGCCCAGGTTGTCGGCCTCGTAGGCGATCAGCTCGCCGGTCAGCGGGTGCTTCAGCGGACGGGCCGGGCGCATGATCTGCCAGACTTCGATGGCGGGATCGATGTTCTTGGCGAACACGGTGTCGCCGGCGCCGGTCATCACGCGGCTGGTTTCGGTGGCGACGATGGTCGCCGCGCCTTCGAGATTGGACTGGTCGATGACCAGCGGCTTGTTCAGGAAAGGCTCGATGATGTGCACCGGAATGCTGGGCACGGCGTTTTCGAGCGTTTCCTCATACACCTGCGGCTGCAGCTTGCCGCTGCCGCCGATGCGGCGGCCGATCGTCAGCCACGGCCCGCTGCGGTCGAGCAGCACGACCTGGCCGGGATAGATCAGGTGCGGGTTGCGGATCTGGTCGCGGTTCATGCGCCAGACTTCCGGCCAGCGCCATGGTTCGCTCAGGAAGCGGCCCGAGATGTCCCACAGCGTGTCGCCCTTGACGACGGTGTAGCTGTCGGGCGCGTTGTCGGCGAGCCGGACGTTGGACTGGGCGATCGAGGCGCTGCTGAACAGCGCCGAGATGCCGACGAGGAGAGGGAATATAATTCGGATCATCGATCGCTTCCGGTTGGATGGGGCGCTTCGGTCGAATACCGGAACGCCCGCGGCCTGGCTGGGTCGAAACCACGGTGGGCGCGTGGTGCCGAAACGCCCGCGTGACCGCCCCCAGATCATCGTGCATTACATGTGCATATGCGCGAAATCACTTGAAATTCTGCACTCAAAGGTTTATTGCGGCAAGCATTCATGGCTTTACTACCTATCCTCCGCTACCCCGATCCCCGGCTCCACACCATTGCGCAGCCGGTCGAGTCGGTCGACGACGAAATCCGCCAACTGGTCGCCGACATGGCCGAAACCATGTACGAAGCGCCGGGCATCGGACTGGCCGCGACCCAGGTCAATGTCCATAAGCGCGTCGTCGTCATCGACGTGTCCGAGGACAGGACCGACCTGATCGCGCTGATCAACCCCGATATCCTCGAACGCTCCGGCGAACAGGTGTGCGAGGAAGGCTGCCTGTCCGTACCCGGAATCTACGAGAAAGTGACCCGTGCCGAGCGTGTGAAGGTTCGCGCTCTGGACGAAAAAGGCCAGTCGCGCGAGATCGAGGCCGACGGCTTGCTCGCGGTCTGCATCCAGCACGAGATCGATCACCTGGACGGCAAGGTCTTCGTCGAGTACCTGTCTTCGCTCAAGCTCAGCCGGATCAAGAGCAAGCTGGCCAAGAAGGCCCGGATCACCGCCTGATGGCCGCCCCGCTCCGCGTGGCGTTCGCCGGCACGCCCGAATTCGCCGCCTGTGCGCTCGACGCCATCCTGGCCGCCGGCCACGAGGTGGCGCTGGTGCTGACCCAGCCCGACCGCCCCGCCGGCCGCGGCATGAAGCTCACGCCCAGCCCGGTCAAGCAGCTGGCGCTGGCGCGCGGCATCGAGGTCGACCAGCCCGAGCGGCTGCGCACCGACGAGCAGCGCGCCCGCCTCGCCGCCTGTGCGCCCGACGTGCTGGTGGTGGCCGCTTACGGGCTGATCCTGCCCAGGGCGGTGCTCGACCTGCCCCGACGCGGCTGTATCAACATCCACGCCTCGCTGCTGCCGCGCTGGCGCGGCGCGGCGCCGATTCATCGCGCGATCGAGGCCGGCGATACCGAGACCGGCATCACCATCATGCAGATGGACGAAGGGCTGGATACCGGCGCGATGCTGCTCGAGCGCAGCCTGCCGATCCTGCCCACCGACACCGCGGCGACGCTGCACGACTGCCTGGCGGTGCTCGGTGGCGAATGCATCGTCGCCGCGCTGGCCCAACTGGATGAACTGAAACCGGTGCCGCAGCCTGCCGAAGGCGTCAGCTACGCCGCCAAGATCGGCCGTGCCGAGGCCACCGTCGACTGGCGGCGACCGGCGGCCGAGCTGGAACGCGCGATGCGCGCCTTCGATCCCTTCCCCGGCCTGGCCTCCACGTTGCGCGATACGGTAGTCAAGTTCTGGTCGGCCGATGTGATCGACGCCGAAGGCGAACCCGGCACGGTGCTGGCCGCCGACGAGGCCGGCGTCGTCATCGCCTGCGGCCGGGGCGCGCTGCGTTGCACGGTGTTGCAACGCCCGGGCAGCCGGCGCCTGCCCGCCGGGGAATTCCTGCGCGGCTTTGCGGTCTCTGTCGGCGAACGCTTCGCTTCCGGCGAAGCCGATCCGGCTTGATGCAGGGCATTTCCGCCCCCATCTACCGCATCGAAGCGAATCTTTACGAAGGAATACGCAATGCTAGGAAACTGGATCAAGACTTCCATCCTGATGGCCGGCATCGTCGCCCTGTTCGGCGCGATGGGCGCGGCCATCGGCGGCCGCGAAGGCATGATGATGGCGCTGGTGCTCGGCGGCGCGATGAATTTCTGGGCCTACTGGTTCTCCGACAAGGCCGTGCTGAAGATGTACAAGGCGCGCCAGGTCGATGCCAGCACTTCGCCCTACCTCTACAACATGGTGCGCGAGCTGGCCCAGCGCGCCGAGTTGCCGATGCCCAAGGTCTACATCATCGATGAGGACCAGCCCAATGCCTTCGCCACCGGCCGCAACCCGGAAAACGCCGCGGTGGCCGCGACCAGCGGCATCATGCGCATGCTGTCCGAGCGCGAGTTGCGCGGCGTCATGGCGCACGAACTGGCCCACGTCAAGAACCGCGACATCCTGATCTCGACGATCTCGGCAACCGTGGCCGGCGCGATCTCGATGCTCGCCAACTTCGGCATGTTCTTCGGCGGACGCGACGGCGAGAACCGGCCCAACCCGATCGTGTCGATCGCGATGATGATCCTCGCGCCGCTGGCCGGCATGATCATCCAGATGGCGATCAGCCGCACCCGCGAGTTCGGTGCCGACCGCGGCGGCGCGGAGATCTCCGGCGACCCCGAGGCGCTCGCCAGCGCGCTGGCCAAGATCGACGCCTACGCCCGCGGCATCCCGATGCACACCGCCGAGCAGCACCCGGAAACGGCGCAGATGATGATCATGAACCCGCTGTCCGGCGGCGGCCTGCGCGGCCTGTTCTCGACCCACCCGTCGACCCAGGAGCGCATCGCCCGCCTGCACGAAATGATCCGGCGCTGAACCTCGGCCGCTTCGGCGCCGCGTCTCCCAGCCCCGCCCCGCCCCGCCGCCTGTGCCAGGTCGCGGGGCGGCGGCATGTGCCGCGTGCCGATTTGACGCCACACGGCAAATCCACAAGAATGGGAACGATTCGCAATAAATAAAGCGAACCGCCCTATTCCCCATCGACCGGCGGCGCTTTTCCCCGGAGATTTGCGTGAGCAGCGCGGCAACACCCGAATCGATTTCCACACTCTACCAGGACCACCACGGCTGGCTGTTCGCCTGGCTGCGGCGCAAGACCGGCTGCTCGCAGCAGGCCGCCGACCTCGCGCAGGATACCTTCCTGCGCCTGCTGAGCGTTCGCGAACAGGAAGCCTTCCGTGTACCGCGCGCCTATCTGCGCACCGTCGCCCACGGCCTGATGGTCGACCAGATCCGCCGCCGGGCGCTGGAACAAGCCTACCTCGAAGCCCTGGCCATGCAGCCCGAGCCACTGGCCCCCTCGCCCGAAGAACGCCTGCTCGTCATCGAAGCGCTCCACCGCATCGACACCCTGCTCGCCGCCCTGCCGGACAAGACCCGCAGGGTGTTCCTGCTCTCGCAGATCGACGGCCTCGCCTATGCGGCCATCGGCGAACGCCTGGGCCTCTCCCTGCGCACCGTCAAGCGCCACATGCATACCGCCTTCGCCCAGTGCCTGCGGGCGCTGATGTAAGCTGGCCGTGAGCGCAGGCCCGCTTCCCGCCAACGACGTGGTCGACCAGGCCGCCGGCTGGCTGGTGCGCCTGCACGCCGGCGAACTGGACGCCGCCGGCCGCCAGGCGCTGAACGCTTGGCGCGCCCAGCACCCCGAGCACGAACGCGCCTGGCAGGCCGCCGAAACCCTGGCCGGCACCTTGAATGCCATTCCCGCCGGCGTCGGCACCGAGGCCTTGCACCGCAGCCACCAGGCCCAGCGCCGCCGCGTTGCCAAGGCCCTCGCCGTGCTGCTCGCCGCGCCCGCCGCCGGCTGGCTGGGCTGGCGCCAATGGGGCGGAGAACTCGCCGCCGACTACCGCACCGCCACCGGCCAGCGCAGCGACCATCGCCTTGCCGACGGCAGCCTGCTCCACCTCAACACCGCCAGCGCCGCCGACGTGCGCTTCGACGAGGCCCAGCGTCGCATCGTGCTGCAGAGCGGTGAAATCCTCATCCACACCGCTCCGGACAGCGCCCGGCCGCCCCGCCCCTTCCTGGTCCAGACCGAGCACGGCACCATCCGTGCGCTGGGCACCCGCTTCATCGTCCAGCGCGAAGGCGGCCGGCAGACGCGGGTCAGCGTGCTCGAACATGCCGTGGAAATCCGCCCCGCCCTGGGCGACGCCGCGCTGCGGCTGGACGCCGGCCAGAGCGTCCGCTTCTCCGCCCACGCCAGCGGCCCGGTCCAGCCTGCCCCGGCCGGCAGCGATGCCTGGCGGCAGGGCAACCTGATCGCCGACAAGCAGCGCCTGGAAGACTTCCTCGCCGAACTCTCCCGCCACCGCCCCGGCATCCTGCGCTGCGCGCCCGAAGTAGCCGACCTGCGCATTTCCGGCGTCTTCCAGCTCGACGACACCGACCGCATCCTCGCCATCCTGCAGGAAAACCTGCCCATCAGCGTGCGCCGGCACACGCGCTACTGGGTCAACGTGCATCCCCGCCAGCCATGAAAAAATCCACCGCCGCCATCGCCCTGATCCTCACCGCCGCCAGCGCCGGCAGCCATGCGCTCGATGACGCCGAACTCGCCGGCCTCGTCCGCCAGCGCCTGCAGGGCGACCGTACCGGCGCCTGCATGGCCGTGGCGGTGATCGAACAGGAGCGCGTCGCCCGAACCTGGCAGTGCGCCGACGACCGGGACCTGCCCCGCATCGGGCCGGACACCGCCTTCGAGATCGGCTCGGTCAGCAAGACGATGACCGCCGCGCTGCTCGCCGACCTGATCCTGCAAGGCAAGGGCGCGCTCGACGATCCGCTGTCGGCGTGGCTGCCGGAACACGCCAGGGTGCCCGACTACCAGGGCCAGCCGATCCTGCTGCGCCATCTGGTCACCCATACCTCCGGCCTGCCGGCCCTGCCCTCGCGCCTGGGGGCGACCCGCATGGACGACCCCTATGCCAACCTGGACGAAGCGGCGCTGCTGGCTTCGCTCGGCGACGTCACGCTGAACGCCGCGCCGGGCAGCCGCTTCGAATACTCCAACTTCGCCGCGATGCTGCTCTCCTACGCCGTGGCGCGCCGCGCCGGCAGCGACCTCGGCACGCTGCTGCACGAACGGCTGTTCGCGCCGCTGGGCATGCGGCATGCGCACCTGGGCGCGGCGCCGGCCGGCATCCGCGCGGCCACCGGCCATACGCCCAACCGCCAGCCGGCGGCGGCCTGGACCTTTGCCACCGACCTGGCCGGCGTCGGCGGCGTGCGCGCCACGCTGGAGGACATGACGCATTACCTGCGTGGCCAACTGGGCCAGCCGGAAACCACCGTCACGCCGGCCCTGCGCCTGACCCAGGAAAGACTGCTCCCCCGTCCGCCCATGGCCATGAACTGGATGCTGCTGCGCGCCGCCGGCCGCGTCGTGCATGTACACGAAGGCGGCACCGGCGGTTTTTCCTCGTTCGTGTCCTTCGACAAGGAAAGGCAGCGCGGCGTGGTGATCCTGTCCGACACCGCATGGAATTCCATCGGCGGCCTGGGTTCGCTAGGCCTGCACCTGACCGATGATTCCTTCCCGCTCGGCGAACCGCGCCGGACGGCAACACCGGATGCGGCGCTGCTCGATGCGCTGGCGGGCGAATGGGAACTGGCCAGCGGTCTCAGGATGAGCCTGCGGCGCCGGGGCGACGCGCTGGAAATCCAGGCTGCCGGACAAGGCGCCTACCGGATGGCCTACGACAGCGCCGGCGATTTCCATCCGCACGACTTCGACGCCATCCTGCGTCCGCAGCGCACGGCCGACGGCCATGAATTCACCTGGATACAGATGGGCGGCGCGATACCAGCAAAACGCATCGGCCCGGCGAGCGGCATCGACTGATCGACCGCGCCACGGCCCCGTGCAGGCGCGCAATGAAAATCTCGAAGACCGCGGCCCCTTTTTTTGCTTCGTTCGACAAGTCAGAGAAACCCCCGTTGATCGACTTGCGAAAGGAGCTTCCGTGCAAACCCGGCAACCCCACCCCCTGCGGCCCCTGGCCGTGCATCTGCGCATCGCCCTGCTCGGTCTGGCCTGCATCGCACTTCTCCCGGCTGGTCCGGCCAGCGCGGCAGAACCGGCGACGTTGGCCGGCGCCGCCCAACAACACTACGCTCTTCCCGCCGGCCCGCTGAGCCAGGCGCTCTACCACTTTGCCGCCCAGGCCGGCATCACCCTGACCTTCGACGCCGCGCTGACCGACGGCCAGCATTCTGCCGGCCTCGACGGCAATTACGGTGCGGAAGCCGGCTTGCGCAAGCTGCTCACCGGTAGTGGGCTGGAAGCAGTGCGCGGAGAAAACGGCGGCTACAGGCTGCGCAGCCTGCCGGCGGTGAGCATGGGTGATGTGCGGCTTGCTCCGGTAACGGTGTCTGCACAGCCCGAGCGTAGTGCCATCACCGAAGGCACGGGCTCTTTCGCGGTTCGCGCGGTGAGCATCAACAAGGGAGAGCAGGCACTCAAGGACATTCCGCAGTCGATCAGCGTGCTCACGCGCAAGCAATTGGATGAACAAGGCATCACCGATCTCAGGGCGGCGGCCAATAACGTCACGGGCATGGTGGGGGCCAAGGGGGTCGGTCCCGGCATGGTGCTCACGGCACGGGGTTTCCAGATCGATGCTTGGCAGCACGACGGCGTCGCCATTCCCCGGAATACGTGGGCGCTGGGCAATTGGGGCACCGAAGGCATGGTTTTCTATGACCGGCTCGAAGTCCTGCGTGGCGCCTCGGGCCTGCTGCAAGGTACGGGTAGCCCCGGCGGTGCAGTCAATCTGGTGCGCAAGCGTGGGCAAGTCGAAAAGACCGTTGCGTTGACGGCCCGGGCTGGATCCTGGGACCGCCATGGCCTGCAGGTGGACGCCGGCGGGCCGCTCGACGACGATGGCTCCTTGCGCGGCCGCGTGGTGCTGGACGAGGTGCGCAGCCACTCCTTCATCGATTACGTGAATGACCGTACCCGCTCGCTGTACGCCGCGCTGGATTACGACGTTGGCCTGGATACGACCTTGGGCCTGGGCGTCAGCCATTCGGACAGCCACGGGCGGCCGATGATCCGGGGATTGCCGCGCTATCCGGATGGCAGTGACTTGCATCTTCCCCGCTCCACATTCGTAGGCTCATGGTGGAACCGCATGAGCATCGAGCAGACGACGTTTCATGCCGATCTGGAGCATCGCTTCAATGCCGATTGGAAAATCAAGGCCTCTGCGTTGCGCATGAGCGAAAAGAACAGCTCCACGCATCAGCGCATGCACGGACTCGTGGCAGCGGACGGAAGCGGGGTGAGCTACGCCGATTGGGTGACCGACTTCGATTCCACCAAACTCGGATTCGACGCTTACGTGAACGGCCGCTTCGAAGCGCTGGGCCGGCAAAACGAAGTCACCCTGGGTGCCAACTATTCGAAATACACGTCGGACGATCTGTGGACGAGACTTTTCACACCGGGCGGAAACATCTTTGCCATCGACCACCATCGCCCCCGGCCGACCGCGGACAGCTTGCTGGCGGCGGGCGGTATGCAGAACCCCTCGGAATACGACGTGCGGCAAAAGGGTATCTACGCCAGTTGGCGCGTCCGGCTCAGCGAACCGTTGACTGCCATCGTCGGCGCACGCGTGAGCTGGTACGACTATCTTTATCGAAACCTGTCGAACGGCTCTCCGTCCGTCAACACCGATTCGGGCGAGATCACGCCCTATGCAGGCTTCGTGTATGAACTCACGCCGCAATGGTCGGTTTACGGCAGCTACACCAGCGTGTTCGAACCGCAGTCCGAACGGACAGCGGAGGGCAGTGTGCTGGATCCGATCATCGGTACGAACTACGAACTCGGCATCAAGGGCGAGTTGCTGGACGGGCGCGTGAATGCGTCGCTGGCGGTGTTCCGTTACGACCATGAGAACCGCGCCGTCAACGATGTGGCTTCCGGTTTCGCCTGCAGCGGCTGGTACTGCGCAAAAGCTTCGGGCAAGGTGCGTAGCCAGGGTATCGAGGCAGAGATCAGCGGCGAAGTGCTGTCCGACCTCCAACTGATGGCTGGCTATACCTACAACACCAGCAGGTTCATGAGCGATCCTGTGAATCAGGGCAAGGTATTCAGTACCTGGACCCCCCGGCACATGCTCCGCGTATGGGCTTCGTATCGGCTTCCGGGCGAATGGAACCAGCTCACGGTGGGTGGCGGCCTGACCGCCCAGAGCCATACACTGGGTTACGACCGCTCGTTCAAGGTGCCTGGCTTTACCGTGGCGAACTTGCGGCTGGGCTACCAGGCCACACCCGAAGTCGGTTTGGCGTTGAACCTCAACAACGTGTTCGACAAGCGCTACTGGATTCCAGCCTATGCCCAGCAGGACGGCAACAACGACTACGGTGAGCCGCGTAACGTGATGTTCACGCTGAAGTACACGCCCAGGTTGTGACTACCCGGCGGACGAGCATGCCGATGGGCGCTGGCCGACGTGCGAGCGCCCTGCCTCGGACAAGATCGGAGGCAGAGATGGGCAGGGGAAACAGGCTCGAATCGTACGGGCTCCAGCGCCGAGGCCCTCACGTACGGAACTCTTCCGGTCAGGCGCCGATCATCCGGTATTCGCGTTTTGTCCCACAACCCCGCTCATCATGCTTCATACCCTCAAGGAACTGTTCGGCTTCCTTGCCGAACCCGCGCCCGCCAGCCAGCCTGGCGATGCCGAACATCGCCTGAAACTGGCGACTGCCGTATTGCTGGTGGAGGTCATGCGCGCCGACGACGAAGCCGGCGATGCCGAGCGCGAAGCCATTCTGGCGTCGTTGCGCACCCAGTTCGATCTCCATGCCGACGAACTGGAGCGCCTGTACGAACTGGCCCATGCCGCCTCGCGTGATGCGCCCGACCTGTATGGCTTCACCTCGCAGCTCAACAAGGGCTACAGCATGGCGGAGAAGGTCCTCATCGTCGAATACCTGTGGCGAGTGGCCTATGCCGACGGCTGCCTGAGCCATTACGAGAACCATCTGATGCTCAAGCTGGGCGACCTGCTGTACATCCCGCGCGGTGATTTCGTCGCCGCCAAGCAGCGTGCCCGCGAGGCTGCCCCTCAGGTGGCGGAGCGGTTTTCTGTTGTCGACGGCCAGTTGCCGGCTCGGCGCCACTGTAGCGAGAAAGGCTCCTAGCCGGGGGGTACTCCGGCCGGAAGCGCGCATGGGCTTGGCCGTCCTGGCCGAACGAATTCCGTGTCGGGTTCGCATCTACCGCCATCCACTGGCTCTCCTGCGGATGCCCTGCCCGAGGGGACGGTAATCAGGGCCGGGGCGACGCATGGCGGGTGGCAACGTTGGCTGTGCTGCGCGCAAGGCAGCGAGTGTCCGCCGGGCGGCCAGCGCTGGCAATGGATCGTGTTACGCTCGTCCATATTCGATTGCTCGTAGATTCTTTCCACGCATATACCTTTTCTGGATAAAGGTATTGCATTTCGGCCCGGCGTCCGCCGCGCTGTTTCAGGATTCCCGCATGGAAATCAAGGTCAATTTCCTCGACAAGCTTCGTCTCGAGGCCAGGTTCGATGACTTCACGGTGGTGGCCGATCAGCCCATCCGCTACAAGGGCGACGGCTCGGCGCCCGGTCCGTTCGACTATTTTCTGGCGTCATCGGCGTTGTGCGCGGCTTACTTCGTGAAGCTGTACTGCGAAACACGCAACATCCCCACCGACAACATCCGCCTGTCGCAGAACAACATCGTCGATCCCGAAAACCGCTACAAGCAGATCTTCAAGATCCAGGTCGAATTGCCGGCGGATATTTCCGCCGCGGACCGGCAGGGCATCTTGCGCTCCATCGAGCGCTGCACGGTGAAGAAGGTGGTGCAGACCGGGCCCGAGTTCGTGATCGAGGAAGTGGAAAACCTGGATGCCGATGCGCAGGCCTTGCTGACGCTGAATCCAGATGCCGGGGCAGGCACCTACATCACGGGAAAGGATCTGCCGCTGGAGCAGACCATCGCCAACATGTCGGGGGTTCTGGCGGACCTGGGCATCAAGATCGAAATCGCGTCATGGCGCAACCTGGTGCCCAACGTGTGGTCGCTGCACATCCGCGACGCGCACTCGCCGATGTGCTTCACCAACGGCAAGGGCGCAACCAAGGAGAGCGCCCTGGCGTCGGCGCTGGGCGAATTCATCGAGCGGATGAATTGCAATCATTTCTACAACGACCAGTTCTGGGGGCAGGACATTGCCGGCGCGGAGTTCGTGCATTACCCGGACGAGCGCTGGTTCAAGCCCGGCCCTGGAGATGCGCTGCCGGCTGAAATACTCGATGAATACTGCCTGCGGATCTACGACGCCGATGGTGAGCTGCGCGGCTCGCATCTGTACGACACCAATTCAGGCAATGTGCAGCGTGGCATCTGTTCGCTGCCCTACGTGCGCCAGTCGGACGGCGAGGTGGTGTATTTCCCCTCCAACCTGATCGACAACCTGTTTCTCAGCAATGGCATGAGCGCCGGCAATACGCTGGCCGAAGCGCAGGTGCAATGCCTGTCGGAAATCTTCGAGCGGGCGGTGAAACGCGAAATCCTGGAAGGTGAAATCGCACTGCCCGACGTGCCGCACGAAGTGCTGGCGAAGTACCCCGGCATTCTGGCCGGCATCGACGCGCTGGAAAAACAGGGCTTTCCCGTGCTGGTGAAGGATGCGTCGCTGGGCGGGGCGTTTCCCGTCATGTGCGTCACCCTGATGAATCCGCGCACGGGCGGCGTGTATGCGTCGTTCGGGGCGCATCCGAGCCTGGAGGTGGCGCTGGAGCGCAGCCTCACCGAGTTGCTGCAGGGGCGCAGCTTCGAAGGCCTGAACGATCTGCCGCGGCCGACCTTCGAAAGCAACGCCGTGACCGAGCCGAACAACTACATCGAGCACTTCATCGATTCCAGCGGCGTGGTGTCGTGGCGCTTCTTCAGCGCCAAGGCCGGTTTCGATTTCGTCGAGTGGGATTTTTCCGGCCGTGGAGAACACGCCAATGCCGAGGAGGCCGCCACATTGCTCGGCATTCTCGAGGACATGGGCAAGGAAGTGTACATGGCGGTGTATGACCAGCTCGGCGCAACGGCCTGCCGCATCCTGGTGCCGGGTTATTCGGAAGTCTATCCGGTGGAAGACCTGATCTGGGACAACACCAACAAGGCCTTGTCCTTCCGCGCCGACATCCTGAACCTGCACCGCCTCGACGACGCCGGCCTGGAGGCGCTGCTCGAGCGCCTGGAGGACAGCGAGCTCGATGATTACACCGACATCATCACGCTGATCGGCATCGAGTTCGACGAAAACACGGTCTGGGGCCAGTTGACGATCCTGGAGCTGAAGCTGCTAATCAATCTCGCCTTGCAGCAATTCGAAGCGGCGCACGAACGGGTGAAGGCCTTCCTGCAGTACAACGAGAACACGCTCGAACGCGGATTGTTCTACCAGGCCCTGGACGTGGTGCTGGAAGTCGTGCTGGACGACGACCTGGAACTGGACGATTACGAGGCCAACTTCCGCCGCATGTTCGGCAATCCGCGGATGGATGCGGCGATGGGCTCGGTGGACGGCAGCGTGCGCTTCTTCGGCCTGACGCCGACGAGCATGGCGCTGGAAGGGCTCGACCGGCACCAGCGCCTGATCGACAGCCTCAGGAAACTGCACACGGCGCGGGTCAGGGTGGCGGCTTCATCCCGCCAGGGAAACTCTGAAAAAGCCCGTCATGCCCGCGAAGGCGGGCATCCAGTGAACCCCTGAGGCCTTGACGTCAAACGCACTGGGCTCCCGCCTTCGCGGGAGCGACGAATAAAACCGAATTATTCAGATCTTCCATAGGGCGGGCGGCCGCTTGCCGGTGTTCCGCGGTCTCCTCGGCGGCGCGGGCCCGATGACGGCCGTGGCCGAACGGCCGCCATCCTGTTTCATCCCTGGGCGCCCGGTGTCTTCCCCACATCCGCGTCCGCCGAAGCGGCGGCAGCATGGTTGATGGTTTCCAGCTGGGTTTCCTTGCCGTCGATGCTACGCACATGCACGTCGACCGTGTTGAAGGCCATCTCGATGCCGTATTCGCGGAACAGCGCGTCGATGCGGCGGTTGATCTCGTCCACCACCGCGCCGCGATCGCCGATCTCGCGCACGTGCAGGCTCAATTGGTGGTCGAGGGTACTGGCGCCGAAGGCGACGAACTGCGCCTTCGGTGCGGGTTCGTCGAGCACGCGCGGGTTTTCCTGGGCGGCCTGCAGCAGCAGCTTGCGCGTCAGCTCCAGGTCTGAGCCGTAGGCCACGCCCACGGCCATCGTCACCCGTGTCACGGTGTCGCTCAGCGACCAGTTCACCAACTGGCCGGTGACGAAGGTCTTGTTGGGGACGATGATCTCCTTGCGGTCGAAGTCGGTGATCGTGGTGGCGCGGATCTGGATGCGGCTGACCGTGCCCGACAGGTTGCCGATGGTGACGACGTCGCCGATGCGCACCGGGCGCTCGAACAGGATGATCAGGCCTGAGATGAAATTGGCGAAGATCTCCTGCAGGCCGAAGCCCAGCCCCACCGACAGCGCGGCGACCAGCCACTGCAGCTTGTCCCAGCTCACCCCCAGCGTACCCAGCGTGGCGACGATGCCGATGCCGCCGATGATGTAGGACAGCAGCGTGGTGATGGCGTAGGCGCTGCCCTGCGCCAGCTTCATGCGCGACAGCACCAGCACTTCGAGCAGGCCGGGCAGGTTGCCGGCGAGCACGAAGGCGAGCGTGGCGATGAGCAGCGCGCCGAGCAGGTCGCCCAGGCTGATCGGAATCAGCGTGGTGGCCTGGCCGCTGCCGCTGGCGTATTCGTACAGCGTGATGTTGTCGAGGTAGGCGAACACCGTGATCAGGTCGGCCCAGACCCAGTACAGCGCACCCAGCAGGGCGCCGAGCAGGCCGAGGCGGATCAGGCGCAGCGACTGCTGGTTGACCTGTTCGATGCCGATCATCGGTGTTTCGGCCAGTTCGACGCCGGCCGGGCTGTCGCCTTCCGCCTCGCGCTCGGCGGCTTCGCGCCGTTCGACCGCGCGCTTGTATTCGAGGCGCCGCGCGGCCACGGCGAGGCCGCGGATGGCAGTGGCGTTGGTGATGGCCCAGACGATCAGGATCAGCAGGGTATCGATCAGGCGGCCGGTCAGCTTCAGCGCGGTGTAGTAGTAGCCCAGCATCAGCGCGACGATCAGCGCCAGCGGCATCAGCGCGAGGGCGAGGCTGCCGAGCAGTTGCAGGGGCGAGCGTGCCGAATCGCTGGGGCGCTGGTGCGACAACAGGCGGCTCATCAGCCAGGCCATCACGGCGTAGCCGGCCAGCAGGGTCAGGATGCCGAGCACGTCGTGTTCCAGCCCTTCCGGCTGGCGTTCGGCGATCGCGACCACCAGCACCACGGCCAGCACGACCAGGCCGAGGTGCCGCAGCCTGCGGTGCAGCTTCCGGGTCAGCGCCGATGGCCATTCGAAGTGGCGCTCGGCGACGCCACCCGGCTCCAGGATGCGGTAGGCGGTGTAGAACACCAGCCAGGCCTGGGCCATGTTCATCAGGCCGATGCCCAGCGCCAGGTTCTGGCCGCGGCCGTCCATCTGCAAGGCCAGGCCGGCCATTGCCAGCAGCAGGCTCACCGGCAGCGCCAGCAGCAGGTTGAGCAGGATCGCCAGCGGCGTATGAAGTTGCGTGTCGCGGCGCACGTAGCCGATGTCGGCATTCAGGCGTTCCAGCGTGTCACGCAGCCAGCGCCGGCGCAACAGCAGCAGCACGGAGATCAACAGCACCGGCAGCATCACCAGCGGCTGCGTCTTCAGGCCTTCCCATAGCTGGATTGCAGTGGCGTGCCACGGCATCGCGGCGAGCTGGCGTTCGAGCGCGGCAGGAAGGCGCTTGAGCCAGTCGAGGTCGAGCGGGGCATTGCTCGGTACCCAGAACAGCTGTTCATCCACCGTGGTTCGCAGGCGCTCGGCAGTCGCCTGCAATCGGGTCTGCTGCAGTTGAAGATTGACCGATTCGCTGAGGATGGCGTTGAGCTCGTGGCTCAGGCGCTCCAGCAGTTCGGCCCGGCTCCTGAGCAGGCTGCGCAGGGCGTCGCGCTCGGCGGCATCCGGTGCCGGTTCCTGCGCGGCGAGCAGCGCATCGGCGTAGGCTTCGGGTTTGCTCAGTGCTTCTCGCTGCTTGTTGATCTCGAACTGGTACAGGCGCACGTCGGCGATCTGGTGCGTCAGCGCGTTGTCGGGCTGGGGGCTCGGCAGGGCCCGGCGCTGCTCGTTGAGGATGCGCGGCAGCAGCGGGCTGTCCTGCAGCACTTCGATCTGCTCGGCGATCAGCGTGCTGCTGCGGTTGAGGGCGTCGAGGCGCTGCTGGGTGTCGAGGTTGCGTTGTTTCAGATCGGCCAGGTGCTCGGTGGCGCGCAGCAGATAGGCCGACAGCGTCTGGTTGCCCGCCGTCGCGCGCGCGATCAGGCCGTCGCCCGTCGCCGTATCCGCGTCGGCCTGATTGAGCTGCTGCACGGTCTCGAGCATTTCGGCACGCCGGCGCTGGTTGATGGCCGACTGGACCAGCTCCATGTCGTGCTCGATCCGGCCCAGCTCGAATTCGGCCAGTTCGCGCTGGGCCTGGGCCGCATCCTGCAACAGGCCGCTGCCCGAGAGCTCCGCCAGGCGCAGCGCCGAGCGTGCATCGAGCGCGTGCCACTCGGCGGCCAGTGCGGCACGGTGTTCGGCGCCGAGGCTGCGACCGCCATCGCGTCCGCTGCGCAGCGCAGCATCGATGGCCTGCATGCGCGCCTGCATGTCGGCGATGTCGGCCTGGGTGCGCTCTGCGGCGGTGCGCAGCGCCGGCGTCCCGGCCTGGTCGAGCATGGTGCGCCAGTGTGCGAGCCGGGTCCTGGCCTGGGTCAGGCGGGTTTCGAGCGAAGCCAGTGTGGCATTGCCCGCGATCGCCACCGAAGCGGGCTGGGACTGGCTGCGTGCCAGTTCGTTGCGTGCATTGTCGATCAGCGCCGGCGCCTGTTCCAGCTGCTTGCGCAAGGCATCGAGCTGATGCCGGCTGTTTTCGGCATCCGTCAGATGCGCCAGCGCCTGCTGCAGTGCCTGCTGGGCGGCAAGTTGATCGGCTTCGGACAGCTTGCGCTCGGGGAGTGCATCGAGCCGGGCCTGCAGTTCGGCTGTAGTGGGAAGAGGCGCCGGCTGGGCGAGGGCAAGCAGCGGCGCGAGCAGCAGCACGCAAAGCAGGGTACGCAGGTGGCGCATCGGAGGCGGCTCCCGGGGCTAAGGGAGAGGAACAAAGGGCAAGCGAGCGGCCGGGCCGCGATGTCGCGAGCGCCCGGCGCGGGAACTGCAGTTTAGCCGTGTGCCGGGCGATCCGGCAGCGCGGTGCCGCCGGCGATGCGGGCGACGGCCTGCGCCAGCGTGTCGCGCAGCCGGGGCGGCATGTCGGCTTTCCGATAGACCATGCCGGTCGGCACCATGCCGATGTCGGCCGGCACTTCACGAAGCGCCAGGCGCTCGGTGTGGGACGACTGCTGCACGATGCGGCGCGGCATCAGCGTCCAGCCGAGGCCGACCGAGACGCAGCCGAGAATGCCTTCGAGCGTGCCGAACTCCATTGCCTCATTGTGCACGTGGCCGAGCGTGCGCTGCAGTGCGAGCGCGCGTGCGCGGTAGGCGCAGCCCTCGCGGAACAGGATCAGCGGGCAGCGTGCCGGATCGGCACCGGGGGCGAAGACCTGGACCAGCTCTTCGCGGGTCAGTTCGTCGAACTGCAGCGCCGGATGCTGCAGCGGGCCGGCGATGAAGGCGCAGTCGAGCTTGCGGGACAGCACCTTGTCGATCAGCACGGCGCTGGTGTCCGTCCTGATGTGCAGTTCCAGCGTGGGGTGGGCCTGGCGCAGGTCGCGCAGCACGGCCGGCAGATAGAGCGCGGTGAAGGTCTCCATGGCGCCGATGCGCAGTTCTCCGGCGTCCTCGCCCGCCTGACGCACTGCGGCCACGGTCTGGCGTTCGAGGCTCAGCATGCGGCGGGCGTAGTCGAGCAGCACGCGGCCTGCGGGGGCGAGTTCCACGCCCCGGCCGGAGCGGAAGAACAGCTCGGTGCCGAGCTCTTCCTCGAGCCGGCGGATGCGGTTGGTGACGTTGGATTGCACGGTGTTGAGCTTGCGCGAGGCGGCGAGGATGCCGCCTTCGTCGACGACGGCCTCGAAGGTGCGCAGGGCGAGGAGTTCCATTGTCGTATCTCTGAAACAGAACGGTCTATTCTGAAATAATCGCTTGAAGGGATATCTTACGCCGACTATCTTTTCGGCTCCAGGAGGAGACAGGACATAAGGACATGGACGATCAGATCCAGCGGATGAAAGTGCTGGGCGCGGGCATTTTCAGCCTGATCCTGGCGATGGGGGTGGCGCGCTTCGCCTATACCCCGCTGCTGCCGGTGATGCAGGCCCAGGCCGGGCTGGGCCTGGCGGAAGGGGGCTGGCTGGCGGCGATCAACTATGCCGGCTACCTGACCGGGGCGCTGATCGCGGCGTCGATCAGCGATCTGGTGCTGAAGGACCGGCTGTATCGCGTCGGCCTGGTACTGGCGGTGCTGACCACGGCGATGATGGGGCTGTCGGACAGCCTGGTGGTCTGGGCGGTGTCGCGCTATCTGGCCGGGTTGGCGACTTCGGGGGCGATGCTGCTGGGAACCGGCCTGATCCTGAACTGGCTGATCCGCCACGGCCATCGCAGCGAGCTGGGCATTCATTTCGGCGGCATCGGCATCGGCATCGCCGCATGTTCGATGGCCGTGGCGCTGATGAGCAGCGTACTGGACTGGCGCGAGCAGTGGTTCGTGTTCACTGCCATCGGCTGCCTGCTGCTGGTGCCCGCGCTGGGCTGGCTGCCGGCGCCGGATGCCAGTCCGGTGACCAGGAGCGGCGCGCCGATGCACGACAATCCGCCGAGCCCGCTGTTCCTGCGCCTGTTCATGATCTCGTACTTCTGTGCCGGGATCGGCTACGTCGTCAGCGCCACCTTCATCGTCGCCATCGTCAATGATCTGCCCGGGCTCGAAGGCAAGGGCAACTGGACTTTCTTCGCCATCGGCCTGGCGGCGGCGCCGACCTGCATCGTGTGGGATCTGATCGCCCGCCGCACCGGCGAACTCAATGCCCTGATCCTGGCTGCGCTGCTGCAGATCGTCGGCATCCTGCTGCCGGTGACGCTGGGAGGGGTGGCCGGCACGGCGGCCGGGGCGCTGCTGTTCGGCGGCACTTTCGTCGGTCTGGTCAGCCTGGTGCTGACGATGGCGGGGCGCTACTACCCGACGCGGCCGGCGAAGATGATGGGCAAGATGACGATTTCCTACGGTGTGGCGCAGATCATCGGCCCGGCGGTGACCGGCTGGCTGGGGGAAAGCTTCGGCAGCTATGCCGGCGGGCTTTATTTCGCCGCCGCCATGATGGGGTTGGGCTGCGTGCTGCTGCTGGCGCTGAAGGCGGTGGAGCGGCGCGACGCCGCGGCGCGCGAGGTCGCCGACCCCTGCATGCAGGGATGAGGGTCGGGCACCTCGTCGGGGGCTGAGTAACCGTCTTAGAAGTCAAGCATCGTGAAGCGATTTGTCCCAATGTTTGCCTGTGCGGACCATGGCGTTGAG
>NZ_JANUXN010000004.1 GCF_025699485.1 Thauera carbonicopians | reverse complement strand
CAAGCTGCACCGGCCGGTTTGACTGCCTATACGGCAGTCAAACTCTACCGCGCGGGTCTGGTTTAAAGATACAAGAGAGTGGTGATGTCGGCTTTCCAGGGTTCAATTTTCATTTGTCTTGCGGCCTGATGCCAGAGTCAAATCGAATCGTCGGCTGGTTCTCGAGCTTGACGACCTCGGCCATGAACTGCACTCGGGACATTTCTTGTAGATCCTCATCCATTGATTCTCTCCGTGCCATGGAGTGCAACATCGCGCCTGACGCAAAGCTTCAGCGGACGGCAAAATGCAGAGCATCCTGGCGATCCGCTTCCCATCATTGCAGCGTCGTACCGGTGATTCGATACCGCGTAGTCACGGCATACCCGCTTCGTGGCTCAAGGCCACTTCCGCCGCCGCGCCCGCATGGATCGCCGTGGTGTCGAACAGCGGAACCGTCGCGTCCTGTGCTCCCACCAGCAGCGAAATCTCGGTGCATCCCAGGATGATGCCTTGTGCACCGCGCTCGACGAGGCGTGCCATCACGCTCTGGTACGCCTTCCGCGACGCCTCCTCGATACGGCCGAGGCAGAGTTCCTCGTAGATCACGCGATGCACGACGTCGATGTCGCCCTGCTCGGGAATGAGCACTTCGATGCCATGGCGCTCCTCCAGGCGGCCGCGATAAAAGGCCTGCTCCATCGTGAAGCGAGTGCCGAGCAAGCCGATGCGGGACAGGCCGGCCCTGCGGATCGCCATCGCCGTCGGATCGGCAATGTGCAGCAGCGGAATCCTCACCGCGGCCTCGATGGCGGGGGCGACCTTGTGCATGGTGTTGGTACATAACACGATGAAATCCGCGCCGGCGCGCTCCAGTGCCTGTGCGGCATCGGCAAGCACGGCAGCGGCTGCGTCCCAGTCGCCGCAGTGCTGCAGGCGCTCGATCTCGGCGAAGTCGACGCTGTACAGCACGATCTTCGCCGAGTGCAGCCCGCCCAGCCGGGCCTTCACGGTTTCGTTGATCTGGCGGTAGTAGGGAACGGTGGATTCCCAGCTCATGCCACCGAGCAGGCCGATGGTTTTCATCGGGATGGGACGGCACAGGATGTCATGGCGATCGTGGCCGTGCGTATATGAACTCGATGCAGAGCTAGGCGGCTTTGCGCTGTTCGGTTGCCAGCCGGACAGCCAGTCCCGCAAGCACCGTCCCCATGACGTATCGTTGAGCAGCCAGCCAGCGAGGGCTGCGGGCGAACCACAAGGCCAGCCTGGCAGCGGACAGCGCGATGCACAGATTGACCGTGAAGCTGATGACGATCTGGGTAAGCCCCAGTTGGACACTCTGTGCCAATACCGAGCCGTGCTCCGGCGAAACGAACTGGGGGAAGATCGAAAGATAGAAGACGGCGATCTTCGGATTCAGGAGATTGGTGATGAATCCCATCAGAAACAGCTTTCTCGGCGGATCCACCGGAAGATCGCGAGCCTCGAACGGCGAGCGTGCGCCCGGCCTGACAGCTTGCCAGGCAAGATAAAGAAGATATGCCGCCCCTGCCCACTTGAGCGCTTCGTATGCGAACGGAACAGCCACGAAGAGGGCCGTCACGCCGATGGCGGCAGCAAACATGTGCACCAGGAAACCGGCAATGACGCCGAACAGTGACAACACCCCGGCTCGCTTGCCCTGACAGATGGAGCGAGAGACAAGGTAGATCATGTTGGGTCCCGGCGTCAGGACCATCAGCAAGGCTGCACCGCCGAACAGCAGCAGGTCGTTCAATGGAACCATGATCGTCTTTCCGTGGGTTGCGTCGCAACGATCTTACAGGGAGTGGCTGCCGCAGGCACTCCCGTTCGCCGCCGATACGTAGGGATCAGACCGAGACCGGTTCAGCCCCCTGCCGCCACCGTCCACAGATGCGCCGCAACCAGCGCACGCCATGGCGAGAAGGCTTCGAGCCATTGCCGCGTTTCCGCCTCGCCGACCGCATCCTCCCGGCCGAGCAGCCGCCGCAGGCCACGGCGGACCGCGACGTCGCCGTGCAGCGAAGCGTCGAGCCAGCCGAAGCCGCGCAGCAGGGCGTAGTTGATCGTCCAGGGGCCGATGCCGCGGATCGCGAGCAGGCCGGCGCGGATGTCCTCGACCGGCAGGGTGCGCAGCCATTCGTCGAGCGGGAGCTGCTGCTCCCGCTCCGCGCGGGCGAGCCCGAGCAGCGCATCGGCCTTGGTCTGCGAGCAGCCTGCGGCGCGCAGCGTGGCGGCATCGAGCTGCAGCAGGCTGGTCGCGTCCGGGTAGCAGATCAGCCCCGAGGAATGGCGCCGGTCCGCGGCCTGGATCAGCCTGCGGCGCAGTGCGACCGCGGCGACCAGGCTGATCTGCTGACCGAGGATGGCCCAACTGAGAGCTTCGAAGGGCGTCGCCACCTGTGGGATGCGCAGGCCGGCATTGCGCCGGACCAGCGGCCCCAGTTCCGGATGGCCGGCGTGGGTGTGCTCGAAGGCCTCGATCGGCTGATCGAGGCCGAGCATGTGGCGCACGAGGCCTTCGAATGCTGCCTGATCCGGATCGCCCTCCCCCATGGCTCCGCCCGTCGTGCCGGATGCGTCGTCGATGAGACACTCGACCCGCACATGGCCGCACTGGAGCACCCCGCCTTCCGTGACCTCGCCCTCGAAGCGGAAGGCCATGCAGGCCGGATGCCCGGCCCAGACGAAGGCCTTGTCGAGCCCAAGCGCCGGCCCTTCGTCCAGGATGCGCTCGGCGATCTGCTGCGGGTCGCGGCGGTGAAACGCGAGCACGTCCACCGTGCGGAAGCCCGCGGGCAGCGGCAGATGGACGCTCAGGCGGGTCATGCCTCGACCCTCAGCTTGCTTATCCGCTGCTCGCGTGCGGCGAAGCCGATCCTGATTTCGCGCGCCCGCAGTTGGCCGCAGCCGGCGTCGACGTCCTGCCCGGCGGAGCGCCGCAGCTTGGTCAGGATGCGGTGCTGGTGCAGCCAGCGGGCGATCTCGGCAGCCTTTTCCCAGCTCGGCCGCCGGAAATCCAGGCCTTCCACGGCATTGAACGGAATCATGTTCATCACCGCGTACTTGCCTTGCAGCAGGCGGACGATGCCTTCGAGTTCCTCGGCACCGTCGTTGATGCCGTCGATCAGCGTCCATTGGTACTGGATCGGATAACCGGTGGCGCGTGCATAGGCTTCGCCGCGTTCGACCAGTTCTTCCGGCGTCATGCGCGGCGCACGCGGCAGCAGGCTGGCACGCAGATCGGCGCGGCTGGTGTGCAGCGACAGCGCCAGCGCGGGTTTGACCCGCATCTGCGGCAGGCGCTCGAACACGCGCGGATCGCCGACGGTGGAGAACACCAGGTTCTTGTGCGGAATCGCGCCGTCGGTGCCCAGGACCTCGATCGCCTCGACGACGTTGTCGAGGTTGTGGGCCGGCTCGCCCATGCCCATGAACACCACCTTGTGCACCCGGCGCAGGCTGCGCGCCAGCGCCACCTGGGCGACGATCTCGGCGCTGCCGAGCTGGCGCAGCAAGCCGTCCTTGCCGGTCATGCAGAACACACAGCCCACCGCACAGCCGACCTGAGTGGAGACGCACAGCCCGTCGCGCGGCAGCAGCACGCTTTCCACGGTCTGGCCGTCGGCCAGTTCGACCAGCAGGCGCGAGGAGCCATCCTCGCCCGGATGCTGTGAACGCAGGCGCGCCAGGCTTTCGAGCCTGGCGGCGATGTCCGACAAGGCCTGGCGCACGGCCAGCGGCAGAAAGTGTTCGAGCGGACGCGGTCCGCCTTCGAGCGGCTGGCCTTGCAGCCAGGCCCGCATCAGGCGGTCTTCGTGGCAGGGTTTGGCGCCCAACTCCCGCAGGCTGGCGCGAAGATCTTCGATACGCATGGAGCCGGCATGCTAGCACCGGCAGGCAGCGCCGTCAGCGCTTCGTATATAGCCCCTGCTGGGCGCCGAACCAGGCGGCGAGATCGGCCATGTCCTGCTTCGACAGGGCTTCGACCTGCACGGCCATGATCGGGTCCTTGCGCCGGCCCGCCTTGTAGTCGAGCAGCGCCTGCAGCAGATACTCGGGATGCTGGCCGCCGATGCGCGGGAAGGTCGGCAGCGGGCTGTTGCCGTCGGGGCCGTGACAGGCGGCGCAGACCTCCGCCTTTTCCTTGCCGCGTTGCGGGCTGCCGCTCACCTGCGCCGGCGCGGCGGCGGATTCGGCGGGCATTGCGCCGTAGTAGGCGGCGAGGTCGGCCATGTCCTGCTCGGACAGGCCGCCGGCAATGCTCTGCATCGTGGGGTGACTGCGATCACCCGACTTGTACACCTGCAGTGCGGCCATGATGTATTCCGGATGCTGACCGCCCAGTTTGGGGACCGGATACACCGTGGGGAAAGCGGTTCGGTAGCCATCGATGCCATGACAGCCGATGCACATGGAGATCTTGCCCTTGGCCGCCTCTGCATCGCCTTCGACTGCCGCTGCAGGCAGGGCACCGAGCGCGAACGCCAGGCCGCAAACCAGATATCGTCTCCGCATGTCGAGCCCTCCGTCGGGGTGCTGCACAAGCCGTTTCCGGCCGTCCCCATCCAATCCTGCATGGTGCCTGCAGGACTGGAACACAGCCCGGGGGAGAAACACACCCCCGGGGCTGCGGACGCGCCGCCGGTTTTTCGTAACGCTAGTCTTATAATCGTCAGGGAATAATCAGAGGAATCCCGCATGTCCACGTTGCGCTTCGAAGGTACCCGCGATTACGTCGCCACGCCCGACCTGATGCTGGCGGTCAACGCCGCCATCCGCCTGCAACGGCCGCTGCTGATCAAGGGCGAGCCCGGCACCGGCAAGACCATGCTGGCAGAGGAAGTCGCCGCCGCGCTCGGGCTGCCGCTGCTGCAGTGGCACATCAAATCCACCACCAAGGCTCAGCAGGGCTTGTACGAATATGATGCGGTGTCGCGCCTGCGCGACTCGCAGTTGGGCGACGACCGCGTCAAGGACATCGCCAACTACATCGTCAAGGGCGTGCTGTGGCAGGCCTTCGAGGCCGAGCAGCAGACCGTGGTGCTGATCGACGAGATCGACAAGGCCGACATCGAATTCCCCAACGACCTGCTGCGCGAGCTCGACCGCATGGAATTCCATGTGTACGAAACGCGGCAGACGGTGCGGGCGCGCAACCGCCCCATCGTCTTCATCACCTCGAACAACGAGAAGGAGCTGCCCGATGCCTTCCTGCGCCGCTGCTTCTTCCACTACATCCGCTTCCCCGACCGCGACACGATGCAGCGCATCGTCGATGTGCATTTCCCCGCCCTCCGCAAGCAGTTGCTGAGCGAGGCGCTGGAAGTCTTCTTCGGCCTGCGCGACATTCCCGGGCTGAAGAAGAAGCCCTCGACCTCCGAACTGATCGACTGGCTCAAGCTGCTCGTTGCCGAGGACATCCCGCCCGAAGCCCTGCGCAGCCAGGACGGCAAGACCGTGGTGCCGCCGCTGCATGGCGCGCTGCTGAAGAACGAGCAGGACATGCACCTGTTCGAGCGCCTGGTGATGATGGCGCGCAACAACCGCTGACATCGCATGTTCAAGGCCCTTCTCGACTGGCTGTTCGGACGCCGTCCCGCCGCCGCCCGGACCACCGCACCGGCGGCCGCGCGCCAGGATTTCGAGCAGCTCAACCGCAACGCGCCGCTGCGCGAGGCGGCCGGCGGCGACGCCCACGGCGAGGACGGCGCTGCCACCGTCACCTATCTGTGCCGCGAGGCGGTACTGGGGCGCGACCAGCGCATCGCCGGCTACCAGTTCATGCTGCACGAAGGCACGCGCAACCGCATCCGCCACGGCAGCCGGCGGATACACCACCTCTACGCCGAGGTGCTGGTACGCAACCTCGTCACTGCCGACATCGGCCGGCTGCTGGGCCACCGCCTGGCTTTCATCGAGATACCCGACTCCTTCCTGTCCCACCCCTGCCTGGCCGAACTGCCGGCACGGAACATCGTTCTCATCCCGATGCCCCACGCCGAAGCCGGCGGTCCCGCGGTCGACACGCTGGGCGGCGCGATGGCGCAACTGCGCCAGGCGGGTTTCCGCTTCGGCCTGCCCGACCCGATGATCTTCAGCGAGTTCGTGCCGCTGCTGCCGCAGGCGGACGTGATCGTGCTGCGAGCGCCCACCCTGGACGCACGCCGCGGCCTGCAGCTCGGCCAGATGCTTGCCGACGCCGCGCCGCAGGCACGCCTGCTGGTCCGCGACCTGCCTTCGCTGGAGGATTTCCGCTTCGCCTTCAAGCTGGGTGCCAGCCTGTTCCAGGGGCCGTTCATCACCAGCCGCGAGGACTGGAGCGAGCATGAACTCGGCCCGAACACCGCGCGCATCGCCACGCTGATCGGCCGCCTGCGCCTGGACGGCGACAGCCGCGAGATCGCCGCGATGCTCAAGCAGGACGGCGCTTTGTCGCTGCGCCTGCTGCGCTACGTCAATTCGGTGGCTGGTCCCCATGCCGAGCCGATTTCCTCGATCGAGCACACCCTGGTGATGCTGGGCCACGACCGCCTGTACCGCTGGCTGGTGCTGCTCGCCTGCAGCACCGACGGCAGCCAGGGGCGCGCCGCCGCCGCGCTCGAGACCGCGCTGGTTCGCGCGCGCATGATGGAGCTGCTGGCCGAAGACCAGCCGGTGGCGCAGCGCGAATCGCTCTTCCTGGTCGGCCTGCTGTCGCTCGCCGACGTGATCATGCAGGTGCCGCTGGAAAAGGCCCTGGCACCGCTGGCGTTGGCGCCCGACGTGCAGGCGGCGCTGCGCGACGGTCAAGGGCCGCTGCGCCCCCTGCTCGAACTCGCGATCGCCTGCGAACGCGGCGGCGCCGACAGCGAACAGCTCCAGACTGTCGCCGAACGCTGCGGCGTCACACCCAGGCAGGCCTCCCGCTGTCACATCCAGGCCTTGCTGTGGGCGATGGACATCCAGCAGTGAACAGGACGCGACGATGCTGATCGACTTCTTCCTGCATCTGAAGGCACACAAGCTGCCCGTCTCCACGCGCGAGTTCCTGACCCTGCTCGAAGGCCTGCGCGACCACGTCTGCGGACCCTCGATCGACGATTTCTACGTCTTTTCGCGCGCCTGTCTGATCAAGGACGAATCGCTCTACGACCGCTTCGACCAGGCTTTCGGCGCCTACTTCAAGGGCGTCAGCGAAATTCCCGGCCTGGAAGCCGAGCTGCCCGAGGAATGGCTGCGCGCGATGGCGAAGAAGCACCTGACGCCCGAAGAGCACGCCCGGCTCGAAAAGCTCGGCTGGGACAAGCTGATGGACGAGTTCCGCAAGCGCCTGGCCGAACAGAAAGGCCGCCACCAGGGCGGCAACAAGTGGATCGGCACCGGCGGCAGCTCGCCCTTCGGCAACAGCGGCACCCACCCCGAAGGCATCCGCGTCGGCGGCGAATCCGCCGGCAACCGCAGCGCGGTCAAGGTGTGGGACAAGCGTGAATTCCGCAACCTCGACGACTCGGTCGAACTGGGCACGCGCAACATCAAGGTCGCGCTGCGCCGGCTGCGCCGCTTCGCCCGCGAAGGCGCGGCCGAAGAGCTGGACCTCGGCGGCACCATCGCCGCCACCGCGCGCAACGCCGGCTGGCTCGACCTGCTGATGCGCCCGGAGCGCCACAACGCGGTCAAGGTGCTGCTCTTCCTCGACGTCGGCGGCTCGATGGACGACCACGTCAAGGTCTGCGAGGAGCTCTTCTCCGCCTGCCGACTGGAGTTCAAGCACCTCGAGTACTTCTACTTCCACAACTGCGTATATGAAGGTGTCTGGCGCGACAACCGCCGCCGCTTCAGCGAGCGCACCCAGCTGCTCGACCTCATCCACAAGTACAGCCCGGACTACAAGCTGATCTTCGTCGGCGATGCCACCATGAGCCCCTACGAGATCCTGCACCCGCACGGCTCGATCGAGCACATGAACAGCGAAGCCGGCGCCACCTGGCTGCGCCGCCTGCTCGACGCCTACCCCGCCGCCGCCTGGCTCAACCCGGAGCCGGAGCGCCTGTGGGAATACCGCCAGTCGATCGGCATCGTGCGCCAGATCATGGGCGAGCGCATGTACCCGCTGACGCTGGACGGCCTGGCGCGCGCGATGCAGGGGCTGTCGCGCAAGACCTAGGCCGGCTGGGGATCAGCGCAATGGCGCTCACCACTGACGGCACCGGATCGCCCGCACTGCAAGCGGCTCTCTGCCTGCGGCCCCCAAGCGGGCTGGCTTTGAATTCGTTATATACAAGCGTATATTACAATTCCTGACAGAATGTTGCGAAAGCCGGCAGCCCGCCGCTTTCATGCAGCCGGTATCGGCCGTGGATCGTTAACCTGCCCGCGGCCCGGTACGAAGCGCCGCCATGAGCGCCATTTTTTGCCAACCGTTATATACGGTTGAATATTTCGATTCATCAGGGGAGAGTCCGGAACATGAAGAAGAAGCTGTTGTGCTGTTCGATCGCGATGTGTTTCCCGCTGGCCATCCCCGGCGCCGTGCACGCCGCGCAGGACGAACGCGTATTCACGCTGGGCCAGATCACCGTCACCGGCCGGCCCGATGATGCCAGCCAGGCAGTCGGCACCAGCACCATCAGCCGCGAACAGATGGACGAGTTCGGCCGCGAGGACCTGCTCGACGCCCTCGACCTGCTGCCGGGCGTCAGCATCTCGCCGGGCAGCGGCTCGCGCAACGAAGGCAACTTCCGCATCCGCGGCTACGATTCCTGGCGCGTGCCGCTGATGATGGACGGCATCCGGCTCTACCTGCCCTACGACAACCGCATCGATATCGGCCGCTTCCTGACGCCCGACCTGTCCGAGATCCAGGTCTCGAAAGGCTATGTCTCGGTGCTGAACGGACCGGGTGGCATGGGCGGCGCGATCAACCTGGTGACGCGCAAGCCGGTCAAGACCTTCGAGGCCGAAGGCCGGGTGTCGATGCTGCTGGGCGAAGGCGGCCAGCGCGGCGGCATGACGTACTACGCCAATGTCGGCGGCAAGCAGCAGGACTGGTACTGGCAGGCCAGCTTCGAACAGCGCGACATCGATCACTGGCGCATGTCGCGCGACTACAAGTCGACCAGCATGGAAAACGGCGGCGACCGCAACCGTTCCGACTCGGACGACAAGCGCCTGAACCTGAAGCTGGGCTACACCCCCAACGGCACCGATGAATACTCGATCAACTTCGTCAAGCAGGAAGGCGAGAAGAGCGCGATCCTGAGCACCCGCCCGGGCAATCGCGACCGCGACTGGGACTGGCCCAAATGGGACGTCTGGAGCCTGTACTGGCTGTCGCACACCCAGTTGTCCGATACCACCTACCTGAAGACCAAGGCGTATTACAACCAGTTCGACAACGAACTGATGATGCACAACTTCGATACGCTCAGCACCTACGACGACACCTCGTACGGCCTGTCGCTGGAAGCCGGCACGACCTGGTTCACCCGCAACACGCTGAAGGCAGCAGTGCACTACCGCAACGACCAGCACACCGGCCAGGACAAGGAATACTCGCCCTTCTTCCTCGCGCCCAAGCAGGATGCCGAGGAAGAGACCTGGTCCTTCGGCCTGGAAAACACCTTCCATGCCACCTCCCGGCTCGACCTGATCGCCGGCGTCAGCTACGACACCCGCGATACCAAGAAGGTGGAGCAGTTCAGCAAGGGCCAGAACCCGGAATTCTTCGAGTACGAGACCAAGGACAAGTCGGCCTGGAACTACCAGGGCGCAGTGGTCTATCGCTACAGCGACTCCGGCAGGCTGAATTTCTCGGCTTCGCGCCGTATCAGCATGCCGACGATGTTCCACCGCTTCAGCTCGCGCTTCGGCGGTGCCACCTCGAACCCCGGCCTGAAGCCGGAGAAGGCGATGAACTTCGAACTGGCGCTGTCCGACAGGATCGGCGACGGCTGGTTCGGCGAGATCGCCTTCTTCCACAACGAGATCGACGACCTGATGCAGGGCGTGGACATCGAATATCCGGCCGGCTCGGGCCGCTTCTACACGCAGAACCAGAACGTCGGCAAGGGCAGCTTCAAGGGTGTCGAACTGTCGCTCAACGGTTTCATCGAGCCGACGCTGGAAGTCGGCGGCAACTACACCTACACCCATAGCGACATCGACCTGGATCGGACCGCGGTCAACAGCACGCTGACCCGCAACGAGATCCCGCGCCATGCCGGCATGCTCTATGCCAAGTGGACGCCGACGGCCCAGCTCAGCGTGATGCCCTACATCGAGTCGGCAAGCAGCCGCTGGTCGCCCCACATCATGAGCGGCAACGCCGACGTGAAGACCGGCTCCTACACGCTGGCGAACCTCAGGGTCGGCTACCAGGTGACGTCCGATCTCGACGTGTCGCTGACCGCGCGCAACCTGTTCGACAAGAACTACGAACTGAAGCACAGCTACCCGGAAGAAGGCCGCAACTTCATGCTGACCGCGCGCATCCGTTATTGATCGCCAGCGGGGGGGGGGGGGGGGGCGGCCGGGCCGCCCCCCCCCCCCCCCCCCCCCCCCCCCCCCCCCCCCCCCCCCCCCCCCCCCCCCCCACTCCCGTCTCCCTCCCTCTCCTTCAATGGAGATTCGGCATCCCGCTTTGGCGGGGTGCCATTTTTTTGTCTGCATGATGCCGGCGCCGCTGGCCCGCCCCGCTTCGCGGCCGGCCCCGGCTTCGCGGTATACTCGCGTGTTTCCAACGCTTTCGAGCCCGCACGCACACCCATGCAGGACAAATACCAGCCCGCCGCCGTCGAGGCGGCCGCCCAGCAGCACTGGGACTCCACCGATGCCTTCCGTGCGACCGAAGACGCGAGCAGGCCCAAGTACTACTGCCTGTCGATGTTCCCCTACCCGTCGGGCAAGCTGCACATGGGGCACGTGCGCAACTACACCATCGGCGACGTGCTCGCGCGCTTCCACCGCATGAAGGGCTACAACGTGCTGCAGCCGATGGGCTGGGACGCCTTCGGCCTGCCGGCCGAGAACGCCGCGATCAAGAACAAGGTGCCGCCGGCGAAGTGGACCTACGACAACATCGCCTACATGAAACAGCAGTTGCAGTCGCTCGGCTTCGCCATCGACTGGAGCCGCGAGCTCGCCACCTGCCAGCCGGACTACTACAAGTGGAACCAGTGGCTGTTCCTGCGCATGCTGGAAAAGGGCATCGCCTACAAGAAGACCCAGGTGGTCAACTGGGACCCGGTCGACCAGACCGTGCTCGCCAACGAACAGGTCATCGACGGCCGCGGCTGGCGTACCGGCGCGGTGGTCGAAAAGCGTGAGATTCCCGGCTACTACCTGGCCATCACCCAGTACGCCGAAGAGCTGCTGGGCGACCTCGACGAACTCGACGGCTGGCCCGAGCGGGTCAGGACCATGCAGGCGAACTGGATCGGCAAGAGCACCGGCGTGCGCTTCGCCTTCGGCCACGAGGTCCGCGACGAGACCGGCGAGCTGATCGGCGACGGCAGGCTGTGGGTGTTCACCACCCGCGCCGACACCATCATGGGCGTCACCTTCTGCGCGGTCGCCGCCGAGCACCCGCTGGCGACGCAGGCCGCGCGCGACAACCCGGAACTGGCCGCCTTCATCGAGAAGTGCAAGCACGGCTCGGTGATGGAAGCCGACATGGCGACGATGGAGAAGGAAGGCCTGCCCACCGGCCTGAGCGTCGTCCACCCGCTGACCGGCGAGCGCGTGCCGCTGTGGGTCGGCAACTACGTGCTGATGAGCTATGGCGACGGCGCGGTGATGGGCGTGCCGGCGCACGACGAGCGCGACTTCGGCTTCGCGCTGAAGTACGGCCTGCCGATCAAGCAGGTCATCGCCGTCGGCGACAACGCTTTCTCGACCGCGGCCTGGGCCGACTGGTACGGCTCCAAGGACGGGATCTGCGTCAATAGCGGCCGCTACGACGGCCTCGGCTACGCCGACGCGATCGAAGCGATCGCCGCCGACCTCGCCGCCGCCGGCGGCGAGAAGAAGGTCCAGTGGCGCCTGCGCGACTGGGGCGTGTCGCGCCAGCGCTACTGGGGCTGCCCGATCCCGATCATCCACTGCGAGCACTGCGGCGACGTGCCGGTGCCCGACGAGCAACTGCCGGTGGTGCTGCCGGAAGACTGCATCCCCGATGGTTCGGGCAACCCGCTGCTCAAGCGCAGCGACTTCATCGACGTCGCCTGCCCGAAATGCGGCGCGGCGGCGAAGCGCGAAACCGACACCATGGACACTTTCGTCGATTCGAGCTGGTACTACGCCCGCTACTGCTCGGCCGGCAATGACAAGGCCATGGTCGACGAGCGCGCCGGCTACTGGATGCCGGTGGACCAGTACATCGGCGGCATCGAGCACGCCATCCTGCACCTGCTGTATTCGCGCTTCTGGACCAAGGTGATGCGCGACATGGGCCTGGCCACGGTCAAGGAGCCCTTCGCCCGCCTGCTGACCCAGGGCATGGTGCTGAACAACGCCTGGCTGCACAAGCCGGAAGGCGGCGGCAAGAACTACTACTGGGAAAGCGAGGTCGAGGTCGTCCGCGACGCCAAGGGCCAGATCACCAGCGGCCGGCTGAAGGCCGACGGCACCGTGCTCGAGCACGAACTGACGACGATGTCGAAGTCGAAGAACAACGGCGTGGACCCGCAGGCCCTGATCGAGCAGTACGGCGCCGACACCGCGCGCTTCTTCATGATGTTCGCCAGCCCGCCGGAACAGACGCTGGAATGGAACGACGCCGGCGTCGAAGGCGCGCACCGCTTCCTGAAGCGGGTGTGGTCCTTCGCCCACGCCTACGCCACCGAGCTGCGCCCGGCGCTGCCGGCCAGCCCGACGCTGGGCACGGCCAAGCTGCCGGCCGAGCTGGCCGAGCTGCGCCGCGAGCTGCATCTGGTGCTGAAGCAGGTCAGCTACGACCTCGGCAAGCAGCAGTTCAACACCGTCGCCTCCGGCGCGATGAAGATGCTCAACGCGCTGGAGAAGGCGCCGCGCAGCGGCGCCGATGCCGCCGAAGTGGCCGGCGAAGGCCTGTCGATGCTGCTGCGCGTGCTGTCGCCGATCTGCCCGCACATCGCCCACGTGCTGTGGCGCGACTGCGGCTTCGGCGACGACATCCTGGACGCGCCGTGGCCCGAAGCGGCCGAATCGGCGCTGGTGCAGGACGAGGTCGAGCTGATGCTGCAGGTCAACGGCAAGCTGCGCGGCAGCGTACGCGTGGCCGCCGATGCGGGCAAGGACGCCATCGAAGCGGCCGCGCTGGCTTCCGAAGCGGCGCAGAAGTTCATGGAAGGCCGGCCGGCCAGGAAAGTGGTCGTCGTGCCCGGCCGCCTGGTCAACATCGTCGCCTGAGGACAAGGCCATGCCCCACGCTTCGATACCCACCCTGCCGGTCGCCACCGCCGCCACGCCCTCGCGCAGCCGGCGGCGCCTGCTGCTCGGCGGTGCCGGCCTCGCCGGCCTGCTGCTGTCGGGCTGCGGCTTCAAGCTGCGCGGCCCGCAGCAGCTGGATTTCGCCACGGTGCACATCAACGTCAGCGAGCTTTCGGAACTGGGCGCCAGCCTGCGCCGGCTGATCGCCACCACCGGCAGCACCACCGTCGTGGACGACCCTGAAAAGGCCGATGCCCGGCTGCAGATCCTCGCCAACAACCGCGGCCGCGAGATTCTCAGCCTGACCGGCGCAGGCAAGGTGCGCGAGTACCAACTGACGCAGACGCTGCGCTTCCAGCTGCTCGACAAGAGCGGCGCGGTGCTGCTTCCACCCACGGCGATCTCGGCGGCGCGCGAATACACTTTCGACGACTCCCAGGTGCTGGGCAAGGAGCAGGAAGAAACCCTGCTCTACAACGACATGCAGCAGGATCTGCTGCAACAGTTGATGCGCCGGCTCGCCAGTGTGCAGCGCGCGCACTGAACGCCCGGACCGGCAGCACGCCGTGAATCTGCGTCCGGCTCACGCGCCATGAACCTGCGCCCCGACCAGCTCACCGCCCAGCTCGACAAGGCGCTCGCCCCGCTGTGGCTGCTGCACGGCGACGAGCCGCTGCTGGTACTCGAAGCCGCCGACGCGATCCGCGCCGCGGCGAAGCGGCAAGGCTTCGAGGAGCGCGAGACCCTGGTCGTCGGCCAGGGTTTCAAATGGGATGCGCTGGCGCTCGCCGCCGGCAACCTGTCGCTGTTCGGCGGTGCCAAGCTGATCGACCTGCGCATTCCCGGCGGCAAGCCCGGCCGCGACGGCGGCGAAGCGCTGCAGCGCTACGCCGCCAGCCTGCCGGCGCAGACCCTGACGCTGATCACGCTGCCCGAGCTCGACTGGCAGGCGCGCAAGACCGGCTGGTTCAAGGCCGTGTCGGAAACCGGCATCTGCGTCGAACTCAATGCGCCCGAACGCGAGCGCCTGCCCGACTGGATCGGCCGCCGGCTCGCCGCGCAGAAGCAGACCGCCAGCGCCGACGCCCTCGCCTTCATCGCCGAGCACGTCGAAGGCAACCTGCTCGCCGCCCACCAGGAGATCCTCAAGCTCGGTCTGCTGCACCCCGAAGGCCCATTGAACCTGGAGCAGGTGCGGGAGGCGGTGCTCAACGTCGCCCGCTACGACATCGACATGCTGCGCCAGGCCGTGACCGAAGGCGAGCCGGCGCGTTGCGCGCGCCTGCTCGAAGGCCTCAAGGGCGAAGGCGCGGCACCACCGCTGGTGCTGTGGACGCTGGCCAGCGAAACCCGCACGCTGGCCAGCCTGTGCGCCGGACGCGACGCCGGCCAGCCGTTGCCGGCGCTGTTCAAGGCCGAACGCATCTTCGACCCACGCCGCCAGCAGACGCTCGGCCGCGCGCTGGGGCGCCTGAACCAGGGCGCGCTGCGCGCGGCGCTGATGCACGCCGCCCGCATCGATCGCATGATCAAGGGCCTGGTCGCCGGCGACATCTGGGACGAGTTCCTGCGGCTGGCGCTGCGGCTGGCACGCCGCACATAGCCCGCGGGCGACGTTCGGTGTTTTAATTGGGTTTTGGGCTGCCACGCCCTCATCTCACCAGACACCGCGATGGACATCCAGAACTACATGCAGACTCTCGGCCGCCAGGCCCGCGCCGCTTCGCGCGTGCTGGCCGCCGCCTCCACCGCCACCAAGAACGCCGCGCTGCTGGCGATGGCCGCCGAGATCCGCGCCCGTAGCGAGGCACTGCTCGCCGCCAATGCGCAAGATCTTGCCGAAGCGCGCGCCGCCGGCCTCGAGCCCGCATTGATCGACCGCCTGACGCTGACCGACAAGGGCGTCGAAGCCATGGCCGAAGGCCTCGAACAGGTCGCCGCGCTACCCGACCCGGTCGGCGAGATGACCGACATCAAGCGCCGCCCGTCCGGCATCCAGCTCGGCAAGATGCGCGTGCCGCTGGGCGTGATCGGCATCATCTACGAAGCCCGCCCCAACGTCACCGCCGACGCCGCCGCGCTGTGCCTGAAGTCCGGCAACGCCGCGATCCTGCGCGGCGGCAAGGAGGCGATCAATGCCAACCGGGCGATCGCCGCCTGCGTGCGCAGCGGCCTGCTCGCCGCCGGCCTGCCCGAGCATGCGGTGCAGGTGGTCGAGACCACCGACCGCGAAGCCGTGGGTGCGCTGATCGCGATGCCCGAGTTCGTCGACGTCATCGTGCCGCGCGGCGGCAAGGGCCTGATCGAGCGCATCTCCAGGGACGCGCGCGTGCCGGTGATCAAGCACCTCGACGGCAACTGCCACGTCTATATCGACGACGAAGCCGACCCGGCCAAGGTCGTGCCCATCGTCGAGAATTCCAAGACCCAGCGCTACGGCACCTGCAATACCGCCGAATCGCTGCTGGTCTCGCGCGGCGTCGCCGACATCTATCTCGCCGAAATCGGCCGCATGCTGGCCGGCAAGGGCGTCGAGATGCGCTGCTGCGCCGATTCGCTGGCGCTGCTGCGCGAAGCCGGCATCGACGCCGCCAAGCTCATCGCCGCCACCGAAGCCGACTGGCGCGAGGAATACCTGGCGCCGATCATCGCCATCAAGCTGGTGGACGGCCTCGACGAGGCGATCGCCCACATCAACGGCTACAGCTCGGGCCACACCGAAGCGATCGTCACCGAGAACTACAGCCACGCGATGCGCTTCCTGCGCGAGGTGGATTCGTCCTCGGTGATGGTCAATGCCTCCACCCGCTTCGCCGACGGCTTCGAATACGGCCTGGGCGCGGAAATCGGCATTTCCACCGACAAGATCCACGCTCGCGGCCCGGTCGGGCTGGAAGGCCTGACCAGCCAGAAGTGGGTCGTGTTCGGCAACGGCGAGATACGCAAATAAGACGCAAGTAAGACGAAACTGAAACACAAGCGAGTGACGCAACCGAGTCGCGCCTGATTTCCAGGCGCTCTGACGGAGCCTTCCCTGATGAAAGCACTTGTCCGTACCCTGCTGGCCGCCATCTTGCTGTCGGCCAGCCTCGCCCAGGCAGTGGAAGTGGCGGGCATCGACTTCGCACCGCAGACCCAGGTCGACAATGGCACGCTGAGCCTGAACGGCGCCGGCCTGCGCACCCGGCTGACCTTCAAGGTTTATGCGATGGGGCTCTATCTGCGCAGCCCGAGCACCAGCAGCGCCGACATCCTGCAGGACGGCGGCGAGAAGCGCATCCGCATCGTCATGATCCGGGACCTCGACGGCAAGCAGTTCGCCGACGCGATGCTCGACGGGTTGAAGCGCAACCATGACGACGAAATGCTCGCGGCACTGAAACCTTCCATAGACGCCCTGCTCGCCGCAGTGCAGGGCAGCGGCGAAGCCAAGGCCGGCACCGAAGTGATCCTCGACCGGCTCGCCAGCGGCGCGACGCGCCTGCTGATCAACGGCCAGCCGCAGGGCAGCGACATAAGCGATCCGGCCTTCTACCCCGCCCTGCTGCGCATCTGGCTGGGCGAGCGGCCGGCCGACTCCGGCCTCAAGGCGAGCCTGCTGAAACCCGCACAATAGACAGCAGGCGCGCAATGCGAACTCCGGACTCCTCGACGGACATCGATTTCGACGCGGTGATCGCACTGCCCTTCGGGCCGTTCGGCATCCGCGCAGCCGACGGCGCCGTCGGCGAACTCGTCTTCCTGCCGCCGGACACGCCGCTTCGCGCGCCGACGAACGACACCGCCCGCATCGCAGCCGAAGCCCTGCACGACTGGATCGAGCATCCGGAACAAGCCTTTCCGCTGCCGCTGCGCGAATGCGGCACGCCGTTCCAGCGCCGGGTGTGGGCGGAGATCAGCGCCATTCCGGCAGGCCGGACGCGGACCTACGGCGAACTGTCGGCCCGGCTCAGCAGCGCGGCACGCGCGGTCGGCCAGGCCTGCGGCGCCAACCCCTATCCGCTCGTCGTACCCTGCCATCGCGTCACCTCGGCCAGCGGCCTCGGCGGCTTCGCCAACGCCACCGGCGGCTGGCTGCTCGACGTCAAGCGCTGGCTGCTGAGGCACGAAGGCGCGACATGACGGCGCGCCTGGCCGCTGCCGAAGCCGGCTTGGCCGCCGAAATCCGCAGCGAACTCGACCGCTTCACCGACAGCCTGTGGCTGGAGCACGGTCTCGCGCGCAACACCCTCGACAGCTACCGCAGCGACCTCGCCCTGTTCGCGGCCTGGCTGGCGGAACGCGGCCTGTCACTGCCGCGCGCGCGGGCGGGCGAGCTTGCCGCCTATCTGGCCGAATTCAGCCTGCGTGCCCGCCCGGCCAGCCAGCGCCGCCTGCTGTCTGCCTGGCGGCGCTATTACCGTCATCTGCTCGCGAACCGCGAGATCGCCGAAGACCCGACGCTGATGCTGGACCCGCCGCTGCCCGGCCAGCGCTTTCCGAAGACACTCAGCGAAGCCCAGGTCGAAGCACTGCTCGCCGCGCCCGACCTCGGCACGCCGCAGGGCCTGCGCGACCGCTGCATGCTCGAAGTGCTGTACGCCGCCGGGCTGCGCGTATCCGAATTGATCGGGCTGAAGCTGTTTGCCGTCAGCCTGGACCAGGGCGCGCTGCGGGTGATGGGCAAAGGCAGCAAGGAAAGACTCGTGCCGCTCGGCGAAATCGCCGCCGACTGGCTCGTGCGCTACCTGCGCGAAGCCCGCCCGGCGCTGCTCGCCGGCCGCAGTTGCGACGAAGTTTTCGTCACCCGCCTCGGCAGCGGCATGACACGGCAGATGTTCTGGCGCATCATCAAGCAGAACGCACTGCTGGCCGGCATTCCCCAGGAGCGCATTTCCCCCCATACGCTGCGCCATGCATTTGCGACCCATTTGCTCAACCATGGGGCCGATCTACGCGTTGTCCAATTGCTGCTCGGCCACGCCGACATCTCGACCACCCAGGTGTATACCCATGTGGCACGTGAAAGACTCAAGCAACTGCATGCCAGGCATCACCCTCGGGGCTGACGGCGGCGCTGTTCTCCCGCCCCGCTCCATCTCTCCAGCTTTTCCCGGATTCCGATCATGAGCCGACACGATATCCGTCCGCCGGAGACTCCGGCGACCCGTTTCCTGAAACAGCACGGCCTGGCCTATTCGAGCCATCTTTACGAATACGAGGAACACGGCGGCACCGCCGTTTCTTCCCGCGAATTGAATGTCGACGAGCATGCGGTGATCAAGACCCTGATCATGGAAGACGAAAATGCCCGCCCATTGATCGTGCTGATGCATGGCGACCACAAAGTCTCGACAAAGGACCTTGCCCGCCAGACCGGGCGCAAGCACATCGAGCCGTGCAAACCCGAAGTCGCCAATCGCCATACGGGCTACCTCGTCGGCGGCACCTCGCCTTTCGGCACCCGCAAGGCCATGCCGGTCTTCATGGAGAGAAGCATTCTCGACCTGCCGCTGATCTATATCAATGGCGGCCGCCGCGGCTATCTCGTCGGCGTTCATCCGCACGACATTCTTCGAATCCTGCGGGCCGAACTGGTCGAAGTGGCGAATTGATTGCCTCGAATGGCGCGGGCACCACAATCGAATCATTCAAAATACAAAAAACCATCGTATTGTGCCGCAATTACTGGCAGAATCCGGACGTGGCTGCCCGGCACTGCTGATTCGATTGCTTGCCGGCCCAATTGTTTGCCGGCCAGACCCGGCATGAATTCATCCAATTCCAACTCGCACAACCAACGAGGACACACCATGGACCTTTCGAGCTATTCGCTTCCCGAACTGCGCCGCCTGCAGGCAAAGGTCGAGACTGAAATCCGGCGCCGCAGCGATTCCACGCGCCGCACGCTGTTGAAACAGGTGCAGAAACTGGTTGCCGAACAAGGCCTCACCCTCGACGACCTGATCGACTCCCCCGCTACCGCTGCCGCCGCGGCACCGGCCAAGACGTCTGCCACCAAGGCCAAGCGCGGCACCGCCAAGAAGGCCAAGACGCCTTCCGTCATCAAGTACCGCAATCCGGCCAATCCCGAGCAGGGCTGGAGCGGCCATGGCCGTCGCCCCCAATGGGTGCTCGACTGGCTGGCCCAGGACAAGCCTCTGGAAGAACTGGCGGCTTGAGTGCGCCGAACATGCGATGAAAAAGCCGGGCCCACGAGCCCGGCTTTTTCATTTTCTGCGGCGAAACACGCAAGGCGGCAAGCCTGCCGCAGCCCGGAATACCGATTCATTCGGACCAATGAATGCGCGGAATGCATCCATCGCCAGGTGAAATTACCCGTGCTTCAAACTTCCGCGGGTGGCGGCGCCGTGCCGTCCCGCCCACGCTGGATGAAGACCCCGACCCGACGCACGTCCTTCATCACACCGATCTTCGCCACGCGCAGTTTCACCCAGGGCGCGCCGAACTCATCGAACAGCAGCTTGACGACGAATTCGCCCAGGCTTTCGATCAAATTGAAATGGCGCTGCCCCAGTTCCTCACGAATGCGCTGGGTGACGACTGCATAATCGATGGTGTCAGCGATATCGTCCCGCTCGGCCGCAGTATCCGGAACGCCGAAGGTGAGATTGAGTTCGACCGTCTGCTGCCCGGTTTTCTCCCGTGCATAGACGCCGACCCAGGCCTTGACCCGCAACTCCTCGATGAAGATGAAATCCATGCTGGTTCCCGTTTAGAATCGCTGCGATTCTATCCTGTGCGCAGACGCCGGCCGCGGCCGAAGATGCGCTTTCGCCACGCTGTCCTGAACATTTGATGCATTCGCCTCTTCCGATCCGGAGAGGCGCGGAGCGAAGATGTCCCTCATTGCCCTGCTCCTCGGAGCCTATCTGCTCGGCTCGATTCCTTTCGCCGTCGTTACCAGCAAGCTGCTCGGCCTGGAGGATCCGCGCCGCTATGGCTCGGGCAACCCGGGAGCGACCAATGTGCTGCGCAGCGGCAACAAGGGCGCTGCGGCGCTGACCCTGATCGGCGACTGCCTGAAAGGCTGGCTGGCAGTATGGGCGGCCACCCGGCTGGGCTTCGGTCCGCAGGAAGCCGCCCTGGCCGGCCTGGCCGCCTTCCTGGGCCATGTGTTCACCATTTTCCTGCGCTTCAATGGCGGCAAGGGCGTGGCGACCGCGCTCGGCGTGCTTGCCGGTGTGGATGGGCGCATCGCCATCCTGTGCGCGCTGGTCTGGCTGGCGGTGGCGTTCACCACCCGCTATTCGTCTGCCGCGGCGCTGTCGGCTGCCGTTGCCGCCCCCGTTGCCGGACTGATCTTCCTCGGACCGCGAGCGAGTGTGCTGGTGCTGGCGGTGATGGCCGCACTGCTGATCTGGCGCCACGCCGCCAACATCCAGCGCCTGCGGGACGGCACCGAAGGCAGGATCGGCGGCAGCAAGAAACCGAAGACGGACTAAAAACCACTCAGGCTGCTGCCGCCTGCGGCGGTTTCAGCTCGGCCAGCGGCCAGCGCGGCCGGATGCGCACCGACGGCTCGCCAGCCACAGCCTCTCCGGCGGCAAGGCGCATCGCGCCGGCGAAAGCGATCATCGCGCCGTTGTCGGTGCAGAGCGCCGGCTCCGGGTAATGGACCCGTCCGCCCCGCTGCTGCAGGGCGGCATCCAGCGTCTGCCGCAGATGCAGGTTGGCGCCGACGCCTCCTGCCACGACCAGGGTCTTCAGCCCGGTCTTCTTCAGTGCCGCCAGCGCCTTCGCGCACAGCACCTCGACCACTGCCTGCTGAAACTCCGCGGCCAGATCGGCCATGCCGGCCGGATCCCAGTCGGGGCCCGAAACGACATTGAGCACCGCGGTCTTGAGGCCGCTGAAGCTGAAATCGAGATCACCCGAATGCAGCATCGGCCGCGGCAGGCGGAAGCGGCCGGCCACCCCTTGTTCGGCAAGCCGGGCAAGCTGCGGCCCGCCGGGATAGCCCAGGCCGAGCAGCTTGGCGGTCTTGTCGAACGCCTCGCCGGCGGCGTCATCGACGGATTCGCCCAACAGCACGTAATCGCCCACGCCCCGTACCCGCATCAACTGGGTATGCCCGCCGGACACCAGCAGCGCGACGAAGGGGAACTGCGGCGGATCGGCCGACAGCAGCGGCGACAGCAGGTGGCCTTCGAGATGATGGACCGGCAGCGCGGGAATGCCGCGCGCCAAGGCGAAGGCTTCGGCCACGCTCGCGCCGACCAGCAGCGCACCCGCCAGGCCGGGCCCCGAGGTGTAGGCCACGGCGTCGACATCGCGGTTTTCCAGCCCGGCCTGCGCCAGCGCCTGCTTCATCAGCACCGGCAGGCGGCGGATGTGGTCACGCGAGGCGAGTTCGGGCACCACGCCGCCATAGGCCGCGTGGAGATCGATCTGCGAATGAAGGCAGTGCGCCAGCAGTCCGGCCTCGGTGTCATACACCGCGACGCCGGTCTCATCGCACGAGCTTTCGATTCCCAGCACTTTCATGGCTTGCATCCGTTTGATTCGGTGCGCCATTTTAACCTTCGCCGGACATTTTCCGTGCACCTGGCCCTTGCCATCCGGACAGGCGTGGTTTATATTCGCCGTCTTTCTGCCCACAAGACACCCAAGGAAGTCCGCAATGCCCGGTATCCGCGTCAAGGAAAACGAGCCGTTTGAAGTTGCGATCCGCCGCTTCAAGCGCACCATCGAAAAGACCGGTGTGCTGACCGAACTGCGCTCGCGCGAGTTCTACGAGAAGCCCACCGCCGAGCGCAAGCGCAAGCTGGCCGCCGCCGTGAAGCGCAATCACAAGCGCCTGCGCAGCCAGACCCTGCCGCCGAAGCTGTACTGATTGCCGCAGCAGCCGGAGCCCGGCTGCTTGAGCTCGCCGGCTGCCCCGGCAGTCGGCCATACGCCGGAAGGAGATCGAACGAGACGATCTTCTGCCGGCGTTGTGCATTTCCGCCTGCGCAACTCGTCTACGGTCGCGTACGATGATTCCCCAGTCCTTCGTCCAGGAACTGCTGTCGCGCGTCGATATCGTCGACGTCATCGAACGCTACATCCCGCTGAAGAAGAGCGGTGCGAACTATTTCGCCTGCTGCCCTTTCCACGGCGAGAAATCCGCTTCGTTCTCGGTCAGTCCGTCCAAGCAGTTCTATCACTGCTTCGGCTGCGGCGTGCACGGCAGCGCACTCGGCTTCCTGATGGAGTACAGCGGCCTCAGCTTCGTCGATGCCGTCAAGGAGCTCGCCGGCCAGGTCGGTCTGCAAGTCCCGGACGACGGGCGCAGCGCCGGCCCCAAGGACGACGGCAGCGAACGCCTGTACGAGGCAATGAACCTGGCCGCGCGCTTCTACCGCGATCAGCTCAAACCCACCCGCCGCGCCGTCGACTACCTGAAGCGACGCGGCCTGTCGGGCGAGATCGCCGCGCGCTTCGGCCTCGGCTACGCCCCCGACGACTGGCAGGCACTGCAGAAAGTCTTCCCCGACTACCAGGCGAAGATTCTGGCCGAAGCCGGCCTGGTCATCGACAACGACCAGGGCCGGCGCTACGACCGCTTCCGCGACCGCATCGTCTTTCCGATCCATGACCGCCGCGGCCGCATCATCGCCTTCGGCGGCCGCATCCTGGACAAGGGCGAACCGAAGTACCTGAATTCGCCGGAAACCCCGCTGTTCGAGAAAGGACGCGAACTCTACGGTCTCTACCTGGCACAGAAGCCGATCCGTGACGCAGGCTTCGCCGTCGTCGTCGAAGGCTACATGGACGTCGTCGCGCTGGCGCAGTTCGGTATCGCCAACGCCGTCGCCACCCTCGGCACCGCCACCACGCCGCAGCACGTCCATACCCTGCTGCGCCAGACCGACCGCATCGTGTTCTGCTTCGACGGCGACGCTGCAGGCCGTCGCGCCGCCTGGCGCGCCCTGGAGAACGCGCTCGAATCCCTGCGCGACGATGCGACGCTGGCCTTCCTGTTCCTGCCGGCCGAACACGACCCCGACTCCTTCGTCCGCGCCGAAGGCACCGACGCCTTCCGCAAGGCGGCGACCGGCGCCAAGCCGCTGGCGCGCTTCCTGATCGAGGAGTTGCGCAGCCGCCACGACATGGATGCGGCCGAAGGCCGCGCCGCCTTCGTGCATGAGGCTGCACCGCTCGTCACCCGCATCGCCGCCCCGCTGCTGCGCCTGCAGGTGATCAAGATGGTCGCCGAGGAAAGCGGCCTGACCCAGGAGGAAGTGGAGCACGCCTTCGGCGTCATCGCCGCCAACCCGAGGCAGGGCCGCCAACGTGCGCCGCAGCCGACGGCGCCCCCGGAAGACGCTCCCCGCCCCGCCTTCCAGGGCAAGCGGCGCAGCGGCGGTCTCGCCGGCATGCGTCCCGCCGGCCGCCGCAAACCGCCCTCGACCGCCGCCACCCTGCTGCGGCTGATCATGCAACACCCGGCCTGGGCGGCGCGCATGCCGGTCGACCTGGTGCCGTCGGACAGCGCGGAAGGCCTCGCCCTGATCGCCATCATCGACATGACGAGCCTCGGCGAACCCATTCCGCCGGGCGGGCTCGGCGCGCTGATCGAACGCTTCCGCGACACCCCTCACAGCGAAACACTGTCACGCGTCGCCGCGGAACTCGTCGACGCCGAATTCGACGAAAGCATCGTCGAGACCCTGTTCGAGGACAGCCTGCGAAAACTCCACGCCGACAGCCTCTCCACCGAAATCGATGCCCTGCTCCGCCACGACCGCGAGCACGGCCTCGATGCCGCCGGCCGGCACCGCCTGGCCGAACTGCTGATGGACAAGCGCAAGCTGGCGGAAGCATCGAAAGCCTCGGATTTATAGTATAATTTTCGGTTTACCGTTTTCTTACTCCCTCACCTGAGGAGTGCTATGGCACGCGAAACAGCCAAGGATTCGCCGCGCAAGACCAGCCCCAAGGGGCGGACATCCAAAGCGAAGGACAAGGCCGCACAGGTCGTCGAAAGCCCCGTCGCCGCGCCGCTGGACGCCGAAGTCCGGCGTACGCGGCTGAAGACGCTGATCACGCTCGGCAAGGAGCGCGGCTACCTCACTTACGCCGAAATCAGCGATCACCTGCCCGACGACGTCGCCGACGCCGAGCAGATCGAAGGCATCATCGCCACCTTCAACAACATGGGCATCCAGGTCTACGACGAGGCGCCGGCCGCCGAAGACCTGCTGATGTCGGACAGCGTCGCGAGCAACGTCGACGAGGACGTCGCCGAAGAAGAAGCCGAACAGGCACTGTCGTCGGTCGACTCCGAGTTCGGCCGCACCACCGACCCGGTGCGCATGTACATGCGCGAAATGGGCACGGTCGAGCTGCTGACCCGCGAAGGCGAGATCGAGATCGCCAAGCGCATCGAGGACGGCCTGAAGCACATGGTCCAGGCCATTTCGGCCTGCCCGACGACGATCGCCGAAATGCTCGAGATCGTCGACCGCATCGTTGCCGACGAAGCCAAGATCGACGAACTGGTCGATGGCCTGATCGACCCGAACTCCGGCAGCGAAGAGGCCGCCAGCGACGACGGCAATGACGACGCCGACGCGGACGAGGCGGGCGACGACGAAAGCGACGAATCGGACGGCGACGACGACGAAGGCGACGAGGACAGCGCCGAGCGGGCCAATGCCGCATCGCTGCTGCAGCTCAAGAACGATTCGCTGGCGCGCTTCGCAGCCATCCGCGAGCTTTACGCCCAGAAGATGGACGTACTGGGCAAGAAGGGCTCGCAGGACACCCAGTACCTGCTGCTCCAGCAGCAGATCTCGGACGAGCTGCTCAACATCCGCTTCACCGCCAAGGCGATCGAGCGCCTGTGCGACTCGGTGCGCCACATGGTCGAGCAGGTGCGCGGCCACGAGCGCCAGATCCTGCGCCTGTGCGTCGACCGCTCCGGCATGCCGCGCCAGCACTTCATCAAGAGCTTCCCGGGCCACGAGACCGACCTCGAGTGGCTGAAGAACGAGATCGCCGCCGGCAAGAACTACGCCGAGAACCTGCTGCGCGCCCACCCCGCGGTGCTCGAAGAGCAGCAGAAGCTCATCGACCTGCAGGACAGGCTCGGCATTCCGCTCAAGGAACTCAAGGACATCAACCGCCAGATGTCCACCGGCGAAGCCAAGATGCGCCGCGCCAAGCGCGAGATGACCGAGGCCAACCTGCGCCTGGTGATCTCGATCGCCAAGAAGTACACCAACCGCGGCCTGCAGTTCCTCGACCTGATCCAGGAAGGCAACATCGGCCTGATGAAGGCGGTGGACAAGTTCGAATACCGCCGCGGCTACAAATTCTCGACCTATGCGACGTGGTGGATCCGCCAGGCCATCACCCGTTCGATCGCCGACCAGGCACGCACGATCCGCATCCCGGTTCACATGATCGAGACGATCAACAAGATGAACCGCATCAGCCGCCAGATCCTGCAGGAAACCGGCGCCGAGCCGGATCCCGCGACCCTGGCCGAGAAGATGGAGATGCCCGAGGAGAAGATCCGCAAGATCATGAAGATCTCCAAGGAGCCGATCTCGATGGAAACGCCGATCGGCGACGACGACGACTCGCATCTGGGCGACTTCATCGAGGACACCGCCACCCTGGCCCCGGCCGAGGCAGCGATGTACTCCGGCCTGCGCGACGCCACCGGCGAAGTGCTCGACTCGCTCACGCCGCGCGAAGCCAAGGTCCTGCGCATGCGCTTCGGCATCGAGATGAACACCGACCACACGCTGGAAGAAGTCGGCAAGCAGTTCGACGTCACCCGCGAGCGCATCCGCCAGATCGAAGCCAAGGCACTGCGCAAGCTGCGTCACCCGAGCCGCTCCGAGAAGCTGCGCAGCTTCCTCGACAGCGACCAGTAAGACGTTTTCCGGGCCTCTAGCTCATGCCTGGTTAGAGCAGCGGACTCATAATCCGTTGGTGCTGGGTTCGACTCCCAGGGGGCCCACCAGAAGCAGAAAACCGCCGATCCGCAAGGGTCGGCGGTTTTCGTTCGGGCGTTCGGAACGGAAAGGGGATTCGCTTGCGGAAGCAAGCGACAAGGGCGAACAAAGCCGTAGACGTGACGATGGGGACCGAAGTCCCCACCGGCTGTCTTGGGTAATAAGGCTTCAGCGGCCCCAGCTGTGCCGGTTAGGCGGCAACAGCGAAACGCTCATCGTTGGCGTTTGTGGTTTTGCGCGGATTACGTCCGTCGCCTCTCGGGTTGCCTGCGCACCTTTGCCCGCCCTGTCGAAACCAGTACACCCCCACCCAAACACACTCACGATCGGCACAATGCACTTGGGTGGAGGTGAGGGGAATCGAACCCCTGTCCAGAACGCCTCCGGGTTGCCGGAATTACAACCATGGGCGCTATGGTACGCAGACGGACGTGTGCGTCAAGCCCCATCCCTACCTTTCGCGGCCGGAGTTGTAAGCACAGCTGTCGCACAGCCACCCGATCGCGCAGCAAAGGCCGGCCGGGCGGCGTGCATCCATGCGGCAGATCCGCAGGCACGCTTAGGGGAAGCCCGGGGCTGGGACGAATCGGCGACTCGGGTGATAATGTCGGACTGCCGATTTAACGGATTGTATGCAATGAAGCGTGTTGACGATTTTCGCCTGAAGCTGGGTTCGCACGAGCTGGTGCCGATCATGGTGGGCGGCATGGGTGTCGATATCTCGACAGCCGACCTCGCCCTCGAGGCAGCTCGCCTGGGCGGCGTCGGGCATATTTCGGACGCGATGCTGCCGACGGTTTCCGATCGCCGCTACAACACGAAATACGTCAAGAACAAGCTTCAGCAATACAAGTTCAACGTCGCCAACTCGGACAAGTCCATCGTCCAGTTCGACCTCGGCCTGATCGCCGAAGCCACCGCGACGCACGTCAGCCGCACGATGGAACGCAAGCGCGGGACAGGCCAGATTTTCATCAACTGCATGGAAAAGCTGACCATGAACGCGCCGAAGGACACGCTTCGGGCGAGGCTCCGCGCCGCGATGGACAACGGCATCGACGGCATCACGCTGGCGGCCGGCCTGCACCTGGGTTCGTTCCAGTTGATCGAGGATCATCCGCGCTTCCACGACGTCAAGCTCGGCATCATCGTCAGCTCGCTGCGCGCGCTGCAGCTGTTCCTGAAGAAAAGCGCCCGCACCGGCCGGCTGCCCGACTACGTCGTCGTCGAAGGCCCGCTCGCCGGCGGCCATCTGGGTTTCGGCCTCGACTGGGCACAGTACGATCTCGCCACCATCGTCGTCGAGATCCGCGACTGGCTGAAGGAGCAAAAGCTCGACATTCCGCTGATTCCTGCCGGCGGCATCTTCACCGGCACGGATGCGGTCAATTTCCTCGAGATGGGCGCGGCGGCAGTGCAGGTCGCGACACGCTTCACCGTGACCCGGGAATGCGGCCTGCCGGAAGACGTACAGCAGCATTACTTCAAGGCCAGCGAGGACGAGATCGAGGTCAACCAGATCTCGCCCACCGGCTATCCGATGCGCATGCTCAAGAGCAGCCCGGCGATCGGCAACGGCATCCGCCCCAACTGCGAAGCCTACGGCTACCTGCTCGACTCGACCGGCAACTGCCAGTACATCGAAGCCTACAACCGCGAAGTCGCCGCCCATCCGGAGGCGAAGAAGGTCCGCGTCTTCGACAAGACCTGTCTGTGCACCCACATGCGCAACTTCGACTGCTGGACCTGCGGCCACTACACCTACCGGCTCAAGGACACCTCGGTGCGCGAGGAAAACGGCGACTACCGCATCCTGTCGGCCGAGCACGTGTTCCACGACTACCAGTTCAGCACCGACAGCAAGATCGCCCTGCCCGACTGACGGGCGGCAGACCGGCGTCCGGCACTCCCGCCGCCCGAACGGCCACCGGAGTGCCGAGCGCCGGGCCCAGGATCAGAAAGCCCTGCTCTGGATCAGTTCGACCTTGTAGCCGTCCGGATCTTCCACGAAGGCGATGATCGTCGTACCGTGCTTCATCGGCCCGGCTTCGCGCACCACCTTGCCGCCGCGGGCACGGATCTCGTCACAGGCCTTCTTCGCGTCCGGCACTTCGAGCGCGATGTGACCGTAGGCCGTGCCCAGCTCGTACTTGTCCACGCCCCAGTTGTAGGTCAGCTCGAGCACGGCACCGTCCTGCTCGTCCTGGTAGCCGACGAAAGCCAGCGTAAACTTTCCGTCCGGATAGTCGTGCCGGCGCAGCAGGCGCATTCCGAGCACATCGGTGTAGAAGGCGATGGAGCGATCCAGATCGCCGACGCGCAGCATGGTGTGGAGAATTCTCATGTTCAGTCCTTCCTCTGTTTGAGATTTGCCGCCGGAACCGGCCGGCGACTGGAATGGCCGTTTCAATCTTCGGCCTCGAGATTGTCGACCTGAGCGCCCGCCTGCACCGCACCGGCGGTGCCGATCACGGGCAGGCCTGCCGAGGCCTGCCGCAGGCGGGCACGTTCGGTGCGCCAAACCGGGCAGACCGATTCGACCACCGCCCAGAAACGCGGCGAGTGGTTCATCTCGCGCAGATGCGCGACTTCGTGCGCCACCACGTAGTCGATGAGTTCGGGCGGCAGATGCACCAGCCGCCAGTGCAGCCGGATGCCGCTCAGACTGCTGCAGCTGCCCCAGCGCGTGCGCGCGTTCGACAGCCTCACCGGCGGCACCGGCAAGGCCAGGCGCAGGCAGTACTCCTCGACCCGGCCACGATACCAAGCCAGCGCACGGCTCTGCAGGGCACGCAGCAATGCGCGCTCGGCATCGACCCGGGCAGGAAGATGCAGTTCCTCCATGCCATCGGCGCCCGGGCGCCATTGCGTGCGGCTCACGCCGCCGATGCGCAGCCGCATCGGGCGGCCGAACAAAGGCAGTTCGCAGCCGTCTGCCGGCACCACCACCGGCGCGCGGGAAAGCTCGGCGGCACGGCCCAGGCGGTCGAGCAGCCAGGCTCCGTGATTGCGGATGAAGGCGTCGATCTCGGCCAGCGGCGTGCGCAAAGGCACCGACACCCGCACGCCGCGGTGATCGACCTGCAGGGCCAGCGTGCGCCGTGCCGGCGAACGCCTCAGCACCAGCTCGACACGTTGCCCACCCAGCTCGATCCGGTGCGCTTCCTCGCTCGCCGCCGCGCGGCGCGCTCGTTTCAAGCCTTGTCCTGCCACTCCAGCCCGCGCGCATCCAGTTCGGCCTTGATCGAGGCCATCGCCGCCGCCACGCGCTCGGCTGCCCCTTTCATGCCCAGTTCGAGCGAGCGGCGCTGCCCTTCTTCCGCCAGCGTGGGCAGGCTGAACAGCGTCGCATCGGGGAAGTCGGCGGTGATCTGCCGCATCAGACCGATCAACTGGCCTTCGTAGGCGTCCCAGACGGTGATCGCCTGCTCGATATAATCCTCGGCGTGGTGCAGGTGGGCGTATTCGGTATCGAGCACCCATTCGACCATCGGCCAGGCCATCTTCGGGAAGCCCGGCGTGAAATAGTGCTTGCGTATGGAAAAGCCCGGAATCCGGTTGTAGGGGTTCGGCACGATCTCGCTGCCACGCGGATAAACCCCCATCTGCAGGCGTTCGGGCGTGGTTTCGTCACCGAAGCGGGCGCGAATCTCGGCCTCCGCCTCCGGGTGCAACTCGAGCTCCAGGCCGAGCGCGGCGCCGGCCGCCTCGCGCGTGCGGTCGTCCGGCGTGGCGCCGATGCCGCCGAAGCTGAAGACGACGTCGCCGGTGGCAAAGGTCTGGCGCAGCGTGTCGGTGAGCTGCTCGAAGTCGTCGCCGCAGTAGCGCGCCCACGACAGCTTGAGGCCGCGCGCGCCGAGCAGTTCGACCAGCCTGGCCAGATGCCTGTCGCCGCGGCGGCCCGACAGGATCTCGTCGCCGATGATCAGGGCACCGAAATTCATTGCGGAATCTGCTCCCGGCCGGGCGCTTCGGCATCGAGCAGGGTCACACCGCGCACCAGGCGGTCCTGGCGCAGCCGGTCGAGCAGGTAATGGACGAAAGCCAGACCGGCATAGGCCGGCGCAACGAGGTTCACCACCGGCACATAGGCCAGCAAGGCGCTGCCGCCGCCCAGCAGCAGCATCTGCGGCCGCCAGTCGCGGCGCAGGCGGTTCAGTTCCTCGTTGTCGGCATGCAGCATCAGTGCGTCGTAGCCGAAGGCACGCTGGTTCAGCCAACCGGTCAGGAAGACCGAAGCCAGCAGGCCCACGCCGGGGATCAGCCAGAAAGGCAGCGACACGATCAGGGCGATCAGGAACAGCACGCCGGCAAGGATCGAATTCCAGGCGCTGCCCAGGTTGGAACCGCCCTTGCGTTGCTCGATGTCGGCATAGTCGCGGCGGGCGACGCGCTCCAGCATCATCGGCAGCGCGATGGCGGCGACGATCAGCGCTGCGGTGACATAGACCAGCGGCACCAGGGCCAGCGCCACCGCAATCTTGACCAGCACCAGGGTCACGGCGGCCGTCGCCTCGGAAGCCGAAATCCAGGTGCCGACGAAGCTCCAGCCCCCCACCCAGGCGAAGATCCAGTCCGTCACCGGCACCCAGGCGAGCACCGCAACGACGGTCCAGATCATCATCGACACCAGGCCCGGCCACAGCAGGTGCCAGAAGATGTCGCGCTGGAACAGGCTGCGCGTGGCGCGGCCAAAAGCGATCAGGATCTCCTTCATGTCTCCCCCGTGCCCGGCGTGTTCAACGCGGCATGCCCGGCAAGCCACCCGGCATCATGCCTTTCATGGCACGCATCATCTTGTGCATGCCGCCCTTGGAGAACTGCTTCATCACTTTCTGCGTCTGCTCGAACTGGTTCAGCAGGCGATTCACTTCCTGCACCGTCACCCCCGCGCCGGCGGCGATGCGCCGCTTGCGGCTGGCCTTGAGGATTTCGGGCTTGGCGCGCTCGAGCGGCGTCATCGAGTTGATGATGCCTTCGATCCGGCCGATCGCCTTTTCTTCCGCGCCGCCCTGCAACTGCCCGGCAGCCTGGGCGAACTGCGCCGGCAGCTTGTCCATCATCGAAGCCAGGCCGCCCATCTTGCGCATCTGGCCGATCTGCTCCTTGAAGTCGTTGAGGTCGAAACCCTTGCCGCTCTTGAGCTTCTGCGCGAAGACGCGCGCCTTTTCCTCGTCTACGCCGCGGCGCGCCTCCTCGACCAGGCCGAGGATGTCGCCCATGCCGAGGATGCGGCTGGCCATGCGATCAGGATGGAAAGGCTCGATTCCGCTGAGTTTTTCGCCGACACCGGCAAACTTCAGCGGCTTGCCGGTGACGTGGCGCACCGACAGCGCCGCGCCGCCGCGCGAATCGCCGTCCAACTTGGTCAGCACCACGCCGGTCAGCGGCAGCGCCTCGTTGAAGGCGCGCGCAGTATTGACTGCGTCCTGGCCGAGCATGGCGTCGACCACGAACAGAGTTTCGATCGGCGACACCGCGGCGTGCAAGGCCTTGATCTCGGCCATCATCGCCTCGTCGATGGCCAGGCGGCCGGCGGTATCGACCAGCAGCACGTCGACATGGTGCTTGCGGGCATAGTCCAGCGCAGCCTGCGCGATGTCGACCGGCTGCTGCCCCACGGCCGACGGGAAGAACTCGACGCCCGCCTGGCCCGCCACCGTCTTCAACTGCTCGATCGCCGCCGGGCGATAGACGTCGGTGGACACCACCAGCACTTTCTTCTTCTGCTGCTCGTGCAGCAGCTTGGCGAGCTTGCCGGTCGTGGTGGTCTTGCCTGCGCCCTGCAGGCCGGCCATCAGCACCACCGCAGGCGGCTGGACGGCGAGATTCAGGCCCTCGTGGGCGCTGCCCATCAGGCTGCGCAATTCGTCGTGCACGACCCCGACCAGCGCCTGGCCGGGAGTCAGCGAGCCGACGACCTCCTGGCCCACCGCCTTTTCCTTGACCTTGGCAATGAAATCCTTGACCACCGGCAGCGCGACATCGGCCTCGAGCAGCGCCATGCGCACCTCGCGCATCGCCTCCTGGATGTTGTCTTCCGTCAGGCGGGCCTGGCCACGCAGGGTCTTGACGACCTTTGACAGCCGCTGGGTGAGATTGTCGAGCATGTGCGAGAAGCCTTCGTCCGGGGGTGACTTGGAGTAAACTGATGTCCTGCTATGCGCTCAATTCTACTTCATCTGATTCCCGCCTCGCTTTACGCCGGCGTCGGCATCGCGTACTGGCGCAGCTACACTGCCGCACGCGCGCCCGCAGCGAAAGGCCAGTCGTGCATGTCGTTGCGCGAGCGCCTGTTCCTGCTGCTGACGCTGATCGCACACGGCGCAGCCCTGCACACGGCGATCTTCCCGGACGGGCAGATGCGCTTCGGCTTCGGCGTGGCGATGTCGCTGATGGTCTGGCTGGCAGTCTGCTTCTACTGGGTCGAGACACTCTATACCCGGCTGGACGGCCTGCATACGGTGATCATGCCGGCCGGCGTGGTGGCGAGCATCGTGCCGCTGATCTTTCCGGGCGAGCACGTTCTCGCCAACGCGGCCTCGCCCGCGTTCCGCGCCCATTTCGTCATCGCCATGCTGGCCTACAGCCTGTTCACCCTGGCTGCGCTGCACGCGATGCTGATGTCGATCGCCGGGCGCCAGTTGCACAATGCCCGCTTCAGCCGGCTGCTGGCGGGCCTGCCGCCACTGCTGACGATGGAAGCGCTGCTGTTCCGGCTGATCTCGATCGCCTTCGTGCTGCTCACGCTGACGCTCATCAGCGGCGTGATGTTCTCGGAGTCCCTGTTCGGCCAGGCGTTCCGGGTCGACCACAAGACGGTCTTCGCCTTCGTCTCCTGGCTGCTGTTCGGCGGACTCCTGCTCGGCCGCCAGCTATGGGGCTGGCGCGGCCGGACCGCGCTGCGCTGGACCCTGGCCGGCTTCGTCGCGCTGATGCTCGCCTACGTCGGCAGCCGCTTCGTCATCGAAGTGGTGCTGCAGCGGACGGGCTGAACCCGGTTCCGCCAACGCATCCGTGACGATGAGCACGGAGCCGGTTCTGATGCCGTATTGAAGCCTTTACAAGGCCTGAGCTGGAATGCAACATCGACCGCAATTCAATAGGGCACGGCATGGCGGCAAATCCTCAATCAGCCCTGAGCGGCTTCGCTCGGGCTCTCGTTCAGCACGGGCGCATCTCCGAAGCCGACGCGATCGCCTGTACTCCGCGGAGCGCCGAAGGCGCCAACGCCTTCATGCTCGAAGTCGCGCAGCGCGGCCTGCTGTCCGCCGCGGCGATGGCCCGCTTCGCCGCCGACACCTTCGGCTATCCGCTGATCGACATCGCCGCTTTCGACAAGGCGATGTTCTCGGCGGACGCGGTCGACCGCAAGCTGATGCAGAAGCATCAGGTCGTGGCCCTGGCCAAGCGCCAGAACCGCATCACGCTCGCCCTTGCCGATCCGTCCAGCATGCGCGCGCTGGACGAGATCCGCTTCCAGACCGGCATGCAGCTCGATCTGGTGGTCGCCGAAGCCGACAAGCTCAAGCGCGTGGTGGACGGATTGTCGGAATCCGCCTCCGAGACGCTGAAGGAACTCACCGGCGACGATTTCGACATGGACCTCCTCAACCAGGAGGCGCCGGGCGAAGCACAGGCGGAAGAAGAAGCCAGCAACGATGTCGACGACGCGCCGGTCGTCCGCTTCATCCAGAAAGTGCTGATCGACGCGATCAACGAAGGCGCGTCCGACGTCCATTTCGAGCCTTACGAGAAGTACTACCGCATCCGCGTGCGCACCGACGGCACGCTGCGCGAGATCGCCCAGCCGCCGCTGGTGCTGAAGGAGAAGATCGCCGCCCGCATCAAGGTCATCTCACGCCTGGACATCTCCGAGAAGCGCATTCCGCAGGACGGACGCATGAAGCTGGTGCTGTCCAAGAACAAGGCCATCGATTTCCGCGTGTCGACGCTGCCGACGCTGCACGGCGAGAAGATCGTGATGCGTATCCTCGACCCGAGCTCGGCGATGCTCGGCATCGACGCCCTCGGCTACGAGCCGGACCAGCGCCAGGCCCTTCTCAGCGCCATCGAACGCCCCTACGGCATGATCCTCGTCACCGGCCCGACGGGCTCCGGCAAGACCGTATCGCTGTACACCTGCCTCAACCTGCTGAACAAGGCGGGCGTCAACATCTCGACCGCGGAAGATCCGGCGGAAATCAATCTGCCCGGCATCAACCAGGTCAACGTCAACGAAAAGGCCGGGCTGACTTTCGCCGCTTCCCTGCGCGCCTTCCTGCGCCAGGATCCGGACGTGATCATGGTCGGCGAAATCCGCGACCTCGAAACCGCCGAGATCTCGATCAAGGCCGCACAGACCGGCCACCTCGTGCTGTCCACGCTGCACACCAACGACGCACCGACCACGCTCGAACGCCTCAAGAACATGGGCGTGGCGCCGTTCAATATTGCCTCTTCAGTGATCCTGATCACGGCGCAACGCCTGGCGCGGCGGTTATGCTCCTGCAAGAAACCGGCCGACATACCGATCGAAGCGATGCTGGAAGCCGGTTTCACGGTGGAAGACCTCGACGGCAGCTGGCAGCCCTATGGACCAGTGGGTTGCGAGCGCTGCAAGGGCAGCGGTTATAAGGGACGGGTTGGCATCTACCAGGTCATGCCCATCAGCGAGGAAATTGCCCATATCATCATGACGGGCGGGAACTCGATGGACATCGCCGCACAGGCCGAACGCGAAGGCGTGCGCGACCTGCGCAAGTCCGGCCTGCTCAAGGTCAGGCAAGGCGTTACCTCACTCGAAGAAGTGCTGGCCACGACCAACGAATAAGGCAAAGGAAGTTCGATCACATGGCAACCGCAAGCCGGGCAGCGCGTCAGACGGAGCCGAAAGAGCATCTGTACAACTGGGAAGGCAAGGACAAGACCGGCAAGATCGTCCGCGGCGAAATCCGCAGCAACGGCGATGCCCTCGTTCGCGCCATGCTGCGCCGGCAAGGCATCCTGGTCACCAAGGTCAAGCAGCAGAGGATGTCGCGGGGCGGCAAGATTTCCGACAAGGACATCGCGCTGTTCACCCGCCAGCTGGCGACGATGATGAAATCCGGCGTGCCGCTGCTGCAGGCCTTCGACATCGGTATCAAGGGCTCGGGCAACCCTGCGCTGGCGCGCCTGCTCAACGATGTCCGCACCGACGTCGAGACCGGCTCCAGCCTGTCGCAGGCCTTCTCCAGGCACCCGGTGCATTTCGACAGGCTGTTCTGCAACCTCGTCAGCGCGGGCGAACAGGCCGGCATCCTCGACAGCCTGCTCGACCGCATCGCCACCTACAAGGAAAAGATCCTCGCCATCAAGGGCAAGATCAAGTCCGCGCTGTTCTACCCGATCGCCGTCATGGTGGTGGCCGCGCTGGTCATCTCGGTGATGATGCTGTTCGTCATCCCCGAATTCAAGAGCGTCTTTGCCGGCTTCGGCGCCGACCTTCCGGCGCCGACGATGATCGTGATCACGATGTCCGACTTCTTCGTCGACTTCTGGTACATCGTCCTCGGCATACCGATCCTGGCCATCGCCGTCATCGGCTGGCTCTACAAGCGCTCGCCGGCGATGCAGATCGCGGTCGACCGCATGGTGCTCAAGCTGCCGGTCGTCGGTGCCATCATCCGCAAGGCCACCGTGGCGCGCTGGACGCGGACGCTGTCGACCATGTTCGCCGCCGGCGTGCCGCTGGTGGAGGCGCTCGACTCGGTGGGCGGCGCCTCGGGCAACCACGTCTACCTGACGGCGACGCGCGAGATCCAGAGCGAAGTCAGCACCGGCACCAGTCTCACCGTGGCGATGCAGAGCTCGGACGTGTTCCCGACCATGGTGGTGCAGATGGTGTCGATCGGCGAGGAGTCCGGCCAGCTCGACGCCATGCTCGGCAAGGTCGCCGACTTCTTCGAGCAGGAGGTCGACGAGGCCGTCGCAGGCCTTTCGCAGCTGCTCGAGCCGATCATCATGGTCTTCCTCGGCACCGTGATCGGCGGCCTGGTGGTCGCGATGTACCTGCCGATCTTCAAGCTCGGCTCCATCGTCTGAGAATTCCATGCTGGACGCGCTGCGCGACCCTGCCGTCTTCACCGTACTGGGAGCCCTGCTCGGGCTGTTCGTCGGCAGCTTCCTCAATGTGGTGATCCATCGCCTGCCCAGGATGATGGAGCGCGAATGGCATGCCCAGGCGGCGGAACTGCGCGGCGAACCGGCGCCGGCAGCCGAGCGCTTCAACCTCGCCACGCCGCGCTCGCGCTGCCCGCATTGCGGGCATCTGATCGGCGCCTTCGAGAACATTCCGATCGTCAGCTATCTGGCGCTGCGCGGCCGCTGCCGCCACTGCGGTGCCGGCATCAGCAAGCGCTACCCGATCGTCGAGGCCTTCACCGCCGCCCTGTCGGCCTATGCCGCCTGGCATTTCGGCTTCGGCCTCGCTGCGCTCGGCGCCCTGCTCTTCATCTGGGCGATGGTGGCGCTTGCCTTCATCGACCTCGACACCCAGCTGCTTCCCGATGAACTGACGCTGCCGCTGCTGTGGCTCGGCCTGCTGTTCAATCTGGGCCATACATTCACCGATCTGCCGAGCGCGGTCGTCGGCGCGATGGCCGGCTATCTCGCGCTGTGGTCGGTCTATTGGGCCTTCAAGCTGCTGACCGGCAAGGAAGGCATGGGCTACGGCGACTTCAAGCTGCTGGCGGCGATCGGCGCCTGGCTGGGCTGGCAGGCGCTGCCATTGACGATCCTGTTCTCGTCGCTGGTCGGTGCGCTGATCGGCATCACGCTGATCGTCATCGCCCGCCGCGGCCGCGACATTCCGATCCCCTTCGGCCCCTATCTCGCCGCGGCAGGCGTGATCGCGCTGTTCTGGGGCGAAGCCCTGAGCTCCCGCTACCTCGCCGTGCTGTAGCCCGGCGCAGGCGACAGCACCGAGGCATCGCCCGCCCGTTCTTGAAACTCCCGCCGCCCGCCCCCATCTGCCGCCTTGCTCCGCTGCCGCGGACTTCGACTTTTTCCTTATGCTGCATTGCGTTAGACTTGCGCACTTGTTTTCGGGAGCCTGTCATGCCCATCTACGAATATCGTTGCCCGGATTGCGGTTTCCAGAAGGAACACCTCCAGAAAATGAGCGACAACCCGCTCTCCACCTGCCCTTCCTGCGGCGCCGCCAACTATGCCAAGCTGCTGTCGGCCGCCGGTTTCCAGTTGAAGGGCAGCGGCTGGTACGCGACCGACTTCAAGAGCGGCGGCACCAGTAGCAGCAGCACGTCGAGCGGCACCGGCAGCAGCGCGCCTGCCGCCCACAGCTGCTCCGGGGGCGGCTGCGGCTGCCACTGAGCGTCGGGCCGTTCCAGGCCGGGCCGGGCCACGTTCGGCCTCGCCTGGCCGGAGCGTGCCGAACCGGGCTGCGCCAGGCAGGACCCTACCCAGCCGGCTTGCGCCGGGCGCCCCTTGCAAAGAGATTCCGTGAAGAAATACTTCATCACCGGCCTGCTGATCTGGATTCCATTGGTGATCACCTTCATGGTGCTCGCCTGGATCATCGGCACGCTCGACCAGATCCTGCTGTGGCTGCCCAACGGCGCCCAGCCCCGGGCATGGCTGGGCTTCGACATTCCGGGCGTCGGCATGCTGATGAGTCTGCTGGTGGTGTTCCTCACCGGGCTGATCGCCGCCAACGTGCTCGGCCAGAAGCTCGTCCAGGTGTGGGAAGCCCTGCTCGCCCGCATTCCGGTGGTGAAGTCGATCTACTACGGCGTCAAGCAGGTGTCGGACACGCTGTTCTCCAGCAGCGGCCAGGCCTTCCGCAAGGCGCTGCTGGTGCAGTACCCGCGCCGGGGTTCGTGGACGATCGCCTTTCTCACCGGCCAGCCCGGCGGCGACGCGGCCAGGCACCTGCAGGGTGACTACGTCAGCATCTACGTGCCGACGACGCCGAACCCGACTTCGGGCTTCTTCCTGATGATGCCGAAGGAAGACGTCATCGAGCTCGACATGAGCGTCGACGAGGCGCTCAAGTACATCATCTCGATGGGCGTCGTCGCCCCGCCCTCACGCCTGCCGGAGCAGGCAGCCCTGCTCAACGAATAACACCTTTTCTTTCAGACCTCCTTGCGGTGCCCTGCGCCGCCATCAAGACCAGCCGGAACCCATCCATGCGAACTCACTACTGCGGCAAAGTCACTGCCGCCGACCTCGACCAGACCGTCACCATCTGCGGCTGGGTGCACCGCCGCCGCGACCACGGCGGTGTCATCTTCATCGACCTGCGCGACCGCGAAGGCCTGGTGCAGGTGGTGTGCGATCCCGACCGCGCCGAGATGTTCAGGACCGCCGAATCGGTGCGCAGCGAGTTCGTGCTGAAGATGAGCGGCAAGGTGCGCCGCCGCCCGGCCGGCACCGAGAACGCCAACCTGACCTCGGGCGAGATCGAGATCCTCTGTCATGACATCGAGGTGCTCAACAGCGCCGCCACGCCGCCCTTCCAGGTCGACGACGAGAACCTGTCCGAGACCGTGCGCCTGACCAACCGCGTCATCGACCTGCGCCGTCCGCAGATGCAGAAGAACCTGATGCTGCGCTACAAGACGACGATGGCCTTCCGCCGCTTCCTCGACGCCGCCGGCTTCATCGACGTCGAAACGCCGATGCTGACCAAGAGCACCCCCGAAGGCGCGCGCGACTACCTGGTGCCCTCGCGCGTGCATCCGGGCCAGTTCTTCGCCCTGCCGCAGTCGCCGCAGCTGTTCAAGCAGTTGCTGATGGTCGCCGGCTACGACCGCTACTACCAGATCGTCAAGTGCTTCCGCGACGAGGATCTGCGCGCCGACCGCCAGCCCGAATTCACCCAGGTCGACCTCGAGACCTCGTTCCTGAATGAAACCGAGATCACCGCGCTGGTCGAGGAAATGATCCGCTTCGTGTTCAAGGAAGCGCTCGAGGTCGAGCTGCCCGCGCCCTTCCCTCGCATGAGCTACGCCGAAGCGATGCGCCGCTACGGCTCGGACAAGCCCGACCTGCGCGTCACGCTCGAACTCACCGACGTCACCGACGCGGTGCAGGACGTCGCTTTCAAGGTCTTCAGCGGCCCTGCCAGCTCCGGCGGCCGCGTCGCGGCGATGCGCGTGCCGGGCGGCGCCAGCCTGACGCGCGGCGAGATCGACGAATACACCAAGTTCGTCGGCATCTACGGCGCCAAGGGCCTGGCCTACATCAAGGTCAATGACGCTTCGCAACCCAACGAGCAAGGCCTGCAGTCGCCGATCGTCAAGAACCTCCACGAAACCGCGCTGCGCACCATTCTCGAACGCACCGGCGCGCAGTCGGGCGACCTGATCTTCTTCGGCGCCGACAAGACCAAGGTCGTCAATGACGCCATGGGCGCGCTGCGCACCAGGCTCGGCCATGAAAAGGGCTACGTCACCGGCCAGGCCTGGTGCCCGCTGTGGGTGGTCGACTTCCCGATGTTCGAGTACGACGAGGACGACAAGCGCTGGACCGCCTGCCACCACCCCTTCACCAGCCCGAAGGACGAGCACCTGGAGCTGCTGACCAGCAACCCGGGCGAATGCCTGGCTAAGGCCTACGACCTGGCGCTGAACGGCTGGGAAATCGGCGGCGGCTCGGTCCGTATCCACCGCGCCGACGTGCAGGCCAAGGTGTTCGAGGCGCTGAACATCGGTGCCGAGGAACAGCAGGCCAAGTTCGGCTTCCTGCTCGACGCGCTGAAGTACGGCGCGCCGCCGCACGGCGGCCTGGCCTTCGGCCTCGACCGCATCGTCACGATGATGACCGGCGCCGAATCCATCCGCGACGTCATCGCCTTCCCGAAGACGCAGCGCGCCCAGTGCCTGCTGACCGACGCGCCGGGCGAGGTGGATGAGAAGCAGCTGCGCGAACTACACATCCGCCTGCGGCAGAAGGTCGAAACCCAGGTCGAGATCGGCAAGAGCTGAGCGACAAGCGCCGGCCCACCCGGCACCTGCCGCCAGCGCGGGCTTCACGACCTTTCACGACGATGGATGAAAGGCCGTGAAGCCCGCGCCGTTTCAGATTTCGCCCGGGATGACGTAATCTTCGCCTGAGGCACGCACCGCGTGCATTTGGCGCCAATACAGATGCTTCTTCCGAGCGAGCTCGAAGTTCTCGTCGTCGAAAGCCAATCCACCATGCGCACACAACTGCGCACGATGCTGGCATCCATCGGGATCGAAACCGCCCACTACGCGGTATCCGCCACTGCGGCGATCAAGCAGCTGCGCGAGCAGCGCTACGACCTGATCCTGTGCGAGTACAACCTCGGCGAAGGCCAGGACGGCCAGCACCTGCTGGAGGACCTCCATGCCCACGGCATCCTCCCGCCCGACACGGTGTTCGTCATGATCACCGCCGAACGCAACAACGAGCGCGTCACCAGCGCCTGCGAACTGACGCCGAACGACTACATCCTCAAGCCGCTCAATGCCGAGACGCTGCGCGTGCGCCTGCTGCGCGCCTTCCAGAAGCGCGATGTCTTCCTGCCCGCCTGGCAGCTGATGCGCCTCGGCGACCCGATCGGTGCAATCGAATACTGCCGCATCGCCCGCGACGAGAACCCCCAGTACCTGACCGATCTGATGCGGCTGCAGGCGCAGTTGCACGTCGGCATCGGCCAGCTCGACGAAGCCGAAGCACTGCATCACGAGATCCTCGGTTCGCGCAGCATTCCGTGGGCCGAACTGGGGCTTGCGCGCATCCTCGTGCTGAAGAAGCGCCATGTCGAAGCGGAAAGCATCCTCGTCGACCTGCTCGCCCGCCACGACCGCTTCATCGCGGCCTACGAGCTGCTCGCCCGCATCCAGGAGGAGACCGGGCGCCCGCACGAAGCCTGTGCCACGCTCGCCACCGCGACGGAAAAATCCCCCTATCGCATGGCCCGCCTGCGCCGCCTCGGTACTCTGTCGCTGGCCATCGGCAATCCCGCCGGCGCCGAAGCCGCGCTTGCGGAAGTGGTCGGCAAGGGGAAATACTCGGCGTTCCGCGATCCCGAAGACCACGTCCGTCTCGTCCAGGCCCAGCTTGCCCTGGACAAGATCGGCGACGTGCAGGAGACGATCGCGGACCTCGACCGCAGCATGGGACGGCAGCCGAAAGGCGAAGTGTGCAAGGCGGTATGCAATGCGCTCATCCATGCCCACAAGCAGGATAGAGGCAAGGCGCAGCAGGCGCTCAAGGCCGCGATGCTGGCCGGCGGCACGATCCGCGAGCTTTCGGTCGAACTGCGCCAGGACCTGATCAAGACCTGCTTCGAACAGGACATGCAGGAACAGGCCAGCGAGCTCGCCGCCGATCTGCTGCGCAGCTCGGCCGACGAGCGCACCATCGAAACCACCCGCGCCGTGCTCGACACCCGCGGACTCGGGCCGTTGTCCCGGGAGATCGAAGCGCGCGTGCAGGCCGAAGTCAAGACGCTCGTCACCACCGGCGCCGAAAAGGCCCGCGCGGGCGATTTCGACGGCGCCGTGAGCGAGATGATGAGCGCCGCGCGCAAGCTGCCGGGCAATCCGCATGTGCTGTTCAACGCCGCGCTGGCGCTGTTGCGCCATATCGAGCACCGCGGCTGGAACGACGCCTTCGCCACCCAGGCCCACGGCTTCATCCAGCGCGCCCAGCGCCTGTCGCCGGCCAACCCGCGCCTGACGGCGATCACCGGCTTCATGCACGACCTGATCAAGCGCTACGGCATCCGGCCGGAAAAAGTCATGACGCGGGTCATCCGCTCCTCCTGACGCCCAGCCATGATGCGCACCCTGCTGCTCCGCCTGAGCGCTCTCGCCCTGCTCGCCCTCGCGGGCTGCACGCCCGCCTCGCCCGACAAGGGCGCGCACGCCGGCATTCCCTCCGAAGCCTTCGAGACCATCGCCCTGATCCAGCAGGGCGGGCCTTTTCCCTACCGCAAGGACGGCACGGTGTTCCAGAACCGCGAAAAGCTGCTGCCCTTGAAGCCCCGCGGCTGGTACCGCGAATACACGGTGCCCACCCCCGGCGCACGCGACCGCGGCGCACGCCGGATCGTCGCCGGCGGCAAGCCGCCGGAAATCTTCTACTACACTCCGGACCACTACCGGAGCTTCCGCCAGGTGGAACCGCGCCCATGACGCCGAACCGCCCCTCCGCGCCGTCCGCCGCGGATCCGCTCATCCTGCGGATCGATCTCGCCGGCTGCACCGGCAAGACCGAACTGCTCGACCGCTTCGCCGCGGCACTGCACTTTCCCGCCTGGTTCGGGCACAACTGGGATGCGCTTGCCGACCTGCTCTGCGACCTGTCATGGCTGCCGGCATCGCCCCGCCATCTCGTGCTGGCCGGGCAGGCCGAGCTGCAGACGGCCGACCCGGAAAGCCACGCCACCCTGCTCGAGATTCTCGACGACAGCATCGCCTACTGGTCCGGCACCACCACACCGCTCAGCGTCGCCATCGAGGAAGGTGGACGGAGCAACGATCCTGAGGCCTGAGCGGCCGCGCCTGGCCGGCCGCACCTAGCCAGCCGCTGCCCGCTCCTTGGCGGCGACGAGTTCGGCCAGACAGGCCGGGCAGTAGCACGCCCCGGTGTCCGGCACGGTCTCCGCCGCCGGCACCGCAAAAGCCGGCGGAAAGGCGACACACCAGCACACCTCCTCGCCGGCCCGCATCCCACAGCTGAAAACGGCCCCGCAGCGCGGACAGACATTGCCCGGCGGTGCCTCATTCACAACCTGCTCCATGAAGCTCGAACCTCTCTTCGCCAATCGTGGCCCGAATGATAGACCGGAGTCCAGGCATCCCCCTGGATCTCCCTCTTGAATCATGTCCACCCGCTCCCATATTCGTATCGAGGCCGGAGAGACTGCCGGCCAACTCAAGCAGAAGGAGACCAAGCGATGAGCAACAATCTGACCCGCAGTGTCGATCCGCTGGAAGATTTCTTCCGCGGCTTCTTCGTCCGCCCGGTGGATTTCGGTGGCGGCGCACTCGCCAGCGCCGGTGGCGAAGCGCCCCAGATGCGTGTCGACGTCAAGGAAAGCAGCAGTGGTTACGAAGTCCATGCCGAGCTGCCCGGCATGAAGAAGGAAGACATCCACGTCCACATCGACGGCCCGGTGGTATCGATCACTGCCGAACGCAAGCAGGAGAAGGAAGTCAAGGAAGGCGAAAAAGTCCTGCGCACCGAGCGCTACTTCGGCAAGGTGTCGCGCAGCTTCCAGCTCGGCCAGGAAATCGACGAGGAGAAGGCGTCCGCCAGGTTCAACGACGGCGTCCTCGAACTGTCGCTGCCGAAGAAGGCCGAAGCCCAGGCCAAGCGGCTGAGCATCGACTGAAGCCGGGCACGAGCCCGCAACTGCAGGCCCGTCACTTCCTCACGGAGCGGGAGTGGCGGGCCTGCTGCCATTCCTGCAACAGCCCGCGCCAAACCACGGGCGGCACAGTAAACTGGGTACTTTCGTTCCCACTGCAACCGAGGACGCCCCATGACCGATACCCGCGCCGCCGACACCGTCAGCCCGGCCCGCAAGGCCGAAATCCTTGCCGAAGCCCTGCCCTACATCAAGCGCTTCTTCGACAAGACCATCGTCATCAAATACGGCGGCAACGCGATGACGGATCCGAAGCTGAAGGACTGCTTCGCCCGCGACGTCGTGCTGCTGAAGCTCGTCGGCCTCAATCCTGTCGTGGTGCACGGCGGCGGCCCGCAGATCGAGAACCTGCTGGCCCGCGTCGGCAAGAAGGGCGAGTTCATCCAGGGCATGCGCGTCACCGACGCCGAGACCATGGAAGTGGTCGAGATGGTACTGGGCGGCCAGGTGAACAAGGAGATCGTCAACCTGATCAACCAGGCCGGCGGCAAGGCCGTGGGCCTCACCGGCAAGGACGCCAGCTTCATCCGCGCCAAGAAGCTGCTGATGCAGAAGCTCGACGCCCCGGCGGGCGACCTGGTCGACGTCGGCCAGGTCGGCGAGATCACCAGCATCGACCCGAGCCTGATTTCCTTCCTCGACAAGGGCGATTTCATCCCGGTGATCGCACCGATCGGCGTCGGCGAAGAAGGCGAGACCTACAACATCAACGCCGACGTGGTCGCCGGCAAGCTGGCCGAGATCCTGAAGGCCGAGAAGCTGGTGCTGCTGACCAACACGCCGGGCGTGCTCGACAAGAGCGGCAAGCTGCTGACCGGCCTGACGCCGCGCGAGATCGACGAACTGGTCGCCGACGGCACCCTGTCCGGCGGCATGCTGCCCAAGATCGGCTCGGCGCTGGATGCGGCGCGCAACGGCGTGAAGTCGGTGCATATCATCGACGGCCGCGTCGAACACTGCCTGCTGCTCGAGATCCTCACCGACCATGGCGTCGGCACGATGATCAAGAGCAAGTAAGCGCAAAGAAAAGCCCGCCCCGCGGCAAGCGCGGGGCGGGCCTTCGTCGTCCAGAATGAAGCTCAGACGCGATAGTAGTCGCGGTACCAGGCGATGAAGCGCCCCACCCCGTCCTTGACGCTGGTGGCCGGTGCAAAGCCGGTCCATTCGTTCAGCGCATCGGTGTCGGCATAGGTGGCCGGCACGTCGCCGTCCTGCAGCGGCATGAAGTTCTTCTGCGCCGTCGTGCCCAGCGCCTCTTCGATGGCCTCGACGAAGGCCATCAGCTCCACCGGATTGTTGTTGCCGATGTTGAACACCCGGAACGGCGCCTTGCCGCGGCCCGGATGGGGATTGTCCGAATCGAACGCGGGGTCCGGCTCGGCAGTGTGATCCAGCGTGCGGATCACGCCTTCGACGATGTCATCGACGAAGGTGAAGTCGCGCCTCATCTTGCCGTGGTTGAAGACGTCGATCGGCCGGCCTTCGAGAATCGCCTTGGTGAACAGGAACAGCGCCATGTCCGGCCGGCCCCACGGGCCATAGACGGTGAAGAAGCGCAGGCCGGTGGTCGGCAGGCCGTACAGATGGCTGTAGGTGTGAGCCATCAACTCGTTGGCCTTCTTGGTCGCGGCGTAGATGCTGACCGGATGGTCGACGCTGTCGGCCTCGGAGAACGGCATCCTGGTGTTGCCGCCATAGACGCTCGAACTCGACGCATAGACCAGATGCTGCACCTTGGAATGGCGGCAGCCTTCGAGGATGTTCATGAAGCCGACGACATTGCTGTCGATGTAGGCATGGGGGTTCTGCAGCGAATAGCGCACGCCGGCCTGGGCGGCGAGATGGATCACGCGGTCGAACCTTTCCTCGGCGAACAGCCGCTCCATGCCGGCGCGGTCGGCCACGTCCATCTTGATGAAGCGGAAACCCGCATGCGGCGTCAGGCGGGCGAGACGCGCCTCCTTCAGCGTCGGGTCGTAGTAATCATTGAGATTGTCGAGGCCGACGACTTCGTCGCCACGCTCGAGCAGACGCAGGGAGGCATGCATGCCGATGAAGCCGGCGGCACCAGTGACAAGAACTTTCATGGGGCTCTCAGAAAAAAGGCAGGAAATCCGAAGGACTCCGATTATCGCATGCCGCCGTGACATGCCGCGCCATTGAAACACCGCTGCCGCCATCCTTGCTTATACTTGCGTGACCGATTCATCACCCGACTCGATGCTGACCCACCTCCCCTACACGCTGCTGTGGATTCTTGCCCTGCCTCTCGTGCTGTTGCGCCTCGTCTGGCGCGGGCGGCGCCAGCCGGGCTATCTCAGGCACCTCGGCGAACGCTTCGGCCGCTACGCGGTGCGTGCGCCGACCCGGGTCATCTGGGTGCACGCGGTGTCGGTCGGCGAGACCCGTGCCGCCGAACCGCTGGTCAAGGCGCTGCTGCAGCGCTGGCCGGAGCACAGCATCCTGCTCACCCACATGACGCCGACCGGGCGCGAAACCTCGCAGAGCCTGTTCAGCGGCAATGCACGCGTGCTGCGCTGCTACCTGCCTTACGACCTCGGCTGCTTCGCGCACGCCTTCCTGCGCCACTTCCGCCCCCAGTTCGGCGTGATCATGGAAACCGAGCTGTGGCCCAACCTGCTGGCCGCCTGCCGGCGGCGCAGGATCCCGGTGATGCTCGCCAACGCCCGGCTTTCGGAACGCTCGGCGAAGCGCTATGCCCGCCTGCCGGCACTGAGCGCGCTGACGATGGGCGCGCTGAGCGCGATCGGCGCCCAGACCGCGGCCGATGCGGCACGCCTGTCCGCACTCGGCGCCCGCCGCGTGCTGGTCACCGGCAACATCAAGTTCGACATCACCCCACCCGAGGATATCGACACCCGCGCCGGTCTTTTCCGCAGCCGCATCGGCCAGCGGCCCGTGCTGCTCGCCGCCAGCACCCGCGACGGCGAAGAAGAGCTGCTGCTCGAGGCCTTCGCCCGCCTCGCCCCGCCGGAAGTGCTGCTCGCGCTCGTGCCGCGCCACCCGCAGCGCTTCGACGAAGCGGCACGGCTGGCGGCCCGCCGCGGCCTGAAGCTGCAGCGGCGTTCGGACGATGCCCCGGTCGACGGCGACACCCGCGTCTGGCTGGGCGATTCGATGGGCGAGATGTTCGTCTACTACGCAGCAGCCGACGTGGCGCTGATCGGCGGCAGCTGGCTGCCCTTCGGCGGCCAGAACCTGATCGAGGCCTGCGCCGTGGGCACCCCTGTCGTCGTCGGCCCGCACACGTTCAACTTCGCCGCTGCCGCCGAACAGGCGATCTGCGCGGGCGCGGCGCAGCGCGCCACCGATGCGGAGGACGGCATCCGCATCGGGCTTGCACTGCTGGACGACGAAGCATCGCGCCATGTCATGATCGCCGCCGGCAAGGCCTTCGCCGCAGCCGACCGCGGTGCGACCGCGCGTACGCTGGAAATGCTCGAAGGATTGAAAGCCTGAAGCCGGCGTTCAGGGCGCCAGCAGGGCGTTGATAGCGCGGACGTCGTCCTCGCCCAGCGTGCCCGCCGCCGCCTTCAGCCGCAACTGCGCCAGCAGCGTGTCGTAACGCGCCCGCGACAGGCGCTGCAGCGTATCGGCCAACTGGGTCTGGGCGTTCAGCACGTCGATGTTGATCCGCACGCCGACTTCGTAGCCGAGCTTGTTGGCCTCGAGCGCCGACGCCGACGAAATCCTGGCGGCCTCCAGCGCCCTCACCTCGGCCATGCCGCTGGTGAGCCCGAGCCAGGACTGGCGGGCGGCCAGGGCTGCCGTGCGGCGGGCATCCTCCAGGTCGGCATCGGCCTTCATGCGCAGCGCCGCCGCCTCGCGCGTCACCGAAGACACGCGCCCGCCTGCATACAGCGGCATGTTCAGCTGCACGCCGATGGTCGTGCTTTCATTGCGATCGGTCGCCAGTTGCGGCCGGTGGATCACGCCATGCGAGGCGATCAGATCCACCGTCGGCAGATGCCCGGCCCGGGCATGCTCGACTTCGCGCGCGGCGATCTCGCGCACCAGTTGCTGCGCCTGCACGCCCAGGTTGCCCGCCTCGGCGGCATTCACCCAATCGGCGATGCTGTCCGGCTGCGGCCGCTGCAGCGCGACGCCTTCACGCAGACCGGCGAGCATGTCGGGCTGCCTGCCGATGATCTGCGCCAGCACCTGGCGCGCCACTTCGAGCTGGTTCTGTGCCGCGATTTCCTGCGCCGAGGCGAGATCGAAGCGCGACTGTGCCTCGTGCACGTCGGTGATCGTCACCGTACCGACCTCGAAGCTGGTCCTGGCCAGTTCCAGCTGCTCACCCGCCGCGGTGCGCAGCTGGCTCACCGCATCCACCGCATCCTGGGCGTTGAGCACGTCGAAATAGGCTTCGGCGACGCGCAGCACCAGCTCCTGCCGCTGCGCGTCGAACTGGGCGCCGGCAAGCGCGGTCTGCAGTTCGCCCTGCTTGAACTGCACCCAGTTCTGCCAGCGGAACAAGGGCTGGCTGAGCTGGACGCCGTAGCCGCGCCGGTCGTAGTCGCCGGACGTCCTGCCGGCGCGGGCCTCGATCTCGTTGTCGTTCCAGCTCGCATCGGCATTCAGGCCGATCTGCGGCAGCAGGCCGGCACGGCCCTGCGCCACCTTCTCCTGCCCGGCCTCGAACTGCGCACGGGCAGCGGAGAACTTCGCGTCGTTCGCCAGCGCCTCCTGGTACACCTGCATCAGATCGGCCGCCGGGGCACTGCCTGAAAACAGTGTGGACAGACAGATTGCCAGGATGCGATTCACTCGAACCTCCGGAGACAGGCTGCCGCTCAGTATTGCGGCATGCCCGGATCCACCTGTGCCGCCCAGCCGGCAACGCCACTCGCCAGGTTGATGACCCTGCTGAAGCCCTGATGTTCGAGGAACATGCACACCTGGGCGCTGCGCCCGCCGTGGTGGCAGATCACGACCGTCTCGCGGTCGCGATCCAGTTCGGCAAGGCGCGCAGGCACGCTGCCCATCGGCATCGGCACCGAACCGTCGATGCGGCACAGTTCGAACTCCCAGGGCTCGCGCACGTCGAGCAGCAATGGCGCTTCCCGGGAGGCATCGTTCAGGCGCTCGGCCAGGTCGCGCGGACCGATCTGCTGCATGGGCGGCTCAGAAGCTGAAGCTGTCGCGGCGCGCTGCGTTCTGCAGCATCGGCACGACGGTTTCGAAGATGTCTTCGCTGCGGAAACGCCCTTCGGCCTCGCAGGTGATCAGGCGGGCCTTCATCACCGGTGCCTCGCCGACGAAGGCGAACAGGCGGCCGCCGACCTTGAGCTGCTCCAGCAGCGCCTGCGGCACCTCCTGCACGCCGCCCGAAACGACGATCACGTCGTACGGCGCACGCTCGGGCCAGCCGTCGATGCCATCGCCCTGGGCGACGACGACGTTCTCGACGCCATTGCGCTCCAGGTTGGCGGAGGCGAGCTTGACCAGCTCGGGCTCGATTTCCATCGTCCGCACCCATTCGCAGCGCGCGGCCAGCAGCGCGGCGAAAAAGCCGGAACCGGTGCCGATCTCGAGCGCGGAGTCGGACTTCGACGGTTGCAGCGCCTGCAGCACCTTGCCTTCGATGACCGGCTTCAGCATCATCTGGCCACAGCCGATCGGGATCTCGACGTCGGCGAACGCCAGCGCGCGCGCCTCCGCCGGCACGAATTCCTCGCGCTTGACCGTCATCAGGAGATCGAGCACGTCCTGATCCAGCACCTCCCAGGGGCGGATCTGCTGCTCGACCATGTTGAAGCGTGCTTTTTCGAAGTTCATCAAGTGCTCCCGGCGAAAATAGGCGGACTCTTGGCGGACGCCGACTCGATACGCCGTCCATCGTGGCAAAACCGCGTCATTCTAACGCAGTTGATGCCTTGCGACGGGAATGGATCGCGGGCGAAGCGCGGGAAGCGAAGCCGCGAACGCCAGGCACGCGGATTCAGCGCGACTCGAGCACCAGGCGGCCGTTGGTCGGCTGGATCGGCCGCGTATTGCGCGCGTACAGGCGGCTGAAGAGGGCGAGCTGATCGGCGCTCATCTCCACCGGTGTCTTCATCACCACCCACACCACGTCCTCGGTGCAGGGCGGCGTCGGCAGCGAGCCCAGATAAAGGAAATGGGCCGGATCGGCCGGCACGAAAGTGGCCAGGTCGATGGCCGCATCGGGCACGTACTCGCGGCCGCGATCGAGCGGCAGGTTGTTCCACAACGTCTGCAGCAGCGCGTTGGGCTCCGTGCCGACCGTCAGTTGCACGGCCAGCATCGCGATGTCGCCGCCGGCGCTGCGATGCTCGAGGTACATCGCCATGTCGTAGGCCATGCCGCCGATGCGCTCCTGCGACGGGCGGTGAAGCGTGAAGCGCTCGAGCTCGTAGCGGACGCCCCGCACCTCCATGCCCATGCCGCCGCCGACATCGACCTGCAGCGTGTTGCCGGTATCGCTGATGCGGAAACCGCTGGCGTGGTAATGGAACTTGACCGGGGCCAGATCGACCGCCAGGCCTTCGCGCAGATCGATCGGCGACTGGCGCTGCCCCTCGCTGCAGGTGCGCCAGTCGGGCCGCAGCCGCCCCCATGCGTCGGGGCCGGTCTCGCCCTCGTAGCTCCAGCCCGGCCCTGCCGGTCTGCTGCGCTGGGCCTGCAGCAGCGCCTCCAGCGGATCGGCCTTTGCCGCCTCGCCCACCGGCTTCGCCGCAAGCGCTGGCGGCTGCCCGCTTCCCCCTGGCGACCGGGCCGGCGGCGTGGCGCGTGGCCTGGCCGCCTCGCCCGCGGACGCTTTGCGCGCAGCGCTCGGCTTCGGTTTCTGCACGGCAGCCATGGGTTCAGGCCGCCCGGCCGGGCGCTGCGGCGCAGCCTCCGGGGCTTTGGGCGCCTCCCGCGCCATCGCTTGCGCATCAGGCCTGGCCGGTTTGACGCCGGGCAAGCCCGGCACGATCGACGCCGGCGCTGGCTGCGTATCCGCCGCACGGAGCGGCTGCGCCGAAATATCGCCCGCCTCGATCGGGCCGGGACGGGCAGACGCTTCGACAGGCTGCAACCGCTCGGCAGGCTTGACGGCGATTGCCTGCGGCATGGCCTTCCCGGCCAGCTTCTGGATCTCGCCCGCGACTTTCTGGATGTCGGCGGCGGATGGAGGGCCGCAGACCTCGCGCCACATCCGTTCATCCACCGACCCCGGCGTCACCTGCAGCGGCTGCGCATCGGCGACCGGCTCCTCGCGCACGATGTTGTCGTCGATGTCCAGATAGACGCGCTTGACGGTGGCGAAAGTCCGGTTCTGGCAGTCATAACGATTTAGCGCCTTGATCGTGGCGTAGCCGGAAGCAGCCGCTTCCGCCCTGCCCAGCACCACCCTGCCCCACGACACCTTGGTGCCGCGGTCGGACGAGAAGATGCTGGCGCGATCGATTTCGACGCGCCGGCTGCGGTCGCTCAGCACCAGTTGCCAGTCGGCGGCAAGCGCGTCCTGCAAGGGCATGGCGACCAGCATGGCGAGGAGAAGCGGACGGAACGGTTTCATCGAAACAGCCGGATTCGGATCGGTACGATCCTAAACGACCCCGCCAGCGAAATCTTGAGACCCTTGCCACACGAGAGCACATGCAGTATCGTCTGCCGCTCTCGTTGGGGGTGCCCATGGCGAATGGGCTGAGATACACCCTTGGAACCTGATCCGGCTCGCACCGGCGTAGGGAAACGGACTCATGAACTCATCTGCATCATCCGCGGCTGCGGCCAGCAGTACATCCCACATTCCGAACGTCGTCTCGATCGCCGGCATCGATCCGTCAGGCGGCGCAGGCGTCTTCGCCGACATCAAGACCTTCTCCGCGCTCGGCGCTTTCGGCTGCGGCGTGGTCGCGGCTCTGACCGCGCAGAATACGCAGGCCGTGACCGGCGTGCATGTGCCGCCGACCGATTTCCTGCGCCTGCAGATCGACACCCTGTTCGCCGACGTGCGTTTGCACGCCACCAAGATCGGCATGCTCGGCAGCGCCGAAGTCACCGCCACCGTTGCCGACCGCCTCGCCCACTGGCAGGCCGCCAGGGTCGTGCTCGACCCGGTCATGGTCGCCAAGAGCGGCGACAGCCTGCTGGCAAAAAGCGCGATCGCGATGATGCGCGAGGCGCTGTTCCCGCAGGCTTTCATGATCACCCCCAACCTGCCCGAAGCCGGCGTGCTGCTCGAGCAGCGCGCCCCGGAATCGGTCAAGGAAATGTACCGCGCCGCCGAGCGCCTGCGCGAACTGCTGCCGCAGTCGTCCGAACGCTGGGTGCTGCTGAAGGGCGGCCATCTGCCGGGCAACGAGTTGACCGACCTGCTGTTCGACGGCGACCGCATGGTCGAACTGCCCGCCCGGCGCATCGACACCCGCAACACCCACGGTACCGGCTGCACGCTGAGCTCGGCCATCGCCGCGCTGCTGCCCCAGACGGCGGGCGACTTCCGCCCGGTCGAAGCAGCGGTACGCCATGCGCGCCAATGGCTGGTGAATGCGATCGCGCATGCAGACCAGCTGGCGGTAGGCAGCGGCCATGGACCGGTCCATCACTTCCACGCGCTGTGGCGCGTACGGAACGGTTCGGACTGAACCCCTCCGGCGCCCCGCACCGAGAAGGTCCGCAGCGCCTCGCGCCCTCCCCGCCGCACCACCCTATCTCCGCATTCCGCGCTGGCGGTGCAGCCTTTTCCCAGTTCCATCCCGCCGTACACGATTCAAACACCCAACACGGAGACAGCCCTCATGAACGCCCCGGAAAAATTCCTCGCCTCATCCGCCCACGTCGACGAAGCGGCGATCGCGCCGCTGCCGAACTCGCGCAAGATCTACGTCGAAGGCTCGCGCCCGGACATCCGCGTGCCGATGCGCGAGATCACGCAAAGCGACACTCCGGCTTCCTTCGGCGCCGAGCCCAACCCGCCGATCTTCGTCTACGACTGTTCCGGCCTCTACACCGACCCGGCGGCGAAGATCGACATCCGCTCCGGCCTGCCTGCGCTGCGCCAGGGCTGGATCGAGGAGCGCGGCGACACCGAGGTGCTGCCCGACCTGTCCTCCGAATTCGGCCGCCAGCGCGCCGCCGACAAGGCGCTCGACGAACTGCGCTTCCCCGGCCTGCACCGCAAGCCGCGCCGCGCCAAGGCCGGGCAGAATGTCAGCCAGATGCACTATGCGCGCCGCGGCATCATCACCCCCGAGATGGAATACATCGCCATCCGCGAGAACCTGAACCGCGCCCGCTACATCGAGACCCTGCGCGCCACCGGCCCCAAGGGCCAGCGCATGGCCGACATGCTGCTGCGCCAGCACCCGGGGCAGAGCTTCGGCGCCAGCCTGGCCGCCGAGATCACGCCCGAGTTCGTCCGCGACGAAGTCGCCCGCGGCCGCGCCATCATCCCGGCCAACATCAACCACCCGGAGACCGAGCCGATGATCATCGGCCGCAACTTCCTGGTGAAGATCAACGCCAACATCGGCAACTCGGCGCTCGGCTCCTCGATCAACGAGGAAGTCGACAAGATGACCTGGGCGATCCGCTGGGGCGGCGACACCGTGATGGATCTGTCGACCGGCAAGAACATCCACGAGACCCGCGAATGGATCATCCGCAACAGCCCGGTGCCGATCGGCACCGTGCCGATCTACCAGGCACTGGAGAAGGTCAACGGCAAGGCCGAGGAACTGAGCTGGGAAATCTTCCGCGACACCCTGATCGAGCAGGCCGAGCAAGGCGTGGATTACTTCACCATCCACGCCGGCGTGCGCCTGCGCTACGTGCCGCTGACCGCCAACCGCATGACCGGCATCGTCAGCCGCGGCGGCTCGATCATGGCCAAGTGGTGCCTGGCCCACCACAAGGAAAGCTTCCTGTACGAACGCTTCGAGGAAATCTGCGAGATCATGAAGGCCTACGACGTCGCCTTCAGCCTCGGCGACGGCCTGCGTCCCGGCTCGATCTACGACGCCAACGACGACGCCCAGCTGGGCGAGCTCAAGACCCTGGGCGAACTGACCCAGATCGCCTGGAAGCACGACGTGCAGGTGATGATCGAAGGCCCGGGCCACGTGCCGCTGCACCTGATCCGCGAGAACATGGACCTGCAGCTCGAGCAGTGCCACGAGGCGCCCTTCTACACCCTGGGGCCGCTGACCACCGACATCGCCCCCGGCTACGACCACATCACCAGCGGCATCGGCGCGGCCACCATCGGCTGGTACGGCACCGCGATGCTGTGCTACGTCACGCCCAAGGAGCACCTGGGCCTGCCCAACAAGCAGGACGTCAAGGAAGGCATCATCACCTACAAGCTGGCGGCGCACGCAGCCGACCTGGCCAAGGGCCATCCGGGCGCGCAGATCCGCGACAACGCGCTGTCCAAGGCGCGCTTCGAGTTCCGCTGGGAAGACCAGTTCAACCTCGGCCTCGACCCGGACAAGGCGCGTGAATTCCACGACGAGACCCTACCCAAGGATTCGGCCAAGGTCGCGCACTTCTGCTCGATGTGCGGCCCGCACTTCTGCTCGATGAAGATCACCCAGGACGTGCGCGACTTCGCCGCCGCCCAGGGCATCGCCGAGGCCGAGGCGCTGAGCAAGGGCATGGAAGTGAAGGCCGTCGAGTTCGTCAAATCCGGCGCGGAAGTCTATCGGAACGTCTGAGCACGGTTCCGGCGGCACAACGACAACGCCCGCCCGGGAGAGCTTCCCGGGCGGGCGTTGCCAATTTCTTTCGGGCCAGGCAGGAAGCCGGCCCGGGAAAAACCGGACGGCCTTACTGTGCCGCTTCGCCGACGAAGATCTCGACGCGGCGGTTCATCGCACGGCCGGACACAGTCGAGTTGTCGGCGACCGGCTGGCGCGAGCCGCGGCCGTCGATGGCGATGCGCTGCGCCGACACGCCGCGCGCCGTCAGGTAGTCGCGCACTGCGGCGGCACGGTTGATCGACAAGGGATTGTTGACCGCGTCGCTGCCGGTGCTGTCGGTGTGGCCGATGATGGTGACGGTGGTGACCGGGTGCTGGTTCAAGCCGCCCGCCAGCCGGTCGAGCACCGGGCGCATGTTCGGCTTGATGTCGTAGCGGCCGGTGTCGAAGGAGACATCGCTCGGGATATCGACCTTGAGCTGGTTGTCGGCGGTCTGGCTGACGCCGATGCCGGTGCCCTGGGTCGCCTGCTCCATCTCGGCCTTCTGCTTCTGCATGTGCTGCGACCACAGATAGCCGCCCGCAGCGCCCACCGCGGCGCCCACCGCCGCCCCGGTCGTGGTGCTCTTGCTCTTGTTGCCACCGGCCGTCGCGCGCCCGATCGCCGCACCGGCCACGGCGCCGATGCCGGCACCGACGCCGGTGTCGCGCTGGGTTTCGCTCATGTTGGCGCAGCCGACCAGGCCGCCGGCGGCGAAGGTGAGCGCAGTCAGGGAAACGATGATCTTCTTCATGATGTCCAGCCTCCAGATTTGTAACAGGCCAGGCGATTATCCACGCCCAGTGCGGTACCTACGCCAGCCCGGTGTGCAACAAAGGATGACCGGCTCCGCGCCGGCCATCCGCATGATGAAAATCGCATGGATCGCTCATGTTGCCAGAACCGGAGCACAGGCAGGCAGCGGCGCACCGGACAGCATCGCCGTCGGCGTGTCGTACGTCACGGCCGACAGGCTGCGTGGATCGGCCACCTCCCCGGGATGCCCGCGACGGCGACCGTGAGAAGGCCTATCCGCGCGCCCTGTCGATCACGCTCGGGCCGCCATCGATGCCGGCAGGGAAGCCCTCCGACGCCTGCATGCCGCGGCCGAGCGCACGCATGTCGGCGCCGCTGGGATGCTGGAACACGCGCAGGCCGAACTCCGGCAGGATGGCCAGCAGATGGTCGAAGATGTCCGACTGCGTGCCTTCGTACTCGGCCCACACGACGGAGTTGGAGAAACAGTAGATTTCCAGCGGCAGGCCGTCGGAAGTCGGCGCCATCTGGCGCACCATCAGCATCATGCCCTGATGCACGCCGGGGTGATGGCGCAGGTAGCGGTCGACATAGGCACGGAAAGTGCCGATGTTGGTGACGCGGCGGCGATTGACGACGTCGCGCTCGCCGCCCGGCAGGCTGGCGTTCCAGGCCTCCAGTTCGGCCTCCTTGGCCGGCAGGTAGCCGTCGAGCAGCGCGAAGCGGTCGAGGCGCCGGCGTTCTTCGTCGGTCAGGAAGCGGATGCTGTGCTGGTCGATGTAGAGGCTGCGCTTGATCCGCCGCCCGCCCGATTCACGCATGCCGCGCCAGTTGCGGAACGAATCCGAGATCAGGCGCTTGGTCGGGATGGTCGTGATGGTCTTGTCGAAGTTCTGCACCTTCACCGTGTGCAGCGCGATGTCGATGACGTCGCCATCCGCGTTCAGTTGCGACATCTCGATCCAGTCGCCGATCCGGACCATGTCGTTGGACGCCAGCTGGATGCTGGCGACGAGCGACAGCAAGGTGTCCTGGAAGATCAGCATCAGCACCGCCGCCATCGCCCCCAGGCCGGACAGCAGGATCAGCGGCGAACGATCGACCAGGCTCGCCACCATCAGGATCGCGGCGATGAAGTAGATGACGATCTTGGTCACCTCGACATAACCCTTGATCGGCCGGATCCGGGCGCTCGGGCGGCGCTGATAGCGCGCGCCGAGAATGTTCATCAGGCCGCCCAGCGCCAGCGCCACCGTCAGCACGATGAAGGCGCTGCAGACGTTCTGGACCACCGTCACCAGCGCTTCGGGAAGGTGCGGCACCATGCCGACGCCGATCATCAGCACCAGCGCGGGGACGACGTTCGACAGCCGCGACACCACCCGCATCGGACTCGTTCCGCCCGGCTCGCCGTCCCGGGCAAGCACGCTCGCGCCCAGCAGCGTGCGCAGGCCGCGCAGCAGGACGTGCTTGGTCAGCCAGTTCGCCAGCCAGGCGAGGGCCAGCAGACTGCCGACCGCTACCAGCGTGTAAAGCGCTGGATGCTGCTCCAGCGCACCGACAGCAGCATCGAAATCCTCTTGCATTCCATCTCCACGAAAAACTCGCCCCAGCGTATATCCGAACGCCGTCCGCGGGCGAAGCGCATTTGGCGCAAATTATATCCAGCCGATTTCCCGCCCTTCTGCCTCCCCGGCCCGACGGGTGGAGCCAATCGGCTACAATCCACCCCAATCGCAAGCATCCATGGGCCATGCCGGCAGGCCGCCCGCAACTCTCCAGCTCCCTTGAATCCGATGAATCACCCCGACAGCAAGACCGGCGCCGAAGCCGCCGCACCGAGCAACTTCATCCGCAACATCATCGACGAAGACATTCGCAGCGGGAAATGGGGTGGCCGCGTCGAGACGCGCTTCCCGCCCGAACCGAACGGCTACCTGCACTACGGCCACGCCAAGTCGATCTGCCTGAATTTCGGCCTCGCCGAAGCCTATGGCGGCGTCTGCCACATGCGCTTCGACGACACCAACCCGGAAAAGGAAGAGCAGGAGTACGTCGACGCCATCATCGAAGCGGTGCACTGGCTCGGTTTCGACTGGGGCGAACACCTGTATTTCGCCTCGGACTACTTCGACACCATGCACGCCTGCGCCGTCAGCCTGATCAAGGCCGGCAAGGCCTATGTCGATTCGCAGTCGGCCGAAGAGATGCGGACCAACCGAGGCACGCTGACCGAACCGGGCAAGAACAGCCCCTGGCGCGACCGCAGCGTGGCCGAGAACCTGGAGCTCTTCGAGCGCATGCGCGCCGGAGAGTTCGCCGAAGGCACTCACGTGCTGCGCGCGAAGATCGACATGGCCAGCCCCAACATCAACCTGCGCGACCCGGCGATCTACCGCATCCGCCACGCCAGCCACCACCGCAGCGGCGACAAGTGGTGCATCTACCCGATGTACACCTTCGCCCACCCGATCGAGGACGCGATCGAGAACATCACCCACTCGGTGTGCACGCTCGAATTCGAGGACCAGCGCCCCTTCTACGACTGGCTGCTCGACGCGCTGGCGGCCGAAGGCCACTTCCCGCGCCCGCTGCCGCAGCAGATCGAATTCTCCCGCCTCAACCTGACTTACGTCGTGCTGTCGAAGCGCAAGCTGATCCAGCTCGTCAACGAAGGCCATGTCGACGGCTGGGACGACCCCCGCCTGCCGACCCTGATCGGCGCCCGCCGCCGCGGCTTCACGCCGGCCGGCTTCCGCCGCTTCGCCGAGCGCATCGGCGTCTCCAAGGCCGACGCCTGGATCGACATGAGCGTGCTCGAAGAGTGCATGCGCGACGACCTCAACGAAGCCGCCGAACGCCGCGTCGCCGTGCTCGATCCGCTGCGGCTGGTCATCACCAACTACCCCGAAGGCCAGTCCGAGCTGTGCGAGGCGCCCAAGCACCCGCTCAAGCCCGAGCTCGGCAAGCGCGAGATGCCGTTCGGCCGCGAGCTGTGGATCGAGCGCGAGGACTTCATGGAAGAACCCATCAGGGGCTTCCGCCGCCTCTACCCCGGCAACATGGCGCGGCTGCGCTACGGCTTCGTCGTCAAATGCACCGGCTGCGAGAAGGACGCCGACGGCAATGTCACCGCGGTGCTGGCCGAATACATGCCCGACTCCAAGTCCGGCACGCCGGGCGCCGACAACTACAAGGTCAAGGGCAACCTGCACTGGGTCTCGGCCGCGCACGGCTACCAGGCCGAAGTGCGCCTGTACGACCGCCTGTTCGCCCATCCCCACCCCGGCCAGCGCCGCGAAGGCGACGCCCCGGACACCGAGCGCGACTTCCTCGACGACATCAACCCGGACAGCAAGCGCACCGTCACCGCCTGGCTGGAACCGGCGCTGAAGGACGCCCAGGCCGAGGACCGCTTCCAGTTCGAGCGCCACGGTTACTTCGTCGCCGACCGCGTCGATTCGAAACCCGGCTCGCCGGTATTCAACCGCACGGTCACGCTGAAGGATTCGTGGGCGAAGGGCGGGAAATGAACCATTGAGGAAGCACCGAGCCCCACCGCCATGAAACTGCGCCGCCTGCTCCCCTATCTCGTCATACTGATCCTGCTGGCGGCAGCCGGCTGGTGGCTGACGCGGCCCAAGCCGGTGGCGGTGGTGGTGCATGAAGTGGGGCGCGGGCTGGTCGAGGCGACGCTGTCGAACACCCGCGCCGGCGAGATCGAAGCCTGCCAGCGCAGCAAGATGGCAACCATCGTCGGCGGCCGCATCGACTATCTGGGCGTCAAGGAAGGCGACCGCGTCGAAGCCGGCCAGGTGCTGATGCGGCTGTGGCATGGCGATCTCGAAGCACGGCTGACGGTGGCCAGGGCGCAGCTTGCGGCCGCGCGCCAGCGCGTGCGGGAAGCCTGTACCGTCGCCGACAACGCCGAACGCGAGGCGGCACGCCAGGCACAACTGGTCCAGCGCGGCTTCGTCTCGGCCAGCGCCGAGGAAAGGGCCCGCACCGAAGCCCATGCCCGGCGCGCCGCCTGCGACACGGCGCGGGCCGACGTCCTCACCGCCCAGGCGCAGGTCGACGCCACCGAGACCGACCGCCAGCGCCTGGTGCTGGTCGCGCCCTTCGCCGGCACCGTGGCGCTGATCACCGGCGAACTCGGCGAGATCTCCATTCCTTCCCCGCCCGGCGTGCCGACGCCGCCGGCGATCGACCTGATCGACGACACCTGTCTGTACGTCAAGGCACCGATGGACGAAATCGATGCCCCGCGGATCCGTCCCGGCCAGCCGGTGCGGATCACGCTCGAAGCGATGCCGGCCACCGTCTTCGAAGGCCGCGTCAAGCGCATCGCGCCCTATATCACCGCAGTCGAGAAGCAGGCGCGCACGGTGGAGGTGGACATCGACTTCGTCCGCCCCGATGAAGCGCGCGGCATGCTGGTGGGCTACAGCGCCGACGTCGAGATCGTGCTCGACACGCGCGCCGACGCGCTACGCATTCCCACCGCGGCGCTGCGCGAAGGCCAGCGCGTGCTGGTGGAAGCAAACGGCCGGCTGGTCGAACGCGAAGTGCGTACCGGCTTGTCGAACTGGGAACACACCGAGATCGTTGACGGCCTGAACGCCGGCGAGCGCATCGTCACCTCGCTGGAGCGCGCAGGCGTCGCGGCCGGGGCGCGGGTCAGCATCGAAGCCGTCGCCCGCTAGCCCGGAGCAGAGCATGGCGCAGATCGAACTGGAAGGCATCGAACGCATCTTCCGGCTCGGCGACAGCGAGGTGCATGCGCTGAACGACGTGTCGCTGCGCATCAAGGCCGGCGAGTACGTCGCAGTCATGGGCCCTTCCGGTTCGGGCAAGTCCACCCTGCTGAACCTGCTCGGCCTGCTCGACCGCCCGAACAGCGGCCATTACCGCCTCGAAGGCCGCGACGTCACGACCTTGTCGGCCGACGAACAGGCGGCGGTGCGCAGCGCGCGCATCGGCTTCGTGTTCCAGAGCTTCCATCTGGTGCCGCGCCTGACCGCCGCCGAGAACGTCGCCCTGCCGCTGATGCTGGCCGGCGTTCCGGTGGCCGAGCGCAGCGCACGCGTGCAACGGGCCTTGAAGGATTTCGGCCTCGAGTCGCGCGCCCACCACCGCCCGGACGAACTTTCCGGCGGCCAGCGCCAGCGCGTGGCGATCGCCCGCGCCACGATCATGCGCCCTGCGATGCTGCTGGCCGACGAACCCACCGGCAACCTCGACCGCGCCACCGGCCAGGAAGTCACGGCCCTGCTCGAAGCGCTGAACGCCGCCGGCACTACCCTGATCGTCGTCACCCACGATCCGGCGATGGGCGCACGCGCCCGCCGCCACCTGCTGATGGAGGACGGCGCCATCCGCCAGGATCTGCGCAGCACGCCGGCAGCAACGCCGGATCCGTCATGAGCCCCGTCGATACGCTGCGCTTCGCCACCCGCGCCGCGCTCGGCTACCCGCAGCGCACTGCGCTGATGATGCTGGCGATGTCGATCGGCGTCGCCGCAGTGGTGATGCTGACCGCGCTCGGCGACGGCGCACGGCGCTTCGTCGTCGAGGAATTCGCCGCGCTAGGCGCCAATCTGCTGATCGTGCTGCCCGGCCGCAACGAAACCGGCGGCGTCAACCCGGGCAGCTTCGTCAGCAGCACGCCGCGCGACCTCACCACCGACGACGCCGCGTCGCTGCTGCGCTTGCCGCAGGTCAAGCGCGTCGCCCCGCTGGCGATGGGCAGTGCCGAGATTTCCTTCGGCGGCCGCCTGCGCGAAGTCATGGTGCTGGGCACCAGCGCCGACTATGTCGACATCCGCGGCTTCGGCGTCGCCCGCGGGCAGTTCCTGCCGCGCGAGGATTTCCGCCGCGCTTCGGCAGTCGCCGTCATCGGCGAAACGATCCGCGCCGAACTGTTCGGCAACCAGAATGCCATCGGCCGCATGATCCGGCTGGGCGACCGCCGCCTGCGCGTGATCGGCGTCATGGGGCCGGCCGGCCGCGGGCTGGGCATGAACTCGGACGAACTGGTGCTGGTGCCGGTCGCCACCGCACAGGCGATGTTCGACACCAACTCGCTGTTCCGCATCATGATCGAGACGCGCGACCGTGAATCCCTGCTGCCCGCCCAGCGCGAGGTCGAGAAGCTGCTGGGCGCACGCCGCCAGGGCGAGCTCGATTTCACCGTCATCACCCAGGACGCGGTGCTGGGCACTTTCGACCGCATCCTCGGCGCGCTGACTCTGGGTGTGGCCGGCATCGCCGCGATCAGCCTGGCAGTGGCGGGCATCCTGGTCATGAACGTGATGCTGGTCGCCGTGACCCAGCGCACCGGCGAAATCGGCCTGCTGAAGGCGCTGGGCGCCAGCAGCCGGGCGATCCGCCTGGCCTTCCTCGCCGAAGCCGCGCTGCTGTCGCTGGCAGGCGCGCTGGCCGGCTTCGTGCTCGGCCATGCCGGCGCGTGGGCGATCCGGCTCGCCTTTCCCACCCTGCCTGCCTGGCCGCCAGACTGGGCGGTGAGCGCCGCGCTCGGCACCGCGCTGACCACCGGCCTGCTGTTCGGCGTCATGCCGGCGCGCCGCGCCGCCGCGCTGGACCCGGTCCAGGCGCTGACGAAGCGATGAACAGGCAGACGATGCCATGAGCTGGCGCGACCTCCTGCACCTGGCGCTGCGCTCGATCACCGCCCACCGCTTGCGCAGCATGCTGACGCTGGGCGGCATCGCGGTCGGCATCGCCGCAGTGATCCTGCTCACTTCGCTCGGCGAAGGCCTGCACCGCTTCGTGCTGCGGGAGTTCGGCCAGTTCGGCACCAACGTCATCGAGATCGCCCCGGGGCGCGAAGGCGCGCGCGGCGGCCCGCCCGGCCTGCCCTCCTCCGCGCGCGAACTGACGCTCGACGACGCCGCGGCGCTGGCCCGCCTGCCGCACGTCATCCACGTTTCCGGCAACATCAGCGGCAACGCCGAAGTACGCGCCAATGGCCGCGTGCGGCGCACCACGGTGCTGGCGGTCGGCGCCGGCATGCAGGACATCTACGCGATGCGGGTGCGCATCGGCCGCTTCCTGCCGCCGGACGACAGCGACAACGCGCGCGCCTTCGTCGTGCTCGGCGCCAAGCTCAAGCGCGAGCTGTTCGATGCCGGCAACGCACTCGGCGCACGGGTGCAGATCGGCGACGAGCGCTACCGCGTCATCGGCATCATGGAGGAAAAGGGCCAGTTCCTCGGCTTCGATCTCGACGACACCGCCTTCATCCCCACCGTGCGCGGCATGGCGCTGTTCAAGCGCGACGGCCTGATGGAGATCGGCCTCAGCTACGACGAGAACGTGCCGGTCGCACGCGTCGTCGATCAGGTCAGGCACAGCCTGACGGCACGCCACGGCCGCGAGGATTTCACCGTGCGCACCCAGGAGGACATGCTGGCGACGCTGTCGAACATCCTCGGCATCCTCACCGCTGCGGTCGGCGCCTTGGGCGGCATCTCGCTGCTGGTGGGCGGGGTCGGTATCGCCACCATCATGACCATCGCCGTCGCCGAGCGCACCAGCGAAATCGGCCTGCTGGTGGCGCTCGGCGCGCGCCGCCGCACCGTTCTCGGCCTGTTCCTCGGCGAAGCCGTGGCGCTTTCCGCCGCCGGCGGCCTGATCGGCCTGGCCGCGGGCATGGGTCTCGCCCAGTCGATCGGCCTGTTGCTCCCCGACCTGCCGGTCAGCACGCCCTGGGCTTTCGTCCTCGCCGCCGAAAGCATGGCGGTGCTGATCGGTCTGCTGGCCGGCATCCTGCCCGCCAGCCGCGCCGCCCGCCTGAACCCGGTGGAGGCCCTGCGTGCCGAATGAACCCAAGGGCGCGCGCCGCGCTCTGCTCCTTGGCGCACTGCTGCTGGCAAGCTCTGCCGACGCCGCGCCAGCCCCGTGGCACGTCTGGCGCAGCAAGCTGGACGGCCGGGAATTCTGTGCCCAAACTTCACCCGGCCCAGGCTGGGAACACGAACGCGGCCCCTTCGCCGATCCCCATTGCCGCAAACCCGGCAAATCGGCAGATCCGCCACGCAGGCCGAATATCCCGTCCGCATTGCCTTCGGTTGACCCAGGTCAAGCTTTGCCCAGATTGCCCGGCAAATCCATCCCGCCACGCTAGACTGGAATCAAGGACGCACCGTGACGTATTTCACGCGACATTCGGGATACTTCCGGAGCCAGAGCAAGCTTGGCCAGCATAAAAAAGGAGACAGTCATGAGCATCCTCGATTCCCCGCTCGGTCGCTGTGAAGCCATCCGGGAAATGGTTCTGCTCGACGAAACGCAGCAGGAATGCGCATGCGAGCATGGTTGCCCACCGGGTTGCGATTGCCCGCTCGCCGGCTGCTTCGCCGAAGTGAGCGGCCTGAGCGCAGAACACGCAGCCGAGCTGAAACAAGCCGACAAGCGCATAAGGCAGACGCAGGCCCGGGCACGCGAGCTTTTGGCAGCCTGAATAGCTGGTCTGAATCCAGCTGCGGCCATCGTCCCCGGTGGCCGCATTTCGGTACGCTCCGTCCAAGACGGTTGAATCAGAAGGATTCGTCCTCGCGCAGGTAGCGCCATTGCCCGAGCGGCAGCTCGCCGAGCTTCACCTTGCCGATGCGCACGCGCTTGAGGCCCACGACCTTCAAGCCGACCAGTTCGCACATGCGGCGGATCTGGCGCTTTCGCCCTTCGCGCAACTGGAAACGCAACTGATCGTCGTTGATCCATTCCACTTTCGCCGGGCGCAGCCTGACGCCATCCAGTTCGAGGCCGTGATTCAGCAAGGCCAGGCCGTCGGCCTCGAGCCGGCCTTCGACCCGCACCAGATACTCCTTGTCCACCTTGGAATCGTCGCCGATCAACTGGCGGGCGATGCGGCCATCCTGCGTCAGCACCAGCAAGCCGGTCGAATCAATGTCGAGCCGCCCGGCGGGGGCGAGATTCTTGAGCTGGCTGGGGTGGAAGCGTTGCGCGGTGTCGCGGTCGAACTGATTCGCCGCCCCGATCAGGCTCACCGCCGGCGCGTAACCGGGTTCGGGCTGCCCGGACACGTAGCCGACCGGCTTGTGCAGCAGGATCGTGACGCGCTGGCGCTGGGCCCGGCTGGCCTCCGGTGCGAGATCGATGCGCACCTCCGCTTCGACGCGAATGCCCAGCTCGGAGACCCGCTTGCCATCGACGAAGACCCAGCCGCGTTCGATGAATTCATCGGCTTCGCGGCGCGAACAGATGCCGCGTTCGGCCATGATCTTGGACAGGCGCACGCCCTGAGGCGTCGGTTCTCCTCCCCGCTCCCGGGCATCCTGTCTCGGCACAGGACGCTCCCGGTCCGCAGGCCCGTCATCGGCTCGCGGTTTCCGCGCTGTCGAAGCCGGGTGGGAGGAAGAGCCCGCCGCCTTGCCCCGTCCACCAGGTCGCGCAGCACCGGCGGCTGGCGGCCGGCGTCGGGCGGCCCGCTCGGCTTCCTGGGATGCCGCCTCCTTGCGCTCTTCGCCATCGGCAGCTTCCGCCTTACGCGGACGCAGCTTGAGCGTACCGCTGATCTGCGAGGGCGCGGGCGTGGGCGGAGTTCGGCGAATCGTGTTCAAGACAGCTCCCGGCTGAAGGGTCGATGGAGACAAGGCGGCATTATCGCCCACAACCGGGACGGCACGCGTGCCATTGGATCGCACTTCATTTCATTAGGCGAAATCAAGGTGGGCGGGTAAGATTCGCACTCCTGACAATCCATCGAATGCTCGTACAGAGCACTGCCGTGTCCACCAAGAAGATCGACCCCGCTCCCGCTGCAACCGAAGGCAAGAATTCAATTCAGGTCATCGACCGCATGATGAAGCTGCTGGACGTCCTCGCCCAGCATGCCGACCCGGTTCCACTCAAGCAGCTTGCCCTGGAAACCGGACTCCATCCCTCGACGGCCCACCGCATTCTCGGTGCGATGACCCAGAGCGGCTTCGTCGACCGCACGGATGCCGGCATCTACCGCCTGGGCATCCGCCTGCTGGAACTGGGCAGCCTGGTGAAGTCGCGCATCTCGCTGCGCGAAACCGCCATGCCGATGATGGTGAAGCTGCACGCAGCCACCGGCGAGAGCGTGAACCTCGGTATCCGTGCAGGCGACGAGATCGTCTATGTGGATCGGACTTCGAGCGGGCGATCTTCGGTGCGCGTGGTGCATATCGTCGGTGCTCGTGCGCCCCTGCACACGACGGCGACCGGCAAGCTGTTCCTGGTCGAGGACGGCCCCGAGCGCATTCGGGAATATGCCCGGCGCACCGGGCTGCCGCCTTCGACGCCGGCTTCCATCACCACCTTGCCGGCACTCGAAAAGGAGCTCGAACGGGTCCGCCGCCACGGCGTGGGCTTCGACCTGGATGAAGTCGAAGCCGGCGTGCGCTGCATTGCCGCCGGCATCCGCAACGACAGCGGCGAGTTGATCGCCGGCCTGTCACTATCGACACCGTCCGAGCGCTTCAACCCCGACTGGGCGCCGCTGGTGCGCGAAACCGCGGATGAAATCTCGCATGCTCTCGGCTATGGCGCCGTGCGCGCCGCCCGAGGGCACCGCTGAGGCGAATCAGCCTTCGCGGCGAACCGGCGCCGCCGCCATGCGCGGCGCGCTGTCGGCTTGCTCCAGCCATTTGCGCACGCGCTTGGCATCCGCCGTGCGGGTATAAAGTCCGCTGGAATCCATCAGCACCATGACCACCGGCTGGTCATGCAGCCAGGTCTGCATGACCAGGCAGCGGCCGGCCTCCGAGATGTAGCCGGTCTTGGACACGCTGATCGACCATTCGGGACTCTTGACCAGGCCGTTGGTGTTGCCGAAGCGGGTCAGGCGGCCGCGAACATCGACATAACGTTCGGCCGAGGTCGAGAACTCCCGGATCAGCGGATAGGACGCCGACGCCGACACCATCTTGGCCAGGTCTCGCGGGCTGGAGACGTTGGCCGGGTTCAGCCCGGTGCTGTCGTGGAAACGGGTGTTCCAGAGTCCGAGCAGGCGCGCCTTGACGTTCATCGCTTCGATGAAGGCTCGCTCGCCGCCCGGATAATGGCGCGCGAGCGCCGAGGCGGCGCGGTTCTCGGACGACATCAAGGCGAGATGCAGCATTTCTTCGCGCGTCAGCGTGGTACCGATGGCCAGGCGCGAACCCGTACCCTTGAGCGTATCGATGTCGGCGTTGGTGATCGCGATCGGTTCGGACAGGCTCTGCCCGGCATCGAGCACGACCATCGCGGTCATCAGCTTGGTGATGGAGGCGATCGGTACCACCGCGGCGGCATTGCGCTCGAGCAGCACTTCGCCATTGGCCGGGTTGACGATGTAGAAGGCGCTGGAGCCGAGTTGCGGGAAGCCGTTGGCATCCAGCGCCAGCGCAACCTCATCCGCTGCGGCCGCAGCCGCGGCGGCCGATGCTGCAGCGGCTGCGGGCGCCATCCGCACCGAAACACGCTGAGCCTTCCCGGTCGGAGCAGCCTTGCTCCCGGCATTCCGTGTCGTCTTGCCGGCAGACGGTTTCGCCGCAGCCTTCTTCTTCGACGCAGCCGTCTTCACGGCAGGCTTCTTTGCCACGGATTTCTTGGCGACGGGTTTCTTCTGTACGGCCTTGGCACTGGTTCGCGCGGGCTTGCTGGCTGCAGCCTCGGCAAGATTCGAAACCGGTTGCAACATGAACAGGCCGATCACAGCGGCGACAAGCAGGGAACGTGGTTTCATGGCAGGGCGCGCAACAGGAGATTACCTTCCTTGAATCTGCAGTAAAAATAATCAGATAACAAGGCTATTTGAAGCAAATTCGCAGGCAGGTGCGAATTGTCACACGAACACCGTCACGAGGCATCGCCTGATACAAAAAATGCCGTTATGCTCGGTCGCTTCACAGGCCGGAGACGGTGGTATTCACGCAGCCGAACCGTCCCACCCCATGGAATCCATGCGCCATCTGCGGCGCTAGAGGCGAAGGAAATCACTCACTTCGCCCTGCCGCGCCATCGTGTCTTCGTAGCCCAGTTCGATCAGCGCGTTCGTGAATGCCGGCTCGAACAGCAGGTAGGACAGCAGCGCCGAACCCTCGCTGCGCATCGCGCCCAGGCTGCGCAGCACGGTACGTAGGGCACGCGGCAAGGCCAGGCGATGCCGGCCGGCGATGGCGTCGAGTCGACGCGAAGGCAGCATCACCAGCGTTTCGATGTGTTTCAGGCCGGCCGAGGCTCTCCGCTCTTCGTCCGTCATCAGCGCCAGGCTTCGGTTGATCCGGTCGAGCCGCTCGAGATCGACCGCGAGCGTATCGAGAAAGATGCTCGACATCGCATGCCCGGCGATCTGGGCCGGCGATGGATAATCCTCCCCCCGCTGGCGCACCTCCTCGGCGAGCCTCCCCGCACCGACCACCATGATCCGGTCGGCCCCGAGGTGGATTGCCGGACTGACCGGCGCCAGCTGGCGCATCGAGCCGTCACCGAAGAACTCGCGATGAATGTGCACCGCCGGAAAGACGAAAGGCAGGGCGCTGCTGGCCATCAGGTGATCGACGCCGATGCAGCTGCGCACGCCCATGCGATGCGTGCGCCGCCACGGCAGGATGTCGGCTGCGGCCTCGAAGAAGGTCAGGCTTTCGCCCGAGGCGTAGCCGGAAGCCGTGACGCTCAGCGCCCGCAGGTGGCCGCGCTCGATGGCGCGGCCGATTTCGGCGAAATCCAGCACCCGGCCCAACAACTCGCCCAAGGGCGTGTTGTCGAGCAGCGAACGGGGTGTCTGGCGCACGGCCCAGCCGGTCGTCAGCGCCAGGCCCCAGCGCCCGATACTGCCGAGCACGGCGGGCGCATCGGCACGGTAGATCTGATCGACGTGGAGATTGCGCCAGATGTGTTCGAGCCGCGACACGCCATGCTTGAAGCTGCGCGAGAACACCGCCAGCGCCACGGCGTTGATCGCCCCCGCCGAGGTGCCGCAGAGGATGGGAAAGGGGTTGCCCGCGCGGCGGCCGCGCAGTTCACAAACCGCGGCGAGCACTCCGACCTGATAGGCGGCACGTGCGCCGCCGCCCGTCAGAACCAGCGCTGTCTGCGGCCTCCCTGCCGTCATCGTCCATCATGCCCGCGTATTGCCATGCGCGGAGGATGAACGATGAAGGCGGGAGGCGGCAAGCGCATCAATCTCCCTGGCCGGCTTCGACGACGGTCAGCGCCGTCATGTTGATGATGCGCCTGACGGTGGCCGAAGGCGTCAGGATATGGACCGGCTTGGACGCGCCCAGCAGGATCGGCCCCACGGTCATGCCTTCGCCCGCGGCGTTCTTGAGCAGGTTGAAGGCGATGTTGGCCGCATCCAGGGTCGGGAAGATCAGCAGGTTCGCATCCTCGCGCATCCTGGCGTTGGGGAAGATCTGCAGGCGATGCCTGGCATCCAGCGCCGAGTCGCCATGCATTTCGCCTTCGACGGCGAGATCGGGATGCTGTTCGTGCAGCGCGCGCAGCGCAGCGCGCATCTTCTCGGCGGTCGGCGAATCAGCCGAACCGAAGGACGAATGCGACAGCAGGGCCACCTTCGGTTCGACACCGAAGCGCTTCATTTCCTCGGCCGCCAGCAAGGTCATCTCGACGATCTGCTCCGACGTCGGGTCGTAATTGACATAGGTGTCGGCCAGGAACAGGGTGCGACCCGGCAGGCTGAGCAGGTTGACCGTGTAGAGATGCTCGACACCTTCGCGACGGCCGAGCACGGATTCGACGAACTCGCGGTGCAGGCGGTGCATGCCGTAGGTGCCGCAGATCAGCCCGTCGCCGTAGCCGAACTTGAGCAGCAGCGTGCCGATCAGCGTCGTGCGGCGGCGGACTTCCTTCTTGGCGTACTCCACCGACACCCCGTGGCGTTCCATCAGTTCGTGGTAGTGCTGCCACAACTGGTTGAAGCGCGGATCCGAATCGGGGTTGACCAATTCGTAGTCGCGATCGGCCAGCATGCGCAGGCCGAAGCGTTCGACGTTGGACTTCACGACCTCGGGACGGCCGATCAGGATCGGGCGCGCCAAGCCTTCGTCGACCACCTGCTGCACCGCGCGCAGCACTTTCTCGGACTCGCCTTCGGCAAAGATGATGCGCTTCGGATTCGCGCGTGCGGCGGCGAACACCGGCTTCATGATCAGGCCGGACTGCCAGACGAAATTGTTGAGCTGGGCACGATAGGCATCCCAGTCGGTGATCGGCCGCGTCGCCACGCCCGAGGTCACCGCCGCCTCGGCCACCGCGGGCGCGATCTTGACGATCAGGCGCGGGTCGAAAGGACGCGGAATGATGTAGTCGGGGCCGAAGCCGCCGACCTTCTCACCGTAGGCGGCCGCGACGATGTCGCTCTGCTCGACGCGCGCCAGTTCGGCGATCGCCTTCACCGCGGCAAGCTGCATCTCGTCGGAGATCGTGGTGGCGCCGACGTCGAGCGCACCACGGAAGATGAAGGGGAAGCACAGCACGTTGTTGACCTGGTTCGGATAGTCCGAACGGCCGGTGGCGATCAGCGCGTCGTCGCGCACTTCCTTGACCTGCTCCGGCAGGATCTCGGGCGTCGGATTGGCCAGCGCCAGGATCATCGGCCGCGGCGCCATCTTCGCCGCCATCTCCGGCTTCAGCACGCCGCCCGCCGACAGGCCGAGGAAGACGTCGGCGCCTTCGATGATCTCGCCCAGCGTGCGGGCATCGGTTTTCTTGGCGTAGCGTGCCTTGATCGGGTCCATCAGCACGGTGCGCCCCTCATAGACCACGCCCTCGATGTCGGTGACCCAGATGTTGTCGACCGGCACGCCGAGCTTTTCGAGCAGACCCAGGCAGGCCAGCGCCGCAGCGCCGGCGCCCGAAGTCACCACCTTGACCTGGTTCAGCGCCTTGCCCTGCAGGTGCAGGCCGTTGAGGATGGCGGCGCCGACGACGATCGCGGTACCGTGCTGATCGTCGTGGAAGACCGGAATCTTCATGCGCTCGCGCAGCTTCTTCTCGATGTAGAAGCATTCCGGCGCCTTGATGTCCTCGAGGTTGATGCCGCCGAAAGTCGGCTCGAGCGCGGCGATCATGTCGATCAGCTTGTCGGCGTCCGGCTCGTCGATCTCGAGGTCGAAGACGTCGATGCCGGCGAACTTCTTGAACAGCACGCCCTTGCCTTCCATGACCGGCTTGGACGCCAGCGGGCCGATGTTGCCCAGCCCCAGCACCGCGGTGCCGTTGGTGACGACGCCGATCAGGTTCGAGCGCGCGGTGAGCTCCGCGGCCTGTGCGGGGTCTTCGACGATGGCATCGCAGGCGGCCGCCACCCCGGGCGAATACGCCAGCGACAAGTCCCGCTGGTTTGACAGCACCTTGGTCGGCGTCACCGAGATCTTGCCCGGACGCGGATAACGATGATAGTCGAGGGCGGCACTGCGAATCAGTTCATCCATGGTCTCTTTCCTGTCTCGTCTTCTGGGTATGGAGTGCGCGGCACGCACCATCGACCGCTCCCGGCATCAGAGCAGGCAGGGCGGCACTCGCGCGGCCCTGCCGAGGATACCGCGATTACCAATTTTCCGCATTCCGAAAACGTGATTTGCGATATGAAAGGAAACTGAAAGGAAAGCAATGCGCCGCGCACGCCCATCTTAAACGCACCCTGGCCTGCCAATCACTTACGAGCATATCCAATTCATGATCCGGCATCGGTCGTGGCATAATTATGGGCTTTCACCGGTCGCGGCCCGCCTTCGTGGAACCGAGACCGGACATCGGGTGCCACCGGCACCCACGCAGCCCGCCGGCCAGGCAGCAGACCGCCTCGACGATGGCCGACCGACGGGAATGGTTTCGCATCACAGCACGGGAGAGCTGTACACATGTCTCAGAACCACGCCCAGGCGGCCATTGCCGCTGCCCCCGAATACGTTCGCCACGAAGGCCTCAAGAAGTGGGTCGGCGAAATCGCCGCCCTCACCGAACCCGATCAGGTGGTCTGGTGCGACGGCTCGCAGGAAGAATACGACCGCCTGTGCGCCGAAATGGTCGAATCCGGCATGCTGATCAAGCTCAACCCGGAAAAGCGCAAGAACTCCTACCTCGCCTGGTCCGACCCCTCCGACGTCGCCCGCGTCGAGGACCGCACCTTCATCTGCTCCAAGGACAAGGTCGACGCCGGCCCCACCAACAACTGGGAAGACCCCGCAGTCATGCGCGGCACCCTGAACGATCTGTTCAAGGGTTCGATGCACGGCCGCACGATGTACGTGGTTCCGTTCTCGATGGGTCCGCTCGGCAGCCCGATCGCCCACATCGGCGTCGAAATCTCCGACAGCCCCTATGTCGTCACCAACATGCGCACGATGACCCGCATGGGCAAGGGCGCCATCGAGGTGCTCGGCACCGACGGCGAGTTCGTGCCCTGCGTGCACAGCGTCGGCGCACCGCTGGCGCACGGCGAGAAGGACAGCCGCTGGCCGTGCAACCCCACCACCAAGTACATCGTGCATTTCCCCGAAACGCGCGAAATCTGGTCCTACGGCTCGGGCTACGGCGGCAACGCGCTGCTGGGCAAGAAGTGCTTCGCGCTGCGCATCGCCTCGACCATGGCACGTGACGAAGGCTGGCTGGCCGAGCACATGCTGATCCTCGGCGTCGAGTCGCCCGAAGGCGAGAAGAGCTACGTCGCCGCCGCCTTCCCGTCGGCCTGCGGCAAGACCAACTTCGCCATGCTGATCCCGCCGAAGAGCTTCGACGGCTGGAAGATCACCACCGTGGGCGACGACATCGCCTGGATCAAGCCGCGCAAGGAAGCCGACGGCAGCACCCGCTTCTACGCCATCAACCCCGAGTCGGGCTTCTTCGGCGTCGCTCCCGGCACCTCCGAGAAGACCAACTTCAACGCCATGGCGACGCTGAAGGAAAACATCATCTTCACCAACGTCGCCCTGACCGACGACGGCGACGTGTGGTGGGAAGGCATGAGCAAGGAAGCGCCCACCCACCTGCTCGACTGGCAGGGCAAGGACTGGACGCCCGAGATCGCCAAGGAAACCGGCCGCAAGGCTGCGCACCCCAACGCCCGCTTCACCGCCCCGGCCGGCCAGTGCCCGTCGATCGACTCCGCCTGGGAAGATCCCGCCGGCGTACCGATCTCGGCCTTCATCTTCGGCGGCCGCCGCGCCACCACGGTGCCGCTGGTATACCAGGCCTTCAACTGGAACTTCGGTGTTTACATGGCCTCGACGCTGGGCTCGGAAACCACCGCTGCCGCCTTCGGCGCGCAGGGCGTGGTGCGCCGCGACCCGTTCGCGATGCTGCCCTTCTGCGGCTATCACATGGGCGACTACTTCAACCATTGGCTGCGCATGGGCCACGTCGTCGAGGACACGCCGAAGATCTTCTGCGTGAACTGGTTCCGCATGAACGAGAAGGGCGAATTCATGTGGCCCGGCTTCGGCGACAACATGCGCGTGCTGAAGTGGATCATCGACCGCTGCAAGGGTCGCATCTCCGCCAAGGAAACCGCATTGGGCTGGATGCCGCGCTTCGAGGATCTCGACTGGACCGGCACCGACATCAGCCGCGAAGAGTTCGAAGCCCTGACCCAGGTCGATGCCGACGCCTGGCGCACCGAGCTGAACTCCCACAAGGAGTGGTTCGACAAACTGCAGGACCGCCTGCCGCGCCAACTGGCGCTGAAGCGCGAGCTGTTCGAACTGGCGCTGAACACCGACTGAGACACCGGCCGGCTCCAGAACGAAAAAGCGCCGCTGGTCGGCGCTTTTTCGCTTTCAGGGGAACATCCACCCCACCTTCACCAGGACGATCAAGCCATGCACCGCTCGACCCGCCTCGACGACATCCAGCCCTTCCACGTCATGGAGTTGCTGCGCCGCGCGCGCGAACTGGAAGCGCAGGGCCGCGACATCATCCACATGGAAGTCGGCGAACCGGATTTCCCCACGCCGCAGCCCGTCATCGACGCCGCGACACGCTTCATCGCCGGCGGCGATGTCCATTACACCGCCGGTCTGGGCCTGCCCTCACTGCGTGAAGCCATCGCCCGCTTCTACCAGGATCGCTTCGGTGCCGACGTCGCCCCCGAGCGCATCATCGTCACCTCAGGCGCATCGGGGGCACTGATGCTGGCGCTGGCGGCGACGACCGAGCCGGGAGACGAATGGCTGCTGCCCGATCCGGGCTACCCATCCAACCGCCATCTGGTGCGCAGCTTCGAAGGCCGGGCGCGAGGACTGCCGGTGGATGCCGCGAGCCGCTACCAGCCCACACCGGCGCAGGTCGAGGCTGCGTGGAGCAGCCGCTGCCGCGGCCTGATGGTGGCGACGCCTTCGAACCCGACCGGCACCCTGCTGGATGTCGACGAAATCGCTGCGCTGCACGCCGTCACGCATGCCCGGAACGGTGTGCTGATCGTCGATGAGATCTACCAGGGCCTCAGCTACGGCGTGGAGGCGGCGACCGCCCTAGCCCGTCCTGCGCTGAATGCCGCCGACGACGTATTCGTGGTCAACAGCTTCTCGAAGTATTTCGGCATGACGGGCTGGCGCCTGGGCTGGCTGGTAGCACCGGCCGGCATCGTGCGCGACATCGAGAAGCTCGCGCAGCACTTCTTCATCTCGCCATCGACGCCGGCGCAGCATGCTGCGCTGGCGGCCTTCCGCCCGGAGACGGTGGAGATTCTGGAGGCGCGCCGACATGAGTTCGGCGAGCGCCGCGACACCCTGCTGCCGGCGCTGCGCAGCCTCGGCTTCACGGTGGCGACCGAGCCGCAGGGGGCGTTCTACATCTACGCCGATGTGTCGAAGCTGGCGGACGATGCCGAAGCGCTGGCGCACCGTCTGATCGAGGAAGCCGGCGTCGCGGCCACGCCCGGCCTGGACTTCGGCCACCATCTGCCGCGCCGGCACCTGCGCATCGCCTACACGACGCGGCGCGAGCGCCTGCTGGAAGCCGCCGAGCGCATCGCCCGGCTCAAGCTGTAGGCGGGTGTCAGCCGGCGGACGCCGGTGTTTCGTTCCGCACCACGGTTTCACGGCCCGAAGCCGCCACCAGGCGCTTCTTGATCGCCATCACCTTGCGCGTATAGCGCGCGTTCGGATCCTTCAGCGAGCCGTTGTAGTACTGCAGGGCGCGCTGCAGGGAACCGTAGCGCTGCAGTCCCTCCTGCAGCACCAATGTGCCCACGCGCACGTTCAGGGTCGGGTCGAACAACGCGTACTTGCCGCGCCCCTGGCCGATCTTGTCCTGGTGATAACGCGGGATGACCTGCATCAGACCCTGGGCACCCATGTTGCTGACCGCGCGCGGATTGAAGCTGGACTCGACCGCCATGATCGCGACGATCAGCAGGGGATCGAAGCCATGCTCCTCGGCCGACTCCTCGGCCGCCATCAAGGCCGGTTCGATCACATCCCCCGGCACCCGATAGGTATCGGTGATCCAGTCGCGCACCCGGAGCATTTCGGGTGACAGCCCATCGTCTCCGGAGTCCAGACCGAAGTCCGGCATGCGGAGCGATGCAAGCGCCGACGACTTTCGAGTGCTCGGCGCAACCAGAGCCGGCTCCGGCTTTTGCGGCACCACCAGCGCCGGCTGGGCGCGATAGGCATCTGCCTGCGCCATCGCTGCTTCGCTCACCGTCGGCGCCGCCTTGCCCTGCACGCGCAGATCGGCATAACCGATCGCAGGACGGCTGCCGTCGTCGTACCCCAGGTAGGCCATGCCCGCAAGGCCAAAAAAAAGAACGGCACCGTGCGCAATACCAAACACGGCCCCGCTCGCCTGACGCGCGAGCGCGTTGATTCGAGTTGCGTGTTTCATGGTGTCCTCCATGCTGTGGCCTGAGGGCTGCGCAGGATTGCCATGGTGGGCATCCAGAAGCCTGCGCAGGTATCGCGCAAGCCGTCTCCGAAGCGGCGGATCGGCCGCTCCTGAGTGCAGTCACACTCGGTCGCCAGTAGGTGTTCAAGCCCGTCGCCGCAACCAGACAGCGGGCCCCGCGGTGCGTGCGTCCATGAAACTGCGTCTCCCCAGGGGGAAGGCGCCGCACCGAGATCGATTTATGAGCCAATAAGATTGCTGCAAAGCAGCATCGAACGGATTTTATTGCGGCAAAAACATTTTGTCAAAACTTGACGCCACAATTTGCGCTCGCGCCTACCACAGGCACCCAGCCCGCGCACAGCCAAAAACCTCACGCCTCACCCGAATCAGATCGTGAGAGAATCCGGCGGCATACCACGACACACAGTCAAGTACGGGAAAATTCATGAGAATCGCTATCGCCGGCACCGGTTACGTCGGCCTTTCCAACGCCATCCTGCTTGCCCAGCACAACGAAGTGGTGGCGTTGGATGTCGTCCCCGAGAAAGTCGCCCTGCTCAACCGGAAACAATCCCCCATCGAAGACAGGGAGATCGAGGATTACCTGAACAACAAAGCGCTCGACTTCCGCGCCACGCTGGACAGGCGTGAAGCCTACCAAGGGGCGGATTTCGTCGTCATCGCCACGCCCACCGACTACGACCCCCAGACCAACTACTTCAACACCGCCTCCATCGAATCCGTCATCGAGGATGTCATCGCCATCAACCCGCAGGCGACGATGGTGATCAAATCCACCGTGCCGGTCGGCTATACCGTCAGGGCGCGGCAAACGCTGGGCACGGACAAACTGCTTTTCTCGCCGGAGTTTCTGCGCGAAGGCAAGGCGCTGCACGACAACCTCCACCCCAGCCGCATCATCATCGGCGAAAAATCGCCCCGCGCCGAAACTTTCGCCAGGCTGCTGCAGCAAGGCGCGATCAAGCAGGACATCCCCACCTTATTCACGGACAGCACCGAAGCCGAAGCCATCAAACTCTTCGCCAACACCTACCTGGCCATGCGTGTCGCCTACTTCAACGAACTGGACACCTATGCCGCCACCCACGGCCTGGACACCCGCCAGATCATCGACGGCGTCTGCCTGGACCCACGTATCGGCAAGCACTACAACAATCCCAGCTTCGGCTACGGCGGCTACTGCCTGCCCAAGGACACCAAGCAGTTGCTGGCCAACTACCGTGACGTGCCACAAAACCTGATTCACGCCATCGTCGAAGCAAACACGACGCGCAAGGATTTCATCGCCGACGAAGTCATCCGGCGCAACCCGAAGGTCGTCGGCATCTACCGCCTCATCATGAAGGCCGGCTCGGACAACTTCCGCGCCTCCAGCATTCAGGGAATCATGAAGCGGATCAAGGCAAAGGGCATCGAAGTCATCGTCTACGAGCCTGAACTCACAACGCCTCACTTCTACAACTCGAGGGTGGAAAACGATTTCGAAACCTTCAAGCAGGAATCGGACGTGATCATCGCAAACCGCTACACCGAAAAGCTGGCGGACGTCCAGGACAAGGTTTACACCAGAGATCTGTTTGGCTGCGACTGAGGTTCCCGGCATCAGCGCATTGCGCCGGTTGCCGGCCGCTTGCCTCACATGCTTTCGAGATCGCGCCGGAGCCGGGCCCAATCGAAGAAAGGTCCGGGGTCGGTCTTGCGGCCCGGCGCGATGTCGGCATGTCCGACAACTGCCTCGATCGGGTAGTGGCGCTTCAGTTCGTCGATGAGCCCGGCCAGTTGCCGGTATTGAACATCCTCGAATGGCAGCGTATCGCAGCCTTCCAGCTCGATTCCGATCGAGAAGTCGTTGCAGCGCTCCCGCCCGTTCCAGCTCGACACCCCCGCGTGCCAGGCCCGCAACACCGGATCGACGAAGCGGACTACCTTACCGTCGCGGCGGATGAAGTAATGGGCCGACACCCGCAGATGATGGATCGAGGCGTAGTAAGGATGCCCATCCGGATCGAGGGTGTTGGTAAACAACTGCGCCACCCCCGGCCCGCCGAACTGGTCCGGCGGCAGGCTGATCGCGTGCACGACGATGAGGCGAATACTTTCGCCCTCGGGGCGCTCGTCGAAGTTTGGTGAAGGCAGGTAAAGGTTCACAATGCTCACGGCGATCCTGAACGACAATGGCGCAGCGACGTTAACAGCAAACCCCGCGCGCGCCAAGGTGGCCGGCGCGTTGTGCCTGGCATGCCGAGGCGCTACCCTAATGCGCTGCGCAATTTCCCGCCTGTCCGAACGACCTGAAATGAATCACACCCACCTGCTGCATCAGCTCATTCTCGCCTCGGCCGAACGCGACGCCGACGCTCCCGCGCTCAGCTTCGGCGCCGAACACCGCAGCTATGCGCAACTCGCCGCCGACATCCGGGCCTTTGCTGCCGGTCTGCGCCAGTTGGGTATAGAACGCAGCGAGCGTGTCGGCATCTATCTGGACAAGCGCATCGAAACCGTCGTCGGCATGTTCGGCACGACTGCCGCGGGCGGCGTGTTCGTGCCGGTCAACCCCATTCTGAAAGCCGAACAGGTCGGCTACATCCTGCAGGACTGCAACGTCCGCGTACTGCTGACCTCGCCCGAACGCTTCGCCGCGCTGGCCGGGGTACTCGGCTCCTGCCATGACCTGCGCCACGTCGTGCTCACCGGCGCACCCGCCGAACTGCCTTCCCTGCCCGGCGCCTCGGTGCACCGCCTGAGCGATCTCCTCGCCGCACCCGCCACCCCCGGCCACCGCGTCATCGACGCCGACATGGCCGCCATCCTGTACACCTCGGGCAGTACCGGCCGGCCGAAAGGCGTCGTGCTGTCGCACCGCAACATGGTCGCCGGCGCGAAAAGCGTCGCCCAGTACCTCGAGAACCGCGCCGACGACACCTTGCTGGCCGCCCTGCCGCTGTCCTTCGACGCCGGCTTCTCGCAACTGAGCACCGCCTTCCACAGCGGTGCGCGCGTGGTGCTGCTGAACTACCTGCTGCCGCGCGACGTGCTGAAGGCCGTCGAGAAGGAAAAGGTCACCGGCCTCACCGCCGTTCCGCCGCTGTGGATCCAGCTTTCGCAGCTCCAGTGGGCGGGCACCGTCACCGAACACCTGCGCTACATCGCCAACACCGGCGGACGCATGCCGCTGGAGACCTTGACCAAGCTGCGCGGCATGTTGCCGAAAACCAAGCCCTTCCTGATGTACGGCCTCACCGAAGCTTTCCGTGCCACCTACCTGCCGCCCGAGGAAGCCGACCGCCGGCCCGACTCCATCGGCAAGGCCATCCCGAACGCCGACGTGGTCGTGCTGCGCGAGGACGGCAGCGAATGCGCGCCCAACGAACCGGGCGAACTCGTCCAGCGCGGCGCGCTGGTGGCGATGGGCTACTGGAACGACCCGGAGAAGACCGCCGAACGCTTCAAGCCGCTGCCCAGCCATGCGCCCGGCCGCCAGAGCGGCCTGGTACTGCCGGAACTGGCGGTATTCTCGGGCGACACGGTGCGCCGCGACGAGGAAGGCTTCCTGTACTTCATCGGCCGCCGCGACGAGATGATCAAGACTTCCGGCTACCGCGTCAGCCCCACCGAAGTCGAGGAAATCCTCTACGCCACCAGACTGGTCGGCGAATGCGCCGCCTTCGGCGTCGAACACGACACGCTCGGCCAGAGCATCACCGTCATCGCCACCCCGCCGCAGGGCGGTACACTCGACAGCACGGCCCTGCTGGCGGAATGCCGCCAGCGCATGCCGGCCTACATGGTGCCGAGCCGCATCGAAGTGCGCGACGGACCGCTGCCGCGCAATCCCAACGGCAAGATCGATCGCAAGACCTTGTCGAGCGAAATCTGAGCGTGACAAGCTCTTGCGCGACACGCGGGCACGGAATGTCGAACCTCCACTGGAGCCTCCTGGAATGTCGATAGCATGCCGTATCAGCCTCGCCCTGCTGGTGGGGCTACTGGCGACCGAGTCGGGCGCGGCCATCCTCCGGGTCGGTCCGGGCGAAGAATTCGAGCGGATCGCCGATGCAGCAAGAGCAGCACAAGACGGTGACACCGTCGAAATCATGCCCGGAGAATACAGCGGCGACGTCACGGTCTGGAAGCAGAAGAAACTGCTCATCCGTGGCGCCGGCCAACGCCCGGTGCTGGTCTCCAGCGGCAAGACCGCCGAAGGCAAAGCCATCTGGGTCATCCGCAACGGCGACATACGCGTGGAGAACATCGAGTTCCGCGGTGCGCGGGCCAACAGTGGCAATGGTGCCGGCATCCGCCTCGAGCGCGGCCACCTCGAGGTGCGCAACTGCGTGTTCATGGACAACCAGACCGGCATCCTCACCTCCAATTTCGAGGATGCAACGCTGACCGTCCGCGACAGCGTCTTTGCCCAGGCTCCGCATCAGGAGCACTCCCACCCCCATCTGCTCTATGTCGGCCGCATCGCCCGCTTCGAGCTCAGCGGCAGCCGTTTCCATCAGGGCTACCGTGGCCATCTGGTCAAGACCCGTGCGCGTTACAATGACATCCGCTACAACCTGCTGTATGACGGCCCGCTCGGCGAAGCCTCCTACGAACTCGAGTTTCCCAACGGCGGTGTGGCATTCGTGATCGGCAACATCATCGGCCAGAGCGCCAATACGCAGAACCCGGTCGTGGTCGCCTACGGCGCCGAAGGACGTTCCTGGTCCGAGAATTCGCTCTATCTGTCGCACAACACCTTGCTCAGCGACCGCTTGACCGGCACCTGGTTCCTGCGCACCTTCACCGACCGGCTACCACCCGACACCGAGATCATCGGCATCAACAACATCACGGTAGGCATCGGTGCATTCACGCTCAGCGCCAGCGGCTATTTCCACGGCAATATCCCGCTGCCGCCAGGCGGCCTGCGCAACCCCGAAACGCTGGATTTCCGTCCCTATGGCGCCAGCCTGCTGCGCAAGATCACCTCACCGGCCGGCATGGCTCGCGGCCTGCCGCTGGCGCCAGAAGCCGAGTTCTCCCTGCCCCTGGGTACGCGGCCGCTCGGCCCCCCGCAGCACTGGCTACCCGGAGCACTGCAAGGCGACGACTGAGCATCGCGGCAGGCCAATGTCGCGAGGGGATGACAAGCGTCACTGACAATTCATGTTCCATGCGGCATCATCCGCAGGTTTTTGATCTTTCTCGGTCCCAGCGGCCAACGGAGTACGGCGTGCTAGAGCAGTTTTGTGGTGTTCTTCACGCGTCGGAAACAATCACCGACGCAAGCAATAGTTTCCCCGATCAACTGGCGCGGCTCCAGTTTCCACAAGGCGCAATCGGCTATCGGGCCGACATGGCGGTGTTCCAAGGCGACGGCCAGACCTGCCTCGCACTCGGCAATCCGCGCTTCAAGGATCCCGTTCTGCAGCAGGCCAAGGAACAGCGCGGCGCCGCAGCAGCGTGGGTGCAGGCCTTCCGCAGCCACGGCGACGATGCTCTGCAGCAGGCAAACGGCCGCTTCAGCGTCATCCTCGTCGGCCTTGACGGCCGCCAGGTATTGCTTGCCACCGACCGCTTCGGCACCTGGCCGGTGTGCTATGCCGAACGAGACGGACGACTGCACTTCGCCGACCGTGCCAATGCCGTTCCCGGCATCCGCCGGCAAGTGTCGTCACAAGCGGTATTCGAGTACCTCTTCTTCCACATGATTCCGGCACCCGCGACCATTTTCGAGGGTGTGCATCGCTTGCCGCAGGGGCATCTGCTCAAATGGCAGGACGGCAAGGCGGAATGCAGGCGCTGGTGGCAGCCACGCTTCGACGAGGACGCCCGGCCGAATCTCGAGGAATCCAAGGCGCGTTTCCTGCAGATCATCGAAGACGGTGTGCGCCGCGAAGCAGAAGGTGTCAACGTCGGCTGCTTCCTGTCCGGCGGCACCGACAGTTCCACCGTCACCGGCATGCTGTGTAAGGTTCTCGGCCAGCCTGCCCGCAGCTACTCGATCGGCTTCGATGCCAGCGGCTACGACGAAATGGAGTACGCGCGCATCGCAGCCAAGCGCTTCGGCGCCGACCACCGGGAATACTACGTCACCCCCGACGACCTGCTCGACGGCATTCCCAAGGTCGCCACTCACTACGACCAGCCCTTCGGCAACTCGTCGGCGGTGCCGGCATGGATCTGCGCGACCCGGGCTCGCGAGGACGGCATCGACAAGATGCTCGCGGGCGACGGCGGCGACGAACTCTTCGGCGGCAACACCCGTTATGCCAAGCAGCGGGTGTTCGGCTGGTACGAGGGCGTCCCCGGCCTGGTGCGCCGTGGCCTGCTCGAACCCACGCTGGCGCTGCCGGGCATGGATCGCATCCCGGTGGTGAAGAAGGGCGTCAGCTACGTCGAACAGGCGCGCGTGCCGATGCCCGACCGCATCCACATGTACAACATGCTGGTGCGCCTGGGCATGGACACCGTGTTCGAGCCCGACTTCCTCGCCCGCATCGACCTCGAACAGCCGAAGCGCGAGCAGCGCGAAGTCTGGCAGGCGACCAACGCCCGCTCGCACATCAACCGCCTGCTCAACTACGACTGGAAATACACCCTCGCCGACAACGACCTGCCCAAGGTCATCGGCACCACGCAGCTGGCGGGCGTCGATGTGGCCTTCCCGCTGCTCAGCGACGAGCTCACCGACTTCTCCACCGGCCTGCCGCCGGAGTGGAAGCTCAAGCGCCTGACCCTGCGCTGGTTCTTCAAGGAGGCCCTGCGCGGCTTCCTGCCTGACGAGATCATCGCCAAGAAGAAGCACGGCTTCGGCCTGCCCTTCGGCGTGTGGGCCTGCCAGCACGCCGGGCTGAAGGCGCTGGCCAACGATGCATTGAATGGCTTCCGTGGCCGCGGCATCGTCCGTCCGGCCTTCATCGACGATCTGCTGCAGACTCACCTTCCGGCCCACCCCGGCTACTACGGAGAAATGGTCTGGATCATCATGATGATGGAATTCTGGATGCGCGAGCATCTGAACGACTGACCGATCGCCCCCTGAGAACAGAACGAATCCCGACATGACCGAAGTCCGCCAAGCTCCCGTCCACACCCCGATGTCGCAGTTCCGCAGCGAAGGTGGCGAGCTCCTCATCAACGGCCAGCCGATCAGCCGCATCGCCGCCCGCGTCGGCCGTACGCCGTTCTACGCCTATGACCGCAGCCTGCTCGATGTCCGCGTCGCCCAATTGCGCGCCGCGCTACCGGCGGCAGTCAAGCTGCACTACGCGATGAAGGCCAATCCGATGCCCGCGCTGGTGGGCCACATGGCCCGCCTGGTCGATGGCATCGACGTCGCCTCGGCCGGCGAACTCATGGTCGCGCTGGATGCCGGCGCCGACCCGCGTGAGGTCAGCTTCGCCGGGCCGGGCAAGACCGAGGCCGAACTGCACCAGGCCGTCGCCGCCGGCATCCTCATCAACGTCGAATCCTTCCGTGAACTGCCCTTGCTGGCCGCCGCGCAACGGACGCTCGGCCTGCCGGCGCGCGTCGCGGTGCGCGTCAACCCGGACTTCGAGCTCAAGTCCTCGGGCATGAAGATGGGCGGCGGCCCCAAGCAGTTCGGCGTCGACGCCGAACAGGTGCCGGAACTGCTCGCCGAAATCGGCCGCGCCGGCCTGGCTTTCGAAGGCTTCCATCTGTTCGCCGGTTCGCAGAACCTCAAGCCCGAAGCCATCGTCGAAGCACAGCAGAAAAGCTACGCCCTGGCATGCCGGCTGGCGGAACACGTCCCCTCACCGGTGAAGTTCCTCAACCTGGGCGGCGGCTTCGGCATTCCCTACTTTCCCGGCGAACAGCCGCTGGATCTCGCCCCCATCGGCGCCAACCTCGCCGACATTGCCGAACAAGCACGCCGAACGCTGCCCGAGGCCGAGATCGTCATCGAGCTGGGCCGCTACCTGGTCGGCGAGGCCGGCCTGTACGTCGCCAAGGTGATCGACAAGAAAGTTTCGCGCGGCCATACCTACCTCGTCACCGACGGCGGCCTGCACCACCATCTGTCGGCCTCGGGCAACTTTGGCCAGGTCATCCGCAAGAACTATCCCACCGCCATCGCCAACCGCATGGACGCCGCCGGGCAGGAAATCGTCTCGGTCGTCGGCCCGCTATGCACGCCGCTCGATCTGCTGGCCGAGCGCATGAGCCTGCCGGCTGCCGAGCCGGGCGATCTGGTCGCCATCTACCAATCGGGCGCCTATGGCGCCAGCGCCAGCCCGCAACGCTTCCTGGGACATCCCGCGGTAACGGAAGTGCTCGTCTGACGGCCGCCCCGGGGGATCACCGCAAATGGGGGCCTTCCCGCAATGATTGCGTACGGCTCGCCATACCCTTTCGATTTCTCGTCATGCGCGGCTGGTCTGGAGGAGTTCATTGCACTCTTCACCAGCCCTGAGCTGGCGATGGAGCGTGGCGATCTCGTTGGCAACCTGTTGCTGTTCGCCCCCTACGGCTTCATCGCAGCCTTGCACGCCCGTATGAAACCGGCGCTCATGCGCCTGCTCTGGCTGGGCGCCGCCCTGGCGCTGATACTGCAGACCGTCCAGCTATGGCTGCCTAGCCGCGTGCCGGCACTGGGCGATGTCGTCATCAACATTGCCGGTATGGTAATGGGTGTCGCCGCAGCCCGCCTGGCCGCGCCCCTGCTCCCTTCCACAGCTGGTAGCCGAAGCCCATCGACGTTTTTTCCCGCCGGCCTCATGCTGTGCTGGCTTGCCTACCAATGGTTTCCACTCGTACCGACGATCGACCTGCAGAACGTCATCAACGCATTGAAGCCGCTTCTGCTGTCACCCCAGTTGGACATCGCCCGCACGCTGCACACCGCTGTCACCTGGGCCGCCTTCTTCAAACTGTCGGAACATGTCCTCGTCGAGCACGGCGCTGCCCCGACTCTGGCCGCAGCGGCCCTTGCCATCGTTGCCGCCAAGGTCATGATCGTCGGCGCCAGCATTTCGCTCGGACGCGGCCTGGCCATCGCCATGCTGTCCTGGCGCAGCAAACCAACCGCATTGCCCGCCCTGATCGTCGCCATGCTGCTCAGCCTGTTCGTATCCGGCCTGTCGCCCTTCTCCATGCAGAGCACTCCCCAGGCATTCCATTGGATTCCCTTCACCGGCATGCTCGAAGGAGACATGGGCAACAACCTCATGAACCTGGTCGAAAAGGTCTACTTCTACGGCGCACTGCTCTTGCTCCTGCTCATGGCCTGGCACGGCGCCCGGCCGATGCCCGCCGCTTTTGCGGTGGCAATCTGCCTCGCCGTCATCAAGGCTGCCCAGATCTTCATCGTCGGCAGGACGGCCGAAAGTACCGACCCAGCTCTGGCGCTCATTTTGGGTTTCGTCATCCGGCCCGGCAGGCCGTTGCGGAAACGGTAAGTGGCAGCGCCCTACCACATCCCATCTGCACAGGGCCCGTGTTCGCCCTGCTGACAAACTCATCTGCATCAGCGATCATCGCCTACCCGAAATGCAAGCTCAGTAACCATAGAGATACAGGCCGATGCTCTTCAACTCCTACGAGTTCCTTTTCCTGTTCCTGCCTGTCACCTTCGCCATCTATTTCTGGATTGCCCGCAAAGGACGGGAACCGGCCATCGCATGGCTCGTACTGACATCGCTTTTCTTCTATGGCTGGTGGAAACCGATCTATCTGTTGTTGCTGCTGGCATCGACTATCGCCAACTTCGGCTTCGGCCTGATACTGGGCCAGGCCCATCGGCTCGGCCGTCAAACAGCCGGCAAGCGCTGGCTGACAGCAGGTGTCGTCTTCAACCTGGGGCTGCTGGGCCACTTCAAGTACGCAAATTTCGCCGTCAACAGCCTGAACGCTGTCGCAGGCACTCAATTTCACCTCGAAACCGTTATTCTCCCGCTGGCAATCTCGTTCTTCACTTTCCAGCAGATTGCTTACCTGGTGGATGCCTTCCAAGGGCAGGCACGCGAATATCGTTTCGCTCACTACGCTCTTTTTGTCACATTCTTTCCCCAACTCATCGCTGGGCCGATCGTACACCACCGCGACATGTTGCCGCAGTTCATGCAACCTGGCGCCCTGAGTCCTCAGGCACGGAACATCGCAATCGGGCTCAGCATCTTCGCCCTCGGCCTGTTCAAGAAAACCGTGCTGGCCGATGGCATCGCCCAATATGCCAGTCCAGTTTTCAACTCTGCAGCAACTGGTGGCACGTTGACTTTCTTCGAAGCATGGGGTGGCGCACTCGCCTACACACTTCAACTGTATTTCGACTTCTCCGGCTATTCCGACATGGCGGTCGGCGCTGCGCGGATGTTCGGCATCGTTCTGCCGGTCAACTTCCATTCGCCTTACAAGGCAACCAACATCATCGAATTCTGGCGTCGCTGGCACATGACCTTGTCGGCCTTCCTGCGCGACTATCTTTACATCGCGCTCGGCGGCAATCGAGGCGGCAAGCTCAAGCGCTACCGTAATCTCATGCTGACCATGCTTCTCGGAGGACTCTGGCATGGTGCAGGCTGGACCTTCATCGCGTGGGGCGCCCTCCATGGACTCTACCTCTGCATCAATCATGCCTGGCGTCACATTGCCAGCCGACTCTTCCCTTCTCCCGTAGTACCAGCCAGCGTGACCAGAGCACTTTCATGGACACTTACTTTCATCGCAGTCGTCATCGGCTGGGTTTTCTTCCGTGCAGGCAGTGTTGACGCAGCAGCAGCGATATTGAGGGGGATGGCCGGCGTCAATGGCATCGCTTTGCCCAACGCGCTAGCAGCGCAGCTAGGCAGTTTGTGGCCCCTGCTCGCGAATTTCGGCTTCCAGACCTATCTCGGCGGGGGCTCCCTCTTCGTGTTCAATTGGTTGTGGATCATCATCCTGGTTCCCATCGTGCTGATCATGCCGAATACGCAGGAAATCATGCGTAATTTCTATCCGGGCCTGCATCTTCATCAGACTAAACACGACGATGAAATACAACCCTTGCGCACCTTCAAGAATCGGATCGCATGGCAAGCCACCTCATACTGGGCGATCGCTCTGAGCGCGCTGGCAAGCCTTGGCGTGCTCGCAATGACCAGTATCTCCGAATTCCTCTATTTCCAGTTCTGAGCTGTCATGGACACTGCGTCTCAGTACCGCCGCTTCCTGATCGTACTCACCGCCGGTTTCGCAATCATCTGCGCCCTGGCCGCCGGCATCAATTATCTAATCGACCCCTACGGGTTGTTCGGAACGCCCCGAGTGGATGGCATCAACGCCCGCAAACCCACTGCCGGCGAGCGCGTCCGCACGACCAAGCCCTACATGGCATCGGTCCTTGGCCCTACAACCGTCATCGCGGGGAACTCCCGCCCTGAACTCGGCCTCGATCCACAAAGCACGTGCTGGTCCGCAGAAGACAAACCCGTGTTCAACAGCGGTATTCCGGGCGCGGGCTTCTACATGCAGACGCAGTACGCCAAACACGCGCTCTTTGCTGGCAAAGGCAAGAAAGTTCTGCTCGCCGTCGACTTTCTTGATTTCCTGACCGACACTACCGCCCCAAGCGACACATTTCCGCCAGACTGGACTCGCATGTCGGCGAACTATGCCGGCCGGCTCGACATCCCCGGTGAAAATACCAGCCCCTGGAAGATCATCAGTACCCAGGCACAAGACAAGTTGAGCGCGCTCTTCTCGCTCAGTACCTTGGCCGACTCACTTCTGACTGTTACTCAGCAGCGTACACCCTTCATCACCGACCGACGCACTGACGGCTTCAATCCCGGAAACGATTACGAAGCAATCGTCCGCAATGAAGGACAGTTCGTGCTCTTCAAGCAAAAAAACGACGAACTGGCTGCGCGCTTGGACAAACCAGGGCTTGGCCTTTTCCCCACGGGTCAGGAGCACTCCACCGACCTTGAAGCTCTAAAGGACTTTCTCACCTGGTCTGAAGCCGAAAAGGTAGAAATCATTTTGTTCATCAACCCCTATCATGTGGACTATTTCCGAACCATCTACTCAGCGGGACTGTGGACCGAACTTGAGAGCTGGAAAAGACACATCACCCGGATTGCCAACGATTTCAGCGTGCCGCTCTGGGACTTCAACAGTGTGGACGCCTACTCTAACGAAACACCTCCGGAGCGCGGTGAGCGCGGCACAAGTATCCACTGGTACTGGGAACCTGCCCACTATAAACGCGAGATGGGAGAGTTGATGCTAGCAAAGCTGCTAAGCCGAAGCTGTGTAGCTGAAGATTTCCCGCTCCCCCCTGGCATCCGCTTGTCGATTGAGAATCTCGAGCAACATCTCGCCGAGCTTCGATCAAGACTCCTCACCTCGGTCGGACAGGACTGAAGCGTTCCGTGTGTATGGCTACCGTCCATGTATGCCTGGCCCAGCTGAGCGCTCGCGGAGCACTGGAGGCCCTCGAACAGACCGCTCTGGCCGTGACGCCTGAATCTCCCCTATGACGCAACGCTGATCCGCCTTGTCCTGCAATTAATGGTGACATAGCCTTCTTTCTGGTCTATCAATCCAACTAGGACACTCGACTCCTGCCCCACATGAGATTTGGCTACTCCGATCAGGTAGCACGGTAACCTCATGCCTCTCCTGCTTCACTTACTGTTCAGGGGGATCACATGTCACGCCAGCCGCTTCATAAAAACCTCGTCAGAGGCATGGTTTTTTCCGCTTTCGCTTTCCTCGCACCGGGCATCACGCTCGCCTATCCTGTCGACAGCCCACTTACGGCACTGGTTGAAGCTCAAGAGCCAGGCACTTGGATGCGCGTCAATGAAAACCAGTTTCAGAACGTCTGGACACCTACTGCCCAACGCTCCACCCCAGGGGCAGGGAGCCCACGTTACGTGATCAGCGCATGGAGTGGTGGCGCTTACGACTCAAACACCGGCGATTTCTATGTCTGGGGAGGAGACAACGGTACCTACTCAGGCAATGAGGTTTATCGATGGACCGCCTCGACACTCAATTGGGAACGCCTTTCATTACCCAGCGCAATCACATCCACCACTACAACTGCCGGCAAGACGCATTGGCACACCATCGACGGTACCGACCATTCTCCGATCTCAGGAGAGACCTTCGACAACGTTGTTTATTTGCCAGGGCTCAAGCGACTTGCCATCATGGCCGGCAACGCATACCCCGGCGGAGGGAAACAATACATGCGTGAAGACGGCGTCACGCGTGCAGGTCCATTCTTCTTCGACCCTGCAAAAGCTGACCCGAACAAGGTTGGCGGGCTCACCGGCTCACACGCCAATCCTGCACAGTTTCCCAACGTGACTGGCGGAAACATGTGGGAAAACCGGCAGACCATCCAGACCTCTGCCGGCATAGTGGGGCCGCGATTCACAGAAGGTGGCGTCAGTGCAGCGACGATGATCGACGGAAAGGACGTCGTATTCGTCGCCGAACAAGGCAAAGGGGGCTATGGCCGGCTATTCAAGTACACGGTGAATAGCGAGAACGCCGCTGAGGACGAATGGGAGCTCGTGGGCATCATGGGCAAAAAAACCTATTCGGGATCTGGTGTCGGAGCTTATGACTCAACACGAAATATGTTTCTGCGCACCGCAAAGACATCGCATACTGTCTATGACGATGCATCAGGGACCTATGTCAAGAAAGCGCTTACCTCATTCATGTTCTGGGATCTAAATAACGCAGGCACAACGAACCCCCTCATATTCATCCCGCCAGATTCAATCCTCGGCGACGAGTTGGTACTAACCTCGAAGCATGGTATGGACTATGATCCGATCACCGACGCCTACTATCTCTGGTCTGGTACCAATGAGCTCTGGAAACTGATTCCGCCCGAAGGTATCAGCTCCCTCGGTTGGTCGATCGAACGCATTTTCCCCGAGGCTCTGGGACCTACCTTGGCAGGCGCGAAGTTCACCGGGGTTTACGGCAAATGGAACTACATGGACGGACTCGGAGCATTCATGGGCGTCGCCCACGACGTCACCGGTGACGTCTGGATTTACAAACCAGCCGCACAGGATTACCTGATTGATGACGATAGCATCGCCACCCTGTTCGCCGGCAAACCACTCGACGACTACCTTACCAAAGCGGTTTTTGACGATCAGCGACTGCACAGATCTGTCTCAGAACCCGGTTCGCTCGCACTCCTTGCACTCGCATTAACTGCCCTCTGGAACTTCGGTCGCACAAACCGACAAGCCGGAGGGCGAGCGAGTCCACTCTAGGAGCCGTTCAACCGCAACCTCGCACCGGTGCTCACGGCTGCGCGAGCGTCAAGCAGGTCCGGTATTCCACCGTCGTCAAGGCCAGCCTCATGAACGAGCTTGCCAACGTAACCGGCGCTCGGTATCGACTGGAACATTGATACCGGCTTGCGCACGCAGACCCAGTCATGGCTTATGGCACAACCAACTCAGGGCTCACGCCATGCACCGACACGCGCCAGCTTGTTCTTCAGGCCGGGCAAGGGGAAACCCATGCGGTATGCCGCATGGGCACTCTCCAAGGCTTTGTCGTACCGCTTGAGGTCGAAGTAGGCCAGACCAAGGTTGTAATGAACGTTGGCGTTATCGCCCGCCTGCGCCAGCGCCGCCTCGAGTTGCGCGATGGCATCATTGTGCTTGTTGCGCTTGATGAGGTAGAGGCCATAGACCGTCTTGACCATCGCATCATCGGGCGTGAAGCGCAGTGCGCGATCGAACCAGCATTCCACGCTGTATTGAGCACCGGGAGGCGGGTTGAGCTTCACCTTCAGCGAATAGTTTCCCATCGTCATCAGCGCCTCATGGTGGTTGGGAAACTTCCGCAAGGTGTAGGCGATATCGGCGGCGATCTGGTTGGTGGATCCGCCCCGCCGCATCATCCTCACATCGTCGGTGAAGTGCACACGTTCGACGAGCCGCCGCGCCGCCTCCGATGCCATCCGGTAGTCCGCCGGCGAAGAACCGTCGGAGAACGGGTCGGCACACGCCGTCTGGCCGAGTGCGAGCGGCGATGCCGCGCAAAGCGCGACCGAGACGAAACACGCGCGGGCATGTCGGCTTAGGTTGATCATCTTCAACTCCGTTTCCAGATACTATGTGGCAGTCGAGCAGTAATTCCTACCCGCCAGATTTGCCGGCCATCATACAATAGGCTGGCGGCGCGCCAGCCCGACTGTCACGCAACCAACCCCTGATCCATCCATGACCTTGTACACCTCGCTGGTCAGCAGGCTGCTGTTTCCAATTCACGAACATCTCAAGCGGCATGACACACGTGTCATCCTCGACGAACTGGAGCAGAGCCAGTGGCACAAACGGGAGCAGCTCGAGGCCATGCAGCTTGCTCGGTTGCGCGAGCTTCTTTCATCGGTCTCCGCACGCGTTCCCTACTTCCGTGAGCACTTTCGCAAAAGCGGGCTCGACATTGCCGACTTCGGCACGCGCGAGGCGCTTGCACTGCTGCCGCCCACCGACAAGACGCTCATACGTGCCCACTCGGCAGATTGGCAGGCGGAAGGAGCGCAGGGCCTTGCACGCCACTCCACCAGCGGCTCTTCCGGCGAGCCGCTCCATTTCCTGCTCGGCAAGCACCGCATCAGCTTCGACATCGCGGCAAAGTGGCGGGCAACGCGCTGGTGGAACGTAGACATCGGCGACCGCGAGTTGGTGCTGTGGGGTTCGCCGCTCGAAACCGCCACACAGGACCGCGTCCGCGCCCTGCGCGACCGCGTGCTGCGCTCGCGCCTCGTTCCGGCCCGCGACCTCAATCCCGGCCGCCTCGACGCAATCCTCGACGAAATGCGTGAATTTCGCCCTGCGATGCTGTTCGGCTACCCTTCGGCGCTCTCGCGCGTTGCCTTCAGGGCACGCGAGCAAGGCCGCCGCATGGACGACCTCGGCATTCGCGTCGCCTTCTGCACCTCGGAAGTCCTTCGCCCCGAATGGCGCAAGGTCATCAGCGAAGTCTTCGGCTGCGGCGTCGCCAACGAATACGGCGCGCGCGATGCCGGTTTCATCGCACGCGAATGTCCGCATGGCGGATTGCACATCACGGCGGAGGAAGTGATCGTCGAGATCGTGGACGAGGCCGGACACCCCGTGCCCACAGGTGTGGAGGGCGACATCCTGGTCACCAACCTCGCCGGCCCGGAGTTTCCCTTCATCCGCTACCGCACCGGCGATCGCGGCGTCCTGAGCAACCGCCAGTGCCCCTGCGGACGCGGCCTGCCGCTCATCGAGCACCTCAGCGGGCGTGCCAACGACGGCCTGGTCGCACTCGACGGCAGCTGGGTACACGGCAGTGCGGTCAACCATGCCCTGCGCGAACTCCCGGGCCTCGAGGCCTACCGCATCGTGCAGGAAGCGCGCGAGCGGGTAAGCGTCCGTCTCGCCGCCAGCGCGCCCCTGCCGGCCCCCTCGCTGGACGGTCTCGCCCTGCACCTGCGCAGCCTGCTGGGGGCATCGCTGCAGGTGGATATCGAGCAGGTCGCCGAAATCCACGCCGAAGGCAACGGCAAGTTTCGCCACATCGTGTGCACGGTCGAACCCGCCACACCGGCTCAGTCCACATCCGGCGAGGTACTGGCATGACGCGCACCGCAAGCACCATTCCCGGCCTCAAGACCGCACTCGGCCTGGCCTCACCCGGCGGCAAGCGGGGCAAGCTTTCCATCCTGATCTACCACCGCGTGCTGCCCACCCCCGACCCGCTGCGCACCGGCGACCCGGATGCCGACACCTTCCGCTGGCAGATGGGCCTGCTCGCCAGCCACTTCAACGTGCTGCCGCTGTGCGAGGCGGCACGCCGGTTGCGCGAGAGCAGCCTGCCGCCGCGCGCAGCCTGCATCACCTTCGACGACGGCTATGCCGACAATTTCACCGTCGCCTTGCCGATCCTGCGCGAGCTCGGCCTGCCCAGCACCTTCTTCATCGCCACTGCCTACCTCGACGGCGGCCGGATGTTCAACGACACCCTGATCGAGTTCGCCAAGGCGGTGCCGTCCGGCCCCTGCGACCTGAGCTCGATCGGCCTCGGCGTACACTCGGTCGACACGGTGCAGGACCGTCGCGCGCTGATGAGTAGGCTGATCGGCCATTTCAAGTACCAGCCGCCCGAGCAGCGCCTGCCGGCGGTGGAAAAGCTCGCCGCCGACTTCGGCATCCGGCTGCCGGACGATCTGATGATGAGCAGCGACCAACTGCGCGCGCTCCACGCCGCCGGCATGGAGATCGGCGGCCATACCGACACCCACCCGATCCTCGCGCGGCAGACGCCGGACGAGGCCCGGCACGAGATCCGGCTCGGCAAGGAAAAGCTCGAGGCCCTGCTCGGTGAGCCGATGCGGGTCTTCGCCTATCCCAACGGCCGGCCGGTGAAGGATTACGACGGCACCCATGCGGACATCGTCGCCGACTGCGGCTTCGAAGCGGCGGTGTCGACCCGCCCGGCGGCGGCCGACCGTCACAGCGGCATCCACGAACTGCCACGCTTCACGCCGTGGGACAAGACACCCGCCCGCTTCGGCCTGCGCCTGCTGCGCAGCCTGGTGCTTCCTCATGGAGTGGGCGGCTGAGGATGGCGGCGAACGCGGCGCTCGATTCCCTGCTCGATCGACTCACCGCTGCGCTGGGCGAGCAGATCCGGCCCGGCATCGGCTTGTTCGATCCGGTCGACGACAAGCCCAGCCCGGCCGACCACTACGGCCAGCTGTGCGCCGCCCTCGCGCTCGCCTGCCGGAGTGAGAGCGACTGGGCAGTCGGCCGGAAGGCACTGCAAGCCTGGCTCGCGCTCGACGCCAAACGCCTGGGGCATCTGCCCTTCAACCGGCTCGCGCTGCTGCTGTTGCGCATCGTGCTCGCCGGGCGCGGCCTCGCTGCGAGCGACGAGGCGATGATCGAAGCCGGCCTTGCCCGATGCCGCCTGCGCCGCCGCTATCCCTCGAACAACTGGTCGCTGCTCGCACAGACCTGCCGCCTGATCGAGGCACCCGCCCACCGCAAGGCGCTCGAAAGCCGTCGCCTATGCAAGCTGCTCGAGCGCTGGACGACGGCCAAGGGCGGCTTCATCGATTTCCCCGCGAAGCCGCGCGAGCACTTCTCGACACCACTCGCCTACCATCATAAGGCGCTCTATCTCACCGCCCTGGCCTGCTGGTTCCACGACGACGCGGAACTCGCTCATCATGCCCACCGCATGCTCGACTGGCTGGTGCATTGCTGGGACCCGACGGGCTACGCCGGCGGCTTCGGCCGCACCACGCATGGGCTGTTCGGCGACGGCTGCCTGATCGCGGGCCTGATCCTGATGGGCAGCGAGGACGCTGCCTGGCAGCAGCCGATCGCCGCGCTATGTGATCGCCTCGAAGCCCAGCATCGTGCCGACGGCCTGCTCTGGCTGACTCCCGCGGGTCCCCGGTCGGGCACGGCGAGCTGGGACGGCTACATGCACCTGTCGGTCTACAACGCCTGGGCAGCCGCGATCATCGCTGCCGCGCGCACCCTCAAGGAAAGGCGTGCGCGACCCACTCCGCTCTGCGACACGCGCTGGACGGCAGCACGCACGGGCCTGTTCCACGATGAGGAGGCCGGACTGGCCTACCTTCGGACCGAAGACGGGCTGAACGCCCTGGTTTCGACCCGGGGGCAGCCTCCCCAGGCCTACAGCCGCAACGAAGCCGATTTCCGCTACGCCGGGGGGGTACTCATCCATCTTCGCCTTCGGGACGGCCCCCCGCTGGCTGCCCCGCCCGTCAGGACGACGCGCAAGGTGCTGGCCACCTCGCCAGTGATCGCAGGATGGACACCGTTATTGAAGGTGGGAAACACGATCTACGCGATCGACAGCTTCGAGCGTGTCGCGATCTCGGAAAATGCGGCGATGACGACCATAGCGCTCACGGGCCAGCCAAGCGAGCTCTTTCGTCCAGCACCCGGAACCCCCTGGCAACGCGCTCTCGCCACGCTGGACTGGCGCATTCTGGGGGGGGTGCTCGGTCGCAAGACGGCGCTGCGCCGCCGGAAACTCGAGCGGCTCACGGCACATTTGGAGATCAATTTCTCACGGGCCGGGCTCCCTATTGCAGTTAACCTGAGCCTCGACAACGGGGTTTTGGACGACGTCGTATATCTGAACCCTATCGGGCATACGACAGGGAAGGCGCTCACCGAATGGATGACGGCAGGCCCAGACGAAGCAGGCGAGCACTCTTCCATCTGGGTCGACAGTTTGCCGCCTTCATCCTTGCCTGAGCTCCCGGCGCGGGCGCTGGCACCTCAAGTGCTTGCGCAGGGACACAGCACCTGGATGCTTCAGCTCAAAAGGATCGACCGGCCCTCATCCATTTCCGCGCTGCAAGCTACAGTGGCCCCCTGAAGGAAGGAGCACACGCAGTGACATTGAAGAAACTGGCAAGTGCCGCAGCACTGATCACCTGCAGCATCCTGTCGATGGGTGCGTTCGCCGCCACACCGCTCGAACAGACCGAAATCGGCCGCCTCGCCCGGTCGCTCCAGCAAGGCGAGTTCGGCCGGCTCGAGTCCGTGGTCCCTCCGGCATACAAGCGCATGCACGATTTCATGCGGGTCGAGGTCGCCGACGGGCGCAAGCTCGAGATCGACGGCTGGACGGATACCGCCCACTGGGATCCCAAGCGCCAGAAGGTGTTCTTTCTAGGGAAAAGGCAGCACAAGAAGTTCATCAGCTACGATGCGCGGACGAATGCTTGGGAAGAACTCGGCTGGGCAGGGGATCCTCCTCCGCAGTTCGAGCAGTTCGGTCGCCCCTATGGCCGCAATGCGCTCGACTGGGAGAACGGGCATTACTACCACTTGTCCCTCATCGACGGTTACTCGAAGGGGCTTTACCGCTACCTCATCGACCAGAAGCGCTGGGAGCGCATGCCGGACCTTCCGAGCGGTGGAACAAAAACCGTGGCTGCAGTCTCGATGGAGTGGCATCGCGGGATGAAGATGCTGATCCTTCTCGATCGAACGGGAAAAGGCCATCAGTTGTGGGGCTTCGACGGCAAGGCCTGGAAGGACCTGGGCCGCTCGGCCGTCCACGGCTACCACTCGCAAATGCAATACAACGAAAAGCGCGGCGACCTTCTCATCGCGGGCGGATCGCACACGATGCAGAAAGTCGACCTGATCACGCGAAATGGCGAACTGAAGCATCTCCCGGACGCGCCGTTCAAGATGACGATCAGGAACAGCGATCTTTTCTACGACCCGGTATCCGGAAACTACCTTTACCTGATTACCGAGGAACGGGAGCTCTGGGAGATGAATCCAGACAACAACGAGTGGAAACGCGTACGTACCTGGACCAAGGAAAACTGGCCGTTCGGGGAATACGGCTACGTCGTGCCCGCACCGATCGACGATCTGGGGGCGGTTCTCTGGCTCCACCAGAGGGCTCCACTGCTCTACCGCCACACCTCGCGGTGAAGCGTTTCGCCCCCTTCCGGATCAGGCTTTGAGGGCTTCCGTCTTGCCGAAGCGAGCCCGCAGATCGGCCAATGCAGAAACCGCGACATAAGCCCAGGATTTCAGGTGAAGCGGTTTTTCCTTCACGGCCGAGCGGAATTCGTCGAGTGCCTTGGCGGCCATTCCACGCTTCAGGAACAGATACCCGCACATGAAGTGGATCTTGTGCAGGCGCTCGCGGATCTCGGGTTCCGTGATCGCTTCGCCGTTCGGACTGGCCAGCCCCCACTTCGCCCGCGCCCGCCCGATGACGTCTGCGGCATAGTTGTGATCCCGCCCGACTGCGGTCGCACTGCCCGGATGCTGACGATAAAGCGCATAGGCACGCGACAGGCGATGGATTTCGGTTTCCCGCGAGGCTCGCAGGAAATATTCGTAATCCTGGCCCAGGCGGAAATGCTCATCGTAGAGGCCGATCTTGTCGATCAGGCTGCGGCGCATGATCACCGTCGTGGTCCACACGAAATTGCGCAACAACAGCTTGTGGTAGACCCAGCCCGAGAACTCGCTGTCGATCGCGTCCACCGGCACCTTCCCCTGATCGGGAATCACCGAGGAAGGATCCGGAAACACGCCCTTCTCGTCCGACACCCATTGCGAAAAGCCGGTGCAGTTCATCGCCACAGCGGGATGCGCGCGGAAGTAATCGATCTGCGCCGTGAGCTTGCCCGGCAGCCAGATATCATCGGCGTCGAGAAAGGCGACGAACTCGCCGCGGGCCGCACGGATCCCTGCGTTTCGCGCAGTGGCCGCGCCGCCGTTCTCCTTGCGGATCAGGGAGACCTGCGGATAGCGGGTGGCGACGACCTCGACGGTATCGTCCTTCGAGCCATCATCGACGACGATGATCTCGACCTGGGGATAGTCCTGCGCCAGGACGCTATCGATCGCCTCGGCAATGTGTGAGGCGACGTTGTAGGCGGGAATGACGACGCTCACAAGACCGGTGATACTCATGCTGACCTCTGAAATTGTACGCCCCCCTGCGCGGCATGCGGCTCGTCGCAGGGCTGAGTCGCGGATGATGCAAGACCCGCCCGCAACCAGTCGAGCGTCCTCTGCTCGATGGCGTGCTTCCAGTCACGGGAGGAGAAAGTATGGTCGGCGTCCGCAAGCTCGAAAAAGTTCGGCCCCGGCTCGACCGCCTCGCGCCACATGGGGTGCGCATGGCAGAAATCGGCGAATTCGCGCGCGGTGAGATCATTGCCGCTGAGCCCCACCAGTACGCGGCCACGCAGCCGCTGCCAGCCTTCGCCCATGCGTTCAATGAAGGTGCGCGCAGCGGCCGCGCCACCGGCCGCAGTACGCGCCTTTCCCTTCGCCCGCTGCTTCAGCGCCCCGGCCAGCCCGGCAAGCGCGTGCCCGACCCTGACTTCACCACTGAACAGGCGTCGCCAGAACTGCGCAGAAAGCAGCTTGCCCTTGTAGTAATGGTCGATTCGTGCCGCAGCGAGCGAGGCTTCGGTGCGCACCCATGGATTGAGCGCGATCACGCTCTCCACGCGCGGGTCCAGCGGCGCATACATCAGCGCCGCCGACGCCCCGTCGCACAAACCCCACAGGGCGACGCCGTCGAGCTCCGGCACGGCCTCGAAGAAGGCATCGATCGCTGCTTTCAGATCGGCGTCCACGTTCTCGAAGCTGCGTTGCGGAGCGGCACTGTCGCCCATGCCACGATAGTCGAAGCGCAGGCAGGCAAAACCGCCGGCCGCCAGCGCGCGGGCCAGCGAAACGAACTGCCGGTGGCTGCCGGCCCGGTACTGCGGGCCGCCGACGACGATCAGTACGCCCAAGCGCACCGGCCGATCCGGCCGGCCGAGCACCCCGACCAGGGGCGAGCCTTCGCAGTAGAACACCAGTGGCAGTTCGCTCATGCTGCAGCCTTCCCGGTCAGTGCCGCAGCCGAGGCAGCGAGCAACTCCGGCGCGAGTTCGATTTCCTGGGTCTGCCAGAACGGGGGCCCACTCACCGCATGCATGCTCACCGCCACCCCGGCAGCCTGCCACTTCGCGACCAGCCGTTCGATCACGGGCGATACAGCGCCGAGCTGGAACCAATGCACTCCGTGCGGCGCATGGATCGCCTCGAGCTGCGCCTGCTCCATGCCGACGACGAGCGCTGGTGCAAGCTCGTAGCCGGCGATCTCGACGGTCTGGCCCGCCGCGAGCCGCTGCTGCGGCGAGGCCTCATGCGCTGCACCGGCCTTGCCCACGATCCTCGCCGCCTGCCACAGGCGCAGGAACTGCTGCAGGTGCTGCTTGCCGCTCGCCACCGCTTGCCACATCAGCAAACCGCAATCGAGACGCCATCGTGCTGCCGCCTCACAAGCCAGCAATGCACCGAGACGCAAGCCCCAGAGCCAGACCGGCCCCTCGCAGTGGCGCTCCGCCCATTCATGGGCGAGCCGTACGTCCTCGAGCCAGCCCTCCCAGCTCGCCTCGCCGAATTCGCCTGCGCTATCACCGCAGCCTCCCGGGTCGAGTTGAAGCACATTCCAGCCTTGTTGTGCCCAGGCCTCGGCTGCCAGGGCAACCATGTGGCGCGACTTGTTCAGCTCTTCGGCAAAAGCGGGGATGTGGATGATGGTTCCGCGGCCGAGCTCACGGCGGACAGCGCGGCGCAGAGTGCAGAAACGAAAACCAGTCGGCGTGGCGAGATGGAAGGCTTCGATCACCGCCGGCATGCGGGCCTCAGGCGGCGACCTTGAGCCCAACCGCCTCGACCAGCGCACCAACGGTCGCGAATGTCTGGCCGTCGATCTCGTCGTCGTCGAAGAAGATTCCGAAACGCTCCTCGATCGCCCCGATCACGCCGACCACCGCCATCGAGTCGAGCTCGGGCACTGCTCCGAGCAAGGGGGTCTCCGGCGTCATGGCCGCCGAACGTCCTTGAAGGCTGAGGATTTCGTCCAGAATGGACAGGATTTCTGCTTGAATATTCAACACCGACTCCCTGCGCTGCGCCGCAATAATACGCGAGTATAATCTCTCTTCTCGTGACAGAACACGCCAAGCCACATTGCGGCAACACATCGCAGAGACCAGATGCCCGAAACCTCCCGATCCTCTACCGCCGTCGTGGTCGGTCTGTGTGCACACGGCGTGGGCATGGCTCGCAGCCTGCACCGAGACGGCATCCAGGTGGTCGCGCTCGAAGCCAACGCAGCGCTGCCCGGCGTACGCACCCGCTGCGCATCCGTACGTATCGTGGTCGACATCAACGGCGATGGCCTCATCGATGTGCTGCTTGCGCTTGCGCGGGAACTCGGCGAGCCTGCGCGGCCAGTGCTGCTGCTGACCAACGATCGCATGGTCGAAACGGTGAGCCGGCACGTCGCCACCCTCGAGGAACACTTTTGCCTGAGCTGGGGGCACGCGGCCGCAACCCTTGCCCCACTGCTGGCGAAGGACCGCATCGAGGCACGCTGCCGCGAAACGGGGCTGAATTATCCCAGATCCGTCCTCGTCTCGGACTTTGCCGAGGCGCAGGAGAAGCTCGCATCGATCGCCTTTCCGGTGATCGCCAAGCCGACCCGGCCGGTCTCGGCGTTCAAGACCCAGGTGTCGGCCTCCTTCGAGGCATTTCTCGCGGCACGCGCCCGCATGGAAGGCAGCCTGCCGATCGTGGTGCAGGAATTCATTCCCGGCGACGACACGGTGATCCGCTTTGGCGCCCTGTATCTGGACGAAGGCCGCGTCCTCGCCCGTTTCGAGGGCCGCAAGCTGCGCTCGCGGCCGATGGGGCATACCACGATCGCGGTGTCCGAACCGGATGATCAGGTGCACGCACTCGCATTGCGCTTCTTCGAAGGGCTGAATCTCTCCGGCCCGGTATCGCTCGAGCTCAAGCAGGATCCGCAGGGGCGCTACTGGGTGATCGAGCCGACCGTCGGCCGCACCGACTTCTGGGCCGGGCTGTGCGCCGCCAACGGCGTCGACATGACTCTCATCGAGTATCGCGCACAGACCCGGCAGCCGCTGCAAATGCAGTCGCAGCGACGCAGCCATCTGTGGATGAACGGCGAGCGCGACCCGGGCGCCGTGCTCTGGCTGCTGCGGCATGCGCCTGCTCAACTTCTGCGACACCGGATCCGCGGCGTCTATGCCAGCCTGTCCGACCCGGGTCCCTGGCTGCTGTCGCTCGGCCGCTTCCTCGGCAATCTGCCGTCGCGCGCGGTCCGCAAGGTCGGCCGCACCGTGACTGGCGGCGCGTGAGCACGCAGGTATAGCGCGGCGCGCGCCCGGGCGCCAGACCGGGCTGGCGCTGCCGGGGTTCCCGGTCGGCTGCGCGCCGGCCCGGCACGCAGCAGCTTTTTACTTGCGAGTCTGATCCTTCCCCGCCTTTTCGAGCAGCGCAATGGTCAGCAACGCGCCGACGCCGTCAAAAGAGAGCCCTCGGCTGAGACGCTGGCCCTCCACGACCTTGATGATGTCCCGGCCGAAAATCTCCTCGATCCAGCGGGACCCGGAAATCACATCGTAGACTTCCGTGCGGAAGGCTTCATCGGCCCGCAACATCCGCTCGAACGCAGTTTCCTTGCCCTTGAGCAGAGGTTCGCCCGGCCACACCCGATTCACGTAGTAGGTGACGTATTTCGCGATCTTGCGCTTTCTCGACACCTCGGCACCCGCGGTAAGCGGCAGACCGGTCTTGTCGTGATCGATTGCCGCAAGCCTGGGGTCGATCATGCCGATGATCTTCTTGTACGCAATCGCCCCCTTGCGCAGGCTCCAGGGCAGACGCATCGCGTAATCGATGAGTCCGCTGTCCATCCCCGGAGTGCGGACATCGAGGTAATTTGCATTCAGACGGACGATGCCGAAGACCATCCTTCGGCTGCGGTTCTCCATGATGAACTGCTGGCTCGCATCCAGCCCATGACGACCGCCTGGAAAGGTCGCCTCGTAGTCCTCGCGAAATTGACGGAATGGCGCACCCTGCAGATCGAGCTTGAACATCTCTGCGCGGAAACTGGCCATCTTGAAGCAACGCTCGCGCGCATCCGCCACAGTTCCTTCATGGAAGAACATGCCCGGGTTCATCAGGATGCCCTGCAGGAAGCCGTCAACGGTGGACGAATAGCCGAGTTCTTCGGCGAGCTCCTGCGCCGTGCCCCGCAAACGCCAGTGCCCCACGTTGAGATCACCCGAATCGAGATCGAGGTCGGACCGTGCGGCTTCGCGCATCGACTTGGAGGAATGGAACTCGCGGACCGTCTTGCCGTACACGTTGGCAAGCCGCCGCGCAATCGGCAACTCGAAGTCGCCCATGTCCTCGACGTGGAAGAACAGGTCGTCGGGGCCGATCAGGTCGGCGCAACAACCGGAATTCCCGCGCGAATCGAGGCCGCCGGTCAAGGGCCAGGCGACCTTGCCGGGAATCGCCGTCCGCACCGCCTTCCGGTTCGCCTCGCGGATCACTTCGAGGCCTTCATCCAGCCACTGCTGCTCGTTGGCAACCGCCTCGTCGGTGACGAAGGGGGTCCAGTAGCGGCTGGCCGCGCTCGTTCCCTGGACGGACAGTGCCACCGTCGAGGCGCAGGGCAACAACGAGACCCCCTCGAGCACCGTGCGCACACCGGTGGACTGGTTCAGCATGACCATCTGCATCACGCCCAATGCATCCGGGCTGTCGAAGCCGAACCGGACCATGTCGATAAGCCGGCTGGCGAAGAAAGCCCTGCCGTCCCTGAGCCCCCAGTAGATCGGGATCGTCCCCAGGCGATCCGTTGCAAACACCAGTTGTCCGGCTTGCGACCAGTCGACCTGGAGCCACGAGCCGCTTCGCTCCTTCAACGCGCCGGCAAAATCATCGACACGGCCATCATGAATGAGCAAGCCTTCCTGGCTGCGCATCGAACGGCCGGAGCGATCGAGCGAAAATTCGAGCTGCCATCCTTCCCCTTCGGCCCGCTCCCACTTTCCACCGACAGTTGGCACACCGCCCAGCTTCGGCTCGCATCCGCCAGGGCCGATTACCCCTCTAATCAAAATCATTTTGCCGTACTCGAATAGATCGTTAAGGAAACACCGATTATTTTACCGGCATGCCTGCCCCCCAGGCTTGACGGCGAGCTGCCGTCCGGAAACAGCGGGAATCGCATCAAGGAGGCCTGCCGCCGTCCGGCACAGCCCACCGCCACCACCCGGCTCCTTCTACGTGCCATTCGGTCACGGCCTCTCGCTGAGCCAGCTCGATGGAACATGCCGCTTGAGCTTGGGGTGATTCAGGAAGCGCAGTTCGATACCTTGCGGCCTGCCGGCGATCAGCCATGCGACCAGCGTCACGAGAACATAGACGAAGGCTCCGACGAGGGCCGACACCACCATCACTCCGAACGCCGCCAGTGCCGAGCCGCTTTCCGGCAATGCGTGCTGCACGGACAGTACGGCGAAGGACATCGCTGCAGTGCTCAGCAAAGGGCGCCACATGACCTTCATGAGCTCGAAACGGCCGAGACCCAAGGCACGCGTGACCAGTCCGACACCGGCAGGCAGGGTCAGGGCGGAGCCAAGCACCCTGGCCCACGCCGCCATCTCGATGCCGTGGCCGTTCATCAGCCAGTAGATCATCAACGGGTACATTATCGCGAGCTCGAGCACCGTCATGATGCCAACCCAGTATGGACGTCCGAGCGCCATGAACAGGCTGTGCCGGTTGCCGTGGAAGATCTTGGTGGCGCCGTACAAGCCGAGGATCTGAATCAAGGGAACGGCGGCATCCCAGCCCGGGCCCAGCAGGATCTGGACGATCTGCTCGGCAAGCAGGATCACGCCGACCGCGGCCGGCAGGGTCACGGCAATCACCGCGCCTTGTGAAGCAACGTAGGCACGCTGAAGCGCCGGCCGATCATCCACGAGTTTCGAGAACCCCGGAAAGACCGCCTTCATGATGGGGCCGTAGAGTTCCGTGGTCGGCAACGATGCGATCTCGTTCGAAACCCGGTAGGCCCCCAGGGGCTGCGGACCGAGGAAGCGGCCAAGGACGAAATCGGCCCCCCTGTCGCGCAAATAGATGGTGAAATTGTTGAAGACGAGCCACGAGGAGAAGCCGAGCATCTCGCGCCACGCGCTGACACGGAACTTCGGGCGATACGGATGCATCGCGTAGCTCAAGCCGACGCCGATGACCTGGGAAAGCAGCGTGCCGAGCGCCAGCGCCCAATAGCTGCGGAAATAGAGCGCGAGCGCTACCGTACCCCCGACCGCGAGAAGCTTCTTCGCCAGTTGGAAGCGAAACTCCCGATTGAATTCGAGCTCCTTCCTAAAGGCAACGATCCCGATGTTCTCGAGCCCGCTGATGAAGGCGATCGCAGCATAGACGTACATCACCTCCGTCAACCGCGGTTCCGAGTAGAACGCGGCGACATGCGGGGCGCCAATCACGATGACGAAGGCAGCAACGGTCCTGAAAACGAGGCCAAGCGTCCAGGCCGTGTCGAAATGCTCGCGTGTCGCATTCTGCTTGCGGATCAAGGCGAGGTCGAAGCCGAGGATGGTGATGAGTTCCACCAGTGCGGCCACCGAAAGCGCCATCGCGATGAGACCGAAATCGGCCGGCACCAGCAAGCGGGCAAGCACCGCGGTGCTGATCAAGCCCAGGCTGCGCTGCAGCAAGCGCAGCCCGACCATCCACGCCGCCCCCGCGGCGACCTTGGAACCCAGATTCTTCACACTGATACTCGATGGAGGCGCCTGTCGATGGTCGCCCCGGTAAATGGAAGTGAATGTCCAGGCCAGCGGACTTGGCCTGCACCATCCGCCAACCGACTAACGCATCTGCCTTGACGCCCAGGCGCGCCGAAGAGCCATCGCCCACGACGAACCGCGATGAGCGCGCCAAACGCACTCATTACGCCCGTGGCCACGTCCCGAGCAGTCAAGCGGGGGCAATGATGCAGGACGGGTGGTACGATGTCGATGTATCCTTTCACGTTTTCGTCGCAAATGCGTCTTCTGCCTGAGCTGGATGGCGCAGGCTCCACGGCCCCCGGGGTCGGCAAGCACGCCGACCGGCGGCGCGGCTGCGAAGATGCCGCGTCACGTTCCGGCATCGCACGCATGGCGCACCGGCCTTTCCACAGAATTCCCTTCAGCATAATGACGCCCATGTACAACGTAGCGCGCCTGCAGCGATCCTCAAGCGAGCGAGTTCGCCGCCTCTCTGACGCACCGGAGAATCGATCGGAGAGCGGCCGGTGAGCCCGCAGTTCGTACGCCTGAAGAACCTGATCGATGCCAATCACGGCACGCATCGAGGGTGGGTGCGCTATCTGCTGGGCCAGGCCGAGGGCGTCATCGGTCCGAACGAGCGCTTCCGCCGCATCACGCCTACAGGGGTCGGCCGACTCGTCTTCGTCTGCCTCGGCAACATCAACCGCAGTGCGTTTGCGCACGTGGTCGCTGCGCACGAAGCGGCCGAATGCATCTCGATCGGCCTGTCAACGACCACCGGTGCCCCCGCCACCAACATGGCGCAGGACGTTGCGCGCGAGTTCGGGCTGTCGCTCGAGCAGCACACCGCCACCGACATCAGCAAGTACGAGCCGCGAGAGGACGATCTGCTGCTGGTGATGGAGCTGCGTCATGCACACCGCCTGGTGAGCCGCGGCATTCCGCCCGGGCAGATCGCCCTGCTCGGTCACTGGGCGCGCCCCATCCGCTACCATATCCACGACCCGGAAAAGCTCTCGCGCGAATACTACCGCAGCTGCTTCAGCGTGATCCGCTCCGCCGTGGTCAATCTGGTGTCCGAGCTCGAACGGGCCGGCAGCCCGAGCATCCCGCGATGAATGTGTTCCTGACCTTCGATATCGAGATCTGGTGCAACGACTGGAATGCGCTCGATGAACGCTTTCCCAGCGCCTTCCGGCGTTACGTCTACGGTCGTTCACCGGCCGGCGATTACGCACTGCCGAAGACCCTGGAGATTCTCAACCGCCATGGCCTGCAGGGCGTGTTCTTCGTCGAGCCGCTCTTCGCCGCGCGCTTTGGTGTCGAGCATCTCGCGGAAGTCACCGCCTTGATTCGCGATGCGGGCCAGGAGGTGCAGATGCATCTGCACCCTGAATGGACCGACGAGATCAGCCCGCCGGTCTTCCCCGACAAACCCTTCAAGCGCCAGCACCTGATCCATTATTCGCGCGAAGAGCAGACCGAGTTGATGCGCCGTGGCCTGGCCCTGCTTGCCGCAGCGGGAAACCCGGAGATCACCGCTTTTCGGGCCGGCAGCTTCGCGGCCAACGCCGACACGCTGGCTGCGGTAAAAGCATGCGGCCTCGGTGTGGATTCGAGCCTCAACATGCTCTATGCCTATTCCGGCCAGGATGTTCGCACGGAAGGGGATTTCTACTTCCCGTATGAGCGGGACGGGCTGCAACTGCTGCCGATGAGCATCTTTCGCGATGGCAGGGGACGGCTGCGCCATGCCCAGGTGGGTGCCTGCGGCGTTGCCGAGCTTTGTCAAGCAATCGAACGCTCGGCCGAACACGGCCACCCCTGCTTCACGATCTTGTCCCACAACTTCGAGATGCTGCGCGCCGGTGCAAGCCAGCCGGACCGCATCGTCGCAGGCCGCTTCGAAAGGCTATGCCGGTTCCTCGGCGCGAACCGGGACGATTTCCCGACTGCCGGGCTCCGGTCGGTGCCGGCCTTCGGCAAGGCGCCGGCGAATGCGCCCCTTGCCGAGGCAGGACGGCTCGCCACCCTTCGCCGCCTTGCCGGACAGGCGGCCCGGCGGCTGCCGATCTGACAGACAAGAACACTGATGAGCGAAACATCCATAACGAACGATCCGCCCTGCTTCGTACTCGGCATCGAAACCCAGATCGGCGTCGGCGTGATCCGCGAACTGGCCCGGGCGGGCGTTCGCGTCATCGGCCTCGCCAGCCGCGAGCGCTCGATCGGGCTCGCTTCGCGCCACCTCGAGCGCGGCGTGGTGGTCGGGCCGGCCCGCAACGATGCCCTCGTCCAGTGCATCCGCGCACTTGGCGAGGAATACGGCGGCGCCATCCTGCTGGGCATTTCGGAGACCGACCTGCAGTGGCTCATGACGCACCGCGACACCTTCGGCCCCGTCAAGGTGATCGCCCCACAGCCTGACACTTTCGCCCGCGTGCTCGACAAGGCCCGGACCCTGGCGCTGGCAGAAAGCGTGGGGATCCGCGTGCCCCGCACCCGCGCTGCCGAAAGCCTGGAGGAATGGGAGGCAGCCTGCGCGGAACTGAACTATCCGGTGGTGGTGAAGTGGGCAGACCCGATTGCCGCCATGCCCCGCCTGCGCGAGCATGGCCTCGCTTTGCAGAAGCTCGAATATGCTACCGATGCGCCGAGCCTGCGCCGGATCGGCGAGCGCTTCGCCGTTGCCGGGATCTGGCCGCTGATCCAGGAATACTGCCCGGGGCGCGGTCTCGGCCAGTTCTTCTTCATGCACGAGGGTCAGGTGGTCCGCCGCTTCCAGCACCTGCGCATCGCCGAATGGCCGCCGGAGGGCGGCTTCTCCAGCGTCTGCGACGTGGTGCCGCTGTCGCAGCATCAGGCGCTGCAGGAGCGCTCGATCGCCCTCCTGCGGGCGATCGGCTGGGAAGGTTGCGCCATGGTGGAGTACCGCCTGGATGAAGCCACCGGCGAGGCGGCGCTGATGGAGATCAACGGCCGCTTCTGGGGCAGCTTTCCGCTCGCGGTGCAGGCCGGTGCCAGCTTCGCCAGCCTCGCCTACCACCTCCAGGGACTCGGCCGCACACCGGCGCTGCCGCCGCTGCGCGAGACCTTGCGCTGCCGCATGGTATCGACCGAAGTGAAGCGCCTGGTGCGCCTCCTCTTCCAGCCCGGCAGGATCCGCGACCCTTTCTTCGACATCCAGCCGGGACGGGAGCTGTGGCGCTTCGCCCGCGACTTCCTCCGTCCGAACACTTGCTACTACCTCTGGGATCGGCGCGATCCCGGCCCCTTTCTCGCCGATATGCGCAACTACGCGCTACGCCTGTCCAAGTCTTGAGCCCTGCGGTGTGACGAGACGATCGCCGAGAAAGAGCGGGATGCCGAAAATACGCCGCTCGGGCACAACGGTGGGTTCACTCTGCCACCCCTTGCTCGCCACCCACACCCGCGCCGCCACGGCGAGCGCCAGCAGGTTGTAGGGCAAGTCGAAATAGGCGAGGCTGAGAAAGGCACCGCCGATGGCGAAACCAACCAGGGACACCTGAATCATCGAGCCGAGCTGTACGCACCATTCGGTTTCGGCTTGCGCGCGGCCATGCTTGCGCAACCAGCCAGCGGTCCTCCAGGTGGACAGCCACAGGCAGAGGTAGATGATCAGGCCCACGAAACCATGCTCGCCGAGGATGTGGAAGTAGATGCTGTGGGCCGACACGATCATCGTCGGATCGGGTGCATACAAACCATAGACGAACTGGTTGTAGATGCTGAAACCGCCGCCGAAGAAATTCTCCTTGGCAATGTTGAACGCCATCCACCAGGCGTTGAGGCGTCCCATCGCCGAACGATCCTCCTCGTAGGTCCGGAGGGTGCCCATACGATCCCACCAGGTGTCGGGCATGAAGGACAAGAAGACCACTCCGCACAACAGCATGACGACCGCCGTAGCGAATTTGTTTTTGCCCCGCCACCAGAGCAGCATCAGCATCGCGCTGACCCCAAGCAAAGCGCCACGCGATTGCGAGCCCAGAATCGACACCCCGCAGAGCACCATCGCGACCGTCATCGCGTGCTTGTGCCAGGCCTTGTGCAGCGTGGTCTGGAGGAAGCGGAGCAAGGGCAAGGTCATGATCAGCGCCACCGCCAGCGAGTTGTTCTCCTCGATGTAAGACCCCGAAGGCCCGCGCACATGGAACGCCCCACCGGTAGACAAGGTGAAGATGCCGCCCTTGACGCCGAAAAAAGCCACCGAGAGCGCGAGCACCCACGCAAACACCATCATTTCCCGCTTGGTCCGGACCAGCATCAGGGTGACAAGGACCATCAGATCGATCTTCAGCACCTTCTCGAGCATGCCCAGGCTCGCCGCAGTATCGAAGGCGAACACCGTGGTGATGCACATCCAGCCGATCAGGATCACCAGCCAGGTCACCGGAGCTCCGATGAAAGGGTTGCGCTTCTCCTTCGACGCAAACAGCCCGACCAGGGTGCAGACGGCGATGAACATCGCCACCGGCGCATTGAACATGAAACCCCAGGACAAACGGTGCGGGTTCATGATGCTGAACCAGGTCCACATCATGGCGCCGACGAAGGGATGCCGGAGCGCCAGCAGCCCCCCCGGAACGACGATCATCAGCAGGATCAGGTCACGCATTCGAACTCATCCTCGAATCGATTCAGCCGCGGCCGCGGCGTGCAACCGCGCGGTAAAGACGAAGCCACTGCTCGCGTACGGCAGGCCATGCGTAAGCGCCGGTCGCCTCCCTTCCGGCTGCGCGCAGCCGGCCGGCGAGTGCGGGATCGCGCAATACATCGACTGCCGCCCGGCCCATGGCCTCGACATCGGCCACAGGCACCAGCAGGCCGGACACACCCCGCTCGACCACGTCAGGAATGCCCCCGGCGTCGGTGCTGACGACCGGCACGCCGCTGGCGAAAGCCTCCAGAATCGAGATCGGCATGTTGTCGACGGTACTCGGGTTGAGCATGCAGTCGGCCGCATCGTAAAGGGAGGGAATGTCGGCATTATCCACCCGGCCGCAGAAATCGACGCTGGACGCGAGGCCGAGTTCCGCCACCAGGGCCTGCAGCCGCGCCAGCTCCGGCCCGCTGCCGGCGACCGTGAGGCGGGCGCCGGGAAAGGCTTCGCGAACGATGGCAAAGGCCCGGATCGCGGTCGGAATGTCGTAGATCGGCTCGAGGTTGCGGGTGACGATCAGGTGGGGCGCATCGCCGAAGGGCGGGCGCTCGCGCAGATGAAAGCGGGACAGGTCGACGATGTTCGGGACGATCGTCGCCTCGAGCCCGTAGCGGGCGAAAACGCGCTGCAGGAAGCCCGAGGGCGTGACCCGCGCATCCGCCCGGGCAAGCGTGGCCAGGACGTGACGCGGTGCATTGGCAAAGAAGCGGTCGGCATTGCCGCCCCGGTAGTTGATGATCACGCCGGCGCCCCGGGCACGGCCGATCCAGGCTGCGGGCGCGGCGAAAAGATGCCAGGCCCAGCCGGAATTGGCGAGGATGTGCATGACCTCGACCCGCCCCGCCGCCGCCCATAGCTGCCACAGGTAGGGAAGGAGGCGGAAAAGCGCACGCAGCACTGGGACACGGCCGACCCACTGCGGCCGATAGGGCGGATTGTGGCGCACGAGTTCGACCTCGAGCCCATCACCGCGGAGCAGGCGAACGAGCTGTTCGCACTGGTTTGCCATGCCTCCGGACGGCGGCGGCAGCGGCCCAACGACACACACCGTGGGCATGGCTTCGCCTGCGGCCATGGACGAGGAAACTTCAGACATCCTGGGCTGCGTCATGCCGCCCCTCCGGCAGCCGCAGCCGCTCCCTCGGCGAGGACTTCGTCGAGCAGGCCGAGATGGGCCTGCCAGCTGTAGTGCTTCAGTACGCATTCGCGCGCCGCACGCCCCATGTCCTGCCGCCCGCTGGCGTCGGCCAGCAGGCCGACCACGCCTTCGGCGAATGCCTCTGCGTCCTCGGCCACCACGCAGTCCCAGCCGTCCTCCGCGGCGAGCCCCACCGCAGGTGCTGCAGACAGCACCACCGGGCGTGCCATCGCCATCGCCTCGAGCACCTTGTTCTGGATACCGCGCGCGATGCGCAGCGGCGCCACCACGACATCGGCGTGGGCCAGGTAGGGACGCACGTCCGGAACAGTGCCGGTGACGGTGACCGCCTCGCCCGCCAGTTCGAGTACCGCCGGCGCCGGGTTCATGCCGACGATCCAGAAGCGGACCTCACCGATCCGGGAGCGCGCCAGGGGCAGGATCTCCTTGGCGAACCAGCTCACCGCGTCGATGTTCGGCCAGTAATCCATTGCCCCGGTAAACAACAGCACCGGTCCACCGGGCGGATAGGGTGAGGCAAAGCCGACATCGGGCGAAAAATAGCTGGAATCGACCCCGTTCTGCATCACGCGAACCCTGTCCCCAGCTTCCGGGGCCGCGCGCCGGAACAGCGCAGCCTCGGCTTCGGTGACGAACAGACTGCGGTCGGCCCGGCGCGCGGCGGCGCGCTCGAAGGCGAGCAGCCGTGCCCCCTCGCGCCGGTAGAGCCAGGACAAGGGCCAGGGACGCTCGGCCGCATATTGGGTCCATTTGGCGGAATCGACGTCGCAGAAATCGACCACCGTGCGCTCGAGCCGCAGCGGCTTGAGGTACTGTGCCATCGGCCCCGAGAAGGTGACCGCCCGGGCGATGCGCTCGCGGTTCACGGTGGCGCGCACCCACTCGGCGAGACGCGCATCCCGATAATAGGGCAGGCTCAATGCCTCACTGCCGAGCAGCGCAGGCAGGCTCGCGATGCGCTTCCAGCGCGGGTTCAGCTCGATGGCGCAGACATCCTCGCACCATTCCTTAAGCCGCTCGACATGCACGCGGTCATCGGGATGATCGACGAAGGTGCCGAGGAAGACCCGGTGCCGCTGCGCGAGCTGGCGCAGGATATTGAAGGAGCGCACCTTGTCGCCCTTGTTCGGCGGATAGGGGATGCGGTGTACCAGATAGAGAATGGGCGGGCGCACGTCACTCATCCCTGCCCCCGGGCGAGTCGACGATAGACCGGTACGTAGTTGGCCACGCTGTTCTTCCAGTTGCGCACATTCTCGACGAAAGCACGGCCTGCGGTACGCATCCCGGGCCAGCGTTCGCGATGGGCAAGCATGTCGTCGATCCCCGCGGCCAGGGCATCGGCAGAACCCGCCTTGAACAGCTTGCCGGTCTCGCCATCGCTGATCAGTTCCTTGTGGCCACCGACATCGGAAGCCACGAACAAGCGGCCCTGTGCCATCGCCTCCAGCGGCTTGAGCGGCGTGACCAGTTCGGTCAGGCGCATCGAATGACGCGGATAAGCCAGCAGATCGATCTGATCGTAGTAGCGGCTGACCTCGCTGTGCGGCACGCGACCGGTGAATACCACCTTGTCAGCGACACCGAGCTGCTGTGCCTGAGCCTTGAGATTGGCGTCCTGCGGCCCCCCGCCGACCAGCAGCAGGCGCAGATCAGGGCGCTTCTGCAGCAACGCGGGGAAAGCATCGAGCAGCAGGTCAAGGCCTTCGTAGGCATAGAAGGAGCCGACGAAGCCCACCGTGGTGCAACCTTCCAGGCCGAGTTGGCGGCGCAGCTCGGGGTCGGCTTCGCCGGAGAGCTGGAAGCCTTCGACATCGACCGCGTTGGGAATCACGGTGACCTTGCTTGCCGGATTGCCGCGCGCCACGATGTCGGCCCGCAGGCCTTCGCAGATGGTGAAAGCATGATCGACGCGCTTGAGCGCCCAGCTTTCCAGCGCCCGCGTGGCACGGTAGCGCAGGCTGCCTTCGAGGGTCGTGCCGTGATCGACGGCGGCGTCTTCCCAGAAGGCACGAATCTCATACACCACCGGAATACCCAGCCGCCTGCCAACCCGGATCGCCGGAATGGCATTGAGCACCGGCGAATGGGCGTGCAGCACATTCGGTTTGAGTTCGCGCGCGAGCTGCTCCAGCCGGGTTTCGGTGGCGCGGATCAATCGCAGTTCGTTGATGCCTGCCGGCCCGGCTTCAGGAACGCTGCTGCGGTAGAAACGCAGCCCGTCCACGTCTTCGACCTCAGCTGCGGTCGCGCCCTGCTTGGGCGAAGTCAGATGAAACGTCTCCCAACCCAGTGCCCGCTGCTCGCGCAGGATGGCCGCAGTGCGGAAGGTGTAGCCGCTGTGCAGCGGAATGGAGTGATCGAGGATATGAAGGATGCGCATGAAGGGGAAGCTATCAGCATTTATTCTGTGGGACTGTGACAAGGTGCTCGACAGCACCCAGCCCGCCCCTACCGACGGCACAGGTGTGCAAGCCCAACACAGGCTGTTGAAATACAGCAACAGGCGAAACAGCGCATCTCAGATAAAGAATATCAGAGCAGGAAAACATGACATCAGACCCCGATCCACTGCCGGCTCTGCCCCGGAAGAACGAAGCGAACCACCTGAACCACAAATATGCTTAGAACCATTGCAGAGATGCTTGCCAGAAAATAACCGACCAAGGAGCCCGTCGGAAGGCCACCTGAGAACCGCTCAATCAACAGCTTCGCCGATGATATTACATAAGAATGTAAAAAGAAGAGACCGAAGCTCAGAGTTCCAGCCAGCCCGAACCACTTCGCCCCTCTCTCTCCCCAACGTCTGAACATTTCATACAAGCACAGCGTAAGCACTATTTTACCGATGCTGCTATACCAACTGTGGGTACCCTTTGCAAAAGCCATTTCACATGCAAACAATATTGCAAACACAACCATCAATGGCCAAAGTAAATATTTGAGCCATTTCGCCGCCACCTCCCGGTAGCGACTGCAGGCCATACCGAGCATCCACACCGGGATAAAGTGAACAAAGGATTTCAGCGGATCCAGATACCCTCTTGAAACAAACACAGGAATAAGCAATGCCAAGGGAAGCAAATAATAGAACCAGCCTTGCCGATCGAGCCAATGAAGCGCAGGCGAAGCCAGATAAAAAAGAATGATTGTCGGAATAAACCAGAAAGGAGCCAGATGACTTCCCGTTACTAGAAAAAACCCCACCTTTTCCCAAGGCTGAAAATCATAAAAATAGCTCGGCATATCCGGCCGCGGCATCACCACTGTAAACACAATCAGAGCCGGTAGGGACACTATGATGTACGGTAAAACTACGTAACGCGCTTTCTTCAACAGGTAATCAGATACCTGATATCGATCCGAGAGATGCTGAAACAAGAATCCCGCAATAAATAAAAACAAAATCGTTCCATTTGCGACCAAACGCTTAAGAACGCTCTCCATCAAGGGACTTGCAGACCAATCGAAACCGCTCAAACAATGAGTTGCGATGATCAAAGCAATAGCAAACCCACGAAAGTTATGCAGATGAACAAGATGAGCAGAAGATTTCGTCATGACATAACCTTCAAGCTTTCTTCATATATCGATACGTAGTTGTTGGTCACGCGCTTCTTCCAATAGCGCACATTCTCGGCGAAGGTACGGCCGGCGACGCGTGACCGGCAAATATCACCTTATCGGCGACATCGGGCTGCTGTGCTTCAGCCTTGAGATTGTTATCCTGCGGATTTCGGCCGATCAGCAGCAAGCGTAGATCAGGGTCTGCGCCTTCCGAGAGATGAAAGCCTTGGACGTCCATCAGGTTAGCAATCACCGTAATTCTGCACCACGATGTCGCTCCGAAGTCCTTCACTGTTGGTGAATGCATGGCCGACATGTTTTAGTGCCTAACGCCCACTGCTCGCGCAGGATGGCCGCAATATGAAGGGTGTAAGCGCTATGCAGTGGAATGAAATGATCGAGGATGTGGAGGATACGCATCGGATGGTCTCGGAAAAATTCGAGAAAGGGCTTGGTGGGTGGCGAGCAGACATGCTCAGCGGTGATCAGTCGCCCCACCCAAATCTTTCCGCCCCATGTATGAATCCGGTCAAATCAAACCACTGCGGCTAGGGCCGGTTCGCTCGTCGGCAGCACGTCGTCACGATGCAGGTTCCGCATGAAAGCCTCGAACATCAGCAGACTCCACAAAGGTGCGCTGTAATCGCGCGCGCCCGACTGATGAGCATCGACCAGATGCTGCAGGTAATCGCGGTTGAACATGCCTGTTGCAGCCAGCGTTTCACCCAGTACGGCCTCTTGCACGCGCTGCTTGAGCGGGCCGCGGAACCAGCGCGCGAGCGGCACGGCAAAGCCCATCTTCCGCCTGTAGAGGACGTCATCGGGCAGCAACGGCTCCATTGCCTTCTTGAACAGGTACTTCCCTTCGTTGCCCTGGATCTTCAGCGAGGACGGCAAGGTGGCGAGCCATTCGACCAGCTTGTGGTCCATCAGCGGCTCGCGTACTTCCAGCGAATGCGCCATGCTGGCGCGGTCGACCTTGGTGTTGATGTCGCCGACCAGATAGGTCTTGAGATCCAGGTACTGGATCAGCGCCAGTGCATCGTCGGTGTCGGCCTTGGCCGCATGGCGGCGGAACACGTCGAGCGCATCGTAGCCACCGAGCTTGCGATGGAAATCGGTACTGAACAGCTTGCTGCGCATCTCGCCGCGCAAAATCGACACGCTGTGGAAATAGGCTTCGACGGAATCGCGCGCCATGGCCTGGAACGTGGTCTTGGCGCGGAACACGCGTGGCGCCCAGTCGGCCTTGGGATAGACGCGGCCCAGCATGCCGAAGAGCGGCTGCCGGACGGCTTGCGGGAACGCCGCACGCAGACGCTCCTCCATCAGGTGCGAACGATAGCGCCGGTAGCCGCCGAAACTTTCGTCGCCGCCGTCGCCCGACAGCGCCACCGTGACCTTCTTGCGCGCAAGCTGGCACACGCGGTAGGTGGGGATCGCCGAACTGTCGGCGTAGGGCTCGTCGTAGAGCGCGGCCAGGGTGTCGATGAGGTCGAAGTCGTCGGACTTCACGATCTCGACAAAATGATTGGTGCGGTAGCGGCCCGCGACCATCTGCGCGAATTCAGATTCATTGAACTTCGGATCGTCGAAGCCGATCGAGCAGGTATTGACCGGTTCATCCGACAAGCCCGCCATGGTGGCGACGACGGCGCTGGAATCCACTCCGCCGGACAGGAAGGCGCCCAGCGGCACTTCGGAGATCATGCGCAGGCGCACGGATTCGCGCAGGCGCTCGGTGAGCTCGGCAGTAGCATCGCCAAGCGACAGCGGATTGTCGAGCGTGAAGCGCACATCCCAGTACTGCTTCGGTTCAGACACCGGCTGGCCGCGACGGATGCACAGCGATTCGCCCGACCCCAGTTTCTTCGCGCCGAGGAAGATGGTACGTGGTTCGGCCACGTAGCCCAGCGCGAAATATTCCTCCACCGCCAGCGGATCGATGCGGCGGTCCAGCCCGGGGTGCTGCATCAGCACCTTCAGCTCCGAGCCGAAGGCCAGCGTGCCATCGTCCAGCAGCGCGTAGAACATCGGCTTGACCGCCAGGCGGTCGCGCGCCATGAACAACGTGTCGCGCTTGCGGTCGTGAATCGCGAAAGCGAACATGCCGCGCAGCCGCTGGACGCAGTCCTCGCCCCAGGCCTGCCAGGCATGAACGATGACTTCGGTGTCGCTGCGGGTGCGGAACACATAGCCCAGCGCCTCGAGCTCAGGCACGAGTTCCTGGAAGTTGTAGATCTCGCCGTTGAAGACGATGGCGACCGAGCCGTCGTCGTTGAACAGCGGCTGCTGGCCGGTGGCAAGGTCGATGATGGACAGCCGGCGATGCGCCAGCGCGACACCGGGCTCGAAGTGGTAGCCTCCTTCGTCCGGCCCGCGATGGTGCTGAATATCATTCATGCGCCGCATCAATTCACGGTCGAAGTCGCGCTTGCCGCGCGTGTCGAAAAGGCCGGCAATGCCGCACATGCTCAGTCATCCTTGCTCAGTGAGAACGCCGCTGCAACAAACGTTCGTAAAGTTCGGTATAGCGCGCCACCATGCCATCGAGGCTGAAGCTCTGCTCCGCCCGCAGGCGGCTGGCCAGTCCATGTGAATTCCGCAGCGCAGCATTCGAAGCGTAGCACATCAGCGCCTCGGCCATCGTGACCGGTTCCTCCGCCGGAACCAGAAGGCCTGTGCGCTCCGTCTCGACCAGTTCGCCATTGCCGCCCACATCGGTCGCCACCACTGGCAGACCACTGGCCATTGCCTCGAGGATGGTGTTGGAAATGCCTTCCGCCCTGGATGGCAGAGCGAAGATGTCCAGGCTGCGCATCACATCGGGCACGTCCTTGCGTTCGCCCGCCATCCATACGACGTCGGCCAGGCCTTGCTGCCTGATTTCGTCCTCGATCGCGGACCTGAGCGGGCCGTCTCCGGCAATGACGAGCCGCAGGCGCGCCGCAGCCTCGCCCCCGTCCCGGCGCGCAATGGCAAAGGCGCGGACGAGGTTGAGCTGGTCCTTGACGACCTGCAGACGGCCGACAGTGCCGACGACGAGCACCTCCCCGGTACCGAAGGGGCTGCCCTCGAGCGGAATGCGTGCGCCCCCGGGTGCGGGATGAAAGCGAACCGTATCCACACCGTTGCAGATGCGCTCGACGCGCTCCGCCACCACACCGACGCGCTCCACCAGATAGCGCTCGATATGCCCTGAGAGGGCGACATAGTGTTTGACGAAAGGACTGTAGGCGCGGCGAATGCGCTGATTCTTGCGCAGCGTGCCACCAGGATCGGACACATCCCAGCCGTGTTCGCCATGCACACGTGCCCGCACACCAGCCGCCCAGGCCGGTACCGCTGCTTCCAATGCGGCGAGGTTGCGCGTATGGACGATTGCCGGCCGGTACTGGCGGAACAGCCGGAACAGACGCGGATACAGCTTGATCCCATGACCAGGCGGCTTGTTCAGAGAGATAAACTCGACACCGGGAGCATGTACCCGATGCGTGAAGCCCGGATCGCATTCGGTCAGCGCAACGACGCAATGCCTGAAACGCGATTCAGGCATGTGATTGATCAGGTTCACCACCCCATTTTCAAGGCCACCGACACTGAAACGGTAGACCACATGCATGAGCAGAACCTGCTGAACGCTCACCTTCGCTCCTCGACGTCACGCAGTTGCGCCTGCAGGGCAGTCCAGTGGTGTGCAAGGAAATCCTCGATCATCTCCCTCGTATCGCCTGCCCCAGCCTCATTCTTGACCGTGATGACGATCACCGCGGAATCGTCCTTCCTCCCCGTCAGTCGATCGATGGCCAAGAAGATCTTGGCAAAATAATCGTTGGCGACGATCCGGTCATTAATCCAGTACCAGCTCCAGAGACTCAGGACATCGTTACCACGACGCAACCCTGCGTGGCGAACCTCACCAATGGACAGCTTTGCATTGGCACTGGCGGTTCTCACCCAACCTGACTCCTGCTGGCCATTCAAGCTATTGCCGAACATGACGAGTTCATAACCGTCACGTTGCTCCGCATAATATGCGAAATAGAGCCCAAGCTCGGCGCCATCATCACGCCGATAAGTCTGGAAGATGTCGCCACGATGCCCATGGAAGCTCGGCCGGAAATCATGCGTCGTCCTCTCCTCGACGGCCTGCCAGTTACCTGCTGCAGGTGGAACTTGAAGGCCAACAGTAAAGGGTTCGATCGGTGCATTCAGCGAAGCTGCGATCAGCGGGAATATAGCAACACAGACGGCAAGAGGTGCCAACGGCCACCACCTGGATTTGGCGGTCATGGCCCGATCAGGCTCTCCGGCTCCAACCACAGCCAAGACCTCTGGCTGCTCTTCCCTCCAGCGGGCCCCGATCAGGAACATGAGGAAAATGACAATGCCAAAGAACACCCAGCCATAGACTATGTGGATGAAACCTTCAACGAATTCACTACCAAAGTGGTATCCCACCATGACTGTGATGTAGGCACGTATCCAGTTGGCGACAATCGGCACTGCAAGCGCCACCAGCATGAACATGAGCCGCCGCTTGAGACTCACGTAGTTGATGTACGCATAGAGCGAACCGACCATCAACGAAGCAATGAGATAGCGCAAGCCACTGCATGCCTCGACCACCGACCAGCGTCCGTTGGGAACGATGAAGTGCAAGCCTTCCTGATAGACCGGTACGCCGGTCGCACGCAAGGCTATTACAGTAAAGTCGGCCGTGTGAGCCATCAGTACCGGAAGCAGAAACTCGCCAACTGGCACACCAAAGAACAGGAACAGCAGAGGAAACAACAGCACTCGGGACAAGCGCCAGCCAAGCACGGCAACGAATGCCGCAACCAGCATGGAGACGAGCGCCACATGAGAAACCGCGGCAACACTTACGACTTCCCCGATGAGCCATGCCAGGCCAATCACGAACATAGCCCCGATCAACGAGACAGCAGGCTCCGGCATGTTGCGTACAACAAGTTCACGCTTCTGCCAGACAAGCCAGGCGAAGATCGGCAGCACCACCAGTCCATGTGCAAAAGTATCCGATTTCCACCAAATGGCCGCCATGTCTGCTGCCGTCTTGAAGTACCAGCCGACCACCCAGGCAAACGTCGCCAGCATCAGTCCTGCAACAAGCCAGAATTGCCCTCCGATTCCGGCGCGGTCGACCTGGTTGTGCGATGCAAGCACTTCGTTTCGAGACTGCATGAAAAGAACCTTTACCCCAGGTTGCGCACGATGTGCGGGCCGATGGCGTTCGCCATCCCCAGCGGCAGACGCTTCCACAAGGCGATGAAGGCACGGTACTTGGGGTTCATCGGATTGTTCTGCGGCACGCCGTCACGCTTGTACAGACGGTACTCGTATGACAGCGGCTGAGGCTCGAACCCCCAGTTCTTCTTGAAACTGTACGGGCCGGTGCCGATCTTGCTGCGACCGTAGTCGAACACCTTGCAGCCGCGCTCACAAGCGCGACGCATCAATTCCCAGTACTTGAAGTCGTTGCCAGCGAGTTCGCGCGCGGCGACATCGTCGCCGGCGTAATAGGGCAGCACCTCGTCGCGGAAGTAGAAGCTGAGCACGCTGGAAAGCGGCCGACCGCCGGCATCGGTGACGGTGAGCACTTCGCAATCGTCGCCGAACGTGGCCTTCAGGCGCTGGAAGAACTTCTTCGGCAATGCCGGCGTGCCGTGGCGCAGCACGTTGTCGGAGTACAGCGCAAAGAAGCGCTCGACGTCTGCATCGATCTGGCTGACGAGTCCGTTCTTGATGCCCTTGCGCACCATGGCCCGCTGCTTGCGCGGAATCGCGAGCATGTTGGCTTCGACCTCGGGCAGGATTTCCTTGCGAAAAGTCACGTAGAGATCCTGGCGCGGCCAGTCCTCGTGGCGAATACGGTCGAGATTGCGGTATTCCAGATGCTGCACGCCGAGTTTGCGGGCGAGGGCGTCAGCCTCCTGCTCGAGCAGGGCGACCGCCTCGTCGCCCGCATCCTCGGCCGCGGCGATGCCGCCGTACACGCAGAACGGCAGCGAAGTCAGGGCGTGGCCGAAGAGCCGGCTCTTGACTTCGGCCAGCGGCAGCACGGCGATGATGTCGCCGTCGCGCTCGGCAAACAGGAAGAAGGTTCGATGACGGAACACCGTGCGCACGATGTCCTGCCACGCCGACAGGTGGAAGAAGGTCGCCTGCGGGCAGGCGCGCACGAAGGCGTCCCAGCGCACGGCGTGCTCAGGTGAAAGCGGTTTGATCTTGATGGGCATGCGATACACTTGTCCTGCCAGCCGTTCAGGCTGCGTCGCGGAAAACCTCATCCGCACGCCCCCAGGCAAAATCGGACAACAGGCGGTCGAGGCGCGCGGCGGTGCGCTCCAGATTCACGTAGTGGCGGAAGCGCGTCTTGGCACTGGCTTCCTGCACGCGCGGCTGCTCGGGGTCGATTTCCCACGGATGGAAATAGAAGATCGCCGGGCGCCTGTCATCGGCATTGACGCGCGCGATCTGCCAGCGCGACAGCGAATACGGCAGCAGGCGGAAGAAGCCGCCGCCGCCTGCCGGCCAGTTGCGGCCGAAGGCGCGCACCGTGGTGACCGGCACTTCCACCAGACCATTGGCGAGCCGCCACGGAAAGCGCGGCGCGTCGGGAATGCCGTAATGGTCGTGCTTGACCGGGTAGACGCTGGAGCTGTATGCGTAGCCGGCCTCGGCGATGCAGTCGTGTGCCCACAGATTGCCGGTGCCGATCGAAAAGCTCGGCGCACGGTAGCCGGAGACGAACTGGCCGGTGATGTCTTCCAGCACCGCCTTGGCCAGGCGGATGTCGGCGGAAAACGCTTCGGGCGTCATCGCGCTGGCGCGCTCGTGGCTGTAGCCGTGGCTGGCCACTTCGTGGCCGTTGTCGGCAATGCGCCGGACCAGTTGCGGGAAGCGCTCGGCAATCCAGCCGAGCGTGAAGAAGGTGCCACGCGCACCATGGCCATCGAGCATCTCGAGGATGCGATCGACGTTGCGTTCGACGCGGCAGGGTACGGCATCCCAGCCTTCGCGCGGGAAGTGCGGCGCCAGCGCGGAAACCTGGAAATAGTCCTCGACGTCGCAGGTAAAGGCGTTGGTGATGCGATCGTTCATGTCAGACCTTCGTTGCGTGAGCTTCGGCCGCCGCCAGCCAGCCGTGCAGATGGGCAGCGATGCGCTCCGCAGTATGCCCATCCCAGAATTCAGGAATGCGGCCTGCCTTGCCGCCCGTACCCAGTACTTCGCGTGCGGCAGCGATGATGGCTTCCGGGTCGATGCCGACAAGCGTATTCGTACCCTGCTCGACCGTGATCGGGCGTTCGGTATTCTCGCGAATCGTGACGCAGGGCACACCGAGCGCGGTGGTCTCTTCCTGGATGCCGCCCGAATCGGTCAGCACCAAGCGGGCGCCGGACATCAGGCCGAGCATTTCGAGATAGCCCTGCGGCGGCAGGACCAGGAAGTTGCCCTGCTCCACCCGCTCGAGCATGCCGAAGCGTTCGAGGTTGTTGCGGGTGCGCGGATGCAGGGCGAAGACCAGCGGCAGTGATTCACTGACCTGCTTCAGCGCATCGATGATCGGGCCGAGGGAGTCGGCATCGTCCACATTGGACGGTCGATGCAAGGTGACCACGCCGTAGCCGCCGGCAATCCGGCCGGCATCGAGGCCCGCCGCGGCAAGCAGATCGGCCGCCGGCACCGCCTTGGGCAGGCTGGCGCGCAGGCTGTCGATCATGACGTTGCCGACGAAGACCGCACGTTCGGCCGCGATGCCTTCGCGAACGAGATTGTCGTGGGCGCTGCGTTCGGTGGTGTAGAGGATGTCCGAGAGCTGGTCGGTCAGGATGCGGTTGATTTCCTCCGGCATGCGGCGGTCGTTGCTGCGCAGGCCGGATTCGACATGAACCACCGGAATATGGCGCTTGCTGGCCACCAGCGCGCAGGCAAGCGTCGAATTCACGTCGCCCACCACCAGCACTGCCCGGGCACCGTGCTCATCGATGACCGGTTCGAAGCGTTTCATGACTTCGGCCGTCTGCACCGCATGCGAACCCGAGCCGACGGCCAGATTGACGTCCGGCTCGGGCAGATCGAGATCGGCGAAGAGGCGATCCTTCATCGCCGGATCGTAGTGCTGGCCGGTGTGCACCAGCAGCGTCGGAATCGGCGGCTGGTGGGCGGCGAAGGCACGAATGATCGGCGCCACCTTCATGTAGTTGGGGCGTGCGCCGACGACGCAGATGACGGGCGCGCTGGATGAAGCAGAAACGGTCATGAGGCCTTCTCTTCGGCAGGTGCATCGTTGCGCACCGCCTGCAATAGCTGATTGAGTACGTTCAGAGTGGCGGACACCGAATGCTCCAGGCTGGTCAGGCGCGCCTCGATGCGCTGGATATCGGTGTTGGCGGCCATCTCCGCAACCTGGTTCACGAGTTCGGGCGATACCTGCAGCCGCTCGAGCGCAAGCTGGTCGATCGCAAGACCCTGGGACAGCTGCACAGGTGTTGCGGCATCCGACGGGCGCGAGGCGGCGAACTCTTCTTTCAGTTCGTCGATGGTTTCGCGCACGTCGGCTTCGCTGACCGTATGGCGCTCCGCCAGATAGGCGCCGAGCAGCAGCCTGTCACACAAGGTATTGATCTTGCGCGGAATGCCTCCCGTATAGCCGTAGATCGCGGTGTAGGCGCCGGGCTCGAAGATAGGGTCGCCGCTCCAGCCGACATGGCGGAGGCGATGCTCGATATAGCCTGTGGTCTCCTGCGAATCGAGCGGTCCGAGATGATACGAGGCAATCACGCGCTGGCGCAGTTGCTGCATCCGGCCGCTTTGCATGATTTCGCGGAACTCGGGCTGGCCGATCAGAAAGCTCTGCAGCAGGGCGTGATCTTCGAGCTGGAAGTTGGACAGCATGCGCAACTCTTCGACCGCTGCCGGCGTCAGGTTCTGCGCTTCGTCGACGATCAGCAGCGCACGCTTGCCGGCTGCGGCAACCGACACCAGGAAGGTCTCGAGCGCAAGCAGCAGCCCGGCCTTGTCCAGATTGCCGGCCGGCACGCCAAAAGCCGCGGCGACCATGCGCAGCATGTCGCTGGCATCGATCTGCGTACTGACGAGGTTGGCCGCGACGACCTGCGCCGGGTCGAGCTGTTCGAGTAGGCTGCGCACGATGGTGGTCTTGCCCGCGCCGATCTCGCCGGTGATGACGATGAAGCCCTCGCTCTGGTGCAGGCCGTACTCCAGGTAGGCCATGGCACGCTTGTGCCCACGACTGCCGTAGAAGAAGGTCGGGTCGGGGTTGAGCTGGAAGGGCTTGCCCCTGAACTTGAAGAATGATTCGTACATCTGCGATCTGCTCAGAAACTCATCCCGAGAGTGGCTCTGATGGAGTTCTCGGTATAGTCGTTCGTGCCTGTGGTCTTGTTGTGACGATAATTGAGACCAAGCGTCGTGTCCGGACTGAGCTGGCGCGTGACGCCGATGTTGAAGATCAGGCGATCGACGTCGCGATTACTGACCCCACGCCCCTCAGTGTTGGAACGGGTGATCGAACCGTTCAGGTTCGATGTACCCGTCAGCTGATGCAGCAGCGTGACTGAGGCCGAACGGGTATCGGTGTACTCGAACTCGGCGAAATCGTCGGTAGCGAGAAAGCCTGAGAGGGTATTCAAGCGCTCACGTTCGGCACGCCGAACGGAGAACGACAGGGTGTTGCGAGCGCCGGTAAAGGACACACCAGCACCGATCGCACGCTGCAGGAAGTATGCATTGGTACGAATGCCGACACCGCCCACACGTTCATACAAAGCCCTCGCCTGCCGCATGAGTTCGGCTTCGGACAGGCCCGGATTGGCAAGGCCAAGCAGGTAGTAGATGTTCTGGAAGACGGGGTCCAGCACCTCGCCCCCCGCGAGTTCATCGAGAGTCGATGAGATGTCGCGGCTGGCCGAGAAATTCCATGTGGACCGGGCCATGCGATGCCGAAGCTGGACGTTGTAACCGGTGCCGAACATCCGGTCCTCGCCCGTGGCGGAAAGACTGGTGCGCTCGGTCGGATACCAGTCGAAACCCGCCCCCCAGATGGAGCCTTCCTCTCCCCCCACCAGGTCGTAGTCGTTGGACTCATAGCCACCGATCAGCCGCAGCCTGAATTGCGGATCGATGTTGACGAACAAGGTGGCGCGACCGATTTCCTGGGTGACGTCCCGGCCCGAACCCTGCTCGAAGGTCGTGTCTGTGTGCGCTAGGTCGATCCCCCAGCCGAAAAGACGCAAGGCGCTTGGGTCGGATACCGCCACCGTCCAGCGTTCCTGCCGGGTATCTGCCAAGGTTCCACTGCCGCCCTGCAGCCAGCGGGATTCGTAGCCCAGGCGCCCCATGCCCGCGTCACCGAACCTGAACTGGTAGCGCGGCGCGATCGACCACATGCGCGTTTCGTCGGCCTTGTCCGCGCTGAGCGAATCGTCGCCGCTGCGACGGCTGAATGCCGAAGTGTCGGTGCGGCTGATCGAGCCCGCCAGAGCGATGAACACCGCGTCCTCGATGGCCTCGAATTCACCGTTGCCGCGGAAGGCCAGATAAGTCTTGTTCTTGTCGGTTTCCTGGGCATAAACCAGGTTGCGCAGGCTGACATTCAGGTAACCGCGAAAACGCCCTGATGCACGGGATATACCGATGCCTGGCGATATTTCGGCGATCCAGTCCTGCTGGGCATCGTCCGAGGTATCGACATTGTCCGTCCATGTCAGACGGGTATCCAGACGAGGAGTGATGGTCACAGTCTGCGCCGCCGCCGGCGCCGCCATGGAGATGGCAAGCGCAAGTATCGATAGCGCAGGCGTCATCCGCATACGCATCTCAGGCCGCCTGCTCACGCGGTGCGTCGCCATACCCGTAACCATAGCCATAACCATAGATCGAATCAGCCCCTTGCCCCCGGGACTTGTTCAGCACCATCAGCTTGATGGGGCAGCTCTCGATGGTGGAGAGCGCCTGCTTGACCGTGGCATGCGTGGTGCGTTCGGCTTCCACCACCACGACGATCTGCCCCATGTGCGTCGCCAGCACGCGCGATTCGGTGGTCACCAGCAAAGGCGGCGAATCGAACACGATGATCCGGTCCGGATAACGGCTCGCCATCTGCTCAAGCAGGCGCGTCATGGCATCGGACGCAAGCAGCTCGGTCGCACGCTGATGCGGCATGCCCGCGGGCAGAATCGAGAGCTTTTCGATATTGGTGCGCATCAGGACTTCGCTGAGGTCGGTGACGTCCCCGGCCAGCACGTCCATCAGGCCCTTCTCCGGCGGCAGTCCGAGCTGCCTGAGCACCGAAGGGCGCGACACGTCCGCATCGACGAGCAGGACCGTGTAATCGAGCTCCATCGCCATGCTGATGGCAAGATTGACCGCATTGAAAGTCTTGCCTTCGCCCGGCAGGGCGCTGGTCACCATGATCAGGTTGCCGTCGTCGATCTTGGCCGCACCGCTTGCCGTCGCATTGCGCAGCAAGGGGCGCTTGATGACCCGGTACTCTTCGGCGATGCTGCTGCGCGGATGATCGGGCGTCACCAGGCCGAGGGTATGCAAGCGCTGCAGGTCGATCTGCGCAACCCGCGACACGACGCGGCTGAATGCATGGCCGGCAGCTGCCTTGGGCACCTCGGACGACCGGATGGCGGCCGTTTCGGCCTCGGGTTTGTCGACCGTGGAGGGCTGAACCGGCAACTCGGCTGCGGACTCGCCCGAGGCCTGCTTCAACTGGTCAAGGCGTTGTGCCGCTTTTTCGATAAGACTCATCGTGTCGTTTCCATTCAACCCTGGATCAAGTTCAGTACTGCGACGGCAACGGCAAAGCTCGCGGCATAGGCGACGACCCCCCCACCGAACGCCGCCAGACCACGTCGCCGCTTGCTCCTGCGTTCCACGGTCTGCAACATCGATACCGTCCCCAGGATGGGAAGCCCGGTGATTTCACGCAGGCTGCGGCCATCGGCAAATGCGGGGCGCAGCTGGCTGATCAGGAAAGTCAATGCGAAGCCTGCCGCCAGACCGGCCAGCGCGGCCAGCGGCAGTAGCAGGATACGGTTCGGCGCCGAAGGCGCAGTGGGCAAGGTGGGCGGATCGATGACGCGGAAATCGGCGACCCCACCCTGGGCATCCATCTCGACCGAGATCGTGGCCGACTCACGCCGCGCCACGAGGCTGTCGTAGTTGGTCTTGTGCACGGCGTAGTCGCGATTGAGCTGTGCCATCTCGGCTTCGATCTCGGGAACACGCTTGGCGAGCTCGCGCAATTGATCCAGCCTTGCCTGGTACTCTCCGACGCGCGCACGCATCGACGCGACACGAGATTCGGACTCGGCCAGCGCCAGCTTCATCTGCTGGAAAACCGGATTGGAATTCAGCGCTCCGAACTGGGAACCGCCTCCAAAGGCGCGCATTTCCTCGATCTGCTTGCGCTTCTGCCCTTCGAGCTCCTCGATGACGCGGCGCGCTCCGATCACGTCGGGGTGCTGTTCGGTGTAGCGCTGGAGCAGATCATCGAGATTGCGCTTGAGGGCATCGATACGGCCATCGATCTCCGGAATCGCGACCGCCGAGTTGGGCGGAGTCTGCGGCAGCAGGACGGGCTCCTCGCCCACCAGTTGGCGCTGCATCGCATCACGCGCATTTTCCGCCTCGCGCAATTCGAGCTGGGCCTGCTGAAGCTGCCCGGTCATCATGGCGATCTGCGTGACGTAGTCCCTGGCACCATCACCTAGCAACGTCATGTTGCGCAGACGGAACTCCTTGACGCGGTTTTCGGCCTCGACCAGCTTCTGCTCGTAGTTGCGGATCTGCTCTTCGATGAAGCGGCGCGCAGCATCGGAATCCTGGCGCTTGCCGCCCAGGCCTGATTCGACGAACAACGAAACCAGGGACTGCACGACGCGCTGGGCGCGCTCCGGCCGGGTATCCGAGTAAGCGAGCGTGAAGAGATTGGTGCCGGCCGCAGCCGCAGAGCGGATCTGCAGATCCTTCATGAGCCTGCCGATCAGCGCCTCGCGCTGCTCGGGCGTACGCACGTCGAGATCCAGATCCGCCATCGTGATCAGCTTTTCGACGTTGGGCCGGCTGATCAATGTCCGGCTCAGCATGGCAATCTGCTGGTCGATGTTGGGCTGAACGGCAAGGCCGGACATCAGCGGCCTCAGCACCGACTGCGTATCGACGTGGATACGCGCTGTCGACTCGTACCTGTCGGGCATGAAATAAACAATGGCGCCCGCGGTGACCCCCACGACCCATGCGAATGCCAGCCCCCACCAGCGAAAGCGCCACATGCCGCGCAGGTAACCGACGATTTGTGTTACGAGTTCTTCCATCAGACTTCTTCATCGACACGAAGCCCGCCACCGGGCGCAGGCGCGCCGAGCGGACTCCGGAGGTTGGCGGGCTGGCGAATCAGAACCAGCTTTGCGGAATGATCAGGACGTCGCCCGGACGCATCTCGACGTTTGCCGAGACATCGCCGCGCTTGACCAAGTCACGGATGCGGACGCTGTACTGTTTGTTGCCTTCGGCGGTACGCAGGATGGTCGCATTGTTGCCGTCGGCGAACTCCGTCATCCCGCCGACCGCGATCATGACGTCGAGAAGCGTCATCTTCTGGTTGTAAGGCAGGATCTTGGGCTCGGCCGCTTCGCCGATCACCCGGATCTGCTCGCTGTAGGGGCCGACGAAACCGGTGACGATCACGGTCACCACCGGATCGCGAATGAACTTGGCGAGCTCCTGCTCGATGTCTCGCGCCAGCGTGGATGCATCCTTGCCCATTGCAGGCAGATCCTCGACCAGCGGCGTGGTGATCTTGCCATCAGGCCGCACAGGAACCGACATCGACAGCTCGGGGTTGCGCCAGACGACGATGTTGACGTTATCGCCGGGCCCGATCATGTAGTTGTACTCCGAGTCGGCAGCGGCAGCCGGCGCCGGCGGATACGAGCTTGCGCAGGCGGAGAGCAACGCTCCCGCAGCCAGCATGAACACAGCACGCCACACCCAGGCGAGCACACTCGAAGACTTCTGGATCATGTTCTAGTTCCTCCCAGGATTCATAGCCCGTTATGATACGACGACAAGCTTCAGCAAAATGCTACAAAGCTGTGTAATATGTTCCGAGGAACAAATACACACAATCCCTTACACTGCTGTGAGCGTCTGCTGGCTAGAGTGCCGTGGTTTTTGAAGAAGCAAGTCGACACCGAAACACGCGCCAACCTAGGACAAGGGCGTAATCGAACGAACGAACGCGAAGGATCGCACTACCCATGGACGCTTCCTCTCAGCGCAGCGCCGTTGATCTGGCGACCCGCTCACATCATGCACTCGCCCTCTTTCCCGGTGCCAGCCTGAATCCAGCACCAACCTGGAAATCACAGCACCCAGCCGACTCCTTTCGCCTGAACCCCGATTTCAGGCTGATCCGGGACGGTTACGAACTCCGCATCGCCAACGGCACGGAGGCACTCAAACGCAACACGGCCCGACTAATCGAACGGATGTATTCCTCGCGCGGCCTTTTCCCCTACGGCCAGGGCGAGAGCCTGGACGAACGGGACATCACGGTCGCAGCCTGCAAGGGCGACCACGCCGTCGCCACTTTGACTTTGTGCCTTGACGCGGGCAAAGGTCTCCTAGCCGACACACTTTATCGCGACGAAATTGACGCGGCACGCAAAAACGGCGGCCAAGTGTGCGAAATCACACGCTTGGCAATGGATCCCGAGCACAGTTCGCATGAAGCCCTGGCTGGCATGATGCAGATCCTGTACATCATCGCCCGCCTGACCTACCGGGTCACGGACGTGTTCATCGAGGTCCATCCACGCCACGCCGGCTTTTATCGGCGCCTGCTGGGCTATCAGATGGTCGGCCCGGAGAAGATCTGCCCGCGGGTCGGCGCCCCTGCAGTGCTGATGCATCTCTGCCAGCAGCGGCTGGATCATCTGATCGACACGCATGCCGGCCGCTCCGATGACGATTCCCGCAGCTTCTACCGGATGTTCCAGAAGCGCACCGAGCTCGAAGCACTGCAGCGCTCACTGGTGGCATCCGGCCCGATTCAGAACCAGCGTCGAACTTCCATATAAACGCGGTCCCGCTCGTCGAAGCGGCCGAACATGCCCTGCTGCGGCCCGTGGAAGATGTCCATGCCCGCAGTAGCACGCCATTCGGGTGCGAATTTCCAGCTCAGCTTGGGACGCAGCATGTAGTCGCTGCGATTGAGGCTGGCCGCGGCCAGAAGCTCGAGTTCGACGGTGCTGCCGATTTCGCGCACGACCTGGAAAGTCACACCGCGCTCCTCGCGGTCGAACCCCATTCTCTCGTCGTGCCTGTCGAGCCAGCGGGCGAAGTACTGCAGGTTTAAACGCCACACATCCCGGTACGGAACATCCACGCCAAAGGCATAGTCGAGCATGTCGGTCTTCTCCAGACCGATCCGCCCACCTTCCAGGAAAGTGCTCAGGCTGCGGCCGCTGGTATGTACGGCTTCGCCCTTGAGGACAAAACTGCCCATGTCCTTGCTGAAGGTGCCACCGATCTGGCGAATCCGCTCATGCGTCAGTTCGAGGCCCATCGTGGCGGGGTTCAGGCCCAGAGTCGGCGTGATGTCGCTGCTGCGATAGTAGAACGCACTGATGTCCCAGCCGCCGATCAGCCTTGAAACCCGCAGACCCCAGTTACTGTTCGAAAGGCTGTCCGAGGGCTCCCGTTCCTTTACCCGGGCACCGGCGGGCAGACGTGGGTACATGTAGAAATCCGAACCCGGCTTGCCGATATCGTCGTAGCTCGGACTCGGAATCCAGATCATCTCGAAATGTGTCTCCCCGCCGAAGTACTCCGCCCTCGCAGCCCATTGGGCGATGCGCATGGCCTCCAGCTCGGGCAGCAGGAAATCGCGCATGTCCCGGGCGGACACCACGTCGGCAAAGAAGAAGCCGACCATCTCACCCCAGATGATGTGCTGGCGGCCGAGCCGGAACTCCCAGTCGCCCGCGCCGAAATCGACCCAGGCTTCGCGCAGGATGGCATCACGGCGCTGATCCCTGCGGACGGCGGACGGGTAGTAGTCATCCTCGAGATCGAAAGCGCCGTCGGCATCCGTCCGTGCGGACAGCTTCCAGCGCGCCCGCTCCCCCAGCCTGCCGCTGGCGGCCAGCTCGAGCCGGGCGCGCAGCCGCGACCAGCGCTCGTCGTCGGCATAGGTATAGGCGGCACCCAATTCGCCGTAGCCCGACAAGCGGACGCCTGAACCGCTTTCGCTGGCGGTCCCGATATCCAGCAGGGCATCGAGTTCGGCATCCTCCACAGTCTGCTCGGCCGCGAACCCGGAAAGCATGAAAGAGGCACAGGCGAGCGCCAGTGCAGTACGGCGAATCAAAGACATGAATGCTCCTAAATCTCAGGCTCGTTTTCGCCCCTGAGGCCGTGATCCTGAACGAACACCCACTGATCGTCCGAACGCATGCCCAGCGCGATGATTTCGCCGTCCGCGATGCGCACGAGGCGGTCCGCCATGTTCATGACCTTTCGATCGTGGGTGGAGAAGACGAAGGTGGTGCCCGATTCGCGATTGATCCGCCGCATCAGCTTCAGGATGCTCGTCCCCGTCTTGCTGTCGAGGTTGGCGGTCGGCTCGTCGGCAAGCACGATCTTGGAATGCGTCGCCAGCGCACGCGCGATCGCCACGCGCTGGCGCTGCCCGCCGGACAGCTGGTTGGGGCGGTGCGAGGCGTACTTGGTCAGGCCGACGACTTCGAGATAATGCTTGACCCGTTCCTGTCGCTGAGCCTTCGACAGCTCCTTGAGCTGCAACAAGGGATATTCGACGTTTTCCGCTGCCGACAGCACCGGCAGCAGATTGAAGGTCTGGAAGATGAAGCCGATGGTTCGCGCCCGCACGTCGGCGAGCTGGTCCGGCGTCCTACCCGACACGTCATGGCCGTCGATGATGACGCGTCCCGAAGTCGGCGTATCGATGCAACCGATGATGTTCAGCAGTGTAGACTTGCCGCTGCCGGACGGACCGGCGATGGCCAGAAAGACTCCGGGCTCGATCGCGAGCGACACATTGGTCAGCGCCTTCACGTCCTGGTCACCCAGACGATAGTGCTTGCTGACGTTTTCGACCCGAACAATAGCCATCTGGATGGTAACGAATTGATGAAAACCGCCAAGAGGATAGCATCCATGAGCCACGCGATGAATCATGAACGCCGATTGCGCCGCAGCGTGCTCGGCCTGCTGGCCGGCGCCGTGCTGCTGCCTGCCTGGATGCAGGTGCATGCCCAGGCTTCGGACGCGCAATCGGCAGCGACGCCCGAAGCCATCGAAATGGTCAGGCGCGCCGACGAAATCCGCTTCCCGCGCGAAAGTTTCCAGACCGAAATCACCATTCGCAACCTGAGCGACGGTCAGCAGACGGATCAGCGCAAGTTCCGCATCCTGTCGCGCGGCAACGACAACACCATCGTGCTGACCACCGAGCCCGCCTCCGAGCGCGGCCAGGCGCTGCTGATGCGCGGCCGCGACCTGTGGATCTTCATGCCCAGCGTCTCCCAGCCCGTGCGCCTGTCGCTGGCCCAGCGCCTCACCGGCCAGGTGGCCAACGGCGACCTGGCCCGTGCCAACTTCGCCGGCGACTACACGCCCAGCATCATCGGCGAGGAAACGCTGGACGGGCAGGCGGCGATCGTGCTCGACCTCGTCGCGGTGGATCGCAGCGTCACCTATTCGAGGGTCAAATACTGGATCGCCGAGCAGGACAAGCGCCCGCTGAAGGCCGAGTTCTATGCCCTGTCCGGGCGCCTGCTGAAGACTGCCCTCTACGAGGACTTCAAGGAACTGGCCGGCCGCCTGCGCCCCACCCGCCTGGTGATGGAAGACGCGCTCAAGCGCGGTGAAGTCTCCGTCCTCACCTACGAAACGATGAACATCCGCGACCTGCCCGAACGCATGTTCACACGCGAATACCTGCGCCGCCTCGAGCAATGAGGATGACAAAGTACTGAGCAGCTATCCCGATGGCAAGCCAGGGTTCATGACGGATAGAATCACCGCATGAACCCTCGCATCCTCCATCACGGCGCGCGGCACGGTGTCACGGGCTCGTGCCACCAACTCTTCATCGACGGCGACCAGAGCGTCCTGATCGACTGCGGCCTCTTCCAGGGCGCGGAAACCTCTCCCGACGGCAGCGCCGGCGCAGACCGGCTCGACATTCCCTTTCCGGTGTCGAACATCGGCGCGCTGATCCTAACGCACGTCCACATCGACCACTGCGGCCGCCTGCCGTGGTTACTGGCCGCCGGCTTCCGCGGACCGATCTTCTGCAGCGAACCCTCTGCGCGCCTGCTGCCGACCGTGCTCGCCGACGCTTTCCAGGTCGGCGTGAGCCGAGACAGGGCACTGGTCGAACGCTATCTACAGATGGTCGAAGCGCGCATCCGCCCCCTGTCCTACCGCCAATGGCACACGCTCTATCGCGGTGCGAACGCCACCTGCCGGGTCCGGCTGCAGCGCGCCGGCCACATCCTGGGTTCGGCCTACGTCGAATTCGACCTCTCCGGCAAAGCCTGGCCGCAACGGCGCCGGGTGCTGTTCTCGGGTGATCTCGGCGCGCCCCATGCGCCGTTGCTGCACGCGCCGCGCCCGCCCTGGCAGGCGGATATCGTCGTGCTCGAAAGCACTTACGGCGACCGCGTCCACGAAGACAGGCGGCATCGCCGCGAACGTCTGCGCCGCGTGGTCGAACGCGCCCTGGAGGATGGCGGCACGGTGATCATCCCGGCCTTCAGCATCGGCCGCACGCAGGAGCTGCTGTACGAGTTCGAGGACATCCTGCATCGCCAGCGCCGCAAGCCCGGGCGCCATGCGGCACGCTGGGAAGCGCTGAAGATCCATCTCGACTCACCATTGGCCAGCCGTTTCACCCAGCTCTATCGTGAGCTCCAGCCATTCTGGGACGCCGAGGCGAAAGCGCGCTTGCGCGCCGGGCGTCAGCCGCTGAGCTACGCACAACTGGTGGCGATCGATGGCCACGACGCCCATCTCGCCAACGTCCAGCGTCTCGCCCGCAGCGGCGAACCTGCCATCGTCATCGCCGCCAGCGGCATGTGCGCGGGCGGACGAGTGATGAACTACCTCAAGGCCATGCTCGGCGACGTCCGCCACAACGTCGTCTTCGTCGGCTACCAGGCGCGCGGCACGCCGGGCCACGCCATCCAGACTTTCGGCCCGCGCGGCGGCTACGTCGATATCGACGGCGAGCGCATCGGCATCCGTGCCGGCATCGACACGCTGTCGGGCTACTCGGCGCATGCCGACCGGGACGACCTGACCCGCTTCATCACCCGCATGCGCCATCTTCCGGCCGAAGTGCGGCTGGTGCATGGCGAAGACGAAGTCCGCGCCGCCTTCGCCGCGCACCTCATCCAGGCGACCAGCGGCAAGGTCCGTGTACAGGCCTGAACATCACTCCATGCCCCACTTCTGCAGCCGGTAGCGCAACTGGCGCAGCGTCATGCCGAGCTTGCGCGCCGCCGCGCTGCGGTTCCAGCGCGTCTGCTCCAGCGCCTGCAGCACGCGCAGACGCTCGATCTCGCCATCGGCCTCGGGATCGTAGCCACCAACGTCGGCCATGCCCGGCTCCACTGCTGCACCGGGGCCAGGCATCGCTGCAGGTACGGCCACCGCCGGCGACGCGAACTCGACCGGCAGCAGGTCGATGTCCTCGACACCGATCTCGTCCCCTTCACACAAGGCGCAGGCGCGTTCGAGCAGGTTCTCCAGCTCACGCACGTTGCCCGGAAAGGAATGGCGCTGCAGCGCCGCCAGCGCAGCGGGCGACAGACGACGCGGTGTCGTGCCCTCGCGCTCGGCGACGCGGTCGAGGATGTGTTCGGCCAGCGCGGGAATGTCCTCGCTGCGCTCGCGCAGCGGCGGAACACGCAGCGTGATCACGTTGATGCGGAAGAACAGATCCTGGCGAAAGCGGCCTTCGGCCACCAGCCGCGCCAGATCCTGGTGAGAAGCCGACAGGATGCGCACATCCACCGCCTCCTCGGCATGCGCACCGACCGGGCGCACGGCCCGCTCCTGCAGCGCGCGCAACAGCTTGACCTGCATCGACAGCGGCAACTCGCCGATCTCGTCGAGAAACAGGGTGCCGCCGCGAGCAGCCTGGAACAGGCCTTCCTTGTCGCTGGCCGCGCCGGTGAAACTGCCCTTGCGATGACCGAAGAACTCGCTCTCCATCAGCTCGGGCGAGATCGCGCCGCAGTTGACCGGAACGAACGGCCCGTTGGCGCGCGCCCCGAGCGCGTGGATCAGGCGCGCGATGACTTCCTTGCCGGTACCCGACTCGCCGTGGATGAACACCGGCGCCTGGTTGCGCGCCAGCTTCTCGGCTTGGCTACATAGTTGCTGGAAAGCCGGCGAAGCGCCGATCAGCTTGCGTCCGCCCGGTGCATCCGCCCCGGCGCCCGGTTCGAGCTTGAGCGCATGGCTGACGAGTTCGCGCAGCACCTTGAGCTCGATCGGCTTGGTGACGAAATCGAAGGCACCGAGCTTGAGCGCGCGGATCGCGGTGTCGATGCTGCCGAACGCCGTGATCACCGCCACCGGCAGACCGGGCAATTGCTGCTGGATGTACTCGACCAGCTCGAAGCCTTCGCCATCGGGCAGGCGCATGTCGGTCAGGCACAGGCGGTAGCGCCGCTGCTCCAGGCAGGCACGCGCCTCGGCCACCGAGCCGGCCGTGTCGCAGGCCAGCCCCATGCGCAGCAGCGACAACTCCAGCAGTTCGCGGATGTCGTCCTCGTCATCGACGACGAGGACGTCGATGGAGGCAGGACGGTGGCGGCGTTCATGGATGCTCATGGTTTCTGGCGCCCTTCAAGGACGAAATCCGCGCCCGGGCCGTCCGCCGTGAGTTCGAGCGTGGCGTCGTTGGCCTCGGCCAGCTCGCGTGCGATGTACAGCCCCAGGCCGGTACCCTTGGCATGGGTCGTGAAGAAAGGTTCGAACAGATGCAGGCGCGTCTCCTCGTCGAGCCCGGGGCCATCGTCGCGCACATGCAGCGCGACACGCTCGCCCGCCAAGGCCACCGCATGCAGGCGTATCGCCGCAGGCTTGCCCGAGCAGTAGCGCCGCGCATTCGCTAGCAGGTTGTCGAGGATCTGGTGCAGATGCGCCCGGTCGATGGCGAAGCTGAGCGAGGGCTCGATCTCGATCGCATACAGGTCGCACTCGGCAGGATCGCTGAACACCCGCGCCTCGATCACTTCGGCGGCGAATTGCGCCAGCGGCAGCGCTTCGGGCAGGGCCTGCTCGCGCCGGCCGAGCGCCAGCACGTCGCGGATCATGCGCTCGATGCGATGCGCGTTATCGTTGATGATGCGCACCAGCCGCCCCTGCATCTCGCCGCGCTTCTCGTCGCGCAGCAGTTCGGCCGCCTGGGTCACGGCCGACAGCGGATTGCGGATCTCGTGCGCCATGCTGGCGGTCAGGCGCCCCAGCGCCGCCAGCTTGGTCTGTTGCAGCTCGCGCTGGATATCCTCGAAATCGGTCAGGTAGATCAGGAAGTCGCCCCCCTCGGCGCCTTCCTGCTCGCCATACACCACGCGGCAACGCATCAGGCGCCCGCCCGGACCGATGCGCAGCAGGCGGCCGTCCGGATGGCGGCCGCACATCAGTTCGTCGAACACCGGATCGACATCCGTCAGCTGCAGCCCTTCGAGCGAACCCGAAGCGGACGCATCCATGCCGAGCAGCACGGCCGCCTGCGGGTTCGACTGCAGCACGCGGCCCTTTGCGTCGGCGACGATCACGCCATCCTGCATGTCGCGGATGATGCGTTCGTTGACCGCCTGCTGCTTGGCCAGCGCTTCGCCGCGTTCCGCCGCGAGCGAGGCATTGGCCTGCGCCCGCGAGGCGAGCAGGCGGGCGATCAAGGCGATGCCGAAGAAACCGGTGCAGAAGATGCCGACCTTGAGGAAATCGACCGGCTGATCGCCGACTGCCAGGCGCCACACGTTCTCGATCAGCACCGCGATGGTCGCCAGCGCAGCGAAGAACAGCACCATGCGCCCTTCCGCGACCAAGCCGACACCGGCCAGCATCACCATCATCAGCACCGGCAGGCCGCTGCCGTAGCCGCCGCTCGCCCACATCATCAGCGACAGCGCCGCGACGTCGATCACGGCCTGCAGCGCGATCATGCGCGATTCGCCCAGGTAGCCGGACACTTCGCGGAAACCGAGCACCAGGGCGCTCGCCACGTAGCCGTATGCAACGGCGCGAAATACTGCCGGCATCTCGCTCCCCAGCCCCAGCTCCTCGCCCGCGACGACGAACAGCCCCGCCAGCACCAGCCGGAACAGGTTGAGAAAATGCAGCGAGGCGAGGCGCGAACGCTCGATGGCGATCGACGCAGCCGCGCTCATTTCACTCCCGCGGCCCGGCGAGCCGATGCGCATCGGAGCAGTAGAAGCGGCCGTGCTCGCGCACGCCTTCTGACTCGGGCACGTTGAGGCCGCAATGCGCGCACTCCAGCACGCGCTCGGCCACGGCATCCGCCTGGCCATTCTTACCCTTGGCCGGCTTCTTCCCGATCCGCGCCATCGCCCGCCGAATCCACCAGATGCCGGCAAGAACGAGAATGAGGATCAGCAGATTGCGCACGGTAGGCAGGGCGAAAAAGGCATCGCCGGACAGGATGAAGACGCGCCGGATTCTAGCACGCCACCCCTCGCCACCCTGCGGCGACGGCTTGCCGCCATGGTGTCCGGCATGGCCTGCCGGCAAAGTCCGTCGCCATGCCGGCCGCTGCAGTCTGCCAACGCTGTACTGCCATCTCCGTGCGCTCTTTGCGACAATGGCGGCTCCGTCCGCTCTCCTGCCCGCCATGCCGCACTTTCCCGCTCCGCTCGGTTCGCGCCTGCCCGCCGTCGGCACCACGATCTTCACGGTCATGTCGCGCCTGGCGCAGGAATGCCGGGCGATCAATCTGTCGCAGGGCTTTCCGGACTTCAACGCCGAGGACGTCCTGTTCGAACGCGTCGCGCACTGGATGCGTGCCGGCCACAACCAGTATCCGCCGATGGCCGGCTGCCTGCCGCTGCGCGAAGCCGTTGCAGCCAAGATCGAGACGCTGTACGGCACGCGCTACGACGTCGAGGCGGAGATCACCATCACCGCCGGCGCCACCCAGGCATTGTTCACCGCAGTCGCGGCCTGCGTGCATCCCGGCGACGAAGTGATCGTGTTCGAGCCGGTCTATGACTCCTACGTGCCATCGATCGAGCTGGCCGGCGGCAAGGTCGTGCGGCTGCGGCTGGCCGCACCCGACTACCGCCCGGACTGGACGGCGGTGGCGGCGGCGATCACGCCGCGCACCCGCATGATCATGATCAACACGCCGCACAACCCGACCGCGACCGTCTGGCAGCGCACCGACCTCGACCGCCTTGCCGAGCTGGTTCGCGGCACCGGCATCGTCATCGTCGCCGACGAAGTCTACGAGCACATCGTTTTCGACGGCGTCGCCCACGCCAGCTGCGCCGCCCACCCCGAACTCGCCGAGCGCAGCTTCGTGGTCTCGAGCTTCGGCAAGACCTACCACATCACCGGCTGGAAAGTCGGTTACGTGGTCGCGCCGCGCGAACTGATGGCGGAATTCCGCAAGGTGCACCAGTTCAACGTCTTCACCGTGAATACGCCGGTGCAGCTCGCGCTCGCCGACTACATGGCCGACGCTTCGCGCCACGCCGGCCTGGCCGCCTTCTACCAGGCCAAGCGCGACTTCTTCCGCAACGCGCTGGCCGGCTCGCGCTTCGAGCTGCTGCCCTCGCGCGGCACCTACTTCCAGCTCGCCCGCTACGACGCGATCTCGGACCTGGGCGACACCGCCTTCTGCGAGTACCTGACCCGCGAAGTCGGCGTCGCCGCGATCCCGGTGTCCGCCTTCTTCGCCGACGGCCACGACGACAAGGTCGTGCGCTTCTGCTTCGCCAAAAACGAAGCGACGCTGGCCGCCGCCTGCGAAAAGCTCGACGCCGCCTTCGGCACCGCCTGAATCCGGCGCAGACGGGATCCCTGAATGTTCGAACAACCCATCCCCACGCTGCGCCGCGACGGCGACGCGGTCCTCATCCTCGACCAGACGGCGCTGCCCTTCCGCGCCGAAACCCTGCGCCTCGCCACACTGGCCGACGCCGCCCGCGCCATCCGCGACATGCAGGTGCGCGGCGCGCCGCTGATCGGCGCCACCGCCGCCCATGGCGTCGCCCTCGCGCTGCTGCACGACAGCAGCGACCCGGCGCTCGAGCATGCCCTGCAGGCACTGGCCGCCACCCGGCCGACCGCAGTCAACCTGCACTGGGCGCTGGCGCGCATGGCGAAGCTGCTGCGGCCGCTGCCCGCCGGCGACCGCCTGGCCGCTGCCTGGGCCGAAGCCGAAGCGATCCGCACCGACGACGCCGCGACCTGCGACGCCATCGGCCGCCACGGCCTGACACTCATCGAAACGATCGCGACCCGCCGCCCCGGCCCGGTACGGCTGATGACACATTGCAACGCCGGCTGGCTCGCGACCTGCGGCGCCGGCACCGCGCTGGCGCCGGTCTATGCCGCGCAGGCCGCAGGCGTTGCCGTGGAAGTCTTCGTCAGTGAAACCCGGCCGCGCAACCAGGGCCTGCTGACTGCCTGGGAACTGGCTGCCGCCGGCGTGCCACACACCCTGATCGCCGACAACGCCGCCGGCCTGCTGCTGATGCGCGGCGAAATCGACCTGGTGATCACCGGCGCCGACCGCATCGCCGCCAACGGCGACACCGCCAACAAGGTCGGCACCTGGCTGAAGGCGCTCGCCGCACAGGCCAGCGGCGTACCCTTCTACATTGCCGCGCCGCATTCGACGCTGGACTTCGGCTGCGCGGACGGGCCGTCCATTCCGATCGAAGACCGTGGCGCGGCAGAGCTCTGCATGCTGCGCGGCATCGACGCCAGCGGCGGCCTCGCCGAACTGCGCCAGGCAGCGCCCGGCACCCGCGTTGCGAACCCCGCATTCGACATCACGCCGGCATCGCTGATCACTGCGATCGTCACCGAGCGCGGCATCACCGCCCCCGGTCAACTCGCCGACCTCTACCCCGAGGCCGCACGATGAGCGCCGAAGCTGCCGCACAGCCAACCCCGCCGGACGCCGACGCCGGTCCGGAGCTACGCGCCGCCCTGCTCGACACCATGCGCGCGATGGGCACCGCAGGGCTGAACGTCGGCAGCGCGGGCAATGCCAGCGTGCGCCTGCCGTCGCCGGCCTGCATGCTGATCACGCCGAGCGGCCTGCCTGCCGAACGCTGCCGGCCGGAAGACATGGCCGTCGTCGGCACCGGCGGCAACTGGCGGGGCCTGTTTGCGCCTTCGTCCGAATGGCAGCTGCACCGCGACATCTACGCCGCCTTTCCCGCCGCCGGCGCGATCCTGCACGCCCATGCGCCCTTCGCCACCGCGCTCGCCTGCCAGCGCCTCGACATCCCGCCTTTCCACTACATGATCGCGCGCTTCGGCGGCAGCACCGTGCGCTGCGCGCGCTACGCCACCTTCGGCACCCAGGCGCTGTCGGATGCCGCCGTCGCCGCCCTGCACCAGCGCAGCGCCTGCCTGCTGGCGAACCACGGCATGGTGGTGCTCGGCCGCGAGCTGCAGCACGCGCTGGCACTGGCGATCGAGTTCGAAACCCTGTGCGAGCAGTACTGGCGCACGCTGCAGCTCGGCCCGCCGGTACTGCTGTCCGCCGAGGAAATGGCGGAAGTCATCGAACGCTTCCGCTGGTACGGCAAGCCGCGCGGCTGAGCCTACCGTCCCCGAAGCGGCTTCTGCGCGAAGCTGGCCTACCGATCCGAGCTTTCCAGCAGCCGCAACAGGCTGGCGGTGTCGTCCCTCCCCCAGCCCGCCCGCATCAGCGCATTGAGCTGCTGCCAGACCTGAGCGGCCACCGGCAGCGGCGCGCCGAGCCGGGCCGCCTCGTCCATCAGCAGGGCGAAGTCCTTGTGGTGCAGCCGTGCCTCGACGCCCGCGGCGAAGTCGCGCCCGATCATCTTCGCCCCCATCACCTCCAGCACGCGCGACGCCGCCGACCCGCCCATCAGCGCGCTGCGCACCGCCGCCGCGTCCACGCCGTGCGCATTGGCCAGGCTGAGAGCCTCGGCGCAGGCCTGGATGGCGGAGACCATGATCATCTGGTTGCAGGCCTTGGCCACCTGGCCGGCTCCCGGCGGGCCGATGTGCACGATGCGCTTGCCCACCGCCTCGAGCAGCGGCCGCACGCGCGCCAGCACGGCCTCGTCGGCGCCGGCCATGATCGCCAGCGCCGCCTCGCGCGCGCCCTGGCCGCCGCCGGACACCGGTGCATCGACGAAGCCGATGCCGCGCGCGGCGTAGCGCTCGGCCAGCGAACGCGCCATCGCCGGCGCGATCGTGCTCATGTCGACGTGGACGGCGCCGGGCGCGAAGCCGGCGGCCAGGCCCTGCTCGCCGAAAGCCAGCGCATCCACGTCCGCGCTGGCGGTGACGATGGTGATCACCGCGTCGCAGCGCGCCGCCAGCTCGGCAGGCGTGGCGCACACCGGCACGCCTTCGGCGGCCAGCGCTGCCGCCGACTCCGGCCGGCGCGCCCACACCGCCAGATCATGTCCCGCCGCACGCAGATGGCGCGCCATCGGCTCGCCCATCACCCCCAGTCCGATGAAACCGACTTTCATGTCCGCCCCCTCACTTGCCGCTGCCGCCGCTCATGCCTTCGAGCAGCTTCAGCATCGCCACCGAGTCGTCTTCGCCCAGGCCGCTGCCGACCATGGCGTTGAACATCTGCGCCGTCGCTGCCGACGACGGCAGCGCCAGGCCGAGGCGGTGCGCCTCTTCCATGACGATGCGCATGTCCTTCTGGTGCATCCAGGCCTTGAAGCCCGGCTTGAAGTTGCGGTCGAGCATGCGCTGGCCGTGATTCTCGAGCACGCGTGAATAGGCGAAGCCGCCGAGCAGCGCCTCGCGCACCCTGGCGGCGTCGACGCCGCTCTTGTTGGCGAAATTCAGCGCCTCGGCCACCGCCGCCACGCCGACACCGGTCAGGATCTGGTTGCAGGCCTTGGCGACCTGGCCCGCGCCGCTGTCGCCGATGCGGGTGACGGACTTGCCCATGGCCTGGAACAGCGGCAGCGCACGTTCGAACGCCGCCGCGTCGCCGCCGGCCATGATCGTCAGCGTGGCGGCGATGGCGCCGACTTCGCCGCCGGACACCGGCGCGTCGATCATGCTCACGCCGCGTTCGGCCAGGCGGGCCGCGATCGACTGCGCCGCCGCCGGCGCGATCGTGCTCATGTCGATGTGGATGTGGCCGGCAGAAGCGCCGTCGGCGACACCATCGGCGCCGAGCGTGACCTGCTCGACATCGGGTGCGTCGGCGACGATGCTGATCGTGATCGCCGCACGGCGGGCGACTTCGGCCGCGCTGGCGGCGTCATTCGCGCCGGCGTCGAGCAGCGGCTGCATCGATTCACGCCTTCTGCTCCAGACATGCACCGTGTGGCCGGCCTTGATCAGGTTCAATGCCATGGGCCGGCCCATGAGGCCGAGACCGATGAATCCGACTTCCATTCTGTATTCGCTCCGTATTCGGGGTTGGCACAGGGCGGGCTGGTGAGCGGCTGCAAACATGCCCATAATCGCCGCCATGAACTACGGCCCAATCATCAAGGAAATCGGACGAGGCGCCAAGGGCGCGCGTTCACTCGACACTGCCACGGCGGCAAGCCTGTTCGGCGACATCCTCGACGGCAAGGTAGCGGACATCGAACTCGGCGCCATCCTGATCGCCTTCCGCATCAAGAGCGAATCGCTCGAGGAGCTGATCGGCTTCAAGCAGGCGATGGATGCGCGGACGGTGCAGCTGACGGTGCCCGACGGCCCGCGCTGCGTGGTGCTGCCCACCTACAACGGCGCCCGCCGCCAGTCCAACCTGATGCCGCTGGTGGCGATGCTGCTGGCGCGCGAAGGCGTGCCGGTGCTGATCCAGGGCCGGCACGATTTCGACACCCGGGTGAGCCCTTTCGAGCTGCTCGCCGCCCTCGGCCTGCAGCCTGCCGCCGATGCCGAAGATGCATCGCGGCAATTGGCGGCCGATCGCCTGGCCTGTATCCACGTCGACGGTCTATTGCCCGGGCTCGATCCGCTGCTGGCGCTGCGCACGCGCATGGGCGTGCGTGCCAGCGGCCACATCGTCGCCAAACTGCTCGACCCCTGCCACGGCCGCAGCGTGCGGGTGGTCGCCGTCACCCACCCCGAATACCTCGAGCGCATGGACGCTTTCCTTCGCACCGATACCAGCCCAGGCGGCCGCGCCTGTGCCGGCCGCGCCCATACCGGCCGTGCCATGCTGTTGCGCGGCACCGAAGGCGAAATCTACGCCAACCCGCGGCGCTGCCCGGAAATGAAGGTCTATCGGGACGGCATCGCGTCGATCGGCGTGGCAGGCGAAGAAGGCGGCGCGCCGCCGCTCGGCACGCTGCCGGACGCCCCCTCGGTGGCGGACAACGCGGCGCAGATCCGTGCCATGCTGGCCGGCGAGATGCCGATTCCCGCACCGATCACCGCCCAGGTGGCGGCGCTGAAGGCACTCGCCGGCTAGCCGCCTACACCGGCCCTCCCCGGCCCGGACGCAGCCGGCGTCAGGCGCCGGCCAGCGTGCCAGCGCGGTAGTCGGCCAGTGCCTGGTAGATCTCCTGCTCGGTATTCATGACGAAAGGCCCGTACTGCGCGATCGGCTCGTTCAGCGGCCGGCCGGCGATCAGCAGCGCACGCGTTTCCACGCCGGCCGCGTCGACGACCACGCCGTCGCACTCCGCATCGTTGGCGAGGATGGCCATGCGCCCGGCAGGCACTGCCGTGCCGGCGACGTCCAGTTCTCCGCGATAAACGTACAGGAAAGCGTTGTGCCCGGCCGGCAAGGGCTGGCTGAAGCGCGCGCCGGCCGGCAGCTGCAGGTCCAGATACAGCGGCGCGGTCGCCTCGCGCGTCACCGCGCCGGCCGTGCCGTGGCTTTCACCGGCGATCACCGTCGCCTGCACGCCGGCATCGGTGGTGAAGCGGGGCAGTTCGCCACTGGCGAAATCGCGATACCAGGGCACGCACAATTTGTCCCGCGCCGGCAGGTTCAGCCACAGCTGAAAGCCCGCCATCAGGCCTTCCTGCTGCTGCGGGATCTCGGCATGGATCACGCCGCGCCCGGCCGTCATCCATTGCACGCCGCCGTTTTCCAGCAAGCCTTCATGGCCGGCGCTGTCGCGATGCAGCATGCGGCCGGCGATCATGTAGGTGATGGTCTCGAAGCCACGGTGCGGATGGTCGGGAAAACCGGCGATGTAGTCGTCGGCCTTGTCGCTGCCGAAGGCATCCAGCATCAGGAAGGGATCGAGCCGGCGCTGCAGCGGCTGCGCCAGCACGCGGGTGAGCTTGACGCCGGCGCCGTCGGACGTGGCCTGGCCGACGACCAGGCGCTCGACGTCGCGCGGACGGGAAACGGTTTCGCTCGGGCGGATGCTCATGTCGGTACTCCTGCTAGGAACTGCGGCTGGCCAGGTGCGGCCGGCGAGGTGCGGCAGGCCGGATGAAGCGGCGGGGCCAGTCAGGCGCGGCCACCGGCAAGGCCCAGCCTGCCGCCAGGTTTTCAGCCCAGAACGGCTTCGATGTCGGCCTCGGCTTCGGCGAAACCCTGCTTTGCCGCTTCCTCGCCCATGTTCAGGCCTTCGGCATAGACGAAGCGGACGTCGGTGAGGCCGACGAAACCGAGCACGGTCTGCAGGTACGGCGTCTGCGTGTCGGTCGACGTACCACGGTAGCGGCCGCCGCGAGCGCAGGCGACGAAGACCTTCTTGCCCTTCAGCAGGCCTTCGGGGCCGTTCTCGGTGTAGCGGAAGGTGACGCCGGCGCGGGCGATGGCATCGATCCAGTTCTTGAGCTGGGACGAAATGGCAAAGTTGTACATCGGCACGCCGAGCACGATGACGTCGGCAGCCTGCACTTCGGCGATCAGCGCATCGCTTTCGGCGACGCGTACGGCTTGCTCCGGCGTACGCTGCTCAATCGGTGTGAACAGTGCGCCGAGCGCGGCTTCGTCCACCACCGGCGCGGGATTGCGCGCCAGATCGCGCAGCACGACGCGGGCGCCGGGGTCCGCTGCCAGCAGACGGGCGATGATGCTGTTGGCAACACGGGTGGAGTTCGCGCCTTCGCTGCGGGCGCTGCCGTTGATCTGCAGGATGTTCATGTCTGTTCTCCGTGGGGTCGAGGGGTTTGCCGAAGTCCGGCCGGAATCCGCCTGACGCGAGGTCGAGGTCACGATGCCGGGACTGCAGCCTTGTTCGATGACGACGATCAGAGTCTAATCATGTCGCCCGTCTTCATTAATCCAGCAGAACGCATAACATTGTCCCTCATATGGAACAGTACAGCCCCAACGACCTGTTGATCTTTGCCCGCGTGGCCGAGACCGGCAGCTTCACGGCGGCGGCCGAACGCCTCGGCCTGCCCAAGTCCACGGTTTCGCGCCGCGTCTCGCAACTGGAAGAGCAGCTCGGCGAACGCCTGATGCTGCGCACCACGCGGCGGCTGACGCTGACCGAGTTCGGCACCGCGCTGCTGGAACACGCGCGCCAGGTGGCCGATGAGATCGAGGCCGTGAAGGCATTGGCCGAAAGCCGCCAGGCCAGGCCCAGCGGCCGCCTGCGGGTGTCGATGCCGAGCGATTTCGCCAGCCTGCTGCTGGTCGACATGCTGTCGGCCTTCACCGCGATGCACCCTGCGGTGTCGCTGGAGCTGGATCTGTCGCCACGCCGGGTGGACCTGCTGGGCGAGAACTTCGACGTCGCCATCCGCATGGGCGAACTGCCCGACGACGCCCTGCTCGCCGCGCGCCGCCTGGCGGTCTTTCCCAGCGGGCTGTATGCCTCGCCCGGCTATCTCGCCGAGCACGGCGAACCCGGGCACCCCGAGGCGCTGAACGCGCACCGTGCGCTGCGTCTGCTGACGCGCAGCGGCGAGGCACTCGGCTGGACGCTGATGCGGGACGATGAGCGCTGGCAAGGCACGCCGCCCGGCAGCATCACGGCCAATTCGCCCGAACTGCTGATCCGCTTCGCCCGCGCCGGCGCCGGCATCGCCGCGGTGCCCGTTTATTTCGCTGCACCCTACGTGCGCCAGGGGGAGCTCCGCCGCGTGATGGCGGACTGGTGCCTGCCTGCCAACACCGCCTGGGCGGTATTCCCCGGCCGCCGGCTGATGCCGGCCAAGACGCGGGCCTTCCTCGACATGCTGCAGGCGGCACTGGGAACCTGAGGCCGTCCGCCGCGCTCCGAGGGAATATCCCCTACAATGGGCGCCCGCCCAGCAATACCGGATCGAGATGCCCCTGCTCCAGACCCTGCTGCGCCTGCCGGCGCGCACGCTTTACCTTGCCCTGTTCGCCACCGCCATCGGCCTGCTCGGCTTCGGCCTCTACCTGCAGCATGTGAAAGGCCTCGAACCCTGCCCGATGTGCGTGATGCAGCGCTACGCCTTCCTCGCCGTGGCGCTGATCGCCCTGGTCGGCGGCATCCACGGGCCGGGCCGCACGGGCAGCCGGGTCTATGCCGCGCTGATCGGCCTGGGGGCGCTGGCTGGCGGCGCCATCGCCGCGCGCCAGACCTGGATGCAGCTCGATCCCCCGGCGATTCCCGAATGCGGCCCGGGGCTGGAATTCATGCTGGAGAGTTTTCCGCTCGGCGAAGCGCTGCCGATGATCTTCCGCGGTGCGGGCGACTGCGCGGCGGTGGATTGGACTTTCCTCGGCCTGTCGATCGCCAACTGGTCGCTGCTGAGCTTTTCGGCGACGGCGGTGTTCGCGCTGTGGATGCTGCTGCGCCGGGCAGACAGGCCCTGAGCGGTATCGATGGGCCTTGTACTGTGGCCCCCCTGTAGCGGCTTCTGCCGGGGCCGCCGAGCCGCAAAAGCAGACCCCGTCGGGGAAGCTATCGCGCCCTGTCGCGGCTGAAGCCGCTCCTGCAGAAAACCGAGCCGCTACGCGTCAATCGACCACGCGCATCATGCGGCCGCCGATCTCGTAGCGGCCGTCGCCCAGCGCGTTGCAGCGCGTGACTTCGAGCTTGCCGACCAGCGGCGGGCGATCGGCCACGGGCGAGCCCTGAGGCCCGAGCACCGCGACGTCGAGGACTTCGTTCTGCTCCGGCACGTAGGCGGCATGCAGGGTCATCCCGCCGACGCCGATCTCGATGCACACCGCCTCGATGCGCTGACCGCCGCGCAAGGCGATGAAAGCCGGGCAGCCGAGCGGCAGGCGCCGGTCGAGGCGCCGGTTCTGGTGGGGCGGAATGTCCTTCATGCTGATACGTCCAAGGCAAGCGATGCGGATCACCCGATTCTAGCCCCGCATCCCCGGTCGACAGCACTCGTTACGCATGCCGGACGTGCATCAGATCACGCCCCGGCGATCGTCCCCGCTTTGCACCGGCCTGCCGTCATGCCGCGCAGCTGCGGGCGTATTCGGCCATCGCCGCGATCACGCCTTCGGCTTCGCCCGCAGCGACGGCGAGCATGATCTCGCATTCCGGATGTGCGGCGCGGGCGGCGTCGAGCAGCACCGGAAGGTCGCGCTTCAGATGCCCGTTCTGGGCCAGGAAGACCGGCACGATGGCGATGCGCCGCATCCCGGCGTCGGCCAGCGCGGCGATGGCTTCGGCCAGGGTCGGCTGCATGAACTCGAGAAAGGCCAGCTCCACGCGCGGCGCGCCGGGCTGGGCCAGCATGTGCTGGCGGATCCGTTTCATCGGCCCGGCCCATTCGGGATCGCGCGCACCATGGCCGAACAGGATCACCGCGACGTCGCTCATGCCTCGGCTCCGGTCATGGTCTCGGCCCGCTCCGCTGCACCCGCACGCGCCTGGCCGGCGCGCAACAGGTGAAGCAGCGCACGCGAAGCGCAGAACAGCCCGACACTGGCGGTCATCGCCATGCTCGAACCGTAGCCGGCACAGGCCAGGCCCTGCGGCCCGCGGCTGCGCCCAGCTTCTGCCTCGCAGGCCGGCGCGGACGGATGGCGCAGCGGCTCGGTGGAAAACACCGCTTCGATGCCGAACTTCCTTTTCGGCTCGCGCGGAAAGCCGTGCTCCTTGCGCAGGCGGGCACGCACCTTGGACAGCAGCGGATCCTGCAGCGTACGGGCCAGATCATCGACGCGGATCAGCGCCGGATCGAGCTTGCCGCCCGCGCCGCCGGCCATCACCAGCGGCATCTGCCGCGCCCGGCAGAGCGCGGCGATCGCCACCTTGGCCCGCACGTTGTCGATGGCGTCGACGACGACATCGAAACCCTGCAGCAGGCTTGCGGCATTTTCCGCCGTGAGGAAATCCTCGACCGTGTCGACCCGGCATTGCGGACTGAAGGCAGCGATGCGATCCGCCATCGCCTGGACTTTCGCCTGCCCGAGAGTGGCATCGAGCGCATGGGCCTGGCGGTTGATGTTGGACTCGGCGACGTGGTCGAGGTCGATCAGCGTCAGCCTGCCCACGCCGCTGCGCGCCAGCGCCTCGACGGCCCAGGAGCCGACACCGCCGATGCCGATCACGCAGGCATGGGAAGCCGCCAGCGCATCCGCGGCCCCCATGCCGTAAAGGCGGTCGATGCCGCCGAAACGACGGGCGCGGTCCACGTCCTCCACCCGCTCGTTGGCCCCGCCGCCATCCACCCGGCTCACGTCCATCGTCCTTCCGTCAGGCCGGCTGCGGCTCGGCCACGCGCTGGCTGTCGAGCCAGATGCCCAGGCCTTGCGCGTTGAGTTCGAGGTCCATGCGCAGCAGTTCCAGCGTCTGCTCCTCGTCCAGCGCCCAACCCTGGCGCCCCGCTTCCTCGCGGACGACCTGCTCCAGGCCGGCGAGGATCTCGACGTGGCGCGCCACCTCGTCGCCCCGCGCCGCCCGTGCCACCGCGACCATGGCGTCGATCAGGCGGTGGAGGTCGGCGCCGAGCCGCGGCACGTCGGTCACGCGGCCGTAGTGGGTCAGGTGCATCGCCTGCGGCTGCATGGAAAGCATGCGGTCGATCGACTCGTGCATCGCCTCCGGGTCGAACTGCGTCGGCGTGGTGGTCGGCAGCACGAAGACCCGGCCATCGACGTCGAGCTCGCGGTAGGACAGGCCGAAGGTGTCGCCGGTGAAGAAGGCGCGCGCGCTGTCGTCCCAGATGCAGATGTGGTGGCGGGCATGTCCCGGCGTGTCGAACACGCGGAACAGGCGCTTGCCCATGCGCAGCTCCAGGCCGTCGGTCGCCGGCACGATGCGCTCGGGCGGAATCGGCACCAGCCGGCCATAGAGCTGGTAGGCACGCTCGGCGCCATAAACGGCGGCAGTGCCCTCCCACAGCTTGGACGGATCGATCATGTGGCGCAGGCCGCGCGGATGCACCAGCAGGCGGGCCTTGGGCAGCGCGCACATCAGGCTGCCCGCCCCGCCGGCGTGGTCCAGATGGATGTGGGTCAGCATCACCCATTCCACCTTGCCGGGCTCGATGCCGAGCATCGCCAGCGTACTCAGCACGCGGGGCACGGAATCATTGCAGCCGGTATCGACGATCGCGGCACGCCCCTCGTCGACCACGAGGTGGATCGCCGCCAGCTGCGGCCGGCCGTAGCCGGACTCCAGCGCATGGATGCCATCCGGATAGCTGATGAGCTCGTTCATGGAAATCCCCTCCTCTTGTCGCTTCTTCGGGTCGAACGCCCGATCTCATGTTAGCGATGATCCGCAGCCGCAGCCCGGGCGCAAGTCACGCTGCAAGAAGCCCCTGCTCCCGCTTTCAGAACGGGATGTCGTCGTCGAAATCGCCGAAGCCGGACGAGGACGCCGCCGGCGCCTGCGACTGCGGGCGCGGCGCAGCCGCCGGTGCCGGACGCGATGCCGGCGCCGGCGCGTCGTAGCCGCTGTCCGGCGCGCGCATCGGCGCGTCGCCGCCTTCGCGCCGGCCGAGCATCTTCATCTCGTCGCCGCGGATTTCGGTGGTGTAGCGGTCCTGGCCGTTCTGGTCCTGCCACTTGCGCGTCTGCAGGCGGCCTTCGACGTAGATCTGGCTGCCCTTGCGCAGGTACTGGGCAGCGACTTCGGCGACGCGGCCGAAGAACACCACGCGGTGCCATTCGGTGGCCTCGCGGCGTTCGCCGCTGGTCCGGTCCTTCCAGACTTCGGTGGTCGCCACCGTCAGGTTGCAGATCGCGTCGCCGCTGGGCGCGTAGCGCGTCTCAGGATCGCGGCCGAGATTGCCGATCAGAATCACTTTGTTCAGGGATGCCATCCCGTTCTCCTTTCAAATGAATGCCGTGCGGTGGTTCATGCCCTTTCGGGCGCCGGCACCGCACGTACCGGAGGTGGGGTCATGCTCGATGCCAGCAGCAGCCAGAGAAGCGCCAGCGCGCCACAGACCAGACTGACCGCGCCGGCCCCGAAACGTTGCCCGAGCCAGCCGCCGAGCAGCCCCCCCAGGAACAGGCCGACCGACTGCAGCGTGTTGTAGACACCCAGCGCCGTCCCCTTCGAATGTGCGGGCGCGATGCGCGAAATCCAGGACGGCTGCGTCGCTTCCAGCACGTTGAAGGAAACGAAGAACAGGGTCAGCAGCAGCGCCAGCGGCAGCAAGCCGTCGCCGAACAGCCACAGGCCGAACTGCACCAGCGCCAGCAGGCAGATCGCGGCGTTGAACACCGGCTTCATCAGGTTGCGCCGTTCGGCGACGATCACGGCAGGCACCATGACGACGAAGGACAGCAGCACCGCGGGCAGATAAACCTTCCAGTGCTCGGGCATCGGCAGCCCTGCGGCGACCAGTCCCACCGGCACCATGACCCACATCGTGGTCTGGATCAGGTGCAGCGCAAAGACGCCGAAGTTCAAGCGCATCAGCTGGCCGTCGCGCAGCACGTCGATGAAGCGGCCGCCGTTGGCACGCGGCACCGGCGGCGCGGCCGGCACCACCCACAGCACGACGGCGATCGCCGCACAGGCCAGCGCCGCGGTCAGCCAGAAGATGCCGCTCATGCCGATCGCCGCATACAGCAGCGGCGCCGCCACCATCGACAAGGCGAACACCAGCCCGATCGACGAGCCGATCATGGCCATGACCTTGGTCCGGTGCTGGTCACGCGTCAGGTCGGCCGCCAGCGCGGTGACCGCCGCCGAGATCGCCCCGGCACCCTGCAGCACGCGGCCGGCGATGATCATGTGGATGTCGGCCGCGAGCGCCGCGACCGCGCTGCCGACGACGAACAGCAACAGGCCGAAGACGATCACCGGCTTGCGGCCGAAGCGATCGGAGGCCGCGCCATAGGCGATCTGCAGGCAGGCCTGGGTCAAGCCGTAGGCGCCGATCGCCAGGCCGACCAGGGTCAGGTCGTCGCCGCCCGGAATGCCTTCGGCGTAGACCGCGAACACCGGCAGGATCAGGAACAGACCCAGCATGCGCAGCGCAAAGATCGCCGCCAGGCTCATGCCAGCCCGGCGTTCGGCGGAAGTCATCGGATCGTGCGGCGGAGCGGACATGCGGGAAGATGGGCTTCGATAAAGCGGTCAATTCTAGCATCGCGCCACCCCGGCATCGCGCACTGCAGCTTCTCCCGGCCGTTCCGGATTGGCTCGCACCTGCGTTCTCTCTTATAGTTTCGGGTTCCCTACCGCCAGCCGTGCAGCCATGGACGAAATCCGCATCCGCGGTGCCAGGACCCATAACCTGAAGAACATCAACATCGATCTGCCGCGCAACCGGCTGACGGTGATCACCGGGCTGTCGGGTTCGGGCAAGTCCTCGCTGGCTTTCGACACGCTGTACGCCGAAGGCCAGCGCCGCTACGTCGAGTCGCTGTCGGCCTATGCCCGCCAGTTCCTGCAGTTGATGGAAAAACCCGACGTGGACCTGATCGAAGGCCTGTCGCCGGCGATCTCGATCGAGCAGAAGGCCACCAGCCACAACCCGCGCTCGACGGTCGGCACCGTCACCGAGATCCACGACTACCTGCGCCTGCTGTACGCCCGCGCCGGCACGCCCCACTGCCCCGACCATCCCGAGCACGCGCTGGAGGCGCAGAGCGTGGCGCAGATGGTAGACCACGTGCTGGCGCTGCCCGCCGAGACGCGGCTGATGATCCTGGCTCCCGTCGTTGCCGGCAGGAAGGGCGAGCAGGCCGACCTGTTCGCCGACCTGCGCGCCCAGGGTTTCGTCCGCGTCCGCGTCGACGGCGAGGTGATGGAGCTGGACGCGATGCCGCCACTGGAAAAGGGCCGGCGGCACAATGTCGAAGTGGTCATCGACCGCCTCAGGGTCCGCGAGGACCTGCGCGACCGGCTGGCGGAGTCCTTCGAGACCGCGCTGACCCATGCCGACGGCCGCGCGATCGCGGTCGAGATGGACGGCGGCCGGGAACACCTGTTCTCCGCTCGCTTCGCCTGCCCGGTGTGCAGCTTCGCGCTGGCCGAACTCGAACCCCGGCTGTTTTCCTTCAACAATCCGGCCGGCGCCTGCCCGAAATGCGACGGCCTGGGCCAGGTCGAGTTCTTCGACCCGGCGCGCGTGGTCGCCCACCCGGAACTGTCGCTGGCCGCCGGCGCGATCCGCGGCTGGGACAGGCGCAACCAGTTCTACTTCCAGATGCTGACGAGCCTCGCCGGCCATTACGGCTTCGACGTCGAGGCCGCTTACGAAACGCTGCCGGCCAAGGTGCGCGAGATCGTGCTGCACGGCTCGGGCAAGGAAAAGATCGCTTTCCGCTACATGGCGGACAACGGCCGCACGGTGCTGAAGGAGCACCCTTTCGAAGGCATCATCCCCAACCTCGAACGGCGTTTCAGGGAAACCGACTCGATCGCCGTGCGCGAGGAGCTGACCAAGTACCGCGCCACCCAGCCCTGCCCGAGCTGCAAGGGCAGCCGGCTGCGCAGCGAAGCGCGCCACGTGCTGATCGGCGGGCAGGCGCTGCATGAGATCGGCCACCTGCCGCTGGGCGAATGCCGCGACTTCTTCGCCGGCCTCAAGCTCGAGGGCGCACGCGGACAGGTCGCCGACAAGATCGTCAAGGAGATCGCCGACCGCCTGAGCTTCCTGATCAACGTCGGCCTCGACTACCTGTCGCTGGACCGCTCGGCCGACACCTTGTCCGGCGGCGAGGCCCAGCGCATCCGCCTGGCGAGCCAGATCGGCTCGGGCCTGACCGGTGTGCTCTACGTGCTCGACGAACCTTCGATCGGCCTGCACCAGCGCGACAACGACCGCCTGCTGGCCACGCTCGGCCAGTTGCGCGACCTCGGCAACACGGTGATCGTCGTCGAGCACGACGAGGACGCGATCCGCCATGCCGACTACCTGGTGGACATGGGCCCCGGCGCCGGCGAGCACGGCGGCCGCATCGTCGCCCACGGCACGCCGGCCGAAGTCATCGCCGACCCGGCGTCGGTGACCGGCGACTACCTGTCGGGCCGGCGCTCGATCGCCGTCCCCTCCCGCCGCACGTTACCCGACGAAACGCGCATGCTGCGCATCGTCGGCGCCCGCGGCAACAACCTGAAGAACGTGGACGTCGCCCTGCCGCTCGGCCTGCTGACCTGCGTCACCGGCCTTTCCGGTTCGGGCAAATCCACCCTGATCAACGACACCCTCGCTGCCGCGGCCAGCCGCCACCTCTACAAGTCGGCCACCGAACCCGCGCCGCATGACGCGATCGAGGGTCTGGAAGCCTTCGACAAGGTCATCAACGTCGATCAGTCGCCGATCGGGCGCACGCCGCGCTCGAACCCCGCGACCTACACCGGCATGCTGACGCCGATCCGCGAACTCTTCGCCGGCGTCCCCGAGGCGCGCGCACGCGGTTATGGTCCGGGCCGCTTCTCGTTCAACGTCCGCGGCGGACGTTGTGAGGCCTGCCAGGGCGACGGCCTGGTCAAGGTCGAGATGCACTTCCTGCCCGACATGTACGTGCCTTGCGACATCTGCCACGGCAAGCGCTACAACCGCGAGACGCTGGAAATCCGCTACAAGGGCCGCAGCATCCAGGAAGTGCTGGAAATGACGGTCGAACAGGCGCTGGCCTTCTTCGCCCCGGTGCCGGCCGTCGCGCGCAAGCTCGAGACGCTGATGGACGTCGGCCTGGGCTACATCCGCCTGGGCCAGAGCGCGACGACGCTGTCCGGCGGCGAGGCCCAGCGGGTGAAACTGGCCCTGGAACTGTCGAAGCGGGATACCGGCCGCACCCTGTACATCCTCGACGAACCGACGACCGGCCTCCATTTCCAGGACATCGAGCTGCTGCTGAAAGTGCTGCACCGCCTGCGCGACCAGGGCAACACGATCGTGATCATCGAGCACAACCTCGACGTCATCAAGACTGCCGACTGGATCGTCGATATGGGCCCCGAAGGCGGCGCCGGCGGCGGCATGGTGGTGGCCTGCGGCAGCCCGGAAACCGTCGCGGCGAACCCCGCCAGCCACACCGGGCGCTACCTGCAGAAGGTACTCGCCGCAACGGCACGCTGAAACGATCCGCGGGAAGCGGCTTCAGCCAGGGGCGCCCAGCCGCGAAAGGGTGCGACAGCGCCTTTTCTCGGCGAGGCAGGCCTGTGGCCTGCATTCGCGGCTCAGCACCCCCCGGCTGAAGCCACTCCTACGGAAAACTGCGCTACCGCAGCCTCCCGCCTCAGCTCCGATAACCCTTCGGGTTGCTGCACTGCCAGCGCCAGGCATCTTCACACATCGCCGCGAGATCACGCTCGGCTCGCCAGCCCAGCACCTCCGCCGCGCGGTTTGGATCAGCCCAGCAGGCGGCGACGTCGCCGGGGCGCCGATCGACGATGTCGAATGGCACTTCACGCCCCGAAGCCTGCTCGAAAGCCCGCACCATCTCCAGCACGCTGTAGCCGCGCCCGGTGCCGAGGTTCAGCGTCGTCACCCCGAGCAGCGCCTCGATGCGCTCCAGCGCCTTCAGGTGGCCGAGCGCCAGATCGACGACGTGGATGTAGTCGCGCACACCGGTGCCGTCCGGTGTCGGATAGTCGTTGCCGAAGACCCTGAGGCGCTGGAGGCGGCCGACAGCCACCTGGCTGACGTAAGGCATCAGGTTATTGGGCAGGCCGTCCGGATCCTCGCCGATGCGGCCGCTCGCATGCGCCCCCACCGGATTGAAGTAGCGCAGCAGCACGATGTTCCAGCGCGGATCGGACACCGCGAGATCCCGCAGGATCTGCTCGCCCATCAGCTTGGTCCAGCCGTAGGGATTGGTCGCCGTGGTCGGAAAACCCTCGTCGATCGGCACGCTGGCCGGATCGCCGTAGACGGTTGCCGACGAACTGAACACGATCCGCCGGCACGTCGCGGCATCCATCGCCTGCAGCAGGCGCATCAGGCCGAGCAGATTGTTATCGTAGTAGGCCAGCGGCTGCTCGACGGATTCGCCGACCGCCTTCTTGGCGGCGAAATGGATGACGGCCTCCACCGGATGGGTGCGAAACACCGTCTCGAGCAGCGCGGCATCCCGCACATCGCCCTGGATGAAGGCGCGAAGCGGGCGCCCCGCGAGCTCCTCGATCCGGCGCACCGCTTCGGGAGAAGCATTCGACAGATCATCCAGGACGACGACATCGCGCCCCGCGGACAGCAATTCGACGCAGGTATGCGAGCCGATGTAGCCGGCCCCGCCAGTCACCAGGGTCACGCTCATGAATCGGTTCCTCCAGGTAGCGGAGATGGACGAAAAAAAACCGGGCAGAGCCCGGCTTTTTTCGCTGAAGCCAGCCCGATCAGGCTGCCTCGTCGACTTCGACGGCTTCGCCCTCGGGACGGTCGAGCAGCTCGACGAAAGCCATCGGCGCATTGTCGCCGTCACGGAAGCCGCACTTCAGGATGCGCAGATAGCCACCGTTGCGGGTAGCGTAGCGCGGACCCAGCTCATCGAACAGCTTGACGACCATCTCGCGGTCGCGCAGGCGGTTGAAAGCCAGACGGCGGTTGGACAGGTTGGGCTTCTTGCCCAGCGTGATCATCGGCTCGACGACGCGGCGCAGTTCCTTCGCCTTCGGCAGGGTCGTCTTGATCACTTCGTGGCGCAGCAGCGAGTTGGCCATGTTGCGGAACATCGCCTGGCGGTGGCTGCTGGTACGATTCAACTTGCGAAGACCATTGCGGTGACGCATTTCAATTCCTCACTTGCCCGGCGTCTCAACCGAGCTTTTCAAGCCCGGCCGGCGGCCAGTTTTCCAGTTTCATGCCAAGGGTCAGGCCGCGGGAGGCCAACACTTCCTTGATTTCGTTCAGCGACTTGCGGCCCAGGTTCGGGGTCTTCAGCAGCTCGGTTTCGGTCCGCTGGATCAGGTCGCCGATGTAGTAGATGTTCTCTGCCTTCAGGCAGTTGGCCGAGCGCACGGTCAACTCGAGATCATCGACCGGGCGCAGCAGCACCGGATCGATCGTCATCTGTTTCTCGATCGGCGCCGACACCGGCGTCCCTTCGAGTTCGGCGAACACCGACAGCTGGTCCATCAGCACGCGGGCGGCGTAGCGGATGGCCTGCTCGGGATCGACCGCGCCGTTGGTCTCGATATCGACCACCAGACGGTCCAGGTCGGTACGCTGCTCGACGCGGGCGCTCTCGACCAGGTAGCTGACGCGACGCACCGGCCCGAACGAAGCGTCCAGCACGATACGGCCGATCGTCTTGCTCTCGGCGTTGACCGGACGAACGTTGCCGGGCACGTAGCCACGGCCTTCCTCGACCTTGATCTGCATGTCGAGCTTGCCGCCCGGCGCGATGTGGGCGATGACGTGATCGGGATTGATGATCTCGACGTCGTGACCGACTTCGATGTCACCCGCCCGCACCACGCCTTCACCCGACTTCGTCAGGCGGAGCATGGCCTCGCTGCGGTTGTGCAGCTTGAACACGACGCCTTTCAGGTTCAGCAGAAGGTCGACCATGTCCTCGCGCACGCCGTCGAGCGTGGAGTACTCGTGGAGCACGCCTTCGATCGACACTTCGGTCGCTGCGTGACCGGGCAGCGACGACAGGAGGATGCGCCGCAGCGCATTCCCCAGCGTATGGCCGAAGCCACGCTCGAACGGCTCCATCGTCACGCGCGCCTGAACCGGCGAGCTGCTCTGGACGTCGATGATGCGCGGTTTCAGCAGTGCATTGCTTTGCATCAGCATTCCCTCGGAACTAGAAGAGGATCAGCCTCCCGATCAACGGGAGTACAGTTCCACCACCAGGCCTTCGTTGATCGTGGGGGGAAGTTCGGCGCGCGCCGGGTAGGCCTTGAAGACGCCCTTGCCAGCCTTGGCATCCACTTCCAGCCACTCGGGGAAGCCACGCGACGAGGCGGCTTCCAGCGCGGCCTTGACGCGGAGGTGGGCGCGAGCGCGTTCGCTCAGCTCGACCACGTCGCCCGGACGCACGACATACGACGGAATATTGACGCGCTTGCCATTGACCAGCACGCCATTGTGGCGGACGACCTGGCGAGCTTCGGCGCGCGAACCGCCGAAGCCCATGCGGTAGGCGACGGAGTCCAGACGGCCTTCGAGCAGTTGCAGCAGGTTCTCACCGGTCTGGCCACGGCGGCGATCCGCCTCGGCGTAGACCTTGCGGAACTGGCGTTCGAGCACGCCGTACAGGCGGCGGATCTTCTGCTTTTCGCGCAGCTGCACGCCATAGCCCGACAGACGCTGGCCCGAGCGCTGGCCGTGCTGGCCAGGCGCATAGGCGCGGCGCTCGATGGCGCACTTGTCGGTGAAACACTTTTCAGCCTTCAGGAACAGCTTTTCGCCTTCGCGACGGCACTGACGGCACTTGGGATCGAGATTACGAGCCACTTATCAACTCCTTGTCAGATACGGCGCTTTTTCGGCGGACGGCAGCCGTTGTGCGGGATGGGGGTGATGTCCGTGATGCTGGAAATCTTGATCCCCAGCGCGTTCAGCGCACGCACGGAAGATTCGCGGCCAGGACCGGGGCCCTTGATGCGCACTTCCAGGTTCTTGATGCCGCACTCCTGCGCCACCTTGCCGGCAGCCTCGGCAGCCACCTGGGCTGCGAACGGCGTGCTCTTGCGCGAGCCCTTGAAGCCGGCGCCGCCGGAGGTCGCCCACGACAGCGCATTGCCCTGACGGTCGGTGATGGTGATGATCGTATTGTTGAAGCTCGCGTGAATGTGGGCGATGCCTTCGGCCACATTCTTCTTGATCTTCTTACGAACCTTCGTTCCAGTCTTAGCCATTATCGGTTCCTATTACTTCTTGCCGGCGATCGCCTTGCGGGGACCTTTGCGGGTACGCGCATTTGTACGGGTACGCTGACCCCGCAGCGGCAGGCCGCGACGATGGCGGACGCCGCGATAGCAGCCCAGGTCCATCAGTCGCTTGATGTTCATCGTCACTTCGCGGCGCAGATCGCCTTCGACGACGAACCTGCCCACTTCGTCGCGCAGCTTTTCCATGTCCGACTCGGTCAGATCCTTGATCTTGACCGAGCGCACGATGCCCGCGGCGTCGCAGATTTTCTGAGCACGCGTACGGCCGATCCCAAAGATTGCGGTCAACGCGATCTCGGCGTGCTTGTGATTGGGAATGTTTACCCCAGCAATACGGGCCATCCGTCTACCCCAAAACGCTAAACATTAAATTTTAATAGCTAGAGTTGACTTAATCAACCCTGGCGCTGCTTATGCCGCGGATCGGTGCAGATGACGCGCACGACACCCTTGCGGCGGATGATCTTGCAGTTGCGGCAAAGCCGCTTGACTGACGCCTGGACTCGCATGTTCTTGCTCCTGTTTCTCTATTCTCACTTGGTCCGGAAGACGATCCGGCCCTTTGTCAGGTCGTAAGGGGTGAGCTGCACCGTCACCTTGTCACCAGGAAGGATGCGGATGTAGTGCATCCGCATTTTTCCGGAGATGTGGCCGAGAACCATGTGGCCGTTCTCGAGCCTGACACGAAACGTTGCATTGGGCAGGTTTTCCGTGACCTCGCCCTGCATCTCGATGACATCTTCCTTCGCCATGTTACCTGGTCGGGAAACCCGCCCCTTTGAAGTTCGCCTTCTTCAGCAGACTCTCGTACTGGTGCGACATCACCGCCGCCTGAACCTGCGCCATGAAATCCATCGTGACGACCACGATGATCAGCAGCGAAGTGCCGCCAAAGTAGAACGGGACGTTCCACTTCAGGATCAGGAACTCGGGCAGCAGGCAGACCAGGGTGATATACACCGCGCCAGCCAGCGTCAGCCGCATGAGAATCTTGTCGATGTAACGCGCGGTCTGATCGCCCGGCCGGATACCCGGAACGAATGCACCGCTCTTCTTCAGGTTGTCTGCCGTCTCCCGCGCATTGAACACCAGCGCGGTATAGAAGAAGCAGAAGAACACGATCGCCAGCGCATACAGCATCACGTAGATCGGCTGGCCGGGAGACAGCGTGGAGGCGATGTCACGCAGCCAGTACATCCCTTCCGACGAACCGAACCACTGCCCCAGCGTCGCCGGGAACAGGATGATGCTCGAGGCGAAGATCGGCGGAATCACCCCCGACATGTTCAGCTTCAGCGGCAGATGGGAACTTTGCCCGCCGTAGATCTTGTTGCCGACCTGGCGTTTGGCGTAGTTCACCAGGATCTTGCGCTGGCCACGCTCGACGAACACCACGAAACCCGTCACCAGCACCACCAGCACGCAGATGAACAGCGCCGTGAAGGGGTGCATCGAACCCGTGCGCACCAGCTCGAACAGTCCGCCGATGGCACTCGGGAGGCCCGCGACGATACCGGCGAAGATGATGATCGAGATGCCGTTGCCGATCCCGCGCTCGGTGATCTGCTCACCCAGCCACATCAGGAACATCGTCCCGGTGACCAGCGTGGCGACGGTCACGAAGCGGAAGGTCAGGCCCGGATCGAGCACCAGCCCGGGCTGGCCTTCGAGTGCGATCGCCATGCCCAGCGACTGGGCGAAGGCGAGCACGAGGGTGCCGTAGCGCGTGTACTGCGTGATCTTCCTGCGCCCTGCTTCGCCTTCCTTCTTCAGCGCCTCGAGACTCGGCACCGCCACGGTCATCAACTGCATGATGATCGAGGCCGAAATGTAGGGCATGATGCCCAGGGCGAAGATGGTGAAGCGCGACAGCGCCCCACCGGAGAACAGGTTGAAAACCCCGAGGATGCCGCCGGCCTGAGACTGGAACAGTTCGGCCAGTTGATCCGGATCGATGCCGGGGACGGGAATATGAGCGCCCAAGCGATAGACGATCAGCGCGCCCAGCAGGAACAGCAGGCGACGCTTGAGGTCGCCGAACCGTCCCGGATTGCCCAGCGTGGCGGAAGGATTGGCCACAGCTCGTCCCTTTATTACTCAGCCGACACCGAGCCGCCGGCAGCTTCGATCGCCGCCTTGGCACCTTTGGTCGCGCCGACGCCACGCAGTACGACCTTGCGGTCGATCGCGCCGGACAGCACCACCTTGGCCGACAGCGCATCGCCCGGCACCACGCCAGCCTGCTTCAGCGTCAGCAGATCGATTTCCTCGACCGGCACGGCCGCCAGTTCGGACAGGCGCACTTCGACGTTGCGGGCACGCGTCAGCGACACGAAACCGCGCTTCGGCAGACGACGCTGCAGGGGCATCTGACCGCCCTCGAAACCCGTCTTGTGGAAACCGCCTGCACGCGACTTCTGGCCCTTGTGGCCGCGGCCGCAGGTCTTGCCCAGGCCACTGCCGATGCCCCGGCCGACGCGCTTGGCGGCCGACTTGGAGCCGGCACCCGGCTTGATGTTATTCAGGCGCATATCAACCCTCACGCTTGAGCAGGTAGGACACCTTGTTGATCATGCCGCGCACTTCGGGCGTATCCGCCAGCTCGACCGTGTGGTTGAGACGGCGCAGGCCCAGACCGCGAACGGTGGCGCGGTGCGACTGCTTGGTGCCGATCACGCTCTTGACGAGCGTCACCTTGATTTTCTTGTCCGACATCGCTTACCCCAGGATCTCTTCGACGGTCTTGCCGCGCTTGGCCGCAATTTCCGCCGGGGTGTTGATCGCCATCAGGCCGTTGATGGTGGCACGCACGACGTTGTAAGGATTGGCCGAGCCAATGCACTTGCAGATCACGTCGGTGACGCCCATCACTTCGAACACGGCGCGCATCGGGCCGCCGGCGATGATGCCGGTACCGGCCGGCGCGGGCTGCATCAGCACCGAGGCGGCGCCATGCTTGCCGATCACCGTGTGCTGCAGGGTGCCGTTCTTCAGCGAGACCTTGCGCAACTTGCGACGCGCTTCGTCCATCGCCTTCTGCACCGCCACCGGCACTTCGCGCGACTTGCCCTTGCCCATGCCGATCGCGCCGTCGCCGTCGCCGACCACGGTCAGTGCGGCAAAACCGAGAATCCGGCCGCCCTTGACGACCTTGGTCACGCGATTGATCGCGACCATCTTCTCCCGCAGGCCGTCATCGCGCTCGTCGGAGGCTTGCGCACGTTTGGTTTGCTGCTTAGCCATTCGATTCCTCGCTTAGAACTTGAGGCCGCCTTCGCGGGCAGCCTCGGCCAGCGCCTTGACGCGGCCGTGATACAGGAAGCCCGAGCGGTCGAACGCGACCTGCTCGATGCCGGCGGCCTTCGCACGCTCGGCGATCAGCTTGCCGACGAGTTCCGCGGCAGCCTTGTTGCCGCCGTTCGGCGCCTGGGCGCGGACATCGGCTTCGACCGTCGACGCTGCGGCGAGCACCTTGGAGCCGCAGCCCGAGATGACCTGGGCGTAGATGTGGCAGTTGGACCGGAACACCGCGAGGCGAACCGCCTTGAGCTCCGCGAGTTTGGCGCGAGTTTTGCGCGCACGGCGAAGACGAGTTTCTTTCTTGTTCATGACGAACCGCCTTACTTCTTCTTGGTTTCCTTGAGAACCACCACTTCATCCGCGTAGCGGACGCCCTTGCCCTTGTAGGGTTCGGGAGCGCGGTAAGCTCTCACCTCGGCCGCAACCTGGCCAACCTTCTGCTTGTCGCTGCCCTTGATCAGGATCTCGGTCTGCGAAGGCGTTTCGACCTTCACGCCTTCCGGCATCTGGTGCACCACCGGATGCGAGAAACCGAGCGACAGATTGAGCTTGTCGCCTTGAGCCTGGGCACGGTAGCCCACGCCGACCAGGGTCAGCTTGCGCTCGAAGCCCTTGGTCACGCCGGTTACCATGTTGTTCACCAGCGCACGGACGGTACCCGACATCGCGCGGGCATTTTCCACGCCTTCGCGGGCCTTGCAGACCAGTTCGTCGCCTTCGCGCTCGACGCTGACCTGGCCGGTCAGCGGCTGGCGCAGCGTACCCAGGGGGCCCTTGACGGCGATTTCGGCGTCGGAGATCACGACCTCGACACCCTTCGGAATCGCCACCGGATTCTTAGCTACACGAGACATTGCATCTCCCCCTTACGCGACCAGGCAGATGACTTCGCCGCCGACGCGATTTGCACGCGCGCTGCGGTCGGTCATCACGCCGCGCGGCGTGGACACGATCGCGACACCGAGACCGTTCATCACGCGCGGCAGCTCGTCGCTACCCTTGTAGATACGGAGACCGGGGCGGCTGACACGCTCGATGCGCTCGATCACCGGGCGGCCCGCGTAGTACTTCAGCGTCACGTCCAGGGTCGGCTTGCCGGTTTCGTCGTTGACGGCGAAACCGTCGATGTAACCTTCGTCCTGCAGCACTTTCGCGATCGCGACCTTCAGCTTCGACGACGGCATCGACACGGATGCCTTCTGAGCCTGCTGGCCGTTGCGGATGCGCGTCAGCATGTCGGCGATGGGATCGGACATACTCATCTTCGAATTCTCCTTACCAGCTCGCCTTGGTCATGCCAGGCACTTCGCCGCGGAAAGCGATCTCGCGCAGCTTGTTGCGGCACAGACCGAACTTGCGGAACACACCGCGCGGACGACCGGTCAGCGCGCAACGATTGCGCTGACGCGTCGGGTTGGCATTGCGCGGCAGCTGCTGCAGCGCAAGACGGGCCGCCATGCGTTCTTCTTCGGACAGCTTGCTGTCCTGGACCTGCGCAACCAGCGCGGCACGCTTGGCGGCAAACTTGGCCACCAGCTTCGCACGCTTGGCTTCGCGGTTGATCAGAGCGAGTTTCGCCATATCACCCTCAATTCTTGAACGGGAACTTGAACGCACCCAGAAGCGCACGCGCCTCTTCGTCCGTCTTCGCCGTCGTCGTGATGCTGATGTTCATCCCGCGCAGAGCATCGATCTTGTCGTACTCGATTTCCGGGAAAATGATCTGTTCCTTGACGCCGAGGTTGTAGTTGCCACGGCCGTCGAAGCCCTTGGCACCGATACCACGGAAGTCGCGAACGCGCGGCAGCGCGATCGTCACCAGGCGATCGAGGAATTCGAACATGCGCGGGCCGCGCAGCGTCACCATGCAGCCGATCGGATAGCCGTCGCGGATCTTGAAGCCGGCGATCGACTTGCGAGCCTTGGTCGCGACCGGCTTCTGGCCGGCGATCTTGGTCATGTCGCCGATGGCGTGTTCCAGAATCTTCTTGTCGCCAACGGCTTCACCGACACCCATGTTCAGGGTGATCTTGGTGATGCGCGGCACTTCCATCACGGACTTGTAGCCGAACTGCTTCTGCAGTGCCGGCGCGACTTCGTCCTTGTAAACCTGTTGCAAGCGAGCCATCGTCACTCCTTAGGCGTTCACCAGCTCGCCGTTCGACTTGAAGAAGCGGACCTTCTGGCCGTCTTCAAGCGTCTTGATCCCGACGCGATCACCCTTCTGGGTGGCGGGATTGAACAGCGCGACGTTCGAGACATGGATGGGCATTTCCTTTTCGACGATGCCACCCACTTCACCCTTCAGCGGATTCGGGCGCACGTGCTTCTTGACCCGATTCACACCTTCGACCACGACGCGCTCGTCATCGACGCGGCGCAGCACGGTGCCACGACGGCCGCGATCCTTGCCCGTCAGCACCACCACTTCGTCACCCTTGCGGATCTTGTTCATCTAGCGACTCCTCAGAGCACTTCAGGCGCCAGCGAGACGATCTTCATGAACCGCTCGGAGCGCAGCTCGCGCGTCACCGGCCCGAAGATACGGGTGCCGATCGGCTCGAGTTTGTTGTTCAGGAGGACGGCCGCGTTGTTGTCGAACTTGACCAGCGAGCCGTCAGGACGACGAACACCCTTGGCAGTGCGAACCACCACGGCGTTGTAGACGTCACCCTTCTTCACACGGCCACGCGGTGCAGCATCCTTCACGGTCACTTTGATGATGTCGCCGACGCCGGCATAGCGGCGCTTCGAACCACCCAGAACCTTGATGCACATCACCGAGCGTGCGCCGGTGTTGTCGGCCACGTCCAGTCTGGACTGCATTTGAATCATGAAAATATCTCCAACTTATCCCGCATTCGCGGACAGTCTTGGAACCCGTCAGGGTAGGATGCCCCGAGCGAGCCCCGGAGCAAAGAGGCAAAATTATAACAGCCTGACGCCGAAGCGCCAAGCTGTTTTTTCGTTTGCTACTTACTCACCACTCAGATGACGCGTGCCTTCTCGAGCACCTTGGCGACACGCCAAGTCTTGGTGCGCGAGATCGGGCGGCATTCCTCGATTTCGACCAGATCACCGGCCGCGGCCGCGCCGTCTTCGACGTGCGCGTGGTACTTGGCCGAACGCGTGATGATCTTGCCGTACAGCGGATGCTTGACCCGGCTTTCGACCAGGACCGTGACGGTCTTCTGCATCTTGTCGCTCACCACACGCCCAACCAGCGCGCGACGAACCTTTTGAACCTGTTCGCTCATTGCTGACCCGCCTTTTCGCGCAGGATGGTGCGGACGCGCGCGATGTCGCGACGAACCTTCCCGATCTGACTCGTGTTACCCAACTGCTGCGTCGCGTGCTGCATGCGCAGCGAGAACTGCGCCTTCAGCAGTTCGACCAGCTCCGTGTTCAACTCATCAGCGCTCTTGGCGCGGAGTTCACTCGCCTTCATGCTCAAGCTCCCACCATGCGAGTCACGAAGACCGTCTCGATCGGAAGCTTGGCGGCTGCGAGCCGGAATGCTTCACGGGCGAGCGCTTCGTCCACGCCGTCCATCTCATACAGCACCTTGCCGGGCTGGATTTCCGCAACCCAGTACTCCGGGTTGCCCTTGCCGTTACCCATACGCACTTCGGCGGGCTTACGCGAAATCGGCTTGTCCGGGAAGATGCGGATCCAGATACGACCACCCCGCTTGATGTGGCGGGTCATCGCACGACGCGCCGATTCGATCTGGCGCGCGGTCAGGCGACCGCGACCGACCGCCTTCAGCCCGAACTCGCCGAAGGACACCTTCGCACCACGGGTAGCGATACCGGTGTTGCGGCCCTTCTGCTCCTTGCGATATTTCCTTCTAGTCGGCTGCAGCATCATTCACCCCTGCTTTCTTCTTGCCGGCCTTCGCCACGACGGGCGGGACGGCGACCCGGACGGCCTTCACCGTCACGCGGAGCGCCACGGCGGCCACGGCGGTTGTCGGCTTCAGGCTCGGCAGCGACCGGCTGCTCGTTGCGGCCAAGCATCTCGCCCTTGAACACCCAGACCTTGATGCCGATGATGCCGTAGGTCGTCTTCGCTTCCGAGACGCCGTAGTCGATGTTGGCACGCAGGGTGTGCAGCGGCACACGGCCTTCGCGGTACCACTCGGTACGGGCGATTTCGGCGCCGTTCAGGCGGCCCGAGCTCATGATCTTGATGCCCTGGGCGCCGAGGCGCATGGCGTTCTGCATCGCGCGCTTCATCGCACGGCGGAACATGATGCGCTTCTCGAGCTGCTGCGCGATCGAGTCGGCGATCAGCTTGGCATCGACTTCGGGCTTGCGCACTTCCTCGATGTTGACGTGGACCGGCACGCCGACGATCTTCTGCAGATCGCGCTTCAGCGCTTCGATGTCCTCGCCCTTCTTGCCGATCACGACACCCGGGCGGGCGCTGTACAGCGTCACGCGGGCGTTCTTGGCCGGACGCTCGATGACCACGCGGCCGACCGAGGCGTGCGCCAGGCGCTTCTTCAGGTACTCGCGCACCTTCAGGTCTTCGTGCAGCATACCGGCATAATCACGGCTGGAAGCGAACCAGCGCGAACCCCAGTCACGCGTGACGGCGAGACGGAAGCCAGTGGGATTGATTTTCTGACCCATGTTTACTCCTTACTCGCCGACGGTCACGTAGACGTGGCAGGTGGGCTTGAGGATGCGGTTGCCGCGACCCTTCGCACGCGCGGTGAAGCGCTTCAGCGTCATGCCTTCTTCCACGTGAATGGTCTTGACCTTCAGCGCGTCGATATCGGCGCCATCGTTGTGCTCGGCGTTGGCAATGGCCGACTCGACCACCTTGCGGATAATCTTGGCGCCGCGCTTCGGCGAGAACGCCAGGATGTTCAGCGCCTGCTCGACGGACTTGCCGCGAACCAGGTCGGCGACCAGGCGGCCCTTCTGGGCCGACAGCCGAACGCCACGGAGAATTGCTTTGGTTTCCATGTCGTCCCTCTTAGCGCTTGGCCTTCTTGCTGGCAGCGTGACCCTTGAAGGTACGCGTCAGCGCGAATTCACCCAGCTTGTGGCCGACCATGTTCTCGGTCACGAACACCGGGATGTGCTGCTTGCCGTTATGCACGGCAATCGTCAGACCGATGAAATCGGGCAGAACCGTGGAACGGCGCGACCAGGTCTTGATCGGGCGCTTGTCGTTGCTCGTCCGTGCCGCGTCGACCTTCTTCAGCAGGTGCGCGTCGATGAACGGGCCTTTTTTGATAGAACGTGCCATCTTTTACCCCTTAACGCTTGTGACGACGCTGCACGATCATGTTGTCGGTGCGCTTGTTGCTACGGGTGCGATAACCCTTGGCAGGCGTACCCCACGGGCTGACCGGCTCGCGAGCCTCGCCGGTGCGGCCTTCGCCACCACCGTGCGGGTGATCGACCGGGTTCATCGCCACGCCGCGGACGGTCGGGCGGATGCCGCGCCAGCGGTTGGCACCGGCCTTGCCGATCTTGCGCAGACCGTGTTCGCCGTTACCGACTTCACCGATCGTTGCACGGCACTCGACGTGCACGCGGCGGATTTCACCGGAACGCAGACGCAACTGGGCATAGCTGCCCTCGCGCGCCAGCAGCTGCACCGAGGTACCCGCGGCACGGGCGATCTGCGCACCCTTGCCCGGCATCATTTCGATGCAGTGGATCGTCGAACCGACCGGAATGTTGCGGATCGGCAGCGCGTTGCCCGGACGGATCGGCGCTTCGACGCCGCTCAGCAGTTGCTGGCCGACTTCGACGCCACGCGGCGCGATGATGTAGCGGCGCTCGCCATCGGCGTAGCACAGCAGCGCGATGTTCGCCGAACGGTTCGGGTCGTACTCGATGCGCTCGACCTTCGCCGGGATGCCGTCCTTGTTGCGACGGAAATCGACGATGCGGTAGTGCTGCTTGTGACCGCCGCCCTGGTGGCGGATGGTGATGCGACCGCTGTTGTTGCGGCCGGCATTCTTGCTCTGCTTCTCGACCAGCGAGGCGAGCGGACGACCCTTGTACAGGTCGGGATTGACCACCTTGACCTGGGCACGACGACCGGCCGAGGTCGGCTTGAGTTTTACGATTGCCATGATCTATTACTCCCCGGCCGCGAAGTTGATTTCCTGGCCGGGCTTCAGGCAGACGAAAGCCTTCTTCCAGTCCTTGCGGCGCCCCATGGTCTTGCCGAAACGCTTGGCCTTGCCCTTGACGTTCAGCACCTGAACGGACTTGACCTCGACCTTGAACAGCGACTCGACAGCCGCCTTCACTTCGGGCTTGGTGGCGTCGGATGCGACCTTGAACACCACTTGCTCATTCTTGTCGGCGACGAAAGTCGCCTTTTCGGAGATCTGCGGGGCGAGCAGCACCTGCAGCAGACGTTCCTGACTGATCGCGCTCATTGCCACGCTTCCTCCATCTTCGCCAGCGCACCCTTGGTGACCAGCACCTTCGGGAAACGCACCAGCGACACCGGATCCGCTTCGCTGACCGACAGCACCAGCACCTGGTGCAGGTTGCGCGAAGACAGGAACAGGTTCTCGTCGATTTCGTCGGTGATGACCAGGACGGAGTCCAGGCCCATGCCCTTCAGCTTCTGAGACAGCAGACGGGTCTTCGGCGCCTCGACGCTGAAGCTGTCGACCACCGCCAGGCGATCTTCACGCGCCAGTTGCGACAGGATCGCAGCCACACCCGCGCGATACATCTTGCGGTTGACCTTCTGGCTGAAGTTTTCGTCCGGCGTATTCGGGAAGACCTTGCCGCCTCCGCGCCACAGCGGGCTCGAAGCCATACCGGCGCGGGCATTGCCCGTACCTTTCTGGCGGAAGGGTTTGCGGGTCGACTTGGCGACCTCGGAGCGGCCCTTCTGCTTGCGATTACCCGAACGCGCATTGGCGAGATAGGCCGTCACGACCTGGTGCACCAGCGCTTCGTTGTAATCACGGCCAAACAGCACATCCGACGCCTGCAGCGTCGACGCGGCCTGACCCTGATCATTCAAGAGTTTCAGTTCCATTCCGCGCTCCTCAAGCCTTGACCGCCGGGCAGACGACGACGTCGCCACCCTTCGAACCGGGCACAGCACCCTTCACCAGCAGCAACTGGCGCTCGGCGTCGACACGAACGATCTCCAGACCCTGGGTCGTGCGCTGGACGTTGCCGTACTGACCGGCCATGCGCTTGCCCGGAAACACGCGACCCGGATCCTGCGCCATACCGATCGAACCGGGCGAGCGGTGCGAAATGGAGTTACCGTGGGAAGCACGGTTGGACGAGAAGTTGTGGCGCTTGATCGGGCCCTGGAAGCCCTTACCGATCGTCACACCGGTCACGTCGACCTTCTGCCCGACCTGGAACAGGTCGGCGCTGATCACGTCGCCGGCATTGAAGCCTGCGAGCTGGTCTTCGGCGACGCGGAATTCCTTCATGCCACGGCAGGGCTCGACGCCCGCCTTGGCCAGGTGGCCTGCCACCGGCTTGGTGATCCGGCTGGCGCGACGCTTGCCATAAGCGACCTGAACCGCGGCATAACCGTCGGTTTCAGAGGTCTTGATCTGGGACACACGATTATCCGACACGTCAAGCACCGTCACCGGGATGGACCTGCCATCCTCGGCGAAAATGCGAGTCATGCCGACCTTGCGTCCAACAAGGCCTAGACTCATTTTTTTCTCCTGAATCCCGGTTGCGATTGACCGGGGGTCACAATTAATGCGCCAAAAGGCACAAAGGCCGGATTATACCGGCCTGTTCCAAACTTTCGCAAGCAGGGATTGCTTACTGCAGCTTGATCTCGACATCCACACCTGCCGGAAGGTCCAGCTTCATCAGCGCGTCGACCGTCTTGTCGGTCGGATCGATGATGTCCATCAGGCGCTGATGCGTACGGATTTCCATCTGGTCGCGCGAAGCCTTGTTGACGTGCGGCGAACGCAGCAGGTCGAAACGCTCGATGCGGGTCGGCAGCGGTACGGGGCCACGAACGACGGCGCCGGTGCGCTTGGCGGTATCGACGATCTCGAGCGCCGACTGGTCGATCAGGCGATAGTCGAATGCCTTCAGACGGATGCGGATTTTCTGGTTCTGCATGGTATTTCCTAAAGAGCGAAAAGAGCGTTGGGCGGAATCAGGGGATTCCGCCCGCAACGAGTATTACTCGATGACCTTGGCGACGACGCCGGCGCCGACGGTGCGGCCGCCTTCACGGATCGCGAAGCGCAGACCTTCTTCCATCGCGATCGGCGCGATCAGCTTCACCGTGATCGACACGTTGTCGCCCGGCATCACCATCTCGGTGCCTTCCGGCAGCTCGATCGAGCCGGTCACGTCCGTCGTACGGAAATAGAACTGCGGACGGTAGTTGTTGAAGAACGGCGTGTGACGACCACCCTCTTCCTTCGACAGCACGTAGATCTCACCCGTGAAGTGCGTGTGCGGCGTGATCGAACCCGGCTTGCACAGCACCTGGCCACGCTCGACGTCTTCACGCTTGGTGCCGCGCAGCAGCACGCCCACGTTGTCGCCCGCTTGACCTTGATCCAGCAGCTTGCGGAACATTTCCACGCCGGTGCAGGTGGTCTTGACCGTCGGCTTGATGCCGACGATTTCGATTTCCTCGCCGACCTTGACGACACCGCGCTCGACACGGCCGGTCACCACGGTACCGCGGCCCGAGATCGAGAACACGTCTTCGATCGGCAGCAGGAACGGACGGTCGATCGCGCGCTCCGGCGTCGGGATGTAGCTGTCCAGCGCGTCGGCCAGGCGGAAGATCGCCGGTTCGCCGATGTCCGACTGGTCGCCTTCGAGCGCCTTCAGCGCCGAACCCTTGATGATCGGGATGTCGTCGCCCGGGAAGTCGTACTTCGACAGCAGCTCGCGCACTTCCATCTCGACCAGCTCGAGCAGCTCTTCGTCGTCGACCATGTCGCACTTGTTCAGGAACACGACGATGTAGGGCACGCCCACCTGGCGGGCCAGCAGGATGTGCTCGCGGGTCTGCGGCATCGGGCCGTCGGCGGCCGAGCACACCAGGATCGCGCCGTCCATCTGCGCGGCACCCGTGATCATGTTCTTGACGTAGTCGGCGTGGCCCGGGCAGTCGACGTGAGCGTAGTGGCGCGTCGCGGTTTCGTACTCGACGTGCGCGGTGTTGATCGTGATCCCGCGTGCCTTCTCTTCCGGCGCGCTGTCGATCGACGCATAGTCCTTCGCTTCACCGCCGAACTTCTTCGTCAGCACCGTCGTGATCGCGGCCGTCAGCGTCGTCTTGCCGTGGTCAACGTGACCAATCGTGCCAACGTTGACGTGCGGCTTGGTACGTTCGAACTTACCCTTTGCCATGTCTGTGAGTCCTCTGGTTTGTCGTTACTGTGAATCTGTGAATGATTACTTGCGGCTGCTGATGACGGCTTCGGCAACGCTCTTCGGAGCTTCGGCGTAGTGCTTGAACTCCATCGAGTAGGTCGCGCGACCCTGGGTCAGCGAGCGCAGCTGGGTAGCGTAGCCGAACATTTCGGCCAGCGGCACCTCGGCCTTGATTTCCTTCATGCCGCCCGGGATGTCGTCCATGCCCTGGACGATGCCACGGCGGCCCGACAGGTCGCCCATGACGTTGCCCATGTAGTCTTCCGGGGTCTCGACCACGACCGCCATCATCGGCTCGAGCAGCACCGGGCTGGCGCGGCGCATGGCTTCCTTGAAGGCCATCGAACCGGCCATCTTGAACGCATTTTCGTTCGAGTCCACATCGTGGTACGAACCGAAGTGCAGCGTGACCTTGACATCGACCACCGGGAAGCCGGCGAGGATACCGTTGTTGAGGGTTTCCTGGATGCCCTTGTCGACCGCCGGGATGTACTCGCGCGGCACCACGCCGCCCTTGACCGCATCGACGAACTCGTAGCCCTTGCCCTGTTCGGCCGGCTCGAGGTTGATGACGACGTGACCGTACTGGCCGCGGCCGCCGGACTGCTTGACGAACTTGCCTTCGACGTCGTTGGCAGCCTTGCGGATGGTTTCGCGGTAGGCGACCTGCGGTGCGCCGACGTTGGCTTCGACGTTGAATTCGCGCTTCATGCGGTCGACGATGATCTCGAGGTGCAGCTCACCCATGCCCGAGATGATGGTCTGGCCCGACTCCTCGTCGGTACGCACGCGGAAGGACGGATCTTCGGCAGCCAAGCGGCTGAGGGCCAGGCCCATCTTTTCCTGATCGCCCTTGGTCTTCGGCTCGACGGCGACGTGGATCACCGGATCCGGGAAGACCATGCGCTCGAGGATCACCGGCGCGGAAACGTCGCACAGCGTCTCGCCGGTGGTGACGTCCTTCAGGCCGACCACGGCGGCGATGTCGCCCGCCAGCACTTCCTTGATTTCCTCGCGGTCGTTGGCGTGCATCTGCAGCAGGCGGCCGATGCGCTCCTTCTTGTTCTTGACCGAGTTCAGCACGGTCGAACCCGACTCCAGCACGCCCGAATAGACGCGGATGAAGGTCAGCTGGCCGACGAAGGGGTCGGTCATCAACTTGAAGGCCAGCGCCGAGAACTTCTCGTCGTCCCGGGCATGGCGCACGACTTCCTTCTCGTCGTCATCGACGCCGGCGACCGGCGGAATGTCGACCGGCGACGGCAGGTACTGGATCACGGCGTCGAGCATGCGCTGCACGCCCTTGTTCTTGAACGCGGTGCCGCACAGCATCGGCTGGATCTCGCAGGCCAGGGTACGGGCGCGCAGACCGGCGATGACCTCTTCCTCGGAAAGCTCGCCTTCCTCGAGGTACTTGTTCATCAGCTCTTCGGACGCTTCAGCCGCCGCCTCGACCATGTTGGCGCGCCATTCTTCGGCCACGCCGACGATGTCGGCCGGGATTTCGCCGTACTCGAACTTCATGCCCTGGGAAGCTTCGTCCCAGATGATCGCCTTCATCTTCAGCAGATCGACGACACCCTTGAAGGTATCTTCCGCACCGATCGGCACGACGACCGGCACCGGATTCGCCTTCAGGCGGGTCTTCATCTGGTCGACGACCTTGAAGAAGTTGGCGCCGGAGCGGTCCATCTTGTTCACGAAGGCCAGACGCGGCACCTTGTACTTGGTCGCCTGGCGCCACACGGTTTCCGACTGGGGCTGAACGCCACCCACCGCGCAGTAGACCATGCAGGCGCCGTCCAGCACGCGCATCGAGCGCTCGACTTCGATGGTGAAGTCGACGTGTCCCGGGGTATCGATGATGTTGAAGCGGTGCTCGGGATAGGACTGATCCATACCCTTCCAGAAGCAGGTCACGGCCGCCGAGGTGATCGTGATGCCGCGCTCCTGTTCCTGCGCCATCCAGTCGGTAGTCGCCGCGCCGTCATGCACCTCGCCGAGCTTGTGGCTCACGCCGGTGTAGAAGAGGATGCGCTCGGTCGTAGTCGTCTTGCCGGCGTCGATGTGAGCGGAGATACCGATATTGCGGTAGCGCTCGATGGGAGTCTTGCGAGCCACGTTTTACCTGCCTTCTGTTATGCGCGCACTGGTCGCGATCAACGAATTTCTTGCGTTAGAAAACAATCGAGCCCTGTACAGGGCCCGAGATACCGCTACTGACGAGGATCAGAAGCGGAAGTGCGAGAATGCCTTGTTGGCTTCGGCCATGCGGTGTACTTCTTCGCGCTTCTTCATGGCGGCGCCACGGCCTTCGGCGGCCTCGAGCAGTTCGCCGGCGAGGCGCTGGGCCATCGACTTCTCGGCACGCTTGCGCGCGGCTTCGCGCAGCCAGCGCATCGACAGCGCCATGCGGCGCGACGGACGCACTTCGACCGGAACCTGGTAGTTGGCACCACCGACGCGGCGGCTCTTGACCTCGACCACCGGCTTGACGTTGCCGACCGCCGCCGAGAACACTTCCAGCGGATCCTTGCCGGCCTTGGCAGTGATGTGATTGAACGCGCCATAGACGATGCGCTCGGCAACGGACTTCTTGCCCGACTGCATGATCACGTTGATGAACTTCGAAACGTCCTGGCTACCGAACTTCGGGTCCGGCAGGACATCGCGCTTGGGTACTTCACGACGACGCGGCATGACAACCTCTCGCTAAATTTCTTGGGCCAACAATCAGGCTTTCTTCGGACGCTTCGCGCCGTACTTGGAACGCGACTGCTTGCGATCCTTGACGCCCTGCAAGTCGAGGGAGCCGCGAACGATGTGGTAGCGCACACCGGGCAAGTCCTTCACACGGCCGCCACGGATCAGCACGACGGAGTGCTCCTGCAGGTTGTGGCCTTCACCACCGATGTACGAGATGACCTCGAAACCGTTGGTCAGGCGAACCTTGGCGACCTTACGCAGCGCCGAGTTCGGCTTCTTCGGGGTCGTGGTATAGACGCGGGTGCACACACCACGCTTCTGCGGGCAAGCTTCCAGGGCCGGAACCTTGCTCTTCGAAGCTTCCATCTGGCGCGGCTTGCGGACAAGCTGATTGATTGTTGGCATAGCTTAAGAATTTCCCAAAAAACCGAGGCAGCCCACCACGGGCCGCCTCGGGCGGATGATTCCGGCTGCGACCGACTACGATTGGTCGGTCCACAAAAAGAGGCCGGATTCTAGTCCGAGACGGCAGAAAAAGTCAACCGGCCTCGATGTCCTGATTCGGTTCGACGGCGATCTCGGTCGCCCACGCATGTTCCGGTCCCAGATCGACCCCCTGCTCCTGCGCCTTGCGGCTGCGGTGGTAGGCCAGGCCGGTGCCGGCCGGAATCAGACGGCCGACGATGACGTTTTCCTTCAGGCCGCGCAGTTCGTCGCGCTTGCCCATGATCGCGGCTTCGGTCAGCACGCGGGTGGTTTCCTGGAAGGACGCCGCCGAGATGAAGGAGTCGGTCGACAGCGAAGCCTTGGTGATGCCGAGCAGCACGTTTTCGTACTGCGCCGGCAGCTTGCCTTCGGCTTCCATGCGGTCGTTCTCGTCCAGCACTTCGGAGCGCTCCACCTGCTCCTCGCGGATGAACTTGGTGTCGCCGGCATCGGTGATCACGACGCGGCGCAGCATCTGGCGGACGATCACCTCGATGTGCTTGTCGTTGATCTTCACACCCTGCAGGCGATAGACGTCCTGGACCTCGTCGATGATGTAGCGGGCCAGCTCGTTGATGCCCTGCAGGCGCAGGATGTCGTGCGGATCGGCCGGGCCGTCGACGATGAGTTCGCCCTTGTTCACCACCTGGCCGTCGTGCACCATCAGGTGCTTGTCCTTCGGGATCAGGAACTCGTGCGCAGTGCCGTCCGGCTCGGTGATCACCAGGCGCTGCTTGCCCTTGGTTTCCTTGCCGAACGAGACCGTGCCGGTGTACTCGGCGAGCATGCCGGCATCCTTCGGTGCGCGCGCTTCGAACAGCTCGGCAACACGCGGCAGACCGCCGGTGATGTCGCGGGTCTTGGCCGATTCCTGCGGAATGCGCGCCAGCACCTCGCCGACGCCGATCTGCTGGCCGTCCTTGACGGTGATCAGCGAACCGACCTGGAAGGTGATCGCCACCGCGTGGTCGGTACCGGCGATCTTCACTTCCTCGCCGTTCTCGTCCAGCAGCTTGACCTGCGGCCGCACGCCCTTGGCGCTGCCCGTCGCCGAGCGGCGCTTGGAGTCGATCACGACCAGGGTCGACAGACCGGTGATTTCGTCGATCTGCTTGGCGACGGTGACGCCTTCCTCGACGTTCTCGAACTTCACCGTGCCGCTGTACTCGGTGACGATCGGGCGGGTGTGCGGATCCCAGCTCGCCAGCTGGGTGCCGGCTTTGACCGCGGCGCCGTCCTCGACCAGCAGCAGTGCGCCGTAGGGCAGCTTGTGGCGCTCGCGCTCGCGGCCCATGTCGTCGGCAACCACGACTTCGGCCGAACGCGCGATGACGACCTTCTCGCCCTTGGCGTTGGAAACGTAGCGCATGTTGCCGGCGAAGCGGATGGTGCCGCCCGACTTGGCTTCGACGCCGCTGGCCGCCGCCGCCCGCGACGCCGCACCACCGACGTGGAAGGTACGCATCGTCAGCTGGGTGCCCGGCTCGCCGATCGACTGCGCGGCGATGACGCCGACCGCTTCGCCGGCATTGACCATCGAGCCGCGGCCGAGGTCGCGGCCATAGCACTTGGCGCACAGGCCGTAGCGGGTTTCGCAGGTCAGCGGCGTGCGCACCTTGACTTCGTCCACGCCCAGGCCTTCGATCGCGTCGACCGCGCTTTCATCGAGCAGGCTGCCCGCTTCGATCGCGGTTTCCTGCGTGTCGGGGTTGACCACGTCCTCGGCCGTGACACGGCCCAGGATGCGCTCGCGCAGCGGCTCGACGACCTCGCCGCCCTCGATCAGCGCCTTCATGGCGAAGCCTTCGCGGGTGCCGCAATCGTCCTCGATCACCACCAGATCCTGGGTGACGTCGACCAGGCGGCGGGTCAGGTAGCCGGAGTTCGCGGTCTTCAGTGCCGTATCGGCCAGACCCTTACGCGCACCGTGGGTCGAGATGAAGTACTGCAGAACGTTCAGGCCTTCGCGGAAGTTCGTCGTGATCGGCGTCTCGATGATCGAGCCGTCCGGTTTCGCCATCAGGCCGCGCATGCCGGCCAGCTGGCGGATCTGCGCCGCGGAACCGCGCGCGCCGGAGTCGGCCATCATGTAGATCGAGTTGAACGATTCCTGACGGACGGTCTTGCCTTCGCGGTTCACGACTTCCTCGGAACCGAGCTGTTCCATCATCGCCTTGGCGACCTGGTCGCCGCAGCGGCCCCAGATATCGACGACCTTGTTGTAGCGCTCACCGTCGGTCACCAGACCGGAGGTGTATTGCTGAGCGATTTCCTTGACCTCGGCTTCGGCGGCACGGATCAGGTCGTGCTTGGCGGTCGGCACCAGCATGTCCTTGACCGCGATCGACAGGCCGGCGCGGGTCGCCAGGCCATAGCCGAACTGCATCAGGCGGTCGGCGAAGATCACCGTCGCGCGCAGGCCGCAGCGGCGGAACGAGGCGTTGATCAGCTTGGAAATTTCCTTCTTCTTCAGCGGCTTGTCGATGACGCTGAAGGGCAGCCCGGCCGGCAGGATTTCCGACAGGATGGCGCGGCCGGCGGTGGTGTCGTAGCGCTTGATCTTCTCGATGCGCTCGCCGTTGGGGCCGAGGTCGGCTTCCTTCAGGCGCACGGTGATGCGCGCATGCAGCGCGATCTGGCCGGATTCGTAGGCGCGCTTGACCTCGCCGACGTCGGTGAACAGCATGCCTTCGCCCGGCACGTTCACCCCTTCGCGGGTGGCGTAGTACAGGCCCAGCACGATGTCCTGCGAAGGCACGATGATCGGCTCGCCGTTGGCGGGCGACAGCACGTTGTTGGAGGCCAGCATCAGGGTGCGGGCTTCCATCTGCGCTTCGAGCGACAGCGGCACGTGGACGGCCATCTGGTCGCCGTCGAAGTCGGCGTTGAAGGCGACGCAGACCAGCGGGTGGAGCTGGATCGCCTTGCCTTCGATCAGCACCGGCTCGAAAGCCTGGATGCCGAGGCGGTGCAGCGTCGGCGCGCGGTTCAGCAGCACCGGGTGCTCGCGGATCACCTCTTCGAGGATGTCCCACACCACCGGCTCCTGCGACTCCACCATCTTCTTGGCCTGCTTGATGGTCGTGGCCAGGCCCATCAGCTCGAGCTTGTTGAAGATGAAGGGCTTGAACAGTTCCAGCGCCATCAGCTTGGGCAGACCGCACTGGTGCAGCTTGAGCTGCGGACCCACGGTGATCACCGAACGGCCCGAGTAGTCGACGCGCTTGCCCAGCAGATTCTGGCGGAAGCGGCCGCCCTTGCCCTTGATCATGTCGGCCAGCGACTTCAGCGGACGCTTGTTGGCGCCGGTCATGGCCTTGCCGCGGCGGCCGTTGTCGAGCAGCGAGTCGACGGCTTCCTGCAGCATGCGCTTCTCGTTGCGCACGATGATGTCGGGCGCCTTGAGTTCGAGCAGGCGCTTCAGGCGGTTGTTGCGGTTGATGACGCGGCGGTAGAGGTCGTTCAGGTCCGAAGTGGCGAAGCGGCCACCGTCCAGCGGCACCAGCGGGCGCAGGTCGGGCGGCAGCACCGGCAGCACTTCCAGCACCATCCACTCCGGCTTGATGCCGGACTGCTGGAAGGCCTCCAGCACCTTCAGGCGCTTGGAGAACTTCTTGATCTTGGCTTCGGAATTGGTGGTCTCGAGGTCGCCGCGCAGCTTCTCGACTTCCAGGCTGACGTCGAGCGTGCGCAGCAGCTCGCGGATGCCTTCGGCGCCCATCACGGCGTCGAAGTCGTCACCGTATTCCTCGACCTTGGCGAGGTAGTCGTCCTCGGTCAGCAGCTGGCCGCGGTTGAGCGGGGTCATGCCCGGTTCGACGACGACGAAGGCTTCGAAGTACAGCACGCGCTCGATGTCGCGCAGGGTCATGTCGAGCACCATGCCGAGACGGCTCGGCAGGCTCTTCAGGAACCAGATGTGGGCGACCGGCGAGGCCAGCTCGATGTGGCCCATGCGCTCGCGGCGCACCTTGGACAGGGTCACTTCGACGCCGCACTTCTCGCAGATCACGCCGCGGTGCTTGAGGCGCTTGTACTTGCCGCAGAGGCACTCGTAGTCCTTCACCGGGCCGAAGATCTTGGCGCAGAACAGGCCATCGCGCTCCGGCTTGAAAGTGCGGTAGTTGATGGTTTCCGGCTTCTTCACTTCGCCGTAGGACCAGGTGCGGATCTTGTCGGGCGAGGCGAGCCCGATGGTGATCGCGTCGAACTCTTCCTCGTTCGGCAGGGTTTGCTTGAACAGGTCAGCGAGCAGGCTTTTCATCTATCACTCCATCCGGGCCGCCGCATCGTGTGCGGCGGCCCCGGGATTCAATCGCAGGCAGGTTGTTGGCTGGAAATCTCGGTTCTCAGTCGCGGTCGAGATCGATGTCGATCGCGAGCGAGCGGATTTCCTTCACCAGCACGTTGAAGGACTCCGGCATGCCGGAATCGATCTTGTGCTCGCCCTTGACGATGTTTTCGTACACCTTGGTCCGGCCGGTCACATCGTCGGACTTGACCGTCAGCATCTCCTGCAGCGTGTAGGCCGCGCCGTAGGCTTCCAGCGCCCACACTTCCATTTCACCGAAGCGCTGGCCGCCGAACTGCGCCTTGCCGCCCAGCGGCTGCTGGGTGACGAGCGAGTACGGGCCGGTCGAACGGGCGTGCATCTTGTCGTCGACCAGGTGGTGCAGCTTCAGCACGTGCTTGTAGCCCACCGTGACCTTGCGCTCGAAAGCTTCGCCGGTGCGGCCGTCGAACAGCGTGACCTGGCCGCCGACCGGCAGGCCGGCGAGTTCCAGCATCTGCTCGATCTCGGACTCCTTGGCACCGTCGAACACCGGCGTGGCGAAGGGCACGCCCTTCTTCAGGTTGCCGGCGAGATCCAGCACTTCTTCCTCGCTCAGGCCGGCGATGTCTTCCGACTTGCCGCTGCGGTTGTAGATCTGGTCCATGAAGCCGCGCAGTTCGTCGGCCGAGGCCTGCGCCTGCAGCATCTTGTCGATCTGCTGGCCCAGGCCCTTGGCCGCCCAGCCGAGGTGGGTCTCGAGGATCTGGCCGATGTTCATCCGCGACGGCACGCCCAGCGGGTTCAGCACGATGTCGAGCGGGGTGCCGTCTTCCATGTAGGGCATGTCCTCGACCGGCACGATCTTCGACACCACGCCCTTGTTGCCGTGGCGGCCGGCCATCTTGTCGCCCGGCTGCAGGCGGCGCTTGACCGCCAGGTAGACCTTGACCATCTTCTGCACACCCGGCGGCAGTTCGTCGCCCTGGGTGAGCTTCTTCTTCTTGATCTCGAAAGCCTGGTCGAAGTCCTTGCGGGTGTTCTCCAGGCCTTCGCGCACGGCTTCGAGCTGGGTCGCCAGGGTCTCGTCGGCCAGACGGATGTCGAACCAGTGGTAGAACTCGAGCGAGTCGAGGTATTCCTCGCTCAGCTCGGCGCCCTTGGCCAGCTTCTTCGGCCCGCCGTTGACCTTCTGGCCCAGGATCATGCGCTTGATACGGGCGAAGGCGTCGCGCTCGACGATGCGCATCTGGTCGGCCAGATCGGTCTTGAAGCTGCGCAGCTGGTCGTCGATGATCGACTGCGCGCGCTTGTCGCGCTCGATGCCTTCGCGGGTGAACACCTGCACGTCGATGACGGTGCCGACCATGCCCGAAGGCACGCGCAGCGAGGTGTCCTTCACGTCGGAAGCCTTCTCGCCGAAGATCGCGCGCAGCAGCTTCTCTTCCGGCGTCAGCTGGGTCTCGCCCTTGGGCGTGACCTTGCCGACCAGCACGTCGCCGGCCTCGACTTCGGCGCCGATGTAGACGATGCCCGATTCGTCCAGGCGCGACAGCTGCGCCTCGCCCAGCGAAGCGATGTCGCGGGTGATTTCCTCGGGTCCGAGCTTGGTGTCGCGGGCGACGACGGTCAGTTCCTCGACGTGGATCGAGGTGAAGCGGTCGTCGGCGACCACGCGTTCGGAGATCAGGATCGAGTCTTCGAAGTTGTAGCCGTTCCACGGCATGAAGCCGACCAGCATGTTCTGGCCCAGCGCGAGCTCGCCGAGGTCGGTCGAGGCGCCGTCGGCGACGACGTCGCCCTTGGCGATGCGGTCGCCCACCTTCACCACCGGACGCTGGTTGATGTTGGTGTTCTGGTTCGAACGGGTGTACTTGATCATGTTGTAGATGTCGACGCCGACTTCACCCGCCAGGGCTTCGTCGTCGTTGACACGCACCACGATACGGTTGGCATCGACGTAGTCGACCACCCCGCCGCGCATGGCCTGCACCGCAGTGCCCGAGTCGACCGCCACGCGGCGCTCGATGCCGGTACCGACCAGCGGCTTCTCCGGACGCAGGCAGGGCACGGCCTGGCGCTGCATGTTGGCACCCATCAGCGCGCGGTTGGCATCGTCGTGTTCCAGGAAGGGAATCAGCGACGCCGCGACCGACACGATCTGGCCCGGCGCGACGTCCATGTACTGCACCATGTCCGCGGTCGCCAGCAGGAACTCGCCCTTGTGGCGGCACGACACCAGGTCGCCGACGAGTTCGCCGGCTTCGTCGATCTCGGCGTTCGCCTGGGCGATCACGTACTGGCCTTCCTCGATCGCCGACAGGAAGTCGATCTGGTCGGTGACCTTGCCGTCCACCACCTTGCGGTACGGCGTCTCGAGGAAACCGTGGCGGTTGGTGCGGGCATACACGGCCAGCGAGTTGATCAGGCCGATGTTCGGACCTTCCGGCGTCTCGATCGGGCACACGCGGCCGTAGTGGGTCGGGTGCACGTCGCGCACTTCGAAGCCGGCGCGTTCGCGGGTCAGACCGCCCGGGCCGAGCGCCGAGACGCGGCGCTTGTGCGTGATCTCGGACAGCGGGTTGGTCTGGTCCATGAACTGCGACAGCTGGCTGGAGCCGAAGAACTCCTTGATCGCGGCCGAGATCGGCTTCGCATTGATCAGATCGTGCGGCATCAGGTTGTCGGATTCGGCCTGCGACAGGCGCTCCTTGACCGCGCGCTCGACGCGCACCAGGCCGGCACGGAACTGGTTCTCGGCCAGTTCGCCGACCGAACGCACGCGGCGGTTGCCGAGGTGGTCGATGTCGTCGATCTCGCCGCGGCCGTTGCGCAGCTCGACCAGCACGCCGATCACGGCGAGGATGTCGTCATTGACCAGCACGCCCGGGCCGTCCTCGCCCTGCGCGCCGACGCGTTCGTAGAAACGCTTGAGCCAGCCCGGCGCCTTGTCGTCGATCTTCTCGGGATAGGCGCGGCGGTTGAACTTCATGCGGCCGACCGAGGACAGGTCGTAACGCTCTTCGGCGTAGAAAAGGCCGTTGAACAGGCCTTCCACCGCATCCTCGGTGGGCGGTTCGCCCGGACGCATCATGCGGTAGATCGCGACCTTGGCGCCCCACTGGTCGGTGGTCTCGTCGATGCGCAGGGTCTGCGAGATGTAGCCGCCGCGGTCGAGGTCGTTGATGTACAGCGTGCGCAGGTCGGTGACGCCGGCCAGGCGCAGCTTGTCCAGCAGGTCCTCGGTCAGTTCGTCGTTGGCGCGCGCCAACACTTCACCGGTCTCTGGATCGGCGATGTCGTTGGCGATCACGCGGCCGAGGACGAATTCGTCCGGCACGCCGATGGTCTTGACGCCGGCCTGGTCGATCTCGCGGATGTGCTTGGAGGTGATGCGCTTGTCACGGGCGACGATGATCCTGCCGTCCGGCGTGACGATGTCGAAACGCGCCACTTCACCGCGCAAGCGGTCAGGCACCAACTCGAACTGGGCGCCTTCGCCCTGCAGGTGGAAGTTGTCGAAGTCGTGGAAGGTCGACAGGATATCTTCCGGACTCATGCCGATCGCGCGCAGCAGGATCGTCACCGGCATCTTGCGGCGACGGTCGACGCGGAAGTAGAGGTAGTCCTTCGGATCGAACTCGAAGTCGAGCCAGGAGCCGCGGTAGGGAATGATGCGGGCCGAGAACAGCAGCTTGCCCGAGGAGTGGGTCTTGCCGCGGTCGTGCTCGAAGAACACGCCGGGCGAACGGTGCAGCTGCGAGACGATGACGCGCTCGGTACCGTTGATGACGAAGGAACCGGTGGTGGTCATGAGCGGAATCTCGCCCATGTACACTTCCTGTTCCTTCACTTCCTTGATCGTTTCCTTCGGGGCTTCGCGGTCCATGATGACCAGGCGCACGCGCGCGCGCAGCGGCGAAGCGAAGGTGAGGCCGCGCTGCTGGCACTCCTTCACGTCAAAGGCAGGCTCGCCCAGCATGTACTGGACGAACTCGAGCCGAGCGTTACCGCTGTGGCTCGAGATCGGGAAGATCGAGGTGAAGGCCGCCTGCAGGCCCTGGTTGCGCCTTGCCTCCGGCAGGGTTTCGGCCTGCAGGAATTCGGCAAAGGACTCGATCTGGGTGGCGAGCAGGAAAGGCGCATCGAGCACGGCCGCGCGCTTGGCGAAGCTCTTGCGGATACGTTTCTTTTCGGTGTAGGAATACGCCATGGATGCTCCGGCTAGAGGGCTGACATCTAAAAACAGAACACAGCGTCCGCTTCAATCCTGGCCGCCATGCGGCCCGCAAACGCTCTGCTCTGGCTTCGTCCCTGGCCTGCCGGCGACGCCCGCAAGCTTCGGCACAAAGCACGAAAGGGCTGGCATTCCGAAGAATGCCAGCCCCGCTGGAAAGCCGGGTCTTACTTGATCTCGACCTTGGCGCCAGCGTCTTCCAGTTGCTTCTTCAGCGCTTCGGCGTCGGCCTTCGAAGCGCCTTCCTTCACGGTCTTCGGCGCGCCGTCGACGACGTCCTTCGCTTCCTTCAGGCCCAGGCCGGTGGCGGCGCGGACGACCTTGATGACTTCGACCTTCTTGTCGCCGGCGGCGGTCAGCACGACGTCGAACTCGGTCTTCTCTTCAGCGGCCGGAGCGGCAGCGCCGGCACCCGGGGCGGCCACGGCCATGGCGGCGGCGGAAACGCCGAACTTCTCTTCGAACGCCTTGACCAGGTCGTTCAGTTCCATGACGGTCATCGCGCCAACGGCTTCGAGGATGTCTTCTTTGGTGATTGCCATTTCAAAAACTCCAGAATCGATTATGTTCAGTTTGCTTGTGCGAACGAGGCGAAGGAAAGGCTGCGCTCAGGCAGCGGTTTCTTCTTCGCGCTTCTTGGCGAGTGCGGCCATGGCGCAGGCGAAGCCCGACACCGGCGCCTGCATGACGCCCAGCAGGGTCGACAGCAGTTCCTCGCGGCTCGGGATCGAGGCGAGCGCCTTCACACCGGCCTGGTCGAGCGTCTTGCCCGCGTAGGAACCGGCCTTCAGCACCAGCTTGTCGTTGCCCTTGGCAAAATCGTTCAGCACCTTGGCAGCAGCGACCGGATCGGTCGAGATGCCATAGATCAGCGGGCCGGTCAGTTGATCGGTCAGCCCCTCGAACGGGGTACCGGCGATCGCGCGACGGACCAGGGTGTTCTTCAGCACACGCAGGTACACGCCAGCTTCGCGAGCCTTTGCACGCAGCACGGTGAGATCACCCACCTCGACGCCGCGATACTCGGCCACCGCGATCGTCTGGGCGTTGGCCACCTGTGCCGACACCTCAGCCACTACGGCTTTCTTGTCATCCAGATTGAGACCCACAGGTCTTTCCTCCTTTTCAAGTCAACACACGAACCGGAAAGACACGGTTCGCACCCACGGCGACCTGGATCAGGAGCGCGGCTGCATCGCAGCCAGAATCCTGTTCTGGGCACACCATCTGCGCAGGCCGTCCGGAGACGATTAAACGCTCGGCCGAAATCGGATCCCGGCCTCCCGCACCTGCGGTCTTTGACGATCCGTGCCGGAGACCGGCACGGCCCAAAGTTCTGTTCGTGCCGCCCGGAGGCGGCACAGGTTCATCAAGCAGCGTTGACGCTGCCCGGATCGACGCGGACACCGGCACCCATGGTGCTGGAAACCGCGATGCGGCGCAGGTAGACACCCTTGGCCGCGGCCGGCTTGGCCTTGACCAGCGCGTCGACGAAGGCCGACAGGTTCTGCTGCAGCGCTTCGACGCCGAAGGAGGCGCGGCCGATGGTGGCGTGCACCAGGCCAGCCTTGTCGGTGCGGTACTGGACCTGACCGGCCTTGGCGTTCTTGACCGCGGTGGCGACGTCCATGGTCACGGTGCCGACCTTCGGGTTCGGCATCAGGCCGCGCGGGCCGAGGATCTGGCCCAGCTGGCCGACCACGCGCATGGCGTCCGGCGTGGCGATGCAGACGTCGAAGTCGAGCTTGCCGGCCTTGACCTGCTCGGCCAGATCGTCGAAACCGACGACTTCGGCACCCGCGGCGCGCGCGGCTTCGGCCTTGTCGCCCTGGGCGAACACGGCGACGCGGACGCTCTTGCCGGTACCGGCGGGCAGCACCACCGAACCACGGACGACCTGGTCGGACTTGCGTGCATCGACGCCGAGGTTCACGGCGATGTCGATCGACTCGTCGAACTTGGCGGTCGCGCATTCCTTGACCAGTGCCAGGGCATCAGCCACCGGGTAGCTCTGATTGCGATCGACCTTGGCGCGCAGCGCCTGAACTCGCTTGGAAAGTTTCGCCATGATTACAGGCCCTCCACGGTGATGCCCATGCTGCGGGCGGAGCCGGCGATCGTGCGCACGGCGCCTTCCAGATCGGCAGCGGTGAGGTCGGGCAGCTTGGTCTTGGCGATTTCCTCGACCTGGGCGCGGGTGATCGAACCGACCTTGTCGGTATGCGGCTTCGCCGAGCCCTTCTGCAGGCCGGCAGCCTTCTTGATCAGCACCGACGCCGGCGGCGTCTTCATGATGAAGGTGAAGGACTTGTCGGCGAACGCGGTGATCACCACCGGAATCGGCAGGCCCGGCTCGAGACCCTGGGTCTTGGCGTTGAAGGCCTTGCAGAATTCCATGATGTTCAGGCCGCGCTGACCCAGCGCCGGACCGATCGGGGGGCTGGGGTTGGCCTTGCCGGCCGGCACCTGCAGCTTGATGTAGCCAATGATTTTCTTTGCCATTGCGGCTTGCTCCTGTATTGAGTGCTAGCGCACCGGTCAGACCCGGCGCTCCTCGCCTTGCTTGCCGTCTACCAAGCCTCCTGGGCAATCTGCCCGAGACGGCCGTGAACGGGCTACGGCAGGCCAGACGGCCTGCCGCTCGACACTCAGGTCTTCTCGACCTGAGTGAAATCCAGTTCGACTGGCGTCGCGCGACCGAAGATGGTCACGGAAACGCGCAGCTTGCTCTTCTCGTAGTTGGCGTCTTCCACCGAACCATGGAAGTCGGTGAACGGGCCTTCCTTGACGCGGACGACTTCGCCGATCTCGAACAGCACCTTGGGACGCGGCTTGTCGACGCCGTCCTGCATCTGCTGCATGATCTTCTCGACTTCCTTGTCGGAAATCGGCGCCGGCTTGTTGGCCGTGCCGCCGACGAAGCCGGTGACCTTCGGCGTAGACTTCACCAGGTGCCAGCTCTCGTCGTTCATTTCCATCTCGACGAGCACGTAGCCCGGGAAGAACTTGCGTTCGGTGATGCTCTTCTGGCCGCCCTTCATCTCGACGACCTCTTCGACCGGAACCAGGATCTGGCCGAAGAAATCCTGCATGCCCGCGCGGTTGACGCGCTCGATCAGCGCCCGCTGCACCGACTTCTCGAAGCCGGAATAGGCATGAACCACGTACCAACGCTTCGTCATATCACTTCCAACCCAGAACGAGATCGTACAGAACCCATTCCAGGCTCTTGTCGGTCAGCCACAGGAAGATCGCCATCACGACCACGAAGGCGAACACGAGACCCGTGGTCTGAACCGTTTCCTTGCGGCTCGGCCAGACGACCTTCTTCGTCTCGACGACCGCCTCGCGCGCAAACTCGACGAAGCGGCGGCCCGGCGCGGAGAACCACGCCACGGCGATGCCCGCGGCCACGCCCAGCAGGACGGACAGCACACGAAGCACGAGCGGCTGCTCGGAAAGCAGATAGAAGCCGACAACACCGGCAGCCAGCAAAGCCAGAGCCAGCGCAAACTTCAACTTATCGGCCATTGCGGAAAACCACCCGAAAAAATTGTGGCAGGGGCAGAGGGAATCGAACCCCCAACCTTCGGTTTTGGAGACCGACGCTCTGCCAGTTGAGCTATACCCCTGCAGCAGAGACTACGAGGCGCATCCATCAGGATGCGCCTTTGCATCGGTCAGCGAGCGTATTACTCGATGACCTTGGCGACGACGCCGGCGCCGACGGTGCGGCCGCCTTCACGGATCGCGAAGCGCAGACCTTCTTCCATCGCGATCGGCGCGATCAGCTTCACCGTGATCGACACGTTGTCGCCCGGCATCACCATCTCGGTGCCTTCCGGCAGCTCGATCGAGCCGGTCACGTCCGTCGTACGGAAATAGAACTGCGGACGGTAGTTGTTGAAGAACGGCGTGTGACGACCACCCTCTTCCTTCGACAGCACGTAGATCTCACCCGTGAAGTGCGTGTGCGGCGTGATCGAACCCGGCTTGCACAGCACCTGGCCACGCTCGACGTCTTCACGCTTGGTGCCGCGCAGCAGCACGCCCACGTTGTCGCCCGCTTGACCTTGATCCAGCAGCTTGCGGAACATTTCCACGCCGGTGCAGGTGGTCTTGACCGTCGGCTTGATGCCGACGATTTCGATTTCCTCGCCGACCTTGACGACACCGCGCTCGACACGGCCGGTCACCACGGTACCGCGGCCCGAGATCGAGAACACGTCTTCGATCGGCAGCAGGAACGGACGGTCGATCGCGCGCTCCGGCGTCGGGATGTAGCTGTCCAGCGCGTCGGCCAGGCGGAAGATCGCCGGTTCGCCGATGTCCGACTGGTCGCCTTCGAGCGCCTTCAGCGCCGAACCCTTGATGATCGGGATGTCGTCGCCCGGGAAGTCGTACTTCGACAGCAGCTCGCGCACTTCCATCTCGACCAGCTCGAGCAGCTCTTCGTCGTCGACCATGTCGCACTTGTTCAGGAACACGACGATGTAGGGCACGCCCACCTGGCGGGCCAGCAGGATGTGCTCGCGGGTCTGCGGCATCGGGCCGTCGGCGGCCGAGCACACCAGGATCGCGCCGTCCATCTGCGCGGCACCCGTGATCATGTTCTTGACGTAGTCGGCGTGGCCCGGGCAGTCGACGTGAGCGTAGTGGCGCGTCGCGGTTTCGTACTCGACGTGCGCGGTGTTGATCGTGATCCCGCGTGCCTTCTCTTCCGGCGCGCTGTCGATCGACGCATAGTCCTTCGCTTCACCGCCGAACTTCTTCGTCAGCACCGTCGTGATCGCGGCCGTCAGCGTCGTCTTGCCGTGGTCAACGTGACCAATCGTGCCAACGTTGACGTGCGGCTTGGTACGTTCGAACTTACCCTTTGCCATATCGCCATCCTTAAGAATCAGAACCAGAAAAACCAGAACGGCGCCCATTCAGACCGGATTCCGGTCATCTTGGCCGCCGCGCCAGGCCAGGCAGAAAATGAGTGGTGCCCTTGACGTGGATTGAACACGTGGCCTCTCCCTTACCAAGGGAGTGCTCTACCACTGAGCTACAAGGGCGCCGAAAACAGCACATCTGGAGCGGGTGAAGGGAATCGAACCCTCGTCATAAGCTTGGAAGGCTTCTGCTCTACCATTGAGCTACACCCGCACAGCCACTGCATGAACTCGCAGCCGATTCTTCAACCCATTCACTGCTACGCCGACCGGACCGCGAACCGAACGCGCCGTCCGGCGTCTGTATCACTGGTGGAGGGAGAAGGATTCGAACCTTCGAAGGCTGAGCCGTCAGATTTACAGTCTGATCCCGTTGACCGCTTGGGTATCCCTCCACGCGAGAGCCACGCACTATAGGCGACGAGATTATCCATGTCAAACACTTTTTGCAGCTTTCCGCGCCGGCGTCGATCGTCGTCATTCATTCCGCAGCACGCCGGGGAATCTTGCGGGTTTTCCGGCATTGAAAGCGCCACGCGCGTTCGCTTAGCCTGATCGGGCCGGCTCCCTGCTGGCAGCGCCCACGAGGCCTGGCGCAGGCAGCCCGTGCCATTCCGGAAACCAAAGCTCTGGAAGGAGGAAGCGCCATGGCCGTACATGCCCCCCGCCCTGTTCACAAGCCTGCCAGCCTGGACGACAAGTACACCGCCGCCAGCGGCCGCGTCTATCTCAGCGGCTACCAGGCGCTGGTCCGCCTGCTGATGATCCAGAAGGCCCGCGACGAGGCTGCAGGCCTCGACACCGCCGGCTTCGTCTCCGGCTACCGCGGCTCGCCGCTCGGCGGCCTCGACCAGACGCTGTGGAAAGCGCGCCGCCACCTGGAACAGTACGGCATCGTCTTCCAGCCCGGCATCAACGAGGATCTCGCCGCCACCGCGGTCTGGGGCAGCCAGCAGGTGCAATTGTCGCCGGGCGCCCGCCATGACGGTGTGTTCGCGATGTGGTACGGCAAGGGCCCGGGCGTCGATCGCTGCGGCGACGTCTTCCGCCACGCCAATGCCGCCGGCAGCGCCCGTTTCGGCGGCGTGCTGGTGGTCGCTGGCGACGACCACGCCGCCAAGTCCTCCACCCTGCCGCACCAGACCGACCACTTCTTCAAGTCGATGATGATGCCGGTGCTCGCCCCCGCCGGCGTGCAGCAATACATCGATTTCGGCGTCCATGGCTACGCGCTGTCGCGCTATTCCGGCTGCTGGGTCGCGTTCAAAGCGCTCGCCGACACCGTCGAGACCTCCGCCTCGGTGGATATCGATCCCCAGCGCGTGCAGGTCGTGATACCGACCGACTTCGCCCTGCCGGCCGACGGCCTCAACCTGCGCTGGCCCGATCCGCCGCTGGTGCAGGAAAAACGCCTGCTGCACTACAAGCTGTATGCCGCGCTGGCCTACGCTCGCGCCAACCGGCTCAACCGGATCGTCATCGACTCGCCCAGCCCCAGGCTCGGCATCATCACCAGCGGCAAGAGCTATCTGGACGTGCGCCAGGCACTCGACGACCTCGGCATCGACGAGGCGCTGGCGGCCGAAATCGGCCTGCGGGTCTACAAGGTCGGCATGGTCTGGCCGCTCGAGGCCGACGGCGTGCGCAGCTTCGCCGAAGGCCTGGACGAGATCCTGGTGGTGGAGGAAAAGCGCCAGTTGCTCGAATACCAGCTCAAGGAAGAACTGTACAACTGGCGCGAGGACGTGCGCCCGCGCGTAGTCGGCAAGTTCGACGAGAAAGGGGAATGGGCGCACGTCCAGCGCCCGGACGGCACGATAGACCACGGCACCTGGCTGCTGCCTGCCGCCGGCGAGCTGACGCCGGCGATGATCGCGCGCGCCATCGCACTGCGCATCGGCCGCTTCTTCACCTCGGAGCGCATCGAAACCCGCGTCGCCTTCCTCCAGGCCAAGGAGCAGGCCCTGGCGCAGCGCAGCTTCAGCGCCGACCGCGTACCCACCTTCTGCTCGGGCTGCCCGCACAACACCTCCACCCATGTCCCCGAAGGCAGCCGTGCGCTCGCCGGCATCGGCTGCCACTACATGGCAACCTGGATGCCCGAGCGCCGCACCCAGACCTTCACCCACATGGGCGGCGAAGGCGTGCCCTGGGTCGGCCAGGCGCCGTTCACCGACGAAGCACACATCTTCGCCAACCTGGGCGACGGCACCTACTTCCACTCCGGCCTGATGGCGATCCGCCAGGCCGTCGCCGCACGGGTCAACATCACCTACAAGATCCTCTACAACGACGCCGTCGCCATGACCGGCGGCCAGCCCCACGACGGTCCGCTCGACGTGCCCACGATCGTGCGCCAGCTTCAGGCCGAAGGCGTGCACAACATCGTCGTCGTCACCGACGGCACCGAGCGCGCCTACGGCCCCGCCGACCTCGCCCACGTGCCGATCCGCCACCGCGACGAACTCGACCTGATCCAGCGCGAACTGCGCGCCTCGGGCGGCGTCACCGCGCTGATCTACGACCAGACCTGCGCCGCCGAGAAGCGCCGTCGCCGCAAGCGCGGCACCTACCCCGATCCGGCGCGGCGGGTGTTCATCAACGAGGCGGTCTGCGAAGGCTGCGGCGACTGCGGCGATCAGTCCAACTGCATGTCCATCCTGCCGGTCGAGACCGACCTCGGCCGCAAGCGCCGCATCGACCAGTCCTCGTGCAACAAGGACTATTCCTGTCTCAAGGGCTTCTGCCCCAGCTTCGTCACCGTCGAAGGCGGCGGCCTGCGCAAGGGCCAGGCCATCGCCGGCGACGAAGCCAGCCTGCCGCCGCTGCCCGAGCCGCAGCTGCCGGCGACGACCACGCCTTTCGGCATCCTGGTCACCGGCGTCGGCGGCACCGGCGTCATCACCATCGGTGCGCTGATCGGCATGGCCGCCCATCTCGACGGCAAGGGCGTCACCGTGCTCGACATGACCGGGCTGGCGCAGAAAGGCGGCTCGGTCTTCAGCCACATCCGCATCGCCGACCAGCCCGAGGCGCTGCACGCAGTGCGGATCGCCGCCGGCGAAGCCAACGCAGTGATCGGCGGCGACCTGATCGTCAGCGCCAGCGTCGAGGCGCTGGCCAAGATGGCCGCCGGGCGCAGCCGGGCCGTGATCAACACGGCCGAAATCCCCACCTCAGCCTTCGCCCACGACCCCGACTGGGGCTTCCCGCAGCAGCGCATGATCGCCACCCTGCGCGACGCCACCGCGGCCGACAGCGATTTCATCGATGCCCAGCGGCTGGCGCTTGCGCTGCTCGGCGACGGCCTGGCGATCAATCCCTTCCTGCTCGGCTTCGCCTGGCAGCGCGGCCTGGTGCCGGTGTCCGAAGCCGCGCTGATGCAGGCGATCGAACTCAACGGCGCAGCGGTCGACATGAACAGGCGCGCCTTCCGCTGGGGCAGGCGGGCGGCCCACGATCTGCAGAGCGTCGAAGCACTGCTGCCGCCGGCAGGCCCGGAAAAGCTGCCCGCACCGGGCCTGGACGCGCTGATCGAGCGCCGCATGGCGATGCTGGCGAACTACCAGGACGCAGCCTATGCCGAACGCTATCGCCGCCTGGTCGAACGCGTGCGCGAAGCGGAAGCACGCAGCATCGGCGCCGGCAGCACCCGCCTGGCCGAGGCCGTCGCACGCAGCTACGCCCGACTGCTCGCCTACAAGGACGAATACGAAGTGGCCCGCCTCCACAGCGCAGCCGCATTCCGGCAGCAGCTCGACGAGGCTTTCGAAGGCGACTACAGCATTCGCTTCCACCTCGCCGTACCGCTGCTGGCACGCCCCGATCCCCGCACCGGCCACATCACCAAGCGCAGCTTCGGCCCCTGGGTGCTGAGACTGTTCCGCCTGCTCGCTGGCTTCAAACGGCTGCGCGGCACACGTTTGGACATCTTCGGCCATACCGCGGAGCGGCGCGCGGAACGCGCCCTGATCGCGGAGTTCGAGACCGACGTCGAGGAACTGCTGAGCAGCCTGAGCCCGGACCGCCTGCCGCTGGCGATCCAACTCGCCGAACTGCCCGAGCGCATTCGCGGCTTCGGCCACATCAAGACCAGGAACATGGCCTGGGCTGCCCAGCAGCGTCGGCAACTGCTCGCCCAATGGCGGGCGGCCCCGGCGAACGCTGCCGGGCAGCAGAACTCCGGCACGGAAGCCGTTGCGGACACCAAGGCACGAACCGAAGTGACCGCCTGAAGCAGGCTGGCCCACACCGCCAGCCTCCACACTCGGGCCGAACAAGTAACCGAGCCGCCCGAGAAGTCCGGGATATCCCGGACTCCTCGGGCGGGCTGCAGCAGCCAGATGCCGTCTTGATCGTCGAGCGCTCGTTCGGATGATTGCAGCACCAGCGCAACTGTTCGTGGAAGCAGCGCTAGCCGGGGGCGCCGAGCCCAGCAGCATCCGAGGCGGCGGCGAGGCCGTATTCGCGGCTCGGCGCCCCGGATAAAGCCACTCCTACGGAGCCGGTTTCCCTTTTGAGCCGCAGGATGAGCCGGGTTGATAAGATCGGTGACTTTCGTTCCGCCCGCCAACCGATGCCGCCAGCCCTCAAAGCCCTTTGCGCCCAACTGCTCGGCGCCGCAGGCGCTTTCACCCTCGCCCGTGCAGGATTCGTCGGCGGCCTGTGGCCGCTGGTCGCCGCGCAGGCAGTTCTGGCCGCCCTCGCCAGCCTGCTGCTGCGCAGCGAACGCTGGTGGCTGCCGATCCATCTCGGCTTCCTGCCCGCCGCGCTGCTCGGCCATGGGCTGGCGCGGGCGCTGGACCTGCACCCGGGCTGGTTCCTGGCCGGCTTCGTGCTGCTGCTGCTCGTGTATTGGACGAGCTTCCGCAGCCGCGTTCCGCTCTACCTCAGCAACCGCGCGACCGCGGCGGCTCTCGGCCAACTGCTGCCCGCCGCACCGGCTCGCCTCCTCGACATCGGCGCCGGCACCGGCTCGGTGCTTCTCCCGCTCGCCCGCGCCCGGCCGGACTGCCGCTTCACCGGTATCGAGCTCGCGCCCATTCCATGGCTGCTCGGGCGCCTGCTGACACGCCGCCTGTCCAACATCGACTGGCGGCGTGGCGACATGTTCGCCTCGGCGTGGTCGGCTCACGACGTGGTGTATGCCTTTCTGTCGCCGGTGCCGATGGCGGCGGTCTGGGCCAAGGCCAGCGCCGAGATGAAACCCGGCGGCCTGCTCGTCAGCAACAGCTTCGCCGTGCCCGGCATCGCCGCGGAACGGATCGTCGCCGTCGGCGACCGGCGCGGCACGCAGCTCCACCTGTACCGGATCGGCGTCTCGGGCGACAGCGCCGATAGACCGAAATAGCGGGTCGAACCGGCGCTTTTCCACCGCTTGCCGGCGTCCCTGTCCCCGGATAATCCCGATCGTGCGGTCGACCGCGGCCGCCAGCAAAGGATGGACGGATTCATGGCTGAGATCATCTGCGTGATCGGCAACAAGGGCGGCACCGGCAAGACCACGCTATCGCACATGCTGTGCCAGGGCCTCGGCCTGCTCGGCCAGCGCGCCGCCTGCGTGCTCACCGACACCTCGCGCGAACCGCTGTCGCCCGCCGGCCGGCGCTACGTCACCGCCGATGCCCGTACCCGCGAGGCGCTGACCAAGGTCGTGGACAAGCTGCGCGGACTCGACAACTGGATCGGCATCATCGACGGCGGCGGCAACCGCACCGAGATGGACCGCAAGCTCTATGCGCTGTCGGACATCGTGCTGCTGCCGTTTCGCGAATCGCACGAGGACATCCGCACCGTGCTGCGCGACCTCGAGATGTTTCCGCGCGCCTACGCCGTGCCCTCGCAGTGGCCGAACAACGCCTGGCAGCGCGACGCCGCCGACCGCGCCGTCGCGCAGTTGATGCACACCCACCGCCACCGCATCCTGCGCCCGGTCAACGCGCTGTCCTCTTCGAAGCTGCTGCTGCAGCGGCAGATACCGGAACAGCTGCCGACACCGCTGGCCAACGCCTGCCGTTCGATCGCCCGCCAGGTGCTGCAGGTCCTCGAGATCGACTTCGCCGAAGCCGCCGACGACGAACACCTCGACGACATCGAGCCGCTGCCGGCGACGGAGCGGCCCCTGCGCCTGGCCAGCGCGCTGCGGCGCTCCCACTGAGCACCGCAGGACCGCCCGGCTCCGCTCAAAGCCGCGCGCCGCAGCGCGACATCACGACCAGCGCCTGGGCACGGCTCGACACGTCGAGCGCGCGGAAGATCGCCGTCATATGCACCTTGACCGTGCCTTCCGAAACCCCCAGCAGGTCGGCGATCTCCCGGTTGGTCTTGCCCGCGGCGAGCAGTTCGAGCACGCGCCCCTGGGCCGCGGTCAGGCTGTAGCGCTCGCTGGCCGGCAAGCGGGTCCGCTTTGCCGGCTGCGCCGCCGTTTTCGCCTCGGGCAGATGCACTCCGCCTTCGAGCACGTCCCTGACCGCCTGCAGCAGCACTTCGCTGGAACTGGACTTCGACACGTAGCCCGACGCACCGGCCTTGATCGCGCGCCTCACCGACGCCTCGTCGTCGATCGCCGACACCACGACGGCCGGAATCTCGGGAAACCGCTTCGCCATGATGGCGAGCAGGGAGAAGCCGCTCATGTCGGGCAGCATCAGGTCGATCACCGCCAGGTCGATGTCGCCGTCGGCATCGAGGCAGGCCAGCGCCTGGTCGGCGCTGCTCGCTTCGACGCACGTCAGCCCCGTCTGCAGCCGGGCCAGGCTCTGTGCCATGGCTTCGCGGACGAGGGCATGATCCTCGACGATGAGTATCCTGCTTGCATGCCGTTCCACCTGAAACACCACCCTCGCTGTCGTATGCCGGAGAAGAATAGCATGCAGGCCGGCAGGGGTTTTCACCCTGCACGGCCGAAAACGGCGACAATCGCTTCCCCTGTGCCCGGAAGCCGGCTGGCGGCGGCCGCGCGCACCTTGCACCAGGAGGAGAGCAGGCCATGATTTCGGGCTGGGGCGTCCGTTCGCGGGTGATGCTGGCGGCCGTGCTGCCGATGCTGATCCTCGCCGCAATCATGACCACGGTATTCACCGGCCTGCGCCTCTCCGATCTGGACGAGGCGCTCGCCGCGCGCGGCCGCGCCTTCGCGCGCCAGCTCGCGGCAGCGAGCGAACAGGCCATGTTCGCCGGCAACATCAAGGCACTGCAGCAGATCGCCTCGTCCGCGACCGGGGAGGACGACGTCCTGGCCGTGCACATCTTCGACCGCGACGGCCAGTTGCTGGCGCTCAGCCGGCAGTCCACCGACCTGCCGACGCCTCCGCTGCCGGAGCCGCAGCTCGCACCCCCGCTGGAAGCCCGCTCCACCTTGCTGCAGGACGGCATGCTGCTGCGGCTGGTCGAAACCATCCGGCCGATGCCGATCGACATCGACGACGGCATTTCGCTCGCGCCGGCCGCTGCGCCGCACATCGACCTGGTCCGCCCGCAAGGGATCGTGGTGCTCGATCTCTCGCTCGAACGCCTGCAGCAGCGCCGCGCCGAACTGCTGCTGGCCGGCATCGGCTCGATGCTGGTGGTGCTGTTCGCCAGCCTGCTGCTGGCCGCACGCCTGAGCCGCGGCGTCACCGGCCCCATCCGTGCCGTGGCCGACGTCGTGCTGCGCATCGGCCACGGCAGGCTGCACGAACGCGCCGCGGCCCGCGGCGGCGGCAGCCTGCAGCGCCTGGCGCGAGGCGTGAATGAAATGGCCGAGCGCCTCGAGCACGCGCACGACCACATGCGCCGCCAGATCGACGAGGCCACCGCCGAACTGCGTGCCCGCACGGCCGAAGCCGAACATGCCAACGCGTCGAAATCGCACTTCCTCGCCGCCGCCAGCCACGACCTGCGCCAGCCGATGCATGCGCTCAGCCTGTTCATCTCGGAGCTTTCGCAGCAGACGCTCGATGCGCGCAGCCGGCAGATCGTCGATCGCATCACCGCCTCGGCCAGCGCGATGGAGCAGTTGCTCGACAGCCTGCTCGACATCTCGCGCCTGGATGCCGGCGTGCTGGTGCCGGTCATCCGCAGCTTCGACCCCGTCCCCATCCTCGAGCGCATCCGCGACGAACAACGGCCCGCCGCCCGGGCACGCGGCATCCGGCTGTGCCTGCGGCTGCCGGCGACGCAGCAATACGTGCTCAGCGACCCGATGCTGTTCGAGCGGATCGTCGGCAATCTCGTCAGCAACGCCGTCCGCCATACGCGGGACGGCAGCATCCTGATCGCATGCCGCGGCCGCGGCGGCGCCCTGCGCGTGGAAGTGCGCGACAACGGCCCCGGCATCCCGGCCGAATTCCAGCAGGCGATCTTTCAGGAGTTCGTGCAGCTCGGCAACCCCGAGCGCTCACGCGACAAGGGGCTCGGCCTCGGCCTGGCGATCGTGCGCCGCCTGGTCGACCTGCTCGGCCACCGCCTGGAGCTGCGCTCGGCCCCCGGGCGGGGATCGGTGTTCGCCCTCGAGCTGCCCTTCGGCCCCCTCGAAACCGAGACTGCCGCACACGAGGAAGTCCGTGCTCTCGGCAGCCTCAGCGGCGTCCGTGTCGCCGTGGTGGAAGACGATCCGCTGGTGCGGGACGCCATGCTCGGCCTGCTCGTCTCCTGGGGCTGTGAACTGATCGTCGCCAACGACGCCGAGCACCTGCTCGAACAGCTCGAGGACGAAGCCGAACCGATCGAAATCCTCATCTCCGACCTGCGCCTGGGCGGGACGCTCGACGGCATCGAACTCGCATTGAAGCTGCGCCGGGAACGCCAGGCGCCGTCATTGCACGCGGTGCTGATCAGCGGCGACACCACCCCCGAAGCGCTCGCCCGCGCCCGCGCCGCCAGCCTGCCGCTGCTGCACAAACCGTTGCGTCCGGCCAAACTGCGCGCACTGATGCACCGCATGCTCGGCGGCCATTGAACTGCATGAATGCGAATGCAGCAGCGAGACGATCCATCGGTTACTATTCGTTCATCACCATAACTTATCGGGAGCGTGTCAATGTCTCAAGATCACAACGCGCAGGATCCGCTCGAATTCGTTCGCGGCATGTGGAGCAGCATGGGCTTTTCGCTTCCCGGCATGGTCACGCCCACCCTCGACGTCGACGAGCTCGACAAGCGCATCACCGACATGAAGGCAGTCGAAGGCTGGCTGAAGATGAACCTGAACATGCTGCAGATGAGCATCCAGGGCCTGGAGCTGCAGCGCGCCGCGCTCTCCGCGGTCAAGGCGATGAGCACGCGCTCCGACTCGGACGAGGCTCGGTCCGATAGCGCCAACCCCTTTGCCGCAGCGGCGGCGATGTGGCCCTGGAACCTGATGAATCCGACCGAGCAGCCGCAGGCCGACACCGCCACACCCGCCGAAGCCAAGGCGAGCACCCGCAGCACGCGCCGCAAGCCTGCCGGCGACAAGTAAGGCGGGCGCAAGACCTGCACCCGGCGGGCACCGTCCGGCTCCGGCCGGAGGTGCCCGTTTTTTCGCTCTGCCCGCAGCCCGCGTCGCCTCAGATGACGCCCGCCCCGCGCAGGCGGGCAATGTCGGCAGCGCTCAGCCCGACCTCGCCCAGCACCGCGTCGCTGTCGGCGCCCGCCACTATCGGCGCCGGCCGGAAAACCTGTTCCGGCATGCTCGACAGCTTCACCGGCGGGCCGAACTGGCGCACGCCGTCCACCTCGACCACCATGCCGCGTGCTTTCAGCTGGGGGTTTTCCAGGCTTTCCTCCAGGCTCAGCACCGGCGTCACGCAGCAATCCACGCCATCGAACAGCGCCACCCATTCGGCCTGGCGGCGGCTGGCGAAAATCGCCGCGAGTTCGGCCTTCGTCCCTTCCCCGATTTCGCCGGTCGCCAGGTGGAAAGGCTTCAGATCCGACCGTTCCAGCGTGTCGCAGACTAGGTTCCAGAACTTCGCTTCCAGCGCACCGACCGCCATGTAGCGGCCGTCGGCAGTGCGATACACGCCATAACACGGCACCTGTCCGGTCAGCAGGTCCTCGCCGCGCGGCCTCACCTGCCCTCGCGCCAGCACTTCGGCCAGCGGAAAGATGGCGTGGGCCATCACGCCATCGGTCATCGACACATCGACCATCCTCCCCTTGCCGCTCGCCCGGGCATCGACCAGGGCGGTCAGGATGCCGAACAGCGCGGTCATGGTGCCGCCGAGCAGATCGCCCAGTTGCAGATTCGAGAGTGCCGGCGCGCCACCGGCGGTGCCGATCTGGTCGAGCACGCCGGCATAGCCGATGTAGTTGAGGTCGTGCCCCGCGCGCTGCGCATAGGGGCCGCTCTGGCCGTAGCCGGAGATGCTGCAGAACACCAGGCGCGGGTTGATCCGCGCCAGCGCGTCGTAGCCGAGACCGAGCTTGTCCATGACCCCCGGCCGGAAGCCTTCGACCAGGATGTCGGCGCCGGCCACCAGCTTCTCGAACACCGCCCGGCCTTCCGGATGCTTGAGATCCAGGCGCAGGCTGCGCTTGTTGCGATTGACCACCTGATAGAACCAGCTGGTATCGCCGCCCATCGCCCCCATGCCGCGGGCGTAGTCGCCGGCGCCGGTGTCCTCGATCTTGACGACGTCGGCGCCGTAGTCGGCGAGATGCTGGGTCGCCAATGGACCTGGCAGCAGGCGCGTCAGGTCGAGCACGCGCACGCCGGCCAGCGGCAGCCGCGCGCCATCGCGAGAGTCTTCACTCATGGTCATCCTCATGTGACGGCGGCGCCCGCAGGCGCCGCAAGAAGGACAGGATAGCGCGGGCTCAGGCGTAGGTCCGCATGTCGTCGATCACCTTGCCGTCGTTGGCGAGCGCTCCGCCCGGCAGGAAGGCGACCTCGCCGCGCAGCTTGGTCAGCTCGCGCAGGCTGGTGGTGATCGCCGCCGCCAGCGTCTCGCTGCCGCCGCCGGCGACTTCGCACATTAGCGTCATGCGGTCGTTGAGGTCGGGGTTGTCCACCACCAGCCGCGCACGCGTGATCTCGGGATGGCGCTTGACGACCTGGGCGATCTGCCCCGGATGGACGAACATGCCCTTGACCTTGGTCGTCTGGTCGGCTCGGCCCATCCAGCCCTTGATGCGCAGGTTGGTCCGCCCGCAGGGCGAAGCGCCGGGCAGCAGTGCCGACAGGTCGCCGGTGCCGAAGCGGATCAGCGGATAGTCGGGATTGAAGGTGGTCACCACCACTTCGCCCACTTCGCCGGGCGCGACCGGGTCGCCGGTGCCGGGACGGACGATTTCGACGACGACGTCCTCGTCCACCACCAGGCCTTCACGCGCCTCGGTCTCGTAGGCGATCAGGCCGATGTCGGCGGTGGCGTAGGCCTGGAAAGCCTGGATGCCGCGCGCGGCGAAAGCGTCGCGCATGCTCGGCGGAAAAGCTTCGCCCGAGACGAAGGCCTTGGTGAAGGGCGGCCTGACGCCGAACTCGTCCGCCTTCTCCAGCAGGATGCGCAGGAAGGACGGCGTGCCGACGTAGGCATTGGGCTGCAGATCGGCGATCGCCGCCAGTTGCTGCTCGGTCTGGCCGGTGCCGGCCGGAAAGACCGTGCAGCCCAGTGCATGGGCCGCCGTCTCCATCATCGAGCCGGCCGGCGTGAAATGGTAGGAGAAGGTGTTGTGCACCAGGTCGCCGGCACGGAAGCCGGCCGCGAACAAGGCGCGGGCGAGACGATAGTAGTCGGCACGCGCGCCCTCGGGTTCGTACAGCGGTCCGGGCGAAGCGAACACCCGCCGGCAGCCCGCGCCCCAGCCGACCGCGGCAAAGCCGCCGAAGGGCCGCGCGGCCTTCTGCAGCTCCAGCAGTTCCGATTTGCGCGTGACCGGCAACGCGGCGAGCGCGGCGCGGCTCGACACCGCGGCGGGGTCGACGTCGGCGAGCAGCCTGGCGAAAGCCGGCGCGTTCGCGCGCGCATGGGCGATCTGTGCCGGCAGGCGCGCCATCAGCTCGCGCTCGCGTTGGTCTGGATCGCGGGTTTCCCGCTCGTCGTAGAAATTCATCTCGGCATCCCTGTTCGCTGCGTTGTGGAGTTCGCTGCGGCGCCCGTGCTCAGCTCAGCCAGCGCTTGCGGCGGCGGTAATGCTTGACCTCGCGGAAGCTCTTGCGCCCTTCGCCCGACAGGCCGAGGTAGAACTCCTTGACGTCCTCGTTGCTTGCCAGCTCCTGCGCCGCGCCTTCCATGACGATGCGGCCGTTCTCGACGATGTAGCCGAAATCCGCATAGCGCAACGCCACCATGGTGTTCTGTTCGGCGAGCAGGAAGCTCACCTTTTCCTTGGCGTTGAGGTCCTTGACGATCTCGAACACCTCTTCGACGATCTGCGGCGCCAGGCCCATCGAAGGCTCGTCCAGCAGCACCATGTTCGGGTTCGACATTAGCGCCCGGCCGATCGCGCACATCTGCTGCTCGCCGCCCGAGGTATAGGCCGCCTGGCTGCTGCGGCGCGTCTTCAGGCGCGGGAAATAGGTATAGACCTTGTCGAGGTTGGCGGAAATCTCGCCCTTGTCGCTGCGCGTGTAGGCGCCGGCGAGCAGGTTTTCCTCGATCGTCAGGTGGGCGAAGCAGTGGCGCCCTTCCATCACCTGGACGACGCCGCGACGCACCAGATCGGACGGCGACAGTGCTTCGACGCGCTCGCCGCGGTACTCGATCATGCCCTTGGTGACCTCGCCGCGCTCGCCCTTGAGCAGGTTCGAGATCGCCCGCAGCGTGGTGGTCTTGCCCGCGCCGTTGCCGCCGAGGATGGCGACGATGCGGCCTTCCGGCACCTGCAGCGATACCCCTTTCAGCACCAGCACCACGTGGTTGTAGATGACCTCGATGCCGTTTACGTTCAGGAGGATGTTGGACTCGGGAGCCAGAGGCGCATTCGTCGTGGAGGTGTTCATCGTCTCATCCGCTGTTGATGCGGGCGCCGCGCCCAGGCGGCGGCCCGTCCTGATTCATGGCAACCCTGGCCCCGCTGGGGGCCGGGGCGCAAGGCTCAAGCCTTGCAGTCGTCGGCGCTGCGGCGCTGGATGCGCTTCTCGGCGGCGTAACGGTCGGCCGCTTCCTTGACCAGGGGATCGATCACGCTCTTGTCGCCCTCGTACCAGGTCTCGCCCATCACCCACTTGCTGCCGTCCCACTGATGGACGCGCGCCCACGACGACCCCATGTGGTCGTCGCACGAGGTCTTGATCGGGCGCACCACGCCGGCCAGGCCCAGCTCTTCCAGGCGCTTGTCGTCGATGTCGAGGTTCTCGAAGCCCCAGCGCACCTGCTCGGGCGTCACCACCTTGCCCTGACCGTACTGTTCCTGGGCGCGGCGGACGGCTTCCACCGTGAGCATGGAGATGAGCATGCCGCGGGTGTAGAGCACCGAGCCGACCTCGTCGCGCGGGCCGGAGCCCTGGCCGGCGTCATGCACCTTCTTCAGGATGTCCTGGATCAGCGGATAGCCGGTGCCGTTGGGGTTCAGCGCCAGCGCGTTGTAGCCCTTGGCGTTGGCGCCGACGTCCTTGACGTCCGGCTCGGCGCCGGCCCATCACACGCCGTACATCTTCTCGCGCGGGAAGCCGGTGGCCACTGCTTCCTTCAGCGCGGTGGAGTTCATCACCCCCCAGCCCCACAGCAGCACGTAGTCGGGACGGTCGCGGCGCACCTGCAGCCAGGTGGCCTTCTGTTCCACGCCCGGCGCCGTCACCGGCAGCAGGTTGAGTTGGAAGCCGTGCATCTCGGCACGCTTCTGCAGCAGCGGGATCGGCTCCTTGCCGAACGGCGAGTCATGATAGACCAGCGCGATCTTCTTGCCCTTGAGCTTGTCCAGCCCGCCTTCCTTCTCGCCCAGGTGCTGGATCAGGATGTCGGCCGCGGTCCAGTAGCTGCCCATCAGCGGGAAGTTCCACTTGAACACGCCGCCGTCCTGCGACGCCGCCAGGCCATAACCCAGCGTGATCAGCGGAATCTTGTCGATCGGCGCCTTGTCGGTCAGCGCGAAGGTGATGCCGGTGGATTGCGGATCGAACGACGAGGCGCCGCGGCCCTTCAGGCGCTCGTAGCACTCCACGCCCTTGTCGGTGGCATAGCCGGTCTCGCATTCCTCATAGGCGATTTTGACGCCGTTCACGCCGCCGTTGGCGTTCACGTACTTTAGATAGTCCTGCTTGCCATTGGCCCAGGGGATGCCGTTGGGCGCATAGGCGCCGGTGCGGTAGGACAGCAGCGGAATGTACTGCTCCTGCGCCATGGCGGGGGTGGCGAAGGATGCCGCACCCAGGGTGACGAGCGTCGCTGCGAGAGCCAGAGGTTTGAATTTCATGGGTGTCTCCTCGTGTTTTTGGTGAGTGGTACGTACCGCGTACCCGGAAGCTGCAACGAAAACCCGAACTTCGCATCGATTCGGGCACCGCACCGGAAAATCAATGCGGGAAGGGCCATAGCCGCATCTTCTGCTTGCCTACGCTCCACAGCTTGGCCAGGCCGTGCGGTTCGACGATCAGGAAGAACACGATCAGCGCACCGAAGATCATGTGCACCAGATGGGAGACGGTGGCCGTGGAGATGGGAATGCCCAGCCAGTGAGGCAGCTGGTCGAGCACCACCGGCAGCAGCACCATGAAGGCCGCGCCGAGGAAAGCGCCGGAAATCGAGCCCAGGCCGCCGATGATGACCATGAACAGCAGTTGGAAGGAGCGGTCGATCGAGAAGGCGGCCGGCTCCCAGGCGCCCAGATACACGAAGGCCCACAACACGCCGGCCACGCCGACGATGAAGGAGCTGACCGCGAAGGCCGTCAGCTTGGCATAGACCGGGCGGATGCCGATCACCGCCGCCGCCACGTCCATGTCGCGGATCGCCATCCACTGGCGGCCGATGGCGCTGCGCGTCAGGTTCTTGGCCATCAGCGCGAACAGGCACACCACCACTAGGCAGAACAGGTACTTGCTCACCGGCGATTCGATCGGAATGCCGAACACGTTCAGGTTCGCCACGCTCACCGAGCCCGAGGTCGAGTTGTTGGTGAACCAGCCGATGCGCAGGAAGGCCCAGTCGGTGAAGAACTGCGCCGCCAGCGTCGCCACCGCCAAGTACAGGCCCTTGATGCGCAACGACGGAATCCCGAACAGCACGCCGATCACGGTCGCGCACAGCCCGCCCAGCAGCATCGCCACGATCAGCGGCATGCCGTCGATGCGGACCATGAAGTTGTAGGCAGCATAGGCGCCTACCGCCATGAAGGCGCCGGTGCCGAGCGAGATCTGGCCGCAGTAGCCGACCAGGATGTTGAGCCCGAGCGCCGCCAGCGCCAGGATCAGGAAGGGAATCAGGATGGCGCGGAAGAAGTACTCCGAACCCACCAGCGGCATCACCACGAAGGCGACCAGCAGCAGCAGGCCGAGGGCCCAGCGGTCCTGGAGGATGGGAAAGATCTGTTGGTCGGCCGCGTAGCTCGTCTTGAACTGGCCGTTTTCTCTGTACAGCATGCGGAAAGTCTCCCGAAATCGCTGAGGACGTCAGACGCGGTCGATGATTTTTTCGCCGAACAGCCCTTGCGGCCGCAGCAGCAGGAAGCCCAGCGCCAGCACGTAGGCGAACCAGATCTCGATGCCGCCGCCGAGCATGGGCCCGATGTAGATCTCGGACAGCTTCTCGCCCACGCCGATGATCAGGCCGCCGATGATCGCCCCGGGCACCGAGGTCAGCCCGCCCAGGATGACCACCGGCAGCGCCTTCAGCGCCACCAGCGACAGCGTGAATTGCACGCCCAGCTTGGAGCCCCAGATGATGCCGGCGATCAGCGCGGCGAAGCCCGCCACCGACCAGACGATCACCCAGATCCTGTTCAGCGGGATGCCGATCGACTGGGCGGCCTGGTGGTCGTCGGCCACCGCGCGCAGCGCGCGGCCGGTCTTGGTCTTCTGGAAGAACAGCGCCAGCACGATCACCAGCAGCGCGGAAACGGCCGCGGCGACGAGGTCTTCCTTGCTGATCATGACGCCGCCTTCGAACATGCTTTCCATGACGAAGGCCGGGTCCTTCGGCATGCCGACGTTGATGCTGTAGATGTCGCTGCCGAACAGGGTCTGGCCGAAGCCGTCGAGGAAGTAGGCGATGCCCAGCGTCGCCATCAGCAGCGTGATGCCTTCCTGGTTGACCAGCTTGGACAGGCAGAAGCGCTCGATCGCCCAGGCCAGCACCACCATCATCGCCATCGCCGCGACGAAGGCCAGCAGGTTGGCCAGCAGCAGGCTCTCGAAGCCGAACCACTTCGGGAACCACTCGGCGAAGCGCGCCATCGCCAGCGCGGCGAACAGCACCATCGCCCCCTGGGCGAAGTTGAACACGCCCGAGGCCTTGTAGATCAGCACGAAGCCGAGCGCGACCAGCGAATACAACATGCCGGCCATCAAGCCGCCGAACAAGGTTTCAAGAAAGAATCCCATGACTGTATCCCCGCTCAGTGCGACGTGCCGAGGTAGGCACTGATGACGTCTTCGTTGTTGCGCACCTCGTCCGGTGCGCCGTCGCCGATCTTCTTGCCGTAGTCGAGCACCACGACGCGATCGGAAATGTCCATCACCACGCCCATGTCGTGCTCGATCAGCACGATGGTGGTGCCGAACTGGTCATTAACGTCGAGGATGAAGCGGCACATGTCCTGCTTCTCCTCGACGTTCATGCCGGCCATCGGCTCGTCGAGCAGCAGCATCGACGGTTCCGCCGCCAGCGCGCGGCCCAGCTCGACGCGCTTCTGCAGGCCGTAGGGAAGCTGGCCCACCGGCGTCTTGCGCACGTTCTGGATCTCGAGGAAGTCGATGATCTCCTCCACCTTCTCGCGGTGGGCGATCTCCTCCTTCTGCGCCCGGCCCCAGTACAGCGCCATCTGCAGGATGTTGCTCTTCATCATCAGGTTGCGGCCGGTCATGATGTTGTCGAGCACGCTCATGCCCTTGAACAGCGCGATGTTCTGGAAGGTGCGGGCGATCCCCTGGCGCGCCGCCATGTAGGGCTCGAGCCGCTTGCGCTCCTGGCCGCGGTAGAGAATCCTGCCTTCCTGCGGGTGATAGACGCCGTTGATGACGTTCAGCATCGAGCTCTTGCCGGCGCCGTTGGGGCCGATGATCGAGCGGATCTCGTGCTCGCGGACGTCGAAGCTGATGTCGGTCAGCGCCTTCACGCCGCCGAAGCGCAGCGAGATGTTCTGCAGATCCAGGATCACGTCGCCGAAGCGGCGGCCCGAATCCGCGGCAGCATCCGAGGCGGCGGGGTTGATGTCGGTCATGTCCATTCCTCGTCTCCTCAGGCCGCCAACTGGCCGGCCTGCGGCGCAAAAGTCTTCGCTTCCTCGATGCGCAGGTCGGCCGAGACCTTGCCGACACGGCCATCCTCGTAGGTGACCTGGGTCTCGATGAACTGGCGCGCACGGCCTTCGAACAGCGCATCGACCAGCACGGCATACTTCTCGGCGATGAAGTTGCGGCGCACCTTGCGCGTGCGGGTGAGCTCGCCGTCGTCGGCGTCCAGCTCCTTGTGCAGCACCAGGAAGCGCTTGATCTGCGCACCGCTCATCTTCGGATCGGCGGCGAGATCGGCATTGACCTTCTCGACGCAGTCGCGGATCAGCGCATACACGGCATCCTGCGAGGCGAGGTCGGTGTAGCCGGAGTAGGCCATGCCTTTCTTCTCGGCCCAGTTGCCCACCGCCTCGAGGTCGATGTTGATGAATGCGGTGGCGAAATCCTTGCCGCTGCCGAAGGTCACCGCCTCCTTGATGTGCTGGAAGAACTTGAGCTTGTTCTCGATGTAGTTGGGCGCGAACATCGAGCCGTCGGACATCTTGCCGACATCCTTGGCCCGGTCGATGATCTTCAGGTGGCCGTCCTCGTCGAAGTATCCCGCGTCGCCGGTCATGAAGTAGCCGTCGGCGTTGATCGACTCGGCGGTGGCGTCCGGGCGCTTGTAGTAGGCCTTCAGCAGCATCGGCCCCTTGACCAGGATCTCGCCGTTGTCAGCGAGCTTGACCTCGACGAAGGGCGCCGGCTTGCCCACCGAATCCAGCTTGATCTGGCCGTCGGGCTGCAGGCAGACGTAGGCGCAGGTCTCGGTCTGGCCGTAGAGCTGCTTCAGGTTGATGCCGATCGAGCGGTAGAAGCGGAACAGGTCGGGGCCGATCGCCGCACCGGCGGTATAGGCGACGCGGATGCGGCTCATGCCCAGCACGTTCTTCAGCGGGCCGTACACCAGCAGATTGCCCAGCCAGTACTGGAAGCGGTCGCCGCCCGAAACCGGCTTGCCGTCCAGGATGTCGGCGCCGCAGCGGCGGGCGACGTCCATGAAATGGTGGAACATCCGGCGCTTGAGCGCGCTGGCGTCCTCCATGCGGATCATGACCTGGGTCAGCAGGTTCTCGAACACACGCGGCGGCGCGAAATAGTAGGTGGGGCCGATCTCGCGCAGGTCGGTCATCACCGTCTCGCCGGACTCCGGGCAGTTGATCGTGAAGCCGGCCACCGTCGCCTGGGCGAAGGAGAACAGATGATCGCCCACCCAGGCCATCGGCAGGTAGGACAGGATGTCCTCGCGCTCGGTCAGCGCGTCGAACTGGATTGCGCCGCGCGCCGCCGAGATGAAAGCCTCGTGGGTCTGGCACACGCCCTTGGGCTTGCCGGTGGTCCCCGAGGTGTAGAGCATCACCGAGATGTCGTCCGGCGCGCCCTTGGCGATCTCGCCATCGAGAAAGTCCGGCCGCTCCTGCGCCCAGGCACGGCCGGCCTCCTGCAGCGCATCCAGCGCCATCAGGAGGGGCTGGTCGTATTTGCGCAGGCCACGCGCATCGTCGTAGATCACGTGCTGGAGCAATGGCGCCTCGCCGGCGATCTCCAGCATCTTGTCGACCTGCTCCTGGTCCTCGACGATCGCGAACTTGACCTCGGCGTCCTGCAGCACATAGACCATTTCCTGCGCCACGGCGTCCTGGTACATCATCACCGGAATGCCGCCGAGGCACTGGCAGGCCATCACCGACCCGTACAGCCGCGGCCGGTTGTCGCCGACGATGGCCAGGCGGTCGCCGCGCTTGAAGCCGAGCTTCGCCAGGCCGCAGGCGATCGCCCGCACGTTGTCGGCAACCTGGCCCCAGTCGTAGGTCTGCCAGATACCGTATTCCTTCTCGCGCATGGCGGGCTGCTGCGGCCGCTGCCTGGCATGGTGCATCAGGTAGCGCGGAAAGGTATCCAGCCCCGCATCCCGCCGGTCGTTGTCGGACATGCCCTTCTCTCCTCCAGTGTCGTACTGCCTGTCTCCTCGGCCGCTGCTCTGGTTTCGTTCTGCGGTCCGGGTGCGACACGACATGCAGTCCGTGTCGATTCAGGCTGGAGTTTCGCAAGCCATGTTTGCGCAACTGTTTGCGGAATGTAGTGAATTGTTGCAATCGCCGGATTCGCCCCCGGACGTGGTCGGCTGTAGCCGGCGCCAGGCGCCCGGACGCCGTTCGCGCAGCGCTGGCATGCCGAATTCGCGCTAGACTTCAACGGCACGGAGAGTTTGCCCACGAGCGCTGGCCGGCAGGGGCTTGCCCGCCTCGGGCGCCGCCGCGTCCAGCAATGAGGATGTCGTCCCCATGGAACACAAGGTCTTCACCAAGCCGGTCCACGTCACGACCTGGATGGGCGTCTTCCTGGCGCTGGTGGCGCTGCTCGCCGCAGTGCTGGTACCGCAGCTCAAGCATGCCTTTCTCGCCAACCCCGGCTTCAACGGCGTGATCCTGTTCGTGCTGGCGATCGGCATCGCGGTCAATCTGCGCCAGGTCTGGCGGCTGCAGCGCGAAGTGCTGTGGATCGAAGCTTTCCAGCGCCACCCGGAAGCCGCACCAGACCTGCGTCCCGTGCTGCTGGCACCGATGGCACGGCTGCTGTCGAACCGCCGGCGCGGTGAATCGCACCTGTCGCCGGCCTCGATGCGCACCCTGCTCGACAGCGTGCAGATCCGCCTCGAAGAACAGCGCGACCTGTCGCGCTACATCGTCGGCCTGCTGATCTTCATCGGCCTGCTCGGTACGTTCTGGGGCCTGCTCATCACCATCCGCTCGATCAGCGAGATCATCAGCGACATGAGCGTCGGCACCGATCCGGTGGCGATGTTCGAGAGCCTCAAGGCCCATCTCGACGAACCGCTCGGCGGCATGGCGACCAGCTTCTCGACTTCGCTGTTCGGCCTCGCCGGTTCGCTCGTCGTCGGTTTTCTCGACCTGCAGGCGGGGCATGCACAGAACCGCTTCTACAACGAGCTGGAAGAATGGCTGTCGCACATCACCCGGCTGCCCTCCTCGACCGGCCTCGAAGGCGAGGCCAGCGTGCCGGCCTACGTGCAGGCCCTGCTGGAGCAGACCGCCGAAGGCATGGAGCGCATGCAGCGCACCGCGGCCGAATCCGAACGCGAACGCCGCGTCACCGCCGAGCACCTTGCCGAACTCAATACCCAGATCGGCCGCCTGGCCGAACTCATCGGCCGCGAATCGCGCGACCTGTCGGCGCTGTCCTCGTCGCAGGAAGACCTGCGCGGCCTGATCCGCCAGCTCGCCCAGCAGCCGGCACAGAGCACCCAGACCGCCCAGTTCTCGGAAGAACTGCGCGCCGAACTGCGCCTGCTGTCGCGCACCATCGCCGCGGCGCTCGGCGGGCAGAAGGCAAACTGAGCGATGGCCCGCCTGAAACAACGCCGCGCGCTGGACTTCTGGCCCGGCTTCGTCGATGCCCTGGCCTCGCTGCTGATGGTGCTGGTGTTCGTGATCCTGATCTTCGTCATCGGCCAGTTCGTGCTCAGCGACGCGGTCAGCGGACGCGACCGCGCGCTGGCGCGCCTCAACGCCGAGCTGGCGGCGCTGGCGCAGACGCTGAGCCTGGAACAGTCGGCGCGCGAGCGGGCCGACGCGCAAGTCGGCGAACTGAGCGCTTCGCTGGCCGCCACCGAGCGCGAACGCGAAGCGCTGTCCACCGAGTTGTTCAGCGCCCGCGACGAACTCCATGCCGCGCAGGACGAAGCCCGTGCGCAGCGCGAGGAAGCCGCCCGGCTGGGCGCCGACATCGCCGTCCTCGAACGCCTGAAGGCCGAGCTCGAAGCCGAAGTCGCGCGCTTGGCCAGCGATCTCGACACCAGCGAACGCGGCCTCAAGGAACAGACCGAGATGTCCGCCCAGGCCATCGCCCAGGTCGAACTGCTGAACCGCCAGCTCGCCGCCGTGCGCAGCCAGCTCGAACAGCTCAACATCGCGCTGGCCGCCGCCGAAGCGGCCGCGCGCGACAAGGATCTCAAGATCGATGAACTGGGCCGCGAACTGAACCTGGCGCTGGCCGCCCGCGTGCAGGAGCTGGCGCGCTACCGTTCGGAATTCTTCGGCCGCCTGCAGGCCGTGCTCGGCGAGCGCAAGGACATCCAGATCGTCGGCGACCGCTTCGTATTCTCGAGCGAAGTGCTGTTCCCGACCGCCTCGGACGAAGTCAGCGCCGACGGCATGGTCCAGCTCACCCGCCTGGCCGAAACGCTGAAGACGCTGGCCGCCGAGATCCCGGCCGACCTGCCCTGGGTGCTGCAGGTCGATGGCCATACCGACCGCCGGCCGATCTCGACGCCGCGCTTCCCATCCAACTGGGAGCTCTCCACCGCGCGCGCGCTGGCCATCGTCAAGATCCTGCGCGCCCAGGGCATTCCACCGCAGCGCCTGGCCGCCACCGGCTACGGCGAATTCCACCCGCTCGACACACGGACCAGCGACGAAGCCTACGCCCGCAACCGCCGCATCGAGCTCAAGCTCACGAGCCGCTGACTCGCTGGCTTCCATCCTGCTCGCTGCCCAAGGATTTCGCCGATTCCAGATCCCGAACCACCAGCGACAAGGCCTCGGTCGACAGCAGCACTTCGATCAGCGACAGCACCAGCGACAGGGCAAGCGCCAGGATGCTGGTTCCGAACAGCAGCTTGCCCGGCAGGTCGGCTTCCATGAACAGCGCGAACATCGACAGCGCGCACAGCAGGAAGCTGAACACGCCGAAGCCCTGCATGTACTGGGTCAGCATGATGCGGCGCTTGAGCCCGGGCAACTGGCATTGCACCAGTTCGCCGCCACGGTCGGATGACGAGTTCAGTTGGCGAATGACTTGCGCCAGCGTCAGGAAACGGTTGGTGTAGGCGAGCAGCAACAGCGAGATTGCCGGAAACAGCAGCGCCGGAGTGGTCAGGTTCATCATGGCCGGCAGTGTAACGCCGCTCGGCTCGCACAGTCTCGGCTCCCCGGCCCGCCGCCCGGCCCCCGTGTCAGACCTTTATCCGCGCCAGGGCGGCGTCGAGCCCGCAGGACACTTCGGCCAGGCCGCGCGACGCACCGGCAATGCCGCTCACCGCGACCGAGGACTCCCCGGCGCGACGGGCAATGCCCTCGACGCTGCCGGCGATCGAGGTCACCGCGGCCGATTGCTCGCGGGTGGCCAGCTCGATGCCGTCGATCAGGCTCAGGCTGTTCTCGGCCGATGCCCGGATCGCCGCCAGGGCCGCCTGGGTCTCTTCGATCAGGCCGACGCTGAGGCGCACCTGCTTACTGCCGGATTCGGCATTGCCGACCGCAGTCCGGGTTTCGTCGTGCAGCGAACCGATGATGGCGCCGATCTCGCCCGTCGCCGCCGTCGTCCTTTCGGCCAGCTTGCGCACCTCGTCCGCCACCACCGCGAAGCCGCGCCCCCATTCGCCCGCCCGTGCCGCTTCGATCGCGGCATTGAGCGCCAGCAGGTTGGTCTGATCGGCGATCTCCTTGATGACGATGGCGATGTTGCCGATCTCGCCCGAGGCCACCCTGAGCCTGTCCATGCTGGCAGCGGTTTCGCCCACCGTCCGCGCCAGTTGCCCGATCTCGCTCACGGCCCGTTCAGCCTGCGCCATGCCTTCGGCTGCGGCTCGCTGCGTCTCGCGTGCGGCCTCGGCGGAGGCGAGCGCATGCTCGGCCACTTCGCCCACTGCCACGGTCACCTGCTCGACCGCCGCTGCGGTGGACGACGCCGTCTCGCTCATGCCCGCTGCACCGTCCGACACCAGGCCGCTCGACTGCTTCAGCGTATCCGACTGCGCCACGATCCGCTCCGCCGCCTCGCGGACATTGATCAGGATTGCCTGCAGGTTGGCCATCATCGCGTTAAAGGCGTCTCCGATCGCACGCACTTCGCCGCCGCCTTCGACATGGACGACACGGCGCAGATCGCCATCCCGCTGTGCTGCCGACATGGTTTCGCGCAGGCGGGACAGATCCGCGCGCACGCCTCGCATCACGCCGAACTGCAGCCAGCCGATGACTGCGAGGACCACCGCCAGCACCGCCCACAGCCAGGCATCGGGCAAGGCCCAGCCACCGAATGCGGCCAAGGCCAGCAACACCGCACCGGCCGCCGCGACGCCCAGCCCGAGGCCGAAGCGCACCGCCAGCGACCCATCCGACAGTCGCCCCACCAGCCCGGCCCGGACCACGCGCCCGTCACGCACCTCGAAGCGGCCAGGATGGGCGCGCATCCGGCGATAAGCGGCATCGACCTCGGCAATCGTCGCCCGATCGACATGGCGCCGCACGGATTCGTAGCCGATCACCTTGCCGTTCTCGCGCACCGGCGAAGCGAACGCCCGCACCCAGTAGAAACCGCCGTCCTTGCGGCGGTTCTTGACGTAGCCACTCCAGGGTTCGCCCGCCTTCAGCGCCCGCCACAGGTCCACGTAGGCTGCCGACGGCATGTCGGGATGGCGGACGACGTTGTGCGGCTGGCCGATCAGCTCCTCGCGGCTGAAGCCCGACAGGGCGACGAAGAGATCGTTTGCCGCGACGATATTGCCCAGACAGTCGGTCCGGCTGTAGATGAACTCGCCTTCGGGCACCAGTGTCTCGACCGATGTAACGGGCTGGTTGTTTTTCATTCTTGTTTCCGCCAGGGAATGTTTTCAGGGTGCTTGCATCAACGGATGCTAAAACCATTTCTTTAGCAATGGCATTATCCATCTCAAATGCCCATTCTTGGTAATTTCATCTCCAGCTGTTGCCGGCTGGCGGAAACCTTGTACGACTGGATGGAGGAAGTGGAGAATCCGGTATCTTTTTGCCGGCTGCGCGAAATGGTCGGCATGAACGGCAACCCGATGCGACGAGGACTCCGATGCCCCCCGAAGAAACACGCGCCATTCTCACCGTCTGCCTGCTGGCCGCCTATGCCGACGGCGACAAGCACGATCGCGAGCGCGAGCAGATACGCCAGGTGGCACAAGGGCTGGCCGAGGACCAGCAGATCAACCTGCCCGGGCTGTACCAGGAAGTGTTGATGCGCCGCGTGCAACTGGCCGACGTGCTGCCGAAGCTGGCCAGCAGCGAAGCGCGTCAATTGGCCTACGAGATGGCCGTGTGCGTATGCGAGGCAGATGGCCGGACCAGCACGCAGGAGCAGGCCTTCCTGGCCCGGCTGCGTGAAGCGCTGGGCCAGGCGCCGACCGAGTTCGCCGCCCAGGCCGACACGCTGGCGAGCGCGCCGCTGGCTACGGCTGCCGCGGAACTGCCGGAGATCGTCGCGACGGGCGAAACCGCGCCGCACCCCACCGCAGTCGATGCGCTGCCGGACACCGCCGCACAGCGCCGCCCGGGAACGCTTTCCGTTGCCGACATGGACCGCAAGATCCTCAACGCAGCGATCCTCAACGGCGCCATCGAGCTGCTGCCCGAAAACCTGTCAACGCTGGCGATCATTCCGCTGCAGATGCGGCTGGTCTATCAGATCGGCCAGAGCTACGGCTACGAACTGGACGGTGGCCACATCAAGGATCTGCTCGCCACGCTGGGCGTGGGGCTGACCTCCCAGTACCTGGAACAGGCCGGCCGCAAGCTGCTCGGCGGCCTGCTGGGCAAGGCCGGCAAAGGCATCCTCGGCGGCCTGGGCCGCCAGGCCGTGAGCAGCGGCATGAGCTTCGCCGCCACCTACGCGCTGGGCCACGTCGCCAACCAGTACTATGCCGGCGGCCGCAACCTGAACACGCAGATGCTGCGCGACGCCTACCAGCGCGTGATGGCCGATGGCCGCCAACTGCAGGCGCAGTACCTGCCGCAGATGCAGGAAACGGCCCGCGGGCTGAATACCACCCGGATCCTGCAGATGGTGCGCGGCGGCTGAAACACGGGCCCCGGCCCGCACGAAAGGGACCGCCTGGCGGGCATCGGCCGCGGCAAAGCGCGCTTCACGGCTCGTCTGCCGCCGTACCCGCCGGCCAGTAATGGCTGTCCGGCAAGGCCCGCGCGCCGAAGATGGCCTGCCCCACGCGCACCACGGTCGCCCCTTCCTCGATGGCGATCTCGAAGTCGCCCGACATGCCCATCGACAGTTCGTCCAGCACGATGCCGGCCGGCGCCTCCTGGCGCAGGCGCTCGCGCAACTGCCGCAGCAGCACGAAGCAGCGGCGCACCCGCCCGGCCTCGGCGGAAAACAGCGCCAGGGTCATCAGCCCGCGCACGCGCAGCGAGGAAAACGCCGGCAGCTCCCTGAGGAAGGCCGGCACGTCCGCGGGCGCCAGGCCGTACTTGCTCGCCTCGCCCGAGGTATTGACCTGCACGAAGACGTCGAGCGCACGGCCCTCGGCCTGCAGGCGCCGATCCAGCGCGGCGGCCACGCGCAGGCTGTCCAGCGCCTGGAACTCGCTGGCGAAGCGCGCCACCAGCTTCGCCTTGTTGGTCTGCAGATGGCCGATCACCGACCACTGCAGATCGGCCAGATCCTGCATCGCCTCCCATTTGCCATGGGCTTCCTGCACCTTGTTCTCGCCGAACATGCGGCAACCGGCGGCATGGGCCAGGCGCAGGCTGGCGGCCGGCTTGGTCTTGCTCACCGGCAGCAGCCGCACGCCGGCCGGGTCGCGCCCGGCGCGCCGGCAGGCCGAGGTGATGCGGGCCTGCACGGCGGCGAGATTGTGGCGGAAGTCCTCGACCGTACCGGCCTGGGGATAAAGGCCGTGCTGGTCGTGGCGGGTCTGTGTCGTCCTTGTCATGATTCACCCCTTCCTGGTGGCGAGGCCGGCGGAGAGCCTGCGCCACGATGGCTGGCCGTCGAGGACGGCATGGGCCAGCAGGCCGATCAGCAGCCCCCAGAATGCGCCGCCGATGCCGAACATCGTGATGTTGGCGGCCGCGGCGAGAAAGGTGATCAGCGCGGCCTCGCGCGCCTTCGGTTCGGCCAGGGCATTGGCGAGGCTGCCGCCGATGGTGCCGAGCAGCGCCAGGCCGGCCAGCGTGGAGATGAAGGTGGCCGGAAAAGCCATGAACACCGCCGCCAGCGTCACGCCGAAGACGCCGACCAGAATGTAGCAGACCCCCGCGGCGATGCCGGCGATCCAGCGCCTGGACGGATCCTCGTGCGCCTCCCTGCCGGTGGCGATCGCGGCGGTGATGGCGGCGATGTTGAAGGCGTGCGAGCCGAACGGCGCCATCAGCAGCGAACCGAGGCCGGTGACGGCGACGATCGGGTTGGCGCTGGTCCTGAAGCCGTCGTTGCGCAGCACCAGCATGCCCGGCATGTACTGCCCGGTCAGCGTGATCAGGAACAGCGGCAGCGCGACGCTGAGCAGGGCGTTGAGCGAGAATTCGGGCATCGTGAACACCGGCGCGGCGAACTTCAGTTCCAGCCCGGACAGATCGACGCGCTGCTGCAGCAACAGGAAAGCCAGCCCCAGCACCAGGATGCCGACGACGGCATAGCGTGCGGAGACCCGCTTCAGCACCACGTAGGCCACGATCAGCAGCCCAGCCAGCGCAGGGTCCACGCTCATGCCGGCGAAGGCCTTGATGCCGAACTGCAGCAGGATGCCTGCCAGCAGCCCGGCAGCGACGCCCGGCGGAATCAGTCGGATGACGCGCTCGAAACAGCCCGACAGCCCGAGCACGACGAAGGCCGCCGCGGAAATCAGATAGGCGCCCACCGCCTCGGCATACGGCGTCGTCGCCAGGGTGGTGACCAGAAAGGCCGCCGCCGGCGTCGACCAGGCGGTGATGATCGGCTCGCGGGTCGCCCAGCTCAGGATCAGGCCCGTCACGCCCACGCCGATCGAGACCGACCACACCCACGAGGCGGTCAGCTCGGGGCTGAGCCCCGCCACCTTGGCCGCCTGGAACACCAGGATGAAAGTGCCGCCGTAGTTCACGATGACCGAGATCAGCCCGGCCACGACGGGATGGGTGAGATCGCTCCAGCGAAGGGGTGAAGATGAGTCCGGGGATGGCATGTAGGGCTCCATGGAAGTGATTGACCCGGCAGGGCAAGCTGTTTATATGGATTTATACGCCGTCAATGGCCGGATCATTCCTGCCACTTTCACCAAGGAGTGCCGACCAATTGTTCAAGCACGCCCAGCTCGAATCCGTCAAAGCCTGGATCTGCGACCCCGCCCATGGCGCCCTGCCGCTGCATGTCCGGATCCAGCGTGCGGTGCGGCAGCTGATCCTCGACGGTGCGCTCGAGGCTGGCCGGCCGCTGCCGGCGTCGCGCGCGCTGGCCCGCTCGCTGGGGGTCTCCCGCGACACCGTGGAAGCCGCCTACGGCCACCTGCATGCCGAAGGCTTCATCGAGCGCCGCGTGGGCAGCGGCAGCTTCGTGTCGGCGCAGGTACAACGCCTGCCGGGACGCGGCATGCCCAAGCCCGCGACCGTATCCCGGCCCGCGGCACGCCTGAGCCGGCGCGGCAAGGCCATGTTCGCCGGCGGCGGCGTGCGCGACTTCCTGCTGCCGCGCGCCTTTGCGCCCGGCGTGCCTGAAACGCGCAACTTCCCGCTGCACACCTGGGAGCGGCTGCAGCGGCAGGTGCTCAAGGAGTACGGCACCCAGGCGCTGCTGCACAGCCCGCCGCAAGGCGTGGAGCCCTTGCGCCGCGCCATTGCCGCCCATGTGAATCTGGAACGCGGCGCCCGCGCCACGCCCGAGCGCGTGCTGGTGCTGACCAGTTCGCAGCAGGCGCTGACGCTGTGCGCCAAGGTGCTGCTCGATGCCGGCGAGCGCATCTTCATCGAGGACCCGGTCTATCACGGCGCGCGCAAGGCCTTCGACGCCGCCGGCCTGGAGTGCGTGCCGGTGCCGCTGGACGCCGACGGCATGCAGGTGGCGCTGCTGCAGACGGCGCAAGCTGCCAGGGCGGCCTTCCTGACGCCGTCCCACCAGTTTCCAAGCGGCACGACGCTGGCGCTGGAGCGGCGGCTGGCCGCGATCGAGTGGGCGGAGCGGGAGCAGGCCTGGATCATCGAGGACGACTACGACAGCGAATTCCACTACGAAGGCAGGCCCACCGCCTGCGTGCAGGGACTCGATCCGCACGAGCGCACGATCTACATCGGCACCTTCAGCAAGTCGCTGTTCCCCGGCCTGCGCATCGGCTACATGGTGCTGCCGCCGCAGCTGGTGGCGCCGATGACGGTGGCGCGCACCCTGCTGGACGGGCATAGCGCCCCGATCCCGCAGCTGACGCTGGCGCGCTTCATCGAAGGCGGGCACCTGGGCGCGCACGTACGCACCATGCGCACCGTCTATGCCGAACGCCGCGACGTGCTGGCACGGCTGGTACGCGACGACTTGGCCGATTTCCTGGAACCGCGGGTGCCGGCCGGCGGCATGCAGATGCCTTGCGTGTTCACCCGCGCGACTCCCGAACGCGAAGCCGTCGACGCCGCCCGCCGCGCCGGCATCGACCTGCTGGGGCTGTCGACGCTATACGCCTCCCAGCCGCGCGAGACGGGTTTCCTGATGGGTTTCGCCGCCCATGCGCCGAGCGAGCTGGAAGCCGCGGTGGCCAGGCTGGCCGGGGTGCTGTGCGCCCTGCGGCCTTGATCGGGGCAAAAAAGCCCCCTACGCTCCACCGCTGCGCGGATCGCAAGAGGACCAGCTTTGCACAGCCGGCCCGTTCCGCAGGCGCGAAGCACTGCTCCGCGAAACCCCTGCCCCCCGAGGGGGTGTTTTTTTTGCCTTGGGACGGCCCGGCGGCAAAAAAAAAACGGCGCCGAAGCGCCGCATCCCAAGTGGGAGAGGGGAAGACTGAAACTGCCGTGTCCGATTACATGCTGCGGCGGTACTGGCCGCCGACCTTGTACAGCGCCTCGGTGATCTGGCCGAGCGAGCAATGGCGCACCGCTTCGACCAGCACCTCGAAGACGTTGGCATTGTCGATCACCGCCTGCTGCAGCCTGGCCTGCCACTTGGGCGATTCGGCCTTGTTGCGGGCATGGAAGTCGGCCAGGCGCTCGAGCTGGCTCTGCTTTTCTTCCTCGGTCGAGCGCGCCAGCTCGATTTCCTGCTGGACATGGCCCCTGGGGTTCAGGAAGGTGTTAACGCCGATGATCGGGTAGGAGCCGTCGTGCTTCTTGTGCTCGTAGTACAGCGACTCTTCCTGGATCTTGCCGCGCTGGTAGCCGGTTTCCATCGCGCCGAGCACGCCGCCGCGGCTGGCGATGGCCTCGAACTCCTTCAGCACCGCTTCTTCGACCAAGTCGGTGAGTTCCTCGATGATGAAGGCGCCCTGGTTCGGGTTCTCGTTCTTCGCCAGGCCCCATTCGCGGTTGATGATCAGCTGGATCGCCATCGCGCGGCGCACGCTCTCCTCGGTCGGCGTCGTGATCGCTTCGTCGTAGGCATTGGTGTGCAGCGAGTTGCAGTTGTCGTAGATCGCGATCAGCGCCTGCAGCGTGGTGCGGATGTCGTTGAAGTCCATCTCCTGCGCGTGCAGCGAGCGGCCCGAGGTCTGGACGTGGTACTTGAGCTTCTGGCTGCGCTCGTTGGCGCCGTACTTGTCCTTCATCGCCACCGCCCAGATGCGGCGGGCGACGCGGCCGATCACGGTGTATTCCGGGTCCATGCCGTTGCTGAAGAAGAAGCTCAGGTTGGGCGCGAAGTCGTCGATGTGCATGCCGCGCGCCAGGTAGCTTTCGACGTAGGTGAAGCCGTTGGCGAGCGTGAAGGCGAGCTGGCTGATCGGGTTGGCGCCGGCCTCGGCGATGTGATAGCCGGAGATCGACACCGAATAGAAGTTCTGCACCTTGTGATGGACGAAGTACTCCTGGATGTCGCCCATCATCTTCAGCGCGAACTCGGTGCTGAAGATGCAGGTGTTCTGGCCCTGGTCTTCCTTCAGGATGTCGGCCTGCACCGTGCCGCGCACCGTCGACAGCGTCCAGGCGCGGATCTTGGCGTATTCGTCCGCGGTCGGATCGCGGCCGTTGTCGGCCTTGAACTTGGCGATCTGCTGGTCGATCGCGGTGTTGAAGAAGAAGGCCAGGATGATCGGCGCCGGGCCGTTGATCGTCATCGACACCGAGGTCGTCGGCGCGCACAGGTCGAAGCCGTCGTACAGCACCTTCATGTCGTCCAGCGTGGCGATGCTGACGCCGGAGTTGCCGATCTTGCCGTAGATGTCCGGGCGCAGATCGGGGTCGCAGCCGTACAGCGTCACCGAGTCGAAGGCGGTGGACAGGCGGTGCGCCGGCATGCCTTCGGACACTTTCTTGAAGCGGCGGTTGGTACGGAAGGCGTCGCCTTCGCCGGCGAACATGCGGGTCGGATCCTCGCCCTCGCGCTTGAAGGCGAACACGCCCGCGGTGTAGGGGAAGGAGCCGGGCACGTTCTCCTTCATCAGGAACTTAAGCGTCTCGCCCTCGTCCTCGAAGTTCGGCAAGGCCACCTTGCGGATCTTGCTGCCCGCCAGCGAAGTGTGGGTCAGCCTGGTGCGGATCTCCTTGTCGCGGATCTTCACCACGTATTCGTCGGCGGCGTACAAGGCCTTCTCGGTCGGCCACTGTTCCAGCAGCTTCTTCGCCGCCGGGGTGAGTTCGCCGTCCTTCCAGTCGATCAGTTCGTCGAACGAACCCGCGTCCTTGCCGCGCTGCTCGAACAGCGCCTTCGCCGTCTTCAGCGACTGGCGCTCGCGGGCGACGCGGGCCTGCTGCTCGACGTGCTTGTGGTAGTCGCGCACGCTGTCGGCGATCTCGGCCAGGTAGCGGATGCGCTCGGCCGGCACGATGGCCCGGCCGGCGGAGGACGCCTTCACGGCGACCGCCGGCAGCTTGCTCTTGGCCGCTTTCAGGCCCTTGCCGACCAGCGCCGGCAGCATGCACTGGTACAGCGCGGTGACGCCGTCGTCGTTGAAGCGCGCCGCCATGGTGCCGAACACCGGCATCTCGTCCGGGCTCTGGCCGAACAGCTCGCGGTTGCGCTGGTACTGCTTGCGTACGTCGCGCAGCGCGTCCTCGGCGCCCTTGCGGTCGAACTTGTTGATCGCGACGAAGTCGGCGAAGTCGAGCATGTCGATCTTTTCCAGCTGCGACGCGGCGCCGAACTCGGGCGTCATCACGTACAGCGACAGATCGACGAAAGGCACGATCGCGGCATTGCCCTGGCCGATGCCCGAGGTCTCGACGATGACGAGGTCGAAGCCGGCCAGCTTGCAGGCGGCGATGACTTCCGGCAGCGCGGCCGAGACTTCGGAGCCGGTGTCGCGGGTGGCGAGCGAGCGCATGTAGATGTTGTCGTGCTCGATCGCATTCATGCGGATGCGGTCGCCCAGCAGCGCGCCGCCGGTACGCTTGCGCGAGGGGTCGATAGAGACGATCGCGAGCTTGAGCCGGTCGTCCTGGTCGAGGCGGAAGCGGCGCACCAGTTCGTCGGTCAGCGAGGACTTGCCGGCGCCGCCGGTACCGGTGATGCCGAGCGTCGGCACCTTGGTCTTGGCCGCGGCTTCGATCAGCGCCTTCCTGACGTCCTCGCCGTAGCCGCCGTTCTCCAGCGCGGTGATGATCTGCGCCAGCGCCCGGCGGTCGCCGGCGGCGAGCGCCTTCAGCACCGCGGCGGCCTTCTGCGGCGCGGCCGGAGCGAGATCGACGTCGCAGCGTTCGACGACGCTGTTGATCATGCCCTGCAGGCCCATCGTGGCGCCGTCCTCGGGCGAGAAGATGTGGGTCACGCCGTAGCCGTGCAGTTCCCTGATCTCGGCCGGCACGATCACGCCGCCGCCGCCGCCGAAGACCTTGATGTTCTCGCCGCCGTTGGCCTTCAGCAGGTCCATCATGTACTTGAAGAACTCGACGTGGCCGCCCTGGTAGCTGGTGATGGCGATGCCCTGCACGTCTTCCTGCAGCGCGGCCTTGACGATCTCGCCCACCGAGCGGTTGTGGCCGAGATGAATCACCTCGGAACCGGTCGCCTGCAGGATGCGGCGCATGATGTTGATCGATGCGTCGTGGCCGTCGAACAGCGCCGCAGCGGTGACGAAGCGCACCTTGTTCTTGGGCTTGTAGGCTTGCAACTTGTGGGCAACGCTCAGGTCGGTCATGTCGGTCTTCCCCCGGCAGGTGAATGATGCCGCGGCTTCGATGCGCCGCAGCTCTTATGAACGGAATGGTAGAAGGCGAACGGCAGCTTTGCCATTGCGCTTGCCGACGGCAATCGTGCAAAATCCGCCAATCTTCGCAAGCATGCGAATCCGCCCGGAGCACGTGCCGCCATGCCCCAGCCGCCCCTCCCCCGCCCACCTGCCCTGCCGCAGGCAAAAAGGCGCCAGGCCACGGTCGCGATGGGCTTCGTCGATGGCATGTTGTCCGGCATGCGCCGCCGCGGCCTCGATCCGGCGCCGCTGCTCGCCGCCACCGGCATCAGTCTTGCAGATACTGCCAAGCGCATTCCGGTGGACCGCTACGCCGCGCTGTACAACCTGATCATCGCCGAGCTGGACGACGAGGCGCTCGGTCTGTTTCCGCGGCCGATGCCGCCGGGCAGCTTCGAGTTCCTGTGCCGCGGCATGCTGGGCACGGCGACGCTGGCGGAAGCACTGTCGCGCGCCTGCCGCTTCCTGCGCCTGGTGTTGGCGGACTTGCGGGTGGAGGTCAGGCGGCAGGGCAGACATGCCGAAATCGAGATCGTCGAGCTTTCCGCCCCCGGCATGCCTCCGCCTTTCAGCGGCTGCGACGACCCTGCCCGCGTGTTCGCCTTCGAATGGCTGCTGCGCCTGGTCCACAGCGTCGCCTGCTGGTTCGTCAATCGCGGCATCGCGCTGGACGAAGTGCGCTTTCCCTACACCCGCCCCACCCATGCCGACGACTATGCGCTGGTCTATACCGAGCGTTCGAGCTTCGACGGCAGCACGCTGCTCGCGCACTTCCACGACAACCTGCTCGACCTGCCGGTGCGGCGCGACGACACGGCGCTGGCGCACTTCCTCGAAGGCGCACCCGGCCGGATCTCGATGCTGTACCGGCGCGACCGCGAAATGGTGGTGCGTGTCCGCGATCTGCTGCGTGCCGCGCTGCCGGTCAACCTGTCGATCGAGGACGTCGCCTGCCAACTCCACCTGTCGACCCGGACGCTGCACCGCCGGCTCGAAGACGAAGGCTCGAGCTTTCGCCTGATCAAGGAAGCCACCCGGCGCGACATCGCCTGGTCGCGCCTGGCCAAGACCCGCCAGCCGATCGCGCAATTGGCGGCCGACCTCGGCTACGCGGACACATCGGCCTTCTACCGCGCCTTCGTGTCCTGGTCGGGGCAATCGCCCGAGCAGTTCCGCGCCCAGTTGGCCGCACGCCAGAACGGCCATGCCGGGCCCCCGCCTTCACGCCGCAACGGAACGTGAGCCCGCGGTAAACGTCACAAGCGGGCAGCAGGTGCGCCGGCGGCGTGACACCTGCCCCTGCCCAGCACTGTCGAACTGTGCCAGCATTGACCCATAACAATACCGAACAGTATGGAGACGGATCACGACCATGGCGCAGCCACCCGCCGAAAACGACCCTCAACTGCCCGGCCCGTCGCCGGAACAGCGCCGCCGGCACGACCTGCTGATGGCCGGTCTCGACCTGCTCGACCAGGCGATCGCGGTGTTCGACGCCACGCCCAAGCTGGTGACGTGGAACAAGGCCATGCAACGGCTGCTCGACTTTCCCGAACCGCTGTTCCGGGTCGGCACTCCCTTCGAAGCTTTCGTACGCTTCAATGCCGAGCGCGGCGAATACGGCGAAGGTGACACCGAAAAGCTGGTCGCGGCGCGAATGGCCGCGGCGCGCTCCTTCGAGCCTCACTACGTCGAGCGCGTGCGCCCCAACGGCCGGGTGCTGGCTGTGCGCGGCGTGCCGATCCCCAACCTCGGCTTCGTTTCGCTGTGGACCGACATCACCGAGCAGCGCCGCGCCGAAGCGCTGATCCAGGAACAGAACGCCCGCCTCGAAGCCCGGGTTCACGAACGCACTGCCGAACTGGAGCAGGCCAACCGCGAGATCGACCAGATCGCCGGCGCGCTGCGCCTGTCCGAAGGCCGCATGCGGCTGATCCTGGACGCCATTCCGGCGATGATCGCCCATGTCGATGCCGGCCGCCGCTACCGCTTCGCCAACCGCGCCTACGCCGAATGGTTCGGCCTGACCAAGGATGGCATCGTCGGCCGTTCGGTCGAGGAAGTCTTCGGCCCGGAACTCTACCCCGTCATCGACGGCTATCTGCACGAGGCCGAAGCCGGCGAGCGCGTCAGCTACGAGTACGCACGCAAGAACGCCGGCGGCCAGACCGTGCATGCCCGCAGCGTGGTCGTTCCCGACGTCTCGCTCGAAGGCGGCTTTCGCGGCTATTTCGTGATGTCCACCGACATCACCGAGCAGAAGGCCAGCCAGGCCGCGCTGGTGCAGGCCCAGAAGATGGAAGCGGTCGGCCAGTTGACCGGCGGCCTGGCGCACGACTTCAACAACCTGCTGACGATCATCATCGGCAACCTGTCGGCGCTGCAGGGCAGGCTGGCGGGCAGCGACGGCGTCAAATACGTCGATCCCTCGCTGCAGGCCGCACAGCGCGGCGCCGAACTGATCCGGCGCCTGCTCAGCTTCTCGCGCCGCCAGACGCTGGAGCCGGCCGCCATCGAAGTCGGCGAACTGGTGCGCAACATGACGCAGCTGCTGATGCGCACGCTGGGCGAGACGGTCACCGTCGGCCTGAACCTGCCGGACACGCCGATCCACGCCCTCGCCGACCCTCACCAGCTGGAAAACGCCATCCTCAACCTGGCGATCAACGCACGCGATGCGATGGCCGGCAACGGCACGCTGTCGATCGCCGTCCAGCCCCGCCACATCGACGGCGCCCTCGCCCGGCTCGTCGAAGTGGCGCCCGGCGACTACGTGCAGATCGACGTCAGCGACACCGGCAAGGGCATCGAGCCCGCCGTGCTGGCGCGCGTCTTCGAGCCCTTCTTCACCACCAAGCCCTTCGGCAGCGGCAGCGGCCTGGGGCTGTCGATGGTGTATGGCTTCGTGCGCCAGTCCGGCGGCAACATCCGCATCCTGAGCACACCGGGCAAAGGCACCAACGTCCGCTTCGTGCTGCCGATGACGCAGCCGGCCGCTTCCCTCCCTTCGCCGCAGGCTGCCGCGCAGCCTCTCCCCGCCTACGAAGGCGGCCCGGTGCTGCTGGTGGAAGACGAACCCGAAGTGCGCAAGGTCATCCGCATGCAGCTCACCGAGCTGGGCTATCCGGTGATCGAGGCCGGCGACGGCGTCGAAGCCCTGGCGCTGCTGGAGAACATCGACGACATCGCGCTGCTGGTCAGCGACACCGTGATGCCGGGCGGCCTGGATGGCCACGAACTCGCCCGGCGGGCACGCATGCTGCGCCCGGCACTGCCCATCCTGCTCGTCACCGGCTATACCGGCGAACGGCCGGAAGGCGGCGACACCGCCGCGCAGTTGCCGGTGCTGCGCAAACCCTTCGACCCGCCGGCGCTGGCAGCCGCGCTGGCTGCGCTTGCGACGCAGGTCGCCGACACCGACACCTCCATCCACTCCACGAATCCGGCCACGAAGGAAAGCCCGACATGACCACGAGCCTCCCGGACTCCCCCTCGCCGCTGATCTTCGTCCTGGAAGACGAGCCGGACATCGCCCGCCTGATCTGCGCCAGCCTGGCGGAATACGGCTTCCGCCACGAACACCTGAGCACCGGGCGCGAGCTGTTGGCACGTGCCCGCGTCCAGTCGCCCGACCTGTGCATCGTCGATCTCGGCCTGCCCGACATGGACGGCATGCAGGTCGTGCGCCAGTTGCAGGACGGCACGCCCTGCGCGGTGCTGATCCTGACCGGCCGCAACGACGTCACCGACCGCGTGCTCGGCCTCGAGCTCGGCGCCGACGACTACATCGTCAAGCCTTTCGAGCCGCGCGAGCTGATCGCCCGCGTTCGCTCGATCCTGCGTCGCTACCAGCGCTCGGCCGCGCCGGAAGGCACGGGAGAAACGCACATCGCCCGTTTCGCCGGCTGGGAATTCGACGGCAACCGCCACACCCTGACCGCCCCCGATGGGCGCGAGATCAGCCTGTCGGCCGCCGAGGCCGGCCTGCTCGCGACCTTGCTGCGCCGCCCCAACAAGATCCTGTCGCGCGAGCAGTTGCTGGGCGAACGCGACGTCGATCCCTTCGACCGCAGCATCGACGTGCGCATTTCGCGGCTGCGGCGCAAGCTCGACGACGACCCGCACAATCCGAAGCTGATCAAGACCGTCTACGGCGCAGGCTACCTGTTCGCCGCACAGGTCGCCTGGCGTTGAGGGTCATGTCCCAGGGCTTCCAGGCGCCGCAGTTTTCAAGCGCGGGCTTCCGGTTCATAATTATGAGTTATTGATTAACGAACTTCGGAGTCCTGCATGCCCTCCCCGCGCCCGTTCAAGATCCTCGGTATCCAGCAGATCGCCATCGGCGGCCCCAGCAAGGAAAAGCTCAAGACCCTGTGGGTCGACATGCTCGGCCTGGAAGTGACCGGCAATTTCGTCTCGGAGCGCGAGAACGTCGATGAGGACATCTGCGCGATGGGCAGCGGCCCGTTCAAGGTCGAAGTCGACCTGATGCAGCCGCTCGATCCGGAAAAGAAGCCGGCCGTGCATGCCACGCCGCTGAACCACGTCGGCCTGTGGGTGGATGATCTGCCCAAGGCAGTGGAGTGGCTCGGCGCCAACGGCGTGCGCTTCGCCCCCGGCGGCATCCGCCGCGGCGCCGCCGGCTACGACATCACCTTCCTGCACCCCAAGGGCAGCGACGAGTTCCCGATCGGCGGCGAAGGCGTGCTGGTCGAACTGGTGCAGGCGCCGGCGGAAGTGGTAGAAGCCTTCGCCAGGATGGCAGGCTGAACGCCGCGGCAGAACGCGCCGCGGATGATCGGAAGAAGGGCTCCCGCCACCACCGGGGGAGCCCTTCTTCTTGCCCTGCCCGAAGCCCGGTTTACAGCGCAGCCGCCGAGAAGGTGTCGCACTCGCGCAGATCGCCCCGCTCCAGCCCGGTGCGGAACCAGCGCACCCGCTGCGCAGCGCTGCCGTGGGTGAAGCTGTCGGGCACGGCGTAGCCCTGGGTCTGCTTCTGGATGTGGTCGTCGCCAATGACCGTGGCAGCGCGCAGCGCCTCTTCGACGTCCCCCTCCCTCAAGATGATCTGCTGCTGACGCACGGCATGGTGGGCCCACACGCCGGCTAGGCAGTCGGCCTGCAGTTCGAGCCGCACCGACAACTGGTTGCCCTCGCGCTCCGGCAGGCGCTGGCGGGCCTGCTGCACCTTGCCCGAGACGCCCAGCAGGTTCTGCACATGATGGCCGACTTCGTGCGCGATCACGTAGGCTTGGGCGAAATCGCCAGGTGCTCCGAAGCGCCGGCTCAGTTCGTCGAAGAAAGACACATCCAGATAGAGCTTGCTGTCGGCCGGGCAATAGAACGGTCCCATCTGGGCTTGCCCCACGCCACAGGCGCTGCGCGTCGCCCCCGTAAACAGGACCAGCGTCGGCTCCTGGTACCGCTGCCCGGAAGCGCGGAAGATCGCCCCCCAGGTCTGCTCGGTTTCGGCCAGCACCTTGGCAGAGAAGCTGGCAAGCTCGTTCTCGGCTGCCGGCCGCCTGGCATCGGGCTGAATCCCCGAAGGCGACTGCACCACCGCAGCGTTGTCGAGCACCACGCTCGGGTCGACGCCGAAATACATCGCCACCAGCGCCAGCAGGATGGTGCCGATGCCGATCTTGCCGCGTCCGCCCAAGCCGGCGCGCTGGCCGCGCCTGTCCTCGACGTTGCGGCTTTCCCTGCCGTTACGAAAATCCATCGCTCGCTCCCGCATGCACGTGGGCGGATGCTACTCCGCCGCCGCGCAATGCGGGAGAGGGAAAAGCCCCGAACACTCGGGACCGAGCACTACTGCTCTATTCGGCGAGCCCGGCCGCAGCGAGCTTGTCGCTGCGGATCGCTTCGTACTCGTCTTCCCAGAACCACTTTTCCTCACCGAAGGCGGGCTTCAGGTGGTGCAGCCAGGTCGCCTCCTCGTCATAGCGGGCGAAGAAGGGGCGCTGCACCCAGTCCGGGTTGCGCCCCTGGATGAAGCGCAGCACGAAGACTTTCTCGCCGGCGATCTCGGCCACGCCCTGAATCTCGACCTTGCCGGGGCTGGCGCTCATGCTCGGGCCGCGTGCGGTGCGGCCGAGGCCGGACACCTGCTGCATGGCCTCGCGGTAGATTTCCCATGCACGCGCCAGCGGCACTTCGAAGTAGGCGCGCGCGCCGGTGTCACGCTCGGCGAACATGTAGTAGGGCACGATGCCGAGCCTGACCTGCAGCTTCCACATCTTCGCCCACACCGCCGGATCGTCGTTGATGTGCGCCAGCAGCGGGCCTTGCGCACGGATCACCGCGCCGGTGCTGCGGATGCGCTGGATCGCCGCCTGCGCGGCCTCGGTGTCGAGCTCCTTCCAGTGGTTGTAATGCGCCATCAGCGCGACGTGCTTGCCTGCCTCGGCCAGTTGCGTCAGCAGCCGGATCAGGTCGTCGGCATCCTCCGCGCCCAGGAAGCGGTGCGGCCAGAAGGTCAACGCCTTGGTGCCGATGCGGATGGTCTGGATGTGGTCGAACTCGGGCTTGAGCAGCGGTTCGAGATAGTCGCGCAGATGACGCGTCTTCATCACCATCGGATCGCCGCCGGTGAACAACAGGTCGGTGACTTCGCTGTTGCGGCGCAGATAGTCGTGCAGGGTCCTGGCCTCGGACGCGGCGATGCGCAGTTCCTTGTCACCGACGAACTGCGCCCAGCGGAAGCAGAAGGTGCAGTAGCTGTGGCAGGTCTGGCCCTGGCTGGGGAAGAACAGCACGGTCTCGCGGTACTTGTGCTGGATGCCGTCGAGCCGGTTGCCATGCTCGTCGCGCGGCATGTTCATTTCCATCTGGTCGGCCGGATGGGGATTGAGCTCGTGGCGGACTTCGGCGATGGCCTGATCCAGCTCGGCCTTGTCGGCGCCCTTGCGCAGCAGCGCGGCGATGCGGTCGAAATGTTCCGGCGCGAGCATGCCGCGCTGCGGGAAGGTGAGCTGGAAGATCGGATCGGCCGGTATGTTGCTCCAGTCGATCAGTTCGTCGATGACGTACTGGTTGACGCGGAAAGGCAGCACCGAGGACACCACCTTCATTTCGAAACGCCGTTCGGCGGAGAGCCTGCCAAGCTGCACGATGCGATCGAGATCGCGCTGGGTATATACCTTGAACGGCACCGGCTCGAAAGCTGCCTGCGCCGCCTCCTCGATGCTCCAACGCGGCTTCAGGGTCTGCACTTGCGCATTCATCTATCGTCTCCTTTCAGTCTGGTCTGACGATGCGCGGGCCGCTGCGGATACGGCGCCCACAGCTCCACTACCGGGGCCGTTCGGGCTCAGGCCTGGCAGTCGTCAGGGAGTAGGGAGGCAGTCCGGCGGCGCAAATGAGAGAGGCACCAGAGTCCGGACCAGCATGCGCCCGCGTTGCGGGCTTGATGGAAACGGGCGCATGTTATTTCACAAAGTATATTTGTGTAAATGCGACTGATGAGCCAGCGTTTGGTTCCGCATGCCACATTAACCGGCCCGGCTCATCGCCGTAACGCCCGTCCGCGTGACCCACTTCACGCCCGGCCGCCGAAAAATGCCGGCTTCGCGCGGCTTTCGCAGGCCGACCTAAAGCCCGCACGAATCGGGCCGATAAGCTGTCGGCCGGGACCCTGCATCCGTCCCGCCGCCACACCAACTCCGTCCCCTGCCTCCCAACGGAAACGCCATGAAAATAGCCCACAAGGTCGGCATTGCAGCCGCCACCGTCCTGTTCCTCACCACCAGCCTGCTGTCGCTGACCCAGGTCGGCCAGGTGCGCGACACCCTGCACGGCCAGACGGAATCCAGCATCGCCGAAACCAGCGCCACCCTCGCCCGCCAGATCGAGAACTGGCTCAACGCCAAGCTCCGCCTGATCGACCTGGCGGCGCAGACCATTGACAGCAGCTACAGCCCCGAGGAAAACCGGCGAGTCTTCAGCGCTCCGCTGCTGAAGGACGAGTTCATCCTGGTGTTCGGCACGCTGGAAGCCGACGGCAAGCCCATCGGCAACCTCGACAGCTGGAAACCCTCGGCCAGTTGGGACGGACGCCAGCGCCCCTGGTACGCCACCGGCAAGAACAACAGCCAGGCGGTGCTGACCGAGCCTTACGTCGATAGCACCACCAACGAACTGCTGATCTCGGCCGTGGCCAGAATCAGCGACGCCGGCCGCTTCCTCGGCGTGTTCGGCGGCGACATCCGCCTGCAGCAGGTCGCCGACGCGATCAACACGCTCGATTTCAACGGCGCCGGCCATGCCTTCCTGCTCAATCGCTCGGGCAAGATCATTTCCCACCCCAGGGCCGAGATGAACGGCAAGCCCTACGCCGAACTGTTCGACAGCGCCTCGCCTGCGCTGGACGGCGCGCTGCGCGAAGTGTCCGGCGGCGGCAAGACCCTGCTCGTCTCCTTCACCCCGCTGACCAGGCTGCAGGGCATGGACTGGTACATCGGCGTGGTGCTGGACAAGAGCATCGTCATGGCCGAGGCCGACCGGCTGACCAGGATGGCGGTCATCGGCACCGCCATCGGCGTCGTCGTCAGCCTGGTGCTGCTGATCCTGCTCGTGACCCACCTGCTGCGCCCGCTCGGCTGCGAGCCGGGCGAGGCCGCGGCGATCATGGAGAAAGTGGCGAGCGGCGACCTCACCACTCACATCGCCCAGGCCCGGCCCGGCAGCCTGCTGCACACGCTCGGCAACATGGTCGTCTCGCTACGCGGCATGATCAGCGAAATCCACCGCGACGCGACCCAGTTGGCTTCGGACGCGCAGCGGATCGCCAGCGCCTCCGACGACGTGGCCAGCGCGGCCGAGCAGCAGTCCGACGCCACCGCCTCGATGGCCGCCGCGATCGAGGAGTTGACGGTCAGTTCCAGCAACATTTCCGACAGCGCCCGCGAAACCGCGCAGGACTCCGTCGCCGCGGTCGAGCTTTCCGGCCAGGGAACGGAACGCGTCGGCCAGGCAAGCCAGTCGATCCAGCAGATCGCCAGCACGGTCACCGACGCCTCGGCCCGCATCCGCGCACTCGACGAACGCGCCCGCCAGATCTCCGATATCGCCAACGTCATCAAGGAAATCGCCGGACAGACCAACCTGCTGGCACTCAACGCCGCGATCGAGGCCGCCCGCGCCGGCGAGCAGGGCCGCGGCTTCGCCGTGGTGGCCGACGAAGTGCGCAAGCTGGCCGAACGCACCTCGACCGCGACCACCGAAATCGAGCAGATGATCGTCGGCATCCAGAGCGATACCGTGGGCGCGGTCGACGCCATGAACGCCGCCTTGCCGGAAGTGCAGCAGGGCGTCGAACTGGCCGCCTCGGCGACGGCATCGCTGAACGCCATCGAACAAGGCGCGCGGCGCACCCTCGAACGCATCGGCGACGTCGCCGACGCCACCACCGAGCAGAGCGCGGCCAGCACCGCGATCGCCCAGCGCGTCGAGCAGATCGCCAAGATGGTCGAGGAAACCACCGCCACGATCCAGAACACGGCCACGACCGCACACGATCTGCAGGGCATCGCCACCAACCTGCAGGCGCTGGTCAGCCGCTTCCGCATCTAGCCCCGCCGGGCGCACACTCGCCCGGCGGGACGGCCGACAGGGCCGTTCCTTTCCGGGCGACATCAGGCATCATGGCGGGTCCAGACAGTCGTCCGCACCGACCATGAGCGCTCCCGTCTATCTGCGCCGCCCACCCGACTGGGAAGAGCACGAGAAGCCCACGCTGCCCGGCTCGCCGGCGATGATCGACCACCCGCCCTGGGAGCGGGCCTGCTACGCGCTGGTGGCCGTGCTGGTCGGCCTCGCCGGCGGGCTGGGCAACGCGCTGTTCACCGCCAACCTGCCCACCATCCAGGGCCAGGCCGGACTGACGCCCAGCGAGGCGATGTGGCTGCAGGGCGCCTACATCGGCTTCAACGTCACCGCCAACCTGCTGATCTACAAGTTCCGCCAGCAGTACGGCATGCGCTTGTTCACCGAGCTCGGCCTCGGCGCCTATGCGCTGCTGTCGGTGCTGCACCTGCTGCTCGGCAGCCCGCAGAGCCTGCTGCTGCTGCGCGCCGCGAGCGGATTCGCCGCAGCGGCCTGCACCACCTTGTGCACGCTGTACATGCTGCAGGCCGCGCCGCGCATCCACGTGCCGAAGATGCTGGTGCTCGGCATCGGCATCACCCAGCTGGCCGCGCCGCTGGCCTGGATCATCTCGCCCGGCCTGCTCGACCACGGCCAATGGCACAACCTGTACCACCTCGAAGCCGGCCTGGCGCTGATCGCCTTCGCCGCCGTGGTGCTGCTGAAACTGCCCACCGGCGTCCACATCCAGAGCTTCGAGCGGCTGGATTTCCTCACTGCGGCACTGCTGATTCCCGGCGTGGCACTGCTGGTGGCGGTGCTGGTGCAGGGCACCACGCGCTGGTGGTTCGATGCACCGGAACTGGCCTGGATGCTGGTCGGGGCGATCATCCTGCTGACCGCCGGGCTGTACCTGGAGCACCATCGCCGCAACCCCATGCTGCAGACGCGCTGGTTCACCCAGAGCGCCAGCGTGCGCTTCGTCATCGGCGCCATCGTGCTGCGCTTCCTGACCACCGAGCAGAGCTATGGCGTGGTCGGCATGCTGCGCACGCTGGGCATGACGGCCGACCAGATGCAGCCGCTGTTCGGCGTCATCCTGGCCGGCACGCTTGCCGGGATCGCCGTATCGGCCCTCACCATCAGCATGGAAACCATGCGCCGCCAGTTGATCGCGGCCCTGCTGCTGCTCGGCACCGCGGCGCTGCTGGATTTCGACCGCAGCAGCCTGGACCGTCCGGGGGATTTCTACCTCAGCCAGTTCCTCGCCGCCGTCGGCGCCGGCATCTTCATGGGGCCGCTGATGCTGCTCGGCCTGGTGCAGGGGCTCAAGCAGGGCCAGAACTACATGATCACCGTCATCATCACAATCTCGATGACGCAGACGCTGGGCGGCCTGGCCGGCTCCGCCGCGCTCGGCACCTACCAGATCTACCGCGAACAGGCGTATTCGGTCGCCATCACCCGGCACCTCAACCCCGCCGATCCTCAGGTCGCCGCCCGCCTGCAGCAACAGCAGCAGGCACTCGCCAGCCAGATCACCGATCCGGCGCAGCGGGCCGCACAGGGCACAGCCCAACTGGCGCGGATCGTGCGGCAGGAGGCCAACGTGCGCGCCTTCAACGACGTCTTCCACGTCGTCGCGCTGATCGGCTTCGGCTACCTGGCCTGGGCGCTGTTCCAGGCCCGCCGGGCCAAGTGGGCTGCCGGCATCGCGGCCCTGCGCAAGCGCTGGCGTCCCTCCGACGATGCCGAGATCGGCACCGACGCCACACCGGTGCAGGCGGCCCCGCCAGCCCCTGTGCGATAGTACAAATGCATGCCCCCTGCGCTTCCCGCCCCTCATCCGCTCTCACCACATAACTCCAAGACATCATGAGCGACGACACCCGACAGCCCCCGTCCCCGGCCTCCGCGCCCGCCTCGTCCCCATCGCCCACGCCCAAGAAGCTGCGGCCGACACTGGCCAGTGCGCTGGTCGCCGTCCTCATCGCCACGGTCGGCATCCTGCTGGTGCTGCGCGCCTGGAGCCTGCCGCCCTTCCAGACCGGCCGCATTTCCACCGACAACGCCTACGTGCGCGGCCAGGTGACGGTACTGGCGCCGCAGGTCAGCGGCTACGTGAGCGAAGTCCTGGTGCAGGACTACGAGCAGGTCGAGACCGGCCAGGCGCTGGTGAAGATCGACACCCGCAACTACGAAGCGGCGCTGGCGCTGGCACAGGCCCAGCTCGCCAACGCCAGGGCGCAGTTGGCGAACTCCGAGCAGACCCAGGCGCAGAACCATGCCGCCTTGCAGGCCAGCCGCGCCGCGCTGGCCGCTGCCGAGGCCGAAGCCGAGCGCGCCCGGACCGACCTGAAGCGCAGCGCGGTGCTGGCCAAGGATGGTGCGGTATCGGTCAGCCAGCTCGACCACGCCCGTGCCGCCGCCCGGCAAGCCGACACCCGCGTCGAACAGGCTCAGGCCGACATCGCCATCGCCAGCGAGCGGATCAAGGCCACCATGGTGAATCGCGATGCGCTGCAGGCCCAGGTCGAAATGGCCGACGCCCAGCTAGAACGTGCCCGCCTCGATCTCGACAACACCACCGTGCATGCGCCCAGCGACGGCCAGGCCAGCGAGATCGGCGTGCGCAAGGGCCAGTACGTCACCGCAGGCTCGCAACTGCTGTTCGTCGTGCCGCGTACGTTGTGGGTGATCGCCAACTTCAAGGAAACGCAGATGGCCCGCGTGCAACCGGGCCAGCCTGCCAGCTTCACCGTCGACGCGCTGGAAGGCGCGCGGCTGAGCGGCCGGGTGCTGGAAATCGCGCCCGCCACCGGCTCGGAATTCAGCGTGCTGAAGGCCGACAACGCCACCGGCAACTTCACCAAGGTCGTGCAGCGCCTGCCGATCAAGATCGCCCTCGATCCCGATCAGCCGCTGGCCGAACGCCTGCGCCCCGGCATGTCGGTGATCGCCGAGGTCGATACCCGCGGCGCGGCGCAGTAGCCACAAAAAAACGGGCCTGCTTGCGCAGGCCCGCTGATCCGACAGGCACCCGGACTGACGTCCGGATCTCCCTCCCTATCGATCAAAAACGTCCATCGCTCGACTCATTCGAACTCGACGATGACTTCGTCCACCGACAGGCTGGCGCCCGGCCTGGCGACGATCTTCTTGACCTTGCCGTCCTGCTCGGCCCTGAGCAGGTTCTCCATCTTCATCGCCTCGATGACGGCGAGCTTCTCGCCCGCCTTCACTTCCTGGCCTTCGGCCACGGCGACTTCGCGCAACAGGCCCGGCATCGGCGACAGCAGGAACTTCGACATGTCCGGCGGCAGCTTCTCGGGCATCAGCGACAGCAGATGGGCGGCACGTACCGTCATCACCATCGGCTCGACCTGCAGGCCGAAGTGCGAGATGCGGTAGCGCAGGCCGCGGCGCTCGATCTGCAGCGCAAGCGGCTTGCCGTTGACGGTGCCGGTGAACAGCAGGTTGCCGAAGGTCCAGTCGGACAGGATGTCGTAGGTCCTGCCTTCGTAGGTGATCGACAGGCCGCCATCGATGTGCTGGGCCGTCACCGGATAGTGCTTGCCGCCCATCACCACGACCCAGTTCTTCGGCACCTTGCGGCCATGGCCGGCGAGCTGGTTGTCGATCTGCACCGCGCGCTCGATGTAGCGCATGCGGGCGAAGGTGGCGACCGCCGCCAGCAGCGCCGGATCGTCGTGCGGCACCATCGAGGCGTCGAAGCCCTGGGGGTACTCTTCGGCGATGAAGCCGGTGTTGAAGTTGCCCGAGCAGAAGCGCGGATGCTGCAGCAGCGCGGCCTGGAAGGGGATGTTCGAACTGATGCCGCGAATCACGAAGTGGTTCAGCGCGTCGCGCATCAGTTGGATGGCTTCGTTCCGGTCCTTGCCGTGCACGATGAGCTTGGCGATCATCGAGTCGTAGTACATCGAGATCTCGCCGCCTCCATACACGCCGGTGTCGACGCGCACGCCATTGCCTTCGGCCGGCGGCTGGAACTTGACCAGGCGGCCGGTGGAGGGCAGGAAGCCGCGGAACGGGTCTTCGGCATTGATGCGGCATTCCATCGACCAGCCGTCGAGCTTGACGTCGACCTGCCCGAGCGGGAGCTTCTCGCCATGGGCCACGCGGATCATCTGCTCGACCAGGTCGAGACCGGTGATCAGTTCGGTGACCGGGTGCTCGACCTGCAGGCGGGTGTTCATCTCCAGGAAGTAGAACTCCTTGGTCGCGCCGCTCACCACGAACTCGACCGTACCGGCCGACTCGTAATTCACCGCGCGCGCCAGCGCCACGGCCTGTTCGCCCATCGCCTTGCGCATCGCGGGGTCGACGAAGGGGCTGGGCGCCTCTTCGATCACCTTCTGATGGCGGCGCTGAATCGAGCAATCGCGCTCGTTCAGGTAGACGTAGTTGCCATGCGAATCGCCCAGCACCTGGATCTCGATGTGGCGCGGCTCCAGCACGTACTTCTCGATGAACACACGATCGTCACCGAAGGCGTTGCGTGCCTCATTGACGCAGGCGGAGAAGCCTTCGTGCGCCTCCTTGTCGTCGAAGGCCACGCGCAGGCCCTTGCCGCCGCCGCCGGCCGAAGCCTTGATCATCACCGGATAGCCGATCTTCTTCGCGATCTCGACCGCCTCGTCCGGGCCGGAGATGGCTTCGTTGTGGCCGGGGATGGTGTTGACGCCGGCTTCGATCGCCAGCTTCTTGGATTCGATCTTGTCGCCCATCTTGGCCACCGAGTAATGCTTGGGGCCGATGAACTTGATGCCTTCCTCTTCCAGACGGCGGGAAAACTCGGCGTTCTCGGACAGGAAGCCGTAGCCCGGATGCACCGCCTCGGCGCCGGTCTGCTTGCAGGCGGCGATGATCTTGTCCATCACCAGGTAGGATTCCTTGGACGGTGCCGGGCCGATGCACACGCCCTCGTCGGCCATTTCGACGAACAGCGCATCCTTGTCCGCCTCGGAATACACCGCGACGGTGGCGATGCCCATCCTGCGGGCGGTCTTGATGACGCGGCAGGCGATTTCACCGCGGTTGGCAATCAGTATCTTTTTAAACATGCGTGGTCTCCGCGGTGAAATCGCTGCGTGCTTCGCCCGCAAGGCAATGTGACTTCGTCGCTGCGCCGCTTCGCGGCTGGTCACCGCGGTTTGCGATCAGAATCTTCTTAAACATGAATATGTCCTCGTGCGCGGATCAGAGCGGGATGTTGCCGTGCTTGCGCCACGGGTTTTCCAGTTCCTTGTCCTTCAGCATCGCCAGCGAACGGCACACGCGCTTGCGGGTTTCGTGCGGCATGATGACGTCGTCGATGAAGCCGCGCGCGCCGGCCACGAAGGGGTTGGCGAAGCGCTGCTTGTACTCGGCTTCGCGCTCGGCGATCTTGGCGGGGTCGTTCTTTTCTTCGCGGAAGATGATCTCCACCGCGCCCTTCGGCCCCATCACCGCGATCTCGGCGCTCGGCCAGGCGAAGTTCACGTCGCCGCGCAGGTGCTTGGACGACATCACGTCGTAGGCGCCGCCGTAGGCCTTGCGGGTGATGATGGTGACCTTGGGCACCGTGCATTCGGCGTAGGCGTAGAGCAGCTTGGCACCGTGCTTGATGATGCCGCCGTATTCCTGCGCGGTGCCGGGCATGAAGCCGGGCACGTCGACCAGCGTCACCACCGGGATGTTGAAGGCGTCGCAGAAGCGCACGAAGCGCGCGGCCTTGATCGAGCTCTTGATGTCGAGGCAGCCGGCCAGCACCAGCGGCTGGTTGGCGACGATGCCCACCGGCGAGCCTTCCATGCGGGCGAAGCCGATGATGATGTTCTTGGCATAGTCGGGCTGCAGCTCGAAGAAGTCACCGTCGTCGACCATCTTGAAGATGACTTCCTTCATGTCGTACGGCTGGTTCGGGTTGCTCGGCACCAGGGTGTCGAGCGACTGGTCCAGGCGGTCGGCCGGATCGATGGCCGGCACCGCGGGTGGCTTCTCGCGGTTGCTGCCGGGGATGAAGCCGACCAGGCGGCGGGTCATCATCAGCGCTTCGACGTCGTTCTCGAAAGCGAGGTCGGCCACGCCCGACTTGGTCGTGTGGGTCACGGCACCGCCCAGCTCCTCGGCGGTGACTTCCTCGTGCGTCACCGTCTTCACCACTTCGGGGCCGGTCACGAACATGTAGGACGAGTCCTTGACCATGAAGATGAAGTCGGTCATCGACGGGCTATACACCGCACCGCCGGCGCACGGCCCCATGATCAGCGAGATCTGCGGCACCACGCCGGACGCGAGCACGTTGCGCTGGAACACGTCGGCATAGCCGCCGAGCGAATCGACGCCTTCCTGGATGCGGGCGCCGCCCGAGTCGTTGAGGCCGATCACCGGCGCGCCGACCTTCATCGCATGGTCCATGACCTTGCAGATCTTCTCGGCGTGGGTTTCGGACAGCGAGCCGCCGAACACGGTGAAGTCCTGCGAGAACACGAACACCAGACGGCCGTTGACGGTGCCGTAGCCGATCACCACACCGTCGCCCGGCGTGTGGTCGGCATCCATGCCGAACTCGCTGCAGCGGTGCTCCTTGAACATGTCCCACTCTTCGAAGCTGTCGTCGTCGAGCAGCAGCTGGATGCGTTCGCGGGCGGTCAGCTTGCCCTTGGCGTGCTGCGCGTCGATGCGCTTCTGGCCGCCACCGAGGCGGGCCTTCTCGCGCTTCTCCTCCAGTTGGCGAATGATGTCTTGCATTGATGATCTCCTGTCAGATCGTATGGATCGGGTGCCTGTGGCCCCCGCTTTCTTCGATTCAAAGATGGCCGAGCAGGCGCTGGGCGGCGAGCGAGGGCGTGGTGCTGCCCTCCTTCACTGCGCGCGCCAGTTCGGGCAATTCCTGCTTCACCAGCGGGTGGTTGCGGAAGCGGCTGCGCAAGCCCGAGTCGATCAGCTCCCACATCCACGCCATGGCCTGCTGCTGGCGCTTGGCGGCGAATTCGCCCGACGCAGTCAGCGCCTTGCGGTAATCCGTCACCGCCGTCCAGAACTCGGTGACCCCCTGGTTGTGCAGCGCCGACAAGGTCAGCACCGGCACCGTCCAGTTGGGGCTGGCCGGGCGCAGCATGTGCAGCGCGGTCTTGATCTGCGAGCGGGCCCGCATCGCCGCGGCCGGGTCGATGTCGGCCTTGTTGATGACGATCAGGTCGGCGATCTCCATGATCCCCTTCTTGATCGCCTGCAGGTCGTCGCCGGCATTGGGCAGTTGCAGCAGGCAGAAGATGTCGGTCATGCCGGCCACCGCGGTCTCGCTCTGGCCGACGCCGACGGTCTCGACGATGATGACGTCGAAACCCGCCGCCTCGCACACCAGCATCGACTCGCGCGTCTTCTCGGCCACGCCGCCCAGGCTGCAGGCCGAAGGGCTGGGGCGGATGAAGGCGGCGGGGTTCTGGCTGAGCAGCTCCATGCGCGTCTTGTCGCCGAGGATCGAGCCGCCGGTGACCGAGGATGACGGGTCGACAGCCAGTACCGCGATGCGCAGGCCCTGCTCGATCAGGTACAGCCCGAGCGCCTCGATGAAGGTCGACTTGCCCACCCCCGGCACGCCGGAGATGCCCACCCGCATCGCCTTGCCGGTATGCGGCAGCAGGGCTTCGAGTACGCGCTGGGCGCGCAGCTTGTGATCTTCGCGCTGCGACTCGATCAGCGTGATGGTCTTGGCCAGCGGACGCAGCTGGCCCGCGGTCACGCCCTCGACGAGGCTGCGGTCGGCGGCATCGAGACCGGCGTTCGCGGTGTTCGTTGGGGACGGAAGTTCAGGCATGTTCATCGGCTTCGGGGCTGCTGGTGCATCGGTCGGCGCAGGCCGCGTGGGCAGTTCAGCCTCACGCGACCATCGGCATGCGCCGGCTCAGGCGCCCTTGCGTGCGGCGCGGATCTGCTTCAGCACCTCGCGGGCGGCGGTCGGGATCGGCGTGCCCGGGCCGAAGATGCCCTTGGCGCCGGCGGCATACAGCGCATCGTAGTCCTGTGCCGGAATCACGCCGCCGACGAAGGTGATGATGTCGTCGGCGCCCAGCTTCTTCAGTTCGTTGACGATCTGCGGCACCAGGGTCTTGTGGCCGGCGGCGAGGCTGGAGCAGCCTACCGCATGGACGTCGTTCTCGACCGCGTGGCGCGCGGCTTCTTCCGGCGTCTGGAAGAGCGGGCCGATGTCGATGTCGAAACCGAGGTCAGCGAAGGCCGAGGCCACCACCTTGGCGCCGCGGTCGTGGCCGTCCTGGCCGAGCTTGGCGATCATCACCCGCGGGCGGCGGCCCTCTTCGGCGATGAAGGCTTCGATGTCGGCCTTCAAGGCCTTCCAGTCTTCCTGTTCTTCCACGACGGCTCCATAGACACCGGACACGGCTTGCGGGTTGGCGCGGAAGCGGCCGAAGACCTTTTCCATTGCATCCGACACCTCGCCCACCGAAGCGCGCAGGCGGATCGCCTTCACCGTCAGGTCGAGCAGATTCCCCTCGCCGGCCTCGGCGCACCTGGTCAGCGCATCCAGCGCAGCCTGCACCGCGGCACTGTCGCGCGTCGCCCGCATCTTGTTGAGGCGGGCGATCTGCGCTTCGCGCACCGCATGGTTGTCGATGTCGAGAATCTCGATCGGGTCTTCCTTCGCCAGCTTGTACTTGTTGACGCCGACGATGACGTCCTTGCCCGAATCGATGCGCGCCTGCTTGTCGGCCGCGCACTCCTCGACCTTCATCTTGGCCCAGCCGGACTCGACCGCCTGGGTCATGCCGCCCATGGCTTCGATCTCCTCGATCAGCGCCCAGGCCTTGTCGGCCATGTCCTGGGTCAGCTTTTCCATCATGTAGGAACCGGCCCAGGGATCGACAACGTTACAGATGTGGGTTTCTTCCTGGATGATGATCTGGGTGTTGCGCGCGATGCGGGCCGAGAACTCGGTCGGCAGCGCGATCGCCTCGTCCAGCGCGTTGGTGTGCAGCGACTGGGTGCCGCCGAACACCGCCGCCATCGCCTCGATGGTGGTGCGGACGACGTTGTTGTACGGATCCTGCTCGGTCAGCGACCAGCCCGAAGTCTGCGAGTGGGTGCGCAGCATCATCGACTTGGTGCTCTTGGGATTGAACTGCTTCATGATCCGCCACCACAGCAGGCGCGCGGCGCGCATCTTGGCGATCTCGAGATAGAAGTTCATGCCCACCGCCCAGAAGAAGGACAGGCGGCCGGCAAAGGTGTCAACGTCCATGCCCGACCTGATGCCGGTGCGCACGTATTCCAGGCCGTCGGCCAGCGTGAAGGCCAGCTCGATCGCCTGGTTCGCGCCCGCTTCCTGGATGTGGTAGCCCGAGATCGAGATGCTGTTGAACTTGGGCATGTGCTCCGACGTGTACTTGAAGATGTCGGCGATGATCTTCATCGATGGCGTCGGCGGGTAGATGTAGGTGTTGCGGACCATGAACTCCTTGAGAATGTCGTTCTGGATGGTCCCCGACAGCTTGTCCTGCGGCACGCCCTGCTCTTCGGCGGCGACGATGTAGCCGGCCAGGATCGGCAGCACCGCGCCGTTCATCGTCATCGACACCGAGATCTTGTCGAGCGGAATACCGTCGAACAGGATCTTCATGTCCTCGACCGAGTCGATCGCCACGCCGGCCTTGCCGACGTCGCCGGTCACGCGCGGATGGTCGGAGTCGTAGCCGCGGTGGGTAGCGAGGTCGAAGGCCACCGACACGCCCTGGCCGCCGGCGGCGAGCGCCTTGCGGTAGAAGGCGTTGGAGGCCTCTGCAGTGGAGAAGCCGGCATACTGGCGGATCGTCCACGGCTTCACGGCATACATGGTCGGCTGCGGACCGCGCAGGAAAGGCTCGAAGCCGGGCAGCGTATCGGCGTGCAGCAGGTTCTCGGTATCGGCCTTCGTATACAGCGGCTTGACGCTCAGGCCTTCGGGCGTGATCCAGTTGAGCTTTTCGATGTCGCCGTCGGGGGCATGCTTGGCGGCGGCCTTCTTCCAGGCCTCCAGATCGGGCTGGGGGTAGATCGGCTCATTGGCGTTCGACATGGAAACCTCTTGGACTCAGGCGCCGCTACTGCGGCAGTTCAATATCAGGGTGGTGACGCAACCCGGTCGGCGCTTGCGGCGACGGCGCCGCTCGCGGCGCGATGCCACGAGCGGCCGTCGACGCCCCATCGCACTGCACGGTCCCTCTCCTGCTCGCCGGTTCATCGCCCGACGCCTCCCATGCCGTGCAGCGTGAGGGAGTGACTGGTTGCAAACCCTTGAATAATACTTTATCCATAATTATGAACGCAAACACGATGCAACAGGGCGATAATGGCTACCTCCAAAAGCCGGCCAAGACACGGTAAACACTCTCTGTCCACATGCCACCCATGAAAGCATCCCGCATCGCTCCACTCGCCCTCTATCAGGAAGTCGCCGAACGCCTGCGCGAACGGATCTTCTCGCATGAACTCCCTCCCGGCACCTGGGTGGATGAACAGGCGCTGGCCGAGCACTACGGCATCTCGCGCACGCCGCTACGCGAAGCGCTGAAAGTGCTCGCCTCCGAAGGACTGGTGACCCTCAAGCCGCGCCGCGGCTGTTACGTGACCGAGATATCGGAGCGCGACCTGGACGAGGTGTTCTCCGTCATGGCACTGCTCGAAGGGGAATGCGCGCGCACGATCGTGGGCCGCGCGAACGACAAGCAACTGGAAGAGCTCAAGACGATACATGCGGAACTCGAGCGTGCTGCCGCAGCCCATGACATCGAAGGCTTCTTCGAAGCCAACCAGAGCTTTCACCGCGCCATCCAGGAGTTCGCCGACAACCACTGGCTGATGCACGTGATCGAGGACCTGCGCAAGGTCATCAAGCTGTCGCGCCACCACTCACTGTTTTCGGAAGGCCGGCTCGAACAGTCGCTGGCCGAGCACCGCGCCATCCTCGGCGCACTGACGGCCCGCGACGCCGACGCGGCCGAGTCGTTGATGCGTGCCCACATCCGCAGCGGCCGCGAGGCCGTGGCACGCATCGCGGCCGCCCGAACGAAGCAGCCCGAGCGTGTCGCAACGCCGGATGGCTAGGCGGTGCCGCGCCAGTTCTCTTCATTGGCATGATTGAAATGCTGACGCCAGCCGGATTGCATCACGCGGCAAGACAGCGTCACCTGTGACAGGCACATTCGGCATGAACGGAGATCGATGTCGGCTTTCTTTACAACGAGAGCATCTGAATCTCATGCCAAAAAAATAAACCATTTGCCAACAAGCACTTAATAAATATGGCACGGTCCATGCTTAGATGAGCCAGCATTCCACTCAACGGCCCTGAGCCATTTGAACAGGTACCAAAAAGTCATGAAAAAAACCGCTTTTGCCATCGCTCTCGCCACCCTGGCTGCCGGAGCCAACGCTGCCGTGATCTCGTACGACGTTCCGCTGTCGCTGCAGACCACTGAAATCAATCAAAATCTCGGCCTTAGCCAGTTCGACTCCAGCCTTGGCACGCTCAACTCGGTTTCGATCGAACTGTTCGGTCAAGCCATTTCGTCGGCTTCGATTCTCAACAGCGCAGCCCAAGCCCAGAACTTCGGCTTCACCAGCACACTGTTCCTGACTTTCTCGGGCAGCTCCATCGGCGACATCATTTCGCTCGAGCTGTTCAACACCGGCACCATCCCGGGCTCGAACGCGCTCGGCCAGATCAGCATCGCTGCCGGTCAAACTTACGACTTGGGTACGACCGATGTCAGCGACTCGGTCATCCTGAGCGTTGACGCCGCAAACTTCGCTGCATTCATTGGCAGCGGCGCTCTCGATCTGAAGTGCGAAAGCCTGGTGAGCAACAACCAAGTCGGTGGTGGCGGCAACATCACTGTGACGCAAGAAACCGTTGCCGGTTGCGGTGCCAAGGTGACCTACACCTACGACGATACCCCGCCGACCAACAACGTGCCGGAACCCGGTTCGCTGGCTCTGCTGGGCCTCGGTCTGATCGGCCTCGGCGCCCTGCGTCGCAAGAAGGCCTGACAAGCCAGCCGCGACAGCGCAGCAAAAACCGCCCTCTCGGGGCGGTTTTTTTTCGTCTACGGCTCACTCGACCGGCCCCGCCTCCCGCGTCACCAGCACTTGGTCGATGCGGTAGTTGTCGATATCGACGACTTCGAATTTGTAGCCCGCATAGAGCACCGAATCGGTTCTGCGCGGCACCTTGCGCAGGCGGTACATCAGGAAGCCGGCCACCGTCTCGTAGTTCTCGAAACCCTCGAAGACCTCGATATCGAGCGCCTGCATGACGTCCTCGATCGGCGTGACGCCGTCGATCAGCCAGGAGTGGTCGTCGCGGCGCACGATCAGTTCTTCCTGGAAGGGGCTGACCAGATCGCCCATCACGGTGTTCATGACGTCCTGCAGCGACAGCAGCCCGACCACCAGCGCATATTCGTTGATGACCAGGGCGAAATCCTCCTTGGCGTCGCGGAAGCGCTCCAGTGCCTCGAACAGGGTCAGCGTATCCGGCAGCATCAGGATCTTGCGCACGATCGGCTGGGTGCGCAGCGACAGATCCTGGCCCTGCACGATGCGCGGCAGGATGTCCTTGGAGTCGACGTAGCCGATCACGCTGTCGATGCCGGTTTCGCATACCGGGAACTTGCCGTGCGGATGCTCGGCGATCTTGCGCCGGATACTCTCCTCCGATTCGGACAGGGTCAGGAAGACGATGCTCTCGCGCGAAGTCATGGCCGAGGGCACGATGCGCGAGTCGAGTTCGAACACGTTGCTGATCAGGTGCTGCTCCTGGCGTAGCAGCGCGCCGGTCTGCGCGCCGGCGTCGGCCATCGCGACGATGTCGTCGGCGGTGATGTCCTCGACACGCACGCTGGGCACTTTCAGCCAGCGGAAAAGCGCGTCGGCAATGCCATTGAAGATCCACACCAGCGGCGCGAACACCCACACGCACACGAGCATCGGCCGCACCACGGCGACGGCGATGCGCTCGGGCCTCACCATCGCCAGCCGCTTGGGCATCAGGTCGGCGAACAGCACGAACAGGGAAGTCACGAAGACGAAGGACAGGGCGAAACTCAGCGTCCCCAGCATCGGACCGTCATACAGCGGCCGCAGCAGGCCCTCGACATGCGGTGACAGCGCCTGCTCGCCGACGATGCCGCCGAGGATACTGACCGCATTGAGCCCGATCTGCACCACGGTGAAGAAATTGCCCGGGCTGTCCTGCAGCGCGAGCACGCGCTGCGCGTTGACGTCGCCGCCCTCGGCCATCAGGCGGAGCTTGACCTTGCGCGATGCTGCCAGCGAAATTTCGGACATCGACAGGAAGGCGCTGACTGCGATGAGCAGCAGGATGAACAGCAACTGGTCGAACAGCACGATGGCTCCTTCGGGATGGACCTCTGGATGGATCGCCCGGAAGTCTATCACCCCGCCATCCGGCCCTCTCCGGGCGCTCCCGGCGCATGGCTCCATGACTGCAAAAGCCCGCCGCACATTGTCGTGCGGCGGGCTTTCCCGATCAGCAGCGCGGGGCAGCAAGGCCTCCGCGCCGGATGCAGCATCAGTGTGCCGAAGCCGTGGCTGCGCCGACACCCGTCTGGGCGCGCACGTACTGGTCTTCGAAGGCTTCGATCTCGGCCTTGGCCTCGGCGCTGCTGTCCATCTTCGACACCAGGATGGTGGCGAGGAAGGCGAGCGGCATCGAGAACAGCGCCGGCTGGGTGTAGGGGAAGATCGGCGAGGCGAAGCCCAGCACGTCGACCCACACCGACTTCGACAGCACGACGAAGGTCACCGCGCTGAACAGGCCCAGATAGCCGCCGGCCAGCGCGCCCTTGGTCGTCAGCCCCTTCCAGTACATCGACAGGATCAGCACCGGGAAGTTGGCCGAAGCGGCGACGCCGAAGGCCAGCGCGACCATGAAGGCGACGTTCATCTTCTCGAAGGCCATGCCCAGCAGCACGGCGACGATGCCCAGGCCGATGGTGGCGAACTTGGAGACCTTGATCTCGGTCGTTTCGCTGGCCTTGCCCTTCATGATGACGCGGGCGTAGAGGTCGTGCGAGATCGCCGAAGCGCCCGCCAGCGCCAGGCCGGCCACCACCGCCAGGATGGTGGCGAAGGCCACGGCCGACAGGAAGCCCAGCAGCAGGTTGCCGCCGACCGCCTGCGCCAGGTGCATGGCAATCATGTTGCCGCCGCCGATGACCTTGCCGCCGATCTCGCCGCCTTCGAAGAACTGCGGGTTCTGGCCGACGATGAGGATCGCGCACAGGCCCATGATGGCGATGACGTTGAAGAAATAGGCGACGATGCCCGACGCGTACAGCACCGACTTGCGCGCTTCCTTGGCGTCGGTGACGGTGAAGAAGCGCATCAGGATGTGCGGCAGGCCGGCAGTACCGAACATCAGGCCCAGGCCGAGCGAGATCGCGGTGACCGGATCGGCGAGCAGGCTGCCGGGGTTGAGCAGCTTCTCACCCAGCTTGTGCACTTCCATCGCACGAGTGGTCAGTTCGTCGAACGAGAAGCCGAACTGGCTGAAGGCCAGCACGCCCACCGTGGTGCCGCCGATCAGCAGCATGCAGGCCTTGATGATCTGCACCCAGGTCGTCGCCACCATGCCGCCGAAGGTGACGTACACCATCATCAGAGCACCGACCACGAACAGCGCGATGTTGTAGTCCAGGCCGAACAGCAGCTTGATGAGCTGGCCGGCGCCGACCATCTGCGCCACCAGGTAGAAGCACACCACGGTCAGCGAGCTGATCGCCGCCATCGTCCGCACCTTGCCCTGGTTGAGGCGGTAGGCGGTGATGTCGGCGAAGGTGAACTTGCCCAGGTTGCGCAGGCGTTCGGCCATCAGGAACAGGATGATCGGCCAGCCGACGAAGAAGGACAGCATGTAGATGTAGGCATCGACGCCCTGCATGTACATCATCGCCGTCAGGCCCAGCAGCGTCGCGGCGGACATGTAGTCGCCGGCGATCGCGAGGCCGTTCTGGAAGCCGGTGATGCCGCCGCCCGCGGTGTAGAAGTCGGATGCCGACTTGGTGCGGCTGGCCGCCCAGTAGGTGATGCCGAGCGTCAGCAGCACGAAGACGAAGAACATCACGATGGCGTGCAGGTTCAGCGGCTGCTTCTCCACTTCACCGATGGCCGGTTTGGCCAGCGCGAGCGCCGGAATGGACAGCGCGAGCAGGCTTGCGCCGAGGCGCGATACGAATCGGGTATTCATCATTTTTCCGCCTTCCATGCAGCCTGGACGATTTCCTTGTTGATGTCGTCGAATTCGCCGTTGGCGCGACGGACATAGACCAGGGTCAGGATCCAGAAAACGATGAACTGCACCAGACCAGCGACGATGCCGAAAGTCCAGTTGCTGCCTTCGGACAAACGCATGCCGATCAAGTCGGGGGCGAACGCCACCAGCAGGATGAAACCGTAGAACACCACCAGAACGATGGCCGCCAGAACCGCCGCGAAGCGGGTCCGCTTGGCCACCAGTTCCGTGAACCGTGGATTGCGCCTGATGTGCGCATAGACTGAGCTAGACACTTTCTCCCTCCTCAAGGAAAAGCAACGTTGTGAAACGCCGCCCCCTCCACCCCTCCTTTGTCCGGGCAACCGTCTGACGCAGCGTCCCGATCCGGCGGATGATATATCATTCATAAGATTCCATACACGTCCGTATGGAAATTTTTTATTTGTTTGCACGCACATACCATGGATTCGAACATTTCACTCGACTGCGTCGAGGGCGTCGCCACCATCGCGCTGAACAACCCGGCCAAGCTCAACGCGGTGAATGCGGCGATGTGGCGCGGCCTGTCCGCCGCCATGCAGCGCGTGGCGGACGACCCGTCGATACGCTGCGTCATCCTGCGCGGTGCCGGCGACGAAGCTTTCGCCGCCGGCGGCGACATCGAGGAATTCCTGACCGTGCGCGCCACGGTGGACGACGCCCTGCACTACCACGAGGAACTGGTCGCCGGCGCGCTGGAGGCGGTCCGCAATTGCGCGGTGCCGACGGTGGCGGCGATCCGCGGCGCCTGCATCGGCGGCGGGCTGGAGATCGCCGGCTGCTGCGACATCCGTATCGCCGGCGAGTCGTCGCGCTTCGGCGCGCCGATCAACCGGCTGGGCTTCTCGATGTATCCGGGAGAGATGGCCGGCCTGCTGGCGCTGGTCGGTCCGGCGGTGGTGCTGGAGATTCTGCTCGAGGGCCGCATCCTCAGCGCAGGCGAGGCCCTGCAAAAGGGCCTGCTGTCACGCGTCGTCGAAGACGGCAAGGTGTTCGACGACGCGGCAGCCTGCGCCGCGCGCATCTGCGCCGGCGCGCCGCTGGTGGCACGCTGGCACAAGCAATGGGTGAAGCGGCTGATGGGTGGTTCGCCGCTATCCGCAGCGGAGAAGCGCCAGGCCTTCGACTTCCTGGCAACGGACGATTACCGCGAAGGGCTGGATGCCTTCCTGAACAAGAGAACGCCCCGATTCACGGGGCGTTGATCCCAGCTACGAGACGGAACGAATGGCGGAGGAAATGACGGACGCTCAGCGCTCGCCAGCTTCCCTCAGCGCGGCCCGGAACAAGGCCTCCTTGTCGATTTCCAGCGGCAGCGGCGCATCCGGCGGGCAGATCGTTGCCGGATCGATCGTCTCGTCCTCTGCATTCAGCTCCGCCGGCGTCGGCATGTTGTCGCGAGCGATGTCGAGCGTGCTCATCAGGCTGCCCATGCCGTTGAGCGTGCGCGCCTGGGCCACGGACAGGTCGTAGCGGGCATTCACGTAGGCCCGCCGGGCCTGGAAATACTCGTTCTCGCTGTCGAGCAGATCGAGCAGCGTGCGCTGGCCGATGTCGAACTGCGCCCGATAGGCTTCACGCGCCTTCTCGATCGATAGTTGATGCTGGTCCAGATACGTCAATTGCTCCTGCAGGCGCTGGCTATCGTTGTAGGCGATCGACAGCGTCTGGCGCAGATCGCGGCAGGCTTTCTCGCGCAGATCCTTGCTCATGTTCAGCTCGTCGGCCGCCTGGCGGATGCGCGCCTGATCGGCGCCGCCCCGGTACAGGTTGTAGGTGAACACCAGCTCGACCACGCCTTCGCGGGTATTGCCCCGCACGCCGTCGAGGTTCCGGTCCAGCGCCTGGTGGGCACGCAGATCGAGACGCGGATGGTTGGCCGCACGGCGGACATCGACCATCGCCTGGCTGGCGCGCACGTTCTCCACCGCGGCGTAGAGTGCCGGATTGATCGTGAATGCGGTACGCAGCGCCTCGCGCGCCGAGGCCGGCAGCTTGTCGCGCCCGAGCACCTCGGGCAGCGCAGTCAGGGTCTCGTCCGGCTCGATGCCGACGATGCGCAGGTAGCGGGTGCTGACGTCGTGCAGGTTGGACACTTCGGTCAGCAGGTTCGACTCGGCCAGCGCCAGACGCCCGGTCGCCTGCTCCAGGTCGACCCGCCGTCCCACGCCCGCATTGGTGCGTTCGGCGATCTGATCGTGCACCCGCTTGTGCTCGACATAGTTCTGCTTGGCCAGCGCCACCAGTTCGCGGTAGCGGAGCACGTCGGCATAGGCACGCACGGATTCCAGTGCGGCGTTCTCGGCCGCATCGACCAGCTCGTGGTAGCGCACCAGCCGGGCATGGCCGAGGTGCTTGACCTGATTGCGGGTGAAGAAGCCGTCATAGACCATCTGCTTCAGCGACAGCATCGCACCGCGGCGGGTATAGGTTTCGGTGTCCTCGCCCGGGCGCTTCAGCCTGTCGCGCCCGATGCCGGCAGCCAGATCGACTTCCGGCAGATAGCCGCCGCGGGCGGCATCCTGCTCGGCCCCCGAGGCGTTGAAGGCGTTCCAGCGTGCCTGCACTTCGGGGTTCGACACCACCGCCTGACGCGCCGCATCGCGCAATTGCTCCGGCACCTGGGCCGCAGACAACGAAGGCAGCGCCGCCAGCACGGCAGCCGAAATCAACGTATATAGTCTTTGCATTTTTCTTGTTTCCCCTGGGTACTCGTCCGGCGCACATCGCACATACGCCATGCGCATGAACCCGCAGCAAGCATCGGCAACGATGGTAATGGCCAGATCCTGGAGCATCTGCCAATTAATTAACGTCGCCGCTCAACTAGGGACAATGCCACGATTCCGTCGCCGCGCCGATCCACCATAATCGCCCCCACAGCCCTCCTCCCCCGTCCATGCCTGTCACCGCCACCACCCGCCGCCGCTCAGGACTCGCTCCGCCAGCGTTCGCGGCCTGGCTGTGCGTGCTGAGCTTCAGCGCTCTCGTCGACGCAGTCCCCTCCTTTCCGGGCTTCGAGCGCATGCAGCAGATCGCAGCGCAGCGCTACGAGCCGTCGGCGGTGAAAGCCGTGCTCGCCTGGCGGCAGTTGCTCACCGATCTGCAGCAGGAGGAGCATTCGGTCGACGACAAGCTTGCGCGCGTGAATACCTTCTTCAATGCACGCATCCGCTTCGACGACGACATCGCGGTATGGCGCGTGGCCGACTACTGGGCGACCCCGCTCGAAACACTGGCCCGCGCCGCCGGCGACTGTGAAGACTTCACCATCGCCAAATACATGACGCTGCGCCTGCTCGGCATCGACGACAGCCGCCTTCGCCTGATCTACGTACGCGCCCGCATCGGCGGCCCGGGCAGCCAGGTATCGCAGGCCCACATGGTTCTGGGCTATTACCCCGAGCCGGGGGCGGAACCGCTGATCCTCGACAACCTGATCCGCGACATCCGGCCGGCCGCGCGGCGCCCCGATCTGTTCCCGGTATTCAGCTTCAACGCCGATGGCCTGTGGGTGGCCGGCGCCCGGCAGCCGTCGGCCGACCCCGGCGCCCGGCTGTCGCGCTGGCGTGACGTGCTCGACCGTGCCCGCGCCGAAGGCCTCGTTCTTCCAGACAAACAGCCATGACCGCCCATTTTTTCCGGAGCCGCCGCACCATGTCCCTGATCAAGCAACTCTGGCTCGCGATCGCCCTGGTCACCGCGCTGTCGCTCGGTGGCAGCTTCATCGTCAGTACCTTGTCGGCCCGCCACTACCTACAGCAGGAGCTGGCGCTCAAGAACATGGACAACGCCACCTCGCTGGCCCTGTCCCTGTCGCAGATGCCCAAGGACGACGTCACCGTCGAACTGCAGATCGCCGCCCAGTTCGACGCCGGACACTATCGCCTGATCCGCTTGACGAGTCCGGGCGGCGACGTGCTCGTCGAACGCGAATACAGCGGCGAGGCGGCAAAAGCGCCACGCTGGTTCATGACCCTGGTGCCGATCGAAACCCATGCCGGCATTGCCCAGGTGCAGGACGGCTGGCGCCAGTTCGGCACGCTGCAGGTCGAGACGCACGACCGCTACGCTTACGACTCGTTATGGGCGGCAAGCCTGCAACTGCTGGGGTGGTTCCTGGGAGGCGGCCTGCTGACGGGGCTGATCGGCACCCTTGCTCTGAAGCGCATCACCCGCCCGCTCGCAAGCATGGTCGAGCAGGCAGAAGCCATCGGCAATCGCCGCTTCATCACCATCCCCGAACCTCGCACCCTGGAGTTTCGCAGCGTCGTGCGCGCCCTGAACGCCTTGTCCGAACGCATCCGCACGATGCTGACCCAGGAATCGCAAAGGCTGGAGCAATTGCGCCGCCAGACCCAACACGACGAACCGACCGGCCTGTTCAACCGCTCGCAGTTCCTGAATCAGCTCGACGCCGCCCTGTCGCGCGACGACGCCGATGCCAGCGGCTTCATCTACGTGCTGCGGATCACCAACCTGGTCGAGCTGAACCGGCACGCCGGGCGCGCCAGGGTGGACGAAACACTCGTTCGGCTGGCGGCCGCGCTGCGCGCCTTCCCACTCCCCGCCGCCCGGCTCGACCATGGCCGCCTGAACGCATCCGAGTTCGCGCTGCTGACCCAGGGTGAAGGCGAAGACAGCCTCGGCATGCTCGACACCCTGACCGCGCAATTGCATGCGCTCGTGCGCGAGCAATTGCCGGAAGCGGAGCTCTTCGCCGCGAGCGCCCACTACACCGCCGGCGAGGCACGCGGACCGCTGCTGGCATGTCTCGACGGCGCCCTCGCCAGGGCTGAACAGAGCGGCGCCCGCCACAGCGTGATCGCCGACGCACGACCACCGCTATACACCAGCGTCGACGCCTGGCGGGCGGCCATCGTCGAAGCGCTGGAGCACGACGGCCTGGCCCTGCATCGCTTTCCGGTGCTCGACATGGGAGGCCAGGTGCTCCACTACGAATCTCCGGTCCGGCTCCGCCTGGCAGGCAACTGGCTCGATGCCGGACAGTTCCTGCCCTGGGCTGCCCGCTGCGGCCAGGCCAAGCAGATCGATGCGCGCGTGCTCGCCGCGGCTTGCGCAACACTCGCCAGAGACCCTGCCTGCCCGGGGCTGGCGATCAACCTCTCCACCGAGGCGCTCGGCCACACCGGCATGCGCGAGCACTTCATCTCCACCCTGCAGGCCCATCGCCAGATCGCCCACCGGCTGTGGGTGGACGTGCAGGAATGCTCCGCGCTCCGCCACCCGACCGAGTTCCGCATGCTCTGCGCCGCGCTGGGCGCGCTCGGCTGCAAGGTCGGACTGAAGCATGCCGGGCAGGACTTTGCCCGTTTCCCCGAGCTGCACGAACTGGGGCTCGATTACATCAAGATCAGCGCAGCCTTCATCCGCGACATCGACCACACCCCGGGCAATCAGGCCCTGGTGCGCAGCTTATGCACGCTCGCCCACTCCATCGGCCTGAAGGTGATTGCCGAGGGCGTCGGCAACGGCGACGAAGCCTCGGCCCTCGCCGGACTCGGCCTGGACGGCATGACCGGCCCCGGTCTGCCGGCTGCTCCCGCCCGAAGCATGCCCTGAGCCCACGCAGATACCCCGGTCCACGATGGCGACAGCGCCTTTCTTTGCCCAGCCGAGGAACACGATCACGCTGTGCGATGGCAGCCGCATGCCAGAATTCCGGGTGTAGCCGGCACTTCCCGGCAACACCCGGCCGATGCCACGGACATCGCATCGGGTCGTGCCCGAACGTGCTTGACTCACCATTTCTTTCTGAAAGGTTGCCTGACTCGTGGCTGAAGGATCTGTAGCGGACTTCCCGCTCGAGGTGACACCGCCGGAGCCCGCCGGAGCGGCTGCAGACGCGCCGTCCGGCACCACCGACGACCTGCTCGACTGCCTGTTGCTGGTGGCGCGCACCCACGGCCGCGCGACGACGCGCGACGCGGTCCTCGCCGGCCTCCCCGTCGGCGCCGAAGGCCTGAAGCCTTCGCAGTTCGAGCGCGCAGCCAAGCGGGCCGGCTTCACCAGCCGCATCGTGTGCAAGCCGCTCGACAGGCTCAACGACGCACTGCTGCCGACCATCCTGCTGCTGCACGGCAACACCGCCTGCGTGCTGATGGGCTGGAGCGAGGATCGCAGCCATGCCCGCGTGGTCTTCCCCGAGCTCGGCGAAGCGGTGGTCGACCTCCCCTTGCCGGAATTGCAGGCGCGCTGGAGCGGCCGCGCGATCCACATGCGGCCGAAGATGCATTTGGATGCGCGAACCCCGGCCGTGCGCAGCCACCGCGGCGAACACTGGTTCTGGGGCGCGATCATCGAGAACCGCTCGCTGTACCGGGACGTGCTGCTGGCCGCCTTCATGATCAACGTCTTCGCGCTCGGCGTGCCGCTGTTCACGATGAACGTGTACGACCGCGTGGTGCCCAACAACGCGGTCGAAACCCTGTGGGTGCTTGCCGCAGGCGTCATCGTCGTACTGGTCGGCGACCTCGTGCTGCGCACGCTGCGCGGCTATTTCGTCGACCTGGCCGGCAATCGCGCCGACCTGCGGATCTCGGCGCTGATCATGGAGCGCGTGCTCGGCATGCGCATGGAAGAGCGCCCCGCCTCGGCCGGCTCCTTCGCCGCCAACCTGCGCGCCTTCGAATCGGTACGCGACTTCATCGGCTCGGCGACGGTGGTGGCCTTCATCGACGTGCCCTTCGCCGTGGTCTTCCTGGTGGTGATCGGCTGGATCGCGTGGCCGATGCTGCTGCCCTTCGTCGTCGGCGTCGCCATCGTGCTGCTCTACGCGCTGAGCGTGCAGCACCGTATGCACGAGCTGTCCGAGCTGACCTATCGCGCCGGCGCCCAGCGCAACGCCACGCTCATCGAAGGCCTGGTCGGACTCGAAACCGTCAAGTCGCTCGGCGCCGAGGCGCCGCTGCAGCTCAAGTGGGAAAAGAGCGCCGCGCTGCTGGCCCGGGTCGCAGCCCAACTGCGGCTGCTGTCGGCCACCGTCAGCAACGGCACCTCGACGGTGCAGCAACTGGTCAACGTGTCGATGATCGTGCTCGGCGTCTATCTGATCGGCCGCGGCGAACTGTCGATGGGCGGCCTGATCGCCTGCTATCTGCTGTCATCGCGCGCGATGGCGCCGATCGGCCAGGTCGCCGGCCTGCTGATCCAGTACCACAATGCCTCCACCGCGCTCGAATCGCTCGACCAGATGATGAAGCGCGAAGTCGAGCGCCCCGAAGGCAGCAGCTTCATCAGCCGCGGCAGCTTCCGCGGCGAGATCGAGTTCCGCGACGTCAGCTTCACCTACCCGGGCCAGGAAACCGAGTCGCTGCGCGCGGTGTCGCTGCGCATCCGTCCGGGCGAGCGGGTCGGCATCCTCGGCCGCATCGGCTCGGGCAAGACGACGCTGGAAAAGCTCATCCTCGGCCTGTACCGGCCCACCGCCGGCGCAGTGCTGATCGACGGCATCGACCAGCGCCAGCTCGACCCCGCCGAGCTCCGCCGCCACATCGGCTACGTGCAGCAGGACAGCACGCTGTTCTACGGCACCCTGCGCGAGAACATCGCCATCGCGGCGCCGCAAGCCGACGATGCGGCCGTCATCCACGCCGCCGAAACGGCCGGCATCCTCGACTTCGTCAACTCGCATCCGCGCGGCTTCGACATGCTGATCGGCGAACGCGGCGAATCCCTCTCCGGCGGCCAGCGCCAGGGCGTCGCCATCGCCCGCGCAGTCATCAACGACCCGCCCATGCTGCTGCTCGACGAACCGACCGCGTCGATGGACCACTCGAGCGAGGAAACGATCAAGCGCCGGCTGGCCGAATTCGCCCGCGACAAGACGCTGCTGATCGTCACCCATCGCACCTCGCTGCTCGACCTCGTCGATCGCGTCATCGTGCTCGACGGCGGGCGCATCGTCGCCGACGGGCCCAAGGCCCAGGTGGTCGAAGCCCTGCGCCAGGGCCGCATCGGGAGGGGCGCGTGATGGGAGCCATCGAAGAACGCGCCTTCAAGCGCATCGGCGAGCTCTCCGGCCGCCCCGCAAATGCCGGCAGCCGGGTGTTCAGCGGGCTGCTGTCGCGGCTGAGCGCGATCGAGCGCGACGACAGCCTCGACTGGTCGAGCGATGCCGACTGGGCCCGCCTGCAGCAGGAACCACTGCGCGCCCGTGTCCTGCTGCGTATCGCCGCGGTGGTGGTGCTGTTGCTGCTGATCTGGGCGGCCTTCGCCAAGGTCGATGAAGTCACCCGCGGCGAAGCCAGGGTCATCCCGTCGCGCCAGTTGCAGATCGTGCAATCGGTCGACGGCGGCGTGGTCGACAGCATCGAGGTGCGCGAAGGCCAGGTCGTCGAAGCCGGCGAACTGCTGCTGAAGGTCGACCCCACCCGCTTCATGTCCTCGCTGCTCGAAAACCGTGCCGAATATCTCTCGCTCGAGGCCAAGCGCACGCGGCTCGAGGCGCTGACCCAGGGCACCCCGTTCTCGCCGCCGGCGGAAGTCGAGCAGGAAGCAGCGGACATCGTCGCCCACGAACGCCGGCTCTACGAGTCGTCGCAGGCCGAGATGGAGGCACAGCTTTCGATCGCCCGCGACCAGCGGCGCCAGCGCGAACAGGAGCTGAACGAGGTCCGGGCGCGCCATTCGCAAGCCAGCAGCGCCCTCGGCCTCGCCCAGCAGGAACTGAAGGTGACCAAGCCGCTGGCCTCGTCGGGCGCGGTTTCCGAAGTCGAACTGCTGCGCCTGGAACGCGACGTCGCGCGCCTGCGCGGCGAGCGCGACCAGGCTGCGGCGCAGATATCGCGGGTGCAGTCGGCGATCGCGGAATCGACGCGCAAGATCCAGGAGGTCGAGCTGAACGTCCGCAACCAGTTGCGCGGCGAACTCTCCGAAACCATGTCGCGGCTGAGCAGCCTGTCACAAGGCAGCCGGATGCTGGCCGACCGCGTCAAGCATGCCGAGATCCGCTCGCCGGTGCGCGGCACCGTGCAGCGCCTGCGGGTGAACACCGTCGGCGGTGTGGTCCAGCCGGGCAAGGAAGTGGTGGAGATCGTGCCGCTCGACGATGCGCTGATCCTCGAAGCCAGGATCAAGCCGAGCGACATCGCCTTCCTGCGCCCGGGCCAGCAGGCGCTGGTCAAGTTCTCCGCCTACGACTTCGCGATCTATGGCGGGCTCGAAGCCGAGGTCGAGCACATCTCGGCGGACACCGTGGTCGATGAAAAGGGCAACGCCGCCTATGTCATTCGCGTGCGCACGCACGAATCGACGCTGGGCGAGGACCTGCCCATCATCCCGGGCATGATGGCCGACGTCGATATCCTCACCGGCAAGAAAACCATCCTTTCCTATCTGCTCAAGCCCGTGCTGCGGGCAAAAGCCAACGCGCTGACAGAACGATGAACCGAGACATCTTCATCAGCGGCCATGCCATCGCGGCCGCTCGCTGGCAACAAGCCCTCCCCCACGCGCTGATCGCCGAATCCGGCCGCGGCTTCGGCATCGGCCCGAACGATCTGGTCTGGTTGAGCGCCGAGCTGCCCGACTGGCGCAGCCGGATCGCCGAGCTGGTCAGGCAGAACGGCTGCAGCGTGGTGGTGCTGTCGCTGCAGCCCGACCAGCACGAAGCGATCGCCGCGCTCGAACTGGGCGCCCGCGGCTATGCCCATGCCCTCGCCGCGCCGTCCCTGCTGCGCGAGATCGCCACGGTGGTGCGGCACGGCGGCCTGTGGGTCGGCGAGGAACTGATCAGCCGGCTGCTGGGCGCGCTGCAATCCCGCCTGCCGGCGGCGAACCACGGCACGCTCGCCGCGCTGTCGCAGCGCGAACGCGAAGTGGCGCAGGCAGTGACTTCCGGCATGAGCAACAAGGAGGTCGCACGCGTGCTCGGCATCACCGAGCGCACGGTCAAGGCCCATCTGGGCGCCATCTTCGAGAAGCTGGGCGTACGCGACCGGCTGCAACTGGCACTGCGCGTCGGCGCCGCCGCCACGATGCCGGCCGGCAGCGCCCCGGCGCCGGTTTCCGGCGCAAGCTCCCCTGCCCTGTCCTTTGGTCCAATGGCCCTGGCCGCCGGCGCGGCATAGGATCGGATCATATTGAAATCCTGACCGGGCGCACTGGTGCCCGGGTCGCTTCCAACTCCAGAAGAGGCGTGCAATGGCTACCAGCCTTCCTCCCGTCGCAACCGTCGTCACGATCCATGGCGCTGCATTTGCGCGCGACGCCGACGGCAACACCCGTCCACTCAAGACCGGCGATACGCTGCGCGAAGGCGAAACCCTCGTCACTTCCGCCGGCAGCCGCGTCGAACTGGCCATGGCTGACGGCAGCCAACTGGCAATCCCCGAAAACCAGACCATCGCCATCGGCACCGAGATGGACGAGAGCACTCGCCCGGCAGCGGCCGACGCCCAGCTTGCCAGCGCAGACATCGAAAACGTGATCCAGGCGCTGGAACAGGGCGGCGATCTCGGCGACGCGCTCGAAGACCCGGCGGCCGGCCTGGCCGGCGGTGGTGGCGGCGAAGGCAACAACTTCGTGCGCCTGCTCCGCATCGCCGAAGGCGTGGCTCCACTCGAATTCGAGTTCGGCATCCTGCCGCCGGAAGAGCCGCTGTTCTTCCTGGGCGGGCCGGACGGCTCCGACGACACGCCGGAACCGCCCACCACCCTGGTGCCACCGTCGACGGAGAACGTCACCGAAACCATCACCGTCACGCTCACCGACACCATCACGCTGACCGAGACCGTCACCCAGCCGGTCACCGACACCGTGAGCGGCATCATCACCGACACGATCACCGGACAGGTCACACAGACGACGGCTTCCACGGTGACCGAAACCGCCACCATCACCGAAACCGGCACCAGCACCATCACGGATACCGTCACCAGCACGGCCACGCAGACTGCCGCCGGCCCGGTCGTCACCGAAACCATCACCGCCACTGCAAGCAGTACCGGCACCGTGACCGAGACCGGCACTGCCACCGTCACCCAGACCGCCGCCGGCCCCGCCGTGACTGAAACCATCACCGTCACCGCGACCAGCACCGGTACCGTGACCGAAACCGGCACCGCCACCGTCACCCAGACCACCGCCGGCCCGGCCGTGACCGAGACCGTCACGGTCACGGAAACCAGCACTGGCACCGTGACCGAAACCGGCACCGCCACCCAGACCGCCAACGGCCCCGACCTCACCGAAACCGTCACCGCGACGGCGACCGGCACCGCCACCGTGACCGAAACCGGCACAGCCACCGTCACTCAGACCGCCAGCGGACCGGCCGTCACCGAAACCGTTACTACGACCGAGACCAGTACAGGTACCGTGACCGAAACCGGGACCACCACCGTCACTCAGACTGCCAACGGTCCCGCCGTCACCGAAACCGTCACTGCCACGGAAACCAGTACCGGCACCGTGACCGAAACCGGGACCGCCACCGTTACCCTGACCACCGCCGGTCCTGTCGTGACCGAAACCATCACCACGGAAACCGAGACCGTTACCACGACCACAACCCCGTTCATCTCCGAAGAGCACGCAATCACTTCTGAAGGGCGCATCGAGACCGGGGATTTCAACTTCGCATTCACATCGGCCGGCCCCGGCAATATTCATGTCAATAACGGCTGGCTAGGGATCTCCCAACTCCCCGAGGACACGCAAATTGGCCGCGGCGAAGCGGTGAGCGTTGCCATTACCGATAATGATGGCAACCCCGCAAACATTCGTTCCGTGGTGCTGAAGGTCGAGGCCGAAGGCATGGAAACCGTGTTCACAGTAACGGTGAACGGCATCCCCCAGACCTACACCCTGCCAAAGGGTGAACACAACATCGTCATCTCTTCCAATACGCCTTTCAGTGACTTCCGTATCGAGCATGAAAAAGGCAGGTTCAGAGTGGGAGCTCTCCAAGCCGGTGAGCGGGAAGTCACGGAAACCGAAACCGTCACTGCTACCGCCACGCAAACGACCACCGGACCGGCCGTGACCGAAACCGTCACCGCCACCGAAACCACCACCGATACCGCGACCGAAACCGGGACCGCCACCATCACGCAGACCACCACCGGACCGGTCGTCACCGAAACCGTCACCGCCACGGAAACCAGTACCGCTACCGTGACTGAAACCGGAACCACCACCGTTACGCAGACCGCCACCAGCCCGGCCGTCACCGAAACCGTCACCGCCACGGAAACCAGTACCGGCACCGTGACCGAAACCGGCACCACCACCGTCACCCAGACCGCCACCAGCCCGGCCGTCACCGAAACCGTCACCGCCACGGAAACCAGTACCGGCACCGCGACCGAAACCGGTACCGACACCATCACGCAAACCGCGACCAGCCCGGCCGTGACCGAGACCGTCACTGTCACCGAAACCAGTACCGGCACCGTGACCGAAACCGGCACCGACACCATCACTCAGACCGCCAGCGGCCCGGCCGTGACAGAAACGGTGACCGCCACGGAAACCAGTACCAGCACGGCGACCGAAACCTTCACCGACACCGTCACGCAGACTGCCACCGGCCCCGAGATCACCGAGACCGTCACCGAATACACCGAGACCGTCACGCTCAGCCAATGGACCGAGACGGTGACGCTGCCAGCAGCCACCGAAACGATCACCGATACCGCAACCGTGACCAGCACGGCGACCGATACGGTACAAAGCCAGACCGTCACCGGAGAAGCGCTGTCGGCAAGCGACCTGCTGCCCCAGGACGATGTCCTTGCCGGCGGCAGCGTCTCCAGCGGCAGCAGCGGCGCAGGCCCCGACGTCTTCGTGGCCTTCCACTCGGACCCGGCCAGCCAGTTGCTGCAGAACACACCGACGGTCGAATGAAACGCGACGCTTCGCGTTGAATGGCGGCGGGCTCCGGCCCGCCGCCGCATGCTTTTCCGAAGAGGCGAAAGATCGATGAGGATTCTGTTCATCCACGAGGGACTGGGCCAGTTCCAGACCCTGCACGAATACCTGAACAGCCAGGGGCTGGCACATTCCTGGTTCCTGTGCAGCACCGGCGTCCATAACGCCAACAAGGACAAGATCCCCAACCTGGTCCCGTTCGCCGTCGCCAGCGAGAATCCGGACAGCTACTTCTATACCAAGAACCTGGAAGCCCGCATCCAGCGTTCATTCCTGATCAAGCAGGCAATCGGCGAACTGCTCAAGAAGACCGGCATCGACCTCATCGTCGCCCATGGCTCGGGCGGTTTCCCGCTGCAGCTCTTCGACGAATTCGACATTCCCATCATCAGCTACATCGAATTCCCGTCCTTCGGCCATCACGGCCACGACCCCAAGTATCCGCAGCCGGACTACGCCACTTTCCGCGACAAGGTGTTCGAGATGACGAGCTATCACCAGGCGCTGAAGAGCGACCTGGTGATCGTGCCCAGCGCCTACGCCAGGGAGATGTTCCCGGCCTGTCTGCGCGAGCGCATCGTGCCGCAGATGGAAGGTTTCGACATCAAGCGCAAACCCTCGACCTTCGCCAAGGAAGAAGGCGTATTCCACATCGGCTTCTCTGCCCGCGACCTGTCCTCGGCAAAGGGCTTCGAGCAATTCATCCTGATCGCCAAGGAAATTCTCAAGCGCCGGCCGCAGGTTCGCTTCGTTTTCTGCGGCGCGCCGAAAGTCCTCTACAGCTACGAGGAAAACTTTCTGCAGAACAGTTTTCCCGCCGAATCGCGGCCGGAATCCTTCATGCAATACGTGCTGCAGCGCGAAGGCATCACGCTGGGCGAAGGATCGAGCTTCCAGCACGTCAGCTTCGCCGGCTACGACGACTTTGCCAGCTACGTCGAGGCCATGGACATGTTCCTCTACCCGCTGCAATTCGGCTCGGCCAACTGGGGGCTGTTCGAACTGCTGTTCCGCGGCAAGACGATCGTCGCCAGTGATCGCTGCTTCGTGCCCGAAGTCATCCACCACGGTCATAACGGCCTGCTGTGCAAATACGACGACATCGCCAGTTGGGTACGCTACGCCACCGAGATCATCGACGCCCCGCAGGACTTCGTCCATCTGGGCGAGAACGCACTGGCCGATGCCCACCAGCGCTTCCACATCAGCAAGGTCGCGCCGCGCTATCTGTCGATCTTCGACACCGTGATCCAGCGCCGCAAGCTCGGCGTCTTCTGAACCGACACAGCCACGGAGGCCCACATGCCGTACGTCGAGCGGAATTCCAGCGGAAAAATCATTGCAGCCCGGCTGACGCCCTCGGCAAGCGCCCTGGAATGGGTCGATGCCGGAAACCCCGAACTCGCCGCCCTGACCGGCAAGCCGATCCCGGAGGACACACGTGCGTCCCTCGAATACACGGATCAGGGGCTCATCCGCGTGCTCGAAGACCTCATCGACACCTTGCTCGCCAAGGACGTGATCCGCTTCACCGACCTTCCTCTCCCCGCCCAGAACCGTCTCCTGCAAAGACGCTCGCTGCGCGATTCGCTCAACCGCAATGCGGATCTGCTCGACGACGACGGAGGATTGCTTTAGGCGCGCGGATCACGCCAAAGAACAAAAGCCAGGCGAATGAAGGATCCGCCTGGCTTTCTTTTTTGGGCAGTGCCCCACAGGCACTGCCCCGCGCATGCTGCGTGATCAGACGATCTGGCGACGGCGCCCCCAGGCCAGCCCGGCAAGCCCCAGGCCGAGCAGCGCCAGCGAGGCGGGCTCCGGCACCTGCGAGTCGCCACCGACGGTGATACCGTCGAAGGCCAGACCGGAGTGATAATCCATGTCGCGCCAGCCCGAAACACCGAACTCGAGAATGTAATCGCCGGCATCGGCGATGTCGAAGCTCATATTGAGCCAGCCGGTATAGCCGCAGCCAATATCAAAGCACTCTCCGGAGTCTGCGCCCAACGGCGACCAAACAGGTGCCCCGCCAATAATGGACACATTCGACGAACCCTGGCTTTGCGCACCGGTAAGATCATTTCCATCCGGCGTAGTGCGAACGGTAAGCAACATCGTGGACTGGGTCAGATCGGCAGACAGCAAACGCACCCAAGCGTAATCGGCGTAGCGCCCACCGTCGGACGTGATGTAGTTGAAGTCGAACGACAGCCTGTCGCCCGCATTGACGGAGAACACACTAGTCTGCACGAAAGATCCCCCGACGCTACCGCCTCCGGGCAAGGTCGTGCCATTGACTCCACCATTCGTCGACACCCAGCCATAGGCGCCGCCGTTGGGCGAGGCCGTCACCACCCCATCCTCGCCCGAAGTACCGTAGCCACCCATTCCCGTCCAGCCGCCCGGAAGTCCTCCGTCGAACGACGCCAAGGGCGCAGCAGAGGCCATCGCCGAAAAGCACAGCGTTGCCGCCGCAACCAGGCTCGAAACTGCAGCCGATTTCGACGCCAAACAGTTTTTATAAGACATGGACAAGCTCCTGATAATTGTTCGTTCAAAGCAGAGCAACTGATTTGCCCAACTATCAGCAACAGGCGTGCCACCATTTTTACGCCGAATCGAAAAAACCCCGAAAACTCTGCCACATGTCCTGCAACGCCCTGATCCTATGAAAAACAGGTCTTCCAAACAATTGATTTCATTATTCGATTTCGAGGGCCGTGATCTCTTTCACGAAGACATGCGGAAAAGTCCAAAGGCAAATCTTCATGAGTCTTGCCGATGCCTTTTCCAAGGCAACTGTAAATCTTTCCGACGCTTCGAGAGGCTGCGGCCCTTGCTGGAGCACGAGCGGAAAAGCATCTGCCAGGGCGCCGAAGACCTGCTGGAGCACGAGCGGAAAAGCATCTGCCAGGGCGCCGAAGACCATGTCCGCATCGCCAATCCCGAGCTACCTCCGCGGCGCCTGAAAACAGTGCAGTGGCCGGCGTCGGCCGCATACCCGATTGCCGGTTCAAGGCCCGCCCAGCGCCGGCCTCATTCCGACAGCGGTTCCGTATATTCCTCGACCCTGATGCCGCGCATCCGGTAGCCTGCACTGCCCATTTCGGAATCGATCCGGCCCACGTTCAGCACGCCATCCACCCACACCGGCGACATGTTCATGCCGGCCGGCACCGGCTTGTCCGGGATCACATGGATGAGCTGGTTCGCCGGCGGCGGCGGCACATGCACGCAGGCGCCGAAATAGGGTACGAGCAGGAACTCGCGGATCGTCCTGCCGTCGCCTTCGAGCGGGACGACGAAGCCGGGAATGCGCACCGACTGGCCCGCCAAGCGCTCGACCACCGGCGCGCGGTCCCACTCCTCGCGCATCCGCGTCATGATCTCCATCGCACGCGGATCGTTGTCCTGCAGGTCGTCGATCTGCAGGTCGGCGAAGAACTTCTGCGGATCCCAGTCGGCAGGGATGAGATCGTCCCAGCTTATCTCGCGAAAAGGCGTTGCCGCGCCCTTGCCGGCACTCTTGCCCGCTTTCTCCTTCGCCGGCTCGAGCCGGTCGCCGACCTGATAGTCGCCGCCGGACTGCGCGAACACGGCCGGAGCCGGGCCAAAACCGCCGGCCAGGGCGAGCGCGCCGGCCAGGATGCCGACACGGAGGGAAGGCAGGGAAAACCGGGGCAATACAGACATCTTCATATCCTGATCGTCAAGCCATCAGCCAGGGAATAACGGTAGGCGCGCCATGCCGGGACGAGGCTGGCCGCCAGGCTGGCGCCGAGCACCGCACCCAACAGGCGCCATTCACCCGCCGACGGCCAATCCGGTGCGAGATTCAGGCCGTATTGGGCGGACAGCCACGGCGCCGCGACGACGACCACACCATACAGCAGCGCGAGCCCGAGCACGATGCCCGCCAGCGACAGCAGCAGGCTTTCGAAGGCGAGCAAGGCGAAGATCTGCAGCGGGCTGGCGCCGAGCGCACGCAGGATCGCCAGTTCGCGCCGGCGCTCGCCCAGGCTGGCGACGACCACTGCCACCAGGCCGGCCAGGCCCACGGCCACGACCAGCGCCGACACCGCCAGCAGCGCGCGCTCGGCCATGCCCACCAGCGACCACAGCTCCTGCAGCGTGGCGCCGGGCAGGATCGCCGTCAGCGGTTCGCCGGCCATGGTGTTGATCTGGCGCTGGACACGGAACACCGCGATGCGGCTGTCGAGGCCGACCAGCGCGGCGGTGACCGACTTCGGGCTGAGGTCGAACTTGCGCACCTGCTCGGGCGCGATCGACAGCCCCGGGATCGGTGCGCCGCCGTGCCAGTCGATATGGATCGCCTCGATACCTTCCAGGCCCACCAGCACGCTGCGGTCGACCGGCGTGCCGGTGCGCGCCAGCACGCCGACGATGGTGAAGGGTTTGTCGGCATGGTCGGCGAAGCGCGGCCCGCCCTCCCCGCCCAGGCTGCCGTGGCTGAGCACGATCCTTTGGCCGGGGCGATAACCGAAGCGCGCTGCCACTTCGGCACCGACGACCGCTTCGAAGATGCCGTCCGGCGCCACGGCAAAGACGCGCCCCTGTCCAAAAGCCAGTGCGCGATCAGCGCCGTGGCGGTAATGTGCGAAGAAATCCGCCGTGGTGCCGACCACCCGCATGCCGCGATGCGAGTCGCCCAGCGAGATCGGCACCAGCCATTTCACCTGCGGCAGCGCGGCGATGCGCTCCATGCTCTGCCACGACACGTTGTTGCTCGCGTTGCCGATGTGGAACACCGAATACAGCAGCAACTGCACCGCGCCGCCGCGCGCGCCGACGACCAGATCGGTACCCGAAATGGTCTGCGCGAAGCCCTCGCGCGCGTCGTTGCTCAGGCGCTCCACGCCCAGCAGCAGGGCGACCGACAGCGCGACCGCGATCACCGTCAGCACCACCGACAGGCGGCGGTTGCCGATGCTGCGCAGGCTGAGCGCCAACACCGGCGTCATGTTCCAGCCTCCGCGGCCGCGGCATGGTTGATCTGCGCCAGATCGAGCACGCGGTCGAAATGCGCCGCGAGCCGCAGGTCGTGGCTGACGAACAACAACGCCGCGCCCGAGGCCGCGCATTCGCCCAGCAGCAGGTCGACGAAAGCCTGTTGGCGGTCGGCATCGAGCGCCGAAGTCGGTTCGTCGGCGATGATCAGGCCGGGCCGGCCGATCAGGGCGCGCGCCGCGGCGACACGCTGCTGCTGGCCGACCGACAGCTCGGCCGCAGGACGTTCGAGCGCCCCGGCGTCGAGGTCGAGGCGGCTGGCGAGGCGTGCAGCCTCGGCCTGGGCCGACACCCCCGCGGCGCACAGCCGCGCCCGCCGCGCGGCGGAAAAGCGGCAGGCGAGCAGGATGTTGTCGCGCGCGGACAGATAGGGCAGCAGGTTGAAGAGCTGGAAGACGAAGCCGATGTTGTCGGCCCGGAAGCGGTCGCGCGCGCCGGTCGACAGGCGTGACAGCGGCTGGCCGGCGACGCTGACCTCGCCCGCCTGCGGCTGGATCACGCCGCCGACCAGCGACAGCAGCGTGGTCTTGCCGCTGCCGCTGGGGCCGCGCAGGAATACGCGCTCGCCGGCCACCAGCGTCAACGCGTCGATCGCCAGGCAATCGGCGTGCGCCTTCGGCCAGCGATAGCGCAGCCCACTGACTGCGACCGCGGCGCAGCCGGCGCCAGGTGCCGCATCCGAGGTCACAGCGGCAGTTCGGTCTTGCCCGGGGTCAGCACAGCGGCGCCCTGGCCGGAAGCCGTCGCCCGCTCGGCACGCACTTCACGCAGGCGCGGGAAGCTGTCGAACAAGCGGGCATTCAGGCTGTCGAGCCGGTCCGGCGAGCTGCACTCGAAGCGATAGCTTGCCGTCAGATCGGCATGGCCTTCCTGTGCCGCCGCACCCTGCACGTCGCTGTGCCCGTGGCCATGGTCATGGCCGGGCTGCTCACTCTGCAGCCACGGCGAGTCGAGCTTCGCCCCCAGCAACTGGCAGCCGGCCGCGGCCGGCAGGCTGAACAGCGCGGCGCCGTCGCGCAGCAGCGTTTCGGCATCGGCCATGGCCTTGCGCTGTTCGTCGCTGCGCGGCTCGTGCTCGAAGCCCACCAGGTTGTCGAGCGGGCTGAGGAACTCGATCACCAGCGCCTTGCCGGCGCTCGCCACCCGCAGCGTGGCCACGCCATGTTCGTGCGCTGCATGGGCGTGATGGTCATGCTCATCGTGGTGATCATGGGCGTGCAGGACGTGGAAAGGCATCGCGCAGAACAGCGCGCTGGAGACGATCAAAACAAGGCGTGCAGGTTTCATTGTTCCTCCGGAAACGGATCGGGCTGGATCGAGCCGTCTTTAATGCTACAATGTTGCATCAAAAACGGACAAGCTCCTTTCCATTTCCTTCGTTTCCGTTTCTGTCCACTCGACTCTGTCCGTTCCTGCCGCCCGACAGGCCCCCATCACCGCAATGCCAGACCGCCCGTCTTCCGCCTTCGTTCCCGCCCGTGACCTGATCGCCGCTCATGGCGGCCGGGTCACGCGCACGCGCGTGGCCGTCATCGAAGCGCTGCAGGCCAGCCCGCATCCGCTGTCGCACGACGAGATCGGCGCCACGCTGGCGGCCGCCGGCATCGCACACGACCGCGTCACGCTTTACCGCGCGCTCGACTGGCTGGTCGAGCAAGGCATCGCGCAGCGCATCGCCGGCGGCGAGCGGGCTTGGCGCTTCGAGATCCGCAGCGACGGCGAGCACCGCCACGCGCACTTCCATTGCGACCGCTGCGGCCAGATCCTGTGCCTGGAAGACGTGCCCGCCGGCCCCGATCCGGCCTTGCCGGCCGGCTTCGAGCTCGCCCGCAGCGAACTGGTGTTCCACGGCGCCTGCGCCGACTGCGGGCGCGAAGGTGCCAAGGTGGCCAAGCGATGAGTACCCATGACCACGGCAGCGCCGACGCTGCCACGCCTGCACACTCGGCTCGGCCCCGGGCCCCGCAGGACTCACGCGCCTACCCCCCGTACCCACCTCGCAGCCTGCTCGGCGTCGGCGTCCTCGCCCGCCTGGGCGTCGCTGCGCTCGCCACCGGCCTGCTGTGGCTGACCGTGCTGTGGGCACTGGACTGAAGACATGCATCCCGCCCCGCCTCCGCTGATCCGCATCGAGAACCTGACGCTCGGCTACGACCGCCATCCGGCGGTGCACCACCTGAGCGGCGACATTCCGGCCGGTGCCCTGGTCGCCGTCATCGGTCCCAACGGTGCAGGCAAATCGACCCTGCTGAAGGGCATCGCCGGTGAATTGCGGCCAATCGGCGGCCGCATCTTGATGCCCGGCCTGTTACCGGGCGCACTGGCCTACCTGCCGCAGCGCGGCGAGATCGACCACAGCTTCCCGGTTTCGGTGTTCGACGTCGTCGCGATGGGCCTGTGGCGCGAGATCGGCGCTTTCGGCGGCCTGTCGCGCCAGCAGCGCCAGCGGGTGCGCGAGGCGCTGGCCGCGGTCGGCATGTCCGGCTTCGAGGCGCGCCCGATCGGCTCGCTGTCGGGCGGCCAGCTGCAGCGCGCGCGCTTCGCCCGGCTGATGCTGCAGGATGCGCCGCTGATCCTGCTCGACGAGCCCTTCGCCGCCATCGACAGCCGCACCGTGGACGATCTGGTGCAGCTCATCCTCGGCTGGCACCGCGAAGGCCGCACGGTGCTGACCGTGGTGCACGACTTCGAGCAGGTCCGCCGCCACTTCCCCACCTGCCTGCTGCTGTCGCGCGAACCCGTCGCCTTCGGCCCCACCGCCCAGGTGCTGACGCCGGAGATGCTGGCGCGCGCGCGCCGCCTGTCCGAGGCCTTCGACGAGGACGCGCCGGAGTGCCACATCGAGCAGCCGGCCCAGGCCTTGCCGCCGGATGCCGGCCCACATGCCCACGGGCATGCTCATCACCACGAACACGGCTCGCACCGGCATTGATCCGCAGCCGCTGCGCTGCCAACGCTCATCCTTTCATCGTGACCGAATTCCTGCTCGCCCCCTTCACCGACTTCGCCTTCATGCGCCGCGCGCTCGCCGGCTGCCTGGCGCTGGCGCTCGGCGCCACGCCGGTCGGCGTGTTCCTGCTGCTGCGCCGCATGAGCCTGATGGGCGACGCGATGAGCCACGCCATCCTGCCCGGCGCGGCGCTCGGCTACCTGGCCTTCGGCCTGTCGCTCGGCGCGATGACGATCGGCGGCATCGTCGCCGGCATCGTCGTAGTGCTGGCCGCCGGCCTGGTGACGCGCGCCTCGGTGCTGAAGGAGGACGCCAGCCTCGCCGCCTTCTACCTGCTGTCACTGGCGGCCGGGGTCATGATCGTGTCGCTGCGCGGCCGCAACCTCGACCTGCTGCACGTGCTGTTCGGCTCGGTGCTGGCGCTCGACGACGGCTCGCTGCTGCTGATCGCCTCGATCGCCAGCGTCACGCTGTTCTGCCTCGCCGTGCTGTTCCGGCCGCTGGTCATGGAGTGCTTCGATCCGGCCTTCCTGCGCGGTATCAGCCGCTGGTCGCCGGTGGCGCACTACGGCTTCCTGATGCTGGTGGTGCTGAACCTGGTCAGCGGCTTCCATGCGCTCGGCACGCTGATGGCGGTCGGCATCATGATCCTGCCTTCGGCCGCGGCGCGGCTGTGGGCGCGCGGGCTGCCGGCGCTGCTGCTGCTGGCGGTGCTGTTCGCCTTCGGCAGCGGCGTGGCCGGCCTGCTGCTGTCCTTCCATGCCGACGTGCCGGCCGGACCGGCGATCGTGCTGGTGTGCGGCCTGGTCTATTTCGTTTCGCTGCTTGCCGCGCCCGGCGGCCTGCTGGTCGCCCGCCTGCCGGTGCGCCACCACCTCGAATCCTGAATTCCTCCAACGCCCCGTAAGAAAGGCACCGCCATGAAAGCTTTCCGCCCCTCAGTGCGCCGGCTCGCCGGCCTGCTCGCACTCTTCGCCCTGACCACCTCCGGCGTACAGGCGCAGGCCGAGCCGCTCGACGTCACTGCCAGCTTCAGCATCCTGGGCGACATGGTGCGCGAGGTCGGCGGCGACAGGGTCCGTGTGCGCCCGCTGGTCGGCGCCAACGAGGACGCCCACGCCTTCCAGCCGCGGCCGTCGGACGCACGCCAGATCGGCAGTTCGGCGCTGGTGGTGGTCAATGGCCTCGGTTTCGACGACTGGATGGCGCGACTCGCGCGTTCAGGCGGCTACAAGGGCACCGTCGTCGTTGCCAGCGAGGGGGTGAGCACGATCGAGATGGCGGATGACGATCACGACCATGATCATGATGACCACCACGGCCACGATCACGACCATGGCCACGGCGCCGACCCGCATGCCTGGCAGGATCTCGGCAACGCCCAGCGCTACGTGGCCAACATCGCCGCGGCGCTGGCGGCGGCCGACCCGGCCCACGCCGACAGCTACCGCGCCAATGCGGAACGCTACCAGGGCGAGCTGAAGGTGCTGGACGCCGAGATCCGTGCCGCCTTCGCCGCGCTGCCGGCCGAACGCCGCAAGGTCGTCACTTCGCACGATGCCTTCGCCTATTTCGGCAAGGCCTACGGCATCCGCTTCCTGGCGCCGGTGGGCGTGTCGAACAATGCCGAACCCACGGCCAGGGGCGTCGCCCGCCTGATCATTCAATTGAAGGCCGAGAAGATTCCCGCGGTGTTCATCGATAACATCGCCGATCCGCGCCTGATCGAGCGCATCCGCGCCGAAAGCGGCACGCGCATCGGCGGCACGCTGTATTCGGACGCGCTGTCGGCCGCCGACGGCCCGGCCCCGGACTACCTGTCGATGATGCGCAGCAACTTCAAGGTGCTGCACGAGGCGCTGTCGGCGCCGTAAGCCGCTTGACCGCCGGCTGAAGCGAACTGTGGGACCTCAGCCGAAGATGCTGTGCAGCATCTTGGCGCACAGCGCCATCAGCACACCGGCGAAGATCTTCTTCAACGTCGCCACCGGCAGCCGGTGCGCCAGGCGGGCGCCGACCGGCGCCACCCACATGCTGACCAGCGACACCATGACGAATGCCGGCAGGTAGACGTAGCCGAAGCTCAGCGGCGGCGTGCCGGGCACGCTCCAGCCGTTGACGAGGTAGCCGATCGTGCCGGCCAGCGCGATCGGCAGGCCGATCGCGGCCGAAGTGCCGATGGCGTTCTGCACCTTGACGTTGCACCAGGTCATGAAGGGCACCGACAGCGAGCCGCCACCGATCGCGACCAGTGCCGAAATGCCGCCGATCCCCAGCCCGACGCCCGTCATGCCGATCGGGCCGGGCAGGTCGCGGCTGGGCTTGGGTTTGATGTTGAGCAGCATCTGGATCGACACGTAGGCCATGAACACGGCGAAGAAGATCGCCAGCGCCGCCGTATTCACCCGCGAAGCGATGAAGGTGGCGCAGAAGGTGCCGACCAGGATGCCGGGCGTGATCGTGCGCACCACGTCCCAGCGCACCGCGCCGTGCGCCTGGTGGGCGCGCAGGCTGGACACCGAGGTGAGCACGATGCTCGCCATCGAGGTGCCCAGTGCCATATGCACCACCTGTTCGTGCGGAAAGCCCTGGGCGAGGAACAGCGTGGTCAGCATCGGCACCATGATGCCGCCGCCGCCGACGCCGAGCAGGCCGGCGAAGAAGCCGACGACGGCGCCGAGTACGGGATAAGTGAACCACCAGATATCGAAAGTCATGCTGAACGATCCATCATGTGTTGTGCGTCGCCACCATCGGCGCCCGCCCCGCATGGACGAAAGGCGAAAAAGCGAAAAAAGGCGCAACCGCGATGGCTGCGCCTTTTTGTCTGGCCCCCCGCCTGTGCCGTCTCCGCCGGGCATCCTGAACCATGGGTTCAGGGAGGTCGCATTCCTTCCGCTTCAGGATCACCCGCAAGGGGCGTTCACACCAGCGGCCTTGATGGTCAGCAACCGAGTCTCTCGACTATTGGTTCAAGGAATCTACGGCTTCAACGAACACTGCAGGGGATTGATCGGTATTGCGCCAAGCATGTCCTCAGAACAGTTTTTCCTGCTGGGCCAGCACCCCGTCGAGGCGTGCTTTCATGAGTCCGATTCTACGCTTCGCACCCGGCATGTCAAACCCGTTTCCACGCTGATGCTGCAGGAATTCATGGGCGATGTTGAGCGCGGTCATGACTGCCAGCTTCTCGCCCGACGCATTGGTCCTGCCGCCCAGCTCGCGCAGCTTGTCGTCCAGGTAGGCGACGGTGGCGAGCAGGTCGTCCCGCGTCTCGGGCGTGCAGGAAACCCGGTACTCCTTTCCGAGCAGCATCACGTCCAGATGATCCATCGACACGTTTTCAGGCCTCCGGGAGTTTGTCGAGCAGCGCTTCGAGACGATCGACCGCCAGCCTGAGCTTGGCTTCGAGCTGGCGGTTCTCGGCGTCGAGCTGGGCGACGCGGCCATGCAGGCCGACGTTGTCGGCCTTGAGCCGGTTGTGCAGGCCGATCAGTTCCTCGATCTGCGCTTCGAGTTGAGCAAGTTCGCTATCCATGGTGCCGATCGTAGACAGTGGCCTCGAAGCGGTCAATCAGCGCTGGACCTGGCTGACGTCACGCACCGCGCCGGTGTCGGCCGAAGTCGTCAGCGCGGCGTAGGCCTGCAGCGCCGCCGAGACCACGCGCTGACGGTTTGCCGGCTTCCAGGCCGCGGCGCCCTTCGCCTCCATCGCCGCGCGTCGGGCAGCCAGCTCGGCATCGCCGATCGCCAGGTGGATGCGGCGGTTCGGGATGTCGATCTCGATCGTGTCGCCGTCCTCGACCAGCGCGATCGCGCCGCCGCAGGCGGCTTCGGGCGAGGCGTGGCCGATCGACAGCCCGGAAGTGCCGCCGGAGAAGCGGCCGTCGGTGAGCAGCGCGCACTCCTTGCCGAGGCCGCGGCTCTTCAGGTAGGAGGTCGGGTACAGCATCTCCTGCATGCCGGGGCCGCCCTTCGGGCCTTCGTAGCGGATGATGACGACGTCGCCGGCCTGCACCTGCTCGCCGAGGATGCCTTCGACCGCGTCGTCCTGGCTCTCATACACCCGCGCCTTGCCGGTGAACTTCCAGATCGACTCGTCCACACCCGCGGTCTTGACGATGCAGCCCTTCTCGGCGATGTTGCCGTACAGCACCGCGAGGCCGCCGTCGGCGGTGAAGGCGTGCTCCTTGCTGCGGATCACGCCGTGCTCGCGGTCGCTGTCGAGTTCGTTCCAGCGCCGATCCTGGCTGAAGGCGACCTGGGTCGGCACGCCGCCCGGCGCGGCGCGGAAGAAGGTATGCACGGCTTCGTCGCTGGTGCGCGTGATGTCCCACTTGTCCAGCGCTTCGGCCATCGTCGCGCAGTGCACCGTCGGCACCTTCGTGTGCAGCAGGCCGGCGCGGTCGAGCTGGCCGAGGATGGACATGATGCCGCCGGCGCGGTGCACGTCCTCGATATGCACGTCGGCCACGGCCGGCGCGACCTTGGACAGGCAGGGCACGCGGCGGCTGACACGGTCGATGTCCTTCATCGTGAAGTCGACCCCGGCCTCGCGCGCGGCCGCCAGCAGGTGCAGCACAGTGTTGGTCGAGCCGCCCATCGCCACGTCCAGGCTCATCGCGTTCTCGAAAGCCTCGAAAGTCGCGATCGAGCGCGGCAGCACCGAGGCGTCGTCCTGCTCGTAATAGCGGCGCGCGAGCCCGACGATGCGGCGGCCCGCTTCCTTGAACAGGCGTTCGCGGTCGGCGTGGGTCGCCAGCGTGGTGCCGTTGCCCGGCAGCGACAGGCCGAGCGCCTCGGTCAGGCAGTTCATCGAGTTGGCGGTGAACATGCCCGAGCACGAGCCGCAGGTCGGACAGGCCGAACGCTCGATCGCATCCACTTCCTCGTCCGAACAGCTCTTGTCGGCGGCCTTGACCATCGCATCGACCAGGTCGAGCGAGATGACCTTGGCTTCCCACTTGACCTTACCGGCCTCCATCGGCCCGCCGGAGACGAAGATCGCCGGGATGTTCAGCCGCAGCGCGGCCATCAGCATGCCCGGGGTGATCTTGTCGCAGTTCGAGATGCACACCAGCGCATCGGCGGTGTGGGCGTTGCACATGTATTCGACGCTGTCGGCGATCAACTCGCGCGACGGCAGTGAATACAGCATGCCGCCGTGGCCCATGGCGATGCCGTCGTCGACCGCAATGGTGTTGAATTCCTTGGCGACGCCGCCCGCGGCCTCGATCTCGCGCGCGACCAGTTGGCCCAGGTCCTTCAGGTGGACGTGGCCAGGCACGAACTGGGTGAAGCTGTTGGCGATGGCGATGATCGGCTTGTCGAAATCACCATCCTTCATGCCGGTCGCGCGCCACAGGGCGCGGGCTCCCGCCATGTTGCGGCCGGCGGTGGATGTGCGGGAACGATACTGGGGCATGGGGGCGCTCCGGAAACTCTGCAGTAAAGCATGTGATTCTAACGCGCGTAGCGAAGCATGCGTATCATCCCTGCTCTCGCCTTTTGCCAGGAGTCGCCATGACGGAGCCCGCCAACGCCGCCAACGCCCCCCCAGCCGATGCCGATACCGATGCCGGCTTCGACCTCGACGCCGCCGAGATCCGCATCCTCGGCGTGCTGATCGAGAAAGCCTTCGTCACGCCCGACGCCTATCCGATGTCGATCAACGCCATCGTCACCGGCTGCAACCAATTGACCGCGCGCGAGCCGGTGATGAACCTGTCCGAAGCGGAAACCCAGGCCGCCATCGACAGCCTGGTCGGCCGCCGCCTGGTCGCCCGCCGCGACCAGCCCAGCGCCCGCGTCGCCAAGTACGAACATCTGGTCCGCCTGCGCCATTCGCTGCCGCCGGCCGAACAGGCGGTGCTGGCGACGCTGATGCTGCGCGGCGCCCAGACCGCGGGCGAACTGCGCCAGCGCTGCGAACGCCTGCACCGCTTCGACGACATCGCCGCGGTGGATGCGGTGCTGGAACACCTGGCGGAGAAATATCCGCCGCTGGTGACTTCGCTGCCGCGTGCGCCCGGCACCAAGGAAGTCCGCCATGCCCATCTGCTCGGCGGCCAGGCGGCCGTCGCCGAAATGGCCGAAAGCCAGCACGGCGGCGGCAGCGCGGGCGGACGCGGGCGCAGCGCGGAACTCGAAGACGAGATCCGCCGTCTGCGAGAGGACTTCGACCAGCTCCGGCGCGAGTTCGACATCTTCCGCCAGCAGTTCGACTGATTCCGGCAACCGGCACCGTCCCCGCCAGCCCCGACCCCGATCACGCCCATGCTGACCCACCCGCAGTTCGATCCGATCGCCTTCTCCCTCGGCCCGCTCTCGGTGCGCTGGTACGGGCTGATGTACCTGATCGCCTTCACGCTGTTCATCGTGCTCGGCCGCCTGCATGCGCGCCGCCGCCCGGAACTGGGCTGGAACGCACAGATGCTGGACGACCTGCTGATGTACGGCGTGCTCGGCGTCATCCTCGGCGGCCGCCTCGGCGAAGTGCTGTTCTTCCAGCCCGGTTACTACCTGCAGCACCCGGCCGAAATCCTCGCGATCTGGAAAGGCGGCATGAGTTTCCACGGTGGCTTCCTCGGCGTGCTGGCGGCGATGTGGCTCTATGCCCGCCGCCACGGCAAGTCCTTCTGGCAGGTGACCGACTTCATCGCCCCGCTGGTGCCGACCGGCCTCGCCGCCGGACGCATCGGCAACTTCATCAACGGCGAACTGTGGGGCCGCCCGGTGGACGGCGAACTGCCGTGGGCGATGGTCTTTCCCTGGGTCGATGCATTGCCGCGCCATCCTTCCCAGCTCTACCAGGCGCTCGGCGAAGGCGTGCTGCTGTTCGCCGTGCTGTGGTGGTATTCGGCCAGCCCGCGGCCGCTGCGCGCGGTATCGGCCATCTTCCTGATCGGCTACGGCAGCCTGCGTTTCGCCGCGGAATTCTTCCGCACGCCGGACCCGGGCATCTTCGGCACGCTGTCGCTCGGGCTATCGACCGCACAATGGCTCTGCCTGCCGATGATCGTATTCGGCATCGTGCTGGCAGCACGGAATCACCGCCCCACCTGAATCTCGATCACATCGTCCACGAGACCGATAACAGGAATTCCCCAACGCCGTGACATAATTCCTTACCAATAGGACCGACAGCCCTGCTCGCATGACATCAGACGCTATGATTGTCGGTTCGGGCATAACGATTCGGGGACAGCATGGCGGGGAACGGACTCGTGTCACGCAGCTTGTCACGCATGCGGCAACTGATGAGCGGCCGCAGCGCACAGCAGGTGGAACCCACCGAACGCGATCTGGAAAGGATTCGCAGCCAGCTCCATGAATGCGCGGAAGGCCGCGGCGGCGAAATCTCGACACGCCAGCGCGCCGCGCGCCTGGCCGAAGCCTATCTTCGCCTGGACGACAGCGGCCGCCAGGCGATCCTGCGCATGATCGCGCTGGAGTTCGGGCCGGACCCGGCGCGCATCGAAGCCGCCCACGGCGCCTACCAGGCCGCGGTCGGCACCCCCGCGCAATGGGATGCCGAAGCCCAGTTGCGCGCCGCGATGCGCTCGAGCCGGTTGCGCATCCTGACCCAGTTCAACTCCATTCCGCAGGGCGTCAAGTTCCTCGTCGACCTGCGCGCCGACCTGCTTCGCTTCGTCGCCGACGACCCGCTGCTCAAGCCGCTCGACCGCGAACTCGAAGCCCGGCTGTCGGCCTGGTTCGACGTCGGCTTCCTCGAACTGCAGCGCATCACCTGGACTTCGCCCGCCGCGCTGCTCGAAAAACTGGTGAAGTACGAAGCGGTGCACGAGATCCGCTCGTGGGACGACCTCAAGAACCGCCTGGACTCCGACCGCCGCTGCTACGCCTTCTTCCATCCGCGGATGCCGCTCGAACCGTTGATCTTCGTCCAGGTCGCGCTGCTGGAAGAACTCGCCGACGACGTCCAGCGCCTGCTCGACATCGAAGCGCCGCTGGCCGATGCCAGCAAGGCCACCACCGCGATCTTCTATTCGATCAGCGCCACCCAGACCGGCCTGCGCGGCGTGTCCTTCGGCAACTTCCTGCTCAAGCGCGTGGTCGAGGATCTGCAGCGCGACTTTCCGCGCCTGGACACCTTCGCCACGCTGTCGCCCATCCCCGGCCTGTTGCGCTGGGTCCAGCGCAACCCACAGGAACTGGCGGAAGCCTTCACTGCGGCAGACTGGAAACGCCTTGCCGCCGTCGGCGTCGAAGGCCCGGACTCGCCGCTGTTCACCGAACTGCTCGAAGGCGGCAGCGCCTGGTCGTCCGAATCCCGGCTCGCTCAGGCCTTGCGCGAACCGCTGCTGCGCGTCGCCGCCCGCTACCTGCTGGACGCCAAGCGCGACGGCAAGCCGGTCGATGCCGTGGCGCGCTTCCACCTCGGCAACGGTGCACGCATCGAACGCCTGAACTGGCTGGCCGATACCTCGTCGAAGGGCTTCGCGCAATCCTGGGGCCTGATGGTCAACTATCTGTACGATCCCGATCGCATCGAAACCAACCTCGAAGCCTTCGCCAGCGAAGGCCGTGTCGACGCTTCGGCCACGGTCAAGCGCCAGGCGAAGCGCTGAACCATGGTCGCGGCACGCCACCTCATGACCTCTGCATCGCACGGCAGCACTGGACGCTCCTGATGTTCCTCCGTTTCCGACACGCTTCGATCCGTTTCCGCCTGCTGCTGGCGAGCACCACGGTACAGATGGTGCTGCTGAGCCTGCTGCTGGCCAACAGCGTGCGCCTGATGAACAACGCGGCGTCGGCCAGCCTGGACACCACCATCAGCCAGAACTCCAGCATGCTGCACGCGATGGCCACGACCTACGGCGAGCAACAGCGCTATGGCGAGCTGCAGGACATCCTCGGCGAGCTGCTCCTCGGCGCCAACGAGGGCCTGGTCTATGTCCGCATCGTCGCCCCCGACCAGACACCGCTGGTCAGCGCGGGCCGCCCCGACATCGACACCCTGCCCGAGCCCACGGTGATCCGCACCGGCTTCTTCGAAGGCGTGCTCGGCAACGAGATCGTGCATGTGCGCCACCCCCTGCTGCTGCCGCGCAACGAAGTCGGCCTGCTGCAGTTCGGTGTATCGGTGTCCGGCCTGGCGGCGGCCCGCCGCGCGATCACCGAGCAAGGCCTGGCGATCGCGCTGTCAGAGATCGTGCTGACCTTCCTGCTGCTGTCGACCATCGGCTACCTGCTCACCCGCAACCTGGGGCAGCTGCTCGCCGGCAGCAAGGCGATCGCCGACGGCCATCTCGAGCACCGGGTGCCGTCCAAAGGCCATGACGAACTATCCGTCATCTCGCGCCACTTCAACATCATGGCGGCCACGCTGCAGCGCCGCGTGGCCGAGCTGCAGGACACCGCGACCCGGCTCAGGATCAGCGAGGAACGCCATGCCCTGGCACTGCGCGGCGCCAACGACGGCCTGTGGGACTGGGACATTCCCGCCGGCACGGCCTACTACTCCGACCGTTTCTGCGAAATCCTCGGCCTGCCGCCCGGCGGCCTCGCCAGCTCCCCGGAAGCCTTTCTCGACTACGTCCACCCCGACGAACTGACTGAATACCGCGAGCGCATGATCGAGCACCTGAAAGGCGACAGCGCGCAGTTCATGATGGAGCACCGCGTCCGCCTGCCCGACGGCAACTACCGCTGGGTACTGACCCGCGGCGTCGCCCGCCGCAGCAACACGCCCCGCATCTCGCGCATGGCCGGCTCGATCAGCGACATCGACATGCGCAAGCGGGCGGAAGAGCAGCTCATCCACGACGCCCTGCACGACGGCCTGACGGGGCTGCCGAACCGGGCACTGTTCATCGAGCACGTCAACCACGCGCTTGCCCAGCGCCGGCGCGACAGCGACGACATGGTCGCGGTCGTCGCCATCAACCTCGAACGCTTCAGCCTGGTGAACGATAGCTACGGCCATGCCGTCGGCGACGAACTGCTGCGCCGCGCCGCAGCCCACATCAAGGCTTCGCTGCGGGAAGGGGACGTGGCAGCGCGCGTCGGCGGCGACCAGTTCGCCGTGCTGCTGAACGACTTGGCGAGCTCGGCCGACGCGCTGCGCATCAGCGAGACGCTCATTGCGCTGCCGTCGTTCGCGGTACCGACGGCCGACCGCATCCTGCACCCCCGCTGCCGGATCGGCATCGCCCTGAGCGAAACCGAGGGCGAGGATGCCCAGGCCATGCTTCGCGACGCCGACAACGCCCTGCACAAGGCGCGCCAGAGCGATACCTCGCCGATCGAGTTCTTCCACGCTTCGATGCACACCCAGGCCGTCCGCGCCCTGCAGCTCGAATCAGATCTGCGTTGGGCGCTCGCCCATGGCGGCCTGGCCGTCCATTACCAGCCGATCGTCACCCTTTCGGACCGGCAGACCGCGAGCTTCGAAGCACTGGTGCGCTGGCCTCATGCGACGCACGGCCTGCTGGCGCCATCCGAATTCATCCCGCTCGCCGAAACCCTGGATCTGATCCACGATCTGGGCATGGAAGTCCTGCGCATCGCATGTGCGGACATGCGCAACTGGAAGAACCGCCCCGAAAGCCTGCGCGCGCGCGTCAGCGTCAACCTTTCCGCCCGCCAACTGGCCCGCCCGGCGCTCGCCACCGAACTGCTGGCAATCATCGACCGCAACGGCCTGCCGCACGACCAGGTCCGCTTCGAAGTCACCGAAAGCCTGCTCGCCCGCCCCGACAGTCCCGCCACCCGCAGCCTGCGGGAGTTGCGCAACGTCGGCATCGAGATACTGATCGACGACTTCGGCACCGGTTATTCGACCCTGAGCTATCTGCATACGATGCCCTGCAACCAGGTCAAGCTCGACGGCTCCTTCGTCAGCTCGATCACCGAGGATCACCGCCTGCAGGCCATCGTCCGTCGCAGCATCGAGCTCGCCCACGACCTCGGCATGACCGTCGTCGCCGAATGCATCGAGGACGCGCGCCAGTTCGAAGTCCTGCGGGAACTGGGTTGCGACTACGGGCAAGGCTATTATTTCTCCCATCCGCTGGACCGGGACCAGACCCTGCAATGGCTGGAACAGGAATCAGCGAAGGCCAGCACGTGATGAAGAACAGACTCACCGCCCGGCTGACGGCCTTCGCCGCCGCCCTCGTCCTGCACGCAGGTCCAGTTGCCGCGGACATCGAGAGCGTCACCTTCTCGGGCTTCGGCACCCTGGGCGCCGTCGCGTCGGATACCGACGACCTCCAGTTCGTCCGCGTGGGCACCGAAGCACCCGGCTCAGGCAGGCTCAACTTCGGCTCCGACTCGGTTCTCGGCGTGCAGGGCAATTTCGGCTTCGGCAACGGCACCGAAGCCGTCGTCCAGGTACTGGCCCGGCACACCCCGAAGAACAACTACACCCCCCGCGCTGCGCTGGCTTTCATCAGCTTCGCGCCCTCGCCGGAGTTCACCCTGCGCGCCGGACGACTGCGTGTGCCGGCCTTCATGCTGTCGGATTCGCTGGACGTCAATTACGCGCATCCCTGGGTACGCCCGCCGGTGGAGGTGTACACGCTCAATCCCTTTGCCGACCTGGACGGCATCGACCTCCTCTACCGCACCCGGATCGCGGATGTGGACCTCGAGCTGCACCCCTACTTCGGCCGCAGCCGGGTCAACATCGCCCACTACGGCCATGCCTCGCTGTCGCGGCTGCGGGGCCTGAACATCGGGCTCTCCAAGGGTCCGCTCACGCTCCATCTCGGCTACTCGCGTGCGCGCCTGGACCTGCGCTGGGGCGACCCCGAATTCGATCGCCTGCAGCACGCCTTGAACACTTTCCCGCAGGGCAGGCTGATGCTGGCCGAAATGGAGGGCGACGGCGCCTCCGCCTCCTTCACCTCCGCCGGCTTCCACTGGGACGACAACCGCTGGCAGTTGATCGGCGAATACGCGGTGCGCCGCACCTCGGCCTTCGTGAACAGCGCCTCCGGCTGGCATCTGACGATCGGACGGCACGTCGGTGCCACCACGCCCTACCTCAGGTTCGCCCGCAACCGGCAGAACAGCCCGATCGTCAGCCGGAACCTGAGCATGGGCCTGGCCGAGATCGATGCCTTCAACGCGTCGCGCAACAACAGCCAGCGCAGCATCGGCGCCGGCCTGCGCTGGGATCTGCATCCGAACGCCGCCATGAAGGTCGAGCTGGCACGCAGCCGCATCGAGAACGACGGATGGGGAGCGTTCTACCCGCAGGGAGACATCCTTTCCACCCGCGTCAGCGGCCGCACGGTCAACACTTTGAGTCTGTCGATCGATGTGGTCTTCTGATCGCTTCGCCCTCCCACAGTGCTGGATCGCCCTGTTGGCGATCCTGCTCGCCCTGGGCGCGCACCCGGCACACGCGGAGGAGGTCCTGATCGTCACCGCACGCACGGGCACGGTCGAGACCCTGAGCCGCGACGAAGCCGAACAGCTCTACCTGGGGCGCCGCGCCACCCTCGCCACCCGCATCTCCATGCTGCTGGACCTGCCGCCCGGAAGAACGCGAGACCATTTCTACCGCACGCTCACGGACAAGAATCCCAGCCAGATCCGCGCCTACTGGTCGCGCATGGTGTTCACCGGACGCGCGCTGCCGCCCAAGGAAGCGGCCGACGCCAGCGATGCGCGCCGCCTCCTGCTCGAGAACCCCGGCGCCATCGGCTACCTGCCCGGGCGTTACGCCGACGACCCGGAGCTTCGCATCCTGCTTCGCCTCGAATAGGCCTGAGCCGCCATGCACACGGGGAACGCGATCACCCGCCGCAGCACAATGGTGCCACCGCGGCGAGGTTGATACACTCCGCGTTTTTGCGCCCGGCTCCGCCGCGGCAGCCATTTCCGTGATCAGAATCGAAGGACTCGGCAAGACCTATCTCGTCAAGGGGCGGGAGGTCAGCGCGCTGGACGGCGTCGACCTCGAAATAGCCAAGGGCGAAATCTTCGGCATCATCGGCCGCTCCGGCGCCGGCAAGAGCACGCTGCTGCGCAGCCTGAACCTGCTCGAACGGCCGAGCTCGGGCCGGGTGCTGATCGACGGCGAGGACATCACCGGCTTCGACCGCCAGCGCCTGCATGCGCTGCGCCAGCGCATCGGCATGATCTTCCAGCATTTCAACCTGCTCAACGCCAAGACCGTGGCGGCCAACATCGACTGGCCGCTACGCTGCACCAGCAACCTGACCGCCGCCCAGCGCACCGAACGCGTGGCCGAACTGCTGGCCCTGGTCGGACTCAGCGAGCACGCCGGCAAGTACCCCGCGCAACTGTCCGGCGGCCAGAAGCAACGCGTCGGCATCGCGCGGGCGCTGGCCAGCCGGCCGCAACTGCTGCTGTGCGACGAAGCGACCTCGGCGCTCGACCCCGAGACCACCCAGTCCATCCTGCGCCTGCTGCTCGACATCAACCGCCGGCTCGGCCTCACGATCGTGCTGATCACCCACGAGATGCAGGTCATCCGCACATTATGCGACCGCGTCGCGGTCATCGACGGCGGCCGCATCGTCGAAAGCGGCAAGGTCGCGGACGTCTTCCTGCACCCGCGGCATCCGGTCACCCGCAGCATGGTGGCGCAGGACGATCCGCTGACCGCGGCGATGCTCGACCCCACCCACGCCTTCGCCCAGGACAAGCTGCGCGGCACCCTGGTGCGCCTGACCTACGTCGGCGACATCACCTACCAGCCCGTCCTGAGCGACATCATGGCCGCCAGCGCGGTGCGCTTCACGATCCTGCAGGGCGAAGTGTCGAGCATCAAGGACCTGCCTTTCGGCCAGTTGCTGCTCGAGCTCGAAGGCAGCGACGAGGACGTCCGCCGGGTGTTCGCCGAACTGGACCGGCACCACATCCATCACGAGGTGCTGCAATGATCGACCTGTCGATGATCGAGTGGGGCGACATCGCCCTCGCCACCTGGGAAACCCTGGTGATGACCGGCGTGTCGCTGTTCTTCACCGTGCTGATCGGCCTGCCGCTCGGCATCCTGCTGTTCGTCACCTCGCAGGGGCAGTTGCTGGAACAGCGCGCGCTGTACCGGGTGCTGTCCTTCGTTGCCAACGTGCTGCGCTCGGTGCCCTTCCTGATCCTGCTGATCGTGATGATCCCGGTGACGGTGATCCTGATCGGCACTTCGCTCGGCGTCGAAGGCGCGATCCCGCCGCTGGTGGTGGCCACCTCACCCTTCTTCGCCCGCCTGGTGGAAAACGTGCTGCGCGAGGTAGACCGCGGTGTCATCGAGGCCTGCCAGGCGATGGGCATCCGCACCCACCGCATCATCTTCGGCGCCTTGCTGCCCGAAGCCCTGCCCGGCCTGCTCGCCGCCACCACGGTGACCGCGATCACCCTGATATCCTACGCGGCGATGTCCGGCGTGATCGGCGGCGGCGGCCTCGGCGACCTCGCCATCCGCTTCGGCTACCAGCGCTTCCAGACCGAAGTGATGGTGATCACCGTCGCCCTGCTGGTGGTGCTGGTGCAGCTCATCCAGTACGCCGGCGACCGCCTCGTGCTGCATTTCAGCCGCAAGTAACAGACTGGACCTTTCAACCCCGGAGCCCCACATGTCCTTCACCCTTCGCAAACTGCTGTGCGCCGCCGTCGGCGCGCTCGCCTTCACCGCCTCCGCCCACGCCGCGGACAAGCTGGTCATCGCCGCCACGCCGGTGCCGCACGCCGAGCTGCTCGAATTCGTCAAGCCGATGCTGGCCAAGGAAGGCGTGGACCTCGAAGTCAAGGTCTTCACCGACTACGTGCAGCCGTCGATGCAGACCAACGAGAAGCGGGTGGACGGCAACTTCTTCCTGCACGGCCCCTACCTCGACGAGTTCAAGAAGAAGCAGAAGAACGACATCCAGGTCGTCGTCGCCAAGATTCACGTCGAGCCCTTCGCCGGTTACTCGACCAAGCACAAGACGCTCGCCGACCTGCCCGAAGGCGGCACCGTCGCGCTGCCGAACGACCCCTCCAACTCCGGCCGCGCGCTGCTGCTGCTGGCCAGGCAGGGCGTGATCACGCTGAAGGATCCGGGCAACGTCGTTGCCACCACCCGCGACATCACCGCCAACCCGAAGAAGCTGAAGTTCCGCGAGCTGGAAGCCGCCACGCTGCCGCGCATCCTGAATCAGGTCGATCTGGCGCTGATCAACACCAACTACGCGATCCAGGCCAAGCTGAACCCGATCACCGACTCGCTGTTCATCGAGGACGCCAGTTCGCCCTACGCCAACCTGCTGGTGGGCCGCGAGGACAACGCCGACAGCCCGGCAATGAAGAAGCTGGCGGCGGCGCTGACCTCGCCCGAAGTCCGGCAGTTCATCGCCGACAAGTACCAGGGCGCGGTCGTGCCGGCCTTCTGATGCTTGCAATGGCACGGCCCTCGTCCGCGGGGGCCGTGCTTTCCTAAAGCACAAATCTTCATATCGAATTCGGTTTTTATTATTTTTTGCCTGATTACGGCACTTGTAGACTCCCCAGCCATTACTTGCTGGAGTCATCATCATGCCGTTCCCGGCTTCTTCCCCTGGCCTGCCGGCGCTGCCCGACAGGCCAGTCGCAGCGTTTTCCCCTTCCTTCCCGCCCGCTGCCGGCCTGACGCACGGGCTGGCTGCTGAGCCTGCCCCCGGCGCCGGCCGAAGTCCCCACACGCCTGCGGCGGTACGCTGATGTCGGCCGCCAAGACTTTCCGCGTGCTGCCGGGCTTCAACCTGACGCTCGGCTATACCCTCGGCTACCTGTCGCTGATCGTGCTGATCCCGCTCGCCGCGGTGTTCCTGAAGACCGCAGAGCTGAGCTTCGGCGAATTCTGGAACGTCGTCACCGCGCCGCGCGTCGTCGCCTCGTACAAGCTGTCCTTCGGCATGTCGCTGCTCGCCGCCGCGATCAACGCAGTGTTCGGGCTGATGCTGGCTTGGGCGCTGGTGCGCTACAGCTTTCCCGGCAAGAAGCTGATCGACGCCCTGGTGGACCTGCCCTTCGCCCTGCCCACCGCGGTGGCCGGCATCTCGCTGACCGCGCTGTATGCCAAGAACGGCTGGCTCGGCCAGTACCTCGACGTGTTCGGCATCAAGGTCGCGTTCACACCGCTCGGCGTGCTGGTGGCGCTGGTGTTCATCGGCCTGCCTTTCGTCGTGCGTACCGTGCAGCCGATCCTCGAAGACCTCGACACCGAACTGGAAGAAGCCGCCACCAGCCTCGGCGCCCAGCGCTGGCAGACTTTCCGCCACGTCATCCTGCCGATCCTGCTGCCGGCGCTGATGACCGGCTTCGCCCTCGCCTTCGCCCGCGCGGTGGGTGAATACGGCTCGGTGATCTTCATCGCCGGCAACATCCCGATGGTGTCCGAGATCACCCCGCTGATGATCATCACCAAGCTGGAGCAATACGACTACACCGGCGCCACGGCCATCGCCACCGTGATGCTGATCCTGTCCTTCATCCTGCTGCTCGTCATCAACGGCCTGCAGGCATGGACGGCGAAACGTACCGGGAGGGACCGCTGATGGCCGCCGCCACCACGATGCACCTGGGCGGCGACCAGGCCGCCCGCTTCGAGAGCCGCGCCGCCACACGCGAAACGCCGCTGGTGAAGTGGCTGATCCTGGGCACGGCGCTGAGCTTCTTCGCCGTGTTCCTGCTGATGCCGCTGATCGCGGTGTTCGTCGAGGCGCTGCGCAAGGGCTGGGAAACCTACGCCACCGCGCTGGTCGATCCGGACGCGCTGTCGGCCCTGCGCCTGACCCTGCTCGCAGCCGCCATCGCGCTGCCGCTGAACCTGGTGTTCGGCGTCTGCGCGGCCTGGGCGATCGCCAAGTTCGAGTTCCGCGGCAAGCACTTCCTGATCACGCTGATCGACCTGCCGTTCTCGGTGTCGCCGGTCATCGCCGGCCTGATCTACGTGCTGGTGTTCGGCGCCCAGGGCTGGTTCGGGCCGTGGCTGTCGGAACACGACATCAAGATCATCTTCGCCGTGCCGGGCATCGTGCTCGCCACCGTGTTCGTCACCTTCCCCTTCATCGCCCGCGAGTTGATCCCGCTGATGCAGGCACAGGGCAAGGAAGAGGAAGAAGCGGCGATCGTGCTCGGCGCCAACGGCCTGCAGACCTTCTGGCACGTGACCCTGCCCAACATCAAGTGGGGCCTGCTGTACGGCGTGATCCTGACCAACGCGCGGGCGATGGGCGAGTTCGGCGCGGTATCGGTGGTCTCCGGCCACATCCGCGGCGAGACCAACACCCTGCCGCTGCACGTCGAGATTCTCTACAACGAATACCAGTTCGCCGCCGCCTTCGCGGTGGCCTCGCTGCTGGCCCTGCTGGCGCTGGTGACCCTGGGCATCAAGACCTGGGTCGAACACCGCGCCGCCGCAGCCTGGCGCAATTCACAGGACGACGCATCATGAGCATCCAGGTACGCAACATCCGCAAGCAGTTCGGCACCTTCACCGCGCTGGACGACATCTCGCTCGACTTCCCGACCGGCGAACTGGTCGCCCTGCTCGGCCCCTCGGGCTGCGGCAAGACCACGCTGCTGCGCATCATCGCCGGCCTCGAACAGGCCGACGGCGGCCAGGTGCTGCTCGAAGGCGAGGACGCCTCGGACACCCACGTGCGCGACCGCCAGGTCGGCTTCGTGTTCCAGCACTACGCGCTGTTCCGCCACATGACGGTATTCGACAACGTCGCCTTCGGCATCCGCATGAAGCCGCGCCGCGAGCGGCCGTCCGAGAAGCAGATCGCCGACAAGGTGCACGAACTGCTGAACCTGGTGCAGCTCGACTGGCTGGCCGACCGCTTCCCGTCGCAGCTTTCCGGCGGCCAGCGCCAGCGCATCGCACTGGCCCGCGCGCTGGCGGTGGAGCCGCGCGTGCTGCTGCTCGACGAGCCTTTCGGCGCGCTCGACGCCAAGGTGCGCAAGGAGCTGCGGCGCTGGCTGCGCAAGCTGCACGACGACCTGCACATCACCTCGATCTTCGTCACCCACGACCAGGAAGAGGCGCTGGAAGTCGCCGACCGCGTGGTGCTGATGAACCACGGCAATGTCGAGCAGATCGGCACCCCGGAAGAGGTCTATCGCCACCCGGCCACGCCCTTCGTCTATGGCTTCCTCGGTGCGGTCAACTTCTTCCACGGCCGCGTCGAAGGCGAGGGCCTGCGCGTCGGCGACGACCACCTGCTCCATGCCGCGGACGATTTCGGCCAAGGCGCGGAAGTGATCGCCTTCGCCCGCCCGCACGAGCTGGACATCGCCGTCGGCGCCGAGGCGAACCAGGGCATCCCCGCCCGGGTCAGCCGCGTGCTGTCCTTCGGTGTCACCGCGCGCGTCGAACTCGACGGCCTGAACGGCGCCACCGGCCAGCATTTCGAGGTCGAGCTCACCCGCGAGCGCGCCGCCGAACTCGCGCTGGAAGAAGGACAGGCCGTCCGCCTGCTACCCTCCCGCCTCAGCATCTTCGAACAACGGCATGCGGCGAATGCCACGGCGGCGGGAGCCCGGAAATGAACTTCCAGCAGTTGCGCATCATCCGCGAGACGGTGAGGCGCGGTTTCAACCTGACCGAGGTGGCGAATGCGCTGTTCACCTCGCAGTCGGGCGTGTCGAAACACATCAAGGACCTGGAGGACGAGCTCGGCGTCGAGCTGTTCACCCGTAAGGGCAAGCGCCTGCTCGGCCTCACCGCACCGGGCAAGGAACTGGTCGTGGTGGTCGAGCGCATGCTGCTCGACGCCGCCAACATCAAGCGCCTGGCCGAGCAGTACAGCAACGTGGACGAAGGCCAGTTGACGGTCGCCACCACCCACACCCAGGCGCGCTACGCGCTGCCGAAGATCGTCGCCGCCTTCAAGCAGGCTTTTCCCAAGGTCCATCTGCGGCTGCACCAGGGCAGCCCGGACGAGATCGTGCAGATGCTGCTCGACGGCGAAGCCGACGTCGGCGTCGCCACCGAAGCGCTCGCCGAGGTGCCCGAGCTCGCCACCTTCCCGTATTACGGCTGGCAGCACGCGGTGGTGGTGCCGGCGGGCCATCCTCTCGAAGCCGTCCGGCCGCTGACACTGGAAGCGATCGCCGAATACCCGGTCATCACCTATCACGAAGGCTTCACCGGCCGCACCCGCATCGACAAGACCTTCGCCGGTGCCGGGCTGAAACCCGAAGTGGTGATGTCCGCGCTCGACGCCGACGTGATCAAGACCTACGTCGAACTCGGGCTGGGCGTGGGCATCCTGGCCTCGATGGCCTTCAGCCCGGAACGCGACCCCGGGCTGCGCAAGCTCGACAGCGACGGGCTGTTCGCCGAGAACATCACCCGCATCGCGGTCCGCCGCGGCCACTACCTGCGCGGCTTCGCCTACCGCTTCATCGAGCTGTGTTCGCCGGAGCTGACCGAGGCCGTCGTCGCCAACACGGTCAGCAGCACCAGCGCATAGCCCCGCTGCGCGGCATCGATTCGCGCGCGCTCCCATCTCTCGAAGCCCCTTTCCTGCAGCTTCGCGCAGCGCCGCAAACCGCTTTTCCGCTGCCCTCCGGCACCGCCTTCACCGACAGGATTGACTCTCCCCGGTAATGCGTGATGTAATGCGAATCGTTATTATTGGTGCAAGCACAAAAATGCATTCCCGACAGGATGAGGGTCCGGCGCCAGCCGATCGGTTCCAGTCCGGCGATCCAGCGCTCCCCAGGCCCTGGCCGCTGCCCGCCGGCACGCCCCTGTCGACCGATGTACTGCTCGCCGGACGGAACGCGGTGACCATCGTGCATCTGGGAGTTCATTACGTGCTGCGCGCAACACGTTCCGGGAAGCTGATCCTGACCAAGTGAATCGCCGACCTTCAGGCGGAATCGAGCAGCGAGGCTAGAATATGTACGTCTGTGTGTGTAACGCCGTCACCGAACGCCACATCGTCGCCGCCGTGCGCGAGGGAGCCACATCCCTGCGCCATCTGCGCCGGGATCTGGGCGTGACGGCCGAGTGCGGGCGTTGTGCGCGTTGTGCGCACGACTGTCTGCGTTCGGCGCTGGCGGAACACAACAGTACGTCCGAAGCGAGCACCCCCATGTTCGCCCGGCCCATGTTCCCGCTTGCCCTGGAGGCCGTATGAAAGGCGACAAGAAAGTCATTCAGTACCTGAACCGTCAGCTCACCATCGAACTGACCGCGATCAACCAGTATTTCCTGCATGCCCGCATGTACAAGAACTGGGGCTTCGACCGGCTCGGAAAGCACGAGTACGACGAATCCATCGAGGAAATGAAGCACGCCGACATGCTCATCGAGCGCGTGCTTTTCCTCGAAGGCCTGCCCAACCTGCAGAACCTCGACAAGCTGCTGATCGGCGAGAACGTGCCCGAATGCCTGCAGGGCGACCTCACGCTCGAACTCGGCGGCCGTGCCAACCTCGTCGAAGCCATCCAGTACTGTGAGTCCTGTAAGGACTACGTGTCGCGCGAACTGTTCGAACACATCCTCGACGACACAGAAGAACACATCGACTACCTGGAAACCCAACTCGGCCTGGTCGACAGCGTGGGCCTGCAGAACTACCTGCAATCGCAGATGGAGCCGCAGGCCTCCTGAGCCCCAAGACTGAAATTCGCCTGACGGCATGCGCCCTGCGGGGCGCATTTTTTCCTACTGATGACTTCCGCTGCCCCAGCTCTCACGTTGCCACTCTACCCGCCTCCCGATCCGCTCACGCTTCGACAAGAAGCCGCTGATACGCTGGCGGGATCCTCATTATTGGCCACTCCCCACGTCTCATACGGCAGCAGCGTCCAGCGCATAGGTCTGGCGAGCTTGGTCGTCATTGCCCACCTGGCCGGCATGGCGGGCATCGCGCATCTGGCGAACCGTCCCGTCGACGTACCCGAACTCACCAGCATCGCCGTCGCACTGATCCCCGCCGAGCCGGCCATCGAACAGACCGCCCCCGCGCCGGTCGAGACGCCGCCTCCGCCCGAGCCGGTGAAGCCGGAGGTCAAGCCGCCTCCGCCGCCGCCGAAGGAAATTCCCAAACCCAAGCCGAAACCCAAGCCCAAGCCGGTGCCCAAGGTGACGGAATCGCCCACTGCGGTGACCCAGGAAGAAGCTCCGCCCGACCCCAGTCCGCCCGAAACCACCACAGTCCCCGACGCTGCGCCGAGCGCACCGGTCGCAGCCGCTCCGGTGAGTTCGGCGCCGCCCGGCCCTCCCACCGGCGGGCCGGTCACCGGCGCGCGTTTCGACGCCGACTACCTCAACAACCCGAAACCGCCCTACCCGCCGCTGTCGCGCCGGCTGCGCGAAGAAGGTCAGGTCATGCTGCGCGTGCTGGTATCGGTCGACGGCATGCCGAGCCGCATCGAAGTGCGCACCAGTTCGGGCTCCGAACGCCTCGACCGCGCCGCCGAGCAGGCCGTGAGCCGCTGGCGCTTCGTGCCCGCCAAGCGCGGCGACACACCGATCGAGGCCTGGGTGCTGGTACCGATCGTCTTCAAACTCACTGGAAACTGAAACAATGGAAGCAACGCAAGCCTTCGGCATCGCTCATCTGTGGGAGCAGTCCGACCTCGTAATCCGTGGCATCGCTGTGATCCTGATGCTGATGTCGATCGCGAGCTGGTATCTGATTCTGGTGCGCGGCCTGCGCCAGTTGCGCACTCGCCGCCAGGTGGGCGCGATCGAAGCCTTCTGGACCGCCCCTAACCTCGACGCCGGCCTGAAGCGGCTCAGCGAACTGGCCCCCGGTTCGTCCTTCGAAGCCCTCGCCCAGCAGGGCGCGGCCGCAGCACAACACATCCGCCGCCATGCCGGCAACGACACGCTGGGCAGCAAGCTCGATGCCGACGAAGTCCTGACCCGTTCCCTGCGCAAGTCGATCGCGCTGTCGACCGCCGGCCTGGAATCGGGCATGACCGTGCTGGCCTCGATCGGCTCCACCGCACCTTTCGTCGGCCTGTTCGGCACGGTGTGGGGCATCTACCACGCGCTGGTCAACATCAGCACCTCGGGCATGGCGACGCTGGACAAGGTTGCCGGCCCGGTCGGCGAAGCACTGATCATGACCGCCTTCGGCCTCTTCGTCGCGATCCCGGCAGTGCTGGCCTACAACGCCGTCACCCGCGCCAACCGCGTCGAGCTGTCCGAGCTCGATGCCTTCGCCCACGACCTGCAGGCCTGGTTCTCGACCGGCGCCCGCATCGCCCCGGTGAGCGTGGCGCAAACCGCCAAGGAGCGCTCGGCGGCTCCGGCAGCGAGCGCCGCGCCGGCCAGCGGAGCAGCGTAAATGGCATTCGGCGGCTTCAACAACGGGGACAGCCGTCCCCTGCAAAGCGAAATCAACATGGTTCCGCTGATCGACGTCATGCTGGTGCTGCTGATCGTGTTCATGATCACCGCACCGCTGCTGACGCACTCGGTCAAGATCGACCTGCCCCAGGCGTCGAGCCAGCCCAACGAGGAAAAGCCCGAAACCGTGTCGCTGGCGATCAACGGCGAAGGCCAGTTGTTCTGGAATAACGAACCGCTCGACCAGGTTGCGCTGCCGTTGCGCCTGCAGGCGGCGGCCGAGCAGAAGCCCCAGCCCGAGCTGCACCTGCGTGCAGACCGCGAGACGCGCTACCAGAAGCTGGCGGAAGTCATGTCGCAGGCGCGCGAGGCCGGCATCGAGAAGATGGGCTTCATCACCCTGCCGGAAAGCGCACCCGCCGAATGAGCGGCTGAGCGGTAGATAAAGGCAGCACGGAAAGTCGGGCCGCATCCTGCGGCCCGACGCACGTCCGGCACCGGCACACTCAGCCGCGCTTGCTGCGCACCCGGATGATCACGTCGAGATGCTCCAGTTCGGCGCCCTCGGGCAGGCGCGGCACGCCGACGACCTTCAGTTCATCGGCGGCAACGTCGCGCACTTCACCGGTATCGACGTCGTACAGGTGGTAATGCGGGTCGGTGTTCGAATCGAACACCACCCGGTCCGGATCGATGATCAGTTCGCGTACCAAGTTCTTCTCGCGGAACAGGCGCAGCGTGTTGTAGACCGTGGCGCGCGAAGTCTCGGGCGCGTTGACGCGCACCCGCTCCAGCACCTGGTCGGCAGACAGATGGACGGGGCGCGCGAACAACACGCGCGCAATCTCGATGCGCTGCTGGGTGATCGGGACGCCGACGCTGCGCAGGCAGGCGATCGCATCTTCTGTGGTGTGAACGTTCATGTCTCTCTGGGCCCGTCCGGACCTCGATCTTGTCGTCGGGATGGTGCCACGCGCCGTGGCGCCATCCCTGCAAAAAAACCCCGGCCATTCCGTCAGCACGGAACGGCCGGACCATCGGCCCCCCCTTACTGCCAGGGGTTCGGCTTCGGCGTGTCGTTGGACGACGGCGGCAGCAGCGGCATCACGAAGGTCGGCTGGTCACCGGTCAGCGTCTTCAGGAAGGCGACGATGTCGGCGATTTCCTGCTCGCTGTATTTGCGGCCCAGTTGCAGGCGCCCCATGATGTCGACCGCCTCTTCCAGCGTCGCGGCTTCGCCGTCGTGGAAGTAGGGATAGGTCAGTTCCACGTTGCGCAGCGTCGGCACCTTGAAGTTCATGCGGTCTTCGTCCTTGCCGGTGACCGCAGCACGACCTTCGGCCGGGTTGTTGGTCTTGTACGGCTCGAACAGGCCCATCTTCTGGAACGAGGTGCCGCCCACGGCCGGGCCGTTGTGGCAGGCCACGCAGCCGCTTTCCTTGAACAGGCCGTAGCCGGCCAGTTCGCGGTCGGTCAGCGCCTTGTCATCACCCTTCAGCCACTGGTCGAACGGCGAATTCGGCGTCACCAGCGTTTCCTCGAAGGCCGCGATCGCCTGGGTGATCTTGTCGATGTTGATCGCCGCGGAGCCGAACACCGACTTGAACTCGGACACATAGCCCGGGATCGAACGCAGCGTATCGATTGCCAGATCGTGGGTGAAGGCCATCTCGCCCGGGTTGGCGATCGGGCCGCCCGCCTGTTCCTTCAGGTCGGCCGCACGACCGTCCCAGAATTGCGCCACCGCCAGGCTGGAGTTGAGCACGGTGGGCGAGTTGATCGGGCCCTGTTGCCACTTGTCGCCGATCGAGGTCTTCAGGTTGTCGCTGCCGCCCATCGACAGGTTGTGGCAGGAATTACAGGAGATGAAGCCCGAGCGCGACAGGCGCGGATCGAAGTACAGCTTCTTGCCCAGTTCGACCATCGCCGGATTGACGACCTTGGCCGGCTCGATCGGCTGGATCGGCTCGTCGCGGACCGTGGCAGCCCATGCGGAGCCGGCCACGACGAGTGCGGTAGCGGCCGCGATTGCCTTGATTCTCATGTTGATTCTCCTTGTGCGCTTGAAAGTGCTCTGCCGCCGTTTTTAGACGACGTCTAAATTTCCACGGCCATTAGACCCAGCTCTTCCGGACCGTTTGTTGACCGGCATCAAGAAACATTCACTTGCAACGGTCGCTTGTCACGCAAGGGCTGCAATTCGATACACGCCGACACAGGCCAGTCACTATGCTTGGCGGCGTCCAATCCTGGCCGCGGGGCGCAGTACCGGCATTCCAGGCCGCGCCCGCCCCATTCCGAACCACTGAACGACGCAAACGATGACCGCCCCACCCTCCCGCCCGAAGAAGAACCGCGCCCTGCGCACCGGCCTCGTCGTGCTGCTGCTCGCCCTTGCCGGCGCCGGTACCTGGCTGACCTGGTCGCAGTTAACCGGCAGCAACGGCGCTGCTGCCTACCAGTTCGCCAGCGTGCAGCGCGGCGACATCGAGGACGTCGTCACCGCCACCGGCACGCTGCAGCCGCGCGACTACGTCGATGTCGGCGCCCAGGTCTCCGGCCAGTTGAAGAAGATCCACGTCGAAGTCGGCTCGGTGGTCAAGGAAGGCGACCTGCTCGGCGAAATCGACTCCACCGTGTACCTGTCGAAAGTCGATGCCTCGCGCGCCCAGTTGCGCAACCTGCGCGCCACGCTCAAGGACCGCGAGGCGCAGCTCGCGCTGGCCCGCATCCAGCTTCGCCGCCAGAAAGCGCTGATGGCCGAGGACGCCACCACCCAGGAAAGCCTGCAGACGGCCGAAGCCAACGCCAAGTCGGCCGAAGCCTCGCTCGAAGCGCTGCGTGCCCAGATCGAGCAGAACGAATCCAGCCTGCGCGCCGACGAGGCCAACCTGCAGTACTCCAACATCCTGTCGCCGATGAACGGCACCGTGGTATCCATCTCCGCCCGCCAGGGCCAGACCCTGAACACCAACCAGTCGGCACCGACCATCCTGCAGGTGGCCGACCTCACCACGATGACGGTGCAGACCCAGGTGTCGGAGGCCGACATCAGCCGGCTGCGCACCGGCATGGACGCCTACTTCACCACGCTGGGCGGCCAGGGCAAGCGCTGGTACGGCAAGCTGGCCAAGATCGAACCCACGCCCACCGTCACCAACAACGTCGTGCTGTACAACGCGCTGTTCGACGTGCCCAACGACAACGGCGAACTGATGACGCAGATGACCGCCCAGGTCTACTTCATCGTTGCCCAGGCGCGCGACGTGCTGCAGGTGCCGCTGGGCGCGCTGAGCCAGATCCGCCCGCTGCGTCCGCAGGGCGCCGGGGCCGACACGGCCGGGGACGAGCGCCCGGCACCACGCATGCGGACAGCCGCCGAAGCCGGAGACGGCAGCGACGCCGGCCGCCCCGGCAGGCCGGATGGCGAACGCCGCGGGCCTCGCGCCCAGGCGGGCGCCGAAGCCGGCGGCGCCGGCGAGGCCTTCCGGCGCACCGGCCGAGGCCCGCGCGAAGGTATGCAGGCCGCCACCGGCGCAGCGCGCCAGGCCACGGTGCGGGTGCTCAGGCCCGACAACAGCATCGAGGAGCGCCTCATCACCATCGGCATCTCCAACCGGGTCGCTGCGCAGGTGCTGTCCGGCCTCGAAGAGGGCGATCGGGTCGTGGCCGGCGTCGCCACAGCGGGTGGCAACCAGCCCGGTGGCCAGCCGGGCGGCAACCGCCCGCCGATGATGGGTCCGGGACCGCGGCTGTGAAGCGCGAGATTTTCTCTCCCGCCAGCGCGCAGGCGGCAAAAGCCGCCCAGCCGCTGATCGAGCTGTCCGGCATCACGCGGACTTTCGTCAATGGTGAAGTCGAGACGCGCGTGCTGCACGGCATCGACCTCGCCATCCATCCGGGCGAATTCGTCGCCATCATGGGCGCCTCCGGCTCGGGCAAATCGACGCTGATGAACATCCTCGGCTGCCTCGACCGCCCCACCAGCGGCACCTACCGCTTCATGGGCCAGGACGTCTCCGGTTTCGACCGCGACGAGCTCGCCCGCCTGCGGCGCGAAGCCTTCGGCTTCGTGTTCCAGAGCTACAACCTGATCGGCGGCGCCACCGCACGTGAAAACGTCGAAGTGCCGGCGATCTACTCCGGCATGCCGCCGGCCGAGCGCCACACCCGCGCCGAAGCCCTGCTCGACGCGCTCGGCCTCGCCGAACGCAGCCATCACCGCCCCAACCAGCTCTCCGGCGGCCAGCAGCAGCGCGTCTCGATCGCGCGCGCGCTGATGAACGGTGGCCGCATCATCCTTGCCGACGAACCGACCGGCGCGCTCGACAGCAAGAGCGGCGAAGACGTCATGAAGCTGCTGCGGCAGCTGTCCGCCGACGGCCACACCATCATCCTGATCACCCACGCCCGCGAAGTGGCGGAGCAGGCTCAGCGCGTCATCGAGATCCGCGACGGCCACGTCGTCGCCGACCCCGGCCCGCGGCGGCCCGAAGGCCCGGAGCCCGACTTCAGCCCGCAGGTGGACCGCAGCTCGTCCTTGACCGACATCGTCGAAGCCACCCGCACCGCGCTGCGCGCGCTGCGCGCCAACCTGTTCCGCACCATCCTGACCCTGCTCGGCATCGTCATCGGCGTCGCCTCGGTGATCGCCATGCTCGCCATCGGCGACGGCGCCAAGCAGAAAGTGGTCGACCAGATCAGCGCCATGGGCACCGACCTGCTGACCATCCGCCCCGGCGCACCCAACCAGCGCGGGCGCGACAACACCGCCACGCTGGTGCCCGAGGACGTGGACGCGATCCGCGACCTGCCGAACATCCGCGCCGCGGTGCCAGAGCAGTCGAGCAGCGTCACGCTGCGCTACGGCAGCAACGACCACCGCACCCAGATCAACGGTACATCCGAAGATTACGTCATCGCGCGCACCTGGGCGGTCGCCAGCGGCACCTTCTTCAGCGCCGACGACGTCTCCCGCTACGCCACCGTCGCCGTGCTCGGCCAGACCGTCGCCAACGCGCTGTTCGCCGGCGCCGACCCCATCGGCCAGTACGTGGTGGTCAACAACATCCCCTTCCAGGTGATCGGCACCATGAGCGGCAAGGGCGCCACCGCCTTCGGCCAGGACCAGGACGACGTGATCTTCATGCCCTACACCACCGCCAGCCTGCGCATCACCGGTCAGCGCTTCCTGCGCAACGTCACCGTGGCGGTGGCCAACGTCGACCGCATCGACGATACCCAGGACGAGGTCCACGCGCTGCTGCTCAATCGCCACGGCAGGGAGGATTTCCAGATCCGCAACATGGCCTCGATCATCGACACCGTGTCGGCGACGCAGAACACCCTGACGATCCTGCTCGGCACCGTGGCGGCGATTTCGCTGCTGGTGGGCGGCATCGGCGTCATGAACATCATGCTGGTGTCGGTCACCGAGCGCACCCGCGAAATCGGCATCCGCATGGCGACCGGCGCGCGCATGAGGAACATCCTGCAGCAGTTCCTGATCGAGGCACTGGTGGTGTCGGCCATCGGCGGTGCCATCGGCGTCGCTGCCGGGCTCGGCACCGCGGCCATCATCGCCTTCTTCGGCACCCAGGTGAAATACACCCTGCTGCCGGTCGTGCTCGCCTTCGGCTGCGCCTTCGCCACTGGCCTGGTGTTCGGCTACCTGCCGGCGCGCAAGGCCGCCCGGCTGGATCCGGTCGTCGCGCTGGCCTCCGAGTGACCCCCTCCCCGTCTTTCCGCTCATCCATGTCCGCTCCGCATCTCCGCACCCTGCCCGCCATGCTGGCCGTCGCCGCCGCGCTCGCCGTCGGCGGCTGCGCGCTGCCCATCGCCCACCCCGGCGCCTCGTTCGACATCCCCGCCACCTGGGACGAAGCCGCCGCCAGCGAGGCTGCCGCCAGTTCGATCGATGCCGAATGGTGGCGGCAGTTCGGCTCGGCCGAACTCGATGCCCTGATCGAGCGTGCGCTCGCCGGCAGCCCCGATCTCGCCGTCGCCACCGAACGGGTGCTGCAGGCCGAGATCGCCGCCCGCAGTGCCCGTACCTCGCTGTTCCCGACCGTCGATCTGCGCCTCGACACCAGCACCACCGGCAGCCGCGACAGCGACGGCTCCAGCAACAGCAGAGGCTCCCAGGCCAGTCTCGGCATCAGCTACGAGATCGACGTCTGGGGCAGCAACATCGCGCGCTACGAAGGCTCGCGCTACAGCCTCGCCGCCACCCGCTACGACTACGAGGCCACCCGGCTGTCGCTGGTCGCGGGCGTGGTCAATGCCTACACGCAGATCCTGTCGCAACGTGCGCGGCTCGACATCGCCCGCGAAAACCTCGCCATCGCCGAACGCCTGTTCAAGATCGTCGAGGCGCGCTACCGCAACGGCGCCGCCTCGGCCCTCGATCTCAGCCGCCAGCGCGGCACCGTGCTGTCGCAGCGCGATGCCATCCTGCCGCTGGAAGTCACCGAGCGCCAACTGCTGCGCGCGCTGGCGATCCTGGTCGGCTCCACGCCGGTCGGCTTCGACGTCGCCGGGAGGAACCTCGATCCGCTCGCGATTCCCCACGTCGCGCCCTTCGTGCCGGCCGAACTGCTGGTGCGCCGCCCCGACCTCGCGGCCGCGGAAGCGCAGCTCGCGGCGGCCGATGCCAACATCACCGTCGCCCGTGCCGCGCTCTTCCCGCTCAAGCTCAGCCTGAGCGCCAGCGGCGGGCTTTCCAGCGGCGAGTTCGGCCTGCTGAACCTCTCCAATCCGGTCTCCAGCGGCACCCTGGCGATCTCGCTGCTGCAGTCGATCTTCGACGGCGGCAGGCTGCGCGGCGCGGTCGAGACAAGCGAATCGCAACGCCGCCAGGTCCTGGAGAACTACCGCAAGGCGGTGCTCACCGCCCTGAAGGAAGTCGACGACGCCGCCGCCAATGCCGAACGCAGCCAGCAGCAGGAAGCCTCCCAGCTCGCCATCCGTACCGAATACGAACGCGCGCTGCGGCTCTCGGAGCTGCGCTATCGCGAGGGCAGCGACGACCTTTCCTCGCTGCTCGACGCCCAGCGCAGCCTCTTCTCGGTGCAGGATTCGATCGTGCAGCAGCGCCTGTCGCGCCTCAACGCCGCGGTGGACCTGTATAAAGTGCTCGGCGGCGGCTGGATCGTGCCGCCTTCCCCGACCGACACGACCGAAGGCTGAACCCACCGATGTCCACCCCGCTGCCCAAGCTGAGCGCCATTCCGCAAGAGATCGCCGCCGTCGGCGACTACGAAGCCCAGGCCCGCGCCCGGGTGGATGACAACGCCTGGGCCTACATCGGCAGCGGTGCCGCCGACGAGATCACGCTGCGCGACAACCGCACCGCTTTCGACCGCATTCCGCTGCGCGGGCGGGTGCTGGCCGACGTGCGCGGCGGCAACACCCGGCTCGAACTGCTCGGCCACAAGCTCGCCCACCCCATCCTGCTGGCGCCGGTGGCCTATCAGAAGCTCGCCCATCCGGCCGGCGAAACCGGCACCGTGCAGGCCGCCGCCGCGCTCGACGCCTGCATGGTGGTCAGCACGCTGGCGAGCTGCACGCTCGAAGACATCGCCCGCCACGCCGCCGGCCCGCTTTGGTTCCAGCTCTACGTGCAGCCCGACGCCGGCTTCAACCGCCACCTGATCGAACGCGCCGAAGCCGTTGGCTACTCTGCCCTGGTCATCACCGTCGACGCCCCGGTCGCCGGCGCGCGCAACCGCGAGCACCGCGCCGGCTTCCATCTGCCGGCCGGCATCGACGCCGCCAACCTGCGCGGCATGCCGCAGCCCGCCGCGCCGCCGCTGCCGGCCGGCGGCAGCCAGGTGTTCGACCGCCTGATGGCGCACGCCCCCACCTGGAAGGATCTCGACGCCCTGCGCGCCGCCACCCGCCTGCCGGTGATCCTGAAAGGCGTCATGCACCCCGACGACGCCGCACTGGCCGTCGCCGCCGGCATCGACGCCATTGTCGTCTCCAACCACGGCGGCCGCACGCTCGACACCCAGCCCGCCACCATCGACGCCCTGCCCGCCATCGCCGACCGCATCGGCGGCGCCGTGCCGCTGCTGCTCGACGGCGGCATCCGCCGCGGCACCGACATCGTCAAGGCGATCGCCCGCGGCGCCGACGCCGTCATGATCGGCCGCGCCTGGCTGCACGCCTTCGCCGCCGCCGGCCCGCTCGGCGTCGCCCACGTGCTGCGCCTGCTGCGCGACGAACTCGAGATCGCGATGGCGCTCACCGGCTGCGCCACGCTGGCGGACATCCGGCGCCAGGGCTGACGCGCCCGGACTGATCGCCAGCGGGCGCACGCTGGTCAGCGCCGTTGCAGCAACCTTGCGCAGGCGCTTCATGCGCCCAGCGTCTTCCTCTCCGACCGATCGTGCTTCATCGCCGCTGTAGCTGAAGCCCGCCATACCGCAACGGCTGCACGGCAGCCATGCCTTGCCGGCACGATGAACGGCTCGATCCGGACCGACACATATTCGTCATATGTGTTTCATTATTGCAACAAAACAGAAGCCAACTTCGTCACAAAAACGAACAAATCTTTGCAATGCTTGTTACGAATCATTATTGTTTGCATAAATTTGACAAATCGTAGCCAGCCACCTGCAGCCTAGGTCCCCCTTATGTGCCTGTCGGGAAGCCAGCCAATTCTCTTGACATCAACCAAGGACTTCGTTTCATGGCACATACTGCAATTCCGCGCCTGCGGCGCACTGCCCTGCTGATCGGTCTGATCTTCCCTGCCGGCGCAGCCTTCGCCCAGGAACAGCAGCTCGGCTCGGTGGTGGTCAGCGCGGCTGGCTTCGAACAGAAGATCACCGATGCGCCGGCCAGCATCTCGGTCGTCACTCAGGAAGAGCTCACCAAGAAGCCTTACATGACCCTGATCGACGCGGTACGCGAGCTGGAAGGCGTGGACGTCGGCGAAACTTCGGACAAGACCGGCCAAAGAACGATCAGCATGCGCGGCATGGGTTCGGAGTACACACTGATCCTGGTCGACGGCAAGCGCCAGAACAACCACGGCGACATCTACCCCAACAGCTTCGGTGGCAACCAGTTCAACCACATCCCGCCGCTGGACGCGATCGAACGCATCGAAGTCATCCGCGGCCCCGCCTCCACGCTGTATGGCGCCGACGCAATGGGCGGCGTCATCAACATCATCACCAAGAAGGACATCACGAAGTGGACAGGCTCGGTCACGGTCGGCCGCACCTTCCAGTCGGACAACGACTTTGGCGACGACACCACCACCGACTTCGCCATCCGCGGCCCGATCCTGCCCGGCAAGCTCGGCGTGGCCTTGCGCGGTAGCTACTACGACCGCGAACCTTCCACACCAGAATTCAAGTCGGTTACCGACCCTGCCGGAGATGTTCATCGCCGGACTCTCGGCTTCGGCGGCGGCGGCAAGACCGTCGACAACACCAATCAGGCTTATGGCATCAGCCTGTTCTTCACGCCCGACGCACGCCAGCGCATCACTTTCGATTACGACATCTCCAGGCAAAAGTACGACAACAAACCCATCGTCGACCCTGAAACAGGAGCTTCCAGCTTCCCGCTCGGCACGGTGGACAGCATTGGCACTGTCTGGCGGGCGGAGAACTACTGCCAGGGCGCCTCCGGCGCCAATGCCAGTGCGTGCGCCAACAACGGGGGCACCTGGAGCCGCCGTGTCGGCCCTCGCGTCGGATACGTAGACGAGCAAAAATTCACCCGCGACGCCTGGTCGCTGACCCATGAAGGCAAGTGGGATTTCGGTAACAGTTTCATCTCGCTGTCCTACGTCGAAACCGACAACAAGGGCCGCACCATGCCCTTCACCGTGGCCGAACGCAACGAACTGAGCGACATGTACTTCGGCAGGGGGGCCTGGGCCGGTGTGAGCGAAGCAGACCGCAGGGCCGCGGCCGAAGCGACCTTCCTGCCTCGGCCCAAGCGTACCTTGCAGAGCAATCAATACACGCTGGACGCGAGGCTGGACATTCCGCTGCAGAACTTCGCAGGTGATCACCTGCTGGTCATCGGTGGCCAGGTCATCGACGGCGAACTGAAGGACGGCGTGTTCGGCATGGAGTCCGGCACACCGGGCAAGGTCCAGGACCACAAGATGTGGTCACTGTTCATCGAGGACAACTGGATGGCGACCGAGGCCTTCACGCTCACCGCCGGCATCCGTTACGACGACCACGACATCTTCGGCAACCAGGTTTCACCGCGCGTCTATGGTATCTACAACCTGAACTCGCAATGGACCTTGAAAGGTGGCGTGTCGACCGGCTTCAAGACGCCCAAGACCACCGATCTGTACGACGGTATCACCGGCTTTGGCAGCCAAGGCACACTCCCCTTCTTCGGCAATCCGGATCTGGAACCGGAAACCAGCCGCAACACCGAACTGGCAGCGTACTGGAACCATCCGAACGGCCACAGCTTCAACGCCACGATCTTCCGCAACGACTTCAAGGACAAGATTTCCTCACAGCCTTGCGGCCCCAATACCTCGCTGCCGTGCGCCAGCACGGGCGACTATGCTGACCTCGGCTATGCCAACTCCAGCAAGGCCACAAACATCGACAAGGTCGTGATCCAGGGTGTGGAGCTGGCCGGCCGCTGGCAGATCTCGCCTGTTTGGGGGCTGCGCGGCAACTACACCTATACCGACAGCGAGCAGAAGAGCGGCGCCAACAAGGGACGTCCGCTCAACAATACCGCCAAGCACATGATGAACGCGACGCTGGACTGGCAGGCGATGGACAAACTCAACGTCTTCCTGACCATGGAAGCACGTTCGAAGCGCTACCGCGGCGTGATCAACGACGAGGAAGCACACTACAAGGACTACGAAGTCTTCCATCTTGGCGCAAGCTATCAGGTGAACAACAACATCACCGTCAACGCCCGCGTCAATAACCTGCTCGACCGCGACTTCACCACTTACCGGACCACGTTCAACGATCTCAATGGCGACGGAAGATACGACAGCAGTGCCTCGCCTTCAGAAGTGACCTACCTCGACGACTACAACAACAAGGACAAGGCTCGCAACTTCTGGATCAGCGTGAACGCCCGATTCTGATATAGAGGTCTTCTGCCTTGCATGACGAGCCGCGCCGGCCCAGCCGGCGCGGCTCTCTCTTTTAGGGCGCACGACGTACAAAAAACTACAACAAATTCGGAAAACCTTATTGTTGCGAATGATTATCAACATTAGAATCGCCGGTTCATGGTCCCGACATCCAGCGGCTACGTACACCGCATCGGGCATTCGAACCGACGGAACCGCGCTTTACCGATGCCGACCTCTCCCGACTCCCTGAGCCGCCGCACGCCCAACGCAAGCTCCACTCCGGCGTCCGGCCACCAAGCCGTCGCCCGCCAGCAGGCCCGCCGCGGCAACTGGCTCAAGACGCTGCACCAATGGCACTGGATCAGCTCCGCGGTGTCGCTGTTCGGCATGCTGATGTTCGCCATCACCGGCATCACGCTCAACCACTCCGGCGCCATCGAATCCAAGCCCGTCATCGAGACCCGCACGGCCGTCGTGCCCGACGCCGTGGCCGAAGCGCTGCGCCGGATGGCCGCCGACGAGGATGCCCCGGCGGAGCGGCCGCTGCCGGCCGATGCCGCCGGCTGGGTGGCCGAAGCGCTGGGCATCTCGGTGTCCGGCCGGGACGCGGAATGGTCGGAAGAGGAGATCTACCTCGCCCTGCCCCGTCCCGGTGGCGACGCCTGGCTGCGCCTCGACCTGCAGGGCGCCGAAGCGGAATACGAGCTCACCGACCGCGGCTGGATCGCCTGGCTCAACGACCTGCACAAGGGGCGCAATTCCGGCGAGGCCTGGAGCTGGTTCATCGACATCTTCGCCGTGGCCTGTGTGGTGTTCTCGGTCACAGGCCTGCTGATCCTGCAGGTCCATGCCGCCAACCGCGCCTCGGTATGGCCCGTCGTCGGGCTCGGCATCGTGCTGCCCACCGTGCTCATCCTGCTTTTCGTCCATTAACCCCGCCCAGGAGTCACCCATGCACAAACCCCTGTTCCTCGCTGCCGGCCTGCTCGCGGCCAGTTCCGCGTTCGCCGCCGGCATCGAGGTCGACATCGAACTGCCGCGCATCGACGTATCGGACTACCGCCGCCCCTATGTCGCCGCCTGGCTGGAGCGCCCGGACAACTCGGTCGCCGCCAACCTGGCCGTGTGGTACGACGTCAAGATGCGCAACGCCGAAGGCGCCAAATGGCTGAAGGACATGCGCCTGTGGTGGCGCCGCACCGGCCGCGACCTGGAGCAGCCGGTCGACGGCGTGACCGCCGCCACCCGCAACCCCGGCGTGCACAAGCTGAGCTTCACCGAAGGCCAGACACCGCTCGGCAAGCTGGCGGCGGGCGAATACCGCCTCGTCGTCGAAGCCTCGCGCGAGCACGGCGGCCGTGAAGTGGTGACCGTGCCGCTGCAATGGCCGCCGGCCTCGGCCACCCGCAACGAAGTGCGTGGTGAACACGAACTCGGCACCATCGCCGTCCAGCTCAAGCCCTGATCCATCCGCCATCCGACCCGAGGAGAGAAATCCCATGAAATTGAACAAGCACTTCGCTGTTGCCGCCCTCGCCCTTGCCGCCGCCGTGCCGGCCGCACAGGCACACGAATTCTGGCTGCTGCCGTCCTCCACCGTGCTGTCGAGCCCCGGCTACATCACCGTCGACGCGGCCGTGTCCAACGACATCTTCTATTTCAACTACCGTCCGCTGGGCATCCGCGACAACCTGGCCATCGTCTCGCCCGACGGCGCCAAAGTCGAGCCCGAGAGCATGGTGCAGGGCAAGCTGCGCACGGTGTTCGACGCCAACCTGCAGGCCGCCGGCACCTATCGCTTGGCGATCGCCAACTCCAGCCTGATGGCGAGTTGGAAGGAAGGCGGCGAAACCAAGCGCTGGCGCGGTGCCCAGGCCGAGATGGCGGCAAACGTGCCGGCCAAGGCCGATGAACTGACGATCCGCGAAAGCGTGTCGCGGCTCGAGACCTTCGTCACCGTCGGCCGCCCCACCGACGTCAAGCCGACCGGCCAGGGCCTGGAACTGGTGCCGGTCACCCATCCGAACGACCTGTATGAAGACTCGCCTGCGGTGTTCACCTTCGCCGTCGACGGCAAGCCCGCCGCCGGCATCGAAGTGGAGATGATCCGCGCCGGCACCCGCTACCGCGACCAGTTGGAAAAGATCACTCTCACCACCAATGCCGACGGCCAGATCAGCCACACCTGGAAGCACCCCGGCATGTACTACCTGAAGGCCGGCGTCACCGGCAAGAGCGCGACGATGGAAAACGTCGAGCGCCGCCTGTCCTACGTCACCACGCTGGAAGTGCTGGCGCAATGATCGAGGCCGGCCCGCCGCTCGTCGGCGGGCCGCCTGAATGCCGATGATAAGCAGTCTCGAAATCAGCCGCATCGGCCCGGCTGCGGGCGTGATCGCCGCCTACGCGGCCTTCTGTCTGCGGATCTGGCACGGCCATCGCAAGCGCGCCGCCGCGCACAATGCGACGGGGGCCGACGCGGTGCTGGTGGCGTTCGCCAGCCAGAGCGGCTTCGGCCGCGAACTGGCCGAGGAAGCGGCCACGGCGCTGGAATCGGCCGGCGTCGGCGTGCGCCTGTGCGCGCTCGACGCGCTTGACGCCGCCGGCCTGAAAGCCTGCCGCCAGGCCCTGTTCATCGCCAGCACCTGCGGCGAAGGCGACGCGCCGGACAATGCGGCGCGTTTCGTCAAGCGCACGATGGAGCTGGAGCCGTCGCTGGCCGAGCTTCGCTACGGCCTCCTCGCTCTCGGCGACGCCACTTATGCAAACTACTGCGGCTTCGGCCGCCGCCTGGACGCCTGGCTGGAAGCCTGCGGCGCCACGCCGATGTTCCCGCGCATCGACATCGATCGCGCCGACGGCGATACGCTCGCCACCTGGCGCCACCGTCTGGCCGCTTTCGCCGGCCTCGCCGAACTGCCCGAAAGCGCCCTGCCGGCACTCGGCTTCTGGCGCCTGCGCAGCCAGCGCCACCTCAACCCCGGCAGCGCCGGCGAGCCGGCCTGGCACGTCGAACTGGAAGCGGTCGACAGCGACGGGCCGGACGCCCGCCCGGTGCCGCTGCCCGACTGGCAGGCAGGCGACCTGTTGCAACTGTACCCGCCGGGCGAAGGCAGCTCGCCGCGCGACTATTCGATCGCGTCGCTGCCCGAAGACGGCGCTGTTCACCTGCTGGTGCGCCAGATGAAAGGGCCCGACGGCACTCCGGGCGTGATGTCCTCGCTGCTGGCCGACGCGTCGGGCACCGGCCTGGTGCTGCGCGGGCGCATCCGCCCCCATCCCAACTTCCGCATCGGCGACAATGCCGAGCGGCCGCTGCTCCTGATCGGCAACGGCACCGGCCTTGCCGGCCTGCTCGCCCATCTGCGCCTGCGCGCCCGCCGCAGCGACGGCCGCAACTGGCTGATCTTCGGCGAGCGCAACAAGGCTTTCGACGACTTCCACGGCGCGGAAACCGAGGCGCTCGAACGGCAGGACCTGCTGGCCCGCTGCGATCGCGTATATTCGCGCGACGAACCGGCGGAATACGTGCAGGACCGCCTCGCCGGCGCTGCCGACACGGTGCGCGCATGGGTCGATGGCGGGGCGGCGATCTACGTTTGCGGCAATGCCGTGGGCATGGGTCCGGCGGTACATGAAACCCTTCTGGCCATCCTCGGGTCCGAGAGCCTGGAACGGCTGGCGCACGAAGGCCGCTACCGCCGCGACATCTATTGAACATGACGGACCGCTGCGGCCGTCATGCCCAGGATTCCATTCAACTCGACGACAAGGAAGAAAGCATGATCAAGCAAAGCTTCGCCATTCTCGCCCTCGCCGCTTTCGGCACACTGGGCAGCCTGCCCGTGCACGCCGAGGACAGCGCACCGCGCGTCAACCACTACGAAGCCAAGAAGGGCGAATCGAAGGACGAGACGATCGCCATCCTGCGCGAGACCAACGCCAAGCTGAAGGAACTACTGGACGGTGAAATGGGTGAATACGACATCCATGACGTCCACAGCCTGTGCTACACGCTCGAAGACGCGCTGCTGGCGCTCGGCGGCGATGAGGCCAAGCGCCTGCACAAGATCGTCACCGACATGCACTTTTCCAGCGAAGGCCAGGACCGCGACGCCGTCATCGACTACGGCAGGGCTTATCTGAGCGGGATCGAGAAGCTTCTTCCCTGAGCCTGATCCGGTCTCTCCGACCGGGTCTGTCCCGAGCGGCCTCCTCGGCCGGGCACTTCCTCCCTTCATGGAAGAAGTGCCCGGCCGAGGGGGCCGCCTCGTTTCCTGCATCAACGTCGACAGCGGGGCATTGTTGTATCCCAACAACATCTCAAAAAGTTCAATAAATTTTATTATGTTTCGAAAACAAGAATCGTTATTATTCGCTTCCACAAAATAGCCAGCCACCCAACCGGATGTCTCCCGGCCAGGAAGCCAGCCAGCGTTTACTTCCTGCCCCCACTGACGGAGATATCCCATGGCCCACATCGAGAGCCAGAAACACGCCTTGCCGCAGCAGCCGCGCCTGCACCAGACCACCGCCCTCACCCTTCTCGCCCTGGCCCTGCCCGGCACCGCCGCGGCCCAGCAGGCCGCCCAGACGCCCACGCTGCCGAAAGTCGAAGTCACCGCCACCGGCGAACAGACCTACAAGGCCGACACGGTGTCCTCGCCCAAGTTCACCCAGCCGCTGGTCGACACGCCGCAGACCATCACCGTGATCAAGAAGGAAATCCTGCGCGAGCAGCAGGCCACTTCGCTGACCGAAGCGCTGCGCAACACCCCGGGCATCACCCTGCTGCTGGGCGAAGGCGGCAACAGCAACCAGAAGGACAACATCTTCATGCGCGGCTTCGATACCTCGGGCAGCGTGTTCATCGACAACGTGCGCGACCTCGGCAACTTCGGCCGCGACACCTTCAACGTCGAGCAGATCGAGATCTCCAAGGGCGCGGTGGGCGCCGACAACGGCCGCGGCGCGCCGTCCGGCTACGTCAACCTGTCGTCCAAGTCGCCCTTCGCCGACAACGCGCTGAGCGGCAGCATCAGCTACGGCACTGCCGAGAACCTGCGCATGACCGCCGACGTGAACCGGCAACTCGGCGAAACCTCGGCCTTCCGCCTCAACGTCATGAAGCAGGACGGCGGCGTCGCCGGCCGCGACCACCTGGAAAGCAACCGCTGGGGCATCGCGCCCTCGATCGCCTTCGGCCTCAACACGCCGACCCGCACCACGCTGTCCTACCTGCACGTCGAACAGGACAACGTGCCCGACGGCGGCATCCCGACGGTCGGACTCAAGGGCTACTACAACGCCGCGCTCGCCGCCGCCGGCGTGGGCGCGCGCAAGGTCGACACCGAGAATTTCTACGGCTCCAAGCACGATTTCGAGGACGTCAGCCTGGACATGTTCACCGTCAAGATCGAGCACGACATCGCGCCCGGCACCACGGTGCGCAACACTTCGCGCTGGGGCAAGGTGCGGCACGAACTGTTGCTGACCGCCCCCGGCAGCGCCAACTCCAGCGCCACCAATCCGAACGGCATCAACGCGGGCAACATCAACAACCCCGAAACATGGACGGTGACCCGCAGCCGCCAGACCAAGTGGCAGGAAAACGAACTGCTGACCAACCAGACCAACCTGACGACCGAGTTCAGCACCGGCGCGCTGACGCACTCGCTGAGCGCCGGCCTGGAATTCATCCACGAGCGCCAGTTGACCAAGACCCTGACCGGCGCCGGCAGCATGGTACCGGGCAATCTGTACAACCCCAGCCGCCACGATCCGGTCAGCAACTACGACCTGGGCACGGACGGACGCAAGGCCGACGGCGAGACGACGACCATCGGCGCCTACCTGTTCGACACCGCCAAGCTCGGCGACCGCTGGCAATTCACCGCCGGCGTGCGCCTCGACCGCTACCGCACCGAAGCCCGCAACACCGTCGCTTCCACCGCCACCAGCCATCCGACGCTGCCGGTCGGCACCCTGGTGCCGCAGAACATCGACGCCAAGGACACGCTGACGAGCTGGAAGGTCGGCGCGCTGTACAAGCCGGCGGCCAACGGCAGCATCTATGCCGCCTACGCCACGTCGAAGCAACCGCCGGGCGGCTCGAACTTCACCCTCAGCGCCACCGGCATCAACAGCCCGAACATGGACCCGCAGGAAGCGAAGACCATCGAGCTGGGCACCAAGTGGGATCTGCTCGACGAACGGCTCGCCTTCACTGCCGCGATCTACCGTACCGAGAACAAGAACGATCTCACCCAGACCGACCCGGTCACCGGCGACGTCACCCAATGGGGCAAGAAGACGGTGAAGGGCATCGAGCTGGGCCTGGTCGGCGCGATCACGCCGGCATGGCAGGTGTCGGCCGGCCTGGCGAAGATGAAGACCGACGTCAAGGAAGGCAGCACCAGCCAGCAGGGCAACGCGGTGCAGTGGTCGCCGGAACTGACTTTCACCGCATGGACCACCTATCGCCTGCCCTTCGGCCTGACGGTCGGCGGCGGTGCGCGCTACGTCGATTCGATGCTGCGCTCGTCCAACAACGCCACCGCCACCACCAACATGCCTGAGGTCGACGACTACTGGGTGTATGACGCGATGGCATCCTACGAGATCAGCAAGAACGTCTCGCTGCAGCTGAACGTGTACAACCTCACCGACAAGAAGTACGTCGCGTCGATGAACAACAACGGCGGCCGCTACACGCCGGGCACGCCGCGTTCGGCCCTGCTGTCGGCGAACTTCCAGTTCTGAAGCTGCTCTCCTTGCCGCCCGCCAGGCTTCATCGGCGGGCGGTTTTTTCATTTTCCAAGGAATTCCCGCGATGATGCTGCATGTTCCCGAAGTCCTGACGCCCGACGAACTCGACGAGTGCCGGCAACTGCTGGCGGCGGCAGACTGGGCGGACGGCCTGGCCACCGCCGGCGCACAGGCTGCCCAGGTCAAGCGCAACCGGCAACTGCCCGAGCATGCGCCGGCGCTCGGCCGCCTGCGCAGCATCGTCGCCGCCGCGCTGATGCGCAACCCACTGTTCGTCTCCGCCGCGCTGCCACGCCAGGTGCTGCCGCCCTTCTTCAACCGCTACGAAGGCGGCGAGCACTTCGGCAACCATGTCGACAACGCCATCCGCCAGGCGCCGGGCAGCGGCCAGATCGTGCGCACCGACGTGTCGGCGACGCTGTTCTTCACCGCGCCCGACGAATACGCAGGCGGCGACCTGGTGGTCGAGGACACCTATGGCACCCACCGCGTCCGGCTGCCGGCCGGCGACATGATCCTCTATCCATCGACCAGCCTGCACCGCGTCGAGCCGGTCACCGCGGGCGTGCGCGTCTGTTCCTTCCTGTGGACGCAGAGCATGGTGCGCGACGACTGGAAGCGCCACCTGCTGTTCGACCTCGACATGAACATCCAGCGCCTGCGCGCGCAGCTCGGCGAGACGCCCGAGACCGTGGCGCTGACCAGCCACTACCACAACCTGCTGCGCCTCTGGGTGGAAACATAACAAGTCCGATTCTCATTATTGAGTTATAGTCGCCGACTTGCTGATTCCTGAACGGTTTTCCGAGCCGATGCCCATGCGCCCGCAATCCCGTAAGCCCTGCCCGCAGACTGACCGCCACCCAGGCGAAGCACCAGACGATCGTGGAGAGCACCGATGAGCCGCGTCGTCTCTTCGCTGCCGGGGCGCATCCGCATCCGTGACAAGGCGCTGCGCAATCGTGCCCGCCTGGCCCAGGTCGAAGCCGAGTTGAAGCGGGTGGACGGCGTGGTCGTCGTCGAACCGAATGCCGCGGCCGGCAGCATCGTGCTGCACTATTCACCGGACAGGACCGATCCGATCCGGCTCGAGAACGACATCGATGCGCTGATCGACAAGGCGCTCGCGGTGCCGCAGCGCCCCGCCGGCACGCGTTCGCTGCGGATGCAGGTGAACCGCTGCGCCAAGATCGGCATGATGGGCAGCCTCGCCACCTCGCTGGCGCTGGCCGCCACCGGCAACAAGCGCTGGCATGCCGTCACCGGCGGCATGTTCGTCGCCTGCCTGGGCGTGCATCTCGGCGTCCATCGCCGCCACCTGCTGCGCTGACGCGCAGCCGAGGCGGCATTCAACAGCAACGGTGCGGCACGGCCACGGCATCACCAGCGCACTGCGCGGCAAGGCCGATCAATCGCCTTGCCAGCGCCACCGCCTGCGGCCGCGCACTGCCGTCGTCGGCCAGATAGATTTCCATGCAGAGATAGAGAAAGGCCGGATTGCGCCAGATCCGCTCCGGAATCACGGTGCGGGTGGGAATGGCATCCGGCGCGCCAAGCCGGATCACGCGCACGCCATTTGCCGGCGCTCCGGCGGCCGCACCCTGCGCCAGCGCGGCTTGCAGCCGCTCGGCCAGCGCCGCGTCGCCGCACATCAGATCGGCACAGGGACCATCGCGGTCGGCGCCGACATGCAGGTCGATCAGCAGCCGGTGGCGGCCGCGCATGTGGGGCAGCAGTTGCAGGTACAAGGCCTCGTGCGCAAGGTCGTAGCGGAAGCACTGGTCCGGCCGCGGCCGGCGCCCGGACAGGCCGTCGGGAATCTCCAGCACGTCGGCCTCGTCCGGCGCCAGCGCGGCCGCCACTTCGCGGCCGAAGGCCAGTTCCTCGCGGTGGATGCCGATCACGACCAGCACCGGCGCAGCAGGCGCGGCCATCACGATCCGCTCCTCAGCCGGCGCCCGGCTGGCGTGCTCCGGGCTGTGGCGCCCCCGGCTGAGGCGCCCCCGGTTGCCCAGCGCCCGAGTTCTCGGCGGCAGCCCATTCATACACCGCCACCGTCGCCGGATCGCATTTGCAGCAGGTCGAACCGCAGCCCGATTCACCCTCGATCCGGCGCACGCGCCCCTTGCGTTCGAGCGTGTCCAGCATCGGCCCGAGCGCCTCGGGCGAGCTTTCCAGCGCAAGCGCCATGTCGGCCACGCTGGCCCGGCGCCGCTCGCGCAGATAGGTACTGAGACGGGACAGGATCATATCGGCCTCCTAAACCTGTTGCGGCAGCGGCAGGCTACCGTCCTCGCGTGCGCCGTAGCGCCGCAGCGACAACAAGACGATCGCGAAGCCGATGACGATGCCGACGATCCAGGCCATCGACGAGCCCGGATGCTGCGCCCAGGTTGCCGCCTGGTAGAAGATCGTCGCCAAGCCATAACCCAGGCCCGTCGTCCAGGCGGCGACGAACACTGTCCAGCGCGTACCCGATTCGTTGTACACCGCCGCGATCGCCGCCGTGCAGGGGAAGTACAGCAGGATGAACAGCAGGTAGGCGAAAGCCCCGGCAGCGCCGTCGAAACGGGCCGCCATCGCGCCGAAGGTGCCGGCCGACACGTCCTGGTCCACTGCCTCGGCCACCGCCTCCGCATCGCTGAGGTCACCGACGTTGAGGCCCATCGGATCGGCCCAGGAGCCCAGCGCGTCGATCAGATTCTCGGGGATGGTGGCGAAGGCCGCGACGATGCTGGCGCCCAGGTTGAAGGGTTCCTCTTCTCCATCTGCTTCTTCGCCGGCATCCTTGGCGGCAAGCGCCGAGTAGGTCGCGTCCAGCGTGCCCACCACCGCCTCCTTGGCCAGCACGCCGGTGAAGATGCCGACCGCGGCCGGCCAGTTCTCCTCGGTCAGGCCCATCGGCGTGAACGCCGGCGTGATGCTGCGCCCAACCGCGGCCAGCACCGAGGCGTCGCTGTCCTCGTTGCCGTAGCTGCCGTCGGTGCCGATCGAGTTCAGCACGTTCAGCACCAGCACCATCGGCACGATCACCCGTCCGGCGCGCACGATGAAGCCCAGCAGCCGCTCCCAGGCGTGGATCAGCACGCCGCGGACGGTCGGCAGGTGGTAGGGCGGCAGTTCCATGATGAAGGGCGTCGGTTCGCCCTTCAGCAGCGTGTGGCGCAGCACCAGGCCGGTCAGCACCGCCACCGCGATGCCGATGACGTACAGCCCGAACACCACGTTCTGTCCCCCTTGCGGGAAGAAGGCAGCGGCGAACAGCACATAGACCGGCAGGCGGGCACCGCAGGACATGAAGGGCGCCATCGCGATCGTCATCAGCCGGTCGCGGCGGTGCTCCAGCGTGCGCGTCGCCATGATCGCCGGCACGGTGCAGCCGAAGCCGACGATCAGCGGCACGAAGGATTTGCCCGGCAGCCCGACCCAGCGCATGAAGCGGTCCATGACGAAAGCCGCGCGCGCCATGTAGCCGGAATCCTCCAGCACCGACAGGAACAGGAACAGGAAGCCGATGACCGGGATGAAGGTGGCGACGACCTGGATGCCGCCGCCGATGCCCTGGGCAAGCAGGAAGCTCAGCCATTCCGGCACACCGAGGCCGTTCAGCAGTTCGGCCAGGCCATCGACCAGCAGCGCGCCGGTGAACTGGTCGAAGAAGTCGATGAAGGCGCCGCCGATGTTGATCGTGAACAGGAACATCAGGTACATCATCAGCAGGAAGATCGGCACGCCGAGCACCCGGTTCAGCACGACGCGGTCGATGCGGTCGGTGATGTCACGGCCGACCCGGCCGCTGACCGTCAGCGCTTCGCCGGCGATCCGGTTGGCGAGGCCGTAGCGCGCATCCGCCACCATGATGTCGAGGTCTTCACCCAGTTCGCCGCCCAGCCGCCCGGCTTCGGCAGCCAGCACCTTGCCTGCCGCCGTGCGCGCCAGATCGTCACCTTCGAGCAGCCGCACCGCCAGCCAGCGCGGCGAGGTGCCGGCGGCCTGCGCCGCCGACTCGAGCTTCGGCACCAGCGCGTCGATCGCCTGCTCGAGCTCGGGCTGGTAGGCGACGGTGGCGCTCGCCGGCTGGCGCGCCTTGACCGCGCTGCGGATCGCCGCTTTCAGCACATCCACGCCTTCGCCTTCCGACGCGACCACCGGCACTACCGGGCAGCCCAGGCGGTGCGACAGCGCGTCGACGTCGATGCGCAGCCCCTTGTCGCGGGCGACGTCGACCATGTTCAGTACCACCAGCAGCGGCACCCGCATTTCGGCGAGCTGGGTGCTCAGGTAGAGGTTGCGTTCGAGGTTGGACGCGTCGACGATGTTGATGACCAGCCCGGCCTCACCCGAATGGACGTAGTCGCGCGCCACGCTCTCGTCGAGCGAGACTTCGCGATCGACGACGTCCAGCGAGTAGGTGCCGGGCAGATCGACGACCTCGAAGTGCAGGCCGTCGTGGCTGTATTCGCCGCTCTTCTTCTCGACCGTCACGCCGGGCCAGTTGCCGACGCGCTGGCGCGAGCCGGTCAGGGCGTTGAACAGCGTGGTCTTGCCGCAGTTCGGATTGCCCACCAGGGCAAGAATGGTTTCGTTCTTCATCACAGCCTCTCCACCGTCAGCGCATCCGCCTCGCCCTTGCGCAGGGTCAGGGCGAAGCCGCGCACCCGGATCTCGACCGGATCGCCCATCGGCGCGACCCGCACCACCTGCAGTTCCGCCCCCGGTGTCAGGCCCATCGACAGCAGCTTGCGGCGGTAGGGGCTGCCCGCCTCGGCAAAACCGGACACCTTGGCGCGGTCGCCCACCGCGAGTTGTTTGAGCATCATCTGATTCACTCCAATCGAATCTGCGCAGCGCGCTTCATACTGATTTGCATTCAAAACGACGAATACCTTGCCTGGCCTCACGGCGCCGGGCACTGCCCTCGACTTATTTCGTCATCACGTCGGCTCTGGACCGCTATCGGTCCTCGATCCGCGCCACCAGAATCTTGTGTGCCATGCCGCCGCCGAGTGCGAAGCGCGTCTCGCCGCGGCCGACGACCAGCCCGCTGCCCTGGCGCTGGCGCACGACCAGTTCGCTGCCGACGTTCAGGCCCAGCTCGGCCACGCGCAGCGCCATCGACGAACCGCCCAGGATGCCGACCACCCGAACGGGCTCGCCTTCGCTCGCCATCGCCAGCGGAAAGGCGCGGGAACGGTCGGGGCCATTCATGCCGGCACCTTCCTTTCGCGCGGCAGTGCCTTGCCCGCGCGGCGGCCGCGCGGCAGGCCGGCACCGGCCAATGCGCGCAGCAGGATCGCGATGGTGCTGCCGTTGTGCAGCGCCGAGGCCGCCACCGGCGTCAGCCAGCCGAAGGCGGCGGCCGACAGGATCGAAGTGTTGAGGCCGACGGTGAGCTTGAAATTGCTGTCGATCAGCCGCTGAGTGGCGATCGACAGCGCTTTCGCGTCCGCCACCCGCGCGATGTCGTCTTCGAGCAGCGCGACGTCGGACGCCAGGCGGGCGACGTCGGCGCCGTTGTGCATCGAGATGCCGACGTGCGCGCCGCTCAGCGCCGGCGCATCGTTGACGCCGTCGCCGACGAAGGCGATGCGCGCGCCGCCGGCCGCCAGTTCCTGCAGGATGCGGGCCTTGTCCTCGGGCATCAGCCCGGCGTGGAATTCGTCCAGCCCCAGTTCGCCGGCCATCGCCCGGGCGCGCTCGGGATGGTCGCCGGTCAGCATCAGCACCCGCTTCACGCCCAGGCGCCGCAGGCGCCGGACGGTGGCGGCGCTGTTGCTGCGCAGGCTGTCGCGCAGGGCGATGACGCCGAGCAGTTCGCCGCCGAAACCGATGTAGAGCAGGGTCTTGCCTTCCAGGTGCAGGCGCTCGATGGTGTCGCGATGCGTCTGCGTGCTGATGCCTTCGTCGTCCTCGACGAAGTGGCGCGAACCGACGACGATGCGCCGGCCGTCGATGATGCTGGCCACACCGTGGGCGACGATGAACTCGACTTCCTTGTGGTCGAAGTGCTGCGGGTGATGCAGCCGGCGCGAGGCTTCGACCACCGCCAGCGCCAGCGGGTGGAAATAGTGCTCTTCCACCGAGGCCGCCAGGTTGATGATGTCTTCGGGGGAATAGCCCGGCTTGAAGGCGATCGAATCGGTCACTTCGAGCTTGCCGGTGCTCAGCGTGCCGGTCTTGTCGAAGACGAAGGTGTCGGCCTCGGCCAGGCGTTCGAGCGCCTTCGCGCCCTTGACCAGCATGCCCGACTTGCCGGCCTCGTACATCGCGGCCTTGAAGGCGACCGGCGTCGACAGCTTCAGCGCGCAGGAATAGTCGGCCTGCAGCACCGCCGCCACCCGCTGCCAGTCGCCCGACACCAGCCAGGTGGCGCCGGCCAGGCCGAGCACCATCGGCACCAGGCGGTCGGCCATGCGCGAGGCTTCGAGCTGGGTGGCGCTCTTGACCGCCAGCGAATGCTCGACGAAATCCGCGATCCGCGCCGCCGCGGCCTGGGCGCCGACCCGTTCGGCGTAGATGCGCAGGCGGCCTTCCTCGACCAGGGTGCCGGACAGCACCGTATCGCCGCGGCGGCGCGCGACCGGCACGCTTTCGCCGGTCATCGTCGCCTCGTTGACCATCGCCTCGCCGCCCAGCACCGTGCCATCGACCGGGATCACCCGCCCGGAGGCGGCGATGACGGTATCGCCCATCCGCACTTCGGCAGCGTCGAGCTGGATCTCCTCGCCGTCGCGCTCGACCCAGACTTCGCCCACGTCGGGCTTCAGCAGATGCTTCAGCAGGTCGTCGGAGCGGCGCTCGATCGAGGCTTCGAGGTACTCGCCCAAGGCGAGCAGGAAGGAAGTCATGTTCGCCGCGAGATAGTCCTTGCGCCCGATCGAGATCGCCACCGCCATCGCTTCGAGCACGTGCGAAGTGACGCCCTTCTCGAGGAAGTCATCGACCGCCTCGCCGAGCAGCGGAATCGCCGTGCCCACCGCCACCGGCGCCTGTAGCCCGGGCTGCAGCGAGCGGGTGGCGAGCAGCGTGGCCGCGCTCAGCGCCACCGGCGCGGCACTGGGCTCCTCGCCCTGTGCATGCGGGCGCGGCAGCGGCGCCATGCGCAGGATGTCGAGCGCGATGCGGTCGGCCGTGGTGGCGGCCGGATCGAACTCGACCACCAGCGAACGGGCGGCCGGATTGACCCGCACCTTGCTCACGCCGGCAATCGCTTCCACTGCCCGCACGATCGCGCGCGCTTCCAGCGGCGCCCCCTTGCGGCAGGTGTAGCGCCAGCGTGCCCGGCCACGCGCGGCGTGGACCGGTTCGAGCGCGGACATCCAGCCTGCGTCCATCATGCGTCTCCGTGGCGCTCCGCGTCGACTTCAGCGCGGATGTCGGCCATCTGCTCCTTCATCTCCTCGAAGCCGCCGGCCACGCCGGAATACAGCTTCATCGCCGACTTCACGATCTTGCCGCGCAGTTCCTCGTCGCTCAGCACCCAGGCCGCGGCCGCGCCGATCAACGCACCGAGCAGGAACTGCTCGGTATTGCCGGTGCGCAGGAAGGCCGGCATGTTCTGCAGGAAGCCACCATCGGCAGCCGCCTGCTGGGGCAGCGGGCCCATGCCTTGGGCGAACCCCTGGGCGAAGCCGGCTTCCATGCCGCCCGGCAGGCCGCTCGCCATGCCGTACTGCCCCCAGGGCGGTGCTCCGTACTGCTGGCCGTATTGACCGTACTGAGGACCATACTGGCCATTCGGGCCGTACTGCGCATTGGGCGGCTGGCCGTACTGGCCCGGCCAGGCGTCGTTCTGCATCGCCTGCCTGCCGCGGCCGTGCTTGTTCTTCTTAGCCATCTTGCTTCTCCTGTTCGGCCTGCGCGCTGTCGCGCAGCAATCGTTCGATGATCAGCACACCGGCCGCACCGACCGCGGCGGCAGCCAGCGCACCGGTGTAATTCCGTTGGCGGACGGCGGCCGCGGCCCGGGTGCCGGCAGCCAGTGCAGTGCCGCCCTGCAGCGCATGGCGCAGCACCCGCTTCAGTTCGGCCGGCGAGGGCGACGAAAGCTGTGCAGGACGGTCCTGGAAGGCCGACAGGCAGCCCCCGGCAACGAAGCCCTGCACGAAGGTCGCCCCGCTGGCGCGAAGCGGCACGCCAACCGGCACCGCACCATAGGGCATGATCGCGTTTCTCATGATCCGGCTTCCTCCCCGGCTGCGCCGGGTTCGGCTTCAGTGCTTGCTGCGGGTGTGGCCTTTGCCTTCTTCGGCTTGGCCGCAGCGCGCGGCGCACGCTTCCTGCGCGGCGGGGCCGGCTTCCCGGCCTGCTCCGGTGCAGCATCGGCGCTTGCCGCAGCAGGAGCTGCCCCGGCATCGGCTGCCGCAGCGTGGGCTGCCCCAACTTCTTCATCTGCTACCGCGTCTTCGGCGGCCAGGCGCTTGCGCGCACGCGCCGAGGCGTTCTCGATCGCTTCCAGGCTGGATACTGCGGCGCCGCGCAGCGTGTCCTGTGCCTTTTCCATGCCGGCACGGGCCTTCTCGACGCCGGCCTCGACGCCCGCCTTGGTCTTGTCGGTCTTGATCAGGCGGAGGGCAACTGCACCGGTCAGCACGCCGGCGACGAAAGGTAATAGCGGGAACATGTCAGTCCTCCTTGCGATGGCGGCCGGTCCTGGTCTTCCACAGATAGACTCCTGCGCCCCCCGTCACCATGCCGGCCAGCATGGCGGGGTGCGCATTGCGCAGAAGCGGACTGAAGATGCCGAGCGGCCCGGCATAAGGCCCGAGCTGCGAGAAGGCACGTTCGAGAAAGTCGGACAGCGGGCCGTGGCGCACATAGGCCTGCTGCGGCGAGATGCCGTGCGCGGCGTGGTAGCTTTCCTGCGCCTGCGCCGCGACCGCGGCCTGGCGAAAGGCGGGCAGATGATGCTGCAGCGCCGCTGCCTGCAGGTTCTGGAACACCCTGCGCACTTCCGGCTCGGCAACCTGGTTCAGCAGCCCGGCATACATCTGCACGTTGGCGATTTCGCCGGCAACGGCGCGCTGGCAGTTCGCCAGCCAGGTCGGCTCGACGGTGGATTCCTGCGGGAAGGGGTCGAGCGGCCGCGGGATGCCGAAGCGTTCGCACAAGCCCAGCAAGGCCGTCACGTGCTGCTCTTCCGAGCGCAGCACGTTGGAAAACGGCGCCCGCTCGCCGAAGGACTCGACCACGCGCGCATAGAAGCTGCGGGCGGCATATTCATCGTAGAGCGCGATCCTGACCGCCTGGTGCGCCACGGGAAAAGGCGCCGCCGGATCGATGCGCTGCGTGCGCAGGATCAGTTCATCATAGTTTTGCATTGCCGGCCTCCAGATAGGCGTCGTGCAATATGCGTTCGAGAATCGCCGCGGCCTCCGAGTCGACGCCGCCCAGCAGATCGATCCAGGCCCGTTCAGGTATCACCGCGGGGTCGTAATGCACGGTGCAGGAGCGCGCCAGCAGATTGACCTGCACCGAAGCGACGCCGGGAGTGCGGTCGAGCAGGGACTGGAATTCGCGCGCCTGCGTCCGCGGCACGTCGATGGACACCGAGCGGCTCTCCAGCTTCAGCCGGATGCGCCCGCGAATGTGATGGGCGATACGCACATCACACAGAAAGACGCGCAACTCTTCGAACTCCGGCATTTCGATCTCCAGCCTTTCTCTACCATGGCAGACTTGCCACACCCACGGCATACGGCCCTGTTTCCACAACCAATTCCACGGGCATTGCTGGCTGGCGACCTCGGCTGGCTACACGAACCCGATCCATCTGTGAATCACTTTACGCCCCTTGCCGCGGGCGGTAATGACGCATGTCAAACTCCGGTCGAAACGGCTGCTCCGTCTTCAGAACTCCCATGCCACACCGACATTGGCGATGTTGCGGTCATTGCCGCGCCCGACCGCACCCGAAACCTTGACGCCATCGGCGATCTCGTAGCGCAGCCCGGCCTGGCGATCCGGGCCGGCATGCTCCTCGCCGAAAGTCTCGATCGTGAACTGCAGCCGCTCGCTGAGCGGGAAGTCCGCGCCCACCCCCCAGAAATCGGCGTGGCCGTCACCGCGGACCCATTCGCGGCCGAGATTCACGTGCACCCGCGGACCGGCCTCGAAGGCCCAGCTCGCAAGACCGGCCAGCGCATTGGCACGCGAGATGCCTTCGCCGCTGACGCGCTCGCGCCCGTATTCATACTTGAGGCCGGCGGACAGCCCGGTTTCCGCCTGCAGCGGCACCCATTTGAGCGCCGCTCCGACGCCGCGCACGGTGACGTCGGGCGACTCGTCGCGGTCCTTCGCCCGACCGAAGGAAAGCTCGACTTCGACGTTGTCGATCGGGCCGTAGCCAACGGCACCCTCGAAGCCTTTCAGCGCGTCGTCCCGGCTCCAGCCGAATTCCAGCTTGGCGCCGCCGCGCTCCAGCGTTCCGGCGTCATCGACTGCCATCGGGCGTTCGGCCGATACCGGCATGCTCGTCGCGGCGAGTGCGGACGCGACGGCGAGCAGGCTCACCAGCCTGCAATTCCTTGTCGTTTTCATGATGCGGCTCCGCGGGGAGACAGACATGAAAGGGGGTGCCGGCTCCCCGGCGACGCCTCCTGTGAGGGCTGTCGGTGCGGCATCTTCATGCCGTCATCAAACAGTACTGATTCTCACTCTATGCCTCTCTGCCGCCGCCGTTCTGACGCAGATCAAAGCCTCATGCGCCCTCCTCCATCGGTTCCTCGCAGCCCGTGCCGGCGTCCGGCCGCGGCCTCAGGAACACCGCGCCGAGGAAGACGGCGGCGAAGCCATAGCCCAGCGCCCAGGCCGCCACGCTCGCCGCCTGCAGCCCGGCTACCGGCATCCCGGGCAGGCCCGCCGCCGCACGCGCCAGCGCCGCTGCGCCGATCGCCAGTGCGGCCACCGGCACCCATGGCCGCATATCGAGCTCGTAGCCGGAGTGTGTGCGTCCGGCGATGCACAGCACGCCGAAGATCGACAGGCCCATCGCGCCGACCGTCAGCAGATGCAGGCCGGCACTGGGCGCCACCGCCACGCCGAGCAGGGACAGGCCGATCAGGCCGTAGCCGAGCGCCATCATCCAGTACACCGCGTACAGCAAAAAGGCCCAGCGCGTCAGTAGCGCGCGGCCGACGTGCCAGTCGTTGAGCAGGTTCAGCACCGCCGCGGCCGCGGCCAGCGCGATCCAGCCGGCGATCGGCGAGCCCGGCAATGCGAACTCGGCCAGCGTATGGGCGGCGATGCCGAACACGGCGAGATTGCGCCGCGGCGGACGGGCGCGGTAGGCAGGCAGTTCGTCGTCGTCCTCGCCGGGCAGGCGCGGCCGTTCGCCGGCCATCGCATCGCCCTGCGCCGCCGCACGGCGCAGGCGCTCGGCGTCCAGCGCATCGTTGACGATGCGCATCGACACCCGGCTCATGGCGACGACGATCAGCACCATCATCGCGCCGGCACCGGCCAGCACCCAGCGCATCGGGTACAGCCCGCGCAGCACGTCGGCGTGGAAGCCGCTGACCACCAGCCACATCGCCGCCAGCCCCCACAGGAAGGACAGGTGGCGCCGTTCCGGATCGCGCCACAGCCGCGGCGCCACCAGCACGACGATTCCCGCCATGAAGCCGCTGTTGAGCAGCGCAGCCAGCACAGTGCCCCCTGCGCCCAGCACGCCGGACAGCCAGAACGCCACACGCGCCGCCGCCCAGCACAGCAGCAGCGCGAGCGTCACCCGCCGCCCGAAAGCCGGCGTCGCGGTGAACTCGGGCACCGCAGTCAGCACGAAGCCGGCGACGGCGGCGAGGCCGAAACCGAACATCAGCTCGTGCGCATGCCAGACGATCGGGCCGCCCGGCACGTCGGGCAGGCCGATGCCGGTGGCGAGAAAACCCAGCCAGCCGAGCAGCAGGAGCACGCCATACAGCGCGGTGGCGAGGAAGAAGGAACGGAAGCTGCACATGAACAGCGGCTTCGCCGCCAGCCGATCGAAGCTCGTCATCGCGCCCTTCATCCTCCGCAGCGGCTGGCGCTGCGCGCCGGCGCAGACTCGGGCGTCGCCACCAGGCGCAGCGCCGAAGTGGAAGGGACGCCGGCCGGCATCCCGGTGGCCGGCGTTTCTGCAGCCTGCTCACCCGCCGCCGGAGTGCCGGCCGCCGGTTCGCCGGCCGCCCCTGCCCCTGTCATCAGCGGCGGCATACCAAAAGCATCGCGCACCACTGCGTTCTGCAGCAGCTCCGCCGTATGGCGATAAACCCAGGCGTCGTCGCGCTGCGCCGCGGGCACGTCCAGTTCGAAGCGGCAGACGATGCGTCCGGGCGCCGGCGCCATCAGCAGGATCGCGTCCGACAGCCGCACCGCCTCCATCAGGTCGTGGGTGATCATCAGCACGCCCATCGCCCGCGCAGCCTGGTGGTCCAGCAGCAGGCGGTAGAGCTCTTCCTTCAGGCCCACGTCCAGTGCCGAGAACGGCTCGTCGAGCAGCAGCAGGTCCGGCGCCAGCACCAGCGCACGCGCCAGCGCCACCCGGCTCTGCATGCCGCCGGAAAGCTGGTGCGGAAACTTGTCGAGGTCGCGCGGCGCGAGGCCGAGCTGCAGGCCGATGTCGCGCGCGCGGCGGTGGCGTTCGGCGCGCGCGAGGCCCGCCGCCTTGAGGCCGAGCGCGATGTTGTCGAGCGCGGTCTGCCACGGCAGCAGGCGCGGCTGCTGGAACATGAAGGCGGTGGTGTCGAAGCCGTTGCTGACCTGCCCCTCCTGCACCGTCAGCAGCCCGGCGGCCAGATGCAGCAAGGTGGTCTTGCCGCAGCCCGAGGGACCGACCAGCGCCGCCACTTCGCCCGCGGGCAGGCGGAAGCCGATGCCGGCCAGCACCTCGTCGCGGCCGAACGCATGGCTCAGGCCAGCGACGCGCAGCTCGCGCGGGCGGGTATCCGTTGGACAGGACGCACTCATCTGCCCTGCTCCCGCCAGCGCTCCACTTCGCGCTTGATCGGCTCCAACACCAAATATTCGACCGCCAGCAGCAAACCGACCACGGCGGCGATCCAGGCCATCGTCGCCGCAGTGTCCAGATGCGAGCGCGACACTGCCAGCGCCGCGCCGACACCGTCCTGGGTCGCCAGCAGTTCGGCCATCACCACGACTTTCCACGAGGTGCCGAGCGCGGCGATCCAGGCCGGAAACAGGTAGGAGACGACGTGCGGCAGATAGACATCGGTGAACATCATGCGCCGCGGCAGGCGGAAGGCCTCGGCCATGCCGCGCAACTGGTTGTCCAGCGTGCGCGTGCCCTGCAGGGCGCCAATGAAGATCACCGGAAAGGCGGCGACGAAGACGGTGAATACCGGCGTGCCGTCGCTGGCGCCGAACCACAGCATGGCCAGCACCAGCCAGGCGATCGGCGGCGTGCCCATCAGCACGGTGACGAGCGGGCGCGACATCATCGACGCGGTCATCGACAGCCCCGCGAGCAGCCCAAGGAAGCTGCCCGCGACCAGCGACAAGGCATAGCCGCTCATCGCCCGGCGCGCGGTGGCGGCCAGTTCCGGCCAGGCCGCGCCGCTTTCGATCAGGCCCAGCAGCGTGCCGAAGGCCGAACGCGGGTCCGGCATCACCAGCGGGCCGTAGATCAGGCTGACCGCCTCCCAGGCCGCGAACAGCAGCAGCAGGCTGGCGATCGCGCCCCAGCCGCTCCACAGGTAGGCGGGCAGTCCGGCCGCCCAGGCACGCAGCAGCCTCATTGCGCGGCGGCGGCTCCGCCGTAGAAGCCGTCGTCGGGCAGCTTGCCGCCGACCAGCGCCGGATTCTTGCGCAGCAGATGGCCGAACATGAACTCGAGCTCGGCGCGCGCCTCGGCAACCGGCACCGCCTCGAGCTGGCTGACGGCGATCGAATCGGCCACCGCTGCCGGGCTCAGCATGTCGATGCGGGCGGCCACCGCCCTGCCACAGGACTCGGCGTTGGCGCGGCACCAGGCGAGCGAGCGGACGTATTCGGCTTCGATGCGGGCGATCACGTCCGGGCGATCGCGCAAAGCGCCCATCACCGCGATGCCGGCCTGCGGAATGCGGGCCGGACGCTCGAACACCCGCCCCCATTCCTGCTGCAGATCGACGCTGCGGTGCAGCTCGGGCGCGACCACGCTGAGCGGGAAGGAGCCGGTCTTGCGCAAGGCCATCGACACCGCCGGCTCGGCCAGCAGCGCATGGTCGACGCGGCGCATCACCAGCAGCTGCATCGCATCGATCGGGCTGGCGACGTAGCGCAGGCTCAGGTCCTTGCGCACATCCAGGCCCTGCTGCTCGGCCAGCAGCTGGAAGACGATGTCCGGCATGTCGCCGCGGAAAGGCATCGCCAACTCCTTGCCGCGCAGGTCGGCGAGCGATTTCAGCGCCGGATCGCGCGACACCAGCCACAGCACGCCCCAGGTCGACACGTTGAGCATGCGCAGCTTGGCGCCGCGGTTGTAGAGGTTGGCGGCGACGTTGCTCGGCATCGCCAGCACGTCGGCGCGGCCGTCGAGCGCCATCACGCGCAACTGGTCGGGGTCGCGCCAGGGCACGAACTCGACCACATCGGCGAGATCGGCCAGGGCGCCGGAGTCGACCATGTGGATCAGCGGATTGGACACCGCCGCCGAAGGCCCGGCGAGCGTCAGCTTGGGCAGCTTTTGCGCGCTGGAGGTACCGGTCACGACCAGAAATGCGAGCACCACGCAGATGTGCAGCAGGATCCGGCTCCAGCCGGGCAAACGGGGGCGTGGTGCTTGCATGTCAGAAACTCCCGGAAAGACTCAATGTTAAACCCCGGCCGGGCGCAGCCAGTTCCTGGCCGGAAATGCCGTCGGTCAGGTGTTCGTGGTAGCGCTTGTCCGCCAGGTTGTGCAGGCCGACGGCGGCGGTGGCACCGTTGAAGAAGCCGACCGGGCCGAAGCGCCAGCCCAGCTCGGCGTCGGCGGTGACGAAGCCGGAGGTGGCATCCTCGGTGCCGTTGGAGAAGCGCGTCGCGATGCGATCCTGCTCCGCCACCGCACGCAGTTGCGCATGCCAGTAGAAGCCGCGCTCGGCCGGCTGGCCGATGCCCAGCCGCAGTTCGGGCGCCGGCATCTGGTACAGCGGCTCGCTGTCCTGATGGTTCTTGCCGCGCAGCCAGGTGAAGCCGGCATCGGCGACGAAGGCGCCGACCGGTGCGCGGACGCTGCCTTCGACACCGTAGATGGTGACCTTGTCGAGGTTCTCGGTGCGCTTGAGCGGCAGCCCGGAGCCCGGATGCACCGCCCCGGTGACGCGGCCGGCGATGTAGTCGTCGATGCGGGTGTAGAAGGCCGCCAGTTGGTACTCGACCCCGCCTCTTGCACTGCTCTTCAGGCCGAGTTCGACGCTGGTCGACACTTCCGGGTCGAGCTGCGGATTGCCGACATGGTAGTAGCCGTCGCCGCGCGCCGAGTCCTCGAAGCGTTCGCGCATGTCGGCGGCACGGTAGGCGCGGCCGAGATTGGCATAGACGTTGAGGGTTTCGCTCAGCGGATGGATCGCGCCCAGCGACCAGGACAGGTTGTTGTCGGTGCTGTCGAGGCCGCTGGTCTGCGCCGCCGGCCCCCAGCCTTTCTGCCTGGCGTCACCCTTGACGCGGTCGTAGCGCGCACCGGCGACGATGCGGCTGCGGCCCAGTTCGAACTCGTCCTGCACGAAGACGCCGACCGCCTCGATCTCGCCATCGGCAAACGGATCGTTGCGCTGGTTGTTGTTGAAGAAGGGCGGGTTGTTGTCCATGTAACGCTCGGGATCGCCCTTCATGCGCCAGGTTTCGGCGCCGACCGTCAGCAGATGGCTGCCGCCGACCGGGAACATGTACTTGGCCCGCAGCCCGTCGGTGGTGAAGGTGACGTCGTTGCGCACGTAGTCGCGCCCCAGCCGCTCGGCGCGGGCGCGGATCTGGCGGAACACTTCCTGGCGATAGACTTCTGCCGACAGCTGCCCCTCACCCAATCTGGCATCGACACCCAGCTCGTAGAGTTCGCGGCGCTGCTCGGGCGAATGGATGGTGGCGACGCCGAGCGGCGGCGGAATGCCCGCCCCCGTGCGCGCCGAACCTGGATACCAGACGTCCTTGTCCTCGTGCCGCTGCAGGTTCAGCCGCAGGCTGACGTCGTCGCCGAGGCGGTGGCGATATTTGGCCAGCAGGGTGTTGGAGTCATAGCCGGTGCGATCCTCGCGGCCGTCCGGGCTGCGGTAGTCGCCGATGTCCCGCCCGGCGGCACCCAGCACCAGGGCATGGTCGGCATTCGAGCGCTGCACCAGCAGCGCGCCGGTGACGCCCTTGTCGACGCTGCTGAAGCGCAGGCCGGCGCGGCCGCCCATGCGTTCGTCTGCGCTGAAGGCGGCATCGGGCGTCAGCATGTTGACCACGCCGCCCATCGCCCCGCTGCCATGCAGCACCGAACCCGGCCCCTTCACCACTTCCACGCGGTCGAGCAGGCCGAGGTCCATGAAGGAGGCGATCGCGCCCTGAGGCTGGGCGGAATTGACCCGCAGGCCGTCGACCATGACGACCACGCTTTCCCGTTTCAGGCCGCGCAGCACCGGATTCTGCCCCCAGGCACCGTCGGACTGTACCGCCAGGCCCGGTCCGCCCCGCATCAGGTCGCCGAGCACGTTGGCGCCGCTCGCGGCGGGGCGCAGCACTTCGATCGCCTGCGGCGTCTCGAGCGCATCGCCGGCATAGCCCTTGGCGGTGACGACCTGCTCGCCGAGCAGGGTTTCGGCATGTACGACTGAGGACGGGATCAGGGACAGGGGGGCAGCGAACAAACCCAGCATGGCCAGGCACAGCTTGCGCGGACGCGACTTCATGGACGGCTCCATCGGGCGGGCGAGCTGGCTGGCGGCGGCTGGCTTGCTCAGGATGACAGGAATCAGACTGATGCAACGATAGCTAAATAGGAATCACTACCGTTTGATTCCGGTCAAATCCGCATCTCAGATGCCCGGTCACACGCGCTCGATCTTACTTCTTCAGCTTCGGGCAACCCTTGCAGGGCTTGTCCTTCTTGCAGCACTTCTTCTTGCTCATGATCTTGCTCCCGGGCCATCGGCCCAATGACGGCGATCGATCAATGCAGTTGCGAGCCCGCTTCCAGCGTGGGCGGGGATTCGCTCAACATGGCGTACGCGCGCCAGTCATCGACCAGCCTGGATGCGCACTCGCGCACGCAGCCGGCCATCCTGGCATCACTGCCGATCACCGCCAGGTGATCGGCAATGGCCTTCGCCACCGCCGGCGACTGCCGCGCCGGAAAGCGCGACAGCAGCTGCAGCACGGCGGCGAGTGCCAGTTCGGGCTGGTTCGGGTAGGCCAGCCCCTCGTCCGGCGCAGCCGAAGCCGCGCCGCGACGGCGACGGGATGCCAGGGTGCTCACATCCGCACCGCGTAGTATTCGACGACCTGCTGCACGTCGACCGGGAACGGCACTTCGTCCGGCGACGGCGTGCGCGTCACGCTGGCGGCGAAGGCGGCTTCGTCGAAAGCCAGCCATTCGGGGCGGGTCAGCGCCGGCTCGGCGAGCGCCTCGACCACGACCGGGATGCGGCGGCCGCGCTCGGTGAGCTGGATGCGGTCACCCGGCTTGACGCGGATCGACGGGATGTTGACCGAGCGGCCGTTCAGCAGCACGTGCTTGTGGCGCACCAGTTGGCGGGCAGCCACGGTGGTCGGCGCGAAGCCGGCGCGGAAGACGAAGTTGTCCAGGCGGCGTTCGAGCAGTTCGAGCAGCTTGTCGCCGGTCGGGCCGCGGTCGCGCTTGGCTTCGCGGAACAGGCGCTGGATCTGCTTCTCGGTCAGGCCGTAGTTGAAGCGCAGCTTCTGCTTCTCGATCAGCTGCACGCCGTAGCCCGACTTGCGCTTCGGGCGCTGGCCATGCTGGCCGGGCGGATAGTTGCGCTCGCCGAGCGACTTGCGCGACAGGCCGGGCAGCTCTGTTCCGAGCGCACGCATCACTTTCAATCGGGGGCCGGTGTAACGGGACAAGATGATCTCCTTCGATCAGTTCTGGAATGATGAAATGGTTGTGGCGGAAGTGCGCGAGCGAAACTGATCCGAAGTCCATGCATCGCTGCCGGCGCTCGCACCGCCCAGATGGCGGGGATGGGATATCGCCTGGTCGAGTTGTTCGCACGATGTCATCAGGTCCTCATCCATCGTGCTGGCATCGAGGCAGCGCAGCAGCAGCCCGGCCTGATGGGCGGCACGGGGACAGCCGGTATCGAGATAGCGCGACACATGCGTGAGCACGCCGGCAAGCAGGCGCGTCTGCTCGAAGACTGGATCCCTTGCCATGAGACACCTCCGACATTCTGCGAATCGTTCTCAATATCATTCAATTCTGGCATCCTGTCAAGACATCTGGCTTCTTTCCTCCATGCGCTGCCCGGCGGAACGGGACGGTGAAATTTACATGGCCGGCCAAAGCCACGATAATGGAAGTCGTTCTCATTTCTCGAACTCTGCCGGAACCACTACCCATGCGCCTGAAACTCCTCGTTGCCGGCCTGGCCGCGGCCGCCCTTTCCCTGCCCGCCATCGCGCAGAAGACCGTCACCCCGCAGGACGTGCTGAACCACTACGGCCAGCTCGTCCACGCCAGCTATGCGGACTCCGCCTCCACCGCGCAGACCATGAAGAAGGCCATCGATGCCTTCGTCGCCGCACCGTCCGAAGCTGGCCTGCTCGAAGCCCGCAAGCGCTGGCTGGAAGCGCGCGAGTGGTACGGCCAGACCGAGGCCTTCCGCTTCTACGGCGGCCCGATCGACGGCGAGGACGGCCCGGAAGGCCGCATCAACGCCTGGCCGATGGACGAAGCCTATGTCGACAGCGTGGAAGGCAACCCGGGTGCCGGCATCATCAACGACCGCAGCGTGAAGCTCGATGCCGACACGCTCGCCGAACTCAACGAGAAGGACGGCGAGGAAAACATCTCCACCGGCTGGCATGCGATCGAATTCCTGCTGTGGGGCCAGGACCTGCGCGCCGACGGACCGGGCGACCGCGCCTGGACCGACTTCGTCGACGGCAAGGCGCCCAACGCCGACCGCCGCCGCACCTACCTGAAGATCGTCACCGACCTGCTGGTGCAGGACCTCGACGACCTCATCCAGGCCTGGGCGCCTGGCGCGCAGAACTACCGCGCGGAATTCGTCGCCGATCCGGCCAGCCTGACCAAGGTGATCTCGGCGCTCGGCATCCTCAGCCGCGCCGAACTGGCCGGCGAACGCATCGAAGTCGCACTCGATTCGCAGAGCCAGGAAGACGAGCATTCCTGCTTCTCCGACAACACCCACCGCGACGCCGTCACCAACGCGCTCGGCATCCGCAACGTCTGGCGCGGCGAATTCCGCCGTGCCGACGGCTCGCTGCTGCAGGGCCCCTCGCTCAATGCGCTGGTGGCGGAAAAGGACAAGGCGCTCGCCAGCGAAGTCGATGCGCGCATGAGCGCCAGCCTGGAAGCCGCCGAGGCCATTCCCGCCCCCTTCGACCAGGCCATCCTGGCCGGCAACCCGGGACGACCGAAAGTGGAAGCCACCGTCGCCAGCCTGAAACGCCAGACCGAGAGCCTGGTGCAGGCGGCCGACGTGCTGGGCATCAAGCGCCTGAACACCGCGCTGCCCGAGTGAGCCGGCCCGCCAGCTCCGAAAGAGGCGCCCGCTGCCGGCGCCGCCCGCTTCAGCACTCACAGCCGCATCGCCGGGGCAGCAGCGCCGGCGATGCGGACATGAATCGATCGATGTCACTCAAGCTCAGCCTGCGCCGCGCGGCGCTGGTGGTGATGGCCGCGAGCCTGCCCGCCTTCGCCGCAGCGGCCGATGCCGTGGCGGCCAATGCCGCGGCAGCCGATTTCGAACCCGGCGAGGACCTGCCGGGCGGCGACACCACGACCAGCGACCAGGGCCGCAACGCCTTTTCCTACCCGGCCGCCAACCTGTCGGTCGACCGCCAGACGCCGTTCTTCATCGGCAATTCCTTCTTCAGGAAGAACTGGGTCGAGGCGCCCGCCTCCACCACCGGCCGTGACGGCCTCGGCCCCCATTTCATCGCCCGCGCCTGTGCGGGCTGTCACATCCTCGACGGCAGGGGCGCGCCGCCGCCGGCGCCGGACGGCGTCAACACCGAGCAGCCGGTCGGCCTGCTGTTCCGCCTGTCCATTCCCGCCACGCCGGCACAGCCCGCCGGCAAGGACGGCGTGGTGCCCGAGCCGAGCTACGGCACACAGTTCAACAACGCCGCCGTGGCCGGCATCAAGGCCGAAGGCGCGGTCGAGATCCGCTACGTCGAACAGCCGGGCCAGTTCGCCGACGGCACGCCCTACTCGCTGCGCAAGCCGGCCTACCGGCTGCACGAACTCGCCTACGGGCCGCTGCACCCGGAGACCCGTGTGTCGCCACGCGTCGCCCCGGCAGTGATCGGCCTCGGCCTGCTGGAAGCGATCCCCGAGGCCGAGCTGCGCGCGATCGCCGCACGCCAGGCGGAAGAAGGCCTCGGCATCTCCGGCCGCCTCAACCGCGTCTGGGATGCCGGCACGCAGGACTGGATGGTCGGCCGCTTCGGCTGGAAGGCCAACGTCGCCACCGTCCGGCACCAGACCGCGGGCGCCTTCCATGGCGACATGGGCATCACCAGCACGCTGTTCCCGCACGAGGAGTGCATGCCCGCACAGACCGACTGCCTGGAGCGCCAGCAGCGTGAAGCCGGCTGGCGGCGCGAGCGCGGCGAACCGGATGTGGACATCGACGACCGCGCGCTCGAGCGCACGGTGTTCTACACCACCACGCTCGCCGTGCCCTCGCGCCCCGACGCCCGCGACCCGCAAGTGCTGGCCGGCAAGCGCCTGTTCCACGAAGCGCAATGCGCGAGCTGCCACGTGCCCCGGCATGTGACCGGCGACCTGTCCGGCTTCCCGGAACTGTCGAAGCAGACCATCTACCCCTACACCGACCTGCTGCTGCACGACATGGGCGAAGGGCTGGCCGACGGCCGCCCCGACTTCGACGCCGACGGGCGCGAATGGCGCACGCCGCCGCTGTGGGGCATCGGCCGGGTCAGGACGGTCAACGGCCACACCTTCTTCCTCCACGACGGCCGCGCCCGCAACCTGATGGAAGCCGTGCTGTGGCACGGCGGCGAAGCCGAAGCCGCCAAGGCGCGGGTGCTCGGCTTCAGCCAGGCCGAGCGCGACGCCCTGATCCGTTTCCTGGAGTCGCTATGAAGCAGCGCCTTTCCCTTGCCCTCGCATCCCTGCTCGCCGCCGCGCTGCTGTCCGCGCCGGCCTCCGCTGCTGCACCGGCGCCCTTCGTCAGCCCTTCGGCCTGGATGTCGGCGCTCGGCCGGCAGGTGCTGGCGCCCGGCTATGCGGAACTGGCCCGATCCTCGGCCGCGCTCGCGCAGCGCGTCGACGCCGTCTGCAAGCAGCCGGGCGACGACACGCTCGACGCCGCGCGCGGCGCCTGGCGCCAGGCCGCGCTCGAACTGCGGCGCCTGAGCGCGCTGCCTTACGGCCCGGCGCTGGAAACCCGCATCCTGCGCCGGCTCGACTTCTGGCCCACCCGCCCGCCGCAGATCGAATCCTCGCTGCGCGGCCGCGCCGCGGGCACGCTGGCGGACGAACGCATCGGCGTCACCGCCAAGGGGCTGCCGGCGCTGGAATACCTGCTGTTCGACCCGGTCCGGGCGCCGCTCACCACCGACGCCGCGGCCTGCGGCTACGCGAGCTGGCTGGCGGCCGACGCCGCCCATGACCTCGACGCGATCCTGCCCGCCTGGCAGGACTGGATCGCGAGCCTGGACGAAATCGACGAGGAAACCGAAGCCTCGATGATGAGCGACAGCGTGAACATCCTGATCGGCGGCATCGATACGCTGCGGGTCAAGTACCTGGAAAAACCCGCACGCAAGCCGACCGATCGCAGCGGCTTCGATGCCTGGCGCAGCGGCGAGGAACGCAGCCACCTGCTGGCCCTGTTCGACGGCCTGCGGCTCGGCCTGCAAGGCCGCGAGGGCCTGCCGGGGCTCACCGCCATGCTGCGCGGCCGCGGCCTGCTGGTGCTCGCCGACCGCTTCGACGCCCAGATCGCGCTTGCCGGGGATGCCCTGCAGGCGCTGCCGGCCATCCCCGGCGAGGATGGCGGGGCCGCCATCGCCCGCGCCATCGAGACGCTGGCCGTGCTGCAGGGGCTGCTCGCCCACGATGCCGCGGAACATCTGAAGGTCCGGGTCGGCTTCGGAGACAATGATGGCGACTGAGCTCTCGCGCCGCCGCCTGCTCGCCGGCCTCGCCGCGCTGTCCTGCGGCGGATTCAGCGCCCGCCCGGCCCTGGCCCGGGCCACCGCCTGCGCCCGCGCCGATGCCGGCGCGCCGCCCGGCCTGCTGAGCTGCTGGAGCGATTCGCCGACGCGCCCGACCGAATTCCATGCCGGCCTGCTCGGCACCGCTTCGCCGGCGCTCGCGCTGCCCGCGCGCGGCCACGACATCGCCTGGCATCCGTCGGCGGACGGCAGCGCCGTGGTCGCCGCGCGCCGCCCCGGCGATTTCCTCGTGCGCTGGCATGTCGCCACCGGCACCGAGCTGGCGCGCTTCGAAGCCGACGACGAGTCGCGCTTCGAAGGCCACCTCGCCTTCCGCCCGGACGGCCGCGTGCTGTACGCCACCGAGACCGACCTGATCACCGGCGACGGCCGCATCGGCGTGTTCGACGCGCTCAGCCTCGAACGCCTGGACGCCTGGCCCTGCGGCGGCATCGGTCCGCATGCGGTCGAATGGATCGCCGACGGCCGCCTGGCGGTCGCCGTCGGCGGCATCCTGACCCTGCCGGAAACCGGCCGGGTGAAGCGCAACCTGAGCAGCATGGACCCCGCGCTGGCCTTTCTCGACCCGACCGACGGGCGGTTGCTGTCCCGCCACCGTCCGCCGGACGCCTTCATGAGCGTGCGCCACATCGCCCAGGACGCACACGGCAACATCGCAGTGTCGATGCAGAACGAAGGCAGGGCCGGCCGGCCGCTGTTCGCCCTGCTCGACGGTGAACGGCTGCGCTACGGCGGAGCCGACGCCGGCCTGATCGAACGCTGCGGCGACTACGCCGGCGACATCATCGCGCTCGACGATGGTTTCGCGGTGAGCTGCACGCACGCGGGCGTGACTGCGAGCTGGGGCGCGGACGGCCGGGCCGGCACGGTTTTCGATACGCGCCGGGTGTGCGCGATGACCACGCACGGCGACCGCCTGCTCGTCACCGGCGACGCAGGCGACCTGTGGCAGCTCGACGCCGCCGGCTCACGCTGCGCCCGCCACTGGCAATTGCCGGTGGCGCTGGACAACCACGCCGACCCCGCCCCTGCGCAGACCTGAACGCCGGCCCTGGTGAAGGCCTGCGCCGCACCCGGGCACCAACCATACGCATCCGTATCTTTTACCGCCGCACCCATTCCTACGCCCATCGGAAAACCGTATCATTCCCCTGCTCTCCCCAGCGGGGCCAGGGCGGACTCGAACGGCCGCCTCGCGCCAGGGCGGCGAGGGCGTCCACCCCGTCGGAGCGAGGAGAGGGAATCGGAAACGGGCACCGCTGTACTCATTCCTAATCAATAGCCCGTTTCTCACGATGGGAGTGGAAACAGAATGTCGAATGCCTACGCAGTCGGACTGGACAAGAATCCGGCCAACTATGTCCCGCTGTCGCCGCTGAGCTTCCTGGAGCGCACGGCAATGGTCTACCCCACCCGCACCAGCGTTGTACACGGCTCGCGCCGCTACACCTGGAGCGAGACTTATACCCGCTGCCGCCGGCTCGCCAGCGCGCTGGTCGCCCACGGCATCAAGCGCGGCGACACCGTGGCAGTGATGCTGCCCAACGTGCCGCCGATGTTCGAGGCCCACTTCGGCGTGCCGATGGCCGGCGCCGTGCTCAACACCCTGAACACCCGGCTGGACCCGGATGCCGTCGCCTTCATGCTCCAGCACGGCGAGGCCAAGGTGCTGATCACCGACCCCGAGTTCGCCGCCATCATCCGCCCCGCGCTCGATCTGCTGGAAGGCGACAAGCCGCTGGTCATCGACGCGCTCGACGACGAATTCCCCGGCACCGAGCGTGTCGGCACCCTGCTGTACGAAGACTTCCTCGCCGGCGGCAATCCCGAATACCAGTGGAGCCTGCCGACCGACGAGTGGGATGCGATCGCGCTGAACTACACTTCCGGCACCACCGGCAACCCCAAGGGCGTGGTCTATCACCACCGCGGTGCCTATCTGAACGCCGCTTCCAACATCATCAGTTGGGGCATGCCGCAGCACTCGGTATATCTGTGGACGCTACCGATGTTCCACTGCAACGGCTGGTGCTTCCCCTGGACCATGGCCGCCAATGCCGGCGTCAACGTCTGCCTGCGCAAGGTCGACCCGGCGCTGATCTACGAGCTGATCCGCAGCCAGAAGGTCACTCACATGTGCGGCGCGCCGATCGTTTACGGCATGCTGATCAACGCCCCCGATCAACTGCGCGCCGGCATCGAGCACAGCGTCGCCGGCCTCATCGCCGGTGCCGCACCCCCGGCGGCGATCATCGAAGGCGCCGAACGCGTCGGCTTCGACATCACCCACGTCTATGGCCTGACCGAGACCTATGGCCCGGCCTCGGTCTGCGCCAAGCATCCGGAATGGGACGATCTGCCGATCGACCGCCGTGCCGAGCGCAACGGCCGCCAGGGCGTGCGCTACCACATGCAGGAAGGGCTGACGGTGATGGACCCGCAGACCATGGAAGTCGTGCCCGCCGACGGCGAGACCATGGGCGAACTGATGTTCCGCGGCAACCTCGTCATGAAGGGCTACCTGAAGAACGAGAAGGCCACGCAGGAAGCCTTCGCCGGCGGCTGGTTCCACACCGGCGACCTGGGCGTGCTGCAGCCGGACGGCTACGTGAAGATCAAGGACCGCTCGAAGGACGTGATCATCTCCGGCGGCGAGAACATCTCCTCGCTGGAAGTCGAGGAAGTGCTGTACCGCCATCCGGCGGTGCTGACCGCCGCCGTGGTCGCCAAGCCTGACGAGAAGTGGGGCGAAGTACCTGCCGCCTACATCGAGATCAAGGACGGCGCCGGCGTCACTGCCGACGACATCGTCGCCCACTGCCGCGAGCATCTGGCACGCTACAAGGTGCCCAGGCACATCGAGTTCTGCGTGCTGCCGAAGACCTCCACCGGCAAGATCCAGAAGTTCGCGCTGCGCGAGATGGCGAAATCCAGCTCGGCGATCGAGTAAAACCCGCTCCCCGGCCGTGCCGGCGCTTCGCGCCGCCAGCACGGCCAGGCACCCCAGGGGCTGGGCCGGTGGCTGCTGCTACCAGCCCAGCCCTTTTCTCATCGCCAGCAGCACCGCCATGCCGGCGATGAAGGGCAGCCAGGGGTTGCGCCAGCGCCACGCCACGCCGATCACCACCAGGCCGGCGGCGAGCTTCGGATTCAGCAGCGACACTTCGTTGCCATCGAGCAGCAGGTCGGGCACCACCAGCGCGGACAGCGCCGCCGCCGGCGCGTAGCGCAGCGCGCGCTGCAGTACGGGCGGCAAGCGCCCCTTTTCGCCCAGCAGGATGAAACTGCCGCGGGTGCCGACCGTCGTCATCGACATCAGCACGAAAGCCAGCCACAGCCACACGCCTTCGATCATGCCGCCCTCCCGCGCTGCTGCCAGCGTTCGGCGATGAAGCCGGCACCGATGCCGACCACGATGCCGGCCACCACACCGAGGCGCAGCGGCAGGCCGCGCAGCAGCACGGCGCCCAGGCCGCCGGCCAGTGCGGCGACCAGCATCGGCCGCGTGCGCAGCATCGGCAGCACCATGACCATCAGCGCGATCGTCACCATGAATTCCAGCGACCAGTCACGCGGCACGAAATCGGCGCCGAACACGCCAAAGGCGACGAAGAGCTGCCACATCATCCAGTTGAAGATCGACGGCGCGATGAAGTAGCCCCAGCGCCAGGGCACGTCGTCGGACTTCAGTGCCTTGTCGGCGCAGATCGCATACACGCCGTCGACCAGCAGATAGCTCGAGGCCAGGCGCTCGGACAGGCTGCGTCCGGCGAACATCGGTGCGATCGACGCGCTGAAGATGACGAAGCGCAGGTTCAGCGCCAGCGCGGTGAGCATGATCAGCCACAGCGGCGCGCCGGCGGCGATCAGCGGCAGCGTGCCGAGCTGGGCAGTGCCGGCATAGACCAGCAGATTCATGCCCAGCGACTCGAGTTCGGTCAGACCGATCGAGCGCATCGCGATGCCGGTGACGATCCCCCAGGGCACCAGGCCGACCGACAGCGGCAGGAAATCGCGCAGCCCTTCCCGGGCGCCGCGGCGAAAAGCGGATTCCATCGAAAGCTTCTCGAAAAAAGCTTCGAAGGATAGCAGCCCTATGCCGCGTGCGGCAGGCCCCCCCGCCCCCGCAACGGGAAGCTCACCCCGAAAGAGGCGGCGAATTCCGCCGGCACCATCGGCTTCGCGAACAGATAGCCCTGCGCCTCGCTGCAGCCGCGCTCGCACAGGAAAGCCAGTTGGCCATGATCTTCCACGCCTTCGGCGACGATCTTCAACTTCAGGATCCGGCCAAGGTCGACGATCAGGTTGACGATCGCGGCATCATCGGGATCGCTGGCCAGGTCGCGCACGAAGGCGCGGTCGATTTTCAGCTTGTCGATCGGGAAGCACCGCAGGTAGGCGAGGCTGGAATAGCCAGTGCCGAAATCATCGATCGCGATGCGCAGGCCGAGCGCCTTGAGCCGCCGCAAGGTGTCCAGCGTCGTGCCCGAGCCGTCATGCACCAGCAGCGATTCGGTCAGTTCCAGCTCCAGGCATGCGGCCGGCAGGCCGGTTTCGCGCAGGATGCGGCCGACCATTTCCACCGGATCGCCGCGATGGAACTGCAGCGCCGACACATTGACCGCCATCGCCTCCAGCCCCAGCCCCTGATCGCGCCACTCGCGGGCCTGGCGGCAGGCTTCGCGCAGCACCCATTCCCCGATCGGAATGATCAGGCCGGATTCTTCCGCCAGCGGGATGAAGCACGCCGGCGGCACGCTCCCAAGCTCGGCGCACTGCCAGCGCAGCAGCGCCTCCGCACCGACCACCCGGCCGCTGGCGAGATCGATCTGGGGCTGATAATGCAATGCCAGCTCACCGTTCTGGATGGCATTGCGCAGATGATTCAGCATCGTCAGGCGCTCGTGTGCGTCGACGTTCATCTGCGCGGTGAAGAAGCGGAAGACGTTGCGGCCGCTCGCCTTGGCCTGGTACATCGCCGTATCGGCACGCAGCAGCAGGCTGTCGAAATCCGCGCCGTCGCCCGGTTGTATGGCGATGCCGATGGAGCACGAGCAACTCAACGCATGGCCGTCGATGTAGCACGGCTGCTGCACCGCCTCGATGATCTTCTGCGCGATCGCGCCGACCGCGCCGCGATCGCGCAGGCCCGACAGCACGACCAGGAATTCGTCGCCGCCCTGGCGGCTGATGGTGTCGCTCTCGCGCAGGCAGGCCGACAAGCGCCGGCCGATCTCCTGCAGGAAGCGGTCGCCCACGCCGTGGCCCAGGGTGTCGTTGATGATCTTGAAACGGTCGAGATCGACGAACAGCAGCGCCAGCAGCGTCTGTTCGCGCTCGGCCAGCGCCAGCGCCTGGTCGAACCGGTCCCGCGCCAGCACGCGGTTCGGCAAGCCGGTCAGCGGGTCGTGGGTCGCCGCACGCCGCAACTGCGCCTGCGTCTCGCGCAACTCGCTCAGGTCGACGTCGATGCAGTACATCTCCACCTCGCCCAGTTCGTTGCGCAGCATGCTGTGGCAGGAGAACACCGGCACAAGCGCGCCATCACGCTTGAGCAGTTCGACCTCGCCCGACGGAATCGGCTCGCCCTTGTCGACCCAGTTGCGGTGCAGGCGGATCACCGCGTCACGGTCAGCCGGCGGAATGATCAGATCTTCCAGACGCTGGCCGGCCGCTTCTTCACGCGAATAACCGTACAGTTTCTCGCTCGCGGTATTCCAGAACACCACCCGGCGATCCGGGCCATAGCCCTGCACGGCAATGTTGTCGAGATCCTCGAACAGGCGGCGGAAGCGCTGCTCGCTGACCTTGAGCCCGGTGATGTCGCGCACCACCGCGATCACGCCGACGAAGCGCCCCTCCTCGTCGACCATCGGCGACAGCTTGGCGCTGTACCAGCAACGCCCGCGCGGCAGTTCGAGCGCGTACTCGACCGACTGCGTCGAACGCTCGTCGCGTGTCCGCCGCAGCGCCTGGCCGATCTCGGCCGGCATGCCCACCTCGTCGGCCCCCTTGCCCATGAAGCGCTCGGGCGGCATCAGCAGTTCCGTGCGATCGGGATAGTAGGCGTCGGCAAAGCGCAGCTTGTCGTCGAACACGAAGATCAGGTCGTCGAGCGACTCCAGCATTCGACGCAAGCGCGTGGCGAGGTTGCGTGCCTTGGCACGCGAGCGCTCGATGCGTGCGAATTGCCGGCGCATCAGGACATGGAGCAGAAGCCCGGTGGCAAGGACGAAAACCGCGCCCTTCCATGTCTGCAGCCTGGCGTAGATCGTGGCATCGGCTGCGAGCCACAGCGCGATGGCGTCGGACAGCCCGACCCACAGCCCTGCCACCACCATGTAGGGCACGACGATTCGCAATGCACGCCCGATGGAAGGAGCGACGCCCAGCCATTTACAGTTCATGTTCCGCAAGTCATTGAATCGGCGTACAGCTTGACGCCTGATGGCGGATTCGTCGCGGTAAAACTGCACGAGTCGTGCAGCGCCGATACGGGCATGCAACCCGGCGCGTGGCGCGGTTCAGTCCTCGCCGAGGATCCGGAAAGTGAGCGTGGGCGCGGTGAAGTCTTCCGGCTGGGCGCCGAGGCCGATCTCCCCTGCCCCGTACAGCGCGCAACTGTCGCGGCGCAGCACGACGGGCGCGGAGGAACCGGCATAGCGCACCCAGCTACCGTTGCTGCTGAAGTCGGTGAAGGTGCATTGCCCGCCCGCCCATTCGATGCGCGCATGCCGGCGCGACACGCGGGGATCATCGACGGCAAAGCCCGCGCCTTCGCCCCGCCCGACGATCAGCGGCCCTTCGCCCGAATACAGCACCGTCTGCTGGTCCAGCCGCTCGATGTCGATGCGCTGGATCGGCTGGCGGTCTTCCAGCAACTGGTTGAAGTCGAAGCTCGCGGCCAGCGTCGATTCGGCGGTGCGCGCCCAGTCGACGCGCCACACCCGCATCGGCTCGGCCTTGCCCTTGATCGTGATGCGGTCGAGGCTCTGGCATGCCAGCCGCTGAGCCTCCGGCAAGCCGTCGAAAGCCGCCTCGCCGATCAGTGTCTCGCCCGGCTGGGCCCGGTCGCTGAGCCGGGCGGCGACATTCACCGCATCGCCATAACAGTCGCCGTCGTGCTCGACGATGGGGCCCCGCTCGATGCCGGTCTTGACGCCGAGCGTGCCGCCCTGGGGCAGTCCGGGCACCTGCTCGCGCAGCACCTCCTGCATGCGCGAAGCAGCTTCGACGGCGGCGAGCGTGTTGTCGAACAGCACCAGTACGCCATCTCCCAGGTATTTCACGAGCTGCCCGCCCGCGAGCGTGAGATGGCGGCCGATGGTCTGCGTACAGCGCGTGACGAGCCGCGTGGCAATCATGTTGCCCGCCGATTCAAAAAGACCGGTACTCCCCGTCAGGTCGGCAAATACCACGGTCCTTACCGATTGCTTCACACCTCTCCCCGCAGTGGATCATCGAAGCCGCGCGGGACAGGAGGCTCCTTGCCGGCGCGACGAGGGGCTCCTGCCCATGCAGAAAGACAGGATGCTAGCACCAAGCCTTCTGAACGTCATCGCCTGCGCGACCAAAGACGGGCACATGGCGGGGCGGGAAACTCAATCGGTGTGGATCGCGCGCAAGGCTTCCGCCAGTCGGGGAGCAAGGCATGCCGCCTTGCCCGGGTAGGTGGCGAGTTCGGTGCTCGGCCCCTGCTCCGCGCCGGCCTCGCGCGGCAAGGCGTGCGCATGCAGCACCGGCACGGCCTCGGCCAGCGACGAGACACGGTTCGGATGCGGATCCACCGTCAGCACCACGTCGAACAGGCCGGCGAGAAAACTGCCGATGATGTCCCGGCCGCCGGCCTCGCCGGGCAGGACCTCGTCGCCCTGCCGCATGTAGGCGAGACAGGGCGCGACCAGCGTGACGTGCTCGGCGCCCAGCCGGCCCGCGGCGCGCACCAGCAGCAGCAATTCCAGCAGCTTCTCGTCGGGACGATGCAGGCTGCGATAGACGACCACCCTGCGCGGCAGGGACTGGGGCAGCCGCAGATGAAGCTCGTCATCGAGGAAGCGATGCCGCTCGATGACCGCGCACTCGACGCCCACAGCCCGGGCTAGGCGTTCCGCCTCCCGGGTTTCATCGTCGAAGTGCAACAGCAAGGTATCCATCAATACTCCACGAACAAATGCCGCAGCGGTGCCGCGAAACGCAGGCAGGCGCCGATACGGGCAGGCGAGTGGAGGCTACACGCAGGCTTCCGCAGTTTGAAGGATCAAATGAGCCCGGGCGAGAAGCACGCCACGCTGGACATTTCCTCTGCTGCGGCAAGGCCGTTTCGGGCAGGCGGACGACGGTTTCCCGCTGCCGGACGAACGGCTTCGCCTGCAGGCGAAGCCCGCCGGTGCGCAGATGGGCGGACCCCGCCCCTCAGCCGCCGGCCGGCATGCTACTGACGCGGAAGCGCAGCGTACCGATCATCTGCTCGTCCCCGGTCAGCACCCTGACCTGCCAGCGGCCGGCAGGATTCTCCGGAAAACGCTGCTTGTGCGTCCAGGCGCGGTAGCCTTCCTTGCGCCCGCCGCGGATGTCGAGGGCGATCCGGTCGATCTCGCGCCCTTCGTGGAGCCAGACGTGCTGCACACGCTCCTGCAGGCCCAGCGGCGCACTGATCGCGGTGTAGGCGTAGAGGCCCTGCGCCGCCAGCTGGGCGGCGTCGATCTCGGCCAGGCTGTCGGCCGGCGCCCGCTGCGCATCGTCGATCCTGCTGGCGAGCGCGACGTCGGTCAGGCGCAGCGTGGCCGGCGGCACCCACAGCCGCGCCAGCCAGCCCGTCGCCGCGAGCGCCCCCATCAGCCCCACCACCAGCACCCCGCGCCACCAGCGCGGCACCGTGATCGAGCCGAGCAGGCTAGGAAAGGCGAGCAACACCGCGATGCCCAGCGCAAGCTCGTAGCTGCGCGCGGTCGGCAGTTGCAGGATCAGCGGCATCGCCACCAGCAGCACCACGAACAGCGTCAACGTGTGATAAGTGAGGAACAGCCAGCGCCGGGGCGCAAGCCGGCGGTAGTAGATCGGATCGAGCAGCGCCACCAGCGCCGCCACGATCAGGCCGCCGGTGAACACCGCCTGGCCGCTGTTCCACGACGTGCTGGCAAGGAAGAAGGGCAAGGCGAAGAACAGGCTTTCCTGGTGGATCAGCTGGGTCGCATAGCGCAGCACCGGCGCCGGCAGGCGCAGGCCGAAACGGTCGAGCAGCATCTCGCTCAGCATCCGCTCCAGCACCAGCCAGACCCAGCCGAGCAGCATCACCAGCGCGATGATGCGGGCAAAGCCCTCGTGGCGATCGACCAGAAAGAAGCTCGCCACGCCGGAAACGAAGCCGAAGGCCGCGATCACGCCCGGATAGCGCCGCGCCAAGGCGACGAACCGCAACAGTCGGTGCTTGAGCAGAGGCATCGGCAGAAAGGAGGTGAGCATGGACCGGGAGGACGCAGAACATACCGCATGGCGCGCCCGGCCGAAGCGCGCTGTCAGGATTTCTTTCAACCAGAGCGCCGCCGCGCCGCGGCCGGCGAAGCCGTAGAATGTGCGTCCTGCTCGCCCTGGACGCCGCCATGCCCGCCTACCGGCACATCCTGTTCGATCTGGACGGCACCCTGATCGACTCCGCACCCGCCATTCTCGCCAGCTACCGCGACGCTTTCGCCACTGCCGGCCGCAGCCCCGCACGCACGATCGACGCCTCCATCGTCGGCCCGCCGCTGACCGAGACCCTGCAGATGCTGGCGGGCAGCACCGACCCCGCGCTGATCGCCCCGCTGGCCGAAGGTTTCAAGGCCAGCTACGACAGCACCGGCTACCTGCAGACGACCGCCTATGCGGGCGTCGGCGAGATGCTGGCCCGGCTGGCGGCTGGCGGCGGCCGCCTCGCCATCGCCACCAACAAGCGCCTCCACCCCACGCGGCTGATCCTGCAGCATCTCGGCTGGGCGCATCATTTCGACGCCGTCTACGCGCTGGACATGTTCGAACCGCGCCTGCCCGACAAGGCCGCGATGATCGCGCGCCTGCTCGCCGATCGCGGCATTCCGCGCGAAGAGGCGGTCTATGTCGGCGATCGCGCCGAAGACGGCGAATCCGCCGACGCCAACCGCCTGCCCTTCATCGCCGCGACCTGGGGCTACGGCAGCCTGCAGGCCGGCGACATGGCGGCGCACTGGCAGGCTGCAGCCAGTCCGGAAGCGCTTGCGGACACGCTGCTCGGAGCCTGAGGCCCATCTATCGCCAGAAACCATCCCGTGGGAGTCAAGCGTCACTTCCTGCCGCACTCCGTTCTCGACTCCCAATTTACTCTTGCCAATGACACAAGCGGCTTCAGCCGGGGGCGCCGAGCCGGGGGCGCCGAGCCGCGAACAGAGCTGCGATAGCGGCCCTTCCCGATTAGGCAGGCCTGCAACCTGCATGCGCGGCTCGGCGCCCCCGGGGTTGAAGACGCTCCTACGGAAAAGCTGGGCAGCCGACGTGCTCGCCGGCGGCATCAGGCCTTTTCGCCGGCCGGCCAGCCGTCGGGCGGATATACGCACCAGCCCCCTCCGCCTTTCCGCTTCACCGCGTAGAGCGCCTGGTCGGCGCAGCTTTCGAGGCTGGCGCGGTCCTCGCCATGCAGTGGCGACAGCGCGATCCCGACCGAACCGGATACCCGTGCCTCGCCCTGCTCCAGCATGAAGGGCAGGGCCAGTGCGGCGCAGATGCGCTGCGCCGCTTCCCGGGCATCCTCGGCGCCGCCCACTTCGAGCAGGATGGCGGCGAACTCGTCGCCGCCGAAGCGGGCCACGGTATCCGATTCGCGCACGCAGGCGGCGATCCGGCTGCCGGCCTCGATCAGCAGGGCGTCGCCCGCCGGGTGGCCCAGGCTGTCATTGACCGCCTTGAAGCGGTCGAGGTCGATGAACAGCACCGCGAACAGGCCGCCACTGCGGTGGATCTTCGCCAGCGCGGCATCGAGCCGGTCCTGGAACAGCGCGCGGTTGGGCAGGCCGGTCAAGGCATCGTGATCGGCGCGGTACTGCATGCGCTGCTCAGCCTCCTTGCGCAGCGTGATGTCGGTCAGCGTCGCGACGAAAGTTTCAGCCTCGCCCGCCAGGCTGGCCCGCGTGATTGACATCCACTGCACATAGGCGTCGCCGCTCTTGCGCCGGTTCCAGATTTCACCCTGCCAGCGCCCGCCATCGGCCAGCGCGTCGCGGATGCCGTCGAAGAAATCCTGCCCGTGGCGCCCCGCCCCGAGCAGATCCAGCCCGCGGCCACGCACTTCGTCCTCGCCGTAGCCGGTGATCGCAGTGAACGCCGGGTTGACCTGCACGATCCGCATCCGGTCGTCGATCAGCATGATCCCCTCGGCCGTGCTGTCGAAGATCGCCCGGTAGCGCGCCTCGCTGGCGGCGAGGCGGCGCTGGTCACGCTGGCGCCGATCGATTTCGCGCGCCAGCCCGAGGTTGCTCGCCTCCAGCTCGCCGGTGCGCTGCGCGATGAGCCGCTCCTGCTCTGCATTGACGCGGGCGATGGCACGCACGTGGCGCCGCGCGGTGGCGAAGACGTAGTGGATCGACCCCGCCACGAACACGAAAGCCGCCAGGAACATCCCGGCGACGCGCCGGCGCTGGGCGTCGCGCACGGCCAGCAGCGGGGCCGCGGGCATGGTCACCGAGATGCCGCCGCGGATGTCGCCGAGGCGATAGCCATCGGCAGCGTGGCATTGCAGGCAGGACTCGACCACGTACAGCGGCGCCATGTAGCGATGGGCTGCGCCGGCCTCGGTGTCGACCAGCGCCAGGCGCTCCGGCACACCGCGCTCGAACGCGGCCAGCGCCTCGGCTTCCCAGGGGTCGGGCCGGTTGGCCGGGCGCAGCGGGCGCAGGCTGGTGAGGTGCAGCCGGATGCCGCCGACCCGCTCCGAGAGTTCGGCGAGCTGCCTTGTCATGATGGCCGGATTGACCATCGTCAGGCGCTGCCCGTCCAGCGTGACGACGTCGCGCCGGGGATGCGCGAGATGGGGGTTGGGCTGGCTGTCGTCCGTCGTCAGCACATAGACACCACCATGGCTGGCGTTCCAGTCGCGCGTGGTCTCGACCAGGCGGAACAGGGTCTCGCCCCGTTCGCGCGCAACCGCCATCGACGCCTGGTCGACCTGCCGCAGTTCGGTCCACAGCAGGCCGCCGAACAGCAAGGCGACCAGCAGGTGGACGAACACGAGACTGCGGCAGTGCCGGACATCGTTCTCGTGGGCGGTGGAGAGCGGGGACTTGGCCATCATGGTTTCCAGTGCACAATGCCTTGCCGTCACCTAAGCGGCAAGCATGGCCGTGCCAGGGCGAACCGCGGGCGCGGACGGCGGCATTCAGGCCGGCGCGGATGCGAGGCCGGCGAGTTCGTCGTCCTCGGTCGCCTCGCCGATGAAGCCGCCACTCTGCCGTGCCCACAGCCGCGCATACAGGCCGCCGCGCGCGAGCAGGCTGCGGTGGTCGCCCTCCTCGACGATGCACCCCTTGTCCATCACCACCAGCCGGTCCATCGCCGCGATGGTCGACAGCCGGTGGGCAATCGCCACCACCGTCTTGCCTTCCATCAGGCGGTACAGGCTGGCCTGGATCGCCGCCTCGACTTCCGAGTCGAGCGCGCTGGTGGCCTCGTCGAGCAGCAGGATCGGCGCGTCCTTGAGCATCACGCGGGCGATGGCGATGCGCTGGCGCTGGCCGCCGGAAAGCTTCACGCCGCGCTCGCCGACGTGGGCGTCGTAGCCGATGCGGCCTTTCGGGTCGGTGAGGCCGAGGATGAAATCGTGCGCTTCGGCACGCTTCGCGGCCGACATCATCTCGGCCTCGCCCGCATCCGGCCGGCCGTACAGGATGTTGTCGCGCACCGAGCGGTGCAGCAGCGAGGTGTCCTGGGTGACCATGCCGATCTGCGCGCGCAGGCTGTCCTGCGTCACCGTGGCGATGTCCTGGCCGTCGATCAGGATGCGGCCCTGGTCGATGTCGTAGAAGCGCAGCAGCAGATTGACCAGCGTGGACTTGCCGGCGCCCGAGCGCCCGACCAGGCCGATCTTCTCGCCCGGCCGGATCGTCAGCGACAGGTCGTCGATGATGCGCCGCGCCTCCGGCCCGGTCGCGCCGTAGGAGAAGCCCAGGTGCTCGAAGCGGATCTCGCCCCTATCCACCACCAGCGGCTTCGCATCCGCGCGATCGACCACCGCATGCGGGCGCGACAAGGTGTTGATGCCGTCCTGCACGGTGCCGACGTTCTCGAACAGCGAAGCCATCTCCCACATCACCCAGTGCGACATGCCGTTCAGGCGCAGCGCCATCGCCGTCGCCGCCGCCACCGCGCCGACACCGACCTGGCCCTGGCTCCACAGCCACAGCGCGAGGCCGCCGGTACTCAGGATCAGCAGCATCGACAGGCCGTGGTTGACGATCTCGATCGCGCTGACCAGTCGCATCTGCGCATGCACGGTGTGCATGAACTCCTGCATCGCACTGCGTGCGTAGCCCGCCTCGCGGCCGGCGTGGGAGAACAGCTTCACCGTGGCGATGTTGGTGTAGGCGTCGGTGATGCGGCCGGTCATCAGCGAACGCGCATCGGCCTGGGCCCGCGCCACCTTCGACAGCCGCGGCACGAACCAGCGCAGCGACACCGCGTACAGCGCAAGCCAGCCGAGGAAGGGCAGCAGCATCCACAGGTCGAAGCTCGCCACCACCGCGGTGAGGGTGACGAAGTAGATGACGACGAAGACCAGGATGTCGGTCATGATCAGGCAGGTGTCGCGCACCGCCAGCGCGGTCTGCATGACCTTGGCCGACACCCGGCCGGCGAACTCGTCCTGGTAGAAGCTCATGCTCTGGCCGAGCATCAGGCTGTGGAACTTCCAGCGCAGCCGCATCGGGAAATTGCCCGCCAGCGCCTGGTGCTTGAGCATGGTCTGCACGGCCACCAGCACGATGCTGCCGGACACGATCGCCGCCAGCCACAGCAGCTTGCTGCCTTCGTCGGCCCACAGCCGCGCCCGCTCCACCGCCGCCAGCCAGTCGACCACCTTGCCCAGCATCGCGAACAGCAGCGCCTCGAAGGCGCCGATGGCCGCGGTCAGCAGCATCATGCCGAGGATGAAGGGCCGCGTGCCTTCGGTCGCCGCCCACAGGAAGGCGAAGAAGCGCTTCGGCGCGGGCTGCGGCGGCGTCTCGGGGTAAGGATCGACACGGCGCTCGAACCAGTTGAAAAGCAAGGGAATTCTCCGTCAGAAAGGGGCGGCGCCGGAAAGCGAAAATGCCCCGCAGCAGGCGGGGCATTCTACGACAGTGCGGCGGCGGATCAGGCCGGTGCGCTGGTCCGGATCAGGTGGTCGAAGGCCGACAGCGCCGCCTTGGAGCCTTCGCCCATGGCGATGACGATCTGCTTGTACGGCACCGTGGTGCAGTCACCGGCGGCGAACACGCCCGGCACCGAAGTCTGGCACTTCGGATCGACGACGATCTCGCCGAAGCGGCTCAGCTCGATCGTGTCCTTCAGGAAGTCGGTGTTGGGCAGCAGGCCGATCTGGACGAAGATGCCTTCCAGTTCGATGCGGTGCGGCTCGCCGGTCTTGCGGTCGGTATACACCAGGCCGTTCACCTTCTCGCTGCCGGTGACTTCGGTGGTCAACGCGCTCTTGATCACGGTGACGTTGGCCAGGCTGTAGAGCTTCCGCTGCAGCACCGCGTCGGCACGCAGCTCGTCGGCGAACTCCAGCAGCGTGACGTGGCTGACGATGCCGGCGAGGTCGATCGCCGCCTCGACGCCCGAGTTGCCGCCGCCGATCACCGCCACGCGCTTGCCCTTGAACAGCGGGCCGTCGCAGTGCGGGCAATAGGCCACGCCCTTGCCGCGGAACTCCTGCTCGCCGGGCACGTTCATTTCGCGCCAGCGTGCGCCGGTGGCGAGGATCACCGTCTTCGCCTTCAGCGAGGCGCCGTTCTCCAGCTGCACTTCGGCCAGCGTGGCGCCGTCCGCGCTGCCCGGCACCAGCTTGGCCGCGCGCTGCAGGTTCATGACGTCGACCTCGTACTGCTTGACGTGCTCTTCGAGCGCCATCACCAGCTTCGGCCCTTCGGTTTCCTTCACCGAGATGAAGTTCTCGATCGCCAGCGTGTCCATCACCTGGCCGCCGAAGCGCTCGGCGACGATGCCGGTGCGGATGCCCTTGCGCGCGGCATAGATCGCCGCCGCGGCACCAGCCGGGCCGCCGCCGACGATCAGCACGTCGAAGGCTTCCTTGGCCGACAGCTTCTTGGCGTCGCGTGCCGCAGCGCCGGTGTCGACCTTGGCGAGGATCTCGCCCAGCTCCATGCGGCCGGCGCCGAATTCCTCGCCGTTCAGATAGACCGTCGGCACCGCCATGATCTGGCGTTCCTCGACTTCCTGCTGGAACACGCCGCCATCGACCATGGTGTGGCGGACGTTGGGATTCAGGACCGCCATCAGGTTCAGCGCCTGCACCACGTCGGGGCAGTTATGGCAGGACAGCGAGATGTAGGTGACGAACTCGAAGTCACCTTCGAGGCTCTTGATCTGCTCGATCACCTCGGCCTCGACCTTGGGCGGATAGCCGCCGGCCTGCAGCAGAGCGAGGATCAGCGAGGTGAATTCATGGCCCATCGGCAGGCCGGCGAAACGCACGCGCGCCTCGCCGCCCTTGGGGCCGACCGAGAAGGACGGCTTGCGCTCGTCGCCGTCGCGGCGTTCGATCAGCGTAATCAGGTTGGACTGCTCGGCGACGTCGCGGAGCAGCTCCTGCATTTCGTGCGACTTCGGACCATCGTCCAGCGACGCCACGATCTCGATCGGCTGCGTCACCCGTTCCAGATAGGCTTTCAGTTGAGTCTTGATGTTGGCGTCCAGCATGATGGCTTCTTCCTTCAAAAGTACGGTCGCCGCTGTTTACGGCAATCCTGATACGACACAGCCGGCACTCGGCCGGCTGTGGAGCGGGCAGCCCGGGCCGGATGGGCCCGGACGGTGCGGCGATGGACTCAGATCTTGCCGACCAGGTCGATCGACGGAGCCAGCGTCTTTTCGCCTTCCTTCCACTTCGCCGGGCACACTTCGTTCGGGTGAGCGGCGACGTATTGGGCGGCCTTCAGCTTGCGCACGGTTTCGGTGACGTCACGGGCGATGGCGTTGTCGTGAACTTCCATCGTCTTGATGATGCCTTCCGGGTTGACGATGAAGGTACCGCGCAGGGCCAGGCCTTCTTCCGCGATATGCACGTCGAAGGCGTTGGTCAGTTGGTGGGTCGGGTCACCGACCAGGGCGAACTGGGCCTTGCCGACGGCCTGCGAGGTTTCGTGCCACACCTTGTGCGAGAAGTGGGTGTCGGTGGTGACGATGTAGACTTCGGCACCGGCCTTCTGGAACTCGCCGTAGTGCTCGGCGGCGTCTTCGATTTCGGTCGGGCAGTTGAAGGTGAAGGCGGCCGGCATGAAGATCAGCACGGACCACTTGCCCTTCAGGTCGGCGTCGGTGACTTCGATGAACTTGCCGTTCTTGTAGGCTTGGGCTTTGAAAGGCTTGACTTCGGTGTTGATCAGCGACATCTGACGTCCTCCAGCGGGGGGTTGATGAAACGGGGGTGTTGAACTGATGGAGCGAAGTTTAGACCGGTTCGATGAATTGCTCTAATTGATAATCGAGATACGGGCGATTCAATCTCGCTATCGACAAGCCCCTCATGAATGGTCATCTCCAATCGCTCGCCAGCATACAGCAAGCATGTTGCGGCAAGACCGGCGATCCCATCGAACTGGGAGCGAAGCCCGGAAAATCAAGTGCTGGCGAGATGCCGGCGCACTGAAATGACCGCGCCCAGCCAGCCGAGGAAAGCCGCGAAGGCGACGATCGCCAGCGACGCGCGCCAATCCGGGCCGCCGAGCTGGAACACCGCGCCGTAGGTCTGTGCCAGCCGCGCTACCGGCTGCCCCAGCGCCTGCACGCCGAGCCACACCGTGCCGAGCGCGACCAGGCCGCCGAGCGCACCCTGCAGCCCGCCGAACCAGTAGAAGGGCCGGCGGATGAAGGGGTCGGTGGCGCCAAGCAGGCGGCTCACTTCGATTTCCTGGCGCTGGGTCAGGATCTGCAGGCGGATGGTGTTGAAAGTGACGATGACGAGGGCGAAGCCGAGCAGCCCGGCCAGCATCAGCACTGCGGAGCGCCCCAGCTCCAGCAAGGCATGCAGGCGCGCGACCCAGGCCGAGTCGAGCTGCACATGGGCCACCTTGGGCCAGTTGCCGATGTCCGCCGCCATCTGCTCGAACAGTTCGGGGTCCTCGCCCTGCGGCGTCAGCACGAAGGCATCGGGCAGCGGATTGTCGCCCAGCCCGGCCAGCACGTCGCCCAGGCCGCTGGCGGTGAGCTGGCCGAGCGCTTCGTCGCGAGCGACGAAGCGATAGCTGGCCAGCGCCGGCATGGCCTTGAGCCTGGCCTCGATCGCCTCGGTGTCGGCCTTTTGCGCCTGGGTGTCGAGGAAGACGCTGATTTCCGGCGTGCCCGACACGCCGCGCGCCAGCGAGGCGACGTTGTCCAGCAGCAGGTAGCCGCCGCCGGGCAGCGACAGCGCGATCCCGACCACCAGCGCCGACAGCAGGGTGCCGACCGGCTGGCCGAACAGGCGGCGCAGCGCATCGGCGATCGCCCGCACATGCAGATACAGCCAGTGGCTCATGCGAACACCTCATCCGCAGTGCTGCCGATTGGGCGGTTGTCCTCGCTCAGCATGCCCTTCTCCAGCACCAGCCGGCGCGGCTGGCTGGCAGCGAACAGCGAGGCGTCGTGGGTGCTGACCAGCACCGTGACGCCCGCCTCGTTGAAGGACAGGAACAGCTCGGCGATGTCCGCCGCATAGGCCGGGTCGAGGTGGGCGGTGGGTTCGTCGGCGATCAGGATGGACGGCCTGTTGACGATCGCGCGCGCGATCGCCACCCGCTGCTGCTCGCCGCCCGACAGCCCTGCCGGCACTTCCTTGCCGCGCCCGTTCAAGCCGACGCGGTCGAGCGCGGCGGCCACCCGCTTGGCGGCGTCGCGCGGCGGATGGCCGGTGATCACCAGCGGCAGCATCACGTTGTCGAACACACTGCGGTCGAACAGCAGCCGGCTTTCCTGCAGCACCAGGCCGAGGTTGCGGCGCAGGTAGGGAATCGCCGCCTTCGGCAGATGCGACACGTCCTGGCCGTTGATCAGCACGCGGCCGGCGCTCGGCCGCTCGATGACCGGGATCAGCTTCAGCAGCGTGCTCTTGCCGGCGCCGGAATGGCCGGACAGCACGACCAGCTCGCCATGGCGAATCGCAAAGTCGACGCCGGCCAGCGCCGTGTAGCCGCCCGCATAGCGTTTGGCCACGTCCTCGAAGACGATCATGAACGTTCGCCTTCTCCGTTCCGCACAGTGCCCGCGACAGGCTCGAACAGCGCGTCGACGAATTCGCGCGCCTTGAACGGCTGCAGGTCGTCGATGCCTTCGCCGACGCCGATGAAGCGCAAGGGTTTCGGGCACTGGCGGGCGATCGCCGCCAGCACGCCGCCCTTGGCGGTGCCGTCGAGCTTGGTCACGACCAGGCCGGTGACGCCGATCGCCTTGTCGAAGGCCTTGACCTGGGCCAGCGCGTTCTGGCCGATATTGGCGTCGAGCACCAGCAGCACCTCGTGCGGACCGCTCGGGTCGGCCTTGGCGATGACGCGCTTGACCTTGGCGATCTCTTCCATCAAGTGGAGCTGGGTCGGCAGCCGGCCGGCGGTATCGGCCAGCACGATGTCGATGTTGCGCGCGCGCGCGGCGTTGATCGCGTCGAAGATCACCGCCGCGGCATCGCCGCCGTCCTGCGCCACCACGGTGACCTTGTTGCGCTCACCCCAGGTCATCAACTGCTCGCGCGCCGCGGCACGGAAAGTGTCGCCGGCGGCCAGCAGCACGCTCTTGCCCTGGGCCTGGAAATGCTTGGCCAGCTTGCCGATCGAAGTCGTCTTGCCGGCGCCGTTGACGCCCGCGATCATGATCACGAAAGGCTTGTGGGTGCCGGCGTCGAGCGGCTCTTCGAGCGGCGCGACGATAGCCTGCAGGCCGTCGGCCAGCGCCTTCTGCAACTGATCGGCGGTTTCCAGCCGGTCGCGCTTCCAGCGCAGGCGCAGGTCGTCGATCAGGTGCTGGGTGGCCTCGACACCGCAATCGGCCATCAGCAGCGTCGATTCGAGCTCTTCGAGCAGCTCTTCGTCGATCTTGCGGCGGCCGAACAGGCTCGCCAGGCCGCCGCCCAGTTGCTGCCGGGTGCGGGCCAGGCCGGCCTTGAGGCGGTCGGTCCAGGAGCGCCTGGCCGGTGCTCCGGCAACGGCCGGAGCATCAGGCTCATCGGCGGGCACGGCTGGCTCGGCGATTTCTTCGACGGTGGCCGGCATATCCACCGGCTCGGGCTCGATGGCGGCCACGGGCTCTTCGACGGCAGCGGCAGGCTCGGCCACTTCGGCGACCGGCGGCAGGATTGCGGGCTCGGCTACGGCTTCAGCCGTGACTTCGGGCCGGGTTTCGACGACAGGCGCGGACTCGGTGAGCGGCGCGGCCGCCTCATCCACCCGCGGCTCGGCAGGCGTATCGAGGCGCTCGGCGGGCAGTTGCCGAGCGGCAGCTTCTTGCTCCGCTCCGGGCACGACATCGGGGACTGCATCGGCCGATACCTGTTCGGCAAGGTCCTCGGCCGGCGGCTGACCGGCTTCGGTTTGCCCGGTCTTGCCGAACTTCTTCTTCAGGAAACCAAACATTACACGCTCGGGTCAGAGGGAACGTTTCGCGTCGGCGGCGCCCCACGCCAGCCGTGGGCACCCGCAACCGATCACGTTAAGATGCGGCTCCCCGTCCGGCCGGTGCGTACTGCGCGCCCGGCCCGGCGGAGCGCCGCGAATTCTAACAGATGCAGGACATCCCCATGTTTCTCCACACGTTTGCCCGCGCCCTGGTCATCGGCGGCATCGCCGCCGCGCCGCTGCTCACGCCTTCGGGCGCGCTTGCCAATCCCTTCGAGACCACGCTCACCAACGGCATGAAGGTCATCGTCAAGGAAGACCGCCGCGCGCCGTCGGCGGTGCATATGGTGTGGTACCGCAGCGGCTCGATGGACGAACCCGAAGGCGTGTCCGGCGTCGCCCACGTGCTTGAGCACATGATGTTCAAGGGCACCAGGAACGTCGGCCCCGGCGAGTTCAACAAGCGGGTGGCCGCCGTCGGCGGGCGCGACAACGCCTTCACCGGCAAGGACTACACCGCCTATTTCCAGCAGGTGCCGCCGGACCGGCTGAGCGAGATGATGGCGCTCGAAGCCGACCGCATGCAGCACCTGGTGCTGGACGACGACGCCTTCCGCCGCGAGCTCGAAGTGGTCAAGGAAGAGCGCCGCCTGCGCACCGACGACCAGCCGCGGGCGCTGGTCTACGAACAGTTGATGGCCACCGCCTTCAAGGCCCATCCCTACCGCCGCCCGGTGATCGGCTGGATGCCCGACCTGGAGGCGATGCAGCCCGAGGATGCCCGCGAGTGGTATCGCCGCTGGTATACACCGGCCAATGCCTACCTGGTGGTGGTGGGCGACGTCGACCACCGCCGCGTGTTCCGCGACGCCGAACGCTACTACGGCCCGATCTCCGCACGCCCGCTGCCCGCCCGCCGCATCTCCGCCGAACCCGTCCAGCAGGGGCCGCGCCAGGCGGTGGTGAAGGCGCCGGCCGAACTGCCCTACCTGAGCATGGCCTGGCACGTGCCAGCCATGCGCGACCCGGCACGAGATCGCGACGCCTACGCGCTGCAGGTGCTGTCGGCCGTGCTCGACGGCTACGACGGCGCCCGCCTGACCCGCAGGCTGGTGCGCGACAGCGGCCTGGCGCTGTCCGCCGGCGCCGGCTACGACGGCAGCGGCCGCGGCCCGGCGCTGTTCTACCTCGACGGCGTACCGGCTCCCGGCCACTCGGTCGACGAGCTCGAAGCCGCCCTGCGCGCCGAACTGCAGCGCATCCGCGACGAAGGCGTGAGCGAGGCCGAGCTTGCCCGGGTCAAGACCCAGGCCGTGGCCAGCCGGGTCTACAAGCGCGACTCGCTGATGGGACAGGCGATGGAAATCGGCTACATGGAGTCGGCCGGCCTGTCGTGGCGCGACGAAGAGCTGCTGCTCGAAGGCCTGCGCAGCGTCACCGCCGAGGAAGTCCGCCGCGTGGCACAGCGCTACTTCAGCGACGACAGCCTGAACGTCGCCCGCCTCGACCCTCAGCCGCTCGAGACGCAGGCTCCCCGGCAGCCGCGCTCGCCGCTCGCGCCGGCGCATCACTGATCGCTTCCGCCAACCGACGGAATCCCTGACATGACCAAGACTTCCCGCCCCTTTTCCCTCAGCCTGTTCACGCCGCTGGTCGCCAGCCTGGCCTTGCTCGCCCAGTTCGTCGCCAGCCCCGCGCTGGCCGGCCCCAGGATCGAACAATGGACGGCGCCGACCGGCGCCCGCGTGCTCTACGTCGAAAGCCGCGCCCTGCCGCTGGTCGACATCCAGGTCGATTTCGCCGCCGGCTCGGCCTACGAGCCCGCCGACAAGGCCGGCCTCGCCAGCCTGACGCAGAGCCTGCTCGACGCCGGCACCACCGCGCTCGACGAACAGCAGATCGCCGATCGCATCGCCGACATCGGCGCGCAGATCGGCGGCAGCACCGACAGCGACCGCGCCAGCCTGTCGATCCGCAGCCTGTCGTCCGAAGCCGAGCGCGACGCCGCGGTCGAACTCGGCGCCAGCCTGCTCGCCCAGCCCACCTTCCCGGAAGAGATCCTCGAGCGCGAGCGCAAGCGCGCCCTCGCCGGCCTGCGCGAAGCGCTGACCAAGCCCGCCACGCTGGCCACCCGCCGCTTCAACGAAGCGCTCTACGCCGGCCACCCCTACGGCGGCAGCGTCACGCCGGAATCGCTGGAATCGATCACCCGCGACGAACTGGTCGATTTCCACCGCCGCCATTTCGGCGCCCAGCGTGCCTCGGTCGCCATCGTCGGCGACGTCGATCGCGCCACCGCCGAGCGCATCGCCATCCGGTTGACCGAGCAGTTGCCGCCGGTCGAAGCCGCGGCCCCGCTGCCCGCGCCGTCGCCGACGCAGGCGGCCGTGCTGCGCATTCCCAACCCTTCGGCGCAGGCCCACATCCTCGTCGGCCAGCCCGGCCTGGCACGCGAGGACGCCGACTACTTCCCGCTGCTGGTGGGCAACTACGTGCTCGGCGGCGGCGGCTTCGTGTCGCGGCTGACCAAGGAAGTGCGCGAAAACCGCGGCTTCGCCTACAGCGTCTATAGCTTCTTCTCGCCGCAGCAGGTTGCCGGCCCCTTCCAGATCGGCCTGCAGACCCGTGGCAGCCAGGCCGACGAAGCCCTCGCAGTGGTGCGCGATACCCTGGCCGGCTTCATCGCCGAAGGCCCGAGCGCAGAAGAGCTGCAGGCCGCCAAGGACAACCTGATCAACGGCTTCGGCCTGCGCCTGGACTCGAATGCCAAGATCCTCGGCTACGTGGCGATGATCGGCTTCTACCGCCTGCCGCTCGACTGGCTCGACACCTATCCGCAGCAGGTCGCCGCGGTCAGCGCCGAACAGATCCGCGACGCCTTCGCCCGCCGCATCCACGCCGACCAGTTGGTCACCGTGATCGCCGGCGGCGATGGCGACAAGGCCGATGCCACGCCCGCCGCGGCAGAAGCCGGCCAATGAGCCGTGTCCGCATCGTCGGCGGCCAGTGGCGCTCGCGCCTGCTCGAGGTCACCGACGCCCAGGGCCTGCGCCCGACGCCCGACCGCGTGCGCGAGACCCTGTTCAACTGGCTGGGCCAGACGCTGGCCGGCGAGCACTGCCTCGACCTCTTCGCCGGCAGCGGCATCCTCGGCTTCGAAGCCGCCTCGCGCGGCGCCGAATCCGTCGTGCTGGTCGAGCGCAATCCCCGTGCGGTCGCCGCGCTGCACAATGCGGCAAAGACCTTACAAGCGTCGCAAGTAGAGATCGTGTGCGGCGATGCGGTAAGATTCGCCCAAAACGCGCAACGGAAGTTCGACGGCGTGTTTCTCGACCCGCCCTACAAGCAGGGCTGGATCGAGCGGATACAGCCCTGGCTGGACTCGCTGCTGAAACCCGACGGATGGATCTACGTCGAGTCCGAAGCCACGGTGGCAAAGCTGGGGAACTGGCAGGCGGTGAAGCAGGGCCGCGCCGGAACGGTCAATTTCCATCTGATGCGCAGGAGCCAGGAATGAAGGAAGCGGTGGCAGTCTATCCGGGAACGTTCGACCCGTTCACCCGGGGGCATGCCGATCTCGTCCGCCGGGCGTCGGTGCTGTTCGACCGCGTCATCGTCGCGGTTGCACGCAGCAACAGCAAGGGGCCGATCTTCGGCCTCGACGAGCGGGTGGAAATCGCCCGCGAGGCGGTGGCGGACTACCCCAACGTCACGATCATCGGCTTCGACTGTCTGCTGATGGATTTCCTCAGGCAGCAGAACGCGCGCGTCATTTTGCGCGGCCTGCGTGCGGTGTCGGACTTCGAGTACGAGTTCCAGATGGCCGGGATGAACCGCAAGCTGCACCCGGACGTCGAAACCGTATTCCTGACACCGGCGGAGGAATACATGTTCATCTCGGCCACGATGGTCCGGGAAATCGCCCGTCTGGGCGGCGATGTAAGCAAGTTCGTGCAGCCTTCGGTGCTGTCACGGCTGCAGGAAAAACTGAAATCAAGGCAATAGCAAGGAAGCGAACACCATGGCTCTGAAGATTACCGACGAGTGCATCAACTGCGACGTCTGCGAACCGGAATGCCCCAACGGCGCCATCTCCCAGGGTGATGAAATCTACGTCATCGACCCGCACAAGTGCACCGAGTGCGTCGGCCACTTCGACGAACCGCAATGCCAGCAGGTCTGCCCGGTCGACTGTATTCCGCTCGACCCGGACCGGCCCGAGACACAGGACGAACTGATGGAGAAGTACAAGAAGCTGACCGAAGGCTGAGCAGCCGCCTGCGCTGAAGCGACGAAGCCGCCCGCTGCGCGATGCAGCGGGCGGCTTCGTGCATTCGGGCTCAGGCCGCCGCGCGCACTTCGGCGCCGCGCCCGCTTTCCCGCTCGCCCCGCGCCAGCGGCCCGAGGGTTTCGGCGATTTCCTGCTGCAGGGCATCGAGCTGCACCAGCATCACCAGCACGTTGTCCTCGCCCTGCTTCAGTTCCTCGACCCGGTCTTCCAGCGTGTCCGTCGCCTGGTGGATGCGCTTGACGCTTTCGAGCCGGCGCTTGAGCTGGATCTGGTATTCGCGCACCTGGGTCTCCAGCGGCGACATCACCGCGCGCAGCCACTGCTCGACGTCGCGGTTGGCGACTTCGAAAGTGCGCCGGGCCTGCACCGCGACCGTCTCGAAGAACTTCTGCGTCAGCGCATGCTTCTCGGTCGTCACCAGCGTCAGCGTGGTGTTGAGCTGGCGGTTGAAGGCCGCTTCCAGGCGGTCGATCTCCTTCTCGTAGCGCAGCGTGGAGAAGGATTCGGGCGGCGTCAGCTTGAGCCCGTGCTCGACGCTGAAGCGCTTGTACATGGCGTCGAGCATCCTGGAGATCTCGCCGATTTCTGCCGTCGAGCGCAGCAGGTTCTCGCGCAGGTGGCGGAAGAAGCCTTCCATCGCGTCGCGCAAACCCTTGGTGAAAGTCGATTCCAGCATCGCCTCGCGCGTGCGGCGAGTCTGGTCGCGCAGCGCATCCATGCCGATGTTGGCAAGCAGGCTGTTGGTGAGCTCGGAGAACACCGAACGCACGGCATAGTACTTCTGCAGCCCCTGCTCGAAGTCGTCCTTCTCGCTGCGGATCTTGCGCATCATGTACTCGATGACGCTCTGGTTCTTGCCGCGCAGGTCGGTCAGCTCCTGCAGCTGCTCGCGCAGGCCGGCCAGGCGGGCTTCGAGCAGCACACGCGTCTGCGCCATCACCTCGCCGGTCTCGGCCAGCGTGTCCTCGCGCACGATGTCCTGCTTGGCGGGCAGCAGGCCGCCGGTCAGCGCCTGCTCCAGCGCCGGCATGCGGCTGCGCGCGAGCAGCGGCGCATCGCCGGTGACCCGCGCCACCAGCCCTTTCTGCGCCGACACCGGAAACACCGCCTCGGCGTCGATCTCCAGCGTCGCCGCGACCGAGTCCACCTGGCGGGCGATCTCGGCGTCGATCCGCGCCTCGTCGCGCAGGCCGTCCCACAGGCCGTCGATCTTGTTCAGCACCACCAGGCGGCCACGCTGGCTGCCGCCCTGCACATAGCTGCGCCACACGGTCAGATCGCTCTGGGTGACGCCGGTGTCGGCGGCGAGGATGAACAGCACCGCATGCGCGCTCGGCAGCATCGACAAGGTCAGCTCGGGTTCGGCGCCGATCGCGTTCAGGCCCGGCGTGTCGAGCACCACCAGGCCTTGTTCGAGCAGCGGATGCGGAAACTGGATCACCGCATGGCGCCAGCTCGGAATCTCCACCAGGCCGTCCGCGCCCGGCTTCAGCCCGTCGTCGCCACCGGCGTCGACGGCGAAACCGAGGCGGACGGCTTCGTCCTGCGTCACGCGTTCGGTTTCGCCGACGCGGGCGAGCGCCGCCTGCAGGCTGCCGGCATCCAGGCTCTGCAGCGACACGGTCTGCCACTCCTCGGCATAGCGCTTAAGTTCGCTGACCGGGGTCTGGCAGGCGCGCGTGCGGATCGGCAGCAGGCGCAGCTCCGGCTGCGCACCCTTGCGCCATTGCAGCTCCGTCGGGCACATCGTCGTGCGTCCGGCGCTGGAAGGCAGGATGCGGTCGCCGTAGTCGGCGAAGAAGATCGCATTGATCAGCTCCGACTTGCCGCGCGAGAACTCGGCGACGAAAGCCACCGTCAGCTTGTCGTCACGCAGGCGCTCGAGCAGGTATTGCAGGCGCAGGTCGCTCTGGACGTCGCCGACTTCGTTGCGCGCCAGCCACGCGCGCAGGCGCGCGACGGAATCGGCGGCGGCGGTACGCCAGCCGGCATAGGCTGAAAACTGGTCGATCAATTCGGTCATCGGGTCGCTCACAGGACTCAGGGCACGAAGCGAAATATCCGCAGCATAGCGGCGAAGACGAGGCGCGACCATGTAGAAATGCGCACTCCGGCTCAGCGGCGGCGCTGGCAGCGCGGGCAGAAGTAGGTCGCCCGCTGGCCGCTGACGATGCCGAGCACCGTGCCGCCGCACTGCCGGCAGACTTCGCCGGCGCGGCCATAAACGAAGTACTGCTGCTGGAAATAGCCGGGCCGGCCGTCGCCGCCGACGAAGTCGCGCAAGGTGCTGCCGCCTGCGGCGATGGCGTCGGTCAGCGTCTCGCGTACCGTCTGCACCAGCCGCGCACAGCGCCGCAGGCCCAGCGTGCCGGCCGGCTCCAGCGGATGGATGCGGGCACGGAACAGGCTTTCCGAGGCGTAGATGTTGCCGACGCCGACCAGCTTGCGGTTGTCCATCAGCACGTGCTTGATCGGCGCCCGCAGGCCGCGCGTGACGCGGAACAGCCAGGCCGCGTCGAAAAGCTCGCCCAGCGGCTCCGGCCCCAGATGCGCCAGCAGCGGATGCCGTTCGGGCGCTCCGTCCTGCCACACCACCATGCCGAAGCGGCGCGGATCACGCAGCCGCAGGGCCTGCGCGCCGAAGACGAAATCGACATGGTCGTGCGTGCCGGGCATTTCGTCGGCGGCGACCAGGCGCAGGCTGCCCGACATGCCCAGATGCACGATCACCGTGCCGGGGCCGAAATCCAGCAACAGGTACTTCGCCCGCCGCGACACGCCCTGCAGCGTCCGGCCGACGATCCGTTCGGCGAGTTCGGGCGGCACCGGCAGGCGCAGCCGCGGATTGCGCACGCGCAGCCCGCTCAGCTCGCAGCCTTCGACATGGGGGCGGATGCCGCGGCAGGTGGTTTCGACTTCGGGCAGTTCGGGCATCGGCGCTATCGGGGGTCGGGTGACGGGGGCGGGGACGAACCTGGGCAAACCTCACGGCGCCCGCGCGGCCCGTCTTGCGGGCCGGACGCCGATCTGCATACCATGCTTGATCGAACCGAATTCTAGAGCAGCACTCCAAAACCTGCCGACACCCACGGTACACATCCTTGCATGTGCGCCCCTGCCTTCCGTGGCACCATCTTCACTGCGCGAACTGCTGCAGCCCGCCGGACCACCGATATGAACACTCGCTCCTCCCGCTCTCTCCGCATCCTGTGCCTGGCCATCGGCCTGAGCACCACCGCCTGCCTCGCCGGCGCGGCGGACGAGGGCGAGGCAGGCGGGGCGCTGCCGGCGCAGGAACTGACGCCGCGCACCGTCTACCAGTTCCTGCTCGCCGAAATCGCCGGCGCACGCGGCCAGATCGGCCTGTCGGCCCAGCTTTACATCGATCTCGCGCGGGCCACGCGCGATCCGCGCATCGCCCGCCGCGCCACCGAGATCGCGATGTATTCGCGCAACCCCCAGCTGGCCGGCGAAGCCGCCCGGCTGTGGACCGAAACCGCACCCGGCTCCGAAGAAGCGCGCCGCGTGCTTGCGGGCGTCAGCGGCCAGATGGCCGGCAGTTCCCCGGTCAACCTCGAACAGGTCCAGATCCAGCTGGCCCGCACCCTGGCCCAATCCAATACCCGCCTCGCCCAGAACCTGCTGAGCCTGAACCGGGCACTCGCGGGCATTCCCGACAAGGAAGCGGCGCAAGGCATCGTCCGGCGCCTGACCGATCCCTATCTCGACCTCCCCGAAGCCCATATCGCCCGCGCCCAGGCGGCGATGATCGCCGAGGAGCCGATGCAGGCATTGGGAGCGGTCGACACCGCGCTGCAACTGAGGCCGGGCTGGGAACCCGCCGTCCAGTTGAAGGCGCAGATTCTGCAGCACACCGGCGCCACCGCCGAAGCAGTGCGCCAGTTGGAAGCCGAACTCGCCCGCAACCCCGACAGCGCCTCGCTGCGCCTGACCTACGCCCGTGCGCTGGTCAGCGCCCAGCGATTCGATGCGGCACGTGACGAATTCCGCCGCCTGCTCGCCGCCAACCCCGGCGATCCCGAACTGCTCTACGCCGTCGGCCTGCTGTCGATGCAGCTCGACGACACCGCCGACGCCGAAGCCCGCTACCTGGAAGCCCTCGAAGCCGGCCATCCGCAACCCGATCTGATCCGCCTGCAGCTCGGCCAGATCGCCGAACAGCGCGGCGAAGGCGTGCTGGCACGCAAGTGGTTCGGCGAAGTCGGCGACGAACGCCACCATTCCGAGGCGATGATCCGCAGCGCACAGAGCCTGGCACGCGAAGGCAGCGTCAACGAAGCCCGCGCGCTGCTGAAGGCGCAGCAGGGCAGCGACGAGGACATGCGCCGCTACCTGCTGGCCGAAGCCCAGCTGCTGCGCGAAGCCGGACGCACCGACGAGGCCCTCGCCCTCCTGGAGCAGGCCCTGGCCGCCACGCCGGACGACGTCGACCTGCTGTACGAAACGGCGATGCTGGCCGAGCGCGTGAACCGCATCGAGGTCATGGAAGCCCGCCTGCGGCGCGTGATCGAGCTCGAACCCGAGCACGCCCATGCCCACAACGCACTGGGCTATTCGCTTGCCGACCGCAACATGCGCCTGGACGAAGCCGAGGCTCTGATCGCCCGCGCACACGAGCTGTCGCCCGACGACGCCTTCATTCTCGACAGCCTGGGCTGGGTACGTTTCCGTCGCGGCGATGCAGCCGGCGCGCTGGAACACCTCGAGCGCGCCTACACAATCCGCCAGGACGCCGAGATCGCCGCCCACCTCGGCGAAGTGCTGTGGGCGCTGGACCGCCGCGACGACGCCAACCGCGTCTTCGACGAAGCCCGCCAGGCCCACCCCGACAACAGCCTGCTGGCCGACACCGTCCGCCGCCTGCGCGGCCAATGACGACACGCCGCCTTTCCCTGCCGGCTGCGGCGGTCGCCGCAGCCGCACTGGCCTTCTCCGCCTGCGCGCCGCTCCCGGCCACCGCGCCGGCGGACATCGCCGCACGCGGCTTCTCGTCGGCCTTCGAGTTGCAAGGCCGCATCTCCGCCAACGACGGCAGCCGGGCCGCCAGCGGCCGCATCGAATGGCGGCACGAGCACGACGCCGACAGCTTCGCCCTGCTGACGCCGATGGGGCAAATCGTCGCCACCCTCGACGCCGATGCCGCCGGTGCCCGCCTGCGCACCGCCGACGGCCAGTCGCTGCACGCCGACAGCGCGGAAGCCCTGCTGCCGCGCGTGCTCGGTACCGAGGTGCCGGCCGGCCGCCTGAGCCGCTGGGTGCAGGCGGCACCCGACGCCGGCGCCGAAGTCCGCACGCTCGACGACGCCGGCCGTCCGGCCATCGTCATCGACCAGGGCTGGCGCATCGAATACCTCGAATACGCCGGCGCCGCCGGCGATGCGCCGCCGGCCCGCCTCGACATCTCCCGCGGCGACGCCCGCATCCGCCTCGTCATCGATTCATGGACCGCCCTGCCCTGACCCCGCCGGACACTTCCGACCCGCGACGCCTGCCAGGCTGCCCCGCGCCGGCCAAGCTCAACCTGTTCCTGCACGTCACCGGCCGCCGGGCCGACGGCTACCACCTGCTGCAGACCGCCTTCCGCCTGCTCGACTGGGGCGACACGCTCGACTTCAGCCTGCGCGAAGACGGCGACATCCGGCGTACCACCGAGGTCGCCGGCGTGCCGCCCGAGCAGGACCTGGTCGTGCGCGCGGCCCGCCTGCTGCAGGCGCATACCGGCTGCCGCCTCGGCGCCGACATCGCGCTGCACAAGGTATTGCCGATGGGCGGCGGCATCGGCGGCGGCAGCTCGGATGCGGCAACGACGCTGATCGCGCTCAACCGCCTGTGGGGCACCGGGCTCGGCCGCAGCGAATTGCAGACGCTGGGCCTGCAGCTCGGCGCCGACGTGCCCGTCTTCATCTTCGGCCGCGACGCCTTCGCCGAAGGCGTGGGCGAAGCCCTGCAGCCGATGGAACTGGCGCCCGCCTGGTACGTGATCGTGTCGCCGGGCGTATCGGTGCCCACCGGCGAAATTTTTTCGGCAGAGGACTTGACGAGAAACACTCCTCTCATCAAAATGGCGGACTTCGCAGCAAGCACCACACGGAACGATCTGCAGGCCGTAGCATGCAGCCGCTACCCGGAAGTGCAGCGTGCGATCGACTGGCTGATGCAGTACGCACCAGCCCGGATGACAGGCTCGGGCGCCTGCGTCTTCGCCGAAATCCCTTCGGCCCGGGACGCGGAACGCATCGCCGCAAGCTGTCCGCAACGCTGGACGGCCTGGAAAGTGCGAACGGCCTCTCGCCATCCGCTGTACGAATGGCTAGAATAGCGGCCGCTTCGTCACAGTCGATTTCACGAGCTGGCGAAAAAGGTTTATTGGGGAGTCGCCAAGTCGGTTAAGGCACCGGATTTTGATTCCGGCATTCGAGGGTTCGAATCCTTCCTCCCCAGCCATACAACGACGGGCAGGCCCAGGTGTGATCCGGGAGCCTGCCCGATTCGTTTTCAAGGGTCGACAATTCAAACGGCATCGGAGCAGCGATCATGCCCCACGGCAGCCTGATGGTCTTCACCGGCAACGCCAATCCCAAGCTCGGCGCGGACGTCACGCGGCGCCTGGGCATCTCCCTCGGCTCGGCCACCGTCGGCCGCTTCTCGGATGGTGAAGTCAACATCGAACTGCTTGAGAACGTCCGCGGCAAGGACGTCTTCGTGCTGCAGCCGACCTGTTCGCCGACCAACGAAAACCTGATGGAACTGCTGGTGCTGGTCGATGCGCTCAAGCGCGCCTCGGCCGGACGCATCACCGCCGCCATCCCCTATTTCGGCTATGCCCGCCAGGACCGCCGCCCGCGCTCGGCGCGCGTGCCGATCACGGCCAAGGTCGTCGCCAACATGCTGCAGGCCGCCGGCGTCCAGCGCCTGCTGACGATGGACCTGCACGCCGACCAGATCCAGGGCTTCTTCGACATCCCGGTCGACAACGTCTATGCCGCCCCGGTGCTGCTGAACGACCTCGACAAGCAGAAGTACGACGACCTGCTGGTGGTGTCGCCCGACGTCGGCGGCGTGGTGCGCGCCCGCGCCTTCGCCAAGCGCATGGAATGCGACCTGGCGATCATCGACAAGCGCCGGCCGAAGGCCAACGTCTCCGAGGTCATGAACATTATCGGCGAAGTCGAAGGCCGCACCTGCGTGATCATGGACGACATCGTCGATACCGCCGGCACGCTGTGCAAGGCTGCCTCCGCGCTCAAGGAACACGGTGCCAAGCGGGTGCTGTCCTACTGCACGCACGCCGTGCTGTCGGGCGCCGCGGTGTCGCGCATCAACGACTCCGAGCTCGACGAACTGGTCGTCACCGACACCATTCCGCTGCGCGACGACGCCAAGGCCAGCCCGCGCATCCGCCAGGTCTCGGTCGCCTCGCTGCTGGCCGACACCATCCTGCGCATCAGCAACGAAGAATCCGTCTCGTCGCTGTTCATGGAATGATTTTCGCCCGCGCCTTCGGCTGAAGGGGCGGGCTTTTTGCGTTTTCGCCTGGTCGCGGGCGGAGACATCAACTTCAGGAGCAACACATGCAAATCCAATTCAAGGCCGCCAAGCGTGACGCTCAAGGTACGGGTGCGAGCCGCCGCCTGCGTCGTGCCGGCCAGCTGCCGGGCATCATCTACGGCACCAGCGAAGCCCTGCCGATCACGCTCGACCACAACGAGCTGTTCCACCTGCTGCGCAAGGAAGTGTTCCACTCGTCCGTGCTGACCATCGACGTCGACGGCAACAAGGAAACCGTCGTGCTGCGCGACACCCAGTGGCACGCCTTCAAGCCGCAAGTCCTGCACATCGACTTCCAGCGCGTCGCCGCCGACCAGAAGATGCACCTGAAGGTGCCGCTGCACTTCGTCGGCGACGACGTCTGCCCCGCGGTCAAGCTGGGCGGCTGCATCGTCTCGCACGTCCTCAACGAAATCGACGTCCAGTGCCTGCCGAAGGACCTGCCCGAGTTCGTCGAGGTCGACCTGTCGGCGCTGGAAGCCGGCCAGTCGGTGCACGTCTCGCAGATCAAGCTGCCGGCCGGTGTCGAACTGGTCCAGCACGGCGATGCCGACCCGGTGGTCGCCAGCTCGCTGAAGGTCAAGGGCGCTGCTGCTGACGCCGAGGAAGGCGAAGCCGCCTGAGTCCTCCAGACCACGGAAAGCCGGAGACCGTAGATCGATGAGCACAGCGCCTTCGCGCCCCCTGCGCCTCATCGTCGGTCTCGGCAATCCGGGCGGTGACTACGCTGAAACCCGGCACAACGCCGGGTTTTGGTTTTGTGAGCGGCTCGCCGACGAGCTCGGCCTGCGCTTCTCGCACGAATCCCGTTTCCACGGCCTGGTCGCCAATGCCCGCGAAGCCGGTGCATGGCTGCTGATGCCGCAGACCTTCATGAACCGCTCGGGCCAGGCCATCGGCGCCCTGGCGCGTTTCTACCGCATCGAACCTGCGGAAATCCTCGTCGTACACGACGAACTGGACATCCCCCCCGGCCAGCTGCGCCTGAAGTTCGGCGGCGGCCTCGGCGGCCACAACGGCCTCAAGGACACTTCCGCCCACCTCGGCACCCACGACTACTGGCGGCTGCGCATCGGCATCGGCCATCCCGGCGACCGCAACGAAGTGGTGAATTTCGTCCTCAAACCGGCACGGCGCGAAGAACAGCAACTGATCGACGAGTCCATCGACAAGGCGCTGGCCGCCTGGCCGCTGCTCGCCAAGGGCGAACTCAACACCGCCGCCACCCGGCTGAACGCCCGCCCGGCGCCGCCGAAACCGCCCAAGCCTCCAAAGGCACCCAAGACGGCGACACCTCAGGCACCGGACGACGCCGGCGCCTGAGCAGGATTCACGCAGGAAGCACTCAGTAGCCGACTGCCGCCAGCGCCTTCAACGGCCCCACACGGCGGATCGACTCGATCTGCTCCGGCTGGCGGGTATACAAAGTGCCGCCGAAGCACACCGCACTCATCGAAATCCCCTCGAAGTGCTCCGCGCTGCGCGGCAGCACCAGCAGCCAGCCGTCGCTCGCCAGCAGGTTGTACGGCGACAGCAGGCCATCCGCGCCCGGCTGCAGGTCCAGCGTCTCGCAGGCCAACCGATAGGCTGCATTCAAGCTGTCCGCCGCCGTCTCCACCGGCACGCCTTCGCCGCAGCACACGCGCACGAAGCAATGCTTCATCGGCAGCGCCGGATGCTGGGCCACGCCCTGCTCGGGCAGGCCTACCGGCAGACCGGGCGCGAAGATGCGCAGGCTGGCATTGCCCGCGGTCGACGGAATCCACTGCACATGCTTGTGGCGCTGACTGGCACCCGCGGCCGTGCCGCCGTTGTACAGGCCGATGCCGCCGGCCTCGGCCATGATCTCCGCCAGCGCGGCGAAGTCGCTGCGCGCCAGCGGCAGCAGTTGTTCCTCGAACTCGCGCCGCGCCAGCACCAGGTGGCGCTCGCTGAGCGGAAACTTGTTCAGGATCACGACATGCTCCTCACCCAACGGGCCGACGGTCAGTTCCGGATCGGGATTCAGGAAAGGATTGAAATTCGGGTCGCGCGGCCCGCCCGGGATCGCCACCTGGGCAGTCTTGGCCGCATCCTTCACCGCCAGCGACGACACCCAGCGCACGATGAAGCGCATGCCGCCGTCTTCCATCTCGGTCTGCTCCGCCTGCACCGGCTGCAAGGCTCCCGACGCCAGCGCGCCCGCACTGCGCGCATCGATCACCTCGATCCAATTGCTCGCCATATCTCCTCTCCTCCTTGATTCGTCTTGTGTGTGGCAATACAAGCCGGACATTGTAGGCGCTGCCCAGCCGTTTTGTAGGCACCGGCCGGCTTTGGAGCTGCTCCCCATCGCGGTACAATTCGCGGTTTTCCACACCGGATCAAGGCAATAGCCCGCCTTCGCGGCACCCCGCCCCGGAACGACAAGGATTCACATGAGCCTGAAATGCGGAATCGTCGGACTGCCCAACGTCGGCAAGTCGACCCTCTTCAACGCCCTGACCAAGGCCGGCATCCAGGCCGAGAACTACCCCTTCTGCACCATCGAGCCCAACGTCGGCATCGTCGAAGTGCCCGACCCGCGCCTCGACCAGCTGTCCGAGATCGTCAAGCCGCAGAAAATCCAGCCCGCCATCGTCGAATTCGTCGACATCGCCGGCTTGGTCGCGGGCGCCTCCAAGGGTGAAGGCCTGGGCAACCAATTCCTCGCCAACATCCGCGAAACCGACGCCATCGTGCACGTCGTGCGCTGCTTCGCCGACGACAATGTCATCCACGTCTCCGGCAGCGTCGACCCGATCCGCGACATCGAAGTCATCGACACCGAACTCGCGCTGGCCGACCTCGCCACCGTCGAAAAAGCCGTCAACCGCTACAAGCGCCCGGCCGCCTCAGGCGACAAGGAAGCCAAGATCCTGGTCGCAGTGCTCGAAAAGTGCTTCGCCCAGCTCGACGCCGGCAAGCCGGTGCGCGCGCTCGATCTCTCCAAGGAAGAATGGGCCAGCCTCAAGCCCTTCTGCCTGATCACCGCCAAGCCGGTGCTCTACGCCGCCAACGTCGCCGAGGACGGTTTCGAGAACAACCCGCAGCTCGACGCCGTGCGCGCCCACGCCGCCGCCGAAGGCGCCGAAGTGGTCGCCCTGTGCGCCTCCATCGAAGCCGAGATCGCCGACCTCGAAGACACCGACAAGAAGGAATTCCTCGAGACCATGGGCCTCGAAGAACCCGGCCTCGACCGCCTGATCCGCGCCGGCTACACGCTGCTCGGCCTGCAGACCTACTTCACCGCCGGCGTCAAGGAAGTGCGCGCCTGGACCATCCACACCGGCGACACCGCCCCCCAGGCCGCCGGCGTCATCCACACCGACTTCGAGCGCGGCTTCATCCGCGCCCAGACCATCGCCTTCGACGACTTCATCCAGTACAAGGGCGAAGCCGGCGCCAAGGAAGCCGGCAAGATGCGCGCGGAAGGGAAGGAGTACGTGGTGAAGGATGGGGATGTGCTGAATTTCCTGTTCAACGTGTGATGATTTTCCCTGAATTCAGAGGCGCCCGGCAGGCTGCTCGGGCCCGCTGACACGAAGGACCCACAATCCCGGGCGATTCGTCGGACACACATCGCAACTGCATCCGGCCACCGGCCGGGCGTGTCCGGCCCGCTCGACGCCCCCAAACTCGATCACCCGCAGCACTATCGGACTCACCGACCTTCCATGCCTGGCAGACGCGGACGAAGGCGCAGCTCGCGGCGCAGTACCTTGCCCGTGGTCGTGCTCGGCAGTTCGTCGAGGTACTCGATCAGCCGCGGGTACTCGTGCCCGGCGAGGCGCGAGCGCACGTGCTCCTTCAACTGCCGCGTCAGCTCGTCTCCACCGATGAATCCATCGTTGAGGACGACGAAGGCCTTCACCAGTTCGGTCCGCTCGGGATCGGGGACGCCGACCACCGCGGCCTGCCGCACCGCCGGGTGCCCGAGCAGGCAATCCTCGATCGGCCCCGGCCCGATCCGGTAGCCGGCACTGGTGATGATGTCGTCGTCGCGTCCGATGAAGCGGATGAAACCCTCGGCGTCCATCTCGCCCTGGTCGCCCGTCAGCAGGAAGTCGCCGGCAAATTTCTCGCGGGTCGCCGCCGGGTTGTTCCAGTAACCAAGGAACGACACCGGGTCGGGCTGGCGGACGCCGATCAGCCCGACTTGTCCCGCCGGCTTCACCACCCCGCTCGCATCGACGATGCGCACGTCGTGTCCCGGCACGGCCTTGCCCATCCAGCCGGGTCTGGCGGGAAACGAGCGGCTGCTCGACGACACCACCATGTTGCACTCGGTCTGCCCGTAGAACTCGTTGATCTCCACGCCGAGGACGGCCCGCCCCCAGTCGAGCAGCTCGGCGCCGAGGCTCTCTCCGCCGCTCGCAACCGATCGTAGCGCCAGGCCGTAGTCGTGATCCCTGCGCGTGCCGGCGCGCAGGAGCTTCAATGCGGTCGGCGGCAGCATCACGTTGCGGACGCGGTGCCGGGCCATCAACAACATCGCCTCGGCGGCGTCGAACTTCTCGAAACGGCGCGCGACGACGGGAATGCCGTGGTGCCAGGCGGGCATCAGCACATCCAGCAGCCCGCCGATCCACGACCAGTCGGCCGGCGTCCACATCAGGTCGCCGGGCTGGCCGAGGCCATCGTGCGACATCTCGACGCCGGGGAGATGGCCCAGCAGCACGCGCTGCGCGTGCAGCGCGCCCTTTGACTTTCCGGTCGTGCCGGAGGTGTAGATGATCAACGCCGGATCATCCGCGGCCGTGTCGGCAATCGGCGCATGCGTCGCGGCACTGCGTCGAAGCGCGTGGAAGTCCTCGGCGCCATCGGCGGGCCCATCGACACACAGCACCCGCTTGAGATGCGGCAATCTCGCACGGAACCGCTCCAGCTTGCCGATCGACTGGCGGTCGCCGATGAAGACTTCGGCTTCGCTGTCGGACAAGCGATGCTCGATTGCTTCTTCGCCAAACAGCGGAAACAGCAGAACCGCAATGGCCGCCGATTTGTAGATGGCGACATGGCAGTACGCCGTCTCGGGGCGCTGCGGAATCATCAGAGCCACCCGGGTTCCGGGGACAACGCCGGCCTCGCGCAGCAGGTTCACCGTCTGATTCGACAGCACCTCGATGTCCTGGAACGAATAGCGCTCGATGGACTTTCCATCGTCGTGGATGAGCGCCAGGCGATCCGGGCCAGCCGCCCATTTCGTGCATACGTCGAATCCCATGTTGTAGCGAGCGGGAATCTCCAAGGCAGATGTCGCATGTCCTTCAATGGAATAATCCACCTCGTTGCTTGCCAGTTTCTCCATTTCATCTCCACGCAGTAAGATAGGCACGACAAGATTCCAGCAGGAATGGAAGAAAAGATTCGAGGATCATTTCCGGGATATGAACCTTCCCGACCACCAATCAGCGAATCACGCTAGCAAGAAGACTGCGGCCGAGGAAGATACAGTCGCGGAAAACAGTTGCTCACGACATTCCGAGCCGATGACGCCATGAAACAGAAGAACGCCGCGGAAAAGATCGCCCAGGACATTTCGAAGCAGATACAGTCCGGTTCGCTGAAGAAAGGCGACAAACTCCCGTCGTTGCGCATCTACGCACGGCTCTACTCGCATTCGCTGAATACCGTCGTTGCCGCCTTCGAGCTGCTGACACAATGGCAATTGGTCCAGGCCCATCGGGGCAAGGGCTTCTTCGTGATCGGCAGTCCCAGACAACTCCCCGACGGTGACGAGAGCGCACCGCCGCAGGCATACCAGCGCGCCATCGACACCATCTGGCTGATGCGCCAGCAACTGCTGCAGGCCCCGGGCGAATCGAACCTCAGCATCGCATTGCCACCGCCGCATTGGCTGTCGGAAATGCGCATCGACAAATTCCACCGGCAGATCACGCGCAACGGCATTGCCGGGCTGTTCCGCTACGGCAGCCGCTACGGCAACCCGAACCTGCGTTCCCACATCAACCGCAAACTGGCCGCCCATTCGATCGGCGCCTCCGAGCGCCAGATCATGACGACGCACGGCGGCAACCACGGACTCGATCTGATCATTCGCCGCTATGTATCGGCCGGCGATCCGGTTTTCGTCGAAGAGCCCGGCTATTACCCGCTATTCGGCAAGCTCCAGTTGCAGGGCGCGCGGATGATCGCCATTCCACGCCTTGCCGACGGCCCGGATGTCGAAATACTCGAACACAAGCTGCGCACCGAACGCGCCCGCCTTTTCTTCATCCAGTCGTCGGGGCAGAACCCGACCGGTTCCGATATCAGTGAGGAAAAGGCGCGGCGAATTGCGAAGCTCGCCGCCATGTACAATCTGCTGGTCGTCGAGGACGATGCCGTCGCCGACATCAAGGTCAATTCCGCACCGAAGATATCGGCGGTGGATAATCTCAAGAACACGCTTTACGTCGGCAGTTTCTCCAAATCGCTTTCCGCATCATTGCGTGCCGGCTTCATCGCCGGTGATGTCAACCGGATCGAGGAACTGGCCGACATCAAGATGCTGCTGCATGTCAGCGGCTGCGAATACAGCGAGCGGATTCTCGACGTCATGCTGAGCGAGGGGCATTTCCTGCGCCACGTGGTCCGCCTCCAGGAACATGCCCGCAGCGCCACCCGGGCCGGCATCCGGATCCTGAAGGATCTCGGCGCCGAACTGTTCTGCGAACCCGAGCAGACGCTGTACCTGTGGGCGCGCTTCCCCGGCATCGACGACATGAACGCGTTGACGCTGCGCCTGCTGCCCAAGGGCGTCGTTCTCGCGCCCGGTTCGATCTTCATGCTGAACCCCCGCTCGAAGTCGCCCTGGACCCGGCTGAACGTCGGCTACCTGCAGGACCCGCTGTTCATCGAAAGCATGCAGGCCTGCCTGTGAAACCGGGCGGCGCGGACCGCATCCGCGCCGCCCGCCGACGGTCATGCCCCCCTCGCGACGTGGATGACGTGGCGATCGGTGAACTCGTGGATGCCGTCGAGGCCGAACTCGACCCCCAGGCCCGACTGCTTGCGCCCGCCGAACGGGATGTCCGGCGCCAGCGCGAAATGGGTGTTCACCCACGTCGTGCCGCTTTCCAGCCGCGCGGCGATCCGGGTTGCACGTTCGATGTCCTTGCCCCACACCGAGCCGCCCAGCCCGTACTGCGTGTCGTTGGCGCGGCGGAGCGCGTCGTCGATCGACGAATACCTCAGGATCGAGCGGATCGGGCCGAAGGTCTCTTCGCGGACCAGCGGACTGGCTTCGTCGATGTCGCGCACCACCGTCGGCGGCACGAACCAGCCCTTGCCCTCCGCCGGCTCGCCGCCCGCGATCACCGTCCCGTCGCGCCTGGCGACGTCGAGCGAACGCAGCACCGCTTCATACTGGCGCCGGTTCTGGATCGGCCCGTACTCGGTCTTCTCGTCGAGCCCGTGGCCGACGACCGCGGACCTGGCCAGTTTCGCGAACGCGTCGCAGAAGCGGTCGTACAGCGCATCCGGCACGTAGATGCGCTTGATGTTGATGCAGACCTGCCCCGAGTTCATGAAAGCCCAGGTGAAGATGCCCTTGGCCGCCGACTCGACGTCGGCATCGTCGAGCACGATCGCGGCATCGTTGCCGCCCAGCTCGAGCACGATGCGCTTCAGCGTCGGCGCGCCGCTGGCCATCACCTGCCGCCCCGCCGCGGTCGACCCGGTGAACGAAACCTTGCCGACGTCGGGATGGCTGGAAAGGCGCGGGCCGAGGCTGCCGTCGTCGCCGACGATATTGACCACGCCCGGCGGCAGAATGCCGTGCAGGATCTCGCCCAGCAGGATCGCGTTCAACGGGCTGGTCGGCGCCGGCTTGACGACGACGGTGTTGCCGGTCAGCAAGGCCGGCACCAGCTTGTACACGGTCTGGAAGAACGGGAAATTCCACGGAATGATCGCCGCGACGACGCCGATCGGCTTGTACTGGACCTCGACGTAGGCCTGCTCGTCGTCCTGCAGCACGTCCGGCTTCAATTCGACGCCGGCGACCTGGCGCGCCCACATCAGCGAGAGATCCACGTCGGCGCGGGCGGCCGTGATCGGCTTGCCGACCTCCAGCGTGATGATCCTGGCGATCTCCTCGCGGCGCGCCTCGATCGCATCGGCGATGCGGTGGATCAGTGCAACGCGTTCGGCATGCGCCACGTTCTTCCAGCCATCGAACGCCGCCTTGGCCGACGCGACCGCCTGTTCGAGCTGGCTTGCGTCGGCTGCCGGGGCATGGGCGATGATTTCCTCGGTCGCAGGATCGACCACCGGGATCGACGACGCACCGTCGACCAGTTCGCCGTCGAGCAGCATCGCGTAGCGCCGAACGCCTTCGGCCTGCGCGGCCGCACCGGGGTTCAGATCGTTTTTCATGCTTTCGTCTCCTTCGAATATTTCCTTGTTTCCACCTCTGACGGTTTGCCCTCAGAGTGACCAGACCAGGCGGAAATTGAGCGAATTTCCGGCCGGTCGATTCTTGCCATCCACCGTGTGCAGCAAGTGAACCGAGGCGCTCGCCTTGTCGAAATGGAACATCACCCCGCCCAGGACGTCGGTCTCGCTGTTGGCGGGGTTGATCGCCGACGTCTTCTGGTACTCGTAGGCGACGCCGACGTAAGGTTCGACGAGCGGCGAGACACGATAGCCGAACAGGTGCTCGGTCGACCACGACTTCCCGGCCTTGGCGTCCTCCTTGTTCGACGTCCCCGGGAAGTTCCAGATCACGTCGCCGGTGTAGTTGAACTTGCCCAGCTGCACATCGATGAAAACGGAGTTGGTGAACTTCCAGCTGTCGCCGCCGCCGACATCGCCGTCGCCGACCGGGAGCTGGAACAGGAAGTCGGTGCCGACCGTGACCTCGTCCGACAGCTTGTACCAGATGTAGGGCGCGACGATGGGGTCGCCCACCCCGCTCGACGACGTCCTCGCCGTGCGGTTGCGCGCGCCGATCACCGGCACGATCAGCTCCCAGGCGTAGCCGAAGTTCGGGTTGCTTTCGAGGGTCCAGCCGCGCGAATACTTCAGCAGCGAGACCATCGTCTCCGTGCGGTCGGAACGGCGCTTGTCGCCCTTGGCGTCGAAGGCCTGATCACCCCGTTCCAGGTAGCCATAGACGAGAAACACGTCGAATCCATCGGGGACGTTGGAAGGCAGCGCATATTCATGCGGCGCAATGAAGCTGCGGCCCGTGGCCGCCTCGCTGTCCGCCGCCGCCAGCATTCCGGCAGCGCCGGCAACGCAAGCCAGCCCCAGCAGCCGCCCGATCGACGGACGTTGTTGACGTTCTTCGTTCATTTTTTTCACCTCGTGACGAGGCCACCACCCCCGCGAGATGCGGCGGCGGTGCCCTCAGGGTCGGTCATGCTTCAGGGATTGGCTTTGGCAGCCGGATTGCCGGACATCCGCGCGGCCTGCTCGGCTTCCTCGTCGGCCTTGAGCTGGATGGCACGGTCGACCAGCCAGGCGCGCAGCGCCTCCACGTCATCCCGGCTCATGCGGTCGGCGAAGCTCACCATGCCGCGGCTTTCGCGGATGCCGTCATACACCACCGCGGCGAACGACGCCTTGTCCAGCAGCAGCGGCGAACGGCGCAGGTCGGGCACGACCTCGTCATTGGTGTAGGTGCCGTAGCCGTGGCAGGCCACGCAGTTGCCGTAGAAGGCCGCGCCCCTGGCGACCATTTCGGCCGGGAAGGTCTCCGCCGGCACCTGTGCCGGCCGGCGCACGCGCTCGTAGGGCGGCAGGGCGCCGCTGCCGTCGAGCTTGAACACCAGCACCCGTCCGATGCCGGCGCGGGGGTTCTTCATGTGCGGAATCTGCAGGCCGGCCGAACCGCCCAGTCCCGACAGCACGGCGATGTACTGCGTGCCGTCGATCTCGTAGCTCATCGCGCCGGCGATGATGCCGATGCGCCCGTCGTAGCTCCACACTTCCTTGCCGGTATCGGCGGCATAGGCATGGAAGATGCCGTCGGGCGTGCCCTGGAACACCAGATTGCCCGCCGTGGCGAGCGTGCCGCCCGCGCCGATGGATGGATAGGGCACGCGCCAGACTTCCTTCTGCGCCTGCGGGTCCCAGGCGATCAGGTCGCCGCGGAAACTCTGGGTGATGCTCAGGCGGTCGGCCTCGTCGCGCGGAGCCAGCGTCGGATGCCCGGAAATGTTGGCCAGGTTCCAGGCACCGTTGAGCGGGTTGTACTTGAAGTCCGGATCGTGCTTGTAGCCGAACGAACCCTGCTGCGCCGGGATATACACCAGGCCGGTGTCCGGGCTGTACGCCATCGGCGGCCAGTTGTGCGCGCCGAACGCGCCCGGAATCGCAAGGAAATCGTTGCCGTGCTTCGAATAGCGCGCCGCCGGGTATTCGATCGGGCGCCCCGTTTCGAGATCGATGCCCGCAGCCCAGTTCACCGGCATGAAGTTCTTCGCCGAAATGAGCTTGCCGTTGCTGCGATCGAGCACGTAGAAGAAACCGTTCTTCGGCGCCTGCATCGCCACCCTGGTCTTCTTGCCATCGACGTCCAGCTCGGTCAGCACGATGGGCTGCGTCGCGGTGAAGTCCCATTCCTCGGCCGGCGTGGACTGGTAGTGCCACTTGTACTCGCCGGTATTGGCATCGACCGCGACGATGGACGAGATGAACAGGTTGTCGCCCTCGCCGCCCGAACGCGCCACGTGGCTCCACGGCGTACCGTTGCCGGTGCCGATCAGCACCTGGTCGTAGTCCTTGTCGTAAACGATGGAATCCCACGCGGTACCGCCGCCGCCGGTCTGCTTCCACCAGCCGTCGCCCCAGGTCTTGAAACCGATCTCCCGGTGGATCCTGTCCGAGGCCGCGCCGTCGGGCTTTCCTTCCGGGTTGGGCGTGATGTAGAAGCGCCAGGCCAGCTCGCCGTTCTCGGCGTCATACGCCGACACGTAGCCGCGCACGCCGAACTCGGCGCCGCCGTTGCCGATGAACACCTTGCCGTTGGCCACCCGCGGCGCGCCGGTGATGGTGTAGCTGCGCGTCACGTCGGTGGTCTGCGTTTCCCACACCGGCTTGCCGGTCCTGGCGTCGATCGCGATCAGGCGCCCGTCGTAGGTGCCCACATAGATCTTGCCCTGCCACGCCGCCACGCCGCGGTTGACCACGTCGCAGCAGCCGTCCGGCGCCTTCCTGCCCGGCACTTCGGGATCGAAGAACCACAACTGCTCGCCGGTCGCCGCATCGTAGGCATATACCTTGGACCACGCCGTGCTCGTATAAAGCACGCCGTCGATCACCAGCGGCGTGGCCTGCTGGCCGCGGTTGGTGTCGAATTCGCCGTACCAGGCCAGGCCGAGCCGGGACACGTTGGCGGTGTCGATCTGCTTCAGAGGGCTGTAATGCTGTTCGTCCGAGGTGCCACCCCGGGTGATCCAGTTGGCAGGATCGGCTGCCGCCTCGACGAGCCGTTTCTGGTCGACGGCCGCTACGGTGTTCTTCCCTGCGGAAAAGGATTGGAGTGGAAAGGCGGCAATGGCGACACAGCCTGCAATGCTCAGGCATGCCTTCCGCCAGGAAAGCTGATTCGATGACGTTCTGAATATCACCACATCCTCCTGATTCTTCATTTTTCTGAATAATCTGAAATCGCGGACGGTATGGCCTTCTGCTCATTGCCATCCATCCGCTTTTCTGTCTCCTACCCGGCCAAACACCTGCCAAAGAACATCCGACGCGCAATCTCCTTCAAATACATCCGTATCCGTCAACTTTCCGGATCATTCCCACCCCGCCCGGCATGAGCCCGCCGAGGAAATGAAGACGCAATGGCACACTGCCGCCACGCGCCGGCAGTACCCAGCTTTCGAGAAAAATGACCCGCCTGAAGAAATGACGCCCGGCAAACGGGGCTTCGCCCGGAAAGGCCAGCAATGCAAATACCCTGAGCCGCTCCGGAATCAAAGAAAAAATAGATTCGCCCCTCGCCTGAAAAGAATCTTAGGACAGAACTGCGGTGCAACATGACGGCCTGCAGATACAGTTTCGGACAACAGTTGGATCGGTGTATCCATTCCCACCCGGCAATGGATTCGCGCACTCGGGCAACTGTCCGAATGGCGAAACGTGCTGGATTCGATTCGGCAGCGCCGGATATCGACTAGCTCCCGGCCTTCATCCAGCCATACAACCGGACGAAGAAGCGCCAGGTGCTCGCCGGCGCAAGCGGCACAGGTGCTGGCGCGTCCCAGGGAGCAGGAAGGTTGCGGGCGGCGCTCGTCGAAACGACGCCCAGTGTGATCCGGGCAGTTGGCTCCGGCACCACTTTATTCCTCAAGCATCGGGCGCTTCCTGTCGATAAGCAGTGTCGGCAACACTGACAACAGCGGCCCGGTCTGATCATCGCCACGTGCTGCGCCCCCCCCCGATATGGAGCACCCCATGCGTCTCGACGCCTTCACCCTCAAGACCCGGCTGATCGTCGCGGTCGCCATCCCCTGCATCGCCCTGCTGCTGGTTGCGCTGACCAGCCTCGGCAGCATGGCCAGCATGCACAGGAACACCGAAATCCTCTATCTCAACACCGCCGCGCCGATGCGCGCGATGGCAGAAGCGGCGTCGCGGATTCCGCGCATGCGCGTGGGCATCGACATGATGCTGCTGCAGGACACCCCGCTGCGCGACGAGCGCGGCGTGAGGACGCGGGTGCAGGAAGCCCGCAGCGAAGACATTCCCGGCATGCGCGATGCCATGCGCAATGCGGTGGACGCCCAGGTCAACCCGGAACGCAAGGCGCAGGCGCAGCGCCTGTTCGATCAGTTCGAGACGATGGTGACGAACGAACTCGAACCCATGCTGAATGCCCTCGACGCCGGCGACATGCGCAGGGCCCAGCAGATCTACCGCGACCAGTACGCCAGGAGCTACGGCACCATGCGCCAGGGCGCCAACGAGCTGCTCGATGCGCTGTTGCAGCAGGCCGAGCAGCAGAACCAGCACAGCGCCGAGAGCTACGACGCCGGTTTCACCCGCCAGGTCGCCATCATCGGCCTCGGCCTGCTGGTGTCCTTCGTCGTGTCCTGGATGATCGCCAGCCACCTGCGCCGCCGCGTGGCGATCCTGCAGAACAAGCTGAGCCTGGCTGCCGAGAACCTGGCACTGGACACCCGCATCGAGCTGCCCGGCAAGGACGAACTGAGCGAGATCGCGGGCAGCTTCAACCGTTTCATCGACAAGGTGCATGGCGCGATGCGGCAGCTGGCCGACAATTCGCGCCAGCTCTCGGGCATGGCCCGCGAGGTGGCCGAACGCGCCCGCCTGACCCAGAACAACTGCACCTCGCAAAGCGAACGCACGGCGGAGGTGGCCACCGCCATCAACGAGTTGGGCATCACCGTCAACGAAATCGCCCGCAATGCCGAGAACGCCGCCACCCTGGCCCGTGAAGCGACCGAGCATGCCGGCAGCGGCAGCGAGGTCGTCACCCAGGCGCACCGCCAGATCGATGCGCTGAACGGCGAGCTGGCGCAGGCGGCCAGGGTGATCGAGGCGCTGGCCGAGCAGACCGATGCCATCAGCACCACGCTCGACACCATTCGCAGCATTTCCAACCAGACCAACCTGCTGGCCCTCAACGCCGCGATCGAAGCCGCCCGCGCCGGCGAGCAGGGCCGCGGTTTCGCCGTGGTGGCCGACGAGGTGCGCACGCTGGCCAGCCGTTCCGGCAGCTCGACCGAGGAGATCCAGCAGGTGATCGATCGCCTGCAGGCCGAATCCCGCGCCGCGGTGGCAACCATGATCAAGGGCCGCCAGCAGAGCACGCTGGTGGTGGAATACGCCGGCAAGGCTTCCAGCGCGCTGGAGCAGATCAACGGCCACATCAACCAGATCAGCGACCAGAACCTCCAGGTCGCCATCGCCACGGAAGAACAGTCCAACGCGGTCGGCGAGATCAACCACAACGTCGAGGGCATCAGCCAGCTCACCGCCGGCACCACGCAGATCGCCGCTCAGTTGAACGAGGCCAGCAGCAACCTGCAGGCGCTGTCGACGCAGCTGGACGACCTGGTGGGCCGCTTCAGGCTGTGAGCCCCAGCCGCGAAATGCGCGGGCACTGCCGCGCCCGCATGCGGCGCGGCAGTCGCCGGGCGTTCACCGCCCCGTGACCGCCTTCAGCACATCGATCACCAGCCGCCAGCGGCTCAGCACCAGCGCCGAGAAGATCAGCCCGCAACCGAAGAGCTGCAGTTCGCTCATGCGTTCGCCGAACCACCATGCGGCGACCATCGCGGTCCACATCGGCTCCAGCATCAGGATCAGCGCCGCGTGGCTGGGCGTGGTCAGGCTCTGGCCGTAGAGCTGGACGAAGAAGCGCAGGGTGGTCGCCAGCAGCGCGCTGGCGAGCAGCCAGCCCAGCACCGGCATCGACACCGCTTCGGGCCAGGTTTCGAACAGCGCCGACAGCGGCAGCATCAGCACGCCGACCGTCATCACCTGCACCGTGCTCAGCGCCAGCGGCGGCACGCTGCGCACCACCCGGCCGTTGAGATTGATCAGCACCGCGAACACCACCGCGGCAGCCAGGAAGAACCATTGCCCGGGCTCGAAGCGAAAGCCGTGCTCCAGCGACAGACAGGTGAAGCCGGCCAGCGCCAGCGGCATCGACACCCAGGCAACGCGGGGCGGACGCTCGCCGAAGAACAGGCGGCCGACGAGCGGCACCAGCACCACGCCCAGGCTGGAGATGAAGGCGCCTTCACCAAGGTGGCTGGCGTGATGGAGACCGCCGATCCAGAAGCCCATCGCCAGCGCGAACAGCACGCCGATCAGCAGCGCGCCACGCCAGTTGGCTCCGCTCATCGCCCGCAGCTGCGTCCAGCTAAAAGCCGCCAGCACCACGCCGGCCAGCAGGAAGCGGGTGCCGATGAACAGCAGCGGCGGCAGGCCCGCGAGCGATTCCTTGGAGAAGATCCAGCCAGCGGCGGCCACCAGGGTCGCCAGCACGAGCAGCAGGTCCGCCTTGAGCGGATGACGGGTATCGGACATGGAGGACGGCCTCAGTCGCCGCTCGGCGGACGGGCGAGCTTGCGTTGCAGGGTGCGGCGGTGCATCTGCAGCGCCCGCGCGGTGGCCGAGATGTTGCCGTCGTGTTCGGCCAGTACGCGCTGGATGTGCTCCCACTCCAGCCGGTCGACCGACATCGGCGCATCGGGCGCATGCTCGTCGACGACGACGTCTTCGGCATGCAGCGCCTTGACGATGGCGTCGATGTCGGCCGGCTTGGCCAGGTACTGGACGGCACCGAGCTTCACCGCGTCGACCGCGGTGGCGATGCTGGCATAGCCGGTCAGCACCAGGATGCGCGCACCCGGGCTGGCTTCGAGCAGCGGGCGGATGAGCTTGAGGCCGGATTCGCCGCCGATGTTGAGGTCGAGCACGATGAACTCGGGCGCATGGTCCTGCGCCAGCTCGAGCGCACCTTCGCTGTCGGTGGCGCCGTAGGTGTCGAAACCGCGCTGCGCCAGCGCACGCGACAGCACGCGGTTGAAGGCGGGATCGTCATCGACGACGAGCAGGACGGGGGCGTGTTCTGAGCTCATGCGGCAGGCAGAAAGGTCAAGCGTGCAATGGTGCCACCTCCCGGACACGAAAGGAATCCGGCCCGCCATCCGTACGAGCGCGGCATGGATGCTTGCCTTAATTGTATTTGTTGAAATATAATTTACACAAATATTGATGCCTTGCTTGCATCGAATTCCTTTCGCCGGTTCCTGATTGCCTGCCTCTGCGCCGGCTCGATCGGCTTCATTCAACGGCCTGAGCGTCGCTTGAGTTCCTTTGTAGGCCCTGCGGGGCCGGCCGGCAGGTGATCCTGTTCCCTGACGGCTTGGTGTGCCGCTCGCCATCCGCTGGCAAACGCCGCACCACCGACAAACAACCCATGGCATGAACGACACGGACCGAAGTACCCCGAGCATCTCCCCTTCCCTTCATTTCCGCTCCGCACGCCCCGGCGACGGCGCTGCCCTGTGGCAACTGGTCGATGCGACCGGCGCGCTGGAGCTCAACTCGGCGTATTTCTATCTGCTGTTCGCGGCCGATTTCGGTGACACCTGCCTGGTCGCCGAACGCGACGGCCGCATCGTCGGCGCCGTCGTCGGCTACCACCCGCCGCGCCGGCCCGACACGGCCTTCGTCTGGCAGATCGGCGTACTGCCGGAACTCCGCGGCCAGGGCCTGGGGCTGAAGCTGCTGCAGGAATGGGCCGCGCTGCCGGCCAATCGCGGCTGCAAGTGGATCACCGCCACCGTCGCCGACGGCAACACGGCGTCGCAGGCGCTGTTCCGTTGCTTCGCCCGCGACTGCGGCGCGGACTGCGAAGTCTCGCCGCTGTTCACACCGGAGCTGTTTCCCCGTCCGCACCCTGCGGAACCCCTGTACCGCATCGGTCCGCTCGACGGCTCGGCGCCCTGAGCCTCTGCGCCGGGGACAGCGCCCGCCGGGCGCTTTGCCGGCGCCACCACTCGAACCACCACAAGGAGGAGTCCGATGAACGTCTTCGAACGACACGAATCCGAGGTCCGCGGCTATTGCCGCAATTTCCCCGCAGTATTCACCACGGCCAAGGGCGCCTGGATGAGCGACCAGCGCGGCCGGCGCTATCTCGATTTCTTCTGCGGCGCCGGCGTGCTCAACTACGGCCACAACCCGGAGCCGATCAAGCGCGCGCTGCTCGACTACCTGATGGCGGACGGCATCACCCATACGCTGGACATGTACAGCACGGCGAAGGCGAGCTTCATCGAACGCTTCAACGCGCTGATCCTCGAGCCGCGCGGCCTGAGGTACAAGCTCCAGTTCCCCGGCCCCACCGGCACGAATGCGGTCGAGGCGGCGCTGAAGCTGGCGCGCAAGGTCACCGGCCGCGAGCAGGTGGTGAGCTTCACCAACGCCTTCCACGGCATGACACTGGGCTCGCTGGCGGTGACCGGCAACGGCTTCAAGCGCGCCGGGGCCGGCGTGCCGCTGTCCCACGCCGCCTCCGTCCCCTTCGACGGCTATCTCGGCAAGGACATCGATACCCTCGACTACTTCGAGGCGATGCTGCTCGACAACGGCAGCGGCATGGAAGTGCCTGCCGCGGTGATCGTCGAGACGATCCAGGCCGAAGGCGGCGTCAACGTCGCCGGCGCCGAGTGGCTGCGCCGCCTGCGCAAGATCACCCGCGACAACGGCATCGTCCTGATCGTCGACGACATCCAGGTCGGCTGCGGCCGCAGCGGGCGCTTCTTCAGCTTCGAGGAGGCCGGCATCGAGCCCGACATCGTCACGCTGTCGAAGTCGCTGTCCGGCTACGGCCTGCCGCTGGCGCTGGTGCTGATCCGGCCCGAGCTGGACCAGTGGGAGCCGGGCGAGCACAACGGCACCTTCCGCGGCCACTGCCCAGCCTTCGTCACCGCCACCGCGGCGCTGGAGCACTTCTGGCAGGACGAGCGCCTGAGCCGGGCAGTGGAACAGAAAAGCGCGCTGGTACGGAAACGCCTGCAGCGCATGCTGAAGTCGCACGGTGTCGACGGCACGGTGCGGGGTCGCGGCCTGATCCAGGGCGTCGAGTTCGGCAACCCCGCACTCGCCGGCCGCGTCTCGCAGGCCTGCTTCGAGCGCGGCCTGATCATCGAGACCGCCGGCATCAACGACCAGGTGCTGAAGCTGCTGCCCAGCCTGACCATGGACGAAGCCACGCTGAGCAAGGGCCTGGACATCATCGACGACGCGCTGGCCTCGGTGCTGGCCGAAGACGTCGGCCAGGTCGCCTGACCACGCGTCAGCACTTCCCAAGACAAAACCGACATCGAGGACCCGAACCATGATCGTGAAACATCTCGACGACATCCTCGGCACCGCCGCCGACGTGGATGCCGACGGCTGGACCAGCCGCCGCCTCATCTACAAGCAGGACGGCATGGGCTATTCGGTCAACGACACCATCATCAAGGCCGGCGCCGAACTCGAAATGGAGTACCGCAACCATCTCGAGACGGTCTATTGCATCGAAGGCGAGGGCGAGATTACCGATCTCGCCACCGGCCTCACCCATTCCATCCGGCCGGGCACGCTGTATGCCCTCAACGACCACGACCGCCACATCCTGCGCGCCAACAAGGGCGTGCCGATGCGCATGGTGTGCGTCTTCAACCCGCCGCTGACCGGACGCGAGGTGCATGACGAAAGCGGCGCCTACGCGCTGGCCGACTGAGGAGGAGCACGCCATGACGACGACCCTGTCACCGCAGGCCGCACAGGCGCGGCCGCGGGACGACGACCGTTATCCGTCCCGCTTCTGGCCCGAGCCGCGCATCAGCGAGCGCCGGGATCCGGCGGTCCATGGCGGCGCCGGCGACGGCCCGCTGAGCGAAGCCGAGCTGCGCTTCTACCGCGACAACGGCTATCTGACTTTCGAGCAGTTGATCGGCGCACACGAACTCGAGACCTACCTCGCCGAACTGAACGCGCTGCGCCGCGACGAAGCCGTCAGGCAGGCGGCGGAAGCCGTCATCGAACCCGACAGCGGCGAGCTGCGCTCGCTGTTCGAAGTCCATAAGCGCAGTGCCGTGCTGCACCGGCTGTGCGCCCACCCCAGGCTGGTGGCGATCGCGCGCCAGTTGCTGGGCAGCGAGGTCTATCTGCACCAGTCGCGCATCAACTACAAGGGCGGCTTCCGCGGCAAGGAGTTCTACTGGCACTCCGATTTCGAGACCTGGCACATGGAGGACGGCGTTCCGGCGATGCGGATGGTGAGCTGCTCGGTGAGCCTGACGCCCAACACGCCGCACAACGGCCCGCTGATGATCATCCCCGGCTCGCACCAGCGCTACATCTCCTGCGTCGGCGCCACGCCCGAGGAACACTACCTCGCCTCGCTCAAGCGCCAGGAAGTCGGCGTGCCCGACGATGCCAGCCTGAGGCAACTGGTCGAGGACTTCGGCATCGTCGCCCCCACCGGCCCGGCCGGCTCGGTGACCTTCTTCGACTGCAACACGATGCACGGCTCGAACTCCAACATCACGCCGCTGCCGCGCAGCAACGTCTTCTTCGTCTACAACAGCGTGCACAACACGCCGGCCGCGCCCTTCTGCGGCCTGCCGCCGCGGCCTTCCTTCATCGCCGAACGGCAGGACTTCACGCCCATCCAGACGGAGGTTTCACCATGAACGGGCAGCGGCTCCTCCCCCGCGGCGGCCTGCTCGCCGCGCTGATCGCCACGGCGCTGGCCGGCATCGGCCCCGCCACGGCCGAGACCACGCTGGAACGCATCCAGCGCGAAGGCAGCATCCGCGTCGGCTTCGCCAACGAGGCGCCCTACGCCTACGCCACCACCTCGGGCGAACTCACCGGCGAATCGCCCACCGTGTTCCGCCACATCATGAAGCAGCTCGGTGTCGGCAAGGTCGAAGGCGTGCTGACCGAATGGGGCGCGCTGATCCCCGGCCTGAAGGCCGGGCGCTTCGATGCCATCGTCGCGTCGATGTACATCACGCCCAAGCGCTGCGAGCAGGTGCTGTTCGCCAACCCCACCTACGGCGTCGGCGACGCCCTGGTAGTCAGGAAAGGCAACCCGGACGGCATCCACACCTACGCCGACGCCGCGAGCAGCGGCAAGAAGCTGGCCTTCGTCGCCGGCACGGCGGAGATCGAGCACGGCCAGCTGGCCGGCATGACACGGCAGCAGCAGATGATCGTGCCCGACTTCGCCGCCGCCGTCGCCGCGGTCAAGGCCGGCCGCGTCTCGGCCGCCGCCTTCAATGCGATGGCCGCAGGCGAGCTGGCGGGCAAGGACGAGGCGATCGAGCGTGCCGAGCCCTTCACCTTCACCCACGAAGGCAAGCGCTATCGCGGCGAAGGCTCGTTCGCCTTCCGCCTGCAGGACACCGAACTGCGCGACGCCGTCAATCGGGAGCTCGCCAGCTTCGTCGGCAGCGAAGAACACCTGGCGATGGTGAAGGCGTTCGGCTTCGACGCCTCCAACCTCCCCGAGATGACGGCCGATCAGCATTGTGCCGGCGAATAGGACGGGTTCGGCCGGGACTAGCCCGACCGGATCCAGTCCCGCCGCCGGCGCGCTGGCCGCGGCCGCCATCCTCGGTTTTGCCGGCGGCCTGGTCGTCTCCAGCTTCGCCGGCTTTCGCGATTTCCTGCCCGAGCTGCTGCGCGGCGCGGCGGTCACCGTGCAGGTGGCCGCCGGCGGCAGCCTGGTCGCGGTGGCGATGGCGCTGCTCGCCACCGCGGCGCGGCTGTACGCTCCGCTGCCGCTGCGCTGGCTCGCAGTCGCCTACGTCGAGCTGTTCCGCGGCACCTCCGCCCTGGTGCAGCTGTTCTGGCTGTTCTTCGTGCTGCCGATGTTCGGCATCAGCCTGTCGCCGATGACGGCGGGCATTGCCGCGCTCGGCCTCAACATCGGCGCCTACGGCAGCGAAGTGATGCGCGGCGCGATCGAGGCCGTGCCGCGCAGCCAGTGGGAAGCCGCCAGCGCGCTGAGCCTCGGCCGCTTCCGCACGCTGCGGCGGGTCATCCTGCCGCAGGCTTTCGTGACCATGATCCCGCCCTGGGGCAACCTCTTCATCGAGCTGCTGAAGGCGACCTCGCTGGTCTCTCTGATCACGCTGTCCGACCTCGCCTTCAAGGCCCAGCAACTGAACCAGACGACGCTGCGCACGGTGGAAATCTTCGGCATCGTGCTGCTGATCTACCTCGCGCTGTCGCTGCTGGTGACACTGGCCATGCGCGCGCTGGAGCACCGCGCCGGCCGCCGGCTGCTGCGCGGCAAGGAGACGGGTTGAACGCACACTGGGACTGGCACTACGTCCACGAGATCCTGCCGATTCTCGGCGAGGCCGCGCTGATCACGCTGCAGGCCACGCTGCTCGGCTTCGCCCTCGCGCTGGTGATCGGCCTCGTCCTCGCCGTCTGCCGCATGGCGGCCAATCCGCTGGTGCGCCATGCGGCCGCCGCGGTGGTGGAGTTCATCCGCTCGACGCCGCTGCTGATCCAGATCTTCTTCCTGTACTACGGCCTGCCGGAGTTCGGCCTCGCGCTCGACGCCATGCTGGCCGGCCTGATCGCGATCGGCCTGCACTACGGCGCCTACTGCGCCGAGGTCTATCGCGCCGGCATCGACAACGTGCCGCGCGGCCAGTGGGAAGCGGCGGCCGCGCTGAACCTGTCGCCGCAGGCCACCTTCCGCCGCATCATCTTGCCGCAGGCGATCCCGCCGATCGTGCCCGCGCTCGGCAACTATCTGGTCGCACTGTTCAAGGAAACGCCGCTGCTGTCGGCGATCGGCGTGCTGGAGCTGATGCAGACGGCGAAGATCCTCGGCTCCGAGAGTTTCCAGTACACCGAGCCGATCACGCTGGTCGGCCTCTACTTCCTCGTCTTCAGCCTGCTTTCGAGCGGACTGATCCGGCTCCTCGAACGCCGCCTCGGCGTGCGCGCCGCTTCCCGATCATGAACGAATCCCCGGCCTCCTCATCCGAAACACCGATGGTGCGCTTCGAGCGCGTCTCCAAGCGCTACGGCGCGCTCACGGTGCTCGACCAGCTCGATCTCGACGTCGCCAGCGGCGAGAAAGTCGCCATCATCGGCCCCTCCGGCTCGGGCAAGACCACGGTGCTGCGGGTGCTGATGGCGCTCGAGCGCATCGACGACGGCGTGATCCACATCGACGGCGAGCCGCTCACCCACATGCCGCAGGGCGACAGCCTGGTGCCGGCCGACGCCCGCCACCTGCGCAAGATGCGCGGCCACATCGGCATGGTGTTCCAGCACTTCAACCTGTTCCCGCACATGAGCGCGGTGCAGAACTGCATGGAAGCGCCGATCAGCGTGCTCGGCCTCGGTAAGGAGGAGGCCCACGCGCGCGCCGCCGAATTGCTGACCATGGTCGGACTGGCCGACAAGCTCGACCATCATCCCGCCCAGCTGTCCGGCGGCCAGCAGCAGCGCGTGGCGATCGCCCGGGCGCTGGCGATGCGCCCGCGCGTGATGCTGTTCGACGAAGTCACTTCGGCGCTCGACCCCGAGCTGTGCGGCGAAGTGCTGAACGTGATCCGCGAGCTGGGCTCGGCGCATCAGCTCACGATGCTGATGGTGACCCACCAGATGGGCTTCGCGCGCGAATTCGCCGACCGCGTCTGCTTCTTCGACGCCGGGCGCATCGCCGAACAGGGCAGCCCCGAGGAACTGTTCGGCAACCCGCAGCACGAGCGCACGCGGCAGTTCCTGCGCGCCGTCATGGAAGCGATCTAAGCGCGGCTATCAGGGGTTCGGGACTTGCCCGAAACGGCGCATCAGCGTGCTCCTGAGGCTGGCGGTCGTCAGTTCGCCCATGTGGGTATCCACCAACCTTCCCTGTTCATCGAAGAACAAGGTGGTGGGCAGGCCGCGCGAACCGAAGACCTGCATGGCCTGGGACGAGGGGTCGAGCAGCACGTCCTTGAGCCTCAACTGCTCGCCTTGCAGGAAAGCGAGCGCCTGCTGCGCGCTTTCCCCCTGGTTGAGCATGACGAAGGCGACCTGCGGGAAATCCTGCTGCGCCTGCGCGAACACCGGCATCTCGCGGCGGCAAGGCGGGCACCAACTCGCCCACAGGTTGAGCACGACCGGCCGCCCTGCATAAGCACTCAAGCCGAGCGGCCGGGCATCGAGCGTGCTCACCTGCACGTCGGCCAGCGGCGGCCCGGATTGGTGCAGCAGCGTCAACATCCCGCCGCCGGCGAACCAGCCCAGCACGCCCGCCGTGATGCCCGCGACGACGGGGATACGCAACACGGACATCGTGCGGCTTCGCCACCAGACGAACAGCAGGGCCGCGACAACGCCGATCCACCAGGTGAAGCCGCCGTCGCCGATGGCGATCATGGAAGCCGGCGCCGCGGCGTATTCCTCCCACCACTGCGCGATGTAGCCCAGGCGGGCGGCCAGCACACCCCAGAACACGCCGTCGAGCAGCAGCCCGCCAGCTGCGTTCTTGTACGACCCGTCCGGCAAGCGCCTGGCGATCAGGCGCGCCACTGCCCAGGCCAGCAGCACGGCGCCGAAGACGATGACGACCCGGACCGGAAACGGGCCGATACCGATCACGTCGCAACTGCTTCATTCAAGCCGTAGAGAAAGGCATGCATATCCGAGCTTTGTGCCCGTTCACTGCATGCCAGGGCGTTTTCACGTACGCTGGACAAGGAGATGATCTGGATGTGTTGCATGGCATCGAAGTGTGAAGCATGAATCCGGTACAGCATATCGGCTTCCTGGCATTGCCATGGCCCCTGCTGCTCGCCGCCGGAGCCGCGGCCCTGGGTTTGGCGGTCGGCATGCTTCTGGACCGGCGCCAGGCCGCCGGGTTCTGGGCAGTGGCCTGGCGGGTGCTGCTGGCCACGCTGCTTGCCGCGCGGCTGGCTTTCGTGTTCGAGTATCGCGATACCTATCTGCAGGCGCCACTGGACATCCTGGACATCCGCGACGGCGGCTGGAATGGCCAGATCGGCGTGATCGTCGGCTGGCTCTACGCCCTGGCGCTGGCGCGCAAGCAGCCATCCTTGCACAAGCCGCTGATGGCCGGCATGGTTAGCGGCACCGCCGCCTGGATGCTCGGCTCTGCGGCCCTGCTGCTGAACACCGGCAACGACACCCGGCTCTCCACCGCCACCGCCCAGGCCCTCGACGGCACGCAGGTCGAACTGCGCTCCTTCTCGGACCGGCCGACCGTGGTCAATCTCTGGGCGAGCTGGTGTCCGCCATGCCGGCACGAAATGCCCTTGCTGCAACGGGCGCAGGTCGAGTATCCACAGGTTCATTTCGTCTTCCTGAACCAGGGTGAACCCGCCGGAGACGTACAGCGCTTCCTCGACAGCCAGCAGCTCGAGCTGCGCCACGTGCTGCTCGACCCCAAAGGCCGGGCAAGTGCCAGTCTGGGCGGGCAGACGGGATTGCCCACCACGTTGTTTTTCGATGCCCGGGGGCACCTGGCCGCACGCTACGTCGGCGAGCTTTCGCACGACACGCTGGAGCGCTTGCTGGGCAGAATCGGCGTCCATCAGGCGCCTGCAGCTGCCCGGTGACGCTCGCCGGCAAACACGGAATCCCGCGATGTTAGCGATCAGGACGGACGCAGCGGCACGGCAACACGTGCGATGGTGCCGCCGCCGGGGCGGGCAAGGAACGCCAGCCGGCCGCCGTGATGCTCGACCGCCGCATGCGCCAGCATCAGGCCGACGCCCATGCCTTCGGCGTGGCTGCCGAGCGGGGCATGGCGCGCTGCCTCGAGCCGTGCGTCGTCGATGCCGGGGCCGCGGTCCAGCACCTCGATGCGTAGCATGCCGCCGTCCGGCACGGCACGCACTTCCACCGCGGCGCCGGCCCGGCCTGCCGCCGCGTTGGCGTTGGCCGCGTTGTCGATGAGGTTCTGCAGCGCTTCGACCAGGCTCGCGTCGGCGACGAGGCTGAGCGCGGACAGTTCGGGCGCGATGTCCAGCCGCAGGCCGGCTTCCGGACGCAGGCGCTGCCAGCGCACCGCCGTCTCATGCAGCCAGGACCCGGCGCATTCCGCGCCGCCGCCTTCGGCACGCTGGCGGCCGGCCTCGCGCGTCAGGCTGTTGAGGATTTCGCGGCAATGCTCCAGCTGCTCGCGCATCACGCCGAGGTCTTCGCGCACCTCGGCATCCAGCTCCTTCCGCCGCAGGAGCTCCCCGGTCAGGATGCGCAGCGTGCCGAGCGGCGTCCCCAGCCGGTGCGCGGCCCCCGCGGCCAGATTGCCCAGGCCGACGACGTAGGCGTCGCGCGCCCGTGCCGCGCGCGCCTCGGCCAGTGCGGCTTCGCCTTTCGTCAGTTCGGCATTGAGCCGGACGATGAACCACACCACGATCGCCGCGGCCAGCGAGAAGCTGAGCCACATGCCGGCCAGATGCCACTGCATCGCGGTGGCGGCATCGGCCAGTTGCACCGGGTGATGGAACTCCCACAGGGCCGCATAGATGCCGACCGCCACCGCGGCCAGCGCCCAGGCCTGGCGCGCAGGCAGGATCGACGCCCCCACCGCCACCACCGGCAGCAGCAGCGCAGCGGCGGGGTTGGTGACACCGCCACCGAAATACAGGAAAGCACCCCAGCCGAGCAGATCGAACAGCAGTTGCGCGAAGGCACCGCGCCGCCCATCGAGCCAGCGCGCCGGACCGGCGAGCAGCAGCAGGTTCGCCACCGCGAGGATCAGCGCCACGCCCAGCAGCGGCTGCACGGAGTGATCCGGCGCCAGCAGCGGAAACACCAGCGCCGCCATCGCCACCATGGCGGCGACCGACAGCCAGCGCAGGTGCAGCAGGCGGCTGCCGCCGGTGCGCAGCGCGGCGATCTCGGGCTCGGCAGCCGCAGCGCCAGCGGGCTGCGGCTCGGTGGCGGCAGGCAGCGGGGTGTCGGGCTGGCGATGCAGTTGCTTCATTCAAATGAAATCCAGTACGGGGAGATACAGATACGGTCCGGGCGGAACGAGCATCCTTAACGCAGATCAAGGATCGCGGCTCCGGCCCGATCTAGAGTGGCCCTGCGACAAAACGCCGCAGGGCATCTTGTCAGAGGCATCCACTCCGCAAACAGGCGGGATGCGGATGTCCGGACGAACACCGATCAAGCCAGAACGGGAGCGACACGATCATGAACGAAGTAGTGAAGATGGACCAGGCCGGCACGATGCCCGACCCGAGCCGCCGCAAGTTCCTCAACACCGCCGCCTTCGCCGGACTGGCCGGTGCCGGCCTGTCGGTCGGGCTTTCGGCATGCAACAACGAATCCGCCCCGGCCGCGGCACCCGCAGCCACGCCCGCCGCTCCTGCTGCGGCCCCGGCTGCCGCGCACAGCTCGGTCCACCTGCAGCCGGGCGAGCTCGACACCTACTACGGCTTCTGGAGCGGCGGCCACACCGGCGACTTCCGCGTGCTGGGCCTGCCGTCCGGCCGCGAACTGCACCGCGTGCCCTGCTTCAACCCCGACGCGCTGGTGGGCTGGGGCATCACCAACGAATCGAAGGAAGTCATGGGCACCAAGGCCAACGGCAGCCTGCGCTACACCGTCGCCGACACCCACCACACCCATGCCTCCTACAAGGACGGCAACTACGACGGCCGCTACGCCTGGATCAACGACAAGATCAACAGCCGCCTGGCCCGCATCCGCCTCGACTACCTGATCTGCGACAAGATCACCCAGCTGCCCAACGTGCAGGGCTTCCACGGCATCTTCCCGGACAAGCGCGACCCGGTCGATCCCGCGATCAACTACACCACCCGCGTGTTCTGCGGTGCCGAATTCCACATTCCGCTGCCCAACGACGGCCGCGACCTCGACAGCCCGGAGAAATACCGCACGCTGTTCTCGTGCGTCGACGCCGAATCCATGGAAGTGCGCTGGCAGGTGCTGATCGACGGCAACTGCGACCTCGCCGCCACCTCCTATGACGGCAAGCTGGCAGCCACCAACCAGTACAACACCGAAGGCGGCTACCACTACGAAGGCATGATGTCGGCCGAACGCGACTCCTGCCTGTTCTTCAACATCGCCCGCATCGAGCAGGCGGTCAAGGACGGCAAGTTCACCACCATCGGCAGCTCCAAGGTGCCGGTGGTCGACGGCACCAAGGATGCCAACACCGACCCGACCACCGCGCTGGTGGCCTACGTGTCGGTGCCGAAGAACCCGCACGGCGTCAATGCCAGCCCGGACGGCAAGTACTTCATCTGCGCCGGCAAGCTGTCGCCGACCGGCACGGTCATCGAACTCACCAAGGTGCTGGACTGGTTCGACGGCAAGCTCGACGACGTCGACAAGGCCATCGTCGCCGAAGTCGAACTCGGCCTCGGCCCGCTGCACACCGCCTTCGACGGCCGCGGCAACGCCTACACCACGCTGTTCCTCGACAGCCAGATCGTGAAATGGAACGTCGACGCGGCAATCAAGTTCCACGCCGGAGACACCAGCGCGCAGTACGTCGTCGATCGCCTGGACGTGCATTACCAGCCCGGCCACATCAACGCCTCGCAGTCCGAGACCATGTTCGCCGACGGCAAGTGGCTGTGCGTGGGTTGCAAGTTCTCGAAGGACCGCTTCCTGCCGGTCGGCCCGCTGCACGCCGAAACCGAGCAGCTGGTCGACATCTCGGGCGACAAGATGGTGCTGGTGGCCGACCACCCGGTCCGCCCCGAACCGCACGACTTCATCATCTTCAAGCGCGAGTTGCTGCAGCCGAAGCAGGTCTATGACCTCAACGAGTTCCCGAACGCGGTCAAGGACCCGAAGGAAGCCGGCGTGTTCCGCGACGGCAACAAGGTCACGGTCAAGATCACCTCGCTGGCGCCGGCCTTCGAGCCGCGCGAGTTCAAGGTCAAGGTCGGTGACGAGGTCACCGTGATCCTGACCAACCTGGACAAGATCGAGGACTTGACCCACGGCTTCGCGATTCCGAACTACAACATCAACTTCATCGTCAACCCGCAGGAAACCAAGTCGGTCACCTTCAAGGCCGACCAGCCGGGCGTGTTCTGGTGCTACTGCACGCACTTCTGCCATGCGCTGCACCTCGAAATGCGCAGCCGCATGATCGTCGAAGCCTGACGACCGCACTCCGGCAACACACGGAACACAGGGGGCCGAGGCCCCCTGTGGCTTTTTCGGGCCCCGGCGCAGCCCGGCCAGGAATTGATCCGCGACAAATACAGCGCCGTTCTGCTTTCCTAGACTTCATCGCAGTTCACTAATGGAGAGCGCCATGAAGCTGCTGTCCGCACTGCGCGACTCCCTGTCCGCCCTGCTCCTCACTGCCGCCATCGCCAGCACCACGGCCCCCGCGCTGGCCCAGACCGCGTACGAAGCCGCGCTGCCGCCCGAGCTCAATACCGCGCCGGCACTGTGCGACTACGTGCCCTGTAGCGAAGTGCTGCCCGGCGCGACGAGCTTTTCCGAGCGCAAGGGCCAGCCCTTCTACGTCGAGGGCTACGCCGACGAGAACGGCAAGCGCAAGCTGGTCGGCTACGTCGTGCTGTCGACCGACGTCACCGACACCCCGGCCTATTCCGGCAAGCCGGTGATCACGCTGATCGGCCTGACCCCCGACGGCCACTTCGCCGGCATCAAGATCCTCAAGCATTCCGAGCCCATCCTGCTGCTCGGCATTCCCGAGTCCGCGCTGGTCAGGTTCAACGACCAGTACCTGGGCAAGTTCGTCGGCGACAACATCGAGATCGGCCGCTCCCGCCCCGACGAGGACATCATCGGCCTGGACGCCATCTCCGGCGCCACGGTGACGGTCATCGCGCAGAACCAGGTGATGATGATGTCGGGCGCGGCAGTCGGCCGCCAGGTCGGCATCCTCGAAGCGACCGTGCGTCCGCAGGCAAACTTCGTCGACCGCGGCCGTGCGCTCGACTGGGACACCATGGTCAAGGAAGGCGTGGTGCAGCGGCTGGCGGTGATGCCCGAACAGGTCGGCCTCGAGCGCAGCAGCGAGCCTTTCATCGAGCTGTGGTACGGTTATCTGAACCACCCCGAAGTCGGCCGCGCGATCATGGGCGAGGCCGGCTGGCGCTCGCTGATGGGCCGGCTGGCCGAAGGCGAGCATGCGCTGTTCGTGATCCGCACCCGCGGCAACGAATCCTTCAAGGGCTCGGGCTTCGTGCGCGGCGGCATCTACGACCGCATCCAGGTCCGCCAGGGCCAGGACGCCTTCACTTTCCGCGACCTCGACTACCTGAACCTGTACGGCCTCGCCGCCCCCGGCGCGCCGGCCTTCAACGAATCCGGCATCTTCATCGTCCGTTCGCCGGCCTTCTCCGGCGCCTTCCCATGGAAGTTCATCTTCCTCGGCAACCGCGTCGACCGCGCCACCGGCGCCCGCACCTTCGTCAACTTCGACCGGGAGTACTGGCTGCCGGCAGCCTATCTCGAAGGCGGCCGCCCGGTGGTCAAGAAACCCGACGCGCCCTGGGTGCGCATCTGGAAGACGCGGGCGGTCGAGATCGGCCTGTTCTCCGCACTGCTGCTGATGGTGGCGGTGGCCTACGCCAACCGCGACGCACTGACGCGGCGCTCGACGCGCAAGAACAAGTGGCCGGTCAACGTGTTCAAGTACACCGCCTGGGTCGTCAGCATCGGCTTCGTCGGTTTCGGCCTGCTCGCCCAGCCCTCGATCACGCAGGTGCTGACCTGGTTCCACTCGCTGCTGTTCCAGTGGCAGTGGGAGCTGTTCCTGACCGATCCCTTCATCTTCCTGTTCTGGATCTTCATCATCGTCACGGTGTTCGTGTGGGGCCGTGGGCTGTTCTGCGGCTGGCTGTGCCCCTTCGGCTCGCTGTCCGAACTGCTGCACAAGATCGGCAGCGCGGTTGGCCTGAAGCGCTTCCAGTTCGAGATGCCGGCGAAATGGCACCACAAGCTGAAGTGGCTGAAGTACTTCATCTTCTTCGGCCTGCTGGCGGTGTCGATGTTCTCGATGGGGCTGGCGGAGAAGCTCGCCGAAGTCGAGCCGTTCAAGACCACCTTCCTGGTCGGCATGTTCAACCGCAGCTGGCCCTACACGCTGTTCGCCGCCGGCCTGCTGGGTCTGTCGATCTTCACCGAACGGCCGTTCTGCAAGTACCTGTGCCCGCTCGGCGCCGCGCTGGCGATGCCTTCGACCTTCCGCTGGTACGGCCTGCGCCGCAAGCAGGAATGCGACAGTTGCAAGGCCTGCGCGAAAGGCTGCGGCTCGCACGCGATCGACGAGCACGGCCGCATCGACCACCGCGAATGCATGCTGTGCCTGGACTGCATGGTGCTCTACACCGACGAACACGCCTGCCCGCCATTGGCGCAGGAACGCAAGCGCCGCACCAAGGCCGGCCTGCCGCTGACGCCGATCGGCAAGGACGGCTACTACATCCCGATCAAGCCGGTCGCGTCCCCCACGCCCCGCGCCTGATCCCGACACCGTATTCGAGGAGGATCCGACCATGGCCGATCCACGCATCCTGACCGAGCCGGTCGAACCGCCCTACGCCGGCGAAGGCGCCGCCGCCCGCCTGCTGGCCGAAATCCGCGACCACCTGTGGCCCTGGAGCCGCAACGGCTTCCAGCGCCAGCGCGTCGTCCAGGCCGCCGGCCTGGCGCTCGCGCTGGCCGCCAGCGTGGCCTGGGTGCTGGCGGCGATGGGCGACATGACGCCCGGCGCCATCATCGGCTGGTGGTTCGGCTGGAGCGTGTTCGAAGTCGCCGTGCGCATGGGCTCCAAACCCTACGTCAAGGACGGCCCGTGGTGGGGCCGGCGCTACCGCCAGGCAAGCCTGATGGACATGGTCTGCTACGTCGGCTTCAAGAACCTGCTGATCGGTGCCGCGCTGTTCCTGGCGCTGAAGAGCCTGGGGCTGGTGCAGGTCTGACACCGAGGCCACGGCGGCTGGCGCCCGCCTGCGATCCGGCACGAGGCCGATCCCGCAACTTGCCAATGGCATGATCACTGCCTGCAGCGCTTCACCCAGATCAAGGAAGGCTGCGCAAGCGTGCGCTTATACTTGGCACCGTCGTCCAATGCCATCCACGCAATGCACCTTGCCCGCCGCTTCCTCCACGCCATCGCCGCCGCCAGCCTGCTCGCGGCGCTCGCCGCCCCGGCCGCGGCCGCGGTGTGGCGGGTCAAGGCGGGCGAATCCATCCAGGCCGCGATCGACCGCGCCGCCCCGGACGACACCATCGAAGTCGAGCGCGCCCGCTACGTCGAGAACCTGCTGATCACCCGGCCGCTGACCTTGCGCGGCATCGACCGGCCGACGATATCGGGCGGCCTGCGCGGCGACACCATCCGCATCAAGGCCGAGAACGTGACGATCGAAGGCCTGATCATCGCCGACTCCGGCGCCAGCCTGCGCGAGCAGAACGCCGGCATCTACGTCTGGCCGGGTTCGCACCACACCGTGGTGCGCAACTGCGACTTTTCCTACACGCTGTTCGGGCTGTGGATCGAGCAGTCGAACGACGTGCTGATCGAAGGCAACCTGATCACCGGCAAGCGCGAGCTGCGCTCCTCGCAGCGTGGCAACGGCATCCAGCTCTACAACACGCGGCGTGCGCGCATCATCGGCAACAACATCAGCTTCGTGCGCGACGCGCTCTACGTCGATGTCTCGCACGACGCGCTGTTCCGCGACAACCGCCTGCACCACAGCCGCTACGGCACGCACTA